>NZ_JBIRGJ010000001.1:0-1495607 GCF_044327915.1 Streptomyces afghaniensis
AAACGCCCGGTTACATTCCGAACCCGGAAGCTAAGCCTTACAGCGCCGATGGTACTGCAGGGGGGACCCTGTGGGAGAGTAGGACGCCGCCGAACAATTATTGACAGGGTTGGACCCGGAACTTCGGTTACGGGTCCAACCCTTTTTTGTTCTCCGTCACTTGAAGTTCACGTTGCGCGATCAGCATCCAGAGCATGGGTACTGCTGCAATGCTCAGGGCCGCCGGGGTCGGACTCGGTGACGAGGTCGTCGTGCCGGCCTTCGGGAACGTCGAAGTCGCCGAGGCCGTGGCCAAGGCCGGGGCGCTGCCCGTGTTCGCCGACATAGATCCCTTCACCTACTGCCTCGATGCCTCCGCTGTGGAAGCGGCGGTGACTCCGCGGACCGCGGCCGTGGTGGTCGTACACCGCTTCGGCCGGCTCGCCGACATCGCGCGGCTGCACGAGCTGGGAGCGCGGCACGGGCTGCTCGTGCTGGAGCAGGGGGAGTCCGAGGCGCCGTACGACGAGATAGCCCAGCGCAGGGAGCGGGCCGCCTATCTCCATGCGAAGTTGAGGGGTGTGCGCACGCCGGACGACGGTGACGGGCATACCTATCAGCAGTACGTCGTGCGCGTTCCGGGCAACGGACGGCCGGATCGGGACGCTTTCGCGCGGGCTGTGCGGAGCAGGGGAGTCGACTGCCGTGTGCCGGTGAAGACTCCGGTGCATCGACTGCCCGAATTCCGGCGGTGTGTTTCTCTCCCGGAGACGGAGCGGGCTTCCGATGAGACGCTCGCACTGCCGGTGGACGCCACCCTGACGAAGCGGGACATGCAGCGGATCGTGTCCGCCTGTAATGCCCTTGGAGGGCTTCTTCAGCCCGCTTTCTGACGTGGTTGGGAGCACGGGTCTGTTCGGGGTATGATCTATCCCGTTGCCGCGCGGGAAACCCCGCAAAGCGACAGGCCCCTATAGCTCAGTCGGTAGAGCGTCTCCATGGTAAGGAGAAGGTCAACGGTTCGATTCCGTTTGGGGGCTCCAGCAGAAAAGGCCCCACCCTCACGGGTGGGGCCTTTTTCGTGTCCTAGTCCTTGTGGAGGCCCGGGACGCGCATCGCCAGGATAGCCATGTCGTCGGACGGGGCGTCCGACGCGAAGCGTTCGACCGCGCGCATGATGCGCGCCGCGACCGCTCCGGCCGTGAGGCCCGTGCAGGTCGTGAGGACGTCTGCGAGGCCGTCGTCGCCCAGCATGCGGGCGCCTTCTCGGCGTTCGGTGACGCCGTCCGTGACGCACAGGAGGACGTCGCCGGGGTCGAGGGTGATTGTCTGCTCGTAGAGCTCCAGGTCGTCGATGACGCCGAGGAGCGGCTGGGGTTCGGCTGCCGGTTCCACCGAGCCGTCCTGGCGCAGGCGCAGCGGGAGCGGGTGGCCGGCGCAGACCACCTTCAGTTCGGCGCTGCCGTCCTCCTGGGGACGCATCTCGCCGTAGAGGAGGGTGAGGAAGCGGCTGCGGGCGCCTTCGTCGAGGATGGCGGAGTTCAGGCGTTCCAGGACCGCCGGGCCGCTGAGGCCCTCGCGGGCCAGGAGGCGCAGGGCGTGGCGGGCCAGGCCCGTGACCGCCGCCGCGTTCGGGCCCGTACCGCAGACGTCGCCGATGGCGAAGCCGTAGGCGCCGTCGCGGATGGGGAAGACGTCGTAGAAGTCGCCGCCGACCTCGTTGCCCTCGCCGGCCGCGCGGTAGATGACCTCGACCTCGACTCCCTCGATCGTGGGGAGCTCCGGGGGGAGGAGGCTGCGCTGGAGTGACTGGCTGATGGCCGTGCGCTCGGAGTAGAGGCGGGCGTTGTCCAGGGCCAGGGCGGCTCGGCGGGACAGGTCCTCGGCGAGTTCCAGGATCTCCTGGCGGAAGTGTTCGTCGGTCGGTTTGCCGAGCGTCAGCATGCCGATGACGCGGTTGCGGGCGACCAGGGGAAGGACGACCGTCTCGCCGCCCACCGCGGATGCCGTGGCGAGGGTGGGGGCGATCCCGGGTGTGACCTGGCGAGTCGGGCCGCCGCTGAGGCCGAGGCTGCGCATGGAGCTGCGCAGGGCCGCCTGGTGGGCCACCTCGGCGGGAGCCGTCCAGACCCGGGCGCCGGGGGTGGGGACCGGGTCGGGCGGGGGCACCTTCGACAGCAGGGACTTGATGCCGTCGATGAGTTCCTCGTCCTCGTGCAGGACGTACGAGAGGTACGGCTCGGAAGCCTGGTGGGCGATCGTGTAGACGGCGCACCAGGTGGCGAGGGTGGGGACCGTCATCTGGGCCATCAGGGCCAGCGTCTGGTCGCGGTCCAGGGTGCCGGCCAGCAGGTCGGAGGCCTCGACGAGGAAGTTCAGGGAGCCGCGGCGCAGGCGTTCCAGTTCGCCGAGGCGGGCCGATTCCACGGCGAGTGCGATGCGGTCGGCGGCGAACTGGAGGCGCAGGGCCTCCTCGTTGGAGTATCTGCCGGGGGCCTCGGCGGCGACGCCGAGGGAGCCGGTGAGGCGGCCCTCGACCTTCAGCGGGACCGTGACGACCGAGCGCATGCCCGTGCCGTTCAGCAGCGGCACCGCGCCGGGGACCGCCGTCAGGTCGTCGTGGACGGCCGGCATGCGGGCGGAGCCGTAGCGGCCGGAGCCTGCCTCGACGGGGACGCGGGCGAAGCGCTGGCGGGCGGAGGGGAGGCCCGTGGAGGCGCGGACCTCCAGTTCCGTCTCGTCGTCGGTGGCCAGCAGGAGGAACGCGGAGTCGCCGTCGAGCATGTCGCGAGCGCGTTCGACCGTGCGCTGGAGGAGTCCGTCGAGGTCGTCCGGGGCGGGGTAGCCGATGAACACCTCGAAGGGGTCGGTGCTCTGGCCCTCGGAGGTGGTGCCGGTGTCGGAGGCGGGGCCGCGCAGAGGCGTCTGGAGAACTGCCCGTTCGTGGTCGCGTACCAGGAGGCACACGGTTGACGGTTCGCCGCCGGTGTCGCGGACGCGCAGGTGGGACGCGTAGACGGGGGCCACGCGGCCGTCGGCGGCGCGGATGCCGTAGCTGCCCTCCCAGCGGGAGAGCTGGAGTGCCTCCGCGATGCCGGTGCTGGTGCCCGGGGTGTGCGGCCAGGCCGCGAGGTCGGTCAGGGGTTTGCCGGTGACCTGCTCGGCCGGGTAGCCGAAGAGGTCCTCGGCGTCCTCGTTCCAGGCGGTGATGTGGCCGGTGCGGTCGATCTGGATGACGGCCACGCGGACCCGGCCGTCGGCGAGGGGGAGGAGGTCGGCGGGGAGGGCCGGGCCGGCCGCGCGGGTGCCCACCGTCCGGGCCGGGAGGTCGAGTCGGAACCAGACGGTCTTGTGAGTGGGGGTGTACTCGACGCCCCAGCGGCCGGCGAGGGCCGCGCAGAGCTGGAGGCCGCGTCCGCCCTCGCGGTCGGGGCTGCCCATGTTGATGGCCGAGGCCTGGAGCGGGATCTCACGCTCGGGGTAGCGGTCGGCCACCTCGATGCGTACGCCCTCGTCGCTGCGCAGGCAGAGCAGGTCCGCTGAGGTGCCGGCGTGGACCACGGCGTTGGTCACCAGTTCGCTGGTGAGAACGACGGCGTCGTCGACGATGTCGGCGAAGCCCCAGCCCTGGAGGGTGTCGCGGACGAAGGAGCGGGCGCTCGCGACAGATCGCCCGACAGGCTCGAAACTGGCGGCCGCTCGCGCGGTGATCACAGAACTCCTCGACCGGTTCTCGACGTGCTGGGCTGCTTGGCCGACCGGCTCGCGCCGCTGTTGCGGCAGGCCACCCGTCGGCCGGGGGTCCGGGGGCTGTCCCCCCGGGATCAGTCCGGTGGTCATGTGTGCGGCCGCCCCTCCGATGCCCGCTCGTCTTCGTGCCACCGCCCAGGCCGGACGGACCGGCGTGGCTGGACAGCCGGATGCAAGGTTACTTACCTTCGCGGTCCATGCGGATGCCGGTCTGCAGTGTTTCCGTCCGGAGGGTGTGCGGACGATGTGCGAAGCTGCCGAACTGTTATGGCCTGGTTCGGCCAGGGTGAAACACTGGGCAAGCTTCTTGTGAAAGTCCGGGCAGGCTGAGTGTCTTCTGCGTACGGGGGGCAGCAGCCCCCTGGGCACGGCCTGGTATGCAGGGCAGAGAATACGCAGTAGTAACCGGTACGCCGAGCGTGGTACCCCAGCACAGTGACGGTCGACCCCTGCGGGAGGGACACAGTGGAGTCTGGCGCAGCGACGCGTGGCAAGAAGACGCGCGCGAAAGGCGGACAGTCCCCGAGCAACCAGGGAAAAGTGCGCAGTGGCACGACTGAGGTGGACACGGCATCCCTGAACCGGCTGATGGTAGCCCTGGTGGCGATGCGGGACGGCAACTTCCGCAAGCGGCTCACGGTGTCCGGGGACGGCGTCATGGCCGAGATCGCGGCGGTTTTCAATGAGGTGGCCGACCGCAATCTGCATCTGACGGGTGAGCTCTCGCGCGTGCGGCGGATGGTGGGCCGGGAGGGCAAGCTCACCGAGCGGCTGGAGACGGGGGCCTGTGAGGGCTCCTGGGCGACCGCGATCGACAACTCGAATGCCCTGGTGGACGACCTGGTTCGGCCGGTTTCCGAGGTCAGCCGGGTGCTGTCCGCGGTGGCCGAGGGTGATCTGTCGCCGCGTATGGAGTTGCGGACGCAGGTGCCGGACGGGAACGGGCAGCCGCTGCGCGGCGAGTTCCTGAAGGTCGGGCGGACCGTCAACAACCTGGTCGACCAGTTGTCGACGTTCACCGACGAGGTCACGCGTGTGGCCAGTGAGGTGGGCACCGAGGGCAAGCTCGGTGGGCAGGCCCGTGTACGTGGTATGTCGGGTTCATGGCGGGATCTCACGGACTCCGTCAACACGATGGCTTACCGGCTCACCGCTCAGGTGCGGGACATCGCGCTGGTGACGACGGCGGTCGCCAAGGGTGATCTGTCCCGGAAGGTCACGGTTCAGGTGGCCGGCGAGATGCTGGAGCTGAAGAACACCGTCAACACGATGGTGGACCAGCTGTCGGCGTTCTCCTCCGAGGTGACCCGGGTGGCCCGTGAGGTGGGCACCGAGGGTGCGCTGGGCGGGCAGGCGCAGGTGCCGGGTGTCGCGGGTGTGTGGAAGGAACTCACCGATTCGGTGAACACCATGGCCGGGAACCTCACGGCCCAGGTCCGCGGGATCGCGGAGGTGACGACCGCGGTCGCCAACGGTGACCTGTCGCGGAAGGTGACCGTGCAGGCGCGGGGCGAGGTCGCGCAGCTCGCCGAGACGATCAACCAGATGACCGAGACGCTGCGGATCTTCGCGGACGAGGTCACGCGTGTGGCCAACGAGGTCGGGGCCGAAGGGCGGCTCGGTGGTCAGGCGAATGTGCCGGGTGCGGCGGGGACGTGGAAGGACCTCACCGATTCGGTGAACACGGTCTTCCGGAATCTGACCACCCAGGTGAGGGACATCGCCGCGGTGACGACGGCCGTGGCCAACGGTGATCTGTCGCAGAAGGTCACCGTGAATGTGGCCGGCGAGATGCTGGAGCTGAAGAACACCGTCAACACGATGGTGGACCAGCTGTCCGCTTTCGGTGCCGAAGTGACCCGGGTGGCCCGGGAGATCGGTGTCGAGGGCGAACTGGGCGGCCAGGCGCAGGTGCCGGGCGCGGCCGGGACCTGGAAGGACCTGACGGACTCCGTCAACACGGCGTTCCGGAACCTCACCGGACAGGTGCGGAACATCGCCCAGGTGACGACGGCGGTTGCCAACGGTGATCTGTCGCAGAAGGTCACGGTCGACGTCTCCGGCGAGATGCTCAAGCTGAAGAACACCGTGAACACGATGGTGGACCAGCTGTCGTCCTTCGCCGACCAGGTGACCCGGATGGCCCGGGACGTGGGCACGGAGGGCCGCCTCGGCGGTCAGGCCCAGGTGGACGGCGTGTCCGGCACGTGGAAGGAGCTCACCGACTCCGTCAACTCCATGGCCGGGAACCTCACCTCCCAGGTGCGCAACATCGCGCAGGTGACGACGGCGGTGGCCCGGGGTGATCTGTCGCAGAAGATCGACGTGGACGCGCGCGGGGAGATCCTCGAGCTGAAGAACACCATCAACACGATGGTCGACCAGCTCTCGGCCTTCGCCGACCAGGTGACCCGCGTCGCCCGCGAGGTGGGTACGGACGGCCGGCTGGGCGGTCAGGCGCAGGTGCCCGGGGTCGCCGGTGTGTGGCGTGACCTGACGGACTCCGTGAACGGCATGGCAGGCAACCTCACCGCCCAGGTGCGCAACATCGCGCAGGTGGCGACCGCGGTGGCCCGGGGCGATCTCTCGCAGAAGATCGACGTGGACGCGCGCGGGGAGATCCTCGAGCTGAAGAACACCCTGAACACGATGGTGGACCAGCTGTCGTCGTTCGCCCAGGAGGTCACGCGTGTGGCCCGTGAGGTGGGTACGGAGGGCATCCTGGGCGGCCAGGCCGAGGTGCAGGGCGTCTCCGGCACCTGGAAGGACCTCACCCAGTCCGTGAACGGCATGGCGAACAACCTGACCATCCAGGTGCGCAACATCGCCGAGGTCACGACCGCGGTGGCCCGTGGCGATCTGTCGAAGAAGATCACCGTCGACGCCAAGGGCGAGATCCTCGAACTCGTCACGACCGTCAACACGATGGTCGACCAGCTGTCCTCCTTCGCCGAGCAGGTGACCCGGGTGGCCCGTGAGGTGGGCACCGAGGGCATCCTGGGCGGTCAGGCGCACGTGCCGGGCGTCACGGGCATCTGGAAGGACCTGAGCGACAACGTCAACCTGATGGCCAAGAACCTCACCACCCAGGTGCGGAACATCTCCCAGGTCTCGGCGGCGGTCGCCAACGGTGACCTGACGCGGCAGGTGACCATCGAGGCGCGCGGCGAGGTCGCTCAGCTGGCCGACACCATCAACACGATGGTGAAGACGCTGAGTTCGTTCGCCGAGCAGGTCACCAAGGTGGCCCGTGAGGTGGGCACGGACGGCATCCTGGGCGGGCAGGCGCACGTGCCGGGTGTGGCCGGTACGTGGAAGGACCTGACCGAGTCCGTGAACCAGATGGCGTCCAACCTGACCGGCCAGGTGCGCAACATCGCCATGGTGACCACGGCCATCGCCAAGGGTGACCTCACGAAGAAGATCGACATCGACGCGCGCGGGGAGATCCTGGAGCTGAAGACGACCATCAACACGATGGTCGACCAGCTGTCGTCCTTCGCCGAGGAGGTCACCCGGGTCGCCCGCGAGGTGGGCACGGAGGGACAGCTCGGCGGGCAGGCACGCGTGCGTGACGTCGACGGCACCTGGCGGGACCTGACGGAGTCCGTGAACGAGATGGCCGGGAACCTGACGCGGCAGGTGCGTGCCATCGCGCGCGTGGCGACCGCGGTGACCCGCGGCGACCTGAACCTGAAGATCGACGTGGACGCGTCCGGGGAGATCCAGGAGCTTCAGGACTACATCAACAAGATGATCGCCAACCTGCGCGACACCACCATCGCCAACAAGGAGCAGGACTGGCTCAAGGGCAACCTGGCCCGTATCTCCGCGCTGATGCAGGGCCGGCGCGACCTGGAGGACGTGGCCTCGCTGATCATGAGCGAGCTGACGCCGGTGGTGTCCGCGCAGCACGGCGCGTTCTTCCTGGCGATGCCGCTCGTCGACGGCGAGGACATGAACGCCGCGGACGACGACCAGTACGAGCTGCGCATGCTCGGCTCGTACGGCTACTCGATGGGCTCCATGCCGACGTCGTTCCAGCCCGGTGAGGCGCTGATCGGCACGGCCGCCACGGAGAAGCGCACGATCCTCGTGGAGAACGCGCCCAGCGGCTACCTGAGGATCTCCTCGGGGCTCGGTGAGGCGCCGCCCGCGCAGGTGATCGTGCTGCCGGTGCTCTTCGAGGGCAAGGTGCTCGGTGTCATCGAACTGGCGTCCTTCACGCCGTTCACCCAGATCCAGAAGGACTTCCTCAACCAGATCGCGGAGATGATCGCGACGAGCGTCAACACCATCTCCGTCAACACCAAGACGGAGCTGCTGCTGGCGCAGTCGCAGAAGCTGACCGAGCAGCTGCGGGAGCGTTCCGCGGAGTTGGAGCAGCGGCAGAAGGCCCTCCAGGCGTCCAACGCCGAACTGGAGGAGAAGGCCGAGCTGCTGGCCCAGCAGAACCGCGACATCGAGGTGAAGAACACCGAGATCGAGGAGGCGCGGCAGGTCCTGGAGGAGCGCGCCGAGCAGCTCGCGGTGTCGATGCGCTACAAGAGCGAGTTCCTGGCGAACATGTCGCACGAGCTGCGTACGCCGCTCAACTCGCTGCTGATCCTCGCCAAGCTGCTCGCCGACAACGCCGAGGGGAACCTCTCCCCGAAGCAGGTCGAGTTCGCCGAGACGATCCACGGGGCCGGTTCCGACCTGCTCCAGCTCATCAACGACATCCTCGACCTGTCGAAGGTCGAGGCGGGCAAGATGGACGTCTCACCGACGCGGATCGCGCTCGTCCAGCTCGTGGACTACGTGGAGGCCACCTTCCGGCCGCTGACCGCGGAGAAGGGCCTGGACCTGTCCGTGCGGGTGTCGCCTGAGCTGCCGGCGACGCTGCACACCGACGAGCAGCGGCTGCTCCAGGTGCTGCGCAACCTGCTGTCCAACGCGGTGAAGTTCACCGACTCCGGGTCGGTGGAGCTGGTCATCAGGCCGGCGCGGGACGACGTGCCGCAGAAGATCCGGGAGCAGTTGCTGGAGACCGGGTCGCTGACCGATCCGGACGCCGAGCTGATCGCGTTCTCCGTGACCGACACCGGGATCGGCATCGCGTCCAGCAAGATGCGGGTGATCTTCGAGGCGTTCAAGCAGGCCGACGGCACGACCAGCCGCAAGTACGGCGGTACGGGGCTCGGGCTGTCCATCTCGCGGGAGATCGCCCAGCTGCTCGGCGGAGAGATCCACGCGCAGAGCGAGCCGGGCCGCGGCTCGACGTTCACGCTGTACCTGCCGCTGCACCCCAGCGAACTGCCGCCGCAGGGCTATCAGCAGCAGCTGCCGGCCCTGGAGGCCGGTCACCTGATGGCGTCGACGCCGGACCTGTCCGAGCTGTCCGAGGTCGAGGTCGAGACGCCGGCCGAGGTGAAGTCGTACAACGAGACGCAGAACGGGCCGGCGGCCCTGTTCCGGCGGCGGCGCAGGATGCCGGAGCTGGCGCCGCGCCCGGCGCAGCCGGAGCAGTGGACGCCCGCGGAGCAGGAGACGGCGCCGAAGACGCAGCGCGGCATCCGGTTCGGCGGTCAGAAGGTCCTGATCGTGGACGACGACATCCGCAACGTCTTCGCGCTGACCAGTGTCCTGGAGCAGCACGGTCTGTCCGTGCTGTACGCGGAGAACGGCCGTGAGGGCATCGAGGTGCTGGAGCAGCACGATGACGTGGCGGTCGTCCTGATGGACATCATGATGCCCGAGATGGACGGGTACGCGACGACCACGGCGATCCGCAGGATGCCGCAGTTCGCCGGGCTGCCGATCATCGCGCTGACCGCGAAGGCGATGAAGGGCGACCGGGAGAAGGCGATCGAGTCGGGCGCCTCCGACTACGTCACGAAGCCGGTCGACCCCGATCACCTGCTGACGGTGATGGATCAGTGGATGCGAGGGGAATGAGGGGAACGTTGGACCGTTACGCAACGTTGGCGGGAAGGTTCGGTGTTCACACGGAGTTGCGGACTCAGTGTGCGCATAGTCGTGTAGAAGTACGAGATCTGGGGAACCTTCTGGTCTCCTGCTGCGTTTCTGCTACGTGCACAGTGACATCACGGTGACAGGGTGTGGCGACGGGCGGGGTGCGGCTACGATGACCGGCACAAGGACGGGCGGCGCAAGGGAGTCGTCCCCTGGGGCAGCACCCACCGGTGCATCCCCAGGTCCTGCGGACAGGGGAGGCCCCACGCCGGGGCGAGGAGGGCGGGCCATGGTGCAGAAGGCCAAGATCCTCCTGGTCGATGACCGGCCGGAGAATCTGCTTGCGCTGGAGGCGATCCTCTCTGCGCTCGATCAGACGCTGGTGCGGGCATCGTCCGGGGAGGAAGCGCTCAAAGCGCTGCTCACGGACGACTTCGCGGTCATCCTGCTGGACGTCCAGATGCCGGGCATGGACGGCTTCGAAACAGCCGCGCACATCAAGCGGCGGGAGCGGACCCGGGACATCCCGATCATCTTCCTCACCGCGATCAACCACGGGCCGCACCACACCTTCCGGGGTTACGCGGCGGGCGCGGTCGACTACATCTCCAAGCCGTTCGACCCGTGGGTGCTGCGCGCGAAGGTCTCCGTCTTCGTCGAGCTGTACATGAAGAACTGCCAGCTGCGTGAGCAGGCGTCGCTGCTGCGCCTCCAGTTGGAGGGCAACGGCAAGGACGCGGACGGCGAGGCCAAGGAGTCGGCCGGGCTGCTCGCCGAGCTCTCCGCGCGGCTCGCGGCCGTCGAGGAGCAGGCCGAGGCGCTGACCAAACAGCTCAACGACGACTCGACGGACGCGGCGGCGGTGGCCACGGCGGCTCATCTGGAGCGCAAGCTCACGGGGTTGCGGCGGGCGCTGGACGCGCTGGAGCCGGGCACCGGGACCACATCGTCGGTGTCCTCGCAGAACTGACGCCCGGGCAGGCGAGGTTGCCCGCCCATGAGCCCGCGTCAATTCCGTGCCTCTCCCGGAGCGACACGAACGGGTGAAGCCGTAGGCACACGTGTCCCTCGTCGTCTCCCCCGGTAACCTCACACCCATGGCCTCACGTCCCTCCGCAGCGAAGAAGCCGCCCGCGAAGAAGGCGGCCGGTTCGGCGAAGGCTCCGGCGAAGAAGGCCGCTGCCAAAAAGGCTCCCGCGAAGAAGGCGCCCGCCAGGAAGGCCGCGGCGAAGAAGGCCGCGCCCAAACCGGCTCCGAGCCCGACCGGGGGCATCTACCGGCTCGTGCGCGCCGTGTGGCTCGGCGTCGCCCATGCTGTGGGCGCCGTGTTCCGGGGCATAGGGCAGGGCGCCAAGAACCTCGACCCGGCTCATCGCAAGGACGGTGTCGCCCTGCTGTTGCTCGGCATCGCGCTGATCGTCGCCGCGGGCACCTGGGCCGACCTGAAGGGCCCTGTGGGTGACCTGGTCGAGATCCTGGTGACCGGTGCCTTCGGCCGGCTGGACCTGCTCGTGCCGATCCTGCTCGCCGTCATCGCCGTGCGGTTCATCCGCCACCCGGAGCAGCCCGAGGCCAACGGACGCATCGTCATCGGCCTGTCCGCGCTCGTCATCGGCGTGCTCGGCCAGGTCCACATCGCGTGCGGCTCACCAGCGCGTGGCGAGGGCATGCAGGCCATAAGGGACGCCGGCGGCCTCATCGGCTGGGCCATGGCGACCCCGCTGTCGTACGCCATGGGCCACATGCTCGCCGTGCCGCTGCTGGTGCTGCTGACGGTGTTCGGGCTGCTCGTCGTCACGGCCACGCCGGTCAACGCCATTCCGCAGCGGCTGCGGCAGGCCGGGGTGCGGCTCGGGATCGTCCGCGACCCGGCCGAGGACGAGTTCGGCTACGCCGAGGACGATGAGCGCTACGACGAACAGTGGCGGGAGGCGCTGCCCGCGCGCCCGCGCGGCAGGCGTACGCCGGCGCCCGCGGCGTACGACCCCGACAGCGCCGAGCAGGAGGCGCTCTCCCGGCGCCGCGGCCGCCCCCGGCGGTCCGCCGTGCCGCAGCCCGACATGGACCGCCCCATGGACGCCGTGGACGTCGCCGCGGCGGCGGCCGCCGCGCTCGACGGGGCCGTGCTGCACGGGATGCCGCCCTCGCCGATCGTCGCCGACCTCACCCAGGGCGTCACCGTCGGGGACCGCGAGGCGACCACGCCGACGCCCGTCCCGGCCGCCCGGCCCCAGCAGGAGAAGCTCAAGCAGGAAAAGCTCAAGCAGGACGAGCCCGAGCAGGAGAAGCCGAAGGCGGGCGTCCGCGACCTCACCAAGTCCCCGCCCGCCAAGCCCCGCGATCTGCCCCCGCGCGCGGAACAGCTCCAGCTGTCCGGCGACATCACGTACGCGCTGCCGTCCCTCGACCTCCTCACGCGCGGGGGCCCCGGCAAGGCCCGCAGCGCCGCCAACGACGCCATAGTCGCCGCGCTCACCAACGTCTTCACCGAGTTCAAGGTGGACGCCAGCGTCACCGGCTTCACGCGCGGGCCGACGGTCACGCGCTACGAGATCGAGCTCGGCCCCGCCGTGAAGGTCGAGCGGATCACCGCGCTGGCCAAGAACATCGCCTACGCCGTCGCCAGCCCGGACGTGCGGATCATCAGCCCGATCCCCGGAAAGTCCGCGGTCGGCATCGAGATCCCGAACACCGACCGGGAGATGGTCAACCTCGGCGACGTGCTGCGGCTCGCGGAGTCCGCGGAGGACGACGACCCGATGCTGGTCGCCTTCGGCAAGGACGTCGAGGGCGGCTACGTCATGCACTCACTGGCGAAGATGCCGCACATGCTGGTCGCCGGCGCCACCGGTTCCGGCAAGTCGTCCTGCATCAACTGCCTGATCACCTCGATCATGATGCGGGCGACCCCCGAGGACGTCCGGATGATCCTGGTCGACCCCAAGCGGGTCGAGCTGACGGCCTACGAGGGCATCCCGCACCTGATCACCCCGATCATCACCAACCCCAAGCGGGCCGCCGAGGCGCTCCAGTGGGTCGTACGCGAGATGGACCTGCGCTACGACGACCTGGCCGCCTACGGCTACCGGCACATCGACGACTTCAACCGGGCCGTGCGCGAGGGCAAGGTCAAACCGCCCGAGGGCAGCGAGCGCGAGCTCCAGCCGTACCCGTACCTGCTGGTCATCGTCGACGAGCTCGCCGACCTGATGATGGTCGCGCCGCGGGACGTCGAGGACGCGATCGTGCGCATCACGCAGCTCGCGCGCGCGGCCGGCATCCACCTCGTGCTCGCCACACAGCGGCCGTCGGTCGACGTCGTCACCGGCCTGATCAAGGCGAACGTGCCGTCGCGGCTGGCGTTCGCCACGTCGTCGCTCGCCGACTCGCGGGTCATCCTCGACCAGCCGGGCGCGGAGAAGCTCATCGGCAAGGGCGACGGGCTGTTCCTGCCGATGGGTGCCAACAAGCCGACCCGTATGCAGGGCGCCTTCGTCACCGAGGAGGAGATCGCGGGCGTCGTCCAGCACTGCAAGGACCAGATGGCGCCCGTCTTCCGGGACGACGTCACCGTCGGGACCAAGCAGAAGAAGGAGATCGACGAGGACATCGGCGACGACCTCGACCTGCTGTGCCAGGCGGCCGAACTGGTCGTCTCCACGCAGTTCGGGTCGACGTCCATGCTCCAGCGCAAGCTGCGTGTCGGCTTCGCCAAGGCCGGGCGGCTGATGGACCTCATGGAGTCCCGGAACATCGTCGGGCCGAGCGAGGGTTCCAAGGCTCGTGACGTTCTTGTGAAGCCTGATGAGCTGGATGGCGTGCTCGCGGTGATCCGGGGGGAGTCTGAAGGGTAGGAACAGCGGGTCAGGGCCGGTCGCCACGCCGAGTCGTACTGCAATCGGGTGTCCGGATCGTGACTCACCCGTAAGGGATCGTCGAGCAACCGTTTCCCTTCGGTGTACGTCAAGTTGAGGGAAGCGATGAACCGCTTTCGCACCATCGGAATGTCGGGCCATTCCGATGGCGTACAAAGTGCCACCGCCCGGTTGCCCCACCCTTTTGTACCCCCCCTAGACTGAACCTCCAGCACAGGCGGCTACACGCTCGAAAGGCGCCCCCGTGTCCATCGGCAACTCCCCTGAAGACGAGCGTCCGTTCGAAGACGAGCGCGTCGAAGAAGACCGCGAGGAAGCCCGCCCCTCCATCGGCCGTGCCCTTCAGCAGGCGCGTATCGCCGCTGGGCTGACCGTCGACGACATCAGTAGCGCCACCCGGGTCCGCATGAACATCGTGCACGCCATCGAGGCGGACGACTTCACCGCCTGCGGTGGGGACGTCTATGCCCGAGGGCACATCAGGACCCTGGCCAAGGCCGTCCACCTCGACCCCGCGCCGCTGCTCGCCCAGTACGGCGACGAGCACGGCGGGCGCCCGGCACCGACCCCGGCGGCTCCCCTCTTCGAGGCGGAACGAATCCGTCCGGAGCGGCGGGGGCCCAACTGGACCGCCGCCATGGTCGCCGCGATCGTCGCCGTGATCGGATTCGTCGGGTTCACCATGTTCCAGGGCGGCGACAGCGGCGGCGAGGCGACCGTGGCCGAGGGTTCCACGCCCACGACCGGCGGCTCCGCCTCCCCGACCACCAAGACCAAGAAGCCCACCGACCCCACGCCCGAGGCGTCCGACAGCGCCATCGCCGCCGCGCCCCAGGACAAGGTGACGGTCCAGGTGGCCGCCGCCGACGGCCGCAGCTGGATCTCCGCCAAGGACCACAACGGCCGGCTGCTCTTCGACGGATTCCTCAAGCAGGGCGAGACCAAGACCTTCCAGGACAGCTCGAAGGTCCACCTCGTCCTCGGGGACGCCGGTGCGATCGACCTCTTCGTCAACGGCAAGAAGATCAAGGACGACTTCCAGCCGGGTTCCGTGGAGCGCCTGACGTACACGAAGGGTGACCCCGAGGCCGGATAACCGGTCCGCAGGGCACAGTCACCACGGGGTTGGTCCGGAAACGGCCAACCCCGTCGACGTGGGGTGTCAGCGGGACGAAGTACTCTTGAGCCCATGCCTGAACGCCGTACCGTCGCACTCGTCACCCTTGGCTGCGCCCGTAACGAGGTGGACTCGGAGGAGCTCGCAGGCCGTTTGGAGGCGGACGGCTGGCAGCTCGTGGAGGACGCCGAGGACGCGGACGTCGCTGTCGTGAACACCTGTGGCTTCGTCGAGGCCGCCAAGAAGGACTCCGTCGACGCCCTCCTGGAGGCCAACGACCTCAAGGGACACGGCAGAACCCAGGCCGTCGTGGCGGTGGGCTGCATGGCCGAGCGGTACGGCAAGGAACTCGCCGAGGCCCTCCCCGAGGCCGACGGCGTGCTCGGGTTCGACGACTACACGGACATCTCGGACCGGCTCCAGGCCATCCTCAACGGCGGCATCCACGCCTCGCACACCCCGCGCGACCGGCGCAAGCTGCTCCCGATCAGCCCGGCCGAGCGGCAGGGGTCGGCCGCCGAGGTCGCGCTGCCCGGGCACGCCCCGGCCGACCTTCCGGAGGGCCTTGCTCCGGCCTCCGGCCCGCGTGCGCCCCTGCGGCGCCGTCTGGACGGCTCCCCGGTCGCCTCCGTGAAGCTCGCCTCCGGCTGCGACCGGCGGTGCTCCTTCTGCGCCATCCCGTCCTTCCGCGGCTCCTTCATCTCCCGCCGCCCGAGCGACGTGCTGAACGAGACGCGCTGGCTGGCCGAGCAGGGTGTGAAGGAGATCATGCTGGTCTCCGAGAACAACACCTCCTACGGCAAGGACCTCGGCGACATCCGCCTGCTGGAGTCGCTGCTGCCGGAGCTCGCCGAGGTGGACGGCATCGAGCGAGTGCGGGTGAGCTACCTCCAGCCCGCCGAGATGCGGCCGGGCCTGATCGACGTGCTGACGTCGACCCCGAAGGTCGCGCCCTACTTCGACCTCTCCTTCCAGCACTCCGCGCCCGGCGTGCTGCGCGCGATGCGCCGCTTCGGCGACACCGACCGGTTCCTGGAGCTGCTCGACACGATCCGCAGCAAGGCGCCCGAGGCCGGCGTGCGCTCCAACTTCATCGTCGGCTTCCCCGGCGAGAGCGAGGCCGACCTCGCCGAACTGGAGCGGTTCCTGAACGGCGCGCGGCTGGACGCCATCGGCGTCTTCGGCTACTCCGACGAGGAGGGCACCGAGGCGGCGACCTACGAGAACAAGCTCGACGAGGACGTCGTCGCCGAGCGGCTGGCCCGCGTGTCGCGGCTGGCCGAGGAACTCGTCTCGCAGCGCGCGGAGGAGCGCGTCGGCCAGACGGTGCACGTGCTCGTCGAGTCCGTCGACGACGAGGAGGGCGTGTACGGCCGCGCGGCGCACCAGGCGCCCGAGACGGACGGCCAGGTGCTGCTCACGAGCGGCGCGGGTCTGAGCAGCGGCCGTATGGTCGAGGCGAAGGTGGTCGGTACCGAGGGCGTCGACCTGGTGGCCGAGCCGCTGCAGGGCTCGTTCGCGTCGCCGGCGTGGAGTGAGGAGGCGGGCAGATGACCGGTGTTCCGGCATCCGCGGCGGGAGGCCCCTCCGGCGCGAGGAGGGCCGCGTCCGGTGCGGCTTCGGGGAAGGTTCCCGGGGCTTCGATGGGCCGGTCGGCCGCGCGGTCGGCCGAGGGCGGTGCGGCCGGTGCGGCGTCGGCTGCGCGGCAGGGTGCGGCGGCCGGCGCGGCGCCAGGTGCCGGTCATGGTGCGGCGTCCGGTGCGGGTGACGGCGGGGCCGCCGTCGGTGACGGCCCGGAGAGCGCCGTCGTCGACACGCAGGACGACGGGAAGCCGGCGCGGGGCGGGAAACTGGCGGCCGCGGCCGTCAACCAGGCCAGCGTCTGGAACGTCGCCAACCTCCTGACCATGCTCCGGCTGATCCTCGTACCGGCCTTCGTCGCGCTGATGCTGGCGGACGGCGGGTACGACCCGGCGTGGCGGTCCCTCGCCTGGGCGGCCTTCGCCATCGCCATGATCACCGACCTCTTCGACGGTCATCTGGCGCGTAGGTACAACCTGGTCACGGACTTCGGGAAGATCGCCGACCCCATCGCCGACAAGGCGATCATGGGGGCGGCGCTGATCTGCCTGTCCGCGCTCGGCGATCTGCCGTGGTGGGTGACCGGCGTCATCCTCGGCCGGGAACTCGGGATCACGCTGCTGCGTTTTCTGGTCATCCGGTACGGCGTCATCCCCGCCAGCCGCGGAGGCAAGCTCAAGACGCTCACCCAGGGCGTGGCCGTGGGCATGTACGTGCTGGCGCTGACGGGGTGGCTGGCCACCCTGAGGTTCTGGGTGATGGCCGCGGCGGTCGTTCTGACCGTGGTGACCGGGCTCGACTATGTGAAACAGGCCATTGTGCTGCGCAGGCAGGGAATCGCCGAGCGCGAGGCCGCGTTGGAGGAGAAGGAAGCGTGAGTTCCACGGCCACCGACGTGGTGCGACTACTCACGGTGAAGGGTGCGACGCTCGCCGTCGCGGAGTCGCTGACCGGTGGCCTCGTTGCGGCGGAGATCACATCCGTGCCGGGGGCGTCCAAGGTCTTCCGGGGCTCGGTGACGGCCTACGCCACCGAACTGAAGCATGAACTGCTGGGTGTCGACGCCACCCTGCTGACGGCGCGAGGAGCGGTGGATCCGCAGGTCGCGGCCCAGATGGCGGCCGGAGTGCGCAAGGCGCTCGGCACGGACTGGGGCATCGCCACCACCGGTGTCGCGGGCCCCGAGCCGCAGGACGGACAGGGCGTCGGGACGGTCTTCGTCGCCGTGGACGGACCCCTGAGGGTCGATTCCGGTTCTGCCGGCGGCGGAAAAGTGGAGGCTCTGCGGTTGAACGGCGACCGCGAGGAAATTCGTAGAGAGAGTGTACGGAGCGTACTCGCACTGCTCCTGAAGGAGCTTGCGGGCGAACAGACCGGGAATGAGCGGGCACAGGATACGGAACGGAACGGGGGGTTTTGATGTTTGCAGCCCTGAGTGAACACGACATCGCTCCCCGCACGGCCGCGGCGCAAGGCGGTACGGTGGGGCGTAATGGATGCGGCTACGCGGTCCGAGGAGGGAGCCACCGATGATTCTGCTCCGTCGCCTGCTGGGTGACGTGCTGCGTCGGCAGCGCCAGCGCCAGGGCCGTACTCTGCGCGAAGTCTCCTCGTCCGCCCGAGTCTCACTCGGCTATCTCTCCGAGGTGGAGCGGGGGCAGAAGGAGGCTTCCTCCGAGCTGCTCTCCGCCATCTGCGACGCGCTGGACGTACGGATGTCCGAGCTCATGCGGGAAGTGAGCGACGAGCTCGCCCTGGCCGAGCTGGCCCAGTCCGCTGCGGCCACCCCCAGCGAACCTGTGCCCACGCCGGTTCGCCCGATGCTGGGTTCCGTTTCGGTGACCGGTGTGCCACCGGAACGGGTGACGATCAAGGCGCCCGCCGAGGCGGTGGCCGCCACCGCCGCGTGACGCTTCGCGCGTGCGCGGCATGAACGAGCGGCGCTGACCAGGCGCCGAGACTGGTGAGGCCCCGGCCGGGGTTCTCCGGGAGATCCGGAGGGGTATCGGTCGGGGTTTTCGCTTGCCCGCAGACCGCCGGGCAGGGTTGTGCCCGATTTGTTTGCGTTTGCCGGTGGGGCGTGCGGCGGTCATCGTTGAGGGGATGGCGGGGGGAAGTCACCGGAGGTGCGGATGTACGTCGTGAAGAGCCCGCTGTCCGACGCGAGCCTGAAGACCGTGTCCGAGGCGTTGCAGGGTGCCCTCGCCGACCTGGTGGACCTCGCCCTCGTGGCGAAGCAGATCCACTGGAACGTGGTGGGTCCGCGCTTCCGCTCCGTGCATCTCCAGCTCGACGAGGTCGTCGACACCGCGCGGAAGTACTCCGACACCGTGGCCGAGCGCGCCGCGGCGCTCGGGATCTCACCTGACGGGCGTGCCGCGACGGTCGCCGTCGGCAGCGGGATCGGCGTGACCCCCGAGGGGTGGGTCGATGACACGACCGCCGTGGGGGCGCTCGTCGAGGCGCTGGGCGCGGTGATCGCGCGGATGCGGGAGCGGGTCGAGGCGACAGGCGAGCCGGATCCCGTGAGCCAGGACATCTTCATCGGGATCACGGCGGACCTGGAGAAGCATCACTGGATGTTCCAGGCCGAGAACGGGTGACCGGAGCGGGCGCGGCAGCGGGCGACGGGCCGACCGGAGGGCCCGCCGCTCGGGGTGCTGCGGCTCGCGGTCTCGCAGCTCGGCGCAGTGGGGTGTGCGATGCGCCTGTGTGCCGTTGGTGCGCCCTGCCCGCCCGCCCGGGCGGCCGAATAGCGTCGGGCCGGAGGTGGCGGCCATGACGGGGACACGGCGCTGGGGGGCCCGCGGGGCTGTGCTGGGGCTGGGGGCGCTGTGGTGGTGGGCGGTGCTGCGGCTGGTGGTTGTGCCCGGGGCCGGGGCGCTGGAGGCGACGGTCGTGGCCGGGGGGTGGGGGCTGAGCGTGCTGCCGGTGCATTGCGTGCCGAAGGGGCGGGCGAGTGGGGCCGTCGGCACGGGCCGGTGGCGGAGGGTGCTGGGGGGCGGGGGCCGGGGTGTGGTGTCGCGGAGGGGGTGATGCCCGGGGTGGGGTATTTGGGGCGAGGGGGTTTCTTTGTGAGTGGGTGGGAGTGCCAGGTGTCCTTACCAGGGCATCGCCACACCGCCGTTCGGGCGGATGATCTGGCCCGTCGTGAAGGACGAGGCGTCGGATGCCAGGTGGAGGACCGCGTGCGCGATGTCCTCGGGGGCGCCGACCCTCCCCAGGGGTGACATGCGGGCCATGACGGCCTCCGTCTTCGCCTGGGCGTCGCGGTCGTGGCGGTCGGTCATGGGCGTACGGATCCAGCCGGGCGCGACCGCGTTGACGCGGATGCCGTGCCGGCCGACCTCGGTCGCGAGGGTCTTGGTCAGCTGAACCACCGCCGCCTTGGCCGCGCCGTAACAGAGCAGCCCGGGGGCGCCGGTGTCGACGGCGCCCGAGGCCATGGTGACGATGCTGCCCCCGGAACCACGGGCGATCATCAGGCGGGCCGCCTCCTGGCAGGCGTACAGCACACCTTTGAAGTTGACGTCGAGCACCCGGTCGAGGTCCTCGTCCCGGGTCTCCAGCACCGGACTGCTGTGCATGATCCCGGCGATCGCTGCCACGACGTCCAGGCGTTCGCAGGAGGTGATGGCCTGCCTCAGCCGGGCGCGGTCGGTGACGTCGAGGCCGTGCGTGTGGGCGGTGCCGCCGCCGTCCTTGATCAGAGTCGCCGTCTCGTGCAGGCCCTCGGGGTCGCGGTCCGCGCAGTGCACGGTGGCGCCCGCCTCCCCGAGCAGGAGCGCCGAGGCACGGCCGATGCCGCTCGCGGCTCCGGTGACGAACGCAGTGCGGCCGGTGAGGTCGTACGCCGTGACGGGCATACAGGGACCGTACGAGTGTTTCTGACGGGTCGTCAATTGGTGCGGCTGCGCCGGGCCCGTGACGCGGCCGGCGCGGGGCCGGGCTGGCAGGTGGGGCACCAGTACGTGGGGCGTTCGCGGGAGCCGTCGCCCTGGTCGGCGACACGGACGGAGGTGTGGCAGCGCAGGCAGGGGCGGGGCGCCCGGCCGTACACGAAGAGGTCCTGGCCGCGGCGGCCCGTCGTCGTGCGGATCGGGCGGTCGCGGTTGGTCTCCAGCAGCCTCTTGGCGAGCGCGGGCAGCTGGGCGGCGCGCTCGGCGGGCAGGTCGCCGACGGGGAGCCAGGGGGTGACGCCGAGCAGGAAGCAGAGCTCGCTCTTGTAGACATTGCCGATACCGGCGAGGTTGCGCTGGTCGAGCAGGGCCTCGCCGAGGGGGCGGGCGGGGTCCTGGAGGAGATTGGCGAGCGCCCGGTCGGGGTCCCAGTCCGGGCCCAGGAGGTCGGGGCCGAGGTGGCCGACCGCGCGGTGCTCGTCGGTGGTGCGCAGGAGTTCCAGGACGGGGAGGCGGTAGCCGACGGCCGTGCGGTCGGCGTTGCCGAGGATCGCGCGGATCTGGTGGCCGGGGCCGCCGCTCCAGCGCCGGCCGTTCGCGTACACCTTCCAGGAGCCGTCCATCCGCAGGTGGGAGTGGAGGGTCAGGCCGCCCTCGACGCGGGTCAGGAGGTGTTTGCCGCGCGGGGTGACGTCGAGGACCGTACGGCCCGTGAGGTCGGCCGTGGCGAGCCGGGGAACCCGGAGGTCGCTGCGGGTCAGCACCTTGCCCGCGAGGGCGTCGTGCAGCCGGCTCGCGGTCTGCCAGACCGTGTCACCTTCGGGCATGGGTCAAGGGTGGCACGTCGCCGTGACGATCAGGCGCGCAGCCGGAGGCCTCGGGGGGTCGCGATGAAGCCCGCTCCTTCCAGGAGGGTGCCGATGGGGGAGGTCAGGGCCTGGGCGCCGTTGACGCGCTCCACCGTGACCGTGCCGAGGGAACCCGCGCGGGCGGCTGCGGCGAGGGCCTCGGCGGCGGTGTGCAGTCGGGGGTCGTCGGTGGGGTCGCCGTCCGGGGCGGTGGTCCAGGCCAGCAGGGTCTTGCCGCCGCGCTCCATGTAGAGCGTCAGCTCGCCGTCGACGAGCACCACCAGGGAACCCGCCTTGCGGCCCGGCTTGTGCCCGGCGCCGGTCGGGGTCTCGGGCCAGGCCAGGGCGGCGCCGTACGCATTCGCCGGATCGGCGGCGGCGAGGACCACGGCCCGGGAGCCGGGGTCCGGCCGGTTGCGGCGGCCCGGGGAGCCGTGGGCGTACGGTGCCCGTCCGCCGTTCTGCCAGGGCGAAGGGTCCTGCGGGGCGTAGTCCCGGGGCGAAACGTACTCGTCCCTGGACGGCTGAGGGCCCGGGGTGACGTAGGCGGGGCCGAGGCCGGGGAAGCCGTCGGGGCCGGGGTCGCCGGGGTGGTCGTTGGACGGGAGCGAGTCGTCCTGTCCGGCGAAGTCATGGGTGGGGAACGGATCGAGGCCGGGGCCCGGAGGTGGGCCGGGCAGGTCCTCACCGCGGTCGCGGGCGTTGAACACCGCGCGCAGGCGGTCCACGGCACCGTCCATCGCGAACTGGGCGGCGCCGAGGCCCTCCACGACGTAGCCACGGCGGGCCTGGCCGCTCTCCTCGAAGGCGGACAGGACGCGGTACGTCGCCGAGAAGCCGCCCTCGACGCCCTCCGCCGAGACCGCGCCCCTGGTCACCACGCCGTGCCGGTCCAGGAGGGTGCGGGCGAGGGCGTGGGCCCGCACCGTGGGGTCCGGCTCGTGGGCCGGGAGCAGGGACCAGCGGCCGGCCACGGTCGGCGGGCCGGACCGGGAGGCGGGGCGGGCCGCGGCCGTCAGGGAGCCGTAGCGGCCGCGCGGGACCGTGCGCTTGGCGCGGTGGGCCGTGGAGCCGGCGGTGCGGCCCGAGCCGAGCAGGGAGCGCATGGGAGCGAGCGTGTCGTTGGTCAGGCGTCCGGACCAGGCCAGGTCCCAGAGGACGTCGGCCAGTTGGGGGTCGGTGGCGTCGGGGTGGGTGGTGGCGCGGACCTGGTCGGCGATCTGGCGGAAGAACAGGCCGTAGCCGCCGGAGAGGGTGTCCAGGACGGACTGGTGCAGAGCGGTCAGCTCCAAGGGGTGCGGGGGCGGCAGGAGCAGCGGGGCCGCGTCCGCCAGGTAGAGGGAGACCCAGCCGTCCTTGCCGGGGAGGGAGCCCGCCCCGGCCCAGACCACCTCTCCGGCGGCGGTGAGCTCGTCCAGCATGGCCGGGTTGTAGTTCGTGACGCGGGAGGGCAGGACCAGCTTCTCCAGGGCGGAGGCGGGCACGGACGCGCCCTGCACCTGCTCGATGGCGCGCACCAGGCCGTCGATGCCGCGCAGGGAGTGCCCCTTGCCGATGTGCTGCCACTGGGGAAGGAACTGGGCGAGTGCGGCCGGCGGCACCGGCTCCAGCTCATGGCGCAGGGCGGCCAGGGAGCGGCGGCGCAGCCGGCGCAGCACGGCCGCGTCGCACCACTCCTGGCCGATCCCGGCCGGGTGGAACTCGCCCTGGACGATCCGGCCTGCTGCGGCCAGCCGTTGGAGGGCGCCCTCGGTGACGGCCACGCCCAGGCCGAAGCGGGATGCCACCGTGGTCGAGGTGAACGGGCCATGGGTGCGGGCGTAGCGCGCGAGGAGGTCGCCGAGCGGGTCCTTGACGGGCTCCGTGAAGGCCTCCGGGACGCCGACCGGCAGGGCGGTGCCCAGCGCGTCGCGCAGCCGGCCCGCGTCCTCGATCGCCGCCCAGTGGTCGCTGCCCGCGATCCGGACGCGGATGGCGCGCCGGGCGCCGGCCAGTTCCTGAGCCCATTGCGGTTCGGCGCCCCGCTCGGCCAGTTCCGCCTCCGTGAGCGGGCCGAGGAGGCGGAGGAGGTCCGCGACGCCCTCGGCGTCCTTGACGCGGCGGTCCTCGGTCAGCCACTGAAGCTCCCGCTCCAGCTCCGTGAGCACCTCCGCGTCGAGCAGCTCGCGCAGCTCCGCCTGGCCCAGCAGCTCGGCCAGCAGCCGGGAGTCCAGCGACAGGGCGGCGGCACGGCGCTCGGCGAGCGGGGAGTCGCCCTCGTACAGGAACTGGGCGACGTAGCCGAAGAGGAGGGAGCGTGCGAAGGGGGACGGCTCGGGAGTGGTGACCTCGACGAGGCGCACCTTGCGGGACTCCAGGTCGCCCATCAGCTCGACGAGCCCGGGCACGTCGAAGACGTCCTGGAGGCACTCACGGACCGCCTCCAGGACGATCGGGAACGAGCCGAACTCGCTCGCCACCTGGAGCAGCTGGGAGGCGCGCTGGCGCTGCTGCCACAGCGGTGTGCGCTTGCCCGGGTTGCGGCGCGGGAGCAGCAGCGCGCGGGCGGCGCACTCGCGGAACCGGGCCGCGAACAGCGCCGAGCTGCCCACCTGGTCGGTGACGACCTGGTCGACCTCGCCCTTGTCGAAGACCACGTCCGCCGCGCCGACCGGTGCCTGTTCGGCGTCGTACTCCCGGCCCGTCTTCACCGGCTCCTGGTCGAGCAGGTCCAGGCCCATCAGGTCGGCGTCCGGCAGGCGCAGCACGATGCCGTCGTCGGCGTGCATGACCTGCGCGTCCATCCCGTAGCGCTCGGAGAGCTTCGCGCCGAGCGCGAGGGCCCAGGGGGCGTGCACCTGGGCGCCGAAGGGGGAGTGCACGACCACGCGCCAGTCGCCGAGCTCGTCGCGGAAGCGCTCCACGACGATCGTCCGGTCGTCCGGGACGTGTCCGCAGGCCTCCCGCTGCTCGTCCAGGTACGACAGCACGTTGTCCGCCGCCCAGGCGTCCAGGCCGGCGGCGAGGAGGCGCAGGCGGGCGTCGTCCTTGGGCAGTGAGCCGACCTCGCGCAGGAACGCGCCCACCGCCCGGCCCAGCTCGAGCGGACGGCCCAGCTGGTCGCCCTTCCAGAAGGGCAGCCGGCCCGGCACGCCCGGGGCCGGGGAGACCAGGACCCGGTCGCGGGTGATGTCCTCGATGCGCCAGGAACTCGTGCCGAGCGTGAAGACGTCGCCGACGCGGGACTCGTAGACCATCTCCTCGTCGAGCTCGCCGACCCGGCCGCCGCCCTTCTTGGGATCGGCGCCGGCGAGGAAGACGCCGAAGAGGCCGCGGTCGGGGATCGTGCCCCCGGAGGTGACGGCGAGGCGCTGCGCGCCGGGGCGGCCCGTGATCTCGCCCGTGACGCGGTCCCACACCACGCGCGGGCGCAGCTCGGCGAAGGCGTCGGACGGGTAGCGGCCGGCCAGCATGTCGAGGACCGCCGTGAAGGCCGACTCCGGGAGCGAGGCGAAGGGGGCGGCCCGTCGGACGGCGGCGAGGAGGTCGTCGAACTGCCAGGTGTCCATGGCCGTCATCGCGACGAGCTGCTGGGCCAGGACGTCCAACGGGTTGGCGGGGACCCTGAGGGACTCGATGGCACCGGTACGCATGCGCTCCGTGACCACCGCCGCCTGGACCAGGTCGCCGCGGTACTTCGGGAAGACCACGCCGGTGGAGACCGCGCCCACCTGGTGGCCCGCCCGGCCGACGCGTTGCAGGCCGGAGGCCACCGACGGGGGCGATTCGACCTGGACCACCAGGTCGACCGCGCCCATATCGATGCCCAGTTCGAGACTGGAGGTGGCCACGACCGCGGGGAGGCGGCCCGCCTTCAGGTCCTCCTCGACCAGGGCACGCTGCTCCTTGGACACCGAGCCGTGGTGGGCACGGGCGATGACCTGGGGTGCGCCCTGGGCGGCTCCCGAGCCGCCCATGAGCTCGGCGGGGGAATGGTGCTCGTCGAGGGTCTCGCCCGTGGCCCGTTCGTACGCGATCTCGTTCAGGCGGTTGCACAGGCGCTCCGCGAGGCGGCGGGAGTTCGCGAAGACGATCGTGGAGCGGTGCGCCTGGACGAGGTCGGTGATCCGCTCCTCCACATGCGGCCAGATCGACGGGCGCTCGGCGCCCTCCGAGCCGTCCGCCACCGGGGAGCCGCCCAGCTCGCCCAGGTCCTCGACCGGGACGACCACGGAGAGGTCGAACTCCTTGCCCGACTCCGGCTGGACGATCTCCACCTTGCGGCGGGGCGAGAGGAAACGGGCCACCTCGTCGACCGGGCGGACCGTCGCGGAGAGGCCGATGCGGCGGGCGGGCTTCGGGAGGAGGTCGTCCAGCCGCTCCAGGGAGAGCGCCAGGTGGGCGCCGCGCTTGGTGCCCGCGACCGCGTGCACCTCGTCGAGGATCACCGTCTCCACGCCGGTCAGTGCGTCGCGCGTGGCCGACGTCAGCATCAGGAACAGCGACTCGGGGGTGGTGATCAGGATGTCCGGAGGGCGGGTGGACAGGGCGCGGCGCTCGGCGGCCGGGGTGTCGCCCGAGCGGATGCCCACCTTGACCTCGGGCTCGGGCAGGCCCATCCGTACGGATTCCTGGCGGATGCCGGTCAGGGGGCTGCGGAGGTTGCGCTCGACGTCCACGGCCAGGGCCTTCAGCGGGGAAATGTACAGGACCCGGCAGCGCTTCCTGGGGTCGGCGGGGGGAGGGGTCGAGGCGAGCTGGTCCAGGGCGGCGAGGAAGGCGGCCAGGGTCTTGCCGGAGCCGGTGGGGGCGACGACCAGCACGTCCGAGCCCTCGTGGATGGCCTGCCACGCACCGGACTGGGCCGTGGTGGGCGCCGAGAAGGCGCCCGAGAACCAGGCGCGGGTCGCGGGGGAGAAGCCGTCCAGGGGTCCGGGTGCTTTGCTGGGCATGCGTCCATCGTGCACCCCGGCACTGACAACGGGAGGCCGCCGCGGTTCCGCCTGCCGTTTCGCGGTGGGCCGGGGGACCGGACAATGGCCGTATGAGCGAGCGCGCGCGGCACTGGCAGTACGACGAGCTGCCCGGGGTGGACCTGCTGCGGGCCCGGTACGTGCGCAAGACGTTCGTGCGGCATACGCACGAGAACTTCGTGATCGCGGCCATCGCCGACGGGGTGGAGGTCTTTCACCACGGCGGGGGCGACCAGTACGCCGGGGCCGGGGCTCTCGCCCTGGTGAATCCGGACACCCCGCACACCGGGCGGGCCGCTGTGCCGGAGGGGTGGCGGTACGGGGCCGTGTATCCGCCCGTCGACGTGGTGGCGGAGATCGCGGCAGAGACCACTGCGCTTCGGGGGACGCCGGGGTTCGTCAGCCCTGTGCTGGACGACCCGTACGCCGCAGGGCTGGTGCATCAGGTGCTGCGGGCCGCGGACGAGGGCAACGCGCTGGCCGCGGACACACTGCTGCGGGTCGCCGTGACCAGGTTGCTGCGGCTGAACGGCGGGCCCATGCCGCAGCGGCAAGTGCGGACGGCAGGGGTCCGGATCGCGGCACGCGCGCGTGCGGTCCTGGAAGAGCGAATGGACCGGCCGCCGAGCCTGGAGCGGTTGGCGGCCGATCTCAAGACCAGTCCCTTCGCCTTGTTGCGGGCCTTCCGGGACGCCTACGGGATGCCGCCGCACGCGTGGCTCACGGATGCGCGGGTACGGCGGGCACGGCGGCTGCTGGACCTCGGGACGGCGCCCTCGGAGGTCGCCGTGGCCGTGGGATTCACCGACCAGCCGCATCTCAACCGGCACTTCAGCCGGATCGTCGGTGTGCCTCCCGGGGCCTATCAGCGGGAGCGCAAGAACGTACAAGACCTGCGGTAGCGGCTCCTCGTAGCGTGCGGGGCGTGGCAGATCGGACAGTTCTCAGAGATGCAGAGACCGGTGGGAAGTCGGACCGTGCCGTCGTGCGGGACGCCCTGGGCGTCGGGGTGGCCGTCGGGCTCTCCGGGTTCGCCTTCGGGGTGACATCGGCGGGGAGCGGGCTCACGCTGATGCAGACATGCGCGCTCAGTCTGCTGGTGTTCACCGGGGCGTCCCAGTTCGCCCTCGTGGGAGCGCTCGCGGCGGGAGGCGGCCCGTTCACGGCGGCGGCCGGGGCCTTCTTCCTTGGGGTGCGGAACGCCTTCTACGGCCTGCGTCTGTCGCAGTTGCTGGCCCTCCCGCGCGCGGTGCGGCCGTTCGCCGCACAGTGGGTGATCGACGAGACGGCCGCCGTCGCGCTCGCGCAGCCCACGCGGCGCGGTGCGCGGATCGGGTTCCTGGTCACGGGTCTGAGCCTGTACGTCCTGTGGAACCTCACCACGCTGCTCGGAGCATTGGGCGCCGAGGCCATCGGGGACACCGACGCCTGGGGGCTCGACGCGGCGGGACCCGCGGTGTTCCTGGCGCTGCTCGCGCCGATGCTGAAGACCGGCACCGAGCGGGCCGTCGCCGGGCTCGCCGTGCTGCTGGGGCTCGGGCTGCTGCCCGTGCTGCCCGCTGGTGTGCCGGTTCTGCTGGCCGCGCTGGCGGCGCCGGTCGTGCTCTGGGCGGACGGCCGTCGCAAGGCAAAGGGGGAGCAGGAGTGAACGTCTGGATCGCGATCGGTGTGACCGTCCTCGGGTGCTACGCCGTCAAACTGGCCGGGCTGCTGGTGCCCGCGGGGGCTCTCGAGCGGCCCGTCGTGCAGCGGCTCGCCGCGTTGCTGCCCGTCGCGCTGCTGGCGGCCCTCACGGCCCAGCAGACCTTCGCCGACGGGCAGACGCCGGCCCTGGACGCGCGGGCCGCCGGGCTCGGAGCCGCCGCCGTGGCACTGATGCTGCGGGCGCCGTTCCTGCTCGTCGTCGCGGCGGCCGTACTGGTGACCGCGGGAGTGCGGGCCATGGGGGCCTGATCAGCCGATGCCGCGGCCGTACGCGCCGAGTGTGCGCAGGGCCTCGATCGTCACCGCAGGGCGGGCCTCCAGGGCGGGGGCCGAGGCCCAGTGGCGCCAGCGCACGGGCCAGCCGCCGTCCTCCTGCTGCTGGGCCGCGAGGTGGTCCAGGGAGCGGGCCATCTCGTCGTCCGTGAACCACTCGCGCGCGAGGGAGCGCGGTGTCCTCGCGTAGTCGTACGGGAAGTGGTGCTCGCCCGGGGCGTAACCGGGGGAGACCGGGTACGCGTCCAGGTTCTCGGGGTCCAGAGCGGCCAGGCGGTGTTCGCGGACCAGGCGGCCCAGGCGGTCTGCGGCCGCCTCCGCGCGCGGGCGCTCCGGGGCGGAGTCGAGGAAGGCCACAGCGGCCTCGATCTCGTACGGATGGGACTTCTCCAGGGACTCGACCGCCTGCCAGCAGAAGTCCGTGGCCCGGAACAGCCAGGCGTGCCACACCTCGTTGCGGTGCAGAAGCCCCACCACCGGACCGGTGGCCAGGAGGGCGCTGGGCGGGTCGTCCACGACCGGCACGAAGGGCGCCGTCGGGTA
Organism: Streptomyces afghaniensis; assembly: GCF_044327915.1. Classification (NCBI taxonomy): domain Bacteria; kingdom Bacillati; phylum Actinomycetota; class Actinomycetes; order Kitasatosporales; family Streptomycetaceae; genus Streptomyces; species Streptomyces afghaniensis. The sequence continues at coordinate 28,477 of NZ_JBIRGJ010000001.1, forward strand.
GCCGCGCTGGCTCGGGTGGATCGCCGGGAGGGCGCCGTCCGCCGTGGAGACGGACGTCAGATAACGGCACATCCGTTCCACACGCTGGCCGGCGCAGCGTCCCACGGCGTCCAGGACGCGCAGGGCGTGGGCGGTGTGCAGCGGCTGGCTGACCGGGCCGCGCAGATCGGGCTCCAGCGCGTGGCCGTACCCGCCGTCCTCGTTGCGGTAGGCGTCCAGGGCGGTCTCCACAGGGTCGGCGGCGCCGCCCCGGAAGTGGTGGGCGAAGAGGCGCTGCTCGAGCACGCGCGCGGTGAGCCAGACGAAGCGTTCCGCACGCGTCACGGGGGTGTGCGGCGGGGGCGACTGGGGCAGTGAGGGAGCTCCTGTTTCGGCCATGGGTCAGACCGTAGGGCGGAAAACGGCGCCGGCAGGCGGTCCCGGCTCAGGCCACCCCCAGGGGCGGGATACTGGAGTCATGCGGTTGACGGTCTTCTGGCAGCGGATGGCGGAGCACTTCGGGCAGGGCTACGCCGACACCTTCGCGCGCGACCATGTGATGTCGGAGCTCGGCGGACGCACCGTCCACGAGGCGCTCGACGCCGGCTGGGACGCCAAGGAGGTCTGGCAGGTGGTGTGCGCGGTGATGGACGTGCCGAGGGAGAAGCGTTGACCAGTCGTGGAGACCGCTGAGCGACGGCCCACGAAGATCGCAGGCGGGCAGACGGCTGTCGGTGGCGTGGGTGAGACTTGGTGCGTGGCACCCACTGACGAGACCGGGCAGGAAGCCCAGCAGTCCTCCCCGTTCGGTACGACCCCGCCCGCCCCGCCCCCCACCGGTGGCGACGCCGGGCCGAACGGCCGCATGCCGCGCTGGCTGCCGCGCGCCTTGGTGCTCGCACTCGCCCTCGTCGCCGCGTTCCAGCTGGGCAGTTGGGCCTTCCACCAGCTCACCGGACTGCTGATCAACATCCTCATCGCGTTCTTCCTGGCGCTCGCCATCGAACCGGCGGTGAGCTGGATGGCCTCGCGCGGCATGCGCAGGGGACTGGCCACCTTCATCGTCTTCATCGGCGTGATCATCGTGGCGGCGGGCTTCGTCACGCTGCTCGGTTCCATCCTCGCGGACCAGATCATCAAGATGATCGAGGGCTTCCCGGGTTACCTCGATTCCGTCATCAACTGGATCAACACGCACTTCAAGACCGACCTGAAACGCGTGGACATCCAGGAGGGCCTGCTCCGTTCGGACTGGCTGCGCAACTACGTGCAGAACAGCGCCACGGGCGTCCTGGACGTGTCCGCCCAGGTCATCGGGGGTCTCTTCCAACTGCTGACGATCGCGCTGTTCTCGTTCTACTTCGCCGCGGACGGCCCGCGACTGCGCCGCACGATCTGCTCCCTCCTGCCGCCCGCCCGGCAGGCCGAGGTGCTGCGCGCCTGGGAGATCGCCGTCAACAAGACCGGCGGCTACATCTACTCGCGCGGCCTGATGGCACTGATCTCCGGCATAGCGCACTTCGTCCTCCTGCAGGCCCTGGACGTGCCCTACGCGCCCGTGCTGGCCGTGTGGGTGGGCCTGGTGTCGCAGTTCATCCCCACCATCGGCACGTATCTCGCGGGCGCGCTGCCCATGCTGATCGCGTTCACGGTCAACCCCTGGTACGCGCTGTGGGTGCTGATCTTCGTGGTGTTCTACCAGCAGTTCGAGAACTACGTGCTCCAGCCGAAGCTGACGTCCAAGACCGTCGACATCCACCCCGCGGTCGCCTTCGGCTCGGTCATCGCGGGCACCGCCCTCCTGGGCGCCGTCGGCGCGCTGATCGCCATCCCCGCCATCGCCACGCTCCAGGCGTTCCTGGGGGCGTACGTGAAGCGGTACGCCGTCACGGACGACCCCCGGGTGCACGGTCATCGCCGACGCGGGGAGGGGCCGAGCCTCGTCACGCGCGCGAGGCAGCTGTGGGTACGGCGGACAGAGACGGAGCGGCCCGAGGGCGGGCGGCCCGAGCGTGGGGGCTCCGAGGACGGGCCGTCCGATGACGGGGGCTCCGGGAACAGCCCGGCCTGAGTCGCTGTGCCCTGTCGCGGAGGTGCCGCGTGGTGCGCTTGACACGAAAATCGAACATCCATTCTTATGGAGTCTCCGGCGAAGCTCAACGACGGGCATTTCGACGTACTTTGGGTGGAGATGTGCCCGAGTTATCCACAGGCCGGACGTGCGTCGGGGCGCATTGTCAGTGGCAGGCGTTAGCGTCTTTGACGTGAAGCGATCGACTCAAGCAAATCGGGTGGAACCCATGGCAGGAACCGACCGCGAGAAGGCCCTGGATGCCGCTCTCGCACAGATTGAACGGCAATTCGGCAAGGGCGCGGTCATGCGCATGGGCGACCGGACGAAGGAGCCCATCGAGGTCATCCCGACCGGGTCCACCGCCCTCGACGTGGCCCTCGGCGTGGGCGGCCTGCCCCGCGGCCGTGTCGTGGAGATCTACGGACCGGAGTCCTCCGGTAAGACCACCCTGACCCTGCACGCGGTGGCGAACGCGCAGAAGGCCGGCGGCCAGGTCGCATTCGTCGACGCGGAGCACGCACTCGACCCCGAGTACGCGAAGAAGCTCGGCGTCGACATCGACAACCTCATCCTCTCCCAGCCGGACAACGGCGAGCAGGCCCTGGAGATCGTGGACATGCTGGTCCGCTCCGGCGCCCTCGACCTCATCGTCATCGACTCCGTCGCGGCCCTCGTCCCGCGCGCGGAGATCGAGGGCGAGATGGGCGACAGTCACGTGGGTCTGCAGGCCCGCCTGATGAGCCAGGCGCTGCGGAAGATCACCAGCGCGCTCAACCAGTCCAAGACCACCGCGATCTTCATCAACCAGCTCCGCGAGAAGATCGGCGTGATGTTCGGCTCACCGGAGACCACGACCGGTGGCCGGGCGCTGAAGTTCTACGCCTCGGTGCGCATCGACATCCGCCGCATCGAGACCCTGAAGGACGGCACGGACGCGGTCGGCAACCGCACCCGCTGCAAGGTCGTCAAGAACAAGGTCGCGCCGCCCTTCAAGCAGGCCGAGTTCGACATCCTCTACGGTCACGGCATCAGCCGCGAGGGTGGCCTGATCGACATGGGCGTGGAGCACGGCTTCGTCCGCAAGGCCGGCGCCTGGTACACGTACGAGGGCGACCAGCTCGGCCAGGGCAAGGAGAACGCGCGCAACTTCCTGAAGGACAACCCCGACCTGGCCAACGAGATCGAGAAGAAGATCAAGGAGAAGCTGGGCGTCGGCGTGCGTCCCGAGGAGCCGGCCGCCGAGCCGGGCACGGACGCGGCGGTCTCCCCGGCACCGGCCGAAGCTGCGGCGGTCCCCGCCCCGGCGCCGGCAAAGTCCGCCAAGTCCAAGGCCGCCGCAGCCAAGAGCTGACCCGTGACACGACGAACCGACTGGGCGGAGTACGAGTACGCCGCCTCCGGTGCCCCACGGGGGAGGGGCACCGGAGGAGAGACGGGCTCGGCCGTGGACGGGGAGGACGGGCACGGGGACGACCGGCTGTACGGAGATGACGGGCCGTTCGGAGATGACGGGCCGTTCGGAGACGACGGGCCGTACGGAAGGGTCTCCCAGGGCAGCGGCTCATCCGGCAGCGGCCCATCGACGGGAGGCGCACGCGGAGGCGGCTCATCCAGGGACGGCTCGCGTGGCGATGGGCCGCCTGGAGGGCGCGGACGTGGGCGTCGCCGGCGCGGCTTCGGCGCGGGGGATGCCGAGGACGGAGGTTCCCTCTCCTCGTCGAGGGCCGAGGAGGGGGAGCCTCCTGGGGACCCGGTCGAGCAGGCTCGGGCGATCTGCCTGCGCCTGCTCACCGGGACCCCGCGGACCCGCAAGCAACTCGCCGACGCCCTGCGCAAGCGGCAGATCCCGGACGACGCCGCCGAGGAGGTGCTGTCGCGGTTCGAAGAAGTCGGCCTCATCAACGACGGTGCCTTCGCGGACGCCTGGGTGGAGTCCCGGCACCACGGCCGAGGGCTGGCCCGGCGTGCGCTCGCCCGGGAGCTGCGGACCAAGGGCGTCGACTCCATGCTGATCGACGAGGCCGTCTCCCAGCTCGACTCCGAGCAGGAGGAGGCGACCGCGCGGGAACTCGTCGCGCGCAAGCTCCGCTCCACGCGTGGGCTCGACCGGGACAAGCGCCTCCGCCGCCTCGCGGGCATGCTCGCCCGCAAGGGCTACTCCGAGGGCATGGCCCTGCGCGTGGTCCGGCAGGCGCTGGAGGAGGAGGGCGAGGACACCGAGTTCCTCGGGGACGAGGGGGTCTGAGGCGGAGGCTGAGGCGAGGGCGAGACCCTCGTGGTGCCGCGCCCGCTGCCGAGCCGCGTCGTCACACCACCGGAAGCCCCGCCGCCCGCCAAGCCTGGAACCCGCCGACCAGATCGGTGGCCCGGCGCAGTCCCAGCTGGTGCAGGGACTGAACCGCCAGGCTGGAGGCGTACCCCTCATTGCAGAGCACGACGACGCGCAGGGCGTGGCTCGTGGCCTCGGGGAGACGGTGACTGCCCTGCGGATCGAGGCGCCACTCCAGCTCGTTGCGCTCGACGACGAGGGCGCCGGGGATCAGGCCGTCCCGTTCACGCAGGGCCGCGTAGCGGATGTCCACCAGCAGTGCGTCACCGGCCAGGGCGGCCTCGTACGCCTCCCGCGGTTCGATCCGCTCGTAGCCCTCCCGTACGCGCTCCAGCAACTCGTCGATGCCGACGGGACGCTGGACACCACCACCACCACTGCTGCTGCCGTTGCCGTCGCTCACCCGCTCGTGTGCCGCGCTCACTGCCAGTCCTCCGGTCGTTCCACCTGTTCGAGCCGCAGGATCGACCCGCTGCGGCTGTAGCGGCGGATCTGCGGCAGGGGCGGGTAGTAGGCGTGGACGGAGATCGCGTGCCGGTCGGGGGACTCGTTGAGCACCTCGTGGACGTGGTGGCGGCCGAAGGCGCGGCCCTGGCCCGACGACAGTCGGCGTTCACGATCGACACCGTCGCTGAGTTCCAGGGTCTTCCAGCCGTCGGTGGGCAGCCGCGCAGCGAGCGAGTTCTCCTTGAGCTCGCCCGACGCGGTCAGGAAGGCGCCGACGGAGTCAGCGTGGTCGTGCCAGCCGGTGCCCGTGCCGGGCGGCCAGCCGATCAGCCAGGCCTCGCTGCCGCCGGGCCCCTCCAGCCGCACCCAGGTGCGGCCTTCCGGGTCGAGCGGCAGAGAAGCGATCAGCTCGGTGTCGGCGGCCGTACGCCGCACGAAGTCGAAGAGGTCGGCCTGCGTGGGCGCCGAAGCGGCGGACGAGGCGGAAGGGGAGCCGTCGGAGGATCCGTGAGCGGAGCCGGAAGAGGAGACAGCGGGGGACGCGGAAGGGGATACAGACACGGGTGCCGTCCTGAAGGTCCTGATGAGGGTTCGCGAATCAGGCGCGTCGGCCGCGGCAGACAGAGCGCGGCGCGCGCCCATGAGGAAGAGGGATGCGAAGTCAGCAGGACGGGCGACACACGCAGCCCGCATAGCGGACGAGGTCCATATGGACCCTCCGCCACAGGCGCACACAGGTGTCGGTCACGCATCGGAGTACACCATGGCCGCCCTGACCGGTCAACTCACTGTCACCATGCGGACGCACGGTGACAGTGAGCACGTCACCGCGATGCCGACGTCAGCGAGAGCCGGCCGACGCGCCGGCTTCGGCCTGCGTCTTCACCGGTCCGCCCACCGTGGCCTCCGCCGCCGCGTACAGGTCTTCCGGGCGCACTCCGCTCAGCGCGGTGACGAGGTGACCGTCCGGGCGCACCAGGAGCACCGTGTGCGCGGCAGCACCCGGATAGCTCTCGGCGACCAGCAGTTCGGCGGGGTGCGGCAGCGCCGTGACCGCGGCCGCGAGCCGGGGCATGATCCCGGCGCTGACCCAGTGCTTGCGCTCCCACACACCCGTGCCCGGCGCGATCAGCACCACGAGCAGCGCGCCGCGGCCGAGCCGGTCCCGCAACCGTACGAACGTGCCGTCCTCCGCGGTGACCCGTACGTCGGTGACCGGCGCTCCGGGCGGTGTGTCGACGGGGGTCTCTCCTTCGAGGCGTCGGGGCGCGAGGGGCGAGTCGGCGTACGCCCCCGGCGCGCCGAGCTGACCGTGCCCCAAGTGGCCGTCCGTGAGGAGCGCGTCATGGCCTCGGGACGAGCCGGGGACGTACGAACGCAGACCTCCGCCGCCGCGCAGCAGTGGCAGCGCCTGGTCGGCGGCGCGCAGCCGGGCGGCGACGACCGCCCGGCGCTCGGTCTGGTAACTGTCGAGGAGCGCCTCGTGCGGCCCGTGGTGCCAGGCCACTGCCAGCTTCCAGGCGAGGTTGTCGGCGTCCCTGAGGCCCTCGTCAAGACCGTGCGTACCCAGCGCGCCGAGCAGGTGGGCCGCGTCCCCGGCGAGGAAGACGCGGTCGGCGCGCCAGCGGCGGGCCAGGCGGTGGTGGACCGTGTGGACTCCGGTGTCCAGCAGTTCGTACGGCGGGGTCGTGCCGCCCGCCCAGCCGGCCAGAGTCTCCCGGATGCGGGTCAGCAGAAGCTCAGGGGTGACCAGGTCCTTGCCGGGCGGCAGGAGCCAGTCCAGACGCCAGACGCCGTCCGGCAGCGGGCGCGCGGTGACCTCGCCGGCCGAGGGGCCCGACATGCGCCACGGCGGCATGCGGTGCAGCAACGCCTCGTCGTGCCAGGGGAGTTCCGTACGCAGGGCGGCGACGGCGTGACGTTCCACCGCCGTACGGCCCGGGAAGCGGATGTCCTGGAGTTTGCGCACGGTCGAACGGGGGCCGTCGCAGCCGACCAGGTAACTTCCGCGCCAGTACGTCCCTTTGGGGCCGCGGGTGTGGGCGGTGACGCCCGAGGATTCCTGTTCGATGCCGTCGAGGCGGCTGTCCACGGCGACCTTGACGAGCCGTTCGCGCGCGAGGGCGGAACGCAGGATGCCTGTCAGGATGTGCTGGGTGATGTGCAGCGGGATCGGCTCGCTGCCGTCGAAAAAGACCTCGCGCATCACCTGCTTGCGCCGTACCGACCGCCATCCGGCCCATTGGGCACCGACCTGGTCCAGGGGCACATCGGTCAGGCGTTCCATGAGGGCGGCGGTGTCCTCGCGCAGGACGACGGTGCGCGCCGCACGGGGTTCGTCCTTGCCCGGCCCCTCGTCGAGCACGACGCACGGCACCTCCTGACGCGCCAGCGCCAGGGCGAGCGTGAGCCCGACGGGCCCCGCTCCGACAATGATCACCGGGTCCACGGCGCGGCGCCCCCTGCCCGTGGTGTTGTCCTGAGAGACGTAGGTGAACAGGAAGTTGGAGCAGGGTGCACGATCACAGAACGTATGCAACCCATTGCCGGTGCTTGCGTCAAGTGACCAGGGGCCGGTGGCGATCATGCCGCCGTCACAAGGGTAGCCGGGCGACACGCCCGCTACTTGATGGGGTGTCAGGGTCGGCCCACGCAGGGCGGCTCATGGCTCGGCACGACTGTGGCCCGCCGGAGTTCCGGCGGGCCACAGCAGTAGCGGTTGTAGAGCGGTCAGATCCTGCCCTCGGCACCCGTGCCGTAGGTGTCGCCCACCTCAGCCGCGTTCACGTCGTCGACCTTGTCGGCACCGAGAACCGCACCCGTGCTGCGCTTGCTGCGGCGCAGCCTGCCCTCCAGCCAGGAGGCGAAGGACGTGAGGATGAAGTTCAGCACGATGAAGATGACCGCCACCACGATGAAGCTGGGAATGACGTTCGCGTAGTTGGCCGCGAGGGTGCTCCGCGTGTTGAGGAGCTCGGTGAACCCGAGCATCACGCCGCCCAGCGCGGTGTCCTTCACGATGACGACCAGCTGGCTGACGATGGCCGGCAGCATGGCGGTGACGGCCTGCGGCAGCAGGATGCTCGTCATCGTCTGGCTCTTGCGCAGGCCGATCGCCATCGCCGCCTCCGACTGCCCCTTGGGCAGGGAGAGGATGCCGGCGCGGACCACCTCGGCGAGGACCGACGCGTTGTAGAGCACCAGACCGGTGACGACCGCGTACAGGGGCCGCTCATCGCTGGGGATGCCCGTGGAGCGGACGTAGAACTCGTTGGCGAACAGCATCAGCAGCAGCACCGGGATCGCCCGGAAGAACTCGACCACCGCGCCGGCCGGGATGCGCACCCAGCGGTGGTCGGACATGCGTGCGATGCCGAGGACGGCGCCCAGCGGGAGGGCGATGACCATGGCGAGTGCCGCGGCCTTCAGCGTGTCGGCCAGGCCCGGAAGCAGGTAGGTCGTCCACGCCTCGGACGTGGTGAACGGCTTCCACAGGGACCACTCCAGCTGGTTCTTGTCGTCCAGCGTCTGCCAGACCCACCACAGGAGCAGGGCGAGCAGGACGAAGAAGACCACCGAGAACAGCAGGTTGCGCCGCTTGGCCTTCGGGCCCGGAGCGTCGTAGAGAACGGACGTCATCGCTTCACCGCCAGTCGCTTGCTCAGCCAGCCGAGGATCAGGCCGGTGGGCAGAGTCAGTACCACGAACCCGAAGGCGAAGATCGCGCCGATGAGCAGCGTCTGTGCCTCGTTCTCGATCATTTCCTTCATCAGGAGGGCGGCCTCCGCCACGCCGATCGCGGCCGCCACAGTGGTGTTCTTGGTCAACGCGATGAGCACGTTGGCCAGCGGTCCGATGACGGAGCGGAACGCCTGAGGCAGGATGATGAACCTCAGGACCTGGCTGAAGCTGAGCCCGATGGCCCGTGCCGCCTCCGCCTGACCGACGGGCACGGTGTTGATGCCGGAGCGGATGGCCTCGCAGACGAAGGCGGCCGTATAGGCGACGAGACCGAGGACGGCCAGACGGAAGTACTTGAGCTCGAAGTCATCGGGCGCGCCCATCGTCACGCCGAAGATGTCGGCGAGGCCGAGCGACGTGAAGACGATGATGACCGTCAGGGGGATGTTCCGGACGATGTTCACGTAGGCAGTGCCGAAACCGCGCATCAGCGGTACGGGGCTGACCCGCATGGCTGCCAGGAAGGTGCCCCAGAGCAGGGAACCGATGGCCGACAAGACGGTGAGCTGAATGGTGACCCAGAAAGCGCCCAGCACGGACGGGTCGTCATATTTTGAAAGAAAGTCGAACACGATCTCCCGCGCTTCCGGGTGGGTGGCGTAGGTGGCGGACGTGGCGCGCCGCCGTCAGAGACGTGAGGGCAGCGCGCCTGCGGATCCCCGCAGGGACTGCGGGGATCCTGCGTCGGCGGAGTCCCGCGTTACTGGACGATCTGGCCGATCTTCGGGGCGGGCTCGTTCTTGTAGTTCGCCGGACCGAAGTTCTCCTTGACGGCCTTGTCCCAGGAACCGTCGCTGACCATCTTCTCGAGGGCGGCGTTGATCTTGTCGAGGGTCGCCTTGTCGCCCTTCTTGACGCCGATGCCGTAGTTCTCGTTGCTCAGCTTCAGGCCGGCCAGCTTGAACTGACCCTTGTACTGCTCCTGCGCGGCGTAACCCGCGAGGATCGAGTCGTCGGTGGTCAGCGCGTCCACCCCACCGCTCTGCAAAGCGGAGAGGCACTCCGAGTAGCCACCGCGCTCGCTCAGCTGGGCCTTCGGCGCGAAGTCGTCCTTGACGTTCTGCGCCGAGGTCGAACCGGCGACCGAGCACAGCTTCTTCTCGTTCAGGTCCGTGGCCTTGGTGATGTCCGAGTCCTTCTTCACCAGCAGGTCCTGGTGGGCCAGCAGGTACGGACCGGCGAAGTCGACCTTCTGCTTGCGCTCGTCGGTGATCGAGTAAGTGGCCGCGATCATCTTCACGTCACCGCGGGACAGCGCGTTCTCACGGTCGGCGCTCTTGGTCTCGACCCACTCGATCTGGTCGGGCTCGTAGCCCAGTTCCTTGGCCACGTACGTCGCCACGTCCACGTCGAAGCCGGAGAAGGAACCGTCGGGCTCCTTCAGGCCCAGACCGGGCTGGTCGTACTTGATGCCGATCTTGATCTTGTCACCGCCGCCGGAGCCGGAGCCGGAGCCGTTCGAGTCACCGCCGCCGTCGCCACCACAGGCAGTAGCGGTCAAGGCGAGAACGAGAGCGGTGGCGGCCGCGGCGGAGACCTTGCGGAGCTTCATGGTGAACATCCTTTGCCGTGAAGAGAAAAACCGTCGTTTCGGGTGACGCGGGTCGTCGCAGGCGCGACGCGCGCCCTAGTGGTGCAGGATCTTCGACAGGAAGTCCTTGGCACGGTCGCTGCGCGGGTTACTGAAGAACTGGTCGGGCGCAGCCTCCTCGACGATTCGGCCGTCCGCCATGAACACCACGCGGTTTGCGGCCGATCGTGCGAAACCCATCTCATGGGTGACGACGATCATGGTCATGCCGTCCCGGGCGAGCTGCTGCATGACCTCCAGCACCTCGTTGATCATCTCGGGGTCGAGCGCGGAGGTCGGCTCGTCGAAGAGCATGACCTTCGGCTCCATGGCCAGCGCCCGCGCGATCGCGACGCGCTGCTGCTGGCCGCCGGAGAGCTGTGCCGGGTACTTCTCGGCCTGCGCGGCCACGCCGACCCGGTCGAGCAGGGCCCGGGCCCGCTCCTCGGCCGCGCCCTTGTCCTTCTTGCGGACCTTGACCTGGCCGAGCGTCACGTTCTCGAGCACGGTTTTGTGCGCGAAGAGGTTGAAGGACTGGAAGACCATCCCGACGTCGGCCCGCAGCCGGGCGAGTCCCTTGCCCTCGGCGGGCAGCGGCTTGCCGTCGATCTCTATCGTGCCGGAGTCGATCGTCTCCAGGCGGTTGATGGTGCGGCACAGGGTGGACTTGCCGGACCCGGACGGTCCGATGACCACGACGACTTCGCCGCGGGCGATCGTCAGGTCGATGTCCTGGAGTACGTGCAACGCGCCGAAGTGCTTGTTGACGCTCTTCAGGACGACCAGTTCTCCGGTCGCGGCCACATCTTCCTTGGCCACCGATACTTCGGTCATCGCTCTCAGGCTCCGTCCTCCTCGGTTTCGGAGGACAGTAGTAACCCTCTACGACCTGCGTCATTACATCTGAGGGGAATCTGAGCATCACGATCCGATAGCAATCGGACACGTGTCGTAGCACTTGTTACCAGCGCTCATATCGGCCGGGTAACGGAAGCTCTCCGCAACCGGAACCCTCTTGACGCCGTCCTCATCCATCAGCGTGACTGCACAAGGTGCACGCGCGCGCGTGCACGCGTTTTTGTACACAGATAGATCGTACGGCCAGTGAACCGAAGGGGGCCCGGGTGAGACTGCTGCTCGTCGAGGACGACAACCACGTCGCCGCCGCCCTGTCGGCGGTGCTGGCGCGGCACGGGTTCGACGTCACACACGCGCGCAGCGGCGAGGAGGCCCTTCAGGCGCTGGTGCCCGAGGTCGACGGCTTCGGCGTCGTCCTGCTCGACCTGGGCCTGCCCGACCAGGACGGATACGAGGTCTGCGGCAAGATCCGCAAGCGCACCAGCACGCCGGTGATCATGGTCACCGCGCGCTCCGACGTGCGCTCCCGCATCCACGGCCTCAACCTCGGAGCCGACGACTACGTGGTGAAGCCGTACGACACCGGGGAACTGCTCGCCCGCATCCACGCCGTGAGCCGGCGCACCTCGCACGAGGACACCTCCAGCGGCATCGAGACCGAACTGCGCCTCGGCCCGGTACACATCGAACTGCCCACGCGCCGGGTCAGCGTGGACGGAACCGTGATCCAGCTGACCCGCAAGGAGTTCGACCTCCTGGCCCTGCTCGCGCAGCGGCCCGGGGTGGTCTTCCGCCGGGAGCAGATCATCAGCGAAGTGTGGCGGACCAGCTGGGAGGGGACCGGGCGCACCCTGGAGGTGCACGTCGCGTCCCTGCGCGCCAAGCTGCGGATGCCGGCCCTCATCGAGACCGTACGCGGAGTCGGCTACCGGCTCGTCGCGCCTGCCGGATAGCGGGGCCGAGTGCGCACTCGTCTGCTCCCGCTGCTGATCGTCCTGATGGCGGCCGTGCTGCTCGCGCTCGGTGTCCCGCTCGCCGTCAGCCTGGCCGGCGCCCAGCAGCAGAAGGTCGTCGTCGACCGGATCGACGACACGGCACGCTTCGCGGCTCTCGCCCAGTTCGTCACCGACTCGCCCACCGGAACCGCCAGCGCGTTCGAGAACGAGCGCCTGGCCACGCTCAGCCGCGAACTCGACAGCTACTACACGGTCTACGGCATCCGAGCCGGTGTCTTCTACCGCAGCGGCAGTGCCATGGCCCACGCACCCGCCCGGTGGTCCCTGCCCAGGGAGGGGGAGGTACGTGACGCCTTCGACGAGGCGCTGCTCAGCCGCCGCAGCCACGACCCGCGGCAGGTGTGGCCCTGGCAGCGCCGCAACCTGGTGGTCGCCTCGCCGGTCATCCGGGACGGTGACGTCGTCGCGGTCGTCGTCACCGATTCGCCCACCGGGCAGCTGCGCTCCCGCACGCTGCACGGCTGGCTGGTCATCGGCGCGGGCGAGTTCGCCGCGATGCTGCTGGCCGTCGGCGCCGCCCTGCGGCTGACCGGCTGGGTGCTCAAGCCGGTACGGGTGCTGGACGCCACCACCCACGACATCGCCACGGGGCGGCTGAAGTCCCGGGTCGCCGCCGCCGGCGGTCCGCCGGAACTCAGGCGCCTGGCCCGGTCGTTCAACGAGATGGCGGACAACGTCGAGGACGTGCTGGAGCAGCAGCGCGCCTTCGTCGCCGATGCCTCGCACCAGCTGCGCAACCCCCTCGCCGCGCTGCTGCTGCGCATCGAGCTGCTCTCCTTCGAGCTGCCCGAGGGCAACCAGGAGATCGCCTCGGTCCAGTCCGAGGGCAAGCGCCTCGCGCAGGTCCTGGAGGATCTTCTCGACCTGGCGCTGGCCGAGCACACCGAGGCCGATCTGAAGATCACCGACATCGGCGAGCTCGCCGCCGAACGGGTCGCGGCCTGGTCCCCGACCGCCGAGGCCAAGGGGGTACGCCTGGCGGGCGACTGCCCGCCGACGACCGGGTGGGCCGACCCGGTGGCGCTGTCCAGCGCGCTGGACGGGATCATCGACAACGCGGTGAAGTTCACGCCCGAGGGCCGGACCGTCGAGGTGACCGTCGCCCCGAACGGCGACACCTCCACCGTCGTCGTCACCGACGAGGGGCCGGGCCTCACCGACGAGGAACTGGCCCGCATCGGCGACCGCTTCTGGCGCAGCAGCCGCCACCAGAACATCAAGGGCTCGGGCCTCGGACTGTCCATCTCACGGGCGCTGCTGGCGGCGGGCGGCGGTTCGATCGCGTACGACCATCACGAGCCGCACGGGCTGAAGGTGACGGTGACGGTGCCGAGGGTCGGACCGGCGTAGCGGAGCCGGAGACCGAGGCGAGGTCGAAGAACGGCTATGGCTTGACGGACCGGTAGTAGCGCCGGGCCCCGTCGTGCAGCTTGAGAGGGTCGGTGTAGATCGCCGTGCGGACGTCGACCAGCTGGGCGGAGTGGACGGTCGCGCCGATGCCGTCCCGGCTGTCGATCACCGTACGGGTCAGCCACTCGGTGAGCCGGGGGTCCATGTCGTTGCGGGTGACCAGCAGGTTGGACACCGCCAGGGTGGGGACCGGGTCGCCGCGCTGGATCGTGGGGTAGGCCGACTCGGGCATCTTGGTGGCGCGGTAGTAGCGCGTGGCACCGCCCTGGTCGTGCAGCTTGGCCACGAGGCCGACGTCGATCGGCACGAAGCGGAAGGCCGACGCCGACTTCTTGGCCAGCCGGCTGAGGCCGTCCGTGGGCAGTCCGCCCGACCAGAAGAACGCGTCGAGGCCGTGCCCCAGCCGTTTGGGACCGGTGTCGATGCCGTCCGACGACGGTTTGATGTCCTTCTCCGGGTCGATCCCGGCCGCCCTGAGCACGCCATTGGCGATCAACCGTACGCCGGAGTTCGGCAGCCCTATGGCCACGCGCTTGCCGCGCAGGTCCGCGACGGAGCGGATGTCCGAGTCCGGCGGTACGACGAGCTGGGCGTAGTCGTCGTACAGGCGCGCGACACCGCGCAGGCGGTCGGCGCCCGTGCCGTTGTCGAGCTTGTACGTGGCGACCGCGTCGGCCGCGGCGATCGCGAAGTCTGCCTTGCCCGTCGCCACGTCAGCGACGTTCTCCTGCGAGCCGGCGCTGGTCAGCAACCGCACCTTCAGATCGGGCATGTCCTTGTCGATCTCGGTCCGCAGGAGTTCGCCGTACTCGTGGTAGACCCCCGCGCGCGTGCCCGTGCTGAACCTGATCGTCCCGCCCGGAGGCTCCTCGGCCCAGGGGCGCAGCCACCACAGGAGCAGCCCGAGGACCACGAGGGCGGCGGCGCCGCCCTGGAGGGCCCGGCGCCTGCCGAGAGGGGGGAACGTCTTGGGCATGCGCGAGATCCTGCCAGCCGTGGTGCCCCGCTGACCAGGGGCCGGCTGCCAAGGCGGGGTCCGACACGGGGGCGGGGGGAGTGTCAGTGGCGGCCACTACAGTCGGCCCCATGAGCTCCTCGCCCGCTGACCTGGTCCGTGAATTCCACCTCGCCTTCGGCCTGGACGCCCGCAGCACCCCGACTGAGGTGTCCCCGCAACTCGCCGCCCACCGCGGCGAACTCCTCGCGGAGGAGGCCGCGGAGGTCGCCGAGGTGTCGGTGACGGGCCCGCTCGACCGGCTCGCCCACGAACTCGCCGACGTCGTCTACGTGGCGTACGGCACCGCCCTCGTCCACGGCATCGACCTCGACGCGGTACTGGCCGAGATCCACCGTTCCAACATGACCAAGATCGGTCCCGACGGCTCCGTCTCCCGCCGCGAGGACGGCAAGGTGCTCAAGGGGGAGCACTACGAGGCACCGGATGTGCCGGGGGTGCTGCGGAGGCAGGGGTGGGAACCGGCCGCGGGCGCCTGATGTCCCTTTCGGTGCCGCGTCTCCTTCGGTGCCGCCCCTCAGTCGGCCACCTGTGCGTCCGCCTCCTTGGCCCGCGGTGTCGTCTCCGCCGCATCCTGGTGTGGCTCGCGGCGTCGGGTCCACCAGGCCGCCACGGGCTCCGTGTAGCGCGCGGTGAGCGGGCCGAGGACGACCAGGATGAGGACGTAGGCCGTGGCCAGGGGGCCGAGGGACGGTTCGATACCCGCCGAGACGGCCAGACCGGCGATGACGATCGAGAACTCGCCACGGGCCACCAGCGCACCGCCCGCCCGCCAGCGGCCCTTGACGGAGATTCCGGCCCGCCGCGCCGCCCAGTAGCCGGTGGCGATCTTCGTCAGGGCGGTGACGACGGCCAGGCCCAGGGCGGGCAGCAGAACGGGCGGGATGCTGGACGGGTCGGTGTGCAGTCCGAAGAAGACGAAGAACACCGCCGCGAACAGGTCACGCAGGGGGCTGAGCAGCGTGTGCGCACCCTCCGCCACCTCTCCCGACAGCGCGATGCCCACCAGGAAGGCCCCCACCGCCGCCGACACCTGGAGCTGCTGTGCCACACCCGCGACCAGGATGGTCAGCCCCAGCACGACCAGCAGCAGCTTCTCCGGGTCGTCGCTGGAGACGAAGCGGGAGATCACCCTGCCGTAGCGCAGGGCCAGGAACAGCACGAGGCCCGCCGCGCCCAGCGCGATCGCCAGGGTCAGGCTGCCGGCCAGCAGCCCGGCTCCCGCCACCAGCGCCGTGACGATGGGCAGGTACACCGCCATCGCCAGATCCTCCAGCACCAGCACGCTGAGGATCACCGGCGTCTCCCGGTTGCCGACCCGGCCCAGATCGCCGAGCACCTTCGCGATCACGCCGGACGACGAGATCCAGGTCACACCGGCCAGGACGACGGCGGCCACCGGCCCCCAGCCGAGCAGCAGCGCCACCGCCGCCCCCGGCAGCGCGTTGAACGCGCAGTCGACCAGACCGGACGGGTAATGGGTCTTGAGGTTGGAGACCAGATCGCTCGCCGTGTACTCCAGGCCCAGCATCAACAGCAGCAGGATGACGCCGATCTCGGCACCGGTGGCGATGAACTCCTCACTCGCACCCAGCGGCAGCAGACCGCCCTTGCCGAAGGCCAGACCGGCCAGCAGGTACAGCGGTATCGGCGAGAGCCGGAAGCGGGCGGCGAACCGGCCGAGCAGGCCGAGGCCGAGGATGATGGAACCGAACTCGATCAGCAGAACCGCGGAGTGCACCGGCTCACTCCCGACCGAGTATCGTCGCGGCGGCGTCGACGCCCTCACGGGTACCGACGACGATCAGCGTGTCCCCGCCCGCCAGCCGGAAGTCCGGCGCGGGAGAGGGAATGGCCTCGGCCCGCCGCAGCACCGCCACGACCGACGCGCCCGTCTCCGTACGCATCCGCGTGTCGCCCAGCACCCGCCCGTTCCAGCGCGAGGTCGCGGCCACCTCGATCCGCTCGGCGACCAGCCCCAGGTCCGTGGTGTAGAGCAGGCTCGGGCTGTGGTGGGACGGCTTCAGCGCGTCGATCAGCGACCCTGCCTCCGAACCGGTCAGCCGCAGCGACTGCGCGCAGGAGTCCGGATCGTCGGTCCGGTACACGTTCACCGTGCGTGTGCCGTCGCGGTGCGCCACCACCGACAGATAACGGTGTTCCCGGGTCTCCAGGTCGTACTGGACCCCGATGCCCGGCAGCGGCGTCGCCCTCAGGCGCGGAGCTGACACGTTTCTTCCCCTTGTTCGTCTGGCTCTTGTCGGTCTGGTGAACGGTGTCGATCAACGGACGGGTCAAGTCCGCATGCTGTCATCCAGCCGTACGGTGACGACATGGGTGTCGTGACGGATATACGCAGCGGCCGGTCGCCGGAGAGGGTGGAGGGGGCGGTGTCAGACGCGAAGGCCGGGGACGTCAGGGCGGGGGACGCCAGGGCCGGGGACGCGAAGCCCGGGTCATACGCGAAAGCCGGAAGGAGCGGATCCAGGAACGTGTCGTTGTTCTGGCGGATCTTCTCGCTCAACGCGGCGGGCCTGGTCGTGGCCACCGCGTTGCTGCTCGGCCCGGTCACCGTGTCGACCCCCGTCCTGGCGGGCGAGGCGCTCGTCCTGCTCGGCGGCCTGGCGGTGCTGCTCGCCGGCAACGCGCTCGTGCTGCGCTTCGGCCTCGGGCCCCTGCAACGGCTGGACCGGGCCATGGCCACCGTGGACCTGCTGCGCCCGGGCTCCCGCCCGGTGGTCGCCGGACCCGCGGAGACGGCCGGACTGATCACGACGTACAACGCGATGCTCGACCGGCTGGAGGCCGAGCGGGCCGCCGGCGCCGCCCGGGCGCTGTCCGCACAGGAGAGCGAACGGCACCGGATCGCCCGTGAGCTTCACGACGAGGTCGGGCAGACCCTGACCGCCGTCCTCCTCCAGCTCAAGCGCGTCGCGGACCGGGCCCCCGAGGACCTGCGCGAGGAGGTCGGCCAGGCGCAGGAGGCGACCCGGGCCGGCCTGGACGAGATCCGCCGTATCGCCCGTCGGCTGCGCCCCGGTGTCCTGGAGGAACTCGGCCTGGCCAGCGCCCTGCGCTCGCTCGCCGCCGAGTTCACGACCCACGGGCTGACCGTGCGCCACCATGTCACCGGCGACCTCCCCGCCCTGACCCCGGAATCGGAACTCGTCGTCTACCGAGTGGCCCAGGAAGGCCTGACCAACACCGCCCGGCACGCCGGCGCCGACCGTGCCGAACTCCGCCTCCGGCCGGTCCCCGGCGGCGTCGAACTCCTCGTACGCGACAACGGCACCGGCCTCGGCGACGCCCCGGAAGGCGCAGGCATCACGGGCATGCGTGAACGCGCCCTCCTGATCGGCGCCTCCCTCGCCCTGGAACCGGCGCCCGACCGGGGCACCGACGTACGCCTGCGGATACCGGTGACGGAAGGAGCCCGCTGATGTCCACACCGGTGACGCCGGGCAGCCCGTCGGCAACCGCCCGTACCCCGATCGACCGGCCCCCGATCCGCGTCCTGCTCGCCGACGACCACACCCTCGTACGCCGGGGCGTGCGCCTCATCCTGGACGGAGAGCCCGACCTGACGGTCGTGGCCGAGGCCGGAGACGGGGCCGAGGCCGTCGCCCGCGCCCGGGACACCGCCGTCGACCTGGCCGTCCTGGACGTCGCCATGCCCCGCATGACCGGCCTCCAGGCGGCCCGCGAACTCTCCCGCAGGCTCCCCGCGCTGCACATCCTGATCCTGACGATGTACGACAACGAGGAGTACTTCTTCGAGGCGCTCAGGGCCGGGGCCAGCGGCTACGTCCTCAAGTCCGTCGCCGACCGCGACCTGGTCGAGGCCTGCCGGGCGGCCGTGCGCGACGAGCCGTTCATCTACCCGGGTGCCGAACGGGCCCTCGTCCGCTCCTACCTGGAGCGGCTGCAGCGGGGCGACAGCCTGCCGGAACGGGCCATCACCGAACGCGAGGAGGAGATCCTCAAGCTGGTCGCCGAGGGCCACACCTCGAAGGAGATCGGCGAACTCCTCTTCATCAGCGCCAAGACGGTCGAACGCCACCGCGCCAACCTCCTCCAGAAGCTCGGCATGCGCGACCGTCTGGAGCTGACCAGGTACGCGATCCGCGCCGGTCTCATAGAGGCCTGAGCCCGAGGGGCCCGGGGTTGTCCACAGGGGACCGGGCCACTTCTGCCGACCGCCTACCCTTGTCCCATGAGCAGCATCGACCGGAGCCAGTCAGTGGGCGGCACGCGCACATATGAGGTACGCACCTACGGGTGCCAGATGAACGTCCACGACTCCGAGCGATTGGCCGGTCTGCTGGAGGGCGCGGGCTACGTCCGCGCCCCCGAGGGCGCCGACGCGGCCGATGTCGTGGTCTTCAACACCTGCGCCGTGCGGGAGAACGCCGACAACAAGCTGTACGGCAACCTCGGCCACCTCGCGCCGACGAAGGCCGCCCGCCCGGGCATGCAGATCGCGGTCGGTGGCTGCCTCGCGCAGAAGGACCGCGACACCATCGTGAAGAAGGCGCCCTGGGTGGACGTCGTCTTCGGCACGCACAACATCGGCAAGCTGCCGGTCCTGCTGGAACGCGCGCGCGTGCAGGAGGAGGCGCAGGTCGAGATCGCCGAGTCGCTCGAGGCGTTCCCGTCCACGCTGCCGACACGGCGCGAGAGCGCCTACGCGGCCTGGGTCTCCATCTCCGTCGGCTGTAACAACACCTGCACCTTCTGCATCGTCCCGGCCCTGCGCGGCAAGGAGAAGGACCGCCGCCCGGGCGACATCCTCGCCGAGATCGAGGCCCTGGTCGCCGAGGGCGTCTCCGAGATCACACTGCTCGGGCAGAACGTCAACGCGTACGGCTCGGACATCGGCGACCGCGAGGCCTTCAGCAAGCTGCTGCGGGCCTGCGGGAAGATCGACGGCCTGGAGCGCGTCCGCTTCACCTCGCCGCACCCGCGCGACTTCACCGACGACGTCATCGCCGCCATGGCCGAGACGCCGAACGTGATGCCGCAGCTACACATGCCGCTCCAGTCCGGCTCGGACACGGTCCTCAAGGCCATGCGCCGCTCCTACCGTCAGGAGCGCTACCTGGGGATCATCGAGAAGGTCCGCGCCGCCATCCCGCACGCGGCGATCAGCACCGACATCATCGTGGGCTTCCCCGGCGAGACCGACGAGGACTTCGAGCAGACGCTGCACGTGGTGCGCGAGGCCCGCTTCGCCCAGGCCTTCACCTTCCAGTACTCCAAGCGCCCGGGCACCCCGGCCGCCGAGATGGACGGCCAGATCCCCAAGAAGGTCGTCCAAGAGCGCTACGAGCGTCTGGTCGCCCTCCAGGAGGAGATCTCCTGGGAGGAGAACAAGAAGCAGGTCGGCCGCACGCTGGAGCTGATGGTCGCCGAGGGCGAAGGCCGCAAGGACGACAGCACCCACCGCCTGTCCGGCCGGGCCCCCGACAACCGCCTCGTCCACTTCACCAAGCCGGACCAGGAGGTGCGCCCCGGCGACGTGGTCACGGTCGAGATCACCTACGCCGCCCCGCACCACCTCCTCGCCGAGGGCCCCGTGCTGGACGTGCGCCGGACGCGCGCGGGCGACGCCTGGGAGAAGCGCAACGCCGAGAAGGCGGGCAAGCCGGCCCAGCCGGCCGGCGTGCTCCTGGGCCTGCCGAAGATCGGCGTCCCCGAGCCGCTCCCGGTGGCGGCGAGCGGTTGCGGCTGCGACTGAGCGGGCTGCGGCCCGCCGCGGCCAGGACCGCGCCGGGCCGGGCAGGGCCTGTGCCCTGCTGAGTTACCCTGCCGATCATGCTTGCCGCCGCCGCTGTCTGCCCCTGCCCGCCCCTACTGGTGCCCGACGTCGCCGCGGGCGCCGCTCCGGAGCTGGACGCCGCGCGGGCCGCCTGCACGGACGCGCTGGGCGTGCTCGCCGCCGCCCGGCCCGGCCGGCTCGTGGTCGTCGGGCCGGTCGACAGTGCCGGGCCCGAGACGTACCCGGAGGGCACGCCGGGCTCGTTCCGGGGCTTCGGCGTCGATCTCGACGTACGGCTGGGAGGGGGCGAGGGCGCGTCTGCGGAGCAGCGGCTGCCGTACTCGCTGGCGGTGGCCGCCTGGCTGCTGGAGCGGACCGGGTGGTCCGATGCTCCGGTCGAGGGACTCGGCGTGGGGGACCGGCTCGCGCCGGAGCGGTGCGGGCGGATCGGACGGGACCTCGCCTCACGGGCCGAGCGGGTCGCGCTGTTGGTGATGGGTGACGCCAGCGCGTGCCGGACGCTCAAGGCGCCGGGGTATCTGGACGAACGTGCGGCGCCCTTCGACGCGGAGGTCGCGCGCGCACTCGGCGCGGCGGACGTGGCCGCGCTCACGACCCTGGACACAGGGCTGGCACACGAACTGAAGGTCTCCGGCCGGGCCCCCTGGCAGGTCCTGGCGGGCGCGGCCGAGGGCGCGGACCTCGGCGGATCACTGTTGTACGAGGACGCGCCGTACGGAGTGGGATACCTCGTGGCCACCTGGTCGTAGCCCCG
Source organism: Streptomyces afghaniensis (assembly GCF_044327915.1). Classification (NCBI taxonomy): domain Bacteria; kingdom Bacillati; phylum Actinomycetota; class Actinomycetes; order Kitasatosporales; family Streptomycetaceae; genus Streptomyces; species Streptomyces afghaniensis. The sequence continues at coordinate 49,449 of NZ_JBIRGJ010000001.1, forward strand.
GCGGCGGGACACGGGAAACGGGTCACGGGAAACGGGTCACGGAAAACGGGTCACGGAAAACGGCGGACGGCCGGGAGCCCTCGTGCTCCACGGCCGTCCGCCGATGTGCCCTTCAGTGTGCCGATGTGTGGTCAGGAACCGCTGCGTCGATATGCGCTCAGGAAGTGGGCGGTGGTGCGTCCGGCGGCGGGGTGCTGGTGCCTCCGGCGTCCCGAGGCGGTGCCGTACGGCCCGTGTCCGGCGGCATGGTGCGCCCGGGGCCCGGCGGCGGCGTGGTGCCGCTCGCGTCAGGTCCGCTGCCGCCCTTGTGCGCGAGTCGGTCCATGGCGCTCTTGGCCTTGTCCGTGCCCGAGTGGATCCTGTCGCTGTACTTGCCCTTGGTCCTCTTGTCGACGACATGCGCGGCCTTGTCGAGGCCGTGCTGGATCTTGTCCTCGTGCCGCTGTGCGAGGTCCGAGACCTTGCTCTTGGCCGGGCCCAGTTTGGCCTTCACGTTGTGCAGCAGACCCATGGTTCACCTTCCCTCGCGCGGGGCGGTCACGTGCGGGCGCCCTCGCCGGCCTCGTTGTCGGCCGCCTTGTCGGTGGACTGCTGCTTGGGGATGTCGACGCCTTCGGACTCGGTGACCTCGGCCGCCTCAGCCACCGGCTCGGCCGCTTCCGCTGCCCCGTCAGCCCCCTTCGCCGCAGCCTCCGCCCCTGCCGTTTCCTCCGCCTCGGTCCCGGCCGTCGCCTTGTCGGCCTGAGCCTCGGCGGCAGGCGCCGCCTCCTCCGTGGCCTTGGACCGCCGGAGAAGTCGTGCAAAAACGCCCATATCCACTCCATACGTTACTCGTGCGGGCGAAATCCCGCGTCGCCCGGTGCGTCCGTTTGCGCGACCCGGGCCACCGCCTTCGTGATCCGGCGGCAGGAACCTCGCAACGGGCAACGACCCCGGGGCCGTGGCGTCACGTAACTCGTTCGAGAGCAGGGTTCGAGGTTTGCGAGACTGGGTCGGTGAGCAGTGCACCCCCCGCCCCCCGCGTCATCGCCGTCGTAGGACCTACTGCGGCCGGAAAGTCCGATCTGGGCGTTTTCCTGGCCCAGCGTCTAGGCGGTGAGGTCGTCAACGCCGACTCCATGCAGCTCTACCGAGGGATGGATATCGGCACCGCCAAGCTGACGCCCGAAGAGCGCGGTGGCGTACCCCACCACCTCCTGGACATCTGGGACGTGACCGTCACGGCGTCCGTCGCCGAGTACCAGCGCCTGGCCCGCGAGCGGATCGACGCCCTGCTCGCCGAGGACCGCTGGCCGATCCTGGTCGGCGGCTCCGGGCTCTACGTGCGCGGAGCCGTCGACAACCTGGAGTTCCCGGGCACCGACCCCGAGGTCCGCGCCCGCCTGGAGGGGGAACTCACGCTGCGCGGCCCGGGCGCGCTGCATGCCCGGCTGGCCGCCGCCGACCCCGAGGCGGCGCGGGCGATCCTGCCGAGCAACGGCCGCCGGGTGGTCCGTGCGCTGGAGGTGATCGAGATCACCGGCAGGCCCTTCACCGCGAACCTTCCCGGCCATGACTCCGTGTACGACACGATCCAGATCGGTGTCGACGTGGCCCGGCCGGAGCTGGACGAGCGCATCGCGCGCCGGGTCGACCGGATGTGGGAGGCCGGCCTCGTGGACGAGGTGCGCGCACTGGAGGCGCAAGGGTTGCGCGAGGGGCGTACCGCCTCACGCGCGCTCGGCTACCAGCAGGTGCTCGCGGCGCTCGCCGGGGAGTGCACCCTGGAGGACGCGCGGGCCGAGACCGTGCGTGCCACCAAGCGCTTCGCGCGCCGTCAGGATTCATGGTTCAGGCGCGATCCCCGGGTGCACTGGTTGAGTGGGGCTGCGGCCGATCTCACGGAACTTCCGCAGCTCGCGTTGTCTTTGGTCGAACGACCGGTTACAGCCTGATCACGTCATGGCATCGGGACGCCCAGGCCGTCATCCGGGCCTGCGGTGGCGTGCCATCATCGAGCTTCGATCGACCGAGTTGAGTCCTAGTTGGGAGGGCGCGTGGCGATGGAGGCCGGCCCTCGCGACACCGCACAAGGCACCGATCACATCACCGCCGACCGGGATGAACCCGAGCGCCGGGATGTACCCGAGCGCCTGGATGAACCCGAGCGCCGGGATGTACCCGAGCGCCTGGATGACCCGGAGCACCGGGACGGACCGGAGCAGGAGTCGGACCGTCTCAGCTCCGACGGGCCCGACGAGACGCAGGGTGTGACGGACGACGGCCCCGAGCCCGAGGAGATGTTCGCGGGCGAGGTCGAGGTCGAGCTGCGCCCGCAGCGCCGGCTGCGCATCTGGCAGCTCGCGCCCATCGTGAGCCTGGCCGCGCTCGGCTCCCTGATGTTCGCGTTCCCGCTCGCCTTCGACTTCGGCGACAGCGGGGCCGTGATCGCCATGCTCGGGCTGCTGATCTGCTCGTGCGCGGCCGGCTGGGGCATGATGGCCGCCCGCCGCGTGGGCTACACCTTGCCGGGCCTGCCCCCCAAGGGCTCGGGCCGCAGACCGGACTGGCGCGTCGTCCTCGCGTACGCCGTGATGGTGGCCGCGGTGGTCGTGCTGGCGGTCTGGCGAGTAGCACGGCTCCGCTAGAGCGCAACGTCCCTCTCGGGGGCGCGGGGCTGTGCCGTCTCGCGGCTCCGCCGCGTGAGCGGGACCAGCCATGACGGCCCTGCACGGACCCACGGCCTCACCACCTCGAACCCTCCTTCGGCCGGACCCGCTGAGCGCCCCGTACGATCGAGGAATGAGCACGCGGATCCCCTTCCTCAAGGGCCACGGCACCGAGAACGACTTCGTGATCGTCCCGGACCCCGAGAACGCCATCGACCTGCCCCCGGCCGCCGTCGCCGCCCTCTGCGACCGCCGCGCGGGCATCGGCGGTGACGGACTGCTGCACGTGGTGCGATCCGCCGCGCACCCCGAGGCCCGGCACATGGCGCCCGAGGCGGAGTGGTTCATGGACTACCGCAACGGGGACGGCTCGATCGCCGAGATGTGCGGCAACGGCGTGCGCGTGTTCGCGCGCTACCTCCAGTGCGCCGGACATGTCGCCGAAGGGGACCTCGCCGTCGCCACGCGCGGTGGTGTGAAGACCGTGCACATCGCCAAGGACGGCGACGTCACCGTGGGCATGGGCAAGGCACTGCTCCCCGAGGGCGACGTCACGGTGAGCGTCGGCGAGCGCAGCTGGCCCGCGCGGAACGTGAACATGGGCAACCCGCACGCGGTCGCCTTCGTGGACGACCTGTCCCACGCCGGTGACCTGCTCTCGCCGCCGCCCTTCAGCCCGGCCACCGCCTACCCGGACGGCGTGAACGTCGAGTTCGTGGTCGACCGGGGCCCCGGGCACGTCGCGCTGCGCGTGCACGAGCGCGGCGCCGGCGAGACCCGCTCGTGCGGCACGGGCGCGTGCGCGGTCGCCGTGGCCGCCGCCCGCCGCGACGGCGCCGACCCGACGGCCACCGGCACGCCGGCGACGTACACCGTGGACGTACCCGGCGGCACCCTGGTGATCACCGAGCGGCCCGACGGCGAGATCGAGATGACGGGCCCCGCGGTGATCGTGGCCGAGGGCGAGATCGACGCGGAGTGGCTGGCGACCGCCACCCGCGCGTGAGCAGGCGCCGACCGTACCGAAACGCTGCTCCCGGTCGGCCACGCGACCCGAACCCACCGTAGGGAACCGGCCACTTGGCGGGAACAGAACCGTCGTGGCCGCGACGTACGGGGGTGCAAACTTCACATTCATCCCTCGAATGGGTGATCAGTTTCACGCTCGGCGAGAGGGGGTCAGCCACGCGTGGTGGGCTCGGTAGCATCAAGCACCGGCCCGGACGGGGAATCGAAGCCGCTCCCTGAGCCGTGTCCGCCCTGGGGCACCCCGTCCGCCGGTCCACGCAGCCGGAGGTGCCCATGAGTGCGGAGGCCACGAATTCCGTGACCCCAGGCCCGATGCCGGGCGCGGTGTCAGGGCCGGTGACGCCGACAGCCCCGCGCAGAAAGGCCCGCCCCCGGATCGACCTGCGCCGCCTCGGGCGCGCCGCGCTCCTCGGCCCCGCCGCTCGCGACCGGCTGCCCGACGCCATCAGCCACGTCGTCGACGCGCACCGCGCCCACCATCCCGACGCGGACCTCGAACCCCTGCGCCGTGCCTACGTCCTGGCCGAGTCCTCGCACCGCGGCCAGATGCGCAAGAGCGGCGAGCCGTACATCACGCACCCGCTCGCCGTGACCCTGATCCTCGCCGAACTCGGTGCCGAGACCACGACGTTGACCGCGTCCCTGCTCCACGACACCGTCGAGGACACGGACGTGACGCTCGACCAGGTCGGCGAGCAGTTCGGCGAGGAGGTCCGCTACCTCGTCGACGGCGTCACCAAACTGGAGAAGGTCGACTACGGCGCAGCCGCCGAGCCGGAGACCTTCCGCAAGATGCTCGTGGCCACCGGCAACGACGTCCGCGTCATGTCGATCAAACTCGCCGACCGGCTGCACAACATGCGCACCCTCGGCGTCATGCGCCCCGAGAAACAGGAGCGCATCGCCAAGGTGACACGTGACGTGCTGATCCCGCTCGCCGAACGGCTCGGCGTCCAGGCGCTCAAGACCGAACTGGAAGACCTCGTCTTCGCGATCCTGCGCCCCGAGGAGTACGCGCACACAAGGGAGTTGATCGTCCGCAACGCCGCCCGCGCGGACGACCCGCTCGCCGAGGTCGCCGACGAGGTGCGCACCGTGCTGCGCGAGGCGGACATCCCGGCCGAAATCCTCATCCGGCCCCGCCACTTCGTCTCCGTGCACCGGGTCTCCCGCAAGCGCGGCCGGCTCCGCGGCTCCGACTTCGGCCGCCTGCTGGTGCTGGTGAACGAGGACGCCGACTGCTACGGCGTCCTGGGCGAACTGCACACCTGCCTGACGCCGGTCGTCTCGGAGTTCAAGGACTTCATCGCCGTACCTAAGTTCAACCTGTACCAGTCGCTGCACACGGCCGTCGCGCGCGAGGACGGCCAGGTCGTCGAAGTCCTCATCCGCACACACCAGATGCACAAGGTCGCCGAGGCCGGCGTCGTCGCGCTCGGCAACCCGTACGCGCCCGCCCCCGACGACCCCGCCGACGGCGAACGCGTCGACCCCACCCGCCCCGGCTGGCTCTCCCGGCTCCTCGACTGGCAGGAGGCGGCACCCGACCCGGACCACTTCTGGTCGACGCTGCGCGAGGACCTCGCCCAGGACCGCGAGATCACCGTCTTCCGGCCCGACGGCGGCACGCTGGGCCTGCCCGAGGGGGCGACCTGTGTGGACGCCGCGTACGCGCAGTACGGCGAGGACGCGCACGCGTGCATCGGCGCGCGGGTCAACGGCCGTCTGGCCACGCTGAGCACCGTTCTGAAGGACGGCGACAGCGTCCAGCTCCTCATGGGCCAGGACCCGGCGTCCGAGCCCTCCCGGGAGTGGCTGGAGCACGCTCACACGCCTGCGGCCCGGATCGCCATCCAGCGGTGGCTGGCCGCCCACCCGGCGCAGGCCGAGGCCCAGCAGACCGAGGCCCAGGAGGACCGGCAGGCCCGGGGGGACCGGCAGTCCCAGGAGGACCGGCAGGCCGGGGAGCACGCGGGGGCTGTCCGGCCCGCGCCCGCCGACGCGTCCGATCCGGCGGGGCCGGCTCCCGACCAGGCGGCCGTGCGCCCCGCCACCGGCAACGTCCTCACCGACCTGCCCGGCGCGACCGTCCGGCTCGCCGGCTGCTGCACACCCGTACGGCCCGACGACATCACCGGCTTCGCCGTACGCGGGGGAGCGGTCACCGTGCACCGCGTCGAGTGCGCCGCGGTGACCCGTATGAAGGACGGGGGGCGCGCGGAGGTCGGCGTGCGCTGGGGTGAGGCCACCGAGTGCCGGGTCACGCTGGTCGCCGAATCGTTCGTCCGTCCGCATCTGCTCGCGGACCTCACGGAGGCCATGGCCCTCGAAGGCGCCGAGATCGTCTCCGCGACCGTCGAACCCCCGACCCAGCAGCAGGTCCGTCACACGTACACCGTGCAGCTCCCGGACGCGGCCCACCTGCCCGCCCTCATGCGCGCGATGCGCAACGTGGCCGGGGTCTACGACGTCACCCGGGCGCAACCGCAGACGCAGGGCGGCTGAGCCGCCCGAGCGCGGCCACCGGACACGGGCCGGGCGAGCCCGCCCAGGCGCCGGCCAGCGGATACGGGTGCGGGTGCGGGCGTCGCTCGGCGGATACGGCCGCTGGCCCGGGGCGCCGGCCGGACATGGGCCGGATGAGCCCGCCCAGACGCCGAGCACCGGACGAAGCTCGGCTGAGAACGCGCGGGCGCCGGTCGCCGGACACGGGTCGGCCGGGCCCCCGGACGCCGAGCACCGGACGAGGGGCGGCCGGGCGCGCGCGGGCGTCGGTCATCTGACGCGGGGCGGCACCCGGCGCAGGCCCCGGTCCCCGGTTCGGGTGGGCCGGACGCGCGTCGCCCGCGTCGCGCACGCGCGCGCTGATAGCCGTGACGCATGCGCCTCACCCCTCACACCCGTACCCGTGCCTGTCGCCGGCGGACGTCCGCGGCGCTGCTCGCCTCGGCCGTCTCCGTCTGCCTCGTCGCCGCGAGCGCCCCGGCCGTCCCGCTCGGCGTCGGCGACCGCCTCTTCCCCTACCTGGGCAACCCCGGCTACGACGTCGCGTCGTACGACCTCTCCTTCACCTATCACGGCAGCAACAGCGAGCCGCTGCGGGCCGTGACCACCATCGACGCCTGGACCACCGCCGACCTGGACCGCGTCAACCTGGACTTCGCCCACGGCACGGTCCACGCGGTCGAGATCGACGGCGAGCCCGCCACCTTCAGCACCGCCGGCGAGGACCTGGTGATCACGCCCGAGGACTCCGTGCCGGACGGCAACTGGATGCGGATCACCCTGTGGCACACCAGTAACCCCGCGTCGGCCAAGGGCCGCGACGGCGGCTGGGTGCGCACCGCGGACGGCCTTGCCATGGCCAACCAGGCCGACGCCGCGCACCTGGTGTTCCCGTGCAACGACCACCCCTCCGACAAGGCGATGTTCACCATCCGGGTCACCGCACCCGACGGTCACACGGCCGTCGCCAACGGCCTGCCCGCCGGGGTGGACAGGTCCGGCGGCGCGACCACCTGGACGTACCGCAGTCACCACCCCATGGCCACCGAGCTCGCCCAGGTCTCCATCGGCCGCTCCACCGTGCTGCACCGCACCGGCCCGCACGGGCTGCCCGTACGGGACGTCGTCCCGACCAGGCACCGCAAGGCGCTCGAACCCTGGCTGGAGAAGACCCCGGAGCAGATCGCCTGGCTGGAGAGCAAGGTCGGCCGCTACCCCTTCGAGACGTACGGCCTCCTCGTGGCCGACGCCTCGACGGGCTTCGAACTGGAGACCCAGACGCTCTCCCTCTTCGAGCGGGAGCTGTTCGCCGAGTCCGTCCGCCCCGCCTGGTACGTCGAGTCGATCATGATCCACGAGCTGGCCCACCAGTGGTTCGGCAACAGCGTCGGCCCCCGGACCTGGTCCGACCTGTGGCTGAGCGAGGGACACGCCACCTGGTACGAGGCGCTGTACGCCGAGGAACAGGCCGGCAAGCCGATGCGGGACCGTATGAAGGCCGCGTACGGCGCCTCCGACAGCTGGCGCGCCTCCGGCGGACCACCCGCCGCACCGAAGGTTCCCGAGCCCGGCAGCAAGACCAGCATCTTCCGGCCCAACGTCTACGGCGGCGCCGCGCTCGTCCTGTACGCCCTGCGCCAGGAGATCGGCCGCCCGGCCTTCGAACGCCTGGAACGCGCCTGGGCCGGGCGGTACCGGGACGACACCGTCACGACGGAGGACTTCGTCCGGCTCGCCGCCGAGATCTCCGGGCGCGACCTGGACGGCTTCTTCCAGGCCTGGCTGTACGGGGAGAAGACCCCGCCGATGCCGGGGCACCCGGACTGGAAGCCGGCCGCGCCCGCGCGAGCGGCCGCTCGATAACACGGTGACGAGACGCCCCGTGCCGTGCGACTATCTTCAGGTCGGCGCGGCACGGAGCGCCGGGAATCTCCCGGAGTGCTCGCGCGTTGTGACCGGTGACGGAAAGCTCGCAGGGCCCCGTCGCCGTAAACGGTTTCCCAGCTACGTTAAGGATCCAATGACCTCCTCTTCTTCCCCTTCCCAGGACACCAAGCGCTTCGCGCACAGCCACCCCGAGGGTCTTCGGGCCGATGCCCTGATGGAAGAGGACGTCGCCTGGAGCCACGAGATCGACGGAGAGCGGGACGGCGACCAGTTCGACCGCTCCGATCGCGCGGCCCTGCGCCGTGTGGTGGGCCTCTCCACCGAGCTCGAGGACGTCACCGAGGTCGAGTACCGACAGCTCCGTCTGGAGCGGGTCGTGCTCGTCGGCGTCTGGACCACGGGAACCGTGCAGGACGCGGACAACTCCCTCGCGGAGCTCGCCGCCCTCGCGGAAACGGCCGGTGCGCTGGTGCTCGACGGTGTGATCCAGCGCCGCGACAAGCCCGACGCGGCCACCTACATCGGCTCCGGCAAGGCCGAGGAGCTGCGTGACATCGTCCTCGAATCGGGCGCGGACACCGTCATCTGCGACGGTGAGCTCAGCCCGGGCCAGCTGATCCACCTCGAGGACGTCGTCAAGGTCAAGGTCATCGACCGGACCGCCCTGATCCTGGACATCTTCGCCCAGCACGCCAAGTCCCGAGAGGGCAAGGCGCAGGTCGCGCTCGCGCAGATGCAGTACATGCTGCCGAGGCTGCGCGGCTGGGGTCAGTCGCTGTCCCGGCAGATGGGCGGCGGCAAGGGCGGCGGCCTCGCCACCCGTGGTCCCGGTGAGACCAAGATCGAGACGGACCGGCGGCGGATCCGCGAGAAGATGGCGAAGATGCGCCGGGAGATCGCGGACATGAAGACCGGCCGCGAGATCAAGCGCCAGGAGCGCAAGCGCCACAAGGTGCCCTCGGTCGCCATCGCGGGCTACACCAACGCCGGCAAGTCCTCGCTGCTCAACCGCCTCACGGGCGCGGGCGTGCTGGTCGAGAACGCCCTGTTCGCGACCCTCGACCCGACCGTGCGCCGGGCCGAGACCCCGAGCGGCCGGCTGTACACGCTGGCCGACACGGTCGGGTTCGTCCGCCATCTGCCCCACCACCTGGTCGAGGCGTTCCGCTCCACGATGGAGGAGGTCGGTGAGTCCGACCTGATCCTGCACGTGGTGGACGGTTCGCACCCGAACCCGGAGGAGCAGCTGGCCGCCGTGCGCGAGGTGATCAGGGACGTCGGAGCCACCGATGTGCCCGAGATCGTCGTGATCAACAAGGCGGACGCGGCCGACCCGCTGACGCTCCAGCGGCTGCTGCGCGTCGAGAAGCGGTCCATGGCCGTCTCGGCCCGCACCGGCCAGGGCATCGATCAGCTGCTCGCGCTCATCGACAACGAGCTGCCGCGCCCCTCGGTCGAGATCGAGGCGCTCGTGCCCTACACGCACGGCAAGCTGGTCGCCCGTGCCCACGACGAGGGCGAAATCCTCTCCAAGGAGCACACTCCCGAGGGCACCCTGCTCAAGGTGCGGGTGCACGAGGAACTGGCGGCGGAGCTCGCGCCGTACGTCCCGGCGCCGGCGCTCTGACGGCTCAGGGCCTGATGTAAGGCCTGATGCGAGAAGGCCCGCCCCCTGTCCGCAGGGAGCGGGCCTTCAGCATGCCCCGGTCAGCGACCGCCGTACGTCTTGCTCATGTTCTGGTAGAGCGCCTCGGCGTCGCGGCCCAGTTGGGGGCCGGCCAGCCAGGTGTTGTCGGCCGGGCCGATCGAGGTGTTGGAGACCAGCACGGACTTGCCGTTCAGCACCCGGAACCAGCCGCCGCCCGACGAACCGCCGGTCATGGTGCAGCCGATGCGGTACATCGTCGGCAGGCTCGGGCTGAGCGAGAACCGGCCCGGGACGTCGACGCACTTGAACATCTTCAGCCCGTTGTAGGGCGGCGCCGCCGGGTAGCCCCAGGCGCCCATCTTGGCGGCCTCGGCCGTGGATGGCGCGGAGAAGTCGACGTCCAGGGCCGCACCGACGGTCTCCTCCAGGGACTTGGCACCCTGCTCGGGCTTCACGTGCAGCACGGCATAGTCGTACGCCGCCCCGTCACCGCCCGTCTCCGAACCGCCCTGGATCCACTGGTTCGAGGTCGAGGCCCAGTCCGCCCACCAGTTGCCGTACGGGGCGACCTCCGTCGGGTTCGCGTTGCTCAGCTCCGCCTCGGACTTGCCGAGGTCGTTGTAGGCCGGGACGAACACGAGGTTGCGGTACCAGCCGCCGTTGCCGCCGGCGTGCACGCAGTGGCCCGCCGTCCACACCAGGTTGGACTTGCCCGGGTGGTTGACGTCCTTGATCACCGTGCCGGAGCAGACAGCCGGGCCGTCGGGGGAGTCGAAGAAGACCTTGCCGACCGGGGCGGCGTTCCGGTGGTACGGCGTCTTCTCGGCCTGCGCCCGGACCGGCGCCGGATCCGGGTCGCTGACGCCCTGGCCGGCCGACGCGTCCTTCGTCGTGACCGTCTTGTCGGCCTCCTTGGCGGACTGCATCCGCTCCGGCTTCCAGAGGCCCTCGATCACCGGGTTGACGAAGTCCTTGGCCTGACTGAGCCACTTGTCCTTGTCCCAGTCCTTCCAGCCGCCGTCCTTCCACCGGTCGACGTCGATCCCGTGCTCCTTGAGCTTGCCGGCGAGGTCGGCCGGGATCTTGACCTTGCCGCCGCCGTCCGCGGCCTGCGAGGTGGTGGCGTCGGGCTTGTCGCTCGCCGAGTCCGCCGAACCCTCACAGGCGGTCACGGTGAACGCCAGGGCTGCGACGAGCCCGGTGGCGGCGAGAACGGTGCGCCGCCCGCGCCTCGGTGCCGCGGGCGTACGTGTGGAACGCATGGTGCGATGACCCCCGTTGGTGCGTGACAGTGTGGTGCTGCGTGTGCATGTCATTGGTGTGAGCGCCGGTGCCCCAGGCGCGAAACCCCACTATGCCCGTGGAGTTGAGGGTGTACCGGGGTGGGGTGGTGAAGGTTTCCGTGAGTCCACGGGCCGGTGCGCCGGCGCGTTTGCCGGTACACCGGTGCGTTGCCGGTGCACCGGGTGGGCTGCCGGTGCGACCGGCGTGCCACCCCACCGCCGACTGTGATCAGCAGGCCGTCAGCGGCCCGCGAACTTCTCGCTGACCGAGTCGTAGACACCCTTGGCCGCCTCGCCCAGGCGCGGGCCGGCCAGCCAGCCCGACGTCACCGGGCCGATCGACGTGTTGGACACCAGCGCCGGCTTGCCGTCCGAGCCCGTGGCGATCCAGCCGCCGCCCGACGAACCGCCGGTCATCGTGCAGCCGATGCGGTACATCGTCGGATCCGACGCGGTGACCGACAGCCGACCCGGCTGGTCCTGGCACCGGTACAGCTTCTGCCCGTCGTACGGCGACGCGGCCGGGTAGCCGATCGCCGTGACGTTCTTCACCTGCGGTACGGCGGGAGCCTTGAAGTCGACCGGCAGCGCCGAACCGACCGTCTCCTCCAGCGACTTGCCGCCGCTGCCCTTCTCCGGCGTCACATGGATGACGGCGAAGTCGTAGGGCGCGCCGTCCCCGCCCGTCGAGCCGCCCTGCTCGATCCACTGGTCCGAGGTCTGCGCCCAGTCTCCCCACCAGACGCCATAGGGAGCGACGTCCTCCCTCGTGGCGTTCTCCAGCTCCGCGACCGGCTTGCCGTCGTCGTTGTACGACGGCACGAACGCGATGTTGCGGTACCAGCCGCCCTTCTTGCCCGCGTGCACGCAGTGTCCCGCCGTCCACACGAGGTTGGACTTGCCCGGGTGGGCCGGGTCTTTCACCACCGTCGCCGAGCAGACGGCCGAGCCCTTGGGGGAGTCGAAGAACACCTTTCCGGCCGTGGGCGCGTTGGCGTGGTACGACGGCGGCACCGCCTGGGCCTCGACCGGCTCGGGCGTGGGATCGGTCACGCCCTGGTCACCGGAGAGGTCGCGGTCGTCGACACCCTGGTCGGGCTCCTCCGCGTCCCGCATGCGGTCCGGGTCCCAGAGCCCCTCGATGATCGGGTTGATGTACTCGTTGGCCTCGCGCAGCCAGTCGTCCCGGTCCCAGTTCTTCCAGGCGCCGTTCTTCCACTTGTCGATGTCGATCCCGTGCTCGCGGAGCCGGTCCTTGATGTCGTCCGGGATCCTCAGCTTGCCGTCGTCGGGGGAGCCGGCCGACGCGGAGGGCTCACCGCCCGCCGCGGCGTCGCCCGACTCGCAGGCGGTGGCGGTCAGCGCGAGGGCCGAGGCGAGGGCGACGGCGGCCAGCACGGGGGAGTTCCTGCGGCGCGCCCTCCCCCCTCGGCTCGCGATGGACGACGGACGTATGGATCGCATGATGTGACTCCCCCTGGTGTGTACGAACATGGACGAACCGGTGCTCAGGCCCTGGTTTCCGCCGACTCATGGGGAGTTCAGGCCGAGTTCACGGCGTCCGGGAACGGCACCACACACTATGCGGTGGCTGTGGGGGCGGCCCGACGGAACCGCAACAGTTCCGTCACGGAAAAGATCTTGAGGCAACCCGTAACCCGGTGAGCGGACCGCGGTTGGTAGCGGTGCGGGGCCTGCTGTCTGTGTGCGGGTCCTCTGTGCCCGTGCCCAGTGGGAGGTCAGGGAAGTCGTGGCGGAATCCACCCATGGGGGATGTGCGTCCGAGGAGGCCGCTGTGGGGCGTATGCCGGTGAGGGCCCTCCCCGGTGCTGTCGACGGCACGACCCCGGGGGCGCGCGCCGGGCACGAAGGGATTTTGCGCCGCCAGTCCGCGCGCGAGTCCGCGGCCCGCACCTACGCCCGCGCCCTGCCGATCGTGCCGGTGCGGGCCCGGGGGCTGACCATCGAGGGCGCGGACGGCCGCCGCTACCTGGACTGCCTCTCCGGCGCCGGCGCGCTCGCCCTCGGGCACAACCACCCGGTCGTCCTGGAAGCCATCCGCAAGGTTCTCGACTCCGGCGCGCCCCTGAACGCCCTCGACCTTGCCACCCCCGTCAGGGACGCCTTCATCACCGAGCTGTTCCGCACCCTGCCCCCAGGGCTCGCCGGCCGGGCCCGCGTGCGGTTCTGCGGACCAGCCGGCAGCGACGCCGTGCAGAGCGCCTGTGAGCTGGTGCGCGTGGCGACCGGCCGGACCGGCCTCATCGCGTTCACCGGCGCCTCCCACGGAAGGACGGCCGGGGCTTTCGACGCGTCCGACGGCGCCCACGACCCAAGGGTCACCCGTCTGCCCTACCCGCAGGACTACCGCTGCCCCTTCGGCGTCGGGGGCGAGCGCGGGGCCGACCTCGCCGCCCGCTGGACCGAGTCCGTCCTCGACGACTGCGGGCCGGGCGCTTCGCTCCCCGCCGGGATGATCGTCGAACCCATCCAGGCCGAGGGCGGGGTGATCTCCGCACCGGACGCCTGGCTCAGGCGCATGCGGCAGCTCACGGCCGACCGGTCCATCCCCTTGATCGCCGACGAGATCCAGACGGGCGTCGGGCGGACCGGCGCCTTCTGGGCCGTGGAGCACAGCGGAGTGACCCCCGACGTGATGGTCCTCTCCAAGGCCATCGGAGGCAGCCTCCCGCTGGCCGTCGTGGTGCACCGCGACGACCTCGACGTCCCTGAACGCGGCGCCGCCACCGGCACCTTCCGCGGCAACCAACTCGCCATGGCCGCCGGCACGGCCACTCTCACCCACGTCCGGGAAAACCACCTCGCCGAACGCGCGGCGACTCTCGGGGCGCGCATGCTGAGTCAACTCCAAGGACTGGTCGGGGAGTTTCCGTGTGTGGGGGATGTGCGGGGGCGGGGACTGATGGTCGGGGTGGAGTTCGTGGACCCGGAGGGCGAGACCGAGAGGGCTGGGCAGGCGGCTGGAGCTGCGGTGAAGCCTCTTCCCGCCGCCCCCGAACTGGCGGCCGCGGTCCAGCGGGAGTGCCTGCGGCGAGGCCTCATCGTCGGACTCGGCGGCCGACACGCCGGCGTCGTCCGGCTGCTGCCGCCGCTGACGATCACCGACGAACAGGCGGCCGCCGTACAGGACCGCCTGGCCGACGCCGTCCGGGCGGCGGTTCGATGTGCTGGAGGCGCGGCAGCAGCGCCGTAGACGCCGTGAGCCGCAATGCCATGCGGGCTCATGCCGTGAGCCTCAATGCCGTGGGAGCTCATGCCGTGACCCTCCAACCACGCCCGGAACCACCCAACGAGGTACCTGTCTTGAACGCCATCCCCAAGCCCGACGACCACGCCACGACGCTGGGACGAGGCTCTGCTGATGTCCGGGCGTTGGGGGTGTCGGTGGACTCGGTGGACGCGGTGGACTCGGTGGATTCGGTGAGTCCGACGGTCTCTGTGAACCCGCCGAACCCGGCGAACCCGGCGGTCCCGTTTCAGAGGCCTGGGGCGGGGCAGTTCGCCGAGGCGCAGGACGGTGATGAGGTGCCGGGTGGCGAGCTGAGGGTCGGCGGGGTCGTCGCCGACCCCTTGGAGCACCCCGAGCCGCACATCGCCGCCCAGGCAGCAGCCGTGGAGACGCTGTTGCGCTGCTGGGTGCGCGAGACCGGCCAGCCCGCCCCCGCCGACGGCGTCCTCCGCATCCCCCTACCCGCCAGCGCCACGGCCCTGCTCGTCCCCGTCCGCTACTGGTCCCCGACGGGCTGGCACCGCTTCGGCCTCCCGCGCCTGGCCGACGCTCCCGACCACGCCCCACCGGCCGATGCCATCACGGTCGCCGCCCTGCTCTCCAGGGAGACCTCCGCAGACGGCTACGGCTACGGCTACGGCTACGGCTACGGATTCGGATACGGCTATGGCCCCGGCCACGGTAACGGCGGCCGCGGCGTCGACGGCGTCGAACTCGCCGCGGGTGTCGCCGACTCCGTCCGCCGCGTCACCTCCTTCCTCTCCTTCCCCAGGGACCGCCGTGACCTCTCGGACGACGGCCCCGACCTCTTCCTGGCCGCGGAACAGTCACTCGTCCTCGGACACCCGCTGCATCCGACCCCGAAGAGCCGCGAGGGTCTCTCCGAGGCGGAAGCACGGCTGTACTCGCCCGAGTTGCGCGGCTCCTTCCCCCTGCACTGGATGGCTGTCGACCCTTCCGTCCTCGCCACCGACTCCGCCTGGACCGAACGCGGCCGCCCTGTCGCCGCGGCTCGACTCACCGCACGCCTGGCCGGGACCGACATGCCTGTGCCGGACGGGTACGCCCTACTGCCCCTTCACCCCTGGCAGGCACGCGAGATCCGGCACCGCCCGCAGACCGCTGCCCTGCTCGACAGCGGACTGCTCCGCGACCTCGGCGCCCACGGCACTCCCTGGCACCCCACCTCCTCCGTACGAACCGTCTACCAAACCGGTGCCCCCGCGATGCTCAAGCTGTCGCTGGGCCTGCGTATCACCAACTCCCGTCGCGAGAACCTCCGTAAGGAACTCCACCGCGGCGTCGAGGTCCACCGCCTGCTCCGCAGCGGACTCGCGCAGCAGTGGCGGGCCGTGCATCCGTGCTTCGACATCGTCCGCGACCCGGCCTGGATCGCTGTCGATGGAACCGATGGAACCAAGGAACCCAGTAAGTCCGGGAGTTCCGATGGCGCCGGAGGTTCCGACGGCGCCCCGTTGCCCGGACTGGACGTGGTGATCCGGCACAACCCGTTCAGTCCATCGGACGATGTCTCCTGCGTCGCCGGATTCGTCTCGCCGCGCCCGTGCTCTCCTGCCCGGCCGGGAACCGCTCCCGACCGTCCGGATATCCATGGCCCTGTTCTTCGGTCCCGGCTGGCCGAAGTCGTCTTGCGTCTCGCCCGCAGGACCGGCCGGCCCCGCGGAGCCGTCGCGGCCGAGTGGTTCCTGCGCTACCTCGAGCACGTCGTGCGTCCCGTTCTCTGGCTGGACGGTGAGGCCGGCATCGCCCTGGAGGCTCACCAGCAGAACACCCTGCTCCTGCTGGACGCCGACGGATGGCCCGCGGGCGGCCGCTACCGTGACAACCAGGGCTATTACTTCCGGGAGTCCCGGCGCGCGGACCTCGACGCCCGGCTGCCCGGCATCGGGGAGCGGAGCGACACGTTCGTCTGCGACGAGGTCACCGACGAGCGCTTGGCTTACTACCTGGCGGTCAACAACGTCCTCGGCCTCATCGGCGCGTTCGGCTCCCAGGGGCTGGCCGACGAGCGGCTGCTGCTCGCCGCCTTCCGCCGTTTCCTCGGCACCGTCGCCGCCGGTCCAGCCCGGTCGCGCTCCACGCTGCCGAGCCGGCTGCTCGATTCACCAGTGCTGCGCTCCAAGGCCAACTTGCTGACCCGGCTCCACGGCCTCGACGAACTCGTCGGCCCGGTCGACACCCAGTCCGTCTACGTCACCATCGCCAACCCCCTGCACTCCTGACCTCCTGACGGTCCTTGAACACAACCGACCTCGTTCATTCCTGAGGACACGCCGCACCCCCTTTCCTGAGAGGAGCGTTTGGTGCCTTCCGCTGATCCGGCAGCCGATGCCGGTACCGCTGTCCCCGCCACGGCCGACGTCAACGCCGGTGCCGGCTCCGACGCCCGCTTCGAGGCAGGTTCCGATGCCGACTCCAGCACGGGAGCCGACGCGGACCCCGCTGCGGATTCCGGTGCGAGCGGCCCCGGCGAAGACACCATGGACCTACGGCTCCCGGACGAACTCCTCGCCTTCACCGCGGACGAGGTGTCCGACAGTCCCGGAGCACGGCGCCCGGACCAGGGCACGGCACAGCCCTCCGTATCCACCGCCGCGAGCCGTGAGGCCTCCGGCCTCTCGGTCCTCTCAGCTCTTCCGACCGAGGACGATCTCCTCGACCGCGTTGCCGACTGGGGCCCGACCGACACACCCGCGGGCGTCTTCCACCTCGTCCCCGTGCGCCTCGAACGCGATCTTCCGCTCATCAGCCGCTGGATGAACGACCCCGCCGCTGCGGCCTTCTGGGAGCTGTCCGGGCCCCAGGACGTGACCGAGAACCACGTGATGTCCCAGCTGACCGGCGACGGACGAAGCGTGCCGTGCGTCGGCGTGCTGGACGGAAGACCGATGAGCTACTGGGAGATCTACCGGGCGGACCTGGATGCGCTGGCCCGCCGCTACCCGGCCCGGCCTCACGACACGGGGCTCCACCTCCTGGTCGGCGCCGTCGCCGACCGAGGGCGTGGTCTCGGCGGTCTGCTGCTCCGAGCCGTGGCCGATCTCGTACTCGCGCAGCGTCCCTCCTGCGCACGCGTCATCGCGGAACCCGACATTCGCAACATCCCCTCCATCGCCGCCTTCCTGACTGCCGGTTTCCGGTTCTCCGCCGAGGTCGACCTGCCCGACAAGCGAGCCGCCCTCATGGTCCGAGACCGGTCCCTTCGGCACTTGTTGTAGCGCTGTGTCACCGCGTCATCACTCATTGAACGTGGTGCGTGCCGCCGCAGTTCCCACCCCCACCACAACAATTTCTCGAGCCGCTCGCCGGCCTTCCTTCGCGGTTACAACGGACGCGGCCACAGCGGACGGCCTGGGCCCGATCCATGCCGCCCCTCACAGTTCCCGCCACCCGGCCCCGCCCAGGGCTCGGCCCGCCGACAGCTCGGCCCGCCCCCAGCTCGTGACGCCCCGCCCCCGGCCCTTCCCGAACCGGTCATGTTCCCCGCAGGACCGCCCCACCCCCGTCCCGTCCGCCCATCCGAGCCACCGCCACCGAGGAGTCCAAGGTCTTGATCCCGTCCCCCGTCCCTGCCTTGATCACCCGTTTGTCAGTGCTGGGTCGTAGGGTGGTCGCGCTATGACGAAGCCCTCACTCCCCGAACTCCTGCATGCTGCCGTCACTGCCGTCGGCGGTACGGAGCGCCCCGGTCAGGTGGCCATGGCCGAAGCCGTCGCAGAGGCGATCGACGACGGCTCCCACCTGCTGGTCCAGGCCGGCACCGGCACCGGCAAGTCGCTGGGCTACCTGGTGCCCGCGCTCGCGCACGGGGAGCGTGTGGTCGTCGCGACCGCCACCCTGGCTCTTCAGCGCCAGCTGGTCGAGCGCGACCTGCCGAGAACGGTCGAGTCGCTGCACCCCTTGCTGCGCCGCCGCCCGGAGTTCGCGATGCTCAAGGGCCGGTCGAACTACCTGTGCCTGCACCGTCTGCACGAGGGAGTCCCGCAGGACGAGGAAGAGGGCCTCTTCGACCAGTTCGAGGCGGCCGCGCCCACCAGCAAGCTGGGCCAGGACCTGCTGCGGGTGCGCGACTGGGCCGACGAGACCGAGACCGGCGACCGCGACAACCTCACACCCGGCATCTCGGACCGGGCCTGGGCGCAGGTGTCGGTGTCGTCGAGGGAGTGCCTCGGGGCCTCGAAGTGCGCGTACGGCGCGGAGTGCTTCGCCGAGATGGCCCGCGAGCGCGCCAAGCTCGCCGAGGTCATCGTCACCAACCACGCACTGCTCGCGATCGACGCCATCGAGGGCGCCCCGGTCCTTCCGCAGCACGAGGTGCTGATCGTCGACGAGGCCCATGAGCTGGTCTCGCGCGTCACCGGTGTCGCCACCGGAGAGCTCACCCCCGGCCAGGTCAACCGTGCGGTGCGCCGGGCCGCGAAACTCGTCAACGAGAAGGCGGCGGACCAGCTGCAGACCGCTGCCGAGGGTTTCGAACGGCTGATGGAGCTCGCGCTGCCGGGCCGCCTGGAGGAGATCCCCGAGGATCTCGGCTACGCCCTGATGGCACTGCGCGATGCGTGCCGCACCGTCATCTCCGCCATCGGCACCACCCGCGACAAGTCCGTCCAGGACGAGGACGCGGTCCGCAAGCAGGCGCTGGCCTCCGTGGAGAACGTGCACGACGTGGCGGAGCGGATCACCAACGGCTCCGAGTGGGACGTGGTCTGGTACGAGCGCCACGACCGCTTCGGTGCCTCCCTGCGGGTCGCCCCCATGTCCGTCTCGGGGCTGCTGCGGGAAAAGCTCTTCGCGGACCGCTCCGTGGTTCTGACATCCGCGACGCTGAAGCTGGGCGGGGACTTCAATGGCGTGGGTGCCTCCCTCGGGCTCGCCCCGGAGGGCACCGAAGGTGACGACCTCCCGCAGTGGAAGGGCATCGACGTCGGCTCGCCCTTCGACTACCGCAAGCAGGGCATCCTGTACGTCGCGAAGCACCTGGCGCGTCCCGCGCGGGACGGCGACCGCGGGGACATGCTCGACGAGCTCACGGAGCTCATCCAGGCGGCGGGCGGCCGCACCCTGGGCCTGTTCTCCTCCATGCGGGGCGCCCAGCTGGCCGCCGAGGAACTGCGTTCCCGGATCCCGGAGTTCCCGATCCTCCTCCAGGGGGAGGAGACGCTCGGCGAGCTCATCAAGAACTTCGCGGCCGACCCGAAGACCTGTCTGTTCGGCACTCTGTCGCTGTGGCAGGGCGTGGACGTCCCCGGACCCAGCTGTCAGCTGGTCGTCATGGACAAGATCCCGTTCCCGCGCCCGGACGACCCCCTGATGAGCGCCCGCCAGAAGGCCGTGGAGGACGCGGGTGGCAACGGCTTCATGGCCGTCGCCGCCACCCACGCCGCGCTCCTCATGGCCCAGGGAGCCGGTCGTCTCGTACGGGCGTCGGGGGACCGCGGTGTGGTCGCCGTGCTGGATCAGCGTCTGGCGACGGCCCGTTACGGGAGCTACCTGAAGGCGTCACTGCCCGACTTCTGGTACACGACGGACCGTAACCAGGTGCGGAAGTCGCTGGCGGCGATCGACGCGGTGGCGAAGCAGGCGGAAGCCGATTGAGCCCGGGGCCGGTCTGCGGCGACGAAGCCGTGGGCCGGCCCCCCGCCAGGAGTACTGGGCCCCCGCACCAGGAGTACTGCGCCCCGACGCCGCGTATCGGAACCCCCGGAAGCCGTCTACCGGGGCCGGGACAGCGCAGGGCCCCGGAACCGGCGCAGGGGTTCCGGGGCCCGGTCAGAGGGTGGGCCGACTGGGCCCACCCGACGCGGTGCGCGGTCTCAGACGCGGCGCAGTACGGCCACCACCTTGCCGAGGATGGTGGCGTCGTCGCCGGGGATCGGCTCGTAGGCCGCGTTGTGCGGCAGGAGCCAGACGTGGCCGTCCTCGCGCTTGAAGCGCTTGACGGTGGCTTCTCCGTCCAGCATCGCGGCCACGATGTCGCCGTTCTCGGCGACCGGCTGGCGGCGGACCGTGACCCAGTCGCCGTCGCAGATGGCGGCCTCGATCATCGAGTCACCGACGACCTTCAGGACGAAGAGCTCACCGTCGCCGACGAGCTGGCGGGGGAGGGGGAAGACGTCCTCGACGGACTCCTCGGCGAGGATCGGGCCACCGGCGGCGATGCGGCCGACCAGCGGGACGTACGACGCGGCCGGCTTGCCCGCGGTGTCCGTGGGCTGCACGGAGGCGGCCTGGTCGGAACCGCGCACCTCGTACGCGCGCGGACGGTGCGGGTCGCGGCGCAGGAAGCCCTTGCGCTCCAGTGCCATCAGCTGGTGTGCGACGGAGGACGTGCTGGACAGGCCCACGGCCTGGCCGATCTCGCGCATCGACGGCGGGTAGCCGCGCCGCTGCACGGAGTCCCTGATGACCTCGATCACGCGGCGCTGGCGGTCGGTGAGTCCGGAACTGTCCGCCCGGATGCCGGGAGGTCGTCCCGGCAGGGAGCGCTTGTGCCCCTCAGGGTTCGTGGCTTCGGTCATCGCGTGCACCGGCTCCAGTCGGCCCTGGGAGCGGTCCTGGGCAGTGATGGCGGCACTGTCTGCGGTGGTGGTCACGTCGGCCCCTCTCGATGGTCTCCCTGCTGGACAACGGTAGTTGCTTTCGAAAGGTTGCGCCAAACACACGTTCGAGTGAAAAATCGCGAATCGGCTGACGCGATCATGTGTCCGGGTGTATTGGCTACCGCTCCACCTGGCGGGCAAAAGCGCCCATTGCTGTACTCTTCACCGCCGGGGCGATCACCTCGGGGCTGTTGCCTCAGTCTGCCATCCGGCATTCTCCTGCCCTGGGACCAGCCCCCATCTGTGCGGGAGTCCCACGTCCCCTCCTCGCCGCGCCCACGGTATCTCCGCATGTGTCGCAGCGATACGGCTGAGCGTGTACGGATGCGGCCGGTGAGGTCGACCCGGGCGTGTTGGGTGGTGCCGTCGAGGACGTACGAGGTCGGCGCGGCCGGCCGGTCGCGTGTCACCTGCGTCTATGCAATGCGACGCGCGCGTACGGCGTGCATGTATGAGCCAATCCCCACATCTAGTGGTTGGATTGCAGCAGCAGCCCACAAGTTGTGGTCCCCCGGGTCTTCGTGCCCATGGTCATCGCCTATGCTTGGGGCTGCTTCGTGGGGCGAAAGAAGCCCAGCGACGCTTATGAGTCTGCTGTGAGGAGGGTTGGAGTTCATGCACTGCCCCTTCTGCAGGCACCCCGACAGCCGTGTCGTCGACAGCCGTACGACCGACGACGGCACGTCCATCCGCAGGCGCCGCCAGTGCCCGGACTGCTCCCGTCGTTTCACGACCGTGGAGACGTGCTCGCTCATGGTGGTCAAGCGGTCCGGAGTCACCGAACCCTTCAGCCGCACCAAGATCATCAATGGTGTGCGCAAGGCGTGTCAGGGACGGCCCGTCACCGAGGACGCGCTCGCCCAGCTCGGCCAGCGGGTCGAGGAGGCGGTGCGGGCCACCGGAAGCGCCGAGCTGACCACCCACGACGTGGGACTGGCCATACTCGGCCCGTTGCAGGAGCTCGACCTCGTCGCATATCTGCGATTCGCCTCCGTCTACCGGGCGTTCGACTCGCTCGAGGACTTCGAGGCGGCCATCGAGGAGCTCAGGGACGAGACGGGACGCCCCGGCGCGGACGACGGAGACCGCGAGGACGCGGGGGCGGGGAGTCAGGAAGACGACCGCGGGCCCGGAGGGACGGGACACGTCCCCGAGCCCGCAGGCGCCGCCGACTGACCGGCGGGCCGGACCCGGACGGCAGCTCCGGGCCCGGCCGGACGGCGGCGATGTGAAGACCTGTTGCGGGCGAGGTGAGTGGGTGCCCGCAACACCAGACAGAACACCGTGCCACGGGAACAACGGGGCACTTCAGGGCGTTTTCGCCCGTACAGGGAGGCGGCATGACAGAGACGGCGAGTGGTCCGGCACGGAGTTCCCGCGCCAAGAGCACCAAGGCGAGCAAGGGCCTGCGTATCGAGCGCATCCACACCACCCCTGGGGTCCACCCGTACGACGAGGTGGCCTGGGAGCGCCGTGACGTCGTCATGACCAACTGGCGCGACGGCTCGGTCAACTTCGAGCAGCGTGGCGTCGAGTTCCCCGACTTCTGGTCGGTGAACGCGGTCAACATCGTCACCAGCAAGTACTTCCGCGGTGCCGTCGGCACCCCGCAGCGCGAGACCAGCCTCAAGCAGCTGATCGACCGCATCGTGAAGACGTACCGGAAGGCCGGAGAGGACCACAAGTACTTCGCCTCGCCCGCCGACGCCGAGATCTTCGAGCACGAGCTGGCGTACGCCCTCCTGCACCAGATCTTCAGCTTCAACAGCCCTGTCTGGTTCAACGTCGGTACCAAGCAGCCCCAGCAGGTCTCCGCCTGCTTCATCCTGTCCGTCGACGACTCCATGGAGTCGATCCTCGACTGGTACAAGGAAGAGGGCATGATCTTCAAGGGCGGCTCCGGCGCCGGCCTGAACCTCTCCCGGATCCGTTCCTCCAAGGAACTGCTCTCCTCCGGCGGCAACGCCTCCGGTCCGGTCTCCTTCATGCGCGGTGCCGACGCCTCCGCAGGAACGATCAAGTCCGGTGGCGCCACCCGCCGCGCCGCCAAGATGGTCGTCCTCGACGTGGACCACCCCGACATCGAGGACTTCATCGAGACCAAGGTCAAGGAAGAGGAGAAGATCCGCGTCCTGCGCGACGCGGGCTTCGACATGGACCTGGGCGGGGACGACATCGCCTCCGTCCAGTACCAGAACGCCAACAACTCGGTCCGTGTGAACGACGAGTTCATGAAGGCCGTCGAGCAGGGCGGCCAGTTCGGCCTGCGCGGCCGGATGACCGGTGAGGTCATCGAGGAGGTCGACGCCAAGTCGCTCTTCCGCAAGATCGCCGAGGCCGCCTGGGCCTGCGCCGACCCCGGCATCCAGTACGACGACACCATCAACAACTGGCACACCTGCCCCGAGTCCGGCCGGATCACCGCGTCGAACCCGTGCAGCGAGTACATGCACCTGGACAACACGTCCTGCAACCTGGCCTCGCTGAACCTGATGAAGTTCCTGAAGGACGACGGCAAGGGCAACCAGTCCTTCGAGGCGGAGCGCTTCCAGAAGGTCGTCGAGCTGGTCATCACCGCGATGGACATCTCGATCTGCTTCGCGGACTTCCCGACCCAGAAGATCGGCGAGAACACGCGCGCGTTCCGCCAGCTCGGCATCGGCTACGCCAACCTCGGCGCCCTGCTGATGGCCACCGGCCACGCCTACGACTCCGACGGCGGTCGCTCCCTCGCCGGCGCCATCACCTCCCTGATGACCGGCACGGCGTACCGCCGCTCCGCCGAACTCGCCGCGGTCGTCGGCCCGTACGACGGTTACGCCCGCAACGCCGACGCCCACAAGCGCGTCATGAAGCAGCACTCCGACGCCAACGACAAGGCCGTCCGCATGGACGACCTGGACACCCCGGTGTGGGCCGCTGCCAGCGAGTCGTGGCAGGACGTGCTGCGCCTCGGCGAGAAGAACGGTTTCCGTAACTCCCAGGCGTCCGTGCTCGCCCCGACCGGCACCATCGGCCTCGCGATGTCCTGCGACACCACCGGTGTCGAGCCCGACCTCGCGCTGGTCAAGTTCAAGAAGCTGGTCGGCGGCGGCTCGATGCAGATCGTCAACGGCACGGTCCCGCAGGCCCTGCGCCGTCTCGGTTACCTGGAAGAGCAGATCGAGGCGATCGTCGCCCACATCGCCGAGCACGGCAATGTGATCGACGCGCCCGGTCTCAAGCCCGAGCACTACGAGGTGTTCGACTGCGCCATGGGCGAGCGGGCCATCTCCCCGATGGGCCACGTCCGCATGATGGCCGCGATCCAGCCGTGGATCTCCGGCGCCATCTCCAAGACGGTCAACATGCCGGAGACGGCGACCGTCGAGGAGGTCGAGGAGATCTACTTCGAGGCCTGGAAGCTGGGCGTCAAGGCGCTCGCGATCTACCGCGACAACTGCAAGGTCGGCCAGCCGCTCTCCACCAAGAAGTGGGAGGAGAAGACCGAGGAGCCCGCCGCCGTCGAGGCCAAGGTCGAGAAGGTCGTCGAGTACCGCCCGGTCCGCAAGCGCCTTCCGAAGGGACGCCCCGGCATCACCACGTCCTTCACCGTCGGCGGTGCCGAGGGCTACATGACCGCCAACTCCTACCCGGACGACGGTCTCGGCGAGGTCTTCCTGAAGATGTCCAAGCAGGGCTCGACCCTCGCGGGCATGATGGACGCCTTCTCCATCGCCGTCTCCGTCGGTCTCCAGTACGGCGTGCCGCTGGAGACGTACGTCTCGAAGTTCACGAACATGCGCTTCGAGCCGGCCGGCATGACGGACGACCCGGACGTGCGGATGGCGCAGTCGATCGTCGACTACATCTTCCGCCGCCTGGCGCTGGACTTCCTGCCCTTCGAGACGCGCTCCGCGCTCGGCATCCACTCCGCCGAGGAGCGTCAGCGTCACCTGGAGACCGGTTCGTACGAGCCGAACGAGGACGAGGTGGACGTCGAGGGCCTGGCCCAGTCGGCGCCGCGGGCCCAGGAGCTGAAGGCCGTCTCCGCGCCGAAGAACGAAGAGGCGGCCAAGCCCGCCCCGCAGACGGCCCACACCAGTGCCGAACTGGTGGAGATGCAGCTGGGCATCCAGGCCGACGCCCCGCTGTGCTTCTCCTGCGGCACGAAGATGCAGCGCGCCGGTTCCTGCTACATCTGCGAGGGCTGCGGCTCCACCAGCGGTTGCAGCTGACGCCGAGCGCCTGAGCCGATGACAGAGGGGCACCGCCTTCGGGCCGGTGCCCCTCTCGTCGTCACAGACTGCGGATGCCGGGGAGCCTGTCCAGTACGCCGTCCAGCCCTGAACGGACGGCGTACTGGTCGCCGGTGTCCAACCCGTGCGTGACCTCGTACCACGCCCATGCCAGATCGACGGCGTGGTCTCCGATGTGCGTGTCACCGAAGTCGATGACCCCGGTGAGGACACCGTCCCGGGCCAGCAGACGCCCGAGTCCGAGATCCCCGTGGACGAGGGCCCCGGCGGGCAGCGTGCTGACGGCCTTCAGCAGGCCGGAGGCCGCTTCGTGCCGGTCCGACGGCAGGAGGGGCAGCACGCGCGCCCGGAAGTCGTCCGTCAGGGCGGCGCGTTCCCGGAGTACCTCCCGCCCGGGTGGCACTCCGCGTCGCACGGCCTCATCGGTGTCCGCCCTGTGCAAAGCCCGCAGGAACAGCCCCAAGGTGCGTCCCTGGGAGCGGTCGGCGGCGTTCGACCCAGCGGCCGTCGACCAGCCGGGCCTCGCAGTCCCAGCCGTCCGGAAGACCGAGTTCACCCCTGGTTGCCGCGGGCTCTTCGGGGAGACCTCACGGCCGGTGTGCGGCACCCATCGTCCTGGCGAAGTCCAGGGGGTCACCCTCGAAACCATGGAGGCCGGGGCGGAAGTCCCAGGGCCCGGAACCGTCCCGGACGAACTCCGCGACCGTCGCCGCCGTGGCCCCCAGGACACGGCCGAAGTCGTCCTCGGCCAGGACCGTGTACCCCTCGCGGATACGCAGCCCGGGGTTCACCACACTGACGAACGTGCGCTCCGCCGGGCGCTGCTGGATGACGACTCCGACCACCACGCGCGCGTAGCGGTTGTCGAGCCGGTCGAGTTCCAGCGTCATGACCTCGTCGTAGCCGAAGCCCTGGCCGTCCTTGCTGTCCCGGTTGAGATAGATGGTGCCGTCGGGGGAGCGGCTGTCGAAGTGCACCACATAGGCGGGATCACCGTGCGGGGCTTCCGCCAGGTAGGTCGCCGCGACGAGGTCCAGGTCGGTGGACGGCTGTCCCGCCGGACTGGGATCCCACCGCACCGCGATCTCGACCTTGCGCAGCCCCTTGTTCAGCCCGTCCACCAGCGTCCCCTTCCCCGTACCGACCCGCCCGATCGCCGCAACTGCCGGGCAGCCATGACTGGTTGCCCATCCTGCCACGCATGCGCGTGCGCGCGCCGGAGAGCGGTCCAGCCGAGAGTGACCGGCGCCACGCTCCGTGGCCTTACCATGGCGCGGTGCTGGTCAAGTGGATTCGCTGCACCGTGGTGGACCGCCGCGGTTTCGAGCGGGGGCAGCGGAAGTGGGCGGGGCTTCTGGGGGAGCCGGGGTTTCGGGGACAGGGGGGTGGCTGGAGCCGGGGGCGGCAGGACGTGGCGCACATCTTCGCGTTCTGGGAGAGCCGCGCCTTCTACGACTCCTTCATGGCACGGTCCCACGACCGGCTTGCGTCGGCCCAGTCGGGCACGTTCAAGGACGCCCAGGTCAGGCTCTTCGACTACCGCTTCGACGTGAAGACCGGCTTCGAACCGCGCTTCACGGACGCCGACCTGCTGCGCGTGGCGCTCTGCCGTGTCCACGAGGAGCGGGTCGAGCACTTCGTGCTGATGCAGGAGAAGGTCTGGAACCCGGCGATGGCCGGCTCGCCGGGCATGGTGCGCGGGCTGTTCGGCGAGGCGTCCGGGAACGAGTTCATGATTCTGTCGATGTGGCGGTCGGCCGCCGAGCACGGCAAATACCGCACCGAACGCGTGGAGCGGCTCGCCCTGCGGGCCCAGACGGAGGCGGACGTGGCGGCGCTCACCGGGGACGTCGTGGACATGGAACCGAGCTGGACCGTCTGATCTCGGCCGGTCCGGACGGGCCTGGACTGATTGATCCCGGTCGGACGGCCGTGCGACCTGTGTGATCTGTGGTGCAGGATGTGTGTGACCTACGCTGTATGGGCACGGTACGAGTGCTCGACGGGCCCTCACCCGATCTAGGGTTTTGGCATGGCACGACCACGGCGCATCGTCCTTGTCCGGCACGGCGAGTCAACGGGCAATGTTGATGACTCCGTGTACGAGCGTGAACCCGACCACGCCCTGGCACTGACCGAGCGGGGCAGGCGGCAGGCGGAGGCGACGGGCGAGCGGTTGCGCGAGCTGTTCGGCGGCGAACGCGTCAGCGTGTACGTCTCCCCGTACCGCCGCACGCACGAGACACTGCGCGCCTTCCGCCTCGACCCCGGGCTCATACGGGTGCGCGAGGAACCCCGGCTGCGCGAGCAGGACTGGGGCAACTGGCAGGACCGGGACGAGGTCCGCCTCCAGAAGACCTACCGTGACGCGTACGGCCACTTCTTCTACCGTTTCGCCCAGGGCGAGTCCGGCGCCGACGTCTACGACCGGGTCGGCGGCTTCCTGGAAAGCCTGTTCCGCAGCTTCGAGGATCCCGACCATCCGCCGAACGTCCTGATCGTCACCCACGGTCTGGCCATGCGGCTGTTCTGCATGCGGTGGTTCCACTGGACGGTCGCCGAGTTCGAGTCGCTGTCGAACCCGGGGAACGGCGAGGTGCGGATGCTCGTTCTGGGAGACGACGGCAAGTACACCCTTGACCGGCCGTTCGACCGCTGGCGAGATCCCGAGCCCTACGGGATCACTGGATAGAGTGGCAGGGCGATGACCGCTGATTCCTCCACCGACGAGCGCCTGGACCGCGCCCTGGCCAGCCTGCGCGGACTGTCCGTCGGGGACGCCCTGGGCTCCCAGTACTTCGTGCCCGTGAACTACCCGCTGCTGAAGCGCCGCGAGCTTCCGACCGGGCCGTGGCAGTGGACCGACGACACGGAGATGGCCGGCTCCGTCGTCGCTGTCCTGTTCGCTCACCACCGCATCGACCAGGACGCCCTGGCCCGCTCCTTCGCCGAGCACCACGATTTCGACCGGGGCTACGGCCCCGCGGTCAACCGCCTGCTGCGGCTCGTCCGGGAGGGCGGTGACTGGCGGGAACTCGCCGCCGCGCTCTTCAACGGACAGGGCTCCTGGGGTAACGGCGCCGCGATGCGGATCGCCCCGCTGGGCGCCTGGTACGCGGACGACCCGGAGCAGGCGACGCACCAGGCGGAGATCTCGGCCTACACCACCCACCAGCATCGCGAGGCCGTCGTCGGCGCCATGGCCGTCTCCGCGGCCGCCGCGTTCGCCGCCGCCCCCGGCGGGCCGCCCGGTCCCGAAGCCCTCCTCGACGGGGTCATCGAGCTGGTGCCGAAGAAGAGCGCGGTGGGTGCGGGACTGCGCCGGGCCCGGGACATGCTCGACTACGCCGACCCGGCCACGGTCGCGGCGGTACTGGGGTGCGGACGGCGGACGACCGCCCACGACACCGTGCCCTTCGCTCTCTGGTCGGCGGCGCGAAGTCTCGGTGACTACCAGCAGGCGTTCTGGACGACCGCGCAGGTCGGCGGGGACGTCGACACCACCTGTGCCATCGTGGGCGGCGTGATCGCCTCGGGGAAGGCGGGGGCGCCGCCGGCCGAGTGGGTGGAACGCACCGAGCTGCTGCCGGACTGGGTGCCTGCGTCGGTCTAGCGGTCCTGCATGAGTTCTGGATCAGCTTCGGTCTAGCCATCAGAACTCTCCGTGCGCATCGGGAACTCTCCGTGACCGGCCGCTCGTTGTCGTGACGTCCGCTGTGCGAGCCCTGAGGGCGCGCACGCTGGAGGTGCGTAGAGGAGCGGGAAGGGGGGTCATGGAGTTCCTGTCGGCTGTTCTGATCCACTGGTGGGAGGCATTCGCACGCCGCGTCGGACGTGCGCGGCCGGTCGCGGACCGGCCCGGCAGCCGCCGGCGGGCCCGTGTCGAGCCCGCCGGGAAGCCGCCGGAGCCGTCTAGCCATGCCTTTGCGTCAGCCCAGCCCCGGCCCGGCCGAGCCGGAGAGCGCCTCCAGGTCGCTCTTGCGGACCCGGATCACCAACCAGGCGGTGGCCAGGGCGAGGACGGCCATGGCCGCGGCCGGGACGAAGGCGGCGGAGATGCCCTGGGCCAGTACCTCGTGCCCCCACGGCGCGGGCAGCTGATGCGTCGTCGCGAACTCCGCCTTCTGCTCAGGGGAGCCCTCGGCCATGAACTGCGGAAGCTGCTTTTCCGCCTCGTCCCTGGTCGCCGTGCCGAACACGGTCGTCAGGATGGACAGACCCAGCGATCCGCCCACCTGCTGCGTGGTGTTGAGCAGTCCGGAGGCTGCGCCCGCCTCGTGCTGGGCGACACCGGACACGGCGGTGAGCGTGAGCGTCACGAAGTTCAGGCCCATGCCGAAGCCGAACACCAGCATCGGACCGAGAACCCCGCCGACGTACGAGCTGTCGGAGCTGATGAGCGCCTGCCAGGCCAGTCCGATCGCCGCGAGCGCCGAGCCCAGGAGCATGAACGGCTTGGGGCCCAGCACCGGCAGGAACCGCTGCGACAGGCCCGCGCCGAGCGCGATCACGACGGTCACGGGCAGGAAGGCGAGCCCCGCCTCGATCGGGCTGTAGCCGAGCACGTTCTGCACGAACAGCACGATGTAGAAGAACATGCCGAACATAGCCGCCGCGAGGCTCAGCATGATCACGTACGTGCCCGAGCGGTTCCGGTCGGTGAACATCCGCAGCGGCGTGATCGGCTCCTTGGCCCGGGACTCGATGATCCCGAACGCCAGCAGCAGGACCACGGCGGCGACGAAGGACCCGATGGTGAGGCTGTCCCGCCAGCCCTCGTCCGCCGCCCGGATGAAGCCGTACACGAGGGACGCCATGCCCGCGGTCGAGGTCACCGCGCCCGCTATGTCGAAACGTCCGGTGTGCCGTTCCGACTCGCTGATGTAGAGCGGAGTGAGTACGGCGATCAGCACGCCGATCGGCACGTTCACGAAGAGCACCCAGCGCCAGTCGAGCCACTCGGTGAGCATGCCGCCCGCGAGCAGGCCGATGGCGCCACCACCGGCGGACACCGCGGCGAAGACACCGAAGGCCCGGTTGCGCTCCGGACCCTCGGGGAACGTGGTGGTGATGAGCGCCAGCGAGGTGGGCGACGCGATCGCGCCTCCCACGCCCTGGAGGACCCGCGCGGCAAGCAACTGCCACGGCTCCTGGGCGAGCCCGCCGAGCAGCGAGGCGAAGGTGAACAGCAGGATGCCGGTCATGAACACCCGGCGGCGCCCGAGGATGTCACCGGCGCGGCCGCCGAGGAGCAGCAGACCGCCGAAGGTGAGTGTGTAGGAGCTGACGACCCAGGTGAGGTCGGTGGTGCTGAACTTGAGTGCGTCTTGAATGTGCGGGAGCGCGATGTTCACAATCGTCGCGTCGAGTACCACCATGAGTTGGCAGGCCGCGATGACGGTGAGCGCGATGCCGGGGTGTCCCTCCCGGCGTGCCGGAGCTGGCTTCTGGTCCTTGAGCAATGGAGAGGTTGTCACTATGGGTCCCCCACGAGTGCGTTAGTGAACGCTCGCGTTCACTGCCGCGTCAAAGGTAGTGAGTCCCCGACAGTGAACGCAAGCGTTCACTTTTGGCGTCGTCGTGCGGCGCGTCCCCCTTTGCCGCCGTCCGGCACGTCCCCCAACCCCGAAATCCCCGCTTCATCTGCTCGTTGGAGAAAGTTCGATGGTTACCCCGAGCTGGGCGGATGCCCCCGCTCAGACGGCCGCCCGTCGCCGCGGCGCCGTGCTCGAACGCGCGATCCTCGACGCCGCGCTGGACCAACTCAGCACCGTCGGCTGGAACGGCCTGACGATGGAAGGCGTCGCCGCCGGTGCCCAGACCGGCAAGGCCGCCGTCTACCGGCGCTGGCCGTCCAAGGAGGACCTCGTCGCCGACGCTCTGCGCGCCGGGCTGCCGCACTTCGACGCGGTACCGGACGAGGGGAGCGTGCGTGAGGACCTCTTGGCGCTCTGCCGGAGAGCCCGCGACGCGATGTTCTCCCGCCCGGGCTTCGCGCTTCGCTCGGTGATTCACGAATGCGACACGACGCAGGCCGAGCGCTTCCATGCCGTGATCTTCGACGGGGTCGTGGAGCCCACCATCAAGATGCTGCGGGAAGTCGTCGAGCGCGGGATCAGGCGAGGCGAGGTGCGTTCCGACGCTGCGAATGGATACGTCTTCGACGCCATCCCGGCGATGATGATGTACCGCTCCAAGATGTGCGGCTGTGAATGGCGGGACCAGGAAATCGAGGAGATGATCGACCAGTTGATGGTTCCGCTGCTGCGGGCGAGCGGCGCCTGACAGGGGTCGGCGAGTGCCGTGGCACCGCCAGGGCCGACCGGGGTGTCGCGCGCGGTTCCGGGCGGCGTAACCTAGGGTCGCCATGCCGTACGAACCGCCTACTCACACCGTCGAGCGCTCCCTTCGAGCCACGACCGGAGCGAAGATCGTTGCAGGTGTCGACGAGGTGGGGCGCGGTGCGTGGGCCGGTCCCGTCACCGTCTGTGCGGCGATCACCGGACTGCGCCGGCCGCCCGAGGGTCTCACCGATTCGAAGCTGCTCACCATCAAGCGACGCACCGAACTCGCCGAGGAACTGCGGAAGTGGGTGACGTCGTACGCCCTGGGTCACGCCTCCCCGGAGGAGATAGACAGCCTGGGGATGACGGCCGCGCTGCGGCTCGCCGCAGGGCGTGCCCTGGACGCCCTGCCGGTCCGCCCCGACGCGGTCATCCTCGACGGGAAGCACGACTATCTCGGTGCGCCCTGGCGGGTCCGTACGGTGATCAAGGGCGACCAGTCGTGCGTGGCGGTCGCGGCGGCCTCGGTGATCGCCAAGGTTCAGCGCGACAAAATGATGGCCGAACTGGGTATCGACCATGCAGACTTCGGTTTTGCGGACAACGCCGGGTATCCCTCACCCGTGCACAAGGCCGCACTGGCGGAGCGGGGCCCCACCCCCTACCACCGGTTGTCGTGGGCGTATCTTGATGCGCTGCCCCAGTGGCGGCACCTCAAGAAGGTCCGCAGCTGGACGGACGGAAGCGTTCCGGAAATCGAGGGTCAGCTGGGCTTCGATTTCTGACGGTTTCGTTCGCACGCATGCGCCACCCGCCGACGCGGGCCGTACCAACGTTTGATAAATATCAACCCATGCCTCTCATTCCCGAGGAGCCTCAGATTCACGAGAGTGCCCAGGGTCCCCGCGCCACTCCGGCCAGCGGCCGCACCGCGCCGACCCCTCGCCCCGTACCCGGCCCCCGTCCCGCGGCTCCGTCGCGTCCCGGTCGTCCCGGTCCTCTCCGGCCCGCGCCGCCGGTGCAGCGCACGCCGCGTGACGCGGCCGCCAAGCCCGGTCCGTCGGGTCCCGAAGCCGGTGCCGCCGCTCCGGCCACCCCGCAGATCCAGCTGATCCCGGCTTCCGCCGAAGGCGCGCTCGACGCCGCCGAGGAGGCCGTGGACCTGCTCCTGGACTCCGGTCGCGCCCCCGGAGACGTCCTGGTGATCACGACCGGCGAACAGCACCCGTGGGCTGCCCACGAGCTGTCGTTCGGCGAGACCGCCTACTGGGCCCAGCACGACGCCGGTGACGATGTCTTCTACACGGACGCCACCGTCGCCGGCCGCGCCGCGTCTCGTCCTGTGGTCGTTGTCGCCGTCAACGGCGGTGCCGAGGCCGCAGCCGCGAGTGCCCTGTCCCTTGCCCACTCCCGGGCCACCGCCCTGCTGATCGTCTGCGGTGATCCGCAGCGGATCAACTCGGTGCTGGGCACGAGCGTCTGAGTAGGTGCCGTGGCGTCCGGTCGGGCGCCCGGGGCTGACCTCAGGCGCCGCTGCGGCGGCTCTGCACGGCGGGTGGTTCGGCGAGCCCGGAGGGCTGGACGCCGTCGCAGCGCGCGGCTCTGCCCGAGTGGCCTCAGCGCTGTCAGGGTGCTCGTTCCGGCTGCCGGTCGCAGGAACCGTGGCGTGCCGTACGGCGGAGTGCAGCCCTCAGTTCGTGCAGCCCCCCAGTCCGTGCGGACCCCAGTCCGCGCGGAACGGTCTACTCGGGGACTGTCTGCTCAGGGACGTCTGCTCAGGGACGGTCTGTCCAGAGACCTCAGCGTGCCGCCGCAGCGCGGCGCAGCACTTCGGAGGCGGCGCCACCGGTGCGCGGCAGCGGCGGCGGTGCCTCCGACGTGTCGAACGGCTCCGGTGCCGACGCGGAGTGCGGGCGGCGTCCGCCGCGGCCCTCGCCGAGCACCTGCCAACCGTCGCGGGTCAGCGTGATGTACGCCCCGCAGCGCAACCCGTGCAGGGTGCAGGCGTCGCGCAGCCCCCACATCCACGCGCCGTCCTCTTCGGTCCAACGCGCGTCGCCCTCACGGCAGTAGAGCAGCACGGCGGTGCGCACCGGTGTGCGGCGTCGCAGATCGTGCGGGATGATCCGGCGCAGCTGCGCCAGCAAGACGTTGCGGAACATCCAGCCGTCGGCCGGGGCCGCCCGGCGGACGAACGAGGCGCTCGCCCGCAGCCGCTCGTCCGGATCGAGTACGGCGATGACAGCGGTCGCCGGCTGCGGGTGGTGCCGGGCGTGCAGTCCGCTGACGACTTCACGGGGGTTGCGGAGCAACGGGATCCCGGCGGCGGCCCATTCCGCGGGTTCGAGCAAGCGGTTGGCGGAAGCGGCGGACGTCGACGCCGCTGCCGAGGCCGGAGCGAATCCGAAGGTCACGGTCCTCCCTTCGGCTACGCGCCCACACTGCGGGCGGGGTCGGAATCTGGGAGCGCGCACCGCAGCAAAGCCCTACCGGATCGGCGGTCGTGCCGTGCGGGAGCGGACCTCAATTCTTCCTGTCGAACTTGAATGCGGCAACGAGCAATTGGCGCAGTCGACCGTTATCAGATGATGCGCGGCTAATATCCTCACCCTGTGCGTCGCCGGGCCACCCATGGGGCGTTCGAGCACGACACGTTCGTACGTCACAGGGGTGCGCGGTGTCCAGAGGTGTGCCAGACCGGGCAGGTGGCGGTATCCGGGCAAGGGGCCGATGTCCGGCGAGGATGCGGTGACCGCGCCTCTCGACGTGCTGTCAGCCCTGCACGGCCAGCACCAGCGGCAACACCTCCTGCGCACCGGAGCGCCGGAGCATGCGGGACGCGACCGCGAGGGTCCAGCCGGTCTCCGTGTAGTCGTCCACGAGGAGCACCGGGCCCTGGGCCTCGGCGAGGGCGGACGCGAGGGCGGGCGGCACGACCAGTGCCCCGTCGAGCGCCTTCAGCCGCTGGGCACTGTTGCTCCGGGGCCCCGGATACACCTCACCCGCGTACTCGACAGCCCCTAGCAGTGGCAGTCGGCCGACCTCCGCGATACGCGCTCCCAGGGAGTGGATCAACCGGGGGCGTGTGCGGGAGGCGACGGTGACGACGCCCACCGGGCGGGGCTGCGGGTCCGGCACGCCCGGGGCCCAGCCGCCGGGCCCCTTGGCCCAGTCGGCCAGCACGCCCACGACGGCCTTCGCCACGTCGTCCGGCACGGGCTCGTCGGGGGCCTGGGCCGCGAGCATGGGCCGAAGCCGGTTGCCCCAGCCGATGTCCGACAGGCGTCCCAACGCACGTCCCGGAGCGGCCTGTTCGCCGGCCGGGATGCGTCCCTTGAGGTCCACCCCGATCGCCGGCAGCCCGGTCGGCCACATCCGTCGGGGCTCCACCTCGACACCCGCACGCCCCAGGTCCACGCGCGCGGCGTCGAGCGCCTCCCCGGACATGTCCGCGGTGAAGCGCGGGCCCGCGCAGTTGTCGCAGCGACCGCACGGCTTGGCGGCCTCGTCGTCCAGCTGGCGCTGCAAGAACTCCATCCGGCAGTCCGACGTCGACGCGTATTCGCGCATCGCCTGCTGCTCGGCCTTGCGCTGCCGTGCCACCCACGCGTACCGCTCGGCGTCGTACGTCCAAGGCTGCCCGGTCGCGATCCAGCCCCCCTTGACCCGCTTCACCGCCCCATCCACGTCAAGGACCTTGAGCATGGACTCCAGGCGGGAGCGGCGCAGCTCCACCAGGGGCTCCAGGGCGGGCAGCGAGAGGGGCTTCTCCGCGTGCCCGAGGACGTCGAGCGTGCGGCGCACCAGGTCTTCCGGGGGGAAGGCGAGCGACGCGAAGTACTCCCAGATCGCTTCGTCTTCCCTCCCGGGGAGCAGGAGCACCTCGGCGTGCTCCACGCCGCGTCCCGCGCGGCCCACCTGCTGGTAGTAGGCGATCGGGGAGGAGGGCGAACCGAGGTGCACCACGAAGCCCAGATCTGGCTTGTCGAAGCCCATACCGAGTGCCGACGTGGCGACCAGCGCCTTCACCTTGTTGGCGAGCAGATCCTCCTCGGCCTGCTGCCGGTCGGCGTTCTCCGTCTTGCCCGTGTACGAGGCGACCGTGTGCCCGCGCTGACGGAGGAAGGCGGTGACCTCCTCGGCGGCGGCCACGGTGAGCGTGTAGATGATCCCGGACCCCGGCAGTTCGTCGAGGTGCTCGGCGAGCCAGGCCATCCGGTGCGCGGCGTCCGACAGCCGTAGCACGCTCAGACTCAGGCTGTCCCGGTCCAGCGGGCCCCGCAGCACGAGGGCGTCCGAGCTGCCGCCGGTGCCGAGCTGTTCTGCGACGTCGGCGGTCACGCGCGCGTTGGCTGTGGCGGTGGTCGCGAGCACCGGCACACCGGGCGGGAGGTCGGCGAGCATCGTGCGCAGCCGGCGGTAGTCCGGCCGGAAGTCGTGGCCCCAGTCGGAGATGCAGTGCGCCTCGTCCACCACCAGCAGGCCGGTGGCGGCCGCGAGCCGGGGCAGGACCTGGTCCCGGAAGTCCGGATTGTTGAGCCGCTCAGGACTCACCAGCAGGACGTCGACCTCACCCGCGGCGATCTCGTCCTGAACGGCCTCCCACTCCTCGGTGTTGGAGGAGTTGATGGTCCGGGCGTGGATGCCGGCCCGGGCCGCTGCCTCGACCTGGTTCCGCATGAGCGCGAGCAGCGGGGACACGATCACGGTCGGCCCGCTGCCCTGCGCCCGCAGCAGCGAGGTAGCCACGAAGTAGACCGCGGACTTGCCCCAGCCCGTGCGCTGGACGACCAGGGCGCGGCGTTTGTCGGCGACCAGTGCTTCGATCGCCCGCCACTGGTCCTCGCGCAGCCGGGCCGTTCCGGAGACGTCCCCGACG
The DNA here is from genome assembly GCF_044327915.1 of Streptomyces afghaniensis. Lineage (NCBI taxonomy): Bacteria > Bacillati > Actinomycetota > Actinomycetes > Kitasatosporales > Streptomycetaceae > Streptomyces > Streptomyces afghaniensis. The sequence goes on from NZ_JBIRGJ010000001.1 coordinate 85,720, forward strand.
AGACGGGCGAGGACAGTGTCGGCCGCCGCCCGGAGATCCGCGTTGCTCGTGTGCTCCATGCGTTCCATACAACAGGACGGCACTGACAGCGCGAGCGGTGCATGGGGTAATCCGACACCTCGGTGTTTTCAGTGTCGTGTCCCTGATCGGAGTTATCCACAGGCTCAAGCGGATCTTCGGGTTCCGCGAGATCGTCTCCGCATGACGAACCACAGCGAAGCCACTGGATCCTCTGAGAACGGCGACATCACCGGATCTGACATGCCCGGTAAGCACAAGCACGGGGGACGCAAGCACGGTGGACCGCGGAAGCGGGCGAGCGAGGCGACCGGGCCGCACGTCCCCAGCCCCGCATACGACGGCCGCGGCGGCGAGAACCAGGTCACCCTGCGCACCCCTGCCGAACTGGCCGACGCACTGCCGTATCTGCTCGGGTACCGCCCGGAGGACAGCATCGTCCTGGTCGCCCTGCACGACAGGGACGGACGCGGCCGGTTCGGGGGCCGGGCCCGCCTCGGCATTCCTGCGAACGCGGACGACTGGCCGTCAGCGGCTCGGCAGCTGGCCCACGGACTGGTGACAGGCAGCGAGCGCCGAGGGGCCCGCCCCGAGTCGATGGTCGCCTTCCTCTGCCAGGAACCGCGAAAGGGCGAGTCCGGCCGACAGGTCATGGAGCGGCTGAAGCCGCTGGCGCAAAGGCTGCGCGTGGAGTGCGGTTCCCTGGACGTGACGGTGGTCGAGGCGCTGTGCATCTCCGACGGCCGCTACTGGTCTTTCTGCTGTGACAACGCGGTGTGCTGCCCGCCCGAGGGCGCTCCCATGGGCCTGCCCGGCACATCGGTGCTGGCGGCCGCTGCCACGTATGCGGGCATCCAGGTGCGCGGCACACTGCGGGAGCTGCGCGCCCGGCTGCTCCCCTGGGAGAACGCCGCCGCTCTCCAGCAGGAGACCGCCCTGGACACCGCCAGCCTGGCACTGGTCCCGAGGATCCTGGACGACGCCGGCCGTGCAGACGTGGCCGACGAGACACTGCAACTGGCCGGGCGGATCCTGGACCGCTTCGCCGGGGCACACCCCGTCTCCGGCATGCTCCTGGCGGATCTCCGCGACGACGAACTCCTCGCGCACGACGAGGCAGCCCGGCTGATCCTCGGCCTCCAGGACCGCGCGACCCGTGACCGCGCGGCCGAATGGATGGAGGGCGACGAGGCCGGACCCGCCCTGCGCCTCTGGCGGTCACTGGCTCGCCGCTGCGTCGGACCTTACGGCGAGCACGCCGCGGCGCCGCTCACTCTGGCCGGCTGGGTCGCATGGTCCACCGGCGACGAACTGGAGGCCCGGGAAGCCCTCGCCATGGCCCTGGGCGCGGATCCCGACTATCTCTTCGCCCGTCTTCTGCACCAGGCATGCAACGAAGGCCTCGACCCGGAGTCGATCCGCAGCTGCCTGCGAGCGGAACGCGACGGCCGTGGGCGCTCGGGAGCCGCCGACTCGGTGGCTCGGGCCGACGGCTTGGACGTCGGCGCAGGCGGCTCCCTGGCTCGGGCGGAAGAACGTCTCGAGCGGGTGGACGACTGCCTTGTTCCGACAGGCGACTGCGTTGAGCGGGTGGGTGGCTCCCTGGCAGGGACGAACGACTGCGTCGAGCAGGTGGGCGGCTCCCGGGCCAGGGCGGACGACTCCGCCGGGCGGTCGGCCGGCTCCGTCGCGCGCAACGACGCCTCCCCGGCTCGGCCCGCCGCCGACGAGTCCGCCACAGGCAACGCAACCGTGCCCGAGTCCGACAAGGCAGCCGCGGCCGAGTCCGACAAGGCAGCCGCGGCCGAGTCCGAGCCGGCGCCCGCATCCACGACGGTGCCCTCACGTCGCCGACGCCGTATCCGTTCCACCGGTGCTGCCGGTGCTGCAGGTGCCGTCGGCACGGCCCAGGGCAGTACCCGCGCGGGAGACCGTGTGCCGGGCAGCCGGGCTCCCCGTCGGCGTACGCAGGCAGGCACTACGCGCCCTGCCGGTGCCGCAGACGCCGGCACACGTACCGGGCGAGCGCCCGCCGGCACCGCGCGGTCCGGCAGCGGACGCACGAGCGGCACGCCTGTGCATTCGCGGAACACGGCCATGCCCTGCCGGGACATCGGCAAGGAAAGCGCACAGCCCGGGCAGGGCACGGAGGTGGAGGAATGAGTGTCCTCTGGGGGGCCGCGACGCGCGCGGGACGGGGACACGGGCGTGACCCGGAGGAGGTGCACGCCGTTCACCTGAGTGGCGGAACGCCTGGACGGGCCGTGACGCCGAACCGCCCCTGCCCCGTCGGAGCCCTCCGGCACCGGCGCCGAACTCGATCGAGGCGCACAGAGCGCAGAGGAAGCCTCCCCATGCAACAGCCGACTCCGCCCTCCTCCGCCGCCGACGACGACCGCCACGCCCCGGGTGGGTCCCCGCCGCCTCGCGGGTCTGGCCCCGGCCTGCCCGGTGCAGGCGCTCCACGGCCGGGAGTCCAGAAGGCCCCTGCGCGGCCGGCGGCACGCGTCGACGGATTCGGTCCCAGGTTCCCCGGAGGTGCCTCACCGGCCCCGGTGCCCATCGGCCCGGACGCGTGTCCGCCCTCGACACCGGACCGGAGGCATCCGTCACCTCAAGAGACAGGCGCGAACCGTCGCCCCCGGTCGGCCGCCCCGGCCGGCGGTTCCGCGTCGGGGTACGGCTCCGCCCCGCCGCCCTTGGCCGAGAGCCGGGGCCCGTCCTCCGCAGGGCAGCCTGTCGCGCCTCCCCGGGGCGCCACGATCCCCGGACTGCGCTGGTCCGCCGACCTGCCGCCGGCCCACACCATGATGATCTGTGTCGCGCTTCCCGGTCTGGCCATCTCGACGGAGGAAGGGCAGATGACCGGCAGGGGACTGGAAGGGTTCTACCGCGCGGGGCGGCGCGTGCTCTCGCGGTGCGAGATCCGTGTGGCCGGGCGGGAGCCACTCGCCGTGCAGGCCCGCATGGCTGCGGCCGACCGGGCCAGGTTCGTGGGCACGCTCCGCACGTCACCGCAGGCAGGCCCGGATCCGGACGTGATCGTGGAACGCAACCGTCTCGCGGACGGCACAGAGCGGATCACCCTGCACAGCGCGGCCCCGCGCCCGCTGCGCCTGCCGGTCGAGGTCTCCCTGGGCACGGACCTGGCCGACCTGGGGTCGATCGCCTCGGGCCGCGCCGGACCGGAACTCCCCGCCAGTGTCCACGATTCCGGCCTGCGCTGGTCCTGCGCCAGCGGCAACGCGTCCGTCACGGCCGCACCGCCTCCCTCGGACGCCCTGGCCTCGGCCGGGCTGCTGCGGTGGGAGCTCGACCTGCCGCCGGGCGGCAGCAGAAGCGTGGAGCTGCGGGTGCGACCCGATGGCGCCGGTCCCCTCCGAGCCGTGGGCCGCGCGGCGACCAGCCCCCTCGCCGCCGCGCGAGCGGAAGGCGACGACCCCAGAGTCCCCGGCTTCCTCAGGACGAGCATCGAGGACCTCCAGGCCCTCCTGCTGCGTGATCCCGCGAACCCCGCCGACACCCACCTCGCGGCCGGGGCACCCTGGCGCTGCGGTCTGGCCCCCGCCGACGCGCTCGTGGCCGCCCGGATGGCCCTGCCGCTCGGCACGGGCCTGGCAGCCGGGACGCTGCGGATCCTCGCCCGTACCCAACTCACCGGCCCGGGAGCGCAGTCCGGGATGATCCCCGGCCCGAGACGGGACGCGGGCCCGCACCTTCCGCCACAGTGCACCGGCACGGAGGCCACGCTGCTCTTCCCCGTACTGCTCGCCGAGGCCCGCCGCTGGGGCCTCGGCGACCAGGAAACGGAGGAGCTGCTGCCCGCCGCCGAGCGCTGTCTGACCTGGCTGCGCACCACCGTGGGCGACGACACGTACCTCCGCGACCCGCATCCCGGCGGTCCCGTCCGCTGCGAGACACAGGCCCACGCCCACCGTGCCGCGCTCCTCGGCGCCGACCTGCTCGACACCTGCGGCCGCACGGGCGGACCAGCACTCCGCCAGTGGGCGCAGGCCTTGCGGACCGCCTTCCGCAGGGACTTCTGGGTCGACGACCTCGGGGGAGGCCGGCCCGCGGCAGCCCGTGCCTCGGACGGCAGCCCCGTGCCTCATCTGGGCGCGGCCGCAGTCCACCTCCTCGACACCGGCCTGCTGGGTGAGGGCGCCTTGGCACCAGGCCTGCTCGACAAGGTGCGGACCGAGAACCTCGCCCGACTGCTCGGCAGCCCTGTCATGGACTCGGGCTGGGGCCTGCGCGGACTGGGCGCCAAGGAACCGGGGTTCAATCCGTTCGGCCACCGCGCCGGGGCCGTACGGATCCAGGAGACCGCAGTCGCCGTCGCGGGGCTGGCCGCCGCCGGATACGAGAAGGAGGCGACCTCGCTGCTGCGCGGGGTACTCGCGGCCGCCGAGACTTTCGACCATCGGCTGCCCGACATGTACGCGGGCGAACAGCGCACGGAGGGGAGCGCCCCCCTCCCGCACCCGGCGGCCTGCCGCCCCGCTGCCACTCCGGCGGCAGCCGGAGTGCTGCTGCTGACCACGCTCGTCGGCATCCGCCCCGACGCCCCGGCCGGGACGGTGACCCTGCGCCCCATGCGCAGCGCGCCCCTGGGCGAGATCGGTTTCACGGGCCTGCGGATCGCGGGCGCCCCGTTCTCCGTGCGGGTCAGCCGACTCGGCCTCGCCATGGTCGAGGAAGCGGCCGACGGACTCCAACTGGGGGTGTGACCTGGTACGACGTTCAACCGCTGGAGAACCGGGCGCCACAGTGGAGTCCATGTCCGACCGAAGTGGATCAGTCGCCGATGCGACCGGCGAAGGGAGTGTTTATCGTCAGGCAGACGACTATGATCGCCGCATGCCCTACGACCCGTCAGCGTTTCCACCCTTCGCCGTCACCGTGGACCTGGTCGTGCTGACCGTGCGCCGCCATGCCCTGTGTGCGCTGGCGGTACGCAGGGGCGAACCGCCGTTCCAGGGGCGTTGGGCGCTCCCCGGCGGCTTCGTAAGGGCCGACGAGGACCTGGCACAGGCCGCGGCCCGCGAGCTGGCCGAGGAGACCGGACTGCGCGTCCACGACCCGTCCGTCCCCGCCCAGGACAACGGGGCGCACCTGGAACAGCTGGCCACCTACGGCGACCCCAAGCGGGACCCCAGGATGCGGGTCGTCAGTGTCGCCCACCTCGCGCTCGCTCCCGACCTGCCCGCGCCCAGGGCCGGCGGCGACGCCAGCAACGCGCGCTGGGCTCCGGTGGAGGAACTGTTGCGGCAGGGCGGTTACGGGCGGGACGCCGAACCGGTCGCGCCGCTCGCGTTCGACCACGCACAGATCCTTTCGGACGGAGTGGAGCGGGCCCGCTCCAAGATCGAGTACTCGTCACTGGCCACGGCGTTCTGCCCGCCCGAGTTCACCGTCGGCGAGCTGCGCCGTGTCTACGAGGCGGTCTGGGGCGTGGCGCTCGACCCGCGCAACTTCCACCGCAAGGTCACCGGCACACCGGGCTTCCTCGTCCCCACGGGCGGGACGACAACCCGCCAGGGCGGACGTCCGGCCCAGCTCTTCCGTGCCGGTGGCGCGACTCTGCTCAACCCCCCGATGCTGCGCCCCGAGGTCTGACGCGGGTCCGGAACGTCAGGCGCCCGCTGTCCGGACAATGATGATTGTCGTGCCCGAGGCAGGCCTCGTGCTGCCCGAAAAAACGGACATAGCGCGCTATCTTGCTGCAGGTGATCCAGGCCTTCGGACTGACCAGCAACGCCCGCAAAGGGCTTCCGCCCGCGGCCGATGACGTCTCCTTCGAGGCGCGAGCGGGCCGCGTCACCGCGCTGCTCGGAGCACCGGGTGCCGGCAAGACGACAGTCCTCAGACTCATGCTGGAACTCCAACAGGGTCGCGGCATCGTCTACTTCCGGGGCCGCCCCCTGCACCGCATCGCCCATCCCTCGCGCGAGGTCGGTGTGCTGCTGGGCGACGTGCCGGGGCACCCGGCCCGCACGGTCCGCGGTCATCTGCGCATGCTGTGTGCCGCGGCGGGGGTCCCGGTCCGGCGTGCCGACGAAGTCCTCGAGGCGGTCGGGCTCGTGAGCCTGCGCGACGAACGCCTCGGCACCCTCTCGCGCGGCATGGACCGTCGCCTGGGCCTGGCCTGCGTCCTCCTGGCCGATCCGCACACGCTCGTCCTCGACGACCCGGCCGACGGTCTGTCTGCCCGCGAGAGCCACTGGCTGCACGGCATGCTGCGCGCACACGCCGCCCACGGCGGCACGGTCCTGTTCACCACGGCCGACCCCAAGGAGGCCGCGCGCACCGCGGACCGCGTCGTCACGCTGGAACAGGGCAGGGTCGTGGCCGACCAGGAGGTCGCGGAGTTCTCGCGCACCCGTCTGCGCCCCCGGGTCGCTGTACGCAGCCCCCACGCGGTCCGTCTGGCGGCCCTCCTGGCCAAGCAGGCCCGCACCGCGCGCCGCTCCGTCGAAGTCGTACGAGAAGGCGGCAACCGCCTCTCCGTGTACGGCAGTACCTGCGCCGAGATCGGCGAGACGGCGTTCCGCCACGGCATCGTCGTCCATCAACTCGCCGACGAGGTCGGCGACATGGGGCCCGGAGCGGGAGCAGAGCCGGCAGGGCAGCCGCAGGGCGGCCGGGAGCCGGACGTGCGCAAGGCAGGGCGGACGCCGGGCGAGTCGCACAGCTCCGACACGGGGCGCACGTCGGCTGACAGGCTCGAGCGTGTTGCTATCGAGCCGGAGAGCGCGGGTGCCGGGCCAGGGCAGGTCGCCGACGCGCACCGGGTGACCGTTGCGCCCCAGGCCGCGAACGGTGAGCCGCGCCCGCGCCCCTCCCACGACGCGCCGAAGCCGGTCCCGGTCACGGCCGGACCCGTGGCCGCTACCGCCGAGCCGCCGCTCCCGGCTGAGTCACGGCCTAGCGTTGATGCGCCGAATCCGGTCCCGGTCACCGCCGGACCCGGGGCCGCTACCGCGGAGCCGCCGCTCCCGGCTGAGTCACGGCCTAGCGTTGATGCGCCGAATCCGGTCCCGGTCACCGCCGGACCCGGGGCCGCTACCGCCGAGCCGCCACCCCCGGCTGAGTCACGACCTGCCGTTGACGCGCCGAAGCCGGTCGCCGACGAGCCGTTGCCCTCCGCCGGGCACGCGCAGCCCGTCGCGGCGCCGCCCGAGCGCCCGGACGTCCCCTCGGCCGGCCACCCGTCCCACGCCGAGGCCCGCCCTCAGGGGGCGACGGCACCTCTCGCGCTCCACCCCGCCGGCGTACGCACGGCGCACACCCTCGACGCGCTGCCCCCTCTGCCGCCTCCCATCTCCGTCCGCCCCGCCCCCAGCCCCCTCCGCCCCCTCCGCTACGAGATCCGCCGGGCCGCCGGGATCGGCACCGGGTTCGTCACCGGGGCTGCCGTGCTCGCCGTGTCCGCCGTGACTGCCGTCGTGCTCGCCCGTATCGGGCACACCCCGCAGCCGCGTCTGCTGGCCGCGTGGCCACAGGAGCTGCCCCTGCCGCCCGCGGCGCTCGGCGCGGGACTGCTCGGTGCGCTGGCCTTCGGTGACGAGTTCCGCCACCCCGCCCTGGCCGCGGACCGCGGCACCGTGCCCCGCCGGCTGGGGCTGCTGGCCGCCAAACTGTTCGTCGCCACGGCCACCGCGCTGGTGCTGGCCACCCTCACCGTCGGCTGCGACGCCGAAGTGCTCTATCTCGTCTACGGACGGGAACTCGCCCAGGTTCCCGCCGACTGGCTTTCGATGAGTGCGAGTTGGATCGGGCTCGTGGTCGGCTGCGCCTGGGCGGGCGTACTGGCTGCCGGCGTCTTCCGGTCCACCACGGCCGGGCTCGCCGCTGTGGCCGCCGTGCCGCTTCTCGTCGTACCCGCGGTGCACAAGGTCCTGGAGGGGCCCTCCGTACGGACCGCGGCGGGACTTCCCATGCGACTGCGCGAGGTTCTCCTGCCGCGATGGCCCTTCGGGGGAGAGCGCTACCTGGAAGCCGTGCTCAGCCTGATCTCCCAACCTGTCGGCGGCGCACTGACGTTGTCGCTGACCGCACTGCTCTGCGCGTACCTGCTCACCGCACTGCGGGGCCGGTTCCGGTGACGACTGTCCGTAACCCTTGGTTCGGCCATGCGTACAACTCCCTGCAGAACGCCCATTTCTTTCCGATAAGGCGTCAATTGCGACGGCGTGAGCGATCACCCTTTCGTGTGCTTTTCACCAAAGACCTCAAGGGAGTTGGAGAGGGCGCCGACAAAGGATGCGTGAGTACCCTTGCGCACACCATGATGACCGCCGCCCGCTCCGCTGACTCCGGCCTCGCGAGCCCGGGCGAACTCGACCGCTACCCCTACGCGGAGGCGCCCGCCGTCGACCGCGTCGGCGCCCCTGCCTGGGACGGCGCGGACCCCGAGCTGGGCCGGGTGGGCAGGCGCGCCGCGGGCAGCCGCGGACGCGGGCTGCACGGCCAACTCGTCCAGCAGCTGGGTCAGATGATCGTCTCCGGTGACCTGGGCGCCGACCGTCCGCTGGTGCCCGAGGAGATCGGCCAGCGGTTCGAGGTCTCCCGCACCGTCGTCCGCGAGTCGCTCCGCGTCCTGGAGGCCAAGGGCCTGGTGAGCGCCCGCCCGAACGTCGGCACGCGCGTGCGCCCCGTCAGCGACTGGAATCTTCTCGACCCGGACATCATCGAGTGGCGGGCCTTCGGGCCCCAGCGCGACGACCAGCGCCGCGAGCTGAGCGAGCTGCGCTGGACGATCGAACCGCTCGCCGCCCGCCTCGCCGCCGGGCACGGGCGCGAGGACGTCCAGCAGCGCCTGACGGACATGGTCGAGATCATGGGGCACGCGATGGCCCAGGGTGATGCGCTCACCTTCTCCCGCGCCGACTCCGAGTTCCACTCGCTGCTGATCCAGGTCGCCGACAACCGCATGCTGGAGCACCTCTCCGGGATCGTGTCCGCGGCTCTCCAGGTCTCGGGCGGTCCGGTCACGGGCTGTGACCGGCCGAACGAGACGTCGCTGGGACACCACGGCCGCATCTGTGACGCCCTCGCCAAGGGTGACGGAGCCGCGGCAGAGGCGGCGATGCGGCAACTCCTCGCGGTCCATCCCGAGGTGGAACGCGTGGTGCCCGCTCCGCGCGAGCACTGACCGCGTTCCGCGGGCGGTGCGGCCGGGTGTGCCACCCCCCTCCTGTGGCAGCGCCCGTTCGGTGATCCGCCTCCCGTCGGACCCCGCAGGATCCTCGCGATCCTGCGGGGTCCGACGGCGCGAAGGGGCCGCAGGTCCGCCGGAGCGGCCGGGTAACAACCAAGTGTGCCCCACTTTGCCCATGTTTGATCGTTTTTGTTTGCTTACGGGGTGTGACTCGGGCCACGCGAATTGGGCGTAACGCTCGCGGGAAGAACGCGATGACCTAAGAGGTGACAGCCGCGGAGGGAATACGGACGCCGTTCATGGCGCTGTGAATCTTCCCGGCCCCCGCCCGCGCCGTCGGCCCACCCCCAAGCCGGCGGTCGGCTCCTGTCCACTGTGGACGGGGCCGGAAGCCGTTTTCCAACGTTCCGAGAGGTTGTTCGTGTCGGCCAGCACATCCCGTACGCTCCCGCCGGAGATCGCCGAGTCCGTCTCTGTCATGGCTCTCATTGAGCGGGGAAAGGCTGAGGGGCAGATCGCCGGCGATGACGTGCGTCGGGCCTTCGAAGCTGACCAGATTCCGGCCACTCAGTGGAAGAACGTACTGCGCAGCCTCAACCAGATCCTCGAGGAAGAGGGTGTGACGCTGATGGTCAGTGCCGCAGAGCCCAAGCGCACCCGAAAGAGCGTCGCAGCGAAGAGTCCCGCCAAGCGCACCGCCACCAAGACGGTCGCGGCCAAGGCGGTGACCACCAGGAAGGCCACCGCCACCGCCACACCGGCGGAGCCCGCCGCCGAGTCCGCCGTCGAGGACGAGGCCCCCGCCAAGAAGGCAGCAGCCAAGAAGACGACCGCCAAGAAGGCGGCCGCGAAGAAGGCGCCCGCCAAGAAGACCGCGGCGAAGAAGACCAGCGCCAAGAAGGACGACGTCGAGCTTCTCGAAGAGGAGGTGCTCGAGGAGGCCGCACCCGGAAAGGCCGGCGAGGAGCCCGAGGGTACGGAGAACGCCGGTTTCGTGCTCTCCGACGAGGACGAGGACGACGCGCCCGCCCAGCAGGTCGCCGCGGCCGGCGCCACGGCCGACCCGGTCAAGGACTACCTCAAGCAGATCGGCAAGGTCCCCCTGCTCAACGCCGAGCAGGAGGTCGAGCTCGCCAAGCGCATCGAGGCCGGCCTGTTCGCCGAGGACAAGCTGTCCAACGCCGACAAGCTCGCCCCGAAGCTCAAGCGCGAGCTGGAGATCATCGCCGAGGACGGCCGCCGAGCCAAGAACCACCTCCTGGAGGCCAACCTCCGACTGGTGGTCTCTCTGGCCAAGCGCTACACCGGCCGCGGCATGCTCTTCCTGGACCTCATCCAGGAGGGCAACCTCGGTCTGATCCGCGCGGTCGAGAAGTTCGACTACACCAAGGGCTACAAGTTCTCCACGTACGCCACCTGGTGGATCCGTCAGGCGATCACCCGCGCCATGGCCGACCAGGCCCGCACCATCCGTATCCCGGTGCACATGGTCGAGGTCATCAACAAGCTCGCGCGCGTGCAGCGCCAGATGCTCCAGGACCTGGGCCGCGAGCCCACCCCGGAGGAGCTGGCCAAGGAGCTCGACATGACCCCGGAGAAGGTCATCGAGGTTCAGAAGTACGGCCGCGAGCCCATCTCGCTGCACACCCCGCTGGGCGAGGACGGCGACAGCGAGTTCGGTGACCTCATCGAGGACTCCGAGGCGGTCGTCCCGGCCGACGCGGTCAGCTTCACGCTCCTCCAGGAGCAGCTGCACTCCGTGCTCGACACCCTGTCCGAGCGCGAGGCGGGCGTCGTCTCGATGCGCTTCGGTCTCACCGACGGTCAGCCGAAGACCCTCGACGAGATCGGCAAGGTGTACGGCGTCACGCGTGAGCGGATTCGCCAGATCGAGTCCAAGACCATGTCGAAGCTGCGCCACCCGTCCCGTTCGCAGGTGCTGCGCGACTACCTCGACTAGTCGTCGCGGGTCGTACGACGCGGAAGGCCCGGTTCCCTCATGGGGGACCGGGCCTTTTTCATGCCCCTCCGCGGATGCGGCCTGCCACAGCGTGAATCACTCTGGGTGTCTGGCCGATACCACGGAGTGAGGAGCGTGTATGCGTCGCCGCTTTGTCCGGGCCCTGGCCCGACCGCTGGTTGTGGCAGCCGCCGTATCCGCCCTGTCAGTGGCTTCCAGTGCGCCTGTGGCCGCCGACAGGGTGGTCATAGGAGGATTCCCCGTCGACGCATCGGAGAGCCCCTGGACGGTGGCCCTGTCCAGTCGTGACCGGTTCGGGGGTACGCGGGCGGGACAGTTCTGCGGCGGAGTGGCGGTCGGCCGCAGCACCGTGCTCACCGCGGCCCACTGCTTGGACGAGGAGGTCCTGGGCGGTCCACCGGAGCGCGTACGCGACCTCAGGGTCATAGCGGGTCGCACGGACCTGCTCTCGGACCGCGGTGGCCAGGAGGTCGCCGTGCGAGAAACCTGGGTGAACCCGGATTACGACAGTGTCAGCAACGTCGGGGACTTCGCCGTACTCACCCTGGCCGAGCCTCTCTCCGCCGGCTCGGCCATCACGATGGCGGCCCACGGTGATCCCGCGTACGCCGTGGGCGCAGCTGCGACGGTGTACGGCTGGGGTGACGTCTCGGGCGCCGGGGAGTATCCGAACAGCCTGCGGGCGGCACGCGTGCGTGTGCTGCCCGACGCTCTCTGTGAGGAGGCGTATCCGGGAGACGCGGACGGCATCTACGACGCCAGGAGCATGCTGTGCGCCGGAGAGGCGAAGGGAGGCCGGGATGCCTGCCAGGGCGACAGCGGGGGGCCGCTGGTGGCCCAGGGGCGGTTGATCGGGCTCGTGTCCTGGGGGATCGGCTGCGGTCGGGCAGGCAGCCCCGGGGTGTACATGCGGGTGTCCGACATCATGCGCACGCTCCGCTGGACACGGGCGTGAAGCTGGACACGGGGCTGAAGCCTGACACCGGCGTGAAGGTTATGTGCACGTTCGACTGGACGCGGGTGTGAAGAAACGTGCGGCGTGCGCACCGGGGGCCCTGAGAGACCTCGCGGGGACGAGGACGGGCGGCTGCCTCGGTAATGGAGGCAGCCGCCCGTTCACCGGCCTGTGCCGGGCTGGCTCGTCGTCGGACGCGAGGTGTCAGCGCTCTTCTTCGGAGGCAGTCGCGGGAGCGGACGTCAGCCGCTCCGTCTCGTCCTGTATCTCAGCGGCGATCTTCTTGAGTTCCGGCTCGAACTTGCGCCCGTGGTGGGCACAGAAGAGCAGTTCTCCGCCGCTGAGCAGGACGACGCGCAGGTACGCCTGGGCGCCGCAGCGGTCGCAGCGATCAGCGGCCGTCAACTGGCTCGCAGGGGTCAGAACAGTAGTCACGTCGCCTCTTCTCTAGCTCGACGAGCTGTCGTACCAGGGTCAACATCCAACCAGCCCCAAAACGTTCCCGCTCGTGGCTATTCCTCGAAAAAAATCTTGCGAGGCGGCTGTCTGCTGCCGGTTGGCGGCGAATGTGCCGTATTGCGTGTCTATGTGTCTTACGGAGCTTCGCGTTGTATTGGTGGTCGGTCCTCCCGGCTGGGTTGCCGGTTGTTCATGAGGACGTGCCCGGAGCCTAAATGGTTCATGCCTGGAAGGGAACGTGATGTGTGCTTCACTCCAACGAGGGATCGAACAGGCATACGAGTCTGGACTAGGGTGAGTTTCCGACGAGGGTGGCGTTACAACGGCTCTACCAGGCCTCGGTACCCTCTCACCGGTGACTGAAGCCGCGCCCTTACCCATGAGGGCCCCATCTGAAATTCAGCGAGGAGCGAACCGCGTGACCGCCGAGACGTCCGTGCCGTCCACAGCTCTGCTGGCAGGAGCAGACCGGGACGGTTCCAACTACACCGCGCGGCACCTGCTCGTCCTCGAGGGGCTCGAGGCCGTGCGGAAGCGCCCCGGTATGTACATCGGGTCGACCGACAGCCGCGGCCTCATGCACTGCCTCTGGGAGATCATCGACAACTCCGTCGACGAGGCTCTCGGCGGCTACTGCGACCACATCGAGGTCATCCTCCAGGACGACGGCTCGGTCGAGGTCCGGGACAACGGCCGGGGCATCCCGGTCGACGTCGAGCCCAAGACCGGCCTCTCCGGCGTCGAGGTCGTCATGACCAAGCTGCACGCCGGCGGCAAGTTCGGCGGCGGCTCGTACGCCGCCTCCGGCGGTCTGCACGGTGTCGGCGCCTCCGTGGTGAACGCCCTGTCCGCCCGTCTGGACGTCGAGGTGGACCGCGGTGGGCACACCCACGCGATCAGCTTCCGGCGCGGTGTCCCCGGCGCCTTCGCCGGGAACGGCCCGGACGCCAAGTTCGAGGCCAAGGGCGGCCTGCGCAAGGCCAAGAAGATCCCCAAGACCCGCACCGGCACGCGCGTGCGGTACTGGGCCGACCGCCAGATCTTCCTCAAGGACGCCAAGCTCTCCCTGGAGAACCTGCACCAGCGCGCTCGCCAGACCGCGTTCCTAGTGCCCGGCCTGACCATCGTCGTGCGCGACGAGTACGGGCTCGGCGAGGGCGGCAGCAAGGGCGAGGAGTCCTTCCGCTTCGACGGCGGGATCAGCGAGTTCTGCGAGTACCTGGCGAACGACAAGCCGGTCTGCGACATCCTCCGCTTCTCCGGGCAGGGCAGCTTCAAGGAGACGGTCCCGGTCCTGGACGACCATGGCCAGATGACCCCCACCGAGGTCACCCGCGAACTCGGCGTCGACGTCGCGCTGCGCTGGGGGACCGGCTATGACACGACGCTCAGGTCGTTCGTCAACATCATCGCCACCCCCAAGGGCGGCACCCACGTCGCCGGCTTCGAGCAGGCCGTCGCCAAGACGATGAACGAGGTGCTGCGCACCAAGAAGCTCCTGCGCGTCGCCGAGGACGACATCGTCAAGGACGACGCCCTGGAGGGCCTGACCGCGGTCGTCACCGTGCGTCTCGCCGAGCCGCAGTTCGAAGGCCAGACCAAGGAGGTCCTCGGGACCTCGGCGGCCCGCCGCATCGTGAACAACGTGGTCAGTAAGGAACTCAAGGCGTTCCTGACGTCCACGAAGCGGGACGCCGCCCAGCAGGCCCGTGTCGTGATGGAGAAGGCCGTCGCCGCGGCCCGTACGCGCATCGCCGCCCGGCAGCACAAGGACGCACAGCGCCGTAAGACGGCCCTGGAGTCCTCCTCGCTGCCGGCCAAGCTCGCCGACTGCCGCAGCGACGACGTCGACCGCAGTGAGCTGTTCATCGTCGAGGGCGACTCGGCGCTCGGTACGGCGAAGCTCGCCCGGAACTCCGAGTTCCAGGCGCTGCTGCCGATCCGGGGCAAGATCCTCAACGTCCAGAAGTCGTCTGTGACGGACATGCTCAAGAACGCCGAGTGTGGCGCGATCATCCAGGTCATAGGAGCCGGATCGGGCCGGACCTTCGACATCGACACGGCTCGCTACGGCAAGATCATCATGATGACCGACGCCGACGTCGACGGCTCGCACATCCGCACGCTGCTCCTGACCCTGTTCCACCGCTACATGCGGCCCATGGTCGAGGCCGGGCGAGTCTTCGCGGCCGTGCCGCCGCTGCACCGCATCGAGATCGTCCAGCCGAAGAAGGGCCAGGACAAATACGTCTACACGTACTCGGACCGGGAACTGCGCGACAAGCTCATGGAGCTCCAGAGCAAGGGCATCCGCTACAAGGACTCGATCCAGCGCTACAAGGGTCTCGGCGAGATGGACGCCGACCAACTGGCCGAGACGACCATGGACCCGCGTCACCGCACCCTGCGCCGGATCAACCTCTCCGACCTCGAGGCCGCCGAGCAGGTCTTCGATCTGCTGATGGGCAACGACGTCGCGCCCCGAAAGGAGTTCATCTCCAACTCGGCGGCGACGCTGGACCGGTCGCGGATCGACGCGTAGCCGCTGCGCTGGGCTTGGACAGGGCGGGGCAGGGCGGGGCCGGGGTGTTGGTGGTCTGAGCGGGGTCAGGTGCTGGTCGTGCTGGGCCTGCGCGGTGCAGGCACGGTGCTGATACGGCCTGGTTCGGCTCCAGCCATCCTGGTGGGCGTCCGGCCAGGACCGGTTCCGGCCAGGACCGGTTTCCGGCCGGGACCAGTTCCGGTGACGACCAGTTCCGGCCAAGGCCGGCTCTGGCGGTTCCGGTTGGGACCGGCTCAGCCGGGACGTGGACCCTGGACGCCTGTTCTGTGCCTTGCCTGACCGTTGTCGTGCCAGCGGACGGACCGGGGGGTCTCCCACGCGGCCCAGATCGCTGTGCCTGAGCACCTTCTCCACCCGCTGCGCCCGAGCCCTTTCTCCACCCGTGGGTGGAGAGGCGCCCGGTCGGGGATCCACCCGTGATCCACCCGCACTCCGATCCCATGACCTGGCGATTTCCGTAACGTCGAAGGCGTCGGCGGCACCGCTGCCGGCATCCCCTTTCCTGCTTACGGAGGTCGTGATGGCCGGGCTCGTCGACGCGCTGGTGATCGTGGTCGTGGCCGTGCTGGTGTTGGCCCGGCAGTTCCGGGCAACGCCCATCGACGGCGAGCGCCGCTGGTGGCTTCTGCCCGCGATACTGGCCGTTGTCGCACTGCGCGAACCCGGCATACTCGACGACCGCTACCACACGGCTTCGGCGCTGCTGCTCGGTGCCGAACTGCTCGTCGGCCTGGCCACCGGGGCGGGCTGGGCCTGGACCACCCGCATATGGGCGGAGCCGGACGGGACCGTGTGGAGCAAGAGCAGCACGGCGAGCGTTGCCGTCTGGGTCGTCGGAATCGGGCTGCGCGCCGGTCTCTTCGCGTTGGGTGCCGCGGTGGGCGTTCACCAGGACAGCTCAGCCGTGCTGCTGGGGCTTGCCGGCACCCTGCTCGTCAGGGCCGGAATCCTGGCCTGGCGCGGTCGGTTGCTGCGCCCTGCCGTGAACTCGGGCCGGGCGTACGGTGACAGCACGTTGGCGCCTGCGGGGAAGGAGCGCGTGTGAAGGAGAACGCCTGGACACGCTGGCCCTCCAGGGAGGCGCTGAGCCGCGAGGGACTCTCACGCTCCCGGTGCCTGCTGGCCTGGACGGTGAGGGCTCTGGTGCTCGGCGTGCTGATGTGGGGAGCCTTCGCCGAGAGCGAGGCGCGTGGCTGGAAGGCGGCTGCCGGAGCCGGCGGAGTGCTTCTGGCGGCTCTGCTCGCCTGGGTGTTCTTCCGGACCACGCTCCAGCACCGGCTGTGGCCGTCGCTGGCGTCGCTCGCGCTGCTTCAGGGCGTCGCCGTCGCGGCCCAGATGTCGGGCTTCAAAGTCGCGGCCCTGGTCATGTGGTGCGGGTGCGCCGTCTCGGCGCTGGAGCGGCTTCCACCGGCAGTCGCTCTCAGCGCAGCGGGCGTGGCACTCGGTTCGTTCGGGGTCGTCAACAACGACGACGCGCTGACCTCCGTGGTCACCGGCGTCGGCCTCGCCCTGGCCGGGTACACGCTGCGCCTGGACGCCGAGGCCCGCGGCAGTGCCCAGCGGCTGCTCGCCCAGGAGCGGGCCGCCCGTGCGGCCGAGGCGGAGTCGGCGGCGCTCGCGGAGCGAGCCCGCATAGCGCGGGAGATCCACGACGTGCTGGCGCACAGCCTGTCTGCCCAGCTCGTGCATCTGGAGGCGGCCCGGTTGCTGATCGAGCGCGGAGGAGAGCGAGACCAGATTCTCGAACGAGTGGTGGCGGCACGGGAGATGGCGCGTGGCGGGCTCGCGGAAACGCGGCAGGCGCTGTCCGCCCTGCGCGGGGAGCTGACCCCGCTGGAGGAGTTCCTGAACCAGTTGGTGGGAACCACCGACGGCGCCGAGATCACCATCAGGGGTGAACGCAGGGCGCTGCCGGCCGAGGCTTCGCAGGCCGTACGCAGAGCGGCTCAGGAGGCCCTGACGAACGCCCGCAAGCACGCCCCGGGCGCCAAGGTGTGCCTGCGGCTCGACTACAACCCGCACGAAGTGACCCTGGATGTGCGGGACTCGGGCGGCTCGCCGGGCGAACTGACCGGGACGGGAGCCGGGTACGGTCTGCTCGGCATGCGGGAGCGAGCAGAGCTGCTGGGCGGTTCGCTCGAGGCCGGGCCGGGCGAGGAGGGGTACGTGGTGACGTTGAAGGTGCCGGTATGACGGAGGAGGCCGAGCGGAAGGCCGCTCGGGTGGTGGTCGCGGACGACCAGACCGTGGTGCGGGAGGGCATCGTGATGCTGCTCGGTCTGCTGCCCGGGATCGAGGTGGTCGGCGCGGCAGGGGACGGGGAGGAGGCGGTGCGGCTCGTCGCCGAAGTCGCTCCGGACGTGGTGCTGATGGACCTGCGCATGCCTCGCTGTGACGGGGTGGAGGCGACCCGCAGGATCCGCGCGGAGTATCCCGGGACGCAGGTCGTGGTGCTCACGACGTACGCCGACGACGAGTCGCTCTTCCCGGCACTGGCGGCGGGAGCGCGCGGCTACCTCACGAAGGACGCCGGCGGAGAGGAGATCGTGCGGGCCGTGCACAGTGTGCTGTCAGGGGACGCGGGGCTGTCGCCCGGCATCCAGAGACGGCTGCTGGAGCGTCTGACCGAGAGCGAGGCCAGACCTGCCGCGCCGCCCGAGGCGCCGGACGGGCTCACCGTGCGGGAGACGGAGGTGCTGCTGCTCATCGCCGAGGGGCTCAGCAACCAGGAGATCGGCCGCAGGCTGCATGTCTCCACCGCGACCGTGAAGACCCACATCAACAACCTGTTCGCCAAGACGGGGCTCAAGGACCGTGCGCAGGCGGTGCGTTACGCGTACGGAAAGGGGCTGGTGCGGCCACCAGCGGGTTGAGTCACCTGATGGGGTGAAGAGCGAGGGGAAGAAGAGTCGGGGATCTTCCCGTTCTGTCCATCCTTGGGCATGCAGCCAAGCAAGGGCCGTCCCCGCAGACATGGGGCTGGTCAGGAAAGTCCGGTCGAGCGACTCGACGGTGTCGGCCCCGGCCCTGCCGAGGAGGCCGGACACCTGAGGTACGACGATCCCTGGTACGACGCCCTGGCCTCCGGGTGGGGCGAGTCGGCCGGTGCCGCGGTGCCGGCTCCGGAGGTGGTTCCGTCGGCGCCCGGGGAGGGCGAGACCGGGGTCGCGGCGGCCGATGTGTATCTGGAGGTGCAGCGCAGCGCGGCCTTCCAGGAAGTGCGGCGGCGGTACCGGAGGTTCGTGGTGCCGGCCTTCGTGGCGTTCTTCGCCTGGTACGTGGCCTACGTCGTGGCTGCCACGACCGCGCCGGAGCTGATGGCCCGGCCCGTGCTGGGAGCGGTGAACGTGGCGCTGCTGGCGGGGCTGGGGCAGTTCCTGACCACGTTCCTGTTCACCTGGGGCTACTCGCGGCACGCGCGGCTGCGCAGGGACCGGGCGGCGCTCGACCTGCGCTGGGACACACAGGAGCTGACGCGCGGTGCGAACGGCGGTGTCTCGTGACGGGTGAGCACCAGACGCTGGCGCTGCTGCTGTTCAGCGGATTCGTCGCGGTCACGCTGGCGATCACGACATGGGTGAGCCGCAAGCGGCGCGGCTCGGCGGAGGAGTTCTACGCGGGCGGGCGGCTCTTCTCGCCCATGGAGAATGGTTTTGCCATCGCGGGTGACTACATGTCGGCCGCCTCCTTCCTCGGGGTCACCGGGCTCATCGCGCTGTTCGGCTACGACGGGTTGCTGTATGTCGTCGGCTTCCTCGTGGCCTGGCTGGTGGTGCTGTTCCTCGTGGCCGAACTGGTCCGCAACTGCGGCCGGTTCACGCTCGCTGACGTCGTGGCGGCGCGGATGAGGGAGCGGCCGGTACGGATCGCGGCGGGAACCTCCTCGGTCACCGTGTCCGTTCTGTATCTGGTGGCGCAGATGGTCGGCGCGGGCAGTCTGGTGGCGCTGCTGCTCGGGGGCACGAGCGGGGCGGCGCGGGCCTGGACCGTCATCGGCGTCGGCGCCCTCATGGTGATCTATGTGTCGCTGGGAGGGATGCGGGCGACGACATGGATCCAGATCGTCAAGGCGGTCCTGCTGCTCGGCGGCACGATCGCGCTGACGGTGCTCGTACTGGTGCGCTTCCATGGCGACCTGGACGGGTTGCTGCTCACGGCGGCCGAGCGCAGTGGTCACGGGGAGGCGTTTCTGGCGCCCGGGCTGAAGTACGGCGGGGACTGGACCGCCCGGTTCGACTTCATCAGTCTGGGGCTGGCCCTGGTGCTGGGGACGGCCGGGCTGCCGCACATCCTGTCCCGGTTCTACACCGTGCCCACCGCGCTCGCCGCGCGCCGCTCGGTCGTCTGGGCCGTCGGGCTCATCGGCGGTTTCTACCTGATGACGATCGTGCTCGGGTTCGGCGCGGCCGCCATCGTGGGGCCGGACGCGGTACGCGGGTCGAACGCGGCCGGGAACACAGCGGTTCCGCTGCTGGCGCTCGACCTGGGCGGTGGTGCCGGATCCACGGGTGGAACGGTTCTCTTCGCGGTGGTCGCCGCAGTCGCCTTCGCCACGATCCTCGCCGTGGTCGCCGGGATCACGCTCGCGTCATCGGCATCGGTCGCCCACGACCTGTACGCGTCTGTGCGGCGCCGGGGCGGCAAACCCCGCAGCGAGGTGGCCGTGGCCCGGGTAGCGGCCGTCGGTGTCGGGGTGGTGGCGATCGCCATCGGTCTGCTGGCGCGGGATCTCAACGTCGCGTTCCTGGTGGGCCTGGCCTTCGCCGTCGCCGCATCGGCGAACCTTCCGGTGCTGCTCTACTCCCTGTTCTGGCGCGGCTTCACCACACGCGGTGCCGTGTGGGCCGTCTACGGTGGCCTGGTGCCGGCCCTGGTGCTCGTGGTGCTGTCCCCGGTGGTCTCGGGAAGCCCCGACTCGCTGTTCCCGAACGTCGATCTCCAGTACTTCCCGTTGCAGAACCCGGGCCTGGTCTCGATCCCGCTGGGCTTCCTCGCGGGCTGGCTGGGCACGGTCACCGCGGCGGAGCTCCCGGACGAGGCCAAGCACGCGGAGACCGAGGTGCGGTCGCTGACCGGGGCGGGAGCGGCGTAGGGGCGGTTCCTGTACGGCCGTGGGGCCAGGGGACGTCCGCTAGGGCGCCACCCACGCGTAGCGGTGTTCGGGCCGGCCCGTGTCGCCGTACTTGAGGGAGAGGCGCAGGCGGCCGGACTGCTCCAGGCGGCGCAGATAGCGCTGGGCGGTGGAGCGGCTCAGTCCGGTCTCGGCGGCGACCTCGTGGGCGGAGAGCGGGTGGTCGGCGCGGTGCAGGACGCGGCAGATCAGTTCCGTCGTCGGCTCCGAGTGGCCGCTCGGCAGCCCAGGTGACGCGAGGACCGGGGTGGTGCGCAGGGCGCTGAAGATGCGGTCGACCTGTTCCTGGACGGCGATGGCGCGGCCGCCGCCGACCCGCTCGACGGTGCGACGCAGGGCGGCGTAGGACTCCAGGCGGGTGTGCAGTGCGGCGAAGGTGAACGGTTTGACCAGGTAGTGCAGGGCGCCCAGGCGCATGGCGGTCTGGATGGTCGCCACATCTCCGGCCGCGGTGATCATGATGACGTCGGTGCCGTGACCCTGTTCCCGCATGTGGTGGACCAGTTCGAGGCCTGTCCCGTCGGGGAGATAGTGGTCCAGCAGGACCAGATCGATCCCACCGCGCTGCACCGCCGCCAGAGCCTGGGCAGCGCTGTGCGCGCGGGCCGCCACCCGGAAGCCGGGGACCCTTCCCACGTACTTGGCGTTGATCTCGGCGACACGGAAGTCGTCGTCCACGACCAGGACGTCAATCATCGGGCCTCTTTCCCTCAAGGCCATGCGGGCGTCAAGCCCTTGTTTCGGCTACGTTTTTGTATCCCGCGCAAAACGAGCACAACAGGCTCTTGCGAGCAAAAGAACGGTATGCGCTCACAAGGCTGATGCCGCCTCCCGAGCCGGACCTACCGTCCCCGGCCATGAGCGCAGACACCAGCCCCGCCATTGAGCTGCGGGGCGCGAGCAAGACGTTCAGGACCCCGTCGGGAGGCCTGCACACGGCCGTCCGGGACCTGGATCTCACGGTCGGCCGTGGGGAGTTCGTCGCGGTCGTCGGCCCCACGGGCTGCGGCAAGTCGACCACGTTGACCCTGGTCAGCGGCTTGGAGGAGCCCACCGAGGGCGACGTGCTGGTCGCCGGGGAGCCGGTGCGCGGCGTCGGCGACAAGGTCGGCTTCGTCTTCCAGCAGGACGCCACCTTTCCCTGGCGTACGGTGCTGTCCAATGTGATGGCGGGACCGCGCTTCCGTGGCGTGCCCAAGGCGGAGGCGAAGCGGAAGGCGCGCGACTGGCTGGCCCGGGTCGGCCTCGAGGCCTTCGAGGACCGCTACCCGCACCAGCTCTCCGGCGGTCAGCGCAAACGCGTCGCGCTCGCCGCGACGTTCGTCAACGACCCCGAGATCCTGCTCATGGACGAGCCGTTCTCGGCACTCGACGTGCAGACCAGGGCGCTGATGTCGGACGAACTGCTCGACCTGTGGGAAGGCACTCGCGCCTCGGTCGTCTTCGTCACGCACGACTTGGAGGAATCCATCGCCCTGGCCGACAAGGTCGTCGTGATGACCGCCGGGCCCGCGACCGTCAAAGAGGTCTTCACCATCGACCTGCCGCGGCCCCGCAAGGTCGAGGCGGTGCGCCTGGAGCCGCGGTTCATAGAGATCTACCGAGAGATCTGGGAGTCCCTCGGCGAAGAGGTGCGCATCACCCGCGAGAGGGGTGCCGCGCATGTCGCCTGAGACCATCGGCCCCCCGGTCGTGGAGGCGGCCAAGGCGCCGGACCGTGCCCACTCGCGCGCCCGCGCCGCACGCAAGCGGAAAGTCCTGATCAACCTCGTCAGGGCGCTGCTGCTGGTCGGAGTCCTCGGCCTGTGGGAGGCGTTGTCCCGGGCCAAGGTCATCGATCCGTTCAACTTCTCGATGCCCTCGCAGATCTGGGACCAGATCTCCACCTGGGTCATGCACGGGACGGCGCTCGGATCTCTGGGCGAGCAGATCTGGTACACGCTCTACGAGGCGCTGCTCGGCTGGGTCCTCGGTGTGGTCACGGGTGTCGTGCTTGGCATCGCGCTGGGGCGGATCACATTGCTCGCCGATGTTCTTGGTCCATACATCAAGGTGCTCAACTCGATTCCCAGGATCGTCCTTGCGCCGATCTTCGTGATCTGGTTCGGGCTCGGCCCGGCCTCCAAGGTGGCCTCGGCCGTCGTCCTGGTCTTCTTCCCGGTGTTCTTCAACGCCTTCCAAGGCGCCCGCGAGGTGGACCGGAACCTCGTCTCCAACGCCCGGATCCTGGGCGCGAGCGACCGCAGGGTGACTCTGCAGGTGGTCATCCCGTCCGCCACGTCCTGGATCTTCACCAGCCTCCACGTCAGCTTCGGCTTCGCCCTCATCGGCGCCATCGTCGGCGAGTACATCGGCGCCACCAAGGGCATCGGCCTGCTCGTCGCGCAGTCCCAGGGCACCTTCAACGCGGCCGGGGTGTACGCGGCGATGGTCATCCTCGCCGTCGTCGCGCTCCTCGCCGAAGGCCTGCTCACCTTCGCCGAGAGCCGCATCTTCCGCTGGAAGCCCGCGGACTCCGAGCACTGACACTCACCCCGGACGCCCCCTCTCCTCCCCCTCACAAGGACGTGAACCGCCATGCGCACCAACGCCCGATACGCAGCCCTGGCCGCCGCCGGCCTGCTCGCCCTCTCCTCGCTCACCGCCTGTGCCAACGACGCCGCCAGTACGGCGTCGACCGGCTCCGGCAGCGGAGGCGGCGGCAAGGGCGAGCAGGTCAAGATCATGGTCGGTGGCCTGGACAAGGTCATCTACCTGCCCGCCATGCTCACCCAGCGGCTCGGCTACTTCGACGCCGAGGGACTCGACGTGCAGTTGCTGAGCGAGCCCGCCGGCGTCCAGGCCGAGACGGCGCTGGTCTCCGGACAGGTCCAGGGGGCCGTCGGCTTCTACGACCACACCCTCGACCTCCAGACCAAGGGCAAGCAGGTCGAGTCGGTCGTGCAGTTCTCGCGCGCCCCGGGCGAGGTCGAAATCGTCTCCGCCAAGGCAGCCGGCGACATCACCTCGCCCAAGGACTTCAAGGGGAAGAAGCTCGGCATCACCGGCCTCGGTTCCTCGACCGACTTCCTCACCAAGTACCTCGCCGTCAAGAACGGTGTGAACGTCAGTGACTTCACGCCCGTCGCCGTCGGTGCCGGCCCGACGTTCATCTCCGCGCTCCAGAAGGGCTCGATCGACGGCGGCATGACGACCGATCCGACGGTGGCGCAGGTCCTGGACAAGAAGGCAGGCAAAATCCTTCTCGACATGCGGACGCCGCAGGGGTCCCAGGAGGCGCTCGGCGGTCCCTATCCGTCGTCAAGTCTGTACATGCAGACGAACTGGGTGAACAGCCACAAGGCCACCGTCCAGAAGCTGGTCGACGCATTCGTCAAGACACTCACGTGGATGTCCACCCACAGCGCGTCCCAGATCGCCGAGAAGATGCCGGCCGACTACTCGCAGGGCGACAAGGCCCTCTACGCGCAGGCGATCAAGAGCACGCTGCCGATGTTCACCAAGGACGGCGTGATGCCCGCGGACGGTCCCGAGACGGTCGAGAAGGTCCTCAAGGCGTTCAACCCCAACATCAAGAACGCCAAGATCGACCTGAGTCGGACCTACACGACCGAGTTCGCGAAGAAGGCCACGGGCTGACAACCGAACCGGCCTCACACTGACCGCTCAGGCGCGGGTCGCCCACACGTAACGGTGTTCAGGGCGGCCCGCGTCGCCGTACTTCAGGGTCAGCCTGGCCCGTCCCGTGCGCTCCAGGAGCTTCAGATAGCGCTGGGCGGTCTGGCGGCTCACCCCGGTGCGTTCGGCGATCTCCTGGGCGGACAGGGGCCCGTCGGCGTTCATCAGGGACTGACGGACCAGCTCCGCGGTGGTGGGGGAGTGCCCCTTGGGCAGGTCCGGCTCGGAGGGGGCCGACAGTGCGCCGAAGATGCGGTCCACCTCCGCCTGTTCCGCCTCACCGCCGCCGTCGAGGGTGCGACGCAACTCCGCATACGCCTCCAGCTTGGCGCGCAGCCCGGCGAAGGCGAACGGCTTGACCAGGTACTGCAAGGCGCCGTGCCGCATCGCCGCCTGAACGGTGGACACGTCCCGGGCCGCCGTCACCATGATCACGTCGGTCTGGTGGCCGCGACGGCGCATCTCCTGGACGACCGCGATCCCCGTCTCGTCCGGCAGGTAGTGGTCCATGAGCACCAGGTCGAGCCGGGGCAGCGTCTCCAGCCGGCTCAGCGCTTCCGCGGCACTGTGGGCCTCACCCGCGACATGGAAGCCCGGCACCTTCTCGACGTAGGCGGCGTTGACCCGCGCGACCCTTGTGTCGTCGTCCACGACCAGGACCTCGATCATCAGGACTCCTCCTTGGCGGTCTGCGGAGCTGACGGCACGGTCAGGGCCGGCTCCGGGCCCGCGTCGGCCAGCGCCTCCGGCAGGACGACGGTGAACTCCGCACCCCCGCCGTGAGCCTCCCCGACGGTCGCGCTGCCACCCTGCCGCTCGGCGAGCCTGCGCACCAGGGAGAGCCCGATGCCCCGCTCGCGGTGCGCGGGCGGCTTCTTCGTGGACCATCCCTCGGTGAAGATCAACTCCTGGTGCTCCGGCGGGATTCCCGGGCCCGTGTCGCGCACCCGGAGGATCGCCGTACGGCCCTCGGCGCGCAGTTCCACCTCCACGCGCGCGTGCGGCTTGCCCGCAACGGCGTCGAGGGCGTTGTCCACCAGGTTGCCGACGACGGTGACGAGCCCCTGGGGATCGATCAGCCGGTCGGGCAGCCGGGTCCGGTCCGACACCCACAGGGCGACGCCCCGCTCGGCCGCGACGGTCGCCTTGCCGACCAGCAGGGCGGCGAGCAGCGGGTCCGCGATGCGTTCGGTGACCTGTTCCGCGGTGGCCCGGTGGTCACCGACCACTTCGCCCACGAACTCCACGGCGTCGTCGTACATCTCCAGTTCGAGCAGCCCCAGGAGCGTGTGCATACGGTTGGCGTGCTCGTGGTCCTGGGCGCGCAGGGCGTCGATCAGACCACGGGTGGAGTCGAGCTCGCGGCCCAGCTGCTCCAGCTCGGTGCGGTCGCGCAGGGTGGCCACGGCTCCGCCGTCGTCCGTGGGCATGCGGTTGGCGACCAGCACCCGCTGGCCCCGCACGGTGAGCAGGTCCGTGCCGGTCACGCGCCCGGCCAGTACGTCGGCCGTACGGCCCGCGCCGAGCGCCTCGTCGGGGGAGCGGCCCACCACCGCGTCCCCGATGCCCAGCAGGCGTTGCGCCTCGTCGTTGACGAGACGGATGCGACCGGTGCGGTCCAGGGCGACGACGCCCTCCCGGATGCCGTGCAGCATCGCCTCACGTTCCGACAGGAGCGACGCGATGTCCGAGAAGGCCAGGTCCCTGGTCTGCCGGTGGACCCGCCGGGAGATGAGCCACGCGGCCAGCGCACCGACGGCCAGGGCACCTCCGGCGTACGCGAGCAGCCCCGGGATCGCGTGGATCAGCCGGGCCCGGACGCTGTCGTAGGCGATGCCGACCGAGACGGCACCGACGACCGTGCCGTCACTGTCGCGCAGCGGCACCTTGCCGCGGGCGGAGCGGCCCAGGGTGCCGCTGTCGATCTCCATGACCTCTTTGCCGGCCAGGGCCTGGCCGGGATCGGTCGAGACGATGCCGCCGATCTGCTTCGGGTCGGTGTGCGACCACCGCACGCCCCGCCAGTCCATCACCACGATGTACTCGGCCTTGGTGGCCTTCCGGATCCGTTCCGCCTCCTTCTGCACCGGACCGTTCGGTGAGGGAGGCGTGTCCCTCACCTCCCTCGCGAGGCCCGGCTGCTGCGCGGTGGTCTGCGCGATGGCGAGCGCGCGGCGCATCGCCTGGTCGTCCAGCTGGTCGCTCAGGGGCGCGAGGAACAGTCCGGTCGCGAGGACCGCGACTCCCGCGGCGATCGCCACCTGCATCAGCAGCACCTGCGAGAACACCCGCCGGGGCAGGCCGAGGCGCAGGCGGCGTGCGGGGGGAGTGGGGCTCATACCCAAGAAGGTACGTGGGGCTGCCCAGGTGCCGTAACGGGTGTGGCGTGGATCTCTTGATCAATGCTTGAGGAGACGGTCGGACCGTGCCCGGCGGACCGGTCAGCTCGCGAGCGCCGTCGTCACCCTCACCTCGCGCACCGCAACCACGTCCATCCGCGCGGGCGAACCGAGGACTGCCGCTCCGCAGCTCTCCGGCCGTGGCGGCAGGGCCGCGCCCTGGGCCACCTCGACCTGCCAGCGGCGCCCGTCGGCGTGGGCGACGGTCACCTCCCAGCGCGGGGCCGCGCCGGCCGTCCGTACGACGCTCAGTGCCTCCGCGGCGTATTCGCCGGTCTGTGCGCGCACGGCGAGTTCGGCCGCCTGGCCGGGCCGTTCCCAGGCCGAGCTGCCCCGGCACCCTTCCACGACGATCCGGCCCTGACGCGCGCTGTGCAGGACCTCCTTGAGGGTGTGCGCCTCGGCCCTGCCATACGCGTATCCGTACGGCAGCACGAGTGCTGTCGGGGAGAAGCGGTGACCACCCAGATGGGTGACCTCCCAGACGCCCTCGACCCCGGACGTGGCGAGTTCCGCCGCGAGAGGGCGGCCGAGGAGCGCGCAGCAGCGGTCGCGCTTGCCGTTGGTGCAGACGAGGGCGAGCGGATCGCCGTCGTGGGGCCGTCCCCCGAGCACCGCGTCGAAGGTGCCGTGGTCGCCCCGGCCGAGTGCGGCGAAGTCGAGATCGAGGAGCTGCCCGGGGTCCGAGGTCGTGGCGCCGTGCAGCCATACGTTTCCCGGGACGGTGTGGGCCGCGTACACCCGGCGGGTGGCGGGCATCCGGCGGTCCGCCTGGCGTCCGGGGCGGCGGATGAGCACGATCCGGACGCCCGTGTCCTTCGCCGCCGCTTCCAGGGCACGGCCCAGCGCGGGGTCCAGCTTGCTCGAAGTGAGCGCCTTGGCACCCCACGGACCTGGCTGTTCCAGCAACAGCCAGGTCCTCGCGGTGGCCGCGGTTCCCGAAACGGGCTCGTCCGAGACACGGGAGACGCTTGAGCACGTACGCACAGAGGTGAGCCTAACCTAAGTTGGGCTGCGACTCATTCCGGCCCCGCCGTTGCTTACTCCGGCAGTGGCTGTGGCGGCTCCGCTTACTCCGGCAGTGGCTGTGGCGGCTTCGGACCCGTGTAGAGACCGCTCGGGCGCATGCGCAGGGGGCGCTCGCCGTACTCCTCCAGAGCATGGGCGATCCAGCCCGCCGTACGGGCCACCGCGAAGATCGTCTCGCCCGCGGTCGGGGGCATGCCGCAGGACGTGGTGAGCACGGCGAGCGCCAGGTCGACGTTGGCGTGCAGCGGGGCGTGGCGGGCGGTGGTCTCGACGATGTCCCGGGCCGCGAGGAGGGCGGGTTCCGCGCGCGGGATCTGCTCCAGGAGGGCGAACAGGGCACGCGCGCGTGGGTCCTCGCCCTGATAGAGCCGGTGGCCGAGTCCCGGGATACGGCGGCCGGCGCGCAGCTCGTCCGCGATCACCGGTGCCGCGTCGCCCTGGTCGAGCACGTCCTGGAGCAGCCGGTGCGCGAGTCCGCTGGCCGCGCCGTGCAGCGGGCCCTCGATCACGCCGAGTCCGGCGGAGACCGCCGCGTAGGCGTGGGCACGGGCCGACGCGGCGACGCGCACCGCGAGGGTCGAGGCGGCCAGGTCGTGGTCGACGAGGAGGGCGAGCGCGGTGTCCAGAGCGCGCAAGGATGCCTCGTCGGGATCCTTGTGCACCGACAGCCTGGTCCACAGACGGTGGGCCAGAGGGCCTTCGTCACGGCGGTCGCGCCACGCCGGGGGCAGGGCGGCGACCAGTGTGGGAATGAGCGTGCGCACGGTGCCGAGCACGGCGCCCTCGGACAGGTCGAAGCGCAGCGGGTCGGCGGTCGCTGCGGCGATCGTCGCCACGCGCAGCAGGTCGGTGGGCGCGGCGTGTTCGGGCAGCGCGTCGACGGCGCGGCGGGCCACGGCGACCGAGGCGGCCGGCGCGGTGAACGTGCTGCCCGGCCGCATCCGGCCGGTCCACAGCCACTCCGCGACCTCCTCGTAGGTGTGCCGCGTGGCCAGGTCGACCGCGTCCACACCGCGGTAGTAGTAGCGGTCGCTCTCGATGAGCGTGATGCGGGTCCGTACGGACAACTCGCCGCCGGAGGCGGAACTCCCCGCGCTCTCCCGCCTGTTGCGCCGGGCGAGCGCCTCGACCTCCCTGGCGTCGAAGGTGCTGCCCCGGCCGCCGGTCACCCGCCGGCTGCTGAGCTGACCGCGGCTCACGTACGCGTACACGGTCTCCGGCTTCACGCCGAGCAGCTCGGCGGCCTCCTTGGTGCTCAACCGCCGTTCCGGGTCGAGGGGGGCGGGTTCTTGATCGCGCATGGGGGTCACCGTAACCGCCTAGCGGCCTATTGACTGATCTATTGATTGAATCAATATTGACACATCTCAAGTCAACCATGGACAGTCAAATCAAGTCCAGGGAGGAAGACATGTCCGTCAACAGGTCCGCAACCGCTCTCATCGACGCACCACGGGGACTCGCCGGGGTCGTCGTCACCGACACCCGGATCGGTGATGTCCGTGGCGTCGAGGGCTTTTACCACTACCGCCAGTACTCGGCCGTCGACCTCGCGCGGACCCGCGCCTTCGAGGACGTCTGGCACCTGCTCGTGCACGGCGAACTGCCGGACGCCGTGCAGAGCGCGGCCTTCGCGGCGCAGACCGCGGCGCTGCGCCGGCTGCCCGACGAGGTCCGCGCGGCCCTGCCGGCCATCGCGGCGGCCGGCGGACGCTCCGGCCCGCTCGCCGGGATGCGCACGGCGCTGTCGCTGCTGGGCGCGGCCAAGGGCTTCCGGCCCGGGTACGACATCGACGCCGACCGGCGCAGGCAGGACGCCATCGAGGCGACCGCGGCCGTACCCACGCTGCTCACCGCGCTGCACCGGCTGGGGCAGGGGCTCGAGCCGGTGGAGCCGCGCGAGGATCTGTCGTACGCGGCCAACTATCTGTACATGTTGACCGGCTCGGTGCCGACCGAGCGGCACGCACGGGCGATCGAGCAATACCTGATCTCAACCATTGATCATGGATTCAATGCATCAACATTCACCGCTCGGGTCATTGCGTCGACGGGTGCGGACGTGGCGGCGTGCCTCGCCGGCGCGGTGGCGGCCCTGTCGGGGCCGTTGCACGGAGGTGCGCCCAGCCGTGCGCTGGACACCCTGGACGCGATCGGCACCCCGGACCGCATCGACTCCTGGGTGCGGCAGCGGGTGCTCGCCGGTGAGCGCATCATGGGCTTCGGGCACGCGATCTATCGCACGGAGGACCCGCGGTCGCGGATGCTGCGCGAGGTCGCCCAGGGGTTCGGCGGTCCACGGGTGGACTTCGCCGTGGAGGTCGAGCGGCACGTCGAGGCGATCCTGGCGGAGCTGAAACCCGGCCGTGAACTCCACACCAACGTCGAGTACTACGCGGGCGTGGTCATGGAACTCTGCGGCCTGCCCCGCGAGATGTTCACGCCGACGTTCGCCGCCGCGCGCGTGGTGGGCTGGAGCGCCAACATCCTGGAACAGGCGGAGGACACGAAGATCATCAGGCCGGTGGCGCGCTATGTGGGGCCGCAGGCGCCGGAGCCGGTGCCTGCCTGACGGACGGCGCCGCAGGAACACGAAGGGTCCGGCACCAGAAGGTGCCGGACCCGGGCCGCACGCCGGCCCGACAGGTGTCCGACGAGATCAGGCGTCAGGAATGTCGGCCTTGGCGTCGATGAGGGTCTTGCGCGTGACCACGACGATGCGCTCGTAGTCGGCCCTGGACGCGTCGCCAGGAAGCTTTCCGTCGAGTTCTTCGGTGAGGTCGGTGCCGATCACAGCGAACCTGCCGTCGGACAGCTCGAAGATATCGGGGCAATTGGCACCAGTCGCACTTCCTCGCGCGCTGGGAGGGGTGCCAATCCGACGGATGATGTGGCTCACTGTTCTGGCGTTCCTTTTGATCTCGAGGCTTGGTGCGCACTGTAGCCTGCGGTGCGATGCGGCCCTGTGGGGCCGCGGCCTCGACAACCGGGCGGCGTGGAGCGGCGGTTCGGCGGTGGTCGACCCGGTTCGCGGGATGCGCAGTAGTCAACCTTGTTGGCACCTGGGGAAACGCGCCGATTTATGGGTTCGTTACCGCCCAGTCGTGTGATGCGTTCAGGAGAGTGATCCCGGAGGTACGGCGCTTACGGCCGAGGCCCGGTCACCAGGGGGTCTCCGCGGAGATCCCTCACAAGCCCCCTACTCGCCCGGCGGTTCCCCGACCACCCACCACTCGTCGGTGTCCGCCTCCTCCAACTGCGCGAGCAGATCATCGACCATGTGTCCGAGTCTGGCCTCCTCGGAGGAGTCGGCGAGGGTCGCCCGATGCGGGCGGGAGGCGTACCAGTACTCCCTGAAGACGGGGTTCTGAAGCATGCTCCGGGCGAAGCCGAAGAACTCCTCCCGGCTCATGTTGCCCATGCGGTGGTAGGACAGGGCGTTCGTGTAGAGGGCATTGGCGAAGAGGAACTGGCGGAGTTTCCTGGGCGAGACGGTCCCGTCGTACGCGTCCAGCACCTCGGCCAGCTCCGGATCGTCCATCGCCTTGCTCAGCAACTCCCAGTGCAGGCGCTGCTGGTGGGCGATGTTGGTCCGGCGCTGTGACTGCGCGGCCTCTTCCAGGTGCTCGATCCGTGTACGCAACGCATGGAGCGTCGGCCGCCGCGCGGCCATGGCGACGGCGGCGCCCGCCGCCACGACGATCCCTGCCGAGGCGGCGGCACCCAGCCCCCGAAAGCTCAAATTCCGTGTGCCCATGTCAACCCCCGATTCAGGCGGACGTCCGCCGGTCGTCGGTATGCGGGTCGACTGGAGGGGACCGGCGAGCGGTGGGCGGCGCTTGCCGTCTCCCAGAGTGCCGAGCGGCTCTGATCGGCGGGGAGGCGGAGAGGAGGCGCACGGAGGGAAGCGAGGGTCGCACAAACCGGCGCCATGCCCAACGTCTGCCCCGTGAGTGCTGCTAACAATCGTTCACTTCGCTGCGATTCCCACGGCTCGTATCCTGGGGCGTCATCCCATCCTCGTACGTGTGCCGGGAACGCGAGCCGGTGCACGCGTCGGCGTGAGAGAGGTCGCACGGTGAGCCTGCCGAGCCCGGAACCGCAGCAGATCCCGGTCGTCGTCCTGGCCGGATTCCTAGGCTCGGGAAAGACCACACTGCTCAACCACCTCCTCCACCACAGCGGCGGCAGCCGTATCGGCGCCCTCGTCAACGACTTCGGGGCCATCGAGATCGACGCGATGGCCGTGGCGGGAGCACTCGGCGACTCGACGGTCTCGCTCGGCAACGGCTGTCTGTGCTGTGCCGTCGACGCGAGCGAGCTGGACCAGTACCTGGAACGGCTCGCGGAACCCTCCCTCGGCATCGACGTCATCGTCATCGAGGCGAGCGGGCTGGCCGAGCCGCAGGAACTCGTACGGATGGTGCTCGCCAGCGAGCTCCCGGGGATCGTGTACGGCGGGCTCGTCGAGGTCGTCGACGCCGCCGAGTTCGA
This sequence comes from Streptomyces afghaniensis, assembly GCF_044327915.1. Lineage (NCBI taxonomy): Bacteria > Bacillati > Actinomycetota > Actinomycetes > Kitasatosporales > Streptomycetaceae > Streptomyces > Streptomyces afghaniensis. The sequence goes on from NZ_JBIRGJ010000001.1 coordinate 117,590, forward strand.
CGACACCCGGTCCAGGCATCCCGAGATCGACCGGCATCTCGCGCTGGCCGATCTCGTCGTGGTCAACAAACTCGACCGGGCGGCGGACGGCGAACGCGTCCTCGGACTGGTCCGCTCCCTCGTCGACCGCGCCGCCGTCGTCCCGGCCTCCTACGGCCGGATCGACCCCGAGTTCCTCTTCGACTGCCGGCCCAGCGAGGAACGCATCGGACAGCTGTCCTTCGACGACCTGCACGAGCACGGCACCGACGACCACGCCGAGCACCTGCACAACACCTACGACAGCCTGTCGTTCGTCTCGGAGGAGCCCCTCGACCCGCGCCGGCTGATGGAGTTCTTCGACAGCCGGCCCGAAGGGCTGTACCGGATCAAGGGCTACGTCGACTTCGGGCCGTACGACACCCGCAACCGCTACGCCGTCCACGCCGTCGGGCGGTTCCTGCGCTTCTACCCGGAGCCCTGGCCGGCCGGCGGCGAACGCCTCACCCAGCTGGTCCTCATCGGCTCCGGCATCGACGCCACCGCCCTCGGCAAGGAACTCGGCGCGTGCAGGAGCGACGCCCCACACGCCGACGAGCACGGCATGTGGGGCGTCCTGAGGTACGTACGGAGTCCGGGGGAGGACCTGCAAGAGCCTGCCTGAGGCCCTCCGCCACCGGGCTCTAGACCGGCCCCGCCACCACGGCCACCGTCTTCGCCAGGGACACACCCGAGCCGTCACGCCGCGGGTCCATCTCCGGGAGGTCGGCCGGTGTGCCGTTCTTCTGCGCCGCGAGGGCCGGGGCCGGGCCCGCCCAGGCCAGGGACAGGCAGTCCTCGCCCTTGAGGAACCGCTGGCAGCGGACGCCGCCGGTGGCGCGGCCCTTGCGCGGGTACTGGTCGAACGGGGTCAACTTGGCCGTCGTCTGCACGGAGTCGTCCAGCGTGCCCCGCGAGCCGGCGACGGTGAAGACCACGGCGTCCACCGCCGGGTCCACCGCGGTGAAGGAGATGACCTTCGCGCCGTCGGAGAGCTTGATGCCGGCCACGCCGCCGGCCGGGCGGCCCTGCGGGCGGACCTGGGACGCCTGGAAGCGCAGCAGCTGGGCGTCGTCGGTGATGAAGACCAGGTCCTCCTCGCCGGTGCGCAGCTCGGCCGCGCCGACGATGCGGTCACCCTCCTTGAGGGTGATCACCTCCAGCTCCTCCTTGTGGGACGGATAGTCCGGCACCACCCGCTTGACCACGCCCTGCGCCGTGCCGAGCGCCAGGCCCGGCGACGACTCGTCGAGCGTCGTCAGGCAGACCACCGTCTCGTCGTCCTCCAGGGAGACGAACTCAGCCAGCGGGGCGCCTCCCGCGAGGTTCGGTGTCGGCATCGACTCCGGGAGCTGGGGCAGGTCGATCACGTTCAGCCGCAGCAGCCGGCCCGCGGAGGTGACGGCCCCCACCTCGCCGCGGGCGGTGGCGGGCACCGCCGAGACGATCACGTCGTGCTTCACGCGCTTGGCGCCGGCGTCCTCCGGGAACGGCTCGCCGTTCGCCGTACGGGCCAGCAGACCGGTCGAGGACAGCAGCACCCGGCACGGGTCGTCGGCCACCTGGAGCGGCACCGTGGCGACCGGGGCACCACCCGACTCCAGCAGGACCGTCCGCCGGTCGGTGCCGAACTTCTTGGCGACGGTGGCCAGTTCGGTGGAGACCAGCTTGCGCAGCTCTGTGTCCGAGTCGAGGATCCGGGTCAGTTCCTCGATCTCCGCGTTGAGCCGGTCCTTCTCGGTCTCCAGCTCGATGCGGTCGTACTTGGTCAGGCGGCGCAGCGGCGTGTCGAGGATGTACTGCGTCTGTACCTCGCTCAGCGAGAACTGCTCCATCAGGCGCTGCTTCGCCTGTGCGGAGTTCTCGCTGGAGCGGATGAGGCGGATGACCTCGTCGATGTCCAGCAGGGCCGTCAGCAGACCCTCGACCAGGTGCAGCCGGTCGCGCTTCTTGGTGCGGCGGAACTCCGAACGCCGCCGCACGACCGTGAAGCGGTGGTCGAGATAGACCTCCAGCAGCTCCTTCAGACCCAGTGTGAGCGGCTGGCCGTCGACCAGGGCGACGTTGTTGATGCCGAAGGACTCCTCCATCGGCGTCAGCTTGTACAGCTGCTCCAGGACCGCCTCCGGCACGAAGCCGTTCTTGATCTCGATGACCAGGCGCAGACCGTGCTCGCGGTCGGTGAGATCCTTGACGTCGGCGATGCCCTGGAGCTTCTTCGAGCCCACCAGGTCCTTGATCTTGGCGATCACCTTCTCCGGGCCGACCGTGAAGGGCAGCTCGGTGACCACGAGGCCCTTGCGGCGGGCCGTCACGGCCTCCACGGCCACCGTGGCGCGCATCTTGAACGAGCCGCGGCCCGTCTCGTACGCGTCCCGGATGCCGGACAGGCCGACGATGCGGCCGCCGGTGGGCAGGTCGGGGCCCGGGACGTGCTTCATCAGGGCGTCGAGATCGGCGTTCGGGTACCTGATCAGGTGGCGGGCGGCGGCGATCACCTCGCGCAGGTTGTGCGGCGGCATGTTCGTGGCCATACCGACCGCGATGCCCGAGGCGCCGTTGACCAGGAGGTTCGGGAAGGCGGCCGGCAGCGCCACCGGTTCCCGCTCCTGACCGTCGTAGTTCGGGTTGAAGTCGACGGTGTCCTCGTCGATGGACTCCGTCATCAGGCTCGTCGCCTCGGCCATCCGGCACTCGGTGTACCGCATGGCGGCCGGCGGGTCGTCGTTGCCCAGCGAGCCGAAGTTGCCATGGCCGTCGACCAGGGGCACACGCATCGAGAAGGGCTGGGCCATGCGCACCAGGGCGTCGTAGATCGACGAGTCGCCGTGCGGGTGCAGCTTGCCCATCACCTCGCCGACCACGCGGGCGCACTTGACGTACCCGCGCTCGGGGCGCAGGCCCATCTCGTTCATCTGGTAGACGATGCGGCGGTGCACCGGCTTGAGGCCGTCGCGCGCGTCGGGCAGGGCGCGGGAGTAGATGACCGAGTACGCGTACTCGAGGAAGGAGCCCTGCATCTCGTCGACGACGTCGATGTCGAGGATTCTCTCCTCGTACGAGTCGTCGGGCGGCGGGGTCTTCGTGCTGCGGCGGGCCATCGCTGCCGGCTCCTTGCTGAAGCGTTGAACGAGATCTGACGCCGACCATTGTGGACCGCCGCACTGACAACCGGGACCAGGGCCCGGTCCACGGCCTCCCCGGCAGGGGTTCGGACGCGGGCCGCGGGCGCCGCTCGCCGGGCCTGGGCGGCGGTCGGGACGCTGTCGGCGGACCGCAGCGGGCCGGCCGGTCCGAGGTCTCTCGCCGGTCTTCCGCCGGCCCCGGGCCAGGCACGATGTCACCACCGCGCACGGTCCCCGGACGCTTCCCCCTCTCGCTCTGGGCGTACGCCCCCCGGGAACTTCACCAGGGCCCCGCACGCTTGCATACAGTGGCAGGACTCGCCAGGAAAACCGCGGTTCGAACGACCGCGCCGCGATCGAAGGGACGTACATGCCCATGGGTCACACGGCCACAGCCCAGGCAGGCTCCGGGGGCCTGACAGCGACCGAGCACCGCCTGGCCAACGGCCTGCGCGTGGTGCTCTCCGAGGACCACCTGACCCCGGTCGCGGCGGTGTGCCTCTGGTACGACGTCGGCTCGCGCCACGAAGTCAAGGGGCGTACCGGCCTGGCTCACCTTTTCGAGCACTTGATGTTCCAGGGTTCCGCCCAGGTGAAGGGCAACGGCCACTTCGAGCTCGTCCAGGGCGCGGGCGGCTCGCTGAACGGCACCACCAGCTTCGAGCGGACCAACTATTTCGAGACCATGCCCGCCCACCAGCTGGAGCTCGCCCTCTGGCTGGAGGCCGACCGCATGGGCTCCCTGCTGGCAGCGCTCGACGACGAGTCGATGGAGAACCAGCGGGACGTCGTCAAGAACGAGCGCCGGCAGCGCTACGACAACGTCCCCTACGGCACCGCCTTCGAGAAGCTGACCGCCCTCGCCTATCCGGAGGGCCACCCTTACCACCACACCCCGATCGGCTCGATGGCCGACCTGGACGCAGCCACCCTGGAGGACGCGCGCGCGTTCTTCCGCACCTACTACGCGCCGAACAACGCCGTGCTCTCCGTCGTCGGCGACATCGACCCGGAGCAGACCCTGGCCTGGATCGAGAAGTACTTCGGCTCCATTCCCGGCCACGACGGCAAGCCCGCGCCCCGGGACGGCGTGCTGCCGGAGATCATCGGCGAGCAGCTGCGCGAGGTCGTCGAGGAGGAGGTCCCGGCGCGTGCCCTGATGGCCGCCTACCGGCTGCCGCACGACGGCACGCGCGCGTGCGACGCGGCCGACCTGGCCCTCACCGTCCTCGGCGGCGGCGAGTCCTCCCGCCTGTACAACCGTCTCGTGCGGCGGGACCGTACGGCCGTGGCGGCCGGCTTCGGCCTGCTGCGGCTCGCCGGGGCGCCCTCCCTGGGGTGGCTGGACGTGAAGACGTCCGGTGACGTGGAGGTCCCGGTCATCGAGTCCGCCATCGACGAGGAGCTCGCCCGGTTCGCCGAGGACGGCCCCACGGCCGAGGAGATGGAGCGCGCCCAGGCCCAGTTGGAGCGCGAGTGGCTGGACCGGCTCGGCACGGTCGCCGGCCGCGCCGACGAACTGTGCCGGTACGCCGTGCTGTTCGGCGACCCCCAGCTGGCCCTGACGGCCGTACAGCGGGTGCTGGAGGTGACGGCCGAGGAGGTCCAGGAGGTCGCCAAGGCCCGCCTGCGGCCCGACAACCGCGCGGTGCTCGTCTACGAGCCCGTCGCCGGCGAGACGGGCGACACGGAGACCGCCGAGGACGCCGACACCACCGAGGACACCGCAGCCGCGGCCCTGAACGAGAACGAGGAGGCGGCCAAGTGACCGAGCTCGCCACGATGGACTTCCACCCCCAGCCGCAGGCGGGCGAGGCCAAGCCGTGGGCCTTCCCGGCCCCCGAGCGCGGCACTCTTGGCAACGGCCTGACGGTCCTGCGCTGCCACCGCCCCGGCCAGCAGGTCGTCGCCGTGGAGGTGCTGCTGGACGCACCCCTGGACGCCGAGCCGGCCGGCCTCGACGGCGTGGCCACGATCATGGCCCGGGCCTTCTCCGAGGGCACCGACAAGCACTCCGCCGAGGACTTCGCCGCCGAGCTGGAGCGTGCCGGCGCCACCCTCGACGCACACGCCGACCACCCCGGCGTCCGGCTCAGCCTGGAGGTGCCGGCCTCCCGGCTCGCCAAGGGGCTCGGCCTGATCGCCGACGCCCTGAGGGCTCCCGCGTTCGCGGACAGCGAGGTCGAGCGGCTCGTCCGCAACCGCCTCGACGAGATCCCGCACGAGCTGGCCAACCCCTCCCGGCGCGCCGCCAAGGAGCTCTCCAAGGAGCTCTTCCCGGCAGGCTCGCGCATGTCGCGGCCCCGCCAGGGCACCGAGGAGACGGTCGCCGCGATCGACTCCGCGGCCGTACGCGCCTTCTACGAGCGGCACGTCAGGCCCGCCACGGCCACCGCCGTGGTCGTCGGCGACCTCACCGGCATCGACCTCGACGCCCTGCTGAGCGACACGCTGGGCTCCTGGACCGGATCCGCGGCCGAGCCGCACCCGGTGCCGCCGGTGACCGCCGACGACACGGGCCGGGTCGTCATCGTGGACCGCCCCGGTGCGGTCCAGACGCAGCTGCTCATCGGCCGCATCGGCCCGGACCGGCACGACCGTGTGTGGCCCGCGCAGGTGCTCGGCACGTACTGCCTCGGCGGCACCCTCACCTCCCGCCTGGACCGCGTGCTGCGCGAGGAGAAGGGCTACACCTACGGTGTGCGGGCGTTCGGCCAGGTCCTCAGGTCCGCCCCGGACGGGACCGGTGCCGCGATGCTCGCCATCACCGGCTCCGTGGACACCCCCAACACCGGCCCCGCCCTCCAGGACCTCTGGACGGTGCTGAGCACCCTCGCCGCCGGGGGACTGACCGACGCCGAGCGGGACGTCGCCGTGCAGAACCTGGTCGGTGTGGCGCCGCTGAAGTACGAGACGGCGGCGGCCGTCGCGAGCACGCTGGCCGACCAGGTCGAGCAGCACCTGCCCGACGACTACCAGGCCACGCTGTACCGGCAGCTCGCCGCGACCGGCACCGTGGAGGCCACCGCGGCGGTCGTCAGCGCCTTCCCGGTGGACCGTCTGGTGACCGTGCTCGTGGGTGACGCGGCGCAGATCAAGGGCCCGGTGGAGGCCCTGGGCATCGGCGAAGTCACGGTCGTCGCCGCCGAGTAGGGGCACGCGCGCGAGGAGCCCTGGTTGTCTTCCTAAGGCACCAGGGCTCCTTTATGCCCGAATTGGCACGGAGGTTGCCTGTCTGCCCTGTGGGATGCGCTACAAAAAGCCGGATCCGTTTGGGAATTGAAAGTGGCCCCGCTTAGCGTCGTCCGGGCTGTTCGTCAGGCAGTGCGCCGCACCCGCGGCACCGGACAGTCATCGCCGAGTCCCCGTACGGCGCGAGCCAGGGGAGCCGGGGACCCAACCGCAGTCCCTGGGGTGAATCGGACGCCCGCGCGAGCCGCGAGGGGGTCCGTAGGAGACCTTCCTGCTCCGAACCCGTCAGCTAACCCGGTAGGCGAGAAGGAAGGAAAGGACCAGGCACTCCATGGCGTTCACCCGCGCCACCGGGAAGCACCGTCGTCCCAGCAGGATCCACCGCGGCACGGCCCGCGCGGCGGGGGTCGCGGCCCTCGCCACCACCGGCGTCATCGGCACCGTGGCCGCTCCGGCCGCCTTCGCCGCCGAGCCGGCCGTCGAGCAGACCGGCCTCACCCCCGTCGTCACCATGGGCGACACCGTGGCCCAGCAGATCGACGCCCAGGCCGCGGCCCAGAAGCAGGCCGCCGAGGAGGCCGCCGCCAAGAAGAAGGCCGAGGAGGCCGCCCGCGAGCGGGCCGCCGAGGCGGCCAAGGAGGCCAAGGAGGCGGCCGAGAAGGCCCGCGAGGCCAAGGAGCGCGCCGCCCGCGAGGCCGAGCGCAAGCGCCTTAACACCTTCGTGCCCCCGATCTCCGGTTCGTACGTCTCCACCGGCTACCAGGCCAGCAGCGGCCTGTGGTCCTCCGGCAGCCACACCGGTGTCGACTTCCACGCCGCCAGCGGCACCTCCGTCCACGCGGTCGGCATGGGAGAGGTCGTCGAGGCCGGCTGGGGCGGGTCCTACGGCAACCAGATCGTGATCAAGATGAACGACGGCACGTACACCCAGTACGGCCACCTGTCGTCCATCAGCGTCTCGGTGGGCCAGCGGGTCACCCCGGGCCAGCAGATCGGCCTGTCCGGCGCGACCGGCAACGTCACCGGCCCGCATCTGCACTTCGAGGCCCGTACGAGCCCCGAGTACGGCTCCGACATCGACCCCGTCGCCTACCTCCGCTCGCACGGCGTGAGCGTCTGACGGCGTACCACTCCGCTTCCCCGAGGCCCCGGCTCCCCGAGCCGGGGCTTTCGGCGTTTGTGCCGCCCGGCTGTCCAAAAAATATCCCTGGATTCCGGTCTGCCGTCGGAAATTCCGGCTCATTGCAATAGAGTCACGGAACACGCGTCACTCGTTCGACGTTTCACGGGGATTAAACGGAGGTCGGTCATGCGCATTCCCGCGCACTCGGTGTGCACGGCCATCCGGGACGACATCGTCGCGGGTGTCTACGAACGCGGCGGCCGGCTGACCGAGGAACTCCTCGCCCGCCGCTACGGCGTCTCGCGCGTCCCCGTCCGGGAGGCCCTGCGCACCCTGGAGGCCGAGGGCTTCGTGGTGACCCGGCGGCACGCGGGCGCGTGCGTCGCCGAACCCACCGAGCAGGAGGCCGCCGACCTGCTGGAGATGCGGCTGCTGCTGGAGCCGCTCGGCGCTGCCCGCGCCGCCCAGCGCCGCACCGAGGCGCATCTGAAGGTCCTGCGCGGCCTGGTCAGGCTCGGCCAGGAGCGCGCCCGCCGGGGCAACAGCGACGACCTGCGCTCCCTGGGCGGCTGGTTCCACGAGACGCTCGCGCAGGCCTCCGGCAGCCCCGCGCTGACCTCGATGCTCACCCAGCTCCGTCACAAGATCGCCTGGATGTACACCGTGGAGGCGCCGGCCGGGCCCGTGGAGTCCTGGACCGAGCACGGCGCGATCGTGGACGCGGTGGCGCGCGGGGACAGCGAGCGCGCGCGGGCGGTCACGGCGCTGCACACCGAGCGCGCGACGGCCGCGCACCGGCTGCGTTTCGGCTCCGCCGGGGAGCGGGCCGAGCGTGTGAGGAACTCGCAACATCCCGTAAACACGGCGAGCCTGCGGCATTAACACAGGAGCCGTATACAAAGAGCAGGTAATTCGCGGGGGATTATTTCTGCTGCCCGGGAACGGGGAATTCACGACCCGTGACCGGAAATGGCGACCCGCGCCCGGGAATGGCGAAGGGCTCGCCCGATGAATTCGGACGAGCCCCTCAGGATGCACCGGACCAGGGGTACCGGATCAGGCGCGGAAGAATGCTCAGACGGTCTCGGGCAGTTCCTCGAGGCCCTCGGAGACCAGCTTCGCCAGCCGGTCCAGGGCGACGTCCGCACCCTCGGCGTCGGAGGCGAGGACGATCTCCTCACCGCCCTGGGCGCCGAGGCCGAGGACGGCCAGCATGGAGGCCGCGTTGACGGGGTTGCCGTCTGCCTTGGCGATCGTCACCGGGACGCCTGCGGCCGTGGCGGCTCGGACGAAGATGGAGGCGGGGCGGGCGTGGAGGCCCTCGGCCCAGCCGACGTTGACGCGGCGCTCAGCCATGTGTTGCTGCCCTTCGGTTTTCAGGGTTGTCTAGACCAGTTTCCCATACGTGAAGCTGCGCCGGGGCGGTCCTGACGTACCGCCCCGGGGTGCCGTCGGGTCGCGGCCTCGACCCGGCTGACGCCCTCCACAGACTGCCTCGCGCCGCTGTCGGACGCCAGACGTACTCTGGGGCCCATGCAGACCTCGCCGGACCGGCACGAGTATCCCGCCCACTGGGAAGCCGACGTGGTGCTGCGCGACGGTGGTACCGCGCGCATCCGGCCCATCACCGTTGATGACGCCGAGCGCCTGGTCAGCTTCTACGAGCAGGTCTCCGACGAGTCGAAGTACTACCGCTTCTTCGCGCCGTACCCTCGCCTGTCCGCCAAGGACGTCCACCGCTTCACGCACCACGACTTTGTGGACCGGGTGGGACTCGCGGCCACAGTCGGCGGCGAGTTCATCGCCACCGTACGCTACGACCGGATCGGCGCGGACGGAACGCCCGCGTCCGCGCCCGCCGACGAGGCCGAGGTCGCCTTCCTGGTGCAGGACGCCCACCAGGGCCGGGGCGTCGCCTCCGCTCTCCTGGAACACATCGCCGCCGTCGCCCGTGAGCGCGGCATCCGCCGCTTCGCCGCCGAGGTGCTGCCCGCCAACAACAAAATGATCAAGGTGTTCACGGACGCCGGGTACACCCAGAAACGCAGCTTCGAGGACGGCGTCGTCCGTCTGGAGTTCGACCTCGAACCCACCGACCGCTCCCTCGCCGTCCAGTACGCGCGCGAGCACCGCGCCGAGGCCCGGTCCGTGCAGCGGCTGCTCGCCCCCGGCTCGGTCGCCGTCATCGGAGCCGGGCGCACCCCGGGCGGCGTGGGCCGCAGCGTCCTCGGCAACATCCGCGACGCCGGGTACACCGGCCGCCTCTACGCCGTGAACAGGGCACTCCCCGAGGGACAGAAGGAGCTCGACGGGGTGCCCGCACACCGCTCGGTGCGGGACATCGACGGCCCGGTCGACCTCGCGGTCGTCGCCGTGCCGGCCGAGCACGTGCCCGAGGTCGTCACCGAGTGCGGCGAACACGGCGTGCAGGGGCTGGTCGTGGTCTCCGCCGGATACGCCGAGAGCGGCACCGAGGGGCGCGAACGCCAGCGCGCACTCGTGCGGCACGCGCGCACGTACGGCATGCGGATCATCGGGCCGAACGCCTTCGGCATCATCAACACCTCCCCACGGGTACGGCTCAACGCCTCCCTCGCGCCCGAGACGCCGCGCCCGGGCCGCATCGGCCTGTTCGCCCAGTCCGGCGCCATCGGCATCGCCCTGCTGTCCCGGCTGCACCGGCGCGGCGGCGGTGTCACGGGTGTGACCGGCGTCTCCACCTTCGTCTCCTCCGGAAACCGGGCCGACGTCTCCGGCAACGACGTCCTCCAGTACTGGTACGAGGACCCCGACACCGACGTCGTCCTCATGTACCTGGAGTCGATCGGCAACCCCCGCAAGTTCACCCGCCTCGCCCGCCGCACGGCCGCGGCGAAGCCACTGGTCGTGGTCCAGGGCGCCCGGCACGCGGCCGCGCCCCAGGGGCACGCCGTACGGGCGACCCGGCTGCCGCACGCCACCGTCTCCGCGCTGCTGCGGCAGGCCGGCGTCATCCGGGTCGACACCATCACCGAGCTGGTGGACGCCGGGCTGCTCCTCGCGCGCCAGCCGCTGCCGGCCGGGCCCCGGGTGGCGATCCTCGGCAACTCCGAGTCGCTCGGCCTGCTCACGTACGACGCGTGTCTGGCCGAGGGGCTGCGGCCGCACCCCCCGCAGGACCTGACCACGGCGGCCTCCGCCGCGGACTTCCACACGGCCCTGTCGCGGGCGCTGGCCGACGACCGGTGCGACGCGGTGGTCGTGACGGCCATACCGGCGGTGGGGGAGGGCTCGGTCGCGGACGCGGCCCTCGCCGACGCGCTGCGCTCCGCGGCGGCCGCCGCCCCGGCCAAGCCGGTCCTGGTGGTGCACGTGGAGCTGGGCGGCCTCGCGGAGGCGCTGTCGGCGGCGGCGAGCACGGCACCGCAGACCGGGGCGTACCATCCTCCGCACATCGCCCCTCGCCCGACATCCACCGGAGAACGACTCCCCACCGCCGAGGCTCCCGAAGGCGAGCACCTCATCCCCGCCTACCCCGCCGCCGAGCGCGCCGTGCGTGCCCTCGCCCAGGCCGTCACCTACGCGCAGTGGCGGCGCGATGCCGCCGACCCCGGCAAGGTGCCCGAGTACGAGGACATCGACGAGAAGGGCGCCGCCACACTGATCGACGGGCTCCTCGCGCGCGGGCAGGGACTCACGCTCGGCACGGAGGAGACCTGCGACCTGCTCGGCCACTACGGCATCCCCGTCCACCGGGCCCTGCCCGCCCCGACCCCCGACGCCGCCGCCGAGGCCGCCCGCACCCTCGGCTACCCCGTCGCTCTCAAGGCCACCGCCCCGCACCTGCGGCACCGCGCCGACCTGGGCGGCGTACGCCTCGACCTCGCGGACGAGGACCAACTGCGACGGTCGTACACCGAGTTGACCGAGCTGTTCGGAGCCCCGGAGGAGCTGCGCCCCGTCGTGCAGCGGATGGCGCCGCGCGGCGTGGACGTCGTCGTACGGGCCGTCATCGACCCCGCCGCCGGAGCCGTGCTCTCCTTCGGGCTCGCCGGGGCCGCCTCGCAGTTGCTCGGGGACACGGCCCACCGGCTGATCCCGGTCACCGACAAGGAGGCGACCTCGCTGGTGCGCTCGATCCGCACCGCGCCCCTGCTGTTCGGCTGGCGCGGCTCCGCACCGGCCGACACCCCTGCCCTGGAGGAACTGCTGCTGCGGGTGTCCCGGCTGGTGGACGACCACCCCGAGGTCGTCGCGGTCACCCTGGAGCCGGTGGTCGTCGCCTCGCACGGCCTGAGCGTCCTGGGCGCTTCCGTCCGCCTCGCGCCGCCGCCCGCCCGCGACGACCTCGGTCCCAGGACGCTCCCCGCGTACTGACAGGGGGCGAGCGGTGCCTCGCAGTCAGTGGTCCCCCGTAGGATGGGCGTCATGGCCAAGACCAGTACGACGACCCAGGGGCTGCGGGCGGCGATCGAGCGCAGCGGCTACTACCCGGCCCTCGTGGCCGAGGCGGTGGAGGCCGCCGTGGGCGGCGAGCCCATCAGGTCGTACCTGGTCCACCAGGAGACGACGTTCGACCAGAACGAGGTGCGGCGGCATGTGACGGTGCTCGTCCTCACCGACCACCGCTTCATCGTCAGCCACACCGACGAACAGGCCGCCGACAGCACCTCCCCGACGCCGTACGCCACGACGTCGACGGAGTCCGTGAAGATGAGCCGCATCTCGTCGATCGTGGTCAGCCGGGTGGTCGCCAACCCGGAGTCCTACAAGCCGGGCACCCTGCCCCGCGAGGTCGTCCTCACCATCGGCTGGGGCGCCGTCTCCCGCATCGACCTGGAGCCGGCCGCCTGCGGCGACCCCAACTGCGAGGCGGACCACGGCTACACCGGCAACTCGACGGCGGACGACCTCAGCCTGCGCGTCAGCGAGGCGGGGGACGGACCGGAGACCGTGCGCCAGGCACTCGCCTTCGCGCAGGCCCTCTCCGAGGCGACCGCGGACACCGCTCGCTGATGGCACACGCCAAGACGGCCTGGGACCAGCACCCCGAACCGCTCACCGTCACCTCCGCACCGGCCCCCGAGTACGGGAGCGGTTCTCTCGCCGACCTGCTGCCCACGCTGGCCGCCGGCCTGGGCGTGCCGGGCATGAGCGCCGCGATCTCCGAGCTGACCCCCGCCGACCGGAACTGCGTGTTCCTGATCGACGGCCTCGGCTGGGAGCAGCTCAGGGCGCACCCCGAGGACGCCCCCTTCATGACGTCCCTGCTCGCCACCTCGCGGGGCGGTACCGGACGCCCGCTCACCGCCGGCTACCCGGCGACCACGGCCACCTCCCTCGCCTCGGTCGGCACCGGCCTGCCGCCCGGCGTGCACGGCCTGCCCGGCTACACCGTGCGCAACCCGGACACCGGCGAGCTGATGAACCAGCTGCGCTGGCAGCCCTGGGCCCCGCCCGGCCCCTGGCAGCCGTACCCGACGGTCTTCCAGCTGGCCCACGAGGCGGGCGTGCACGCCGCGCAGGTGTCGTCGCCGACCTTCGAGAACACCCCGCTGACCAGGGTCGCGCTCAGCGGCGGAACGTTCCTCGGACGGCTGACCGGCGAGGACCGTATGGACCTGGCGGCCGAGCAACTGGCCGCGGGGGACCGCTCCCTGGTCTACACGTACTTCGCCGAGGTGGACGGCGCCGGCCACCGCTTCGGCGTCGACTCCGACACCTGGCGCGGCCAGCTCATGTACGCAGACCGCCTGGTCCAGCGCCTGGCGGAGCAACTGCCGCCGCGCAGCGCCCTCTACGTCACCGCCGACCACGGCATGATCGACGTGCCCTTCGACGAAGAGCACCGCATCGACTTCGACGAGGACTGGGAGTTGAGCGCCGGAGTCGCCCTGCTCGGCGGCGAGGGCCGCGCCCGGCACGTCTACGCGGTGCCCGGCGCCGCGAACGACGTCCTGACCTGCTGGCGCGAGGTGCTCGGCGAGCAGTTCTGGGTGGCCTCACGCGACGAGGCCATCGCGGCGGGCTGGTTCGGCCCGAAGATCGACGAACGGGTGTACGGCCGGATCGGCGACGTGGTCGCCGCCGCGCGCGACGACGTACTGCTCATCGCCTCCGAGCGGGAGCCGAAGGAGTCGGCGATGGTCGGCAACCACGGTTCGATGACCCCCGCCGAGCAGTTGGTCCCGCTGCTCGAAGTACGCTCCTGAAGCCCCGCCCCGATCTCCTACGCCTGACCTCTCGCCGAAAGGTGCTCAACTCGACATGCCCGAGCTGGTGTTCTTCTCCGGAACGATGGACTGCGGGAAGTCGACGCTGGCTCTCCAGATCGAGCACAACCGCTCGGCGCGCGGCCTGGCGGGCATGATCTTCTCGCGCGACGACCGGGCCGGCGAGGGCAAGCTGTCCTCGCGCCTCGGCCTGGTCACGGACGCGGTGGAGGTCGAGGACGGCCAGGACCTCTACGCCTACCTCGTCGACCACCTCTCGCAGGGCGGCCGCGCGGACTACGTGATCGCCGACGAGGCGCAGTTCCTCGCGCCGGAGCAGATCGACCAACTCGCGCGGGTGGTCGACGACCTGGGCCTCGACGTCTACGCCTTCGGCATCACGACCGACTTCCGCTCCAAGCTGTTCCCCGGCTCCCAGCGGCTGGTGGAACTGGCCGACCGGGTCGAGGTGCTCCAGGTCGAGGCCCTGTGCTGGTGCGGCGCCCGGGCCACGCACAACGCCCGCACGATAGGCGGTGTCATGGTCGTCGAGGGTGCCCAGGTGGTCGTCGGAGACGTCACCCACTCCGCCGACGAGGTCGGCTACGAGGTCCTGTGCCGCCGCCATCACAGGCGCCGCATGACCTCGGCGACGGCCCGCGCGGCGGCCCTGTCCCCGGACGTGCTGCCGGTGTCGTCCTCCTGACACCCGGCGGTGCCGCGCCGACTCGCGACCGACCGGCAGAGTGTCAGCGCTGCCGCTGCAGCAGCGCGAACCGCGCCCCCTCCGGGTCCGCCACCGTCGCCACCCGGCCGTGCGCCGTCCGGTGGGCCGGCTTGAGGACGTGCCCGCCCAGATGCACGAGGTGGTCCAAGGCGTCCTCGACGTCGGCGACCTGGAAGTACGTCACCCAGTGCGGGCCGCGGTCGCGGGGCAGGGCCTGCCCCAGCCCGTGGATGCCGGCGACGGGCTCGCCCCCGAGGTGCAGGGTCACGTAGTCGAAGTCGGCGGACACCACCGGCTCCTCCTGGTAGCCGAACACCGACCGGTAGAACTTGGCGACGCTCGCCGACTCGAAGGTCAGCAGCTCGTTCCAGGCGGGTGTACCGGGGACGCCCGAGACGGCCGTGCCGAGGTGCGCGGCGGCCTGCCAGACGCCGAAGACCGCACCCGAGGGGTCGGCGCAGATCGCCAGGCGGCCGGCATCGGCGGCGTCCAGCGGGCCCACGCCGATCGTGCCACCGCAGCTGCGCACCGTCTCGGCGGTCAGATCCACGTTCTCCGAGGCGAAGTAGGGGGTCCACGCGATGGGCAGATGACGGTCCGGCGGCAGTTGGCCGATGCCCGCCACCTCGTGTCCGTCGAGCAGCGCCCGTACATACGGGCCGAGTTGCCGGGGGCCCTGATGGAACTCCCAGCCGAACAGCGTTCCGTAGAACTCCTGGGTCGCGTCCGGCCCGTGCACCATCAGGCTCACCCAGCAGGGCGTGCCGGGCGCGTGCCGAGCGGGTGTTGGGCCGTTCGGGCCGGCGGACTCCCGTGCGTCGGTCATCGTCACTCTCTTCTCGGCCTCGCGGTGGGCGCGCTCTCCGCAGCCCACGTGGGTACGCCCTGTGGGGCGACGCCTGTCCGGGAGAATGCCTGATGTGCGGGGCGCTGCCCCTTGCGGCGCGCTTATCGGCACGTGTCGCTCAGCTGTACAGCATGTGCTTGTTCCCGTACACGGCGTGAGCGTCCCGGTCCGGCCGAGCAGAGTAGCCGGACCTGAACGGCTCGGCCACCCCCGTGCGCGAGGATGGAGCCATGAACGCCATCATCTCCGCATCCGACCTCGCGAGCGATCTGACGGGCGCCAACCCGCCCGTCCTGCTCGATGTCCGCTGGCAGCTCACCGTGGCCAAGGCTACCGGTGAGCCGCCGTACGACGGCCGGGCCGCATACGAGGAAGGGCACCTTCCGGGGGCCGTCTTCGTCGACCTGGACCGGGAGTTGGCCTCGGCGCCGGGGGAGGGCGGCCGGCACCCGCTGCCCGGCCTCGCGCACTTCGGTGCCGCGATGCGCCGGGCGGGCGTGTCGACCGGGACGCCGGTGGTCGTCTACGACGGTGGCCAGGGCTGGGCGGCTGCCCGGGCGTGGTGGCTGCTGCGCTGGACGGGTCACCCGGACGTGCGGGTCCTCGACGGCGGGTTGCCGGCCTGGGAGGGGCCGTTGGAGAAGACCGTGCCGACTCCGGCCGAGGGCGACTTCGTGCCCGAGCCGGGGGCGGTCGGCCTGCTCGACGCCGACGCCGCCGCGGCGTTGGCGCGGTCCGGGGTGCTGCTGGACGCGCGGGCGGGGGAGCGGTACCGGGGCGAGGTGGAGCCCATCGATCCGGTGGCCGGGCACATCCCGGGAGCGGTGTCGGCGCCCACCACGGAGAACGTGGGGGCGGACGGGTGCTTCCTGCCCGCCGAGGAACTGCGCGCGCGTTTCAGGGGGCTCGGTGTGGCCGAGGACGCGCGGGTCGGCGTGTACTGCGGGTCGGGGGTGTCCGCCGCGCATGAGGTCCTGGCGCTGGCGGTCGCGGGCATTCCGGCGGAGCTGTACGTGGGTTCGTGGTCGCAGTGGTCCTCGGACCCGGACCGGCCGGTGGCCGTGGGACCGGATCCCCAGTGACCGGGAACGAGCGGTCCTCAGCAGCCCCGGCATGAGCGATCGTCCGTGACAGGAGATGAGCGAGGGCCGTGCCCGGAAGGCGCGGCCCTCGCTCTCGTACAACCGGTCGGCTACTCCTGCTTCTTGCGCCGCGTCCCGAACACGATCTCGTCCCAGCTCGGGACGGCGGCTCTGCGGCCCGGCCGGACCCCGTCGGCCTCGGCCTGGCGGTCGGTGGCCCCGACGAGCCGGTCGCGGTGGCTGCCGACGGAGCGCGGCATGAGGACGTCCGCGTAGGCGGAACCGGCCGAGGCAGCGGGGGCCGGGGGCTCCTCCGCCTCGGGTTCTGCGACGGGTTCCTCCTCGGGCTCCGGTGCTGGGCGCTCCGGCACCACCAGGTCACCGCGGAAGCTCGGCACCGCCTCCAGCAGGCTGGTCAGCGAGTCCCGCTCGCCCGTGCTCTCCTCCACAGGCTCGGATGCCTGCGCCGGAAGGCTGGGCCGCTCACGGTCGGCGGAACGGTCCAGCGGCCGGTCGCGCGGCAGCCGGGCGATCCGCGGGACGAACGGGAAGCTGGGCTCGGGCGCGGCCAGGTCGTCGGTCTCGCCGATGAGCATGCGCGCCTCGTCGTCGACGGCCTGGACGAGCCGCCGGGGCGGGTCGTACGTCCAGCTCGCCGAGTGCGGTTCGCCGGCGACGCGGTACACCAGCAGGACTTCCCACGTGCCGTCGTCGCGGCGCCACGAGTCCCACTGGACGGTGTCCTTCTCGGCACCGCGCAGCAGCAGCCGCTCGGCCACGGCCTCGCCCAGCGGCGGACCGGAGTTCTCGCCGGGGCGGCGGACCGGGGTCTTGCGGGCCCGCTCGGCCATGAACGCACGCTCGGCGAGCACCGGACCCTCGAAGCGGCGGACCCGGTCGACGGGGATGCCGGCCAGCTGTGCGACCTCTTCCGCGGTCGCGCCGGCTCGTATACGCGCCTGGATGTCGCGGGGGCGGAGGTGGCTCTCCACCTCGATCTCGATCTGGCCGAGGCGAGGACGGTCGCCGCGCACGGCGGCGCGGAGCCGTTCGTCGATCGGAAGCGTGTACTCCGTGCTGTCCGCAGCCTTCAGCACCAGCCGTGTGCCGTCATTCGAGACGGCCACGACACGCAGTTCGGGCATGGGGACCTCCCGGGTGGTGCCTGCCGACGTCACGTGCGTCGCTGCTTCCGCTAGTCGAGTGTGGCCTGCCCGGGTGCAGCCTGCCACAACCTTGCCGAGTTGCCCGGCGTGTCGGGCGCGGGCCCTGGATCGCCGTTATGGCACGGTTACCTATTCGCAACGCTAAGTGACGAACTCTGTCACCCTGTGCAACTAGCCCCCTCCCGGCGGTCCTTAAAGGCCCCGTACACCCTGACGGGAGACCGGACCCAGGGCTCGCAACAGTACTCCATTTGGGCCACGTGCGTGGATTGGCGCGCCGTCGAACTTCTGGCAAGGGGGCGGACTCGGCCGTCCGTTGCCCGCTTTTCCCGATCTTGAACGTGGGGAACGCCACCCGCGGCGCCTCCCCTACGCTCCCAGGACCCTCCGCAAGTAGTCGTTCTGGAACCGCCGATCAGGATCGAGCCGGTCCCGCAACGCCGTGAACTCGGCGAAGCGCGGGTACACCCGGGAGAAGTACTCGGCGTCCCTGGTGTGCACCTTGCCCCAGTGCGGACGGCCCTCGTGGGCGGTGAAGATCCGTTCGGCCGCGGTGAAGTACCGCTGGTAGGGCGTGCCCTGGAACATGTGGACGGCGATGTAGGCGGTGTCCCGGCCCGAGGCGGTGGACAGCGTGATGTCGTCCGCCGGGGCGGTGCGCACCTCCACGGGGAAGCTGACCTTCAGGCCGGAGCGGTCGACCATCGTCCTCAGTTCGCGCAGCGCCTCGACGACGGCCGCACGCGGAACGGCGTACTCCATCTCCACGAAGCGCACCCGGCGCGGAGACGTGAAGACCTTGTAAGGGATGTCCGTGTACGTCCGCGCGGACAGGGCCTTGCTGGAGATCCGGGCGATCGCGGGGATCGTGGCGGGCACCGCGCGGCCGACCCAGTTGGCCACCTGGAAGACCCCGTTGGAGAGGAACTCGTCCTCGAACCAGCTCTGGAGCTGCGGCACCGGCTTCTCCGGGCCCGCGCTGCGGTTGTTGCGCTTGGTGTTGGTGCTCCCGGTGTGCGGGAACCAGTAGAACTCGAAGTGCTCGTTCTCGGCCCAGAGTTCCTCGAAGTCGGCGAGGACCCGGTCGAACGGCATCGGCTCCTCGCGGGCCGTGAGCAGGAAGACCGGCTCCACGGCGAAGGTGATCGCGGTGACGATACCCAGGGCGCCGAGGCCGATCCGGGCGGCCGCGAAGATCTCCGGGTTCTCCTTCTCAGAGCAGGTGAGGACCGAGCCGTCGGCGGTGACCAGTTCCAGGCCCTTGATCTGGGCGGCGATCGAGCCGGATTCGCGGCCCGTGCCGTGCGTGCCGGTACTGGTCGCCCCGGAGACCGTCTGCTCCATGATGTCGCCCATGTTCGTCAGCGACAGTCCCTCGCGGGCGAGGGCCATGTTGAGTCTCTTGAGCGGGGTGCCGGCCTCCACCGTGACGGTCATGGCCTCGCGGTCAATGTCGCGTATGCCGGTCAACAGTTGAGGGCGGATCAACACACCGTCCGTCGCCGCTATGGACGTGAAGGAGTGCCCGGTGCCGACGGCCTTCACCTTCAGGCCGTCCTCGGCGGCCCGCCGCACTGCGGCGGCCAGCTCGTCGACGGAGGCCGGGGTGACCTCCCGCGCGGGCCGCGCGGAGACGTTGCCGCCCCAGTTACGCCACGTGCCGTTCTTTCCGTTCGCTGTGCTGCTCAACGGAGCCTCCCCGACCCGTAGCCGGCCGCTTGAGCCGACGGAATCCGAGGAAACCCACCGCGACCGCGACGGCCCCGGCCACCACCGGAACCCCGTACCCGGCACGTGCCCCGGCCGCGTCGATCACCCAGCCGGCCGCGGAGGAGCCGAGTGCGACCCCCACCGCGAGCCCGGTGCTCACCCAGGTCATGCCCTCGGTGAGCTGCGCACGTGGTACGTGCTCTTCGATGAGGGACATCGTCGTGATCATCGTCGGAGCGATGGACAGTCCCGCAACGAACAGCGCCACGGCCAGAAACGGCAAGTTTCCGACCAGTAGGAGGGGGATCATACTCAGGGCCATGGCACACACGCCCAGCAACCACCGGCGTTCTGGCGCCCCGGCGAAGTGCAGCAGCCCGAAGACCATGCCCGCCACGCAGGAACCGGCCGCGTACAGCGCGAGGACGATGCTCGCGGCGGCCTTGTGCCCCTCCTCGTCGGCGAAGGCCACGGTGACCACGTCGACCGCCCCGAAGATCGCCCCGGTCGCCGCGAAGGTGGCCACCAGGACCTGAAGGCCCCGCGAGCGCAGGGCCGTGCCCCCGCCGCGGTGCTCGCGCGGGTGCGGCTCCGGCTCGGTGGCGCGCTGCGCGGTCAGCCAGAAGACGCCCACGGCCAGGAAACAGGCGGCGAGCAGCGGACCGGCCTCCGGGAACCAGGCCGTGGACAGGCCGATGGAGATGATCGGCCCGAAGATGAAGCACACCTCGTCCACCACGGACTCGAAGGAGTACGCGGTGTGCAGCTGCGGCGTGCCCCGGTACAGCGCCGCCCAGCGGGCCCGGATCATCGCGCCGACACTCGGCACGCAGCCGACGCCGGCGCACGCCGCGAACAGCACCCAGTCCGGCCACCCGTAGTGCGCCGCGCACAACAGGACGGCCGCCGCGGTCAGCGAGATCAGCGTCGCCGGCCGCAGCACCCGCCGCTGGCCGTACTGGTCCACCAGCCGCGAGACCTGCGGTCCGGCCACCGCCGCCGCCAGCGCGACGGTGGCCGACAGGGCACCGGCCAGGCCGTACCGTCCGGTGAGCTGGGAGACCATCGTGACGACGCCGATGCCCATCATCGACACCGGAATACGGCCGAGGAAGCCCGCGGCGGAGAAACCCTTGGAGCCGGGGGCGGCGAACAGGGCGCGGTACGGGCTGGGCACGGGGTCTCCGAAAAGGCTCAGTAAGCTGCGAACGCAGTCGACACAGATTACGCCTCGGGGTGCGCCCGACGCACCGGTCAAGGCCTACTTCGGGCCGTCCGCCGCGCAGGTGTCACCCCGCCGTTTCCCGGCTGTCAGTGCAGGGTGGCAGGATCGACTCATGCCAGACGCGCGCGATGTCAGCCCCTACGACGCCTTGCTCCTGCTCTCCTTCGGCGGCCCGGAAGGCCCGGACGACGTGGTCCCGTTCCTGGAGAACGTGACGCGCGGGCGCGGCATCCCCAAGGAGCGCCTCAAGGAAGTCGGGCAGCACTACTTCCTCTTCGGCGGGGTCAGCCCGATCAACGACCAGAACCGCGCCCTGCTGGACGCCCTGCGCAAGGACTTCGCCGAGCACGGCCTGGATCTGCCGGTCTACTGGGGCAACCGCAACTGGGCGCCGTACCTGACGGACACGCTGCGCGAGATGGTCGCCGACGGCCGCCGTCGCATCCTCGTCCTCGCCACCAGCGCCTACGCCTCCTACTCGGGCTGCCGCCAGTACCGCGAGAACCTCGCCGACGCGCTCGCGGCTCTGGAGGCCGAGGGGCTGGAGCTCCCGAAGGTCGACAAGCTGCGGCACTACTTCAACCACCCCGGCTTCCTGGAGCCCATGATCGACGGGGTGATCGGCTCGCTCGCCGAGCTGCCGGAGGACGTCCGGGACGGGGCGCACATCGCCTTCTCGACGCACTCGATCCCGACGGCCTCCGCCGACACCTCCGGGCCCGTCGAGGACCACGGCGACGGCGGGGCGTACGTCAGGCAGCACCTGGACGTCGCGAAGCTGATCGCGGACGCCGTCCGGGAGCGCACCGGCGTCGACCACCCCTGGCAGCTCGTCTACCAGTCCCGCTCCGGCGCCCCGCACATCCCGTGGCTGGAGCCCGACATCTGCGACCACCTCGAGGAGCGGCACGCGGCCGGTGTCCCGGCCGTGGTGATCGCCCCCATCGGGTTCGTCTCCGACCACATGGAGGTCCTCTACGACCTCGACACGGAGGCCAAGGCCAAGGCGGAGGAGCTGGGGCTGCCGATGCGCCGCTCGGCCACCGTCGGCGCCGACCCGAGGTTCGCCGCCGCGGTCCGCGAGCTCGTCGTTGAGCGCGCCGCCGTCGAGCGCGGGCAGGAGGTCACCCCCTGCGCCCTGGGTGCCCTCGGGGCGAGCCACCACCTCTGCCCGGCCGGCTGCTGCCCGGCCCGCGCCCCCCGCCCCGCCGCCGCGGGCGCCGACAGCACCTACGCGTGAGGAGCCCCGTGACCGACCCCCTGCACCAGGACCTGCTCTCTCTCGCCCTGGAGGCCGCCCGGCGCGCGGGCGCGCTGCTGCGGGACGGCCGCCCGGCCGACCTCGCGGTGGCCGCGACCAAGTCCAGCCCCATCGACGTCGTCACGGAGATGGACATCGCGGCCGAGAAGCTGATCACCGGCCTGATCGCCGAGCGCCGCCCGGACGACGGCATCCTCGGCGAGGAGGGCGCAGCCACGGAGGGCACGAGCGGCGTCCGCTGGGTCATCGACCCGCTCGACGGCACGGTCAACTACCTGTACGGGCTGCCCACCTGGTCCGTCTCCATCGCCGCCGAGCAGGACGGCGAGACCGTCGTCGGAGTCGTCGCGGCCCCGATGCGCGGCGAGACCTTCCACGCCGTGCGCGGCGGAGGTGCCTGGGCCACCGGCGCCTGGGACGGCGAGCGCCGGCTGGCCTGCCGCCCCGCGCCGCCCCTGGACCAGGCGCTGGTCTCCACGGGATTCAACTACGTCCACGAGGTCCGCGCCCACCAGGCCGAGGTCGCCCAGCGGCTGATCCCGCTGCTGCGCGACATCCGGCGCGGCGGCTCGGCCGCGGTCGACCTGTGCGACCTGGCAGCCGGACGCCTCGACGGCTACTACGAGCGCGGCCTGCACGCCTGGGACCTCGCGGCGGGCGACCTGATCGCCCGGGAGGCGGGCGCGCTGACCGGTGGACGCCCCGGAGAGCGCCCGTCAGGGGATCTGGCAGTCGCCGGTACCCCGGGCGTCTTCGAGCCCCTCCAGCGCCTCCTGGAGGACTTCGGCGCCTGGCACGACTGACCTCCGGAAACGACGGAGCGGGCCCCGGCGCTGGATTCGCCGGGGCCCGCTCCGTACGGACTGATCAGACGCTCGTCGCGCTGACCTCCACACCGTGCTCGGCGGCGAGACGGCGCAGGTCGTCGAGCTCGCCCTGCTCCACCTCGACGAGGAAGTCGTCGCCCTCGTCGCGAGCCCGGGACAGATCGGACTCGGTCGCCCTTATGCGCTGCAGAAGTCCTGCGGTGAATGCGTCCATGCTGCGCCCCCTCGTCCTGGGTCGTGGGTCGTTGGCACGGGGGTGTGCCGTTCGGAAGGGACGATCACGTCTCCGGTGGATGCCCAGCGCCGCTCAGCTGGGCGGCGACGGTGCCGGACACCCACGCCCGCCCTGCGGCAAAGCGGGTTGACGCGCACCGCATGGTGGTGCGGTGCCAGCAGAGCGTGATCGTGGGATGTAAAGCCGTCCTCCCCAAGCTCCCTTCCGCGGAAACCTAACCGCGGGAGAAAATCTCTTATTCCGCGCCGGGCTCCGCCTCTCACCCGCCTTACCTCCGACTTATGGCCGAAAAGGGCAGGATGGAGGGCAACACACCAACACACCGTCGAAGACCCCTGCCCGGCTGCGCCTTGTGCGGCGCTGCGCGGGTGGACATGAGGAAGGACCAGGGACGTGCGCGTACTCGTCGTCGAGGACGAGCAACTGCTCGCCGATGCGGTGGCCACCGGACTGCGCCGGGAGGCTCTGGCCGTCGACGTCGTGTACGACGGAGCGGCCGCCCTGGAGCGCATCGGCGTCAACGACTACGACGTGGTCGTCCTCGACCGTGACCTCCCTCTCGTGCACGGCGACGACGTCTGCCGCAAGATCGTCGAGCTCGGCATGCCCACGCGCGTGCTGATGCTCACGGCCTCCGGCGACGTCAGTGACCGAGTGGAGGGCCTGGAGATCGGCGCCGACGACTATCTGCCCAAGCCGTTCGCGTTCAGTGAGCTCATCGCGCGCGTGCGCGCCCTCGGCCGGCGCACCAGCGTGCCCCTGCCGCCGGTCCTGGAGCGGGCCGGGATCAAGCTCGACCCCAACCGCCGCGAGGTCTTCCGCGACGGCAAGGAGGTCCAGCTCGCGCCCAAGGAGTTCGCCGTCCTGGAGGTGCTGATGCGCAGCGAGGGCGCCGTCGTCTCGGCGGAGCAGCTGCTGGAAAAGGCCTGGGACGAGAACACCGACCCGTTCACGAACGTCGTCCGCGTGACGGTCATGACCCTGCGCCGCAAGCTCGGCGAGCCGCCCGTGATCGTCACCGTCCCCGGCTCCGGCTACCGGATCTGATCGACCGTGGCCACCACTCCCGCGCCTCCCAAGGCGCCCCCGAAGCCGACCTGGGACCCCCGGCGGCCCGCGCCGCCGCTGCCCTGGCTGCGCCCGACCATCCGCATAAGGCTCACGCTGCTCTACGGCGGCATGTTCCTGATCGCCGGCATCCTGCTGCTGTCGATCATCTACCTGCTGGCCGCGGAGGCGCTGAACGTGGGCAGCGAGCTGCCGTTCAAGATCGTCGAGGGCAAGGTCACCAGCGACATCTGCAACCTGCCCGACCAGGCCTCGCCCAGCGAGTTCAACAACGCCATGAACCACTGCGTCAACGAGCAGCGCCAGAACGCCCTGGACAACCTGCTCAGCCGCTCGCTGCTGGCGCTGCTCGGTCTGGCGGTCATCGCCTTCGCCTTCGGCTACGCCATGGCCGGCCGGGTCCTGTCGCCGCTGGGCCGGATCACCCGCACCGCCCGCGCGGTGGCGGGCTCCGACCTGTCCCGCCGGATCGAGCTGGACGGTCCGGACGACGAGCTGAAGGAGCTGGCGGACACCTTCGACGACATGCTGGAGCGGCTGCAACGCGCCTTCACGGCCCAGCAGCGCTTCGTGGGCAACGCCTCGCACGAGCTGAGAACACCGCTGGCGATCAACCGCACGCTCCTCGAAGTGCACCTGTCCGACCCGGGCGCACCGGTGGAACTCCAGCAACTCGGCAAGACGCTGCTGGCCACCAACGAGCGCAGCGAGCAACTCGTCGAGGGCCTGCTGCTGCTCGCCCGCAGCGACAACCAGGTCGTCGAGCGCGGCCCGGTGGACCTCGCCGAGGTCGCCGAGCAGGCCATCGACCAGGTGCACGGCGAGGCCGAGGCCAAGGGCGTGCAGATCCGGGGCGAGCAGAAGCCCGCGGTCGTCCAGGGCAACGGCGTGCTGCTGGAGCGGATCGCGCTCAACCTGGTGCAGAACGCCGTGCGCTACAACGTGGCCGAGGACGGCTGGGTCGAGGTCACCACCGACGTCCAGCACGGCCAGGCGGTCCTGGTCGTCTCCAACACGGGGCCGGTGGTGCCGGCGTACGAGATCGACAACCTCTTCGAGCCGTTCCGGCGGCTGCGTACGGAGCGCACGGGCAGCGACAAGGGCGTCGGACTCGGTCTGTCCATCGTCCGGTCCGTGGCCCGGGCGCACGGCGGGCACATCTACGCACAGCCGCGCGAAGGGGGTGGGCTCGTGATGCGAGTCACGCTGCCCATCTGAGATCATGTCGCCGATCAATTCGGCGGCACACGGGGATGTTCGCTTTGCGCTGAATTTTCGAGATCGCACCGCGAGGGCCCCGTGTGTGATCGATCACAGGTGCGCCTTTCTGGCCATCTACTCTCCGTGATCATGCACCCTGTCGGAAAGCCGGGAAAATCCCGGTTTTCGGGGGTCTTGATCACGGGAAGTACACGGTGAGACGCCTTTGTAGTGCGGCATTCGGACCGTGTACGGTCCCCATCGCCATCCAAGCCGATCACTCGTGAGGAGTCCGGTTGGGTGTCGATTGAGTAACAGACCTTGATGTGAGGCAAAATCTCCGCCTCAGGTCGGGCACAAGTCCGGCCTCTCACGCGTTACGTGCGCTGGAGACACCGCAGACACCCAGAGGGGGAGAGCGACATGGCAACCGATTACGACACTCCACGCAAGACCGACGACGACGTTGACTCGGACAGCCTCGAAGAGCTGAAGGCTCGGAGGAACGACAAGTCGGCCTCCGCAGTGGACGTCGACGAGTTCGAGGCCGCCGAAGGCCTCGAACTGCCCGGCGCCGATCTCTCGAACGAGGAGCTGGCAGTCCGAGTGCTCCCGAAGCAGCAGGACGAGTTCACCTGCATGAGCTGCTTCCTGGTGCACCACCGCAGCCAGCTGGCCCGGGAGAAGAACGGTCAGCCGATCTGCCGCGACTGCGACTGAGGGCGGGTCGGCCGTGACTGGCTCGACCCCTCCCTGGAAGCGCCGCTTCTCCAAGCGGAAGGCGGACGAAGGGCCGACCGACGGCCCGCGGTACGGCGCGCGTGACGACGAGCGAGGCTCAACCGCTACGGGGACGGCCTCGCTCGAACCGGCAGTGGACCGGGGTGACCTCCCGGCGTCCGTGGACGTCCCCGCACCCGTCACTCGACGACGGGCGGGGGCGATCCGGGAGAGGGCCTGGGAAGGCGCCCGCAAGGGCGGCGAACGGGCCCGTGCGGGGCTCGCGCACCTCGCCGACCGGATCATCGAACTCGCCCCGCGCGTCCCCGTGCGGGACCTTGCCACCCTGCGCAGGCAGTTCCCGGGCCTGGGGCCCGAAGAGCTCGCGGACAAGCTCGTCGCGGGCGCGGCGAAGGCGACGGCGACGGTCGGAGCGGGCATCGGCGCGGCGGCGATGCTTCCCGTGCCGCCCGCCATGCCGACGGAACTGGCCGCCGAGGTCACCGGCGTCGCGGTGATCGAGCTGAAGCTGATCGCCGAACTCCACGAGGTCTACGGCGTACGGCCGTCCGGCAACCTCAAGCAGCGCAGCACGGCGTACCTCGACGCGTGGTCGGGGGAGCGCGGGATCGAGGCGACCAAGCCGTCGACGCTGAGCACGGCGCTGAACAGCCGCATGAAGCGCGAGCTGCGCCAGCGGATCATGAAGCGGATGATCCGCAGCATGCCGAACCTGGTGCCGTTCCTGGTGGGCGCCGCCGTCGGGGCGGCCATGAACCGCAGCGAGACGAGAAAGCTCGCCGCCCGGATCCGCGAGGACCTGCGCAAGATCCAGGTGCCCTGGGAAGCCCTGGAGGCACTCCCCGCCCTGGAACGTCCGGCGGACGCCCTGGAGATGGGCGAGATCACCCACGACCCCCTGGGCCGCCTCGACGAGAGAGACGACAAGCGCGAGGACGGACGCTGAGGCGGTGCGTGTGCGCGCCGTCGGTCTGCCGTCAGCCGCCGGATGAACCCCCGCGCAAGTGTGCTAGGCCTGCTGCGCAGCCCTCAGAGCTTCCGCCAGGCGCTCCGGCTCGCGCGTGGACAGGTACAGGTACGGAGTCGGGTCCTCCGGGTCCGTGACCTCCACGCGCAGGGCGGTGGGGATGTAGGCGCGCAGCAGCATGAAGGCGCGCGGGTCGGCCTTGTGGGTGCGCCAGGCGCGGGTTTCCTCCGCGTCCAGGACCTCCGCCTCGCCCAGGGCCGCCACCGGGATCTTCGCCTCGCCCGCGATCAGCGAATCGCCCACGACGCGGATGCGGACCGAGCCGTACGAACTCGCGGCGACGGCCGCGACCGCCGTGCCGCCGGCCAGGCCGCCGAGCATCGGCAGTGTGCCGAACGGGAGCAGGACCAGGGCCATGGAGACCCCGACCAGGAACGAGATCAGCCACCAGGACCGGGGAGCGGTCAGGCGTTCTTCGTACGGGGCGGCGGAGAGCTGCATGGAGCCAAGCTTGACACGGTGTCCGGAAGGGGCCGACGCGCGGGTAAGGTCTCCGGCTGTGAGTCGTACTTCCACTGCTCTTGAGCCTCCGGCGGACGCCGTGCGACCGGTGCGGCATCCGGACGCTCCGGCGCCCGGTGAGCCCCTCGGTGCGCACTATGGCCAGTGTTTCGGCTGTGGCGGCGACCAGCCGCACGGGCTGCATCTGGAGGCCCGGGCCGGCGAGGGTGTGTCACTCACCGCCGAGTTCACCGTGCAGCCCGCTCACCAGGGCGCCCCGGGCCTCGCCCACGGCGGTGTGCTCACCTCCGCCCTGGACGAGACGCTCGGCTCGCTGAACTGGCTGCTGCGCACGATCGCGGTGACCGGACGGCTGGAGACCGACTTCGTGCGGCCCGTGCCCGTCGGCACCACGCTGTATCTGGAGGCGGAGGTGACGGCGGTGGCCGGGCGGAAGATCTACTCGACCGCCACCGGACGCGTGGGCGGTCCCGACGGGCCCGTCGCCGTCCGCGCCGACGCGCTCTTCATCGAGGTCAAGGTCGACCACTTCGTCGACCACGGCCGCCAGGAGGAGATCCGGGCGGCCATGAACGACCCGGACCAGGTCCGGCGCACCCGCGCCTTCGAGGTGAACCCATGACTCCCACGAGTCCTTCGGGCCGTCAGCCCGTGGACGTGCTGATCCGGCGCGTCGATCCGGACGTACCGCTTCCGTCGTATGCGCACCCCGGGGACGCGGGAGCCGACCTGCGGACCACCGAGGCGTGCCGACTGGCGCCGGGCGAGCGGGCCGTGCTGCCCACGGGGGTGTCTGTGGCGCTCCCGGAGGGGTACGCGGCCTTCGTGCACCCCCGGTCCGGCCTGGCCGCCCGCTGCGGCGTCGCCCTGGTGAATGCCCCGGGGACGGTTGATGCCGGGTACCGTGGGGAGATCAAGGTGATCGTGGTGAATCTCGACCCGCGCGAGGCCGTGCGGTTCGAGCGCTTCGACCGGATTGCCCAACTGGTCGTCCAGCAGGTCGAGAGGGTCCGCTTCCAGGAGGTGGCGGAGCTTCCCGGCTCCGCGCGGGCTGAGGGGGGCTTCGGGTCCACCGGAGGACACGCCGCGGTGGACGGGACGAGCGACACAAGCGGTCAGGCCGCCCTGGGCGGTCAGGCGGGTGGGAATCGATACGCTTCGGTCGTATCCGACCGGGAAGGACAGTGACGTGTTCGGACGTCGCAAGAAGAGGGATGCCGCCGAGGACGCGGCCGGCGAGGCCGAGCAGGTCGTCGACGGTGTCGACAGTGAGGCGGGCGGCGAGAGCGAGCGCCTGAGGCTCGAACCGGCGCCGCGGCCGAACGGGCCCTGGGACAGCTCCGAGGTCCGCGACCCGGCCGAGGGCCGGGTCGACCTGGGTGGTCTGTTCGTGCCGGGCGTCGACGGCATGGAGCTGCGGGTCGAGGTCGCGGGTGACGCGATCGTGGCGGCAACGGTCGTGCTGCGGGACAGCGCCATCCAGCTGCAGGGCTTCGCCGCGCCCAAGCGTGAGGGCATCTGGGCCGAGGTGCGCGAGGAGATCGGCTCGGGCATCACCCAGCAGGGCGGCATCGTCGACGAGGTCGAAGGGCCGCTGGGCTGGGAGCTGCGAGCCCAGGTGCCGGTGCAGCTGCCGGACGGCACCGGCGGCTTCCAGGTCGTGCGGTTCGTCGGTGTGGACGGCCCCCGCTGGTTCCTGCGCGGGGTCATCTCGGGCCAGGGCGCGGTGCAGCCGCAGGCCGCCGGGCTGCTGGAGCAGATCTTCCGGGACACCGTCGTGGTCCGTGGTGAGGGCCCCATGGCGCCGCGCGATCCGATCGTCCTGAAGCTGCCCGACGACGCCCAGATGGTTCCCGAGGGTGTCCAGCAGGAGGAGGGCTCCCGTTTCGCCGGCGGAATGGGCCAGCTCCAGCGCGGACCGGAGATCACCGAGGTTCGCTGAGCGTCGCAGAGACAGCAGGGCCGCACTCCCCAGGGGGTGCGGCCCTTTCTCGTGCGTGGAGCCTTGACGGGGCATTGGTCTGTACCTACCGTCTCCGTCCAACGCGTCTGTTCATAAAGGCGCTTGACGTTCACATACAAGAACGGAAGGCCCCCCGTATGCGCAGAACCGGACTCTTAGCGGCCGCGGCCGCCCTCGTCGCCGGCGTGCTCGCCTGGCCGGCCGACGCCGCTCCCAGTACCTTCGTCCACCCCGGAGTCACCGTCTCCAAGGGCCAGCTGGACTTCACGCGCTCCAAGGTCAACGCCGGCGCCCAGCCCTGGAAGGGCGCCTTCGACCGGATGATGGCGAGCAAGTACGCCGACCTGAACCGCGCGCCCAAGCCCCGAGCGGTCGTCGAATGCGGTTCGTACTCCAACCCCGACCACGGCTGCACCGACGAACGCGAGGACGCGATCGCCGCCTACACCCAGGCCCTCGCCTGGTACGTGACCCGCGACGAACGGCACGCGCGCAAGGCGATCGAGCTGATGGACGCCTGGTCCGCCGTGATCCGCGACCACACCAACAGCAACGCGCCTCTCCAGACCGGCTGGGCCGGCTCCTCCTGGCCCAGGGCCGCCGAGATCATCAAGTACACGTACACCGGCACGTGGACCCACTCCGGCCGCTTCGCCACCATGCTCCGCACCGTGTACCTGCCCGAGGTGATCAACGGCTCGAACTCCAACGGCAACTGGGAGCTGTCGATGATGGAGGCCGCCGTCGGCATCTCCGTCTTCCTGGAGGACAAGGCGTCGTACGACAAGGCCATGGCGAAGTTCCGCACGCGCACGGCCGCCTACGTCTACCTGGCCTCCGACGGCGACCTGCCGAAGACCGTGCCCAGCCAGAACCTCAACACCCGGGAGAAGATCGTCAAGTACTGGCAGGGCCAGTCGGCCTTCGTCGACGGTCTCAGCCAGGAGACCTGCCGCGACTTCACGCACACCGGGTACGGCCTCTCGGCCATCTCGCACGTCGCCGAGACCAGCCGGATCCAGGGGCAGGACCTCTACGGAAGCGATGTCGGCGAGCGGCTGCGGCACGGGCTCGGCTTCCACGCCAAGTACCAGCTCGGTACCGCCGCTCCCGGCTGGCTGTGCGGCGGCTCACTGAAGCCGGGGCTCGGGCCGATACCCGAGGTCGGCCACAACGCCCTGGCCAACCGTCTCGGACACGCCATGACCAACACCGAGACGCTGACCCTGCGCGGCCGTCCCGCAGGCAGCAACAACCTCTTCGTCGCCTGGGAGACCCTCACCCACGGCGACAACCCCGCGTGAGGCTCTGAGCGGCCGGGCGCGTCAGGGTTCCGTCAAAGACGGTCCGCGGACGCGCCCGGCACCGATGTGCCGCTCTTCCCGGCCGTAAGCTCGACGCTGCGCAGGCAGCGGACCGGAAGACGATGAGGCCATGGCACGCGGCAACCTTCGGATCTACCTCGGTGCGGCACCGGGCGTCGGCAAGACGTACGCGATGCTGTCCGAGGCGCATCGCCGCGTCGAGCGGGGCACCGACTGCGTGGCCGCCTTCGTCGAGCACCACGGCAGGCCCCGCACCGAGGTGATGCTGCACGGGCTGGAGCAGGTGCCGCGCAGGGAGCTGGAGTACCGGGGCGGCGTCTTCCCGGAGATGGACCTCGACGCCGTCCTCGCCCGCCGTCCGCAGGTCGCCCTGGTGGACGAACTCGCCCACACGAACGTCCCCGGCTCCCGCAACACCAAGCGCTGGCAGGACGTGGAGGAACTGCTCGCGGCCGGGATCGACGTCGTCTCGACCGTCAACATCCAGCACCTGGAGTCCCTCGGCGACATCGTCGAGTCGATCACCGGCGTACGGCAGCAGGAGACCGTGCCGGACGAGGTGGTGCGGCGGGCCGACCAGGTCGAGCTGGTCGACATGTCGCCGGAGGCGCTGCGGCGGCGGATGGCACACGGCAACATCTACCGGCCCGACAAGGTCGACGCCGCGCTGTCGAACTACTTCCGGCCCGGCAACCTGACCGCGCTGCGCGAGCTGGCGCTGCTGTGGGTGGCCGACCGGGTCGACGCCTACCTCACCCAGTACCGCAGCGACCACCGGGTGTCGACGATCTGGGGCTCGCGCGAGCGGATCGTGGTCGGGCTGACCGGCGGCCCCGAGGGACGCACCCTCATCCGCCGGGCCGCGCGGCTGGCCGAGAAGGGCGCGGGCGGCGAGGTGCTGGCCGTCTACATAGCCCGCAGCGACGGGCTGACCTCGGCCTCGCCCAAGGAACTGGCGATGCAGCGGACCCTGGTCGAAGACCTTGGCGGAACGTTCCACCACGTCGTCGGCGACGACATACCGGCCGCGCTGCTCGCCTTCGCCCGAGGCGTGAACGCCACCCAGATCGTGCTGGGCTCCTCGCGCCGCAAGACCTGGCAGTACGTCTTCGGGCCCGGCGTCGGCGCGACGGTCGCCCGGGAGTCCGGGCCCGACCTCGACGTGCACATCGTCACCCACGGCGAGGTCGCCAAGGGCCGCGGGCTGCCGGTGGCCCGGGGCGCGCGCCTCGGGCGGTCCCGGCGGGTGTGGGGGTGGATCGCCGGGGTCGCCGGTCCGCCGGCCCTGGCGGCGCTGCTGAGCGCCGTCGACCTCGGCCTCGCCAACGACATGCTGCTGTTCCTGGCGCTGACGGTGGCGGCGGCCCTGCTCGGCGGGCTGTTCCCGGCGCTGGCCTCGGCTGCGGTGGGCTCCCTGCTGCTGAACTACTTCTACACACCGCCCCTGCACCGGTGGACCATCGCCGACCCGAGGAACATCGTCGCCATCGTGATCTTCGTGGCCGTCGGGGCGGCGGTGGCCTCCGTGGTCGACCTCGCCGCCCGACGCACCCACCAGGCGGCCCGGCTGCGGGCCGAGTCCGAGATCCTGTCCTTCCTCGCGGGCAACGTGCTGCGCGGCGAGACCGGCCTCGAGGACCTGCTGGAACGGGTCCGGGAGACCTTCGGCATGGAGTCGGCCGCCCTGCTGGAACGGGCGAGCGACGTCGAGCCGTGGACCTGCGCCGGCCGCGTCGGGCGGGGACGCCCCGTTGAGCGGCCCGACCAGGCGGACGTGGACATGCCGGTCGGGGACCACATGGCGCTCGCGCTGACCGGCCGCGTCCTGCCCGCCGAGGACCGCCGCGTGCTGGCCGCCTTCGCCGCTCAGGCCGCCGTCGTCCTGGACCGCCGCCGGCTCCGGGAGGAGGCCGACCGGGCCCGCACGCTCGCCGAGGGCAACCGCATCCGTACGGCGCTGCTCGCCGCCGTCAGCCACGACCTGCGCACCCCGCTCGCCGGGATCAAGGCGGCTGTGACCTCCCTGCGCTCCGAGGACGTCGAGTGGTCCGAGGAGGACCGGGCGGAGCTGCTGGCGGGCATCGAGGAGGGCGCCGACCGCCTCGACCATCTCGTCGGCAACCTGCTCGACATGTCCCGGCTCCAGACCGGCACCGTCACCCCGCTCATCCGCGAGATCGACCTCGACGAGGTGGTGCCGATGGCGCTCGGCGGCGTGCCCGAGGGCAGCGTCGGCCTGGACGTCCCGGAGACCCTGCCCATGGTCGCCGTGGACCCCGGACTGCTGGAGCGGGCCATGGCCAACCTCGTCGAGAACGCCGTCAAGTACAGTCCGTCCGGCACGCCCGTGCTGGTCGCCGCCAGCGCGCTCGCCGACCGGGTCGAGGTGCGGGTGGTCGACCGGGGGCCGGGCGTCCCCGACGAGGCCAAGGACCGCATCTTCGAGCCCTTCCAGCGCCACGGCGACGCCCCGCGCGGCGTCGGCGTGGGACTGGGGCTCGCGGTGGCGCGCGGCTTCGCCGAGGCCATGGGAGGCACGCTCGACGCCGAGGACACGCCCGGCGGCGGGCTCACCATGGTCCTCACCCTCCGCGCGGCCGGACCGCGCCCGGAGCTCCGCCGTGCGGCGGAACACACAGCCGAACCGGAAAGGCAGGCCTCATGACCCGTGTGCTGGTGGTCGACGACGAGCCGCAGATCGTGCGCGCCCTCGTGATCAACCTCAGGGCACGCAGGTACGAGGTCGACGCCGCCCACGACGGCGCCACCGCCCTCCGGCTCGCTGCCGCCCGCCACCCCGACGTGGTCGTCCTCGACCTCGGCCTGCCCGACATGGACGGCGTCGAGGTGATCAGGGGACTGCGCGGCTGGACCCGGGTGCCGATCCTGGTGCTGTCCGCCCGGCACTCCTCCGACGAGAAGGTGGAGGCGCTGGACGCGGGCGCCGACGACTACGTCACCAAGCCTTTCGGCATGGACGAACTGCTGGCCCGGCTGCGGGCCGCCGTGCGCCGGGCCGAGCCGGCCGGGGGCGGTGAGGAGGACGTGATCGTGGAGACCGGCGAGTTCACCGTCGACCTGGCCGCGAAGAAGGTCGACCGCGCGGGCAAGGACGTACGGCTGACTCCCACGGAGTGGCACCTGCTGGAGGTCCTCGTCCGCAACAGCGGCCGCCTGGTCGGGCAGAAGCGGCTGCTCCAGGAGGTGTGGGGGCCGTCGTACGGGACGGAGACCAACTATCTGCGCGTGTACATGGCGCAACTGCGGCGGAAGCTGGAGGCGGACCCCTCCCATCCGAAGCACTTCATCACGGAGCCGGGGATGGGATACCGGTTCGAGAAGTGAGGTCCTCGCCACGGCAGTACGTGGCTTCCAGCGGGCCCCGGTACGCTCTAGACATGAGTGCTGTTCCTCGTTCGCAGAAGCCTGCGGGCCGGTTCCGGCGCATGCTCGACCGGCTCTCCTCGTCACAGGAGGACCTGGAGTCCGAGGAGCTGCGCGAGGACACCGAGACCACGGGCTGTATCCGGATCGGCGACTGCCAGGACCGGCAGATAGTGACGGTTACTGGTACCTTGCGCACGGTCACCCTGCGACCGCGCGCCGGAGTCCCGGCCCTGGAGGCCGAGCTGTTCGACGGCTCCGCCGCGCTGGACGTGGTGTGGCTCGGCCGGCGCTCCATCGTGGGCATAGAGCCGGGGCGAAAGCTGATCGCATCGGGCCGGATCTCCATGAGCCGGGGCCGCCGGGTGCTGTTCAATCCCAAGTACGAACTGAGACCCCTCGGACGGGAGTAGCCGGTGACGTCGCTCGACAAGCCGACCGAAGAGACATCTGCGGACGACGCCCGGGCGGTGACCGAGGCCGCCCTGTTCGAAGCGTTCGGCGGCGTGCGGGGCATGGTCGAGACGGTGCTGCCCGGCCTGCTCTTCGTCACCATCTACACGATCAACAAGGACCTGCACCTGTCGGCGATCGCGGCGCTGGCCGTGTCGCTGGTGCTGGTCGTCGTCCGGCTGGTGATGAAGGACACCGTCAAGCACGCCTTCAGCGGTGTCTTCGGCGTGGCCTTCGGTGTCGTCTTCGCGATGATGACCGGCAACGCCAAGGACTTCTACCTGCCCGGCATGCTCTACACGCTGGGCCTGGGCCTTGCGTACATCATCACGGCGCTGGCCGGTGTCCCGCTGATCGGGCTGATGCTCGGGCCGGTCTTCAAGGAGAACCTCTCCTGGCGCACGCGGAACCCGGGCCGTAAGAAGGCGTACACGAAGGCCAGTTACGCCTGGGGCGTGATCCTGCTCGCCAAGTGCGCGATCCTCTTCCCGCTGTACTGGTGGGCCGACACCACACAGCTGGGCTGGGTCCTGATCGCGCTGAAGATCCCGCCGTTCCTGCTCGCCGTATGGCTCACGTGGGTCTTCCTGGCGAAGGCGCCCGCGCCGATCGACGTGTTCGCGGAGATGGAGGCGGAGGAGAAGGCCGCGGAGGAGAGGGAACGGGAGGCTGCTGCCCGGTCCGCCGAGCAGTGAACCTCCACCAGAGCTGAAGGAAGCCGGCAGAAGGGGCGTCCCGGAAACCCGGGACGCCCCTTCCTGCGTGCTCACCGCAGGGCCCCGGTCAGCTCGCCGCGCTGTCCCGGCGTACCGACAGCAGGTCCTCCAGCTGCTCCTCACGGGCCTGTGCGGCCACGAAGAGGAGTTCGTCGCCCGCCTCCAGGGAGTCCTCCCGGGAGGGCGTCAGGACGCGGTTGCCGCGGATGATCGTGACCAGGGACGTGTCCTCGGGCCACTCGACGTCCCCGACCTGCGTGCCGGCCAGGGCCGACTCCTCCGGCAGGGTCAGCTCGACCAGGTTGGCGTCGCCGTGGCTGAAGCGGAGCAGGCGGACCAGGTCGCCCACGCTCACCGCCTCCTCGACCAGGGCCGACATCAGGCGCGGGGTGGAGACGGCGACGTCCACGCCCCAGGACTCGTTGAACAGCCACTCGTTCTTCGGGTTGTTCACCCGGGCGACCACCCGCGGAACGCCGTACTCCGTCTTGGCCAGGAGCGAGACGACCAGGTTCACCTTGTCGTCGCCGGTCGCGGCGATGACGACGTTGCAGCGCTGGAGCGCCGCCTCGTCCAGGGACGTGATCTCGCAGGCGTCGGCCAGCAGCCACTCGGCCTGCGGGACGCGTTCGACCGAGATGGCGGTCGGCGCCTTGTCGATCAGCAGGATCTCGTGGCCGTTCTCCAGCAGTTCGCCCGCGATCGAGCGGCCGACCGCGCCGGCACCGGCAATGGCGACCCTCATCAGTGACCGCCCTCCTCTTCGGGACCCTTGGCGAACGCCGCCTCGACCGTGTCGACCTCGTCGGTGCGCATCATCACGTGCACCAGATCGCCCTCCTGCAACACCGTCTGCGAGGTGGGCAGGACCGCCTCGCCGAGCCGGGTCAGGAACGCCACGCGCACCCCGGTCTCCTCCTGGATCCGGCTGATCTTGTGGCCGACCCAGGCGGGGGAGGTGTGCACCTCGGCGAGCTGGACGCCGCCGGTGGGGTCGCGCCAGAGCGGTTCGGCGCCCGAGGGGAGCAGGCGGCGCAGCATCTGGTCGGCCGTCCAGCGGACGGTCGCGACGGTGGGGATGCCCAGGCGCTGGTAGACCTCGGCGCGGCGGGGGTCGTAGATGCGGGCGGCGACGTTCTCGATGCCGAACATCTCCCGGGCCACCCGTGCGGCGATGATGTTGGAGTTGTCGCCGCTGGAGACGGCGGCGAAGGCGCCGGCCTCCTCGATGCCCGCCTCGCGCAGGGTGTCCTGGTCGAAGCCGACCCCGGTGACCCGGCGGCCGCCGAAGGAGGAGCCCAGGCGGCGGAAGGCGGTGGGGTCCTGGTCGACCACGGCGACCGTGTGGCCCTGTTGCTCCAGGTTCTGGGCCAGGGCGGAGCCCACCCGTCCGCAACCCATGATCACAATATGCATCGCGTCACACCGTGCTTCCTACGGGCCCTCTGACCGTCAACAATGTCCTGCTCATGTCTCTCTTTCGGCTCGCCAGGCACCAGTCGCGGCCTGAGTGCGGGCCGCCAGGCAACATCATGCCGGTGGAATCACGCCATGATGCCTTCCGGGGCCGGTGCCGCGTTCGACTGCCCGACTCCAACGTATCGGCAAAGTCGAGGGGGTTGCCGAGGGCCCTGCCGGGCCTCGGCGGGGGAGGAATCCGACATGAGCAGCGAGATCGACATCCTGGTCCTGGGCGGCGCGGGCGTGGACACGATCGTGCACGTGCCCGAGCTGCCCGTGCCGTTCGCCGACAGCCACATGATCCGGCCCGGGATCGTGACGCGCGCGGGGCAGAGCGGGGACTTCGTCGCGCTGGCCGCGAGCGCGCTGGGGCTGCGCACGCACCACATCGACATGCTGGGCGACGACCCCGAGGGCGACCTGGTCCGCGCCCTGCACCGGGACCGCGGCATCGCGCTCACCGCCGTCCCCCAGCCGCTCGGCACCAAGCGTGCGGTCAATCTCGTCGGACCCGACGGCCGGCGGCTGTCGCTGTACGACGCCACCCGCTCGGCTGAGACGGACCGGCTGCCCGAGGCCACGCTGCGGGAGCTGGCCGCGGCCAGCCGGCACGCCCATGTCGTCATCACCCAGCCGTGCGCGCACGCGCTGCCCGTCCTGCGCGAGGCGGGCATCACGATCTCGACCGACCTGCACGACTGGGACGGCTCCCATCCCTACCACGAGTCCTTCGCCCACCAGGCCGACCTGGTCTTCCTGTCCAGCACGGCCCTGGCCGACCCGGAGCGGACCATGCGGCGGATCACCGAGCGGGGCAGGGCCCGGACCGTCGTCGCCACCGCCGGCGCGGACGGCGCGTACCTCCTCGCCGACGGCGAGCTGACCCACGTACCCGCCGCCACGCCCCCGGCCCCGGTCGTCGACACCAACGGCGCGGGCGACGCCTTCGCCGCCGCGTTCCTCCACGCCTGGCTGCGGGGCGCCCCGCCCCACCAGTGCGCCCTGCACGGCACGGTGGCCGGCGCGTACGCGTGCACGGTCCCGTCGACCCGGGCGGACAGCATCGGGCGGGAGGAGCTGCTTGCCGGGGTGGGGGAGCTGAGGCGGGCTATCTCCAGTGCGTCCCCGGCGACACGTCCTTTCGGCGGCTGATGCTCCGCACGCTCGCCGCGGTGAGGATTACGAGGACGAACAGTGTGGCCGTGGCGCCGATCAGTTCTGCGGTGGGGTGCACGGGACCTCCAGGGGGCGGCAACGGCCGGGGGACGGACGGGGCTTAGTCATATAGGCATGGGATCCGGGTGACCCGCCGAATCCGCAGCCGCAGCAGTCTCTGAATTCACTCGGAGAGCAGACGGAACGCCTCTGGGGGGTGGCGGGTGGGCGAGCCCGCAATCGAACGCTTACGATCCACTGTTGTGTCCAAACTGACCGACGTGCCCAAACGGATCCTGATCGGGCGCGCACTGCGCAGTGACCGGCTGGGGGAAACACTCCTGCCGAAGCGCATCGCACTACCCGTCTTCGCCTCCGACCCGCTGTCCTCCGTCGCGTACGCGCCGGGGGAGGTACTGCTGGTCCTTTCGATCGCGGGTGTGACGGCGTACCACTTCAGTCCGTGGATCGCGGTCGCGGTCGTCGTGCTGATGTTCACCGTGGTGGCCTCGTACCGGCAGAACGTGCACGCCTACCCCAGCGGTGGCGGCGACTACGAGGTGGCGAACACCAACCTCGGCCCCCGAGCCGGCCTGACGGTCGCGAGCGCGCTGCTCGTCGACTACGTCCTCACCGTCGCGGTGTCGATCTCCTCCGGCATCGAGAACCTGGGCTCCGCGATCCCGTTCGTGGTCGAACACAAGGTGCTCTGCGCGATCGCCGTGATCGTGCTGCTGACGCTGATGAACCTGCGCGGGGTGAAGGAGTCGGGCTCGCTGTTCGCCATCCCGACGTACGTCTTCGTCGCCGGCGTCTTCACCATGATCGCCTGGGGCGCCTTCCGCGGACTGGTCCTGGACGACACCATGCGCGCACCGACGGCGGACTACGTCATCAAACCCGAGCACCAGGGCCTGGCCGGCTTCGCCCTGGTCTTCCTGCTGCTGCGCGCCTTCTCCTCCGGCTGCGCCGCGCTCACCGGCGTCGAGGCGATCTCCAACGGCGTCCCGGCCTTCCGCAAGCCCAAGTCCAAGAACGCCGCGACCACGCTCGCGATGATGGGCCTGCTCGCCGTCACCATGTTCTGCGGCATCATCGCGCTGGCCGCCGCGACCGACGTCCGCATGGCCGAGAACCCGGCCCGCGACCTCGTCCACAACGGCGTCCCGCTCGGCGCGGACTACGTGCAGAACCCGGTGATCTCCCAGGTCGCCGAGGCCGTCTTCGGCAAGGGCAGTTTCCTGTTCATCGTGCTGGCCGCGGCCACCGCGCTGGTGCTGTTCCTCGCCGCGAACACCGCCTACAACGGCTTCCCGCTGCTCGGCTCGATCCTCGCCCAGGACCGCTACCTGCCGCGCCAGCTGCACACCCGCGGCGACCGTCTCGCCTTCTCCAACGGCATCGTGCTCCTCGCCGGCGCCGCCGGACTCCTGGTGGGGATCTACGGCGCCGACTCCACCCGCCTGATCCAGCTGTACATCGTCGGCGTGTTCGTGTCCTTCACACTCAGCCAGACCGGCATGGTCCGCCACTGGAACCGCCACCTGGCCACCGAGCAGGACCAGGCCAAGCGCCGCCACATGATCCGCTCGCGCGCCATCAACGCCTTCGGCGCCTTCTTCACCGGCCTCGTGCTGGTGGTCGTCCTCGTCACCAAGTTCACGCACGGCGCGTGGGTCGCCCTGCT
The DNA here is from genome assembly GCF_044327915.1 of Streptomyces afghaniensis. Lineage (NCBI taxonomy): Bacteria > Bacillati > Actinomycetota > Actinomycetes > Kitasatosporales > Streptomycetaceae > Streptomyces > Streptomyces afghaniensis. The sequence goes on from NZ_JBIRGJ010000001.1 coordinate 156,961, forward strand.
CGGCATGGTGATCTTCTACGCGACGATGACGGCCATCCGTAAGCACTACGACCGGGTCGCCGAGGAGATCGCCGCTCCCGAAGGCCCGAGCGACGACAGCGTACGGCCCTCCCGGATCCACTCCGTCGTCCTGATCTCCAAGATCCACCGCCCGACGCTGCGCGCCCTGGCCTACGCCAAGCTGATGCGCTCGGACAGCCTGGAGGCCCTGAGCGTCAACGTCGACCCGGCGGAGACCAAGGCGCTGCGCGAGGAGTGGGAGCGGCGCGGCATCGACGTCCCGCTGAAGGTCCTGGACTCGCCCTACCGCGAGATCACGCGGCCGATCATCGAGTACGTCAAGGGACTGCGCAAGGAGTCGCCGCGGGACGCGGTGTCGGTGATCATCCCCGAGTACGTCGTCGGCCACTGGTACGAGCATCTCCTGCACAACCAGAGCGCCCTGCGGCTGAAGGGCCGGCTGCTGTTCACGCCGGGGATCATGGTGACCTCGGTGCCGTACCAGCTCCAGTCCTCCGAGGCGGCCAAGAAGCGGGCCCGCAGGCAGCAGGAGTGGAACGCGCCGGGTTCCGTGCGGCGGGGGCCGGCACAGGTGCGGTCGAAGGAGTCCACCGAGCACAAGTCGTGAGACGACGGCTCGTGTGAAGCGGCCGGGCGGCACCCACGTAGACTGGTGGGCTGTTGTCCGGCCGCTTTCCTTCGGCCGTTTTCCCCTCACGCTTTTGGAGTCACCCCACCATGCAGGCAGAACCGAGGAAGTCGCTGGTGGGAGAGGAGTACGAGGTCGAGATCGGCCCCGTCGCCCACGGCGGCCACTGCATCGCCCGTACGTCCGAGGGCCAGGTGCTGTTCGTCCGGCACGCGCTGCCCGGTGAGCGGGTCGTGGCGCGGGTGACGGAGGGCGAGGAGGGCGCCCGGTTCCTGCGCGCGGACGCGGTGGAGGTGCTGGACGCCTCCAAGGACCGGATCGACGTGCCCTGCCCGTTCGCCGGCCCCGGCCGCTGCGGCGGCTGCGACTGGCAGCACGCCAAGCCGGGCGCGCAGCGGCGCCTGAAGGCCGACGTCATCGCGGAGCAGCTCCAGCACCTCGCCGGGCTCACACCGGAGGAGGCCGGCTGGGACGGCACCGTCATGCCCGCCGAGGGTGACAAGGTGCCCGCGGGCCAGGTCCCGTCCTGGCGTACCCGCGTCCAGTACGCGGTCACGGCCGACGGCCGGGCGGGCCTGCGCCGGCACCGCTCCCACGAGGTGGAGCCGATCGACCACTGCATGATCGCCGCGGAGGGCGTCAGCGAGCTGGGTATCGAGAAGCGGGTCTGGACGGGCATGGACTCCGTCGAGGCGATCGCGGCGACGGGTTCGCAGGACCGCCAGGTGATCCTCACGCCGAAGCCGGGCGCGCGCCTCCCGCTGGTCGAGCTCGACCGCCCGGTGTCGGTCCTGCGCGTGGACGAGCGCTCCGGCGGCGTCCACCGCGTCCACGGCCGCCCCTTCGTCCGCGAGCGCGCGGACGGCCGGACGTACCGGGTCGGGGGCGGCGGCTTCTGGCAGGTCCACCCGCAGGCGGCGGACACCCTGGTGACGGCCGTCATGCAGGGCCTCCTGCCCCGCAAGGGCGACATGGCCCTCGACCTGTACTGCGGCGTCGGCCTCTTCGCGGGCGCCCTCGCCGACCGGGTCGGCGAGCAGGGCGCGGTCCTCGGCATCGAGTCCGGCAAGCGGGCGGTGGAGGACGCGCGGCACAACCTCGCCGAGTTCGACCGTGTGCGGATCGAGCAGGGCAAGGTCGAGAGCGTGTTGCCGCGGACGGGGATCACGGAGGTCGACCTGATCGTGCTCGACCCGCCGCGGGCCGGGGCGGGGCGGAAGACGGTGGAGCATCTGGCGTCGCTGGGGGCGCGGCGGATCGCGTATGTGGCGTGCGATCCGGCGGCGTTGGCGCGGGACTTGGGGTACTTCCGGGACAGTGGGTATCGGGTGCGGACGCTGCGGGCGTTCGATCTGTTTCCGATGACGTCGCACGTTGAGTGTGTTGCTGTTCTAGAGCCAGTAGCGAAGGGCGTCTGACCTGCCATTTTGTAGTTCCGGTGAGCTTGCTCGACCTGCTTTCGGGGCTTGGACGGGTACACCGTGTGGAGTACGTTGCGCTACCTGATCTGCCTCATGGAGCGGTGCCGGAGCGAAGCCTCGGTCCTGCCGGCGGCAACGCTGCCCTGGAGCGGTACTTCAGCCTGCTGCAGAGGAACGTCCTGGACCGCCGGGCGTGGGGCTGCCGCGAGGAACTACGGATCGCGATCGTGACCTGGATTGGAGGCAGAGAGGGTTCGACTCTGCGGAGTCGGGCCCTTTGTTCTTCCCGTGCCGGGACGACTAGCAGATAACCGCCCCGCTCGGCCCCGTCCTGGGGGGCCCTGTCGCAGCCCCGCTACGCGCGCCCCGGCACAGTGCGGCCTGCCACGATCCGGGACTTCCCAGCACACTGGGCCACACGTGCAGAGCGAGTGGCGAGAGCGGGCGGGAGGTGGCACGTGGCGCGAGACCGGAAGCAATTGGTCGTGCTGGTGCTTGCCGTCCTCCTGGTGACGCTGCCGTTCATCGGCGTGCTCTCACCCGCACCTGCGAGGGCGTCACTCTCGGTCGCGGAGTCGTCCGCCACCTTGCTCGTCGACGACAGTGCTGACGCCATGGCCACCTGCGGTGGTGCGGCGGAGCACGAGGACCCGGATGCCTTGCAGGCGGGCCGTGACCGCCACCGGCCTGTCGTGGAGCCCGACATGAGGGCTTCCGCGGGTGGACTCCAGGGGAACGGGTACGCCGCACTGTCGTCAGGCAGCCTCCCGGCGTCGAACGTCCCATCCCGAGCCGCAGCAGGCACGCAGCCATCGGCGGTGCTTCAGGTGTTTCGCTGCTGAAGACAGCCGCGGCGACACCCGCGCCGCGCACCCTCTGAAACACCGGTGACCACCGGTACTTGGGCTGTGTTCGCCCCCGGCCTATGCGGTACGCCCCCCTGCCTGTATTGCCCTCTCGGCGCTGAGACCCGGGAGTGCTGACGGGCCCGTACCCGTGCGCCGCATCGCGCTCCACAAAGACCAGGAAGAACCTGAGTGAAACCGAAACACAAGCTGATGGTCCTGATTGCGCTGGCCCTCTTGGCTATGTCGGCGCTCTTCTACGTCAACCTGCAGCACATACGGGACACAGGCCCGCGCGGAGCCGTCTCGTCCGGCGGCATCGGAATACCCGGGTGGAGTTTCAGCGATGCTTCGTAAACTCGCCTTCTGGAGCATCGCGGTCGTCTTTCCGCTTCCGCTGGTGCTGACCTACGACTCCGTGGCGACGGAACCGGAGCAGCTGCGGTTCTACATCTTCCTCGGCCTGGTCGCGTACGGCTGGTGGCTGCTCGCCATCGCGCTCAGTGTGCGACCGCCCTGGCTGGACCGGCTCGTAGGGCTGCCGTCGATCTACGGCCTGCACGGGATGCTCGGCTTTCTGGCGATCTACGCCGCGTACGAGCACAGCGAGAATTCCTACTCGCCAAGCCAGTTGGCGCGAGACCTCGGAGACTGGGGTTTCTACGGGGCGCTCACCGTGCTCAGTTACTCGGTGTTCTTCATGAGCGGGTGGCTGACCGACCGGTCCAGGCTGCTGCTCTCGGTGAAGCGGATGCTGGAGAAGGTCTTCCGGCATCAGCTGTCCGTGTGGATCCACCGGATGAATCTGGTGATCGTGGCCATGATCTGGCTGCACGCCCACCTCCTTCTCCGCGTGAACCAGCACCTCTCTTTCATGATGCTCTTCGACCTGTACACCGTGGTCGTCCTCGGTGTTTACGCATGGAAGAAGTGGATTGCGCCCGACACGTATCTGACGGGCACGGTCATCGGGAACGAGGCGCGGGGCGGGTCCACCCGCAAGGTGTCCGTGGCGGTCGACGGGACGGCCACCAAGCTGCAGCCGGGCGATTCCCTGTTCCTGCGTTTCGAGGGCGCCTCGGCCGTGAGCAAGGAATGGCACCCGTTTTCCGTCACCGACGACAGCCAGAAGACGCTGGCCTTCACGATCAGCCAGCACGGCGATTACACGCGCCGGCTCGGTCGGGTCGAGCCGGGGGCCGTGGTGCGCCTCGAAGGGCCGTTCGGCCGCTTCGAATCGATCGTCCAGAGCCGGAAGCCGGACGCTCCGCTCGTCCTGCTCGGTATGGGCGCGGGCGTGGCGCCGCTGCTCAGCCTCATCGCGGCCCACCACACCACGCGCCACATCCACCTGCTCTGGGCAGTGCGCAAGCCGGAGGACGCGTACTACCGGGAAGAGCGCGAGAAGTACCAGGCGGCGTCCGAAGGGCGCCTGCGAGTCACCACGAATATCGGTCGATTCCGCCGTGACGACCTGGCCAACTCCCTTTCTGCCGAGGAGGTCGAGAAGGGCGAGTTCTTCATCGTGGGCCCGAATCCCGCAGTTCTCGCGAATCGTTGCCTGCTGCGGTGTATTGGGGTCGGCATACGCCGCATCCACGATGAACGACTGACCATGTAAGCCACTCACGCACGGAGCTACCTGACATGAGGAACAACACGACATCGCGGTCACGCCGCAGCTTTCTGGCCCTGAGTGCCGCTGCTCTCGCGGGAGTTGGCGTTGCTGGCTGCTCGACGCTCGGGATCGGTGATGATTCCTCCACCGCATCGGGTCCCGCCAAGGCGCCCAAGCCGATCAACAAGGCGCGCACCCTCGTCGCGTACTTCTCGATGCCGGAGACGGACGACCCGGACAACATGACCGAGGACGAGGCGAACAGCACGCACGTCGTCGACGGAAAGGTTCTCGGCAATACGCAGTACGTGGCGCAGATCATCGGGCAGCGCACGGGTTCGGAACTGTTCCGTATCGAGACGGCACAGAATCTTCCCCGGGATCACGGGGCGCTCGAAGACCTCGCCCTTGAATGGCAGGAGGCCGGTGAGCGGCCGGAGCTGAAGTCGAAAATCCAGGATTTCGAGGAATATGACACGGTCTTCATCGGCTACCCGATCTGGTGGTACGAGATGCCGATGCCCATCCACACGTTCCTCGAGGAGCACGACTTCAAGGGCAAGACCGTCATCCTGTTCACCACGCACGGTGGGAACGGCCTATCAGGAACCGTTGAGAGGGTCACCGAGAAGCTCCCCGACGCCACCGTGGTCAGCAACGGGTTCACCATCTCGCGTGACGACATGGACAACGCCAAGGGACAGGTGCGCGAGTGGCTCAGCAGCGTCAGCCGGTAGGTCGGCGACTGGTCGCCGACGGAGCGCGTGCTTCGTCGGCGGCACCTGCTTTTCCGCAGTGAATGAGAGGGGTCCTGTCACACCCCCGCTGGCGGCTCCCCGGCACCACTCGGCCTGCCTCTTGCGGGCGGAACGCGCGAGGGTGGATCACGTCGTCATCTCGCACATCTCATCGCTCGCCGAGCAGGAGCAGCCCGTGTCCACCACCGCCACTACGTCGCTCGCCACGGCCCAGGCCGACGTGGCACCCCGTCGCCGGCCCGGCGCCGCAGCGCTCGGAGCCGCGCTCCTCGGGTTCTTCGTCATCACCCTGGACGCACTCGTGGTCAACGTCGCCCTGCCCTCGATCAGGGACAGTCTCGGCGGCGGCATCACCGGACTGCAGTGGGTGGTCGACGGCTACACGCTGATGTTCGCCGCGCTGCTCCTCTCGGCCGGCTCTCTGACCGACCGGCTTGGTGCCCGGCGGACCTTCGGCGCAGGTGTGACCGTGTTCGCCCTAGCGTCCGTGGCCTGTGGCCTCGCGCCGAACCTGGGCGTGCTGATCGTCGCCCGGCTCGTCCAGGGCGCGGGAGCGGCCGTGATCGTGCCGTCCTCCCTCGCCCTGATCCGCGAAGCCTTTCCCGACGCGGGCAAGCGTGCCAAGGCGATCTCCCTCTGGGCGCTCGGCGGCTCCGTCGGCTCGGCCGCGGGCCCGGTCGCGGGCGGCTTCCTCAGCCAGATCGAGTGGCGGCTGATCTTCTTCATCAACCTGCCCGTCGGCATGCTCGCCCTTCTGCTGCTCGCCCACACCAAGCTCTCGCAGCGCCAGAAGCAGGCCGGATTCGACTGGGCCGGGCAGCTGTCCGCCGTCCTCGCCATGGGCGCCCTGACCTTCGCGGCGATCGAGACCGGCGCGGCTGGCTTCACCGCCCCGTATGTGCTGGCCTCCTACGCGCTCGCCGTAGTCGCAGCCTTTGTGTTCGTCATGTCCCAGGCACGCGGCAGGCACCCCATGGTGCCGCTGAGCCTGCTGCGCTCGCGCACCATGGCCCTGGCCGCCGGGATCGGCTTCGCGCTGAACGTCGGCTTCTACGGGATGATCTTCCTGCTCAGCCTGTACCTGCAGCAGGCCAAGGGCATGACGGCCCTGGCCACCGGCCTCGCGTTCGTCCCCATGACGGTGCTCACCGCGTTCGTCAGCCCGACCGCCGCCTGGTTCGCCGCCCGCTTCGGCCCACGTATGCCCGTCATCGCCGGGCAGGCGTCGATGGTCGCGGGCATGGTCCTGCTCTCCCTGGTACCGGCGTCCGCGCCCACCTGGCTTCTGGTCGTGCTGATGGTCCCGGTGGGAGCGGGCGGCTCCCTTGCCGTACCCGCCCTGACCTCACTGCTGCTCGACCGCGTTCCCGCCGAGCGGGCCGGTACGGCCAGTGGTGTACTCAACACGTCCCGGCAGGTCGGCGGGGCCCTTGCCGTCGCCGTCTTCGGCGCGCTGGTGGCCGACCGCGCCCAGTTCACCGAGGGCCTGCACACCAGCCTCGCCATCGCCGCGGGCGCGGTGCTTGTCACCACGGCGGCGAGCTTCCTGCTCAGGACCGCTGCGGCGGACGAGGCCCCTACGGCGCCCCCCGAGCCGTGAGACCGACCCGTCGCCGAAACCCGCGCCTGAGCGGAGAGCGGCCTGCGAGCCACACCGGCAGGCCCGCTCTCGCAAGCTCAGCAACTTCCCCCCACCTCTAGCGCAAGGAGCAACCAATGCGTGGAGCAGTCATGTACGGAGCCGACGACGTCCGCGTCGAGGCCCGCCCGGACCCGAAGATCCACCAGCCCACGGACGCCGTCGTACGCACCGTCCTGTCCTGCGTCTGCGGCAGCGACCTGTGGCCGTACAAGTCCATGCCCGCGACCGACATCGGCCGCCCCATGGGCCACGAGTTCCTCGGCGTCGTCGAGGAGACCGGCGAGGACGTGTCCTGCCTGCGGGCCGGTGACCTGGTCGTCGCGCCGTTCACGTACTGCGACAACACCTGCGACTACTGCCGCAAGGGCCTGCACTCCTCCTGCCGTAACGGTGGACGGTACGGCTTCGACGGCGTGGACGGCGCACAAGGCGAGGCGGTCCGTGTCCCTCAGGCGGACGGAACCCTGGTCAAGCTGCCGGTGGGCGCGGACTCTGAGCTGCTGCCCTCCCTCGTGGCGCTGTCCGACGTCATGGGCACCGGGCACCACGGCGCGACCACCGCCGGCGTCGGCCGCGGTGACAGCGTCCTCGTCATCGGGGACGGCGCTGTGGGTCTGTGCGCCGTGATCGCCGCGAAGCGGCTGGGCGCCGAGCAGATCGTGCTCATGGGACGGCACACTCGACGAACCGACCTGGGTCGGGAGTTCGGTGCCACAGACGTAGTCGCCGAACGCGGGGACGAGGGCGTCGCCCGCGTCCGTGACCTGACCGGCGGCGAAGGCGTCGACCGCATCATCGAAGCGGTGGGTGCCCGCCAGACCCTCGACACCGCCTTCGGTGCGATCCGCGACGGCGGCACCATCAGCCGCCTCGGTGTTCCGCAGTACGAGGAAGGCCCGGTCGGCGCCGACATGATCATGCGGAACATCACCCTGACCGGCGGTGTCTCCCCGGCACGCGCCTACATCGAGGAACTGCTGCCCGATGTCCTGTCCGGTGCGATCCAGCCCGGCCGCGTCTTCGACCGCGCCTACACCCTCGACGAAGTACCGGCCGCCTACCGGGACATGGCCGACCGACAGGTGATCAAGGCGCTCGTCCGCTGCTGACGTGATCGCGTCAGCGTTCGTCCCGGGGCGCAGGGTTCGGGGGTGTGACAGGGCTCCCTTCGCGCCTGGTTCGCAGCGTAAGACGCTGAAAACATGCAGGTAGGGGCTCTACGAGGGCAGGAGGAGTAGCCGTGGGCAACGCCGAAACCGTCCATCGCTTCGGCTTCGACGCGATCGGCACGAACTGGCAGATCGAGACCGACGAACCCCTGAGCCGGGATCTGCGGCACGACGTCCTCGACCGCATCGAGCGCTTCGACGCGACCTACTCCCGCTTCCGCCCGGACTCGCTCGTCTCCCGCATCGCCGCAGCCACCGATGGCGGGCGCTTCGAGTTCCCCGACGACTCGCTCGCTCTCTTCGGCCTCTACGACCGCCTGCACGCCGCGACCGACGGCGCCGTGGACCCGCTCGTGGGGCGGGATCTGGAACTTTTCGGTTACGACGCCACGTACACCCTCCGGCCCGCACCCGACGCCGTACGGGCCGCTGAACGCGCGCGCGGGCGACCGACCTGGGCCGCCGACGTCAGCCGGGACGGCCAAAGTGTCGTCACGCACCGCGCCCTGGTGATCGACGTGGGAGCAGTCGGCAAGGGGTACTTGGTCGACCTCGTCTCGGACCAGCTGCGCGAGGCCGGGCACGTGGGCTTCGTCGTCGACGGCAGCGGCGACCTCCGCCACAGCGGCGCGCACGCCACCCGAGTCGGTCTGGAGCATCCCTTCGACCGGCGTCAGGTGGTCGGCGTGGCCGAAATACGCGACCAAGCCCTGTGCGCCTCCGGTGTCAGCCGCCGCTCGTGGGGCGACGGACTGCACCACGTCCTCGACGCGCGCACCGGCGTCCCCGTCGAGAAGGTGGTCGCCACCTGGGTCGTGGCACCGGAGGCGGCACTCGCCGACGGCCTGGCGACCGCGCTTTTCTTCACCGAGCCGCAGCGACTCGCAGGCTCTTGCGGCTTCACGTACGTGCGTGTGCGGTCCGACGGCCGCGCCGAGCTCTCGCCGGACTTCCCGGGCGAGCTGTTCATCCACCCATGATCCGAGCCGACCAACAAGGAATCACACACGACATGGCAGCCATCCGGAAGAAGTTCACGACCGTACTGGTGGGTCTCTCCGCCACCGCCGCGATCGCCGGCTGCTCGGCGCCGGGCACGGATGAACCCAACACGACCGAAGAATCCGCGAGTTCGCCCCGGCCCTCTGGGCGCACCTCCACTGATCCCATCGAGTCCGCGCCTGCGGGCGACTCCACCCCGTCCAGCTCCGCAAACCGCAGCGGCCCGTACGCGGACGGCGAGTACATCGTCGACGGCGAGTACGGCGAACGCGGTTCGAGCATCGGCGTCCGTCTCACGCTGGAGGACGGCCGGATCACCGCCGTGGACGTCACTCCACACGCGACGGACGAGACCTCCCGCGGACTGCAGCAGCGTTTCGCCGACGCGGTGCCGCAGCTCGTCGTCGGGCGGGACATCGACGATGTGCGTCTCGACCGTGTGGCCGGCAACAGCAATACGCCCAACGGATTCAACGACGCCCTCGAAGAGATCAAGGACGAGGCCGGGCGCTGACCTCGTACGGATGGTGGATGGGCCCGCCGCTCCAGGTGAGCGGTGTGCCCGAGCCCCGGCGTGCGTGGGCGATGATCTCGGCCGTGATGGAGACGGCCGTCTCCTCGGGCGTACGGGCGCCGAGGTCGAGGCCGATCGGCGAGCACAGCCGGGCCAGGTGTTCCTCGGACACCCCGGCTTCGCGCAGCCGCCGCAGCCGGTCCTCATGTGTGCGCCGTGAGCCCATCGCGCCCACGTAGGCGACCGGGAGCGTGAGGGCCCGGGTCAGCAGCGGGATGTCGAATTTGGCGTCGTGGGTGAGGACGCAGATGGTGGTGCGGGCATCGATGGAAGCCTGGTCGAGGTAGCGGTGCGGCCAGTCGACGACCACCTCGTCGGCGTACGGGAAGCGGGCCGCCGTGGCGAAGACCGGGCGGGCGTCGCAGACCGTGACGCGGTAGCCCAGGAAGACCCCGGCCTGGCTCAGGGCGGCGGCGAAGTCGACGGCGCCGAAGATCAGCATGCGGGGGCGCGGTGCGTTCACGTGGATGAGGAGCGAGAGGCGATCGGGGCAGGTGGCAGAGTCTCCGCCGATGTCGACGAGTCCGGTGCGTCCGGCCGCGAGGTGTGCGTGGGCTTGAGCAGCGACGGCCTGGTCCGCGCGTTCGCCGCCCAGGGTTTCGTCGTACGAGGAACCGTCGCCGAAGACAGGCAGGATGCGGCCCAGGAGTCCGGGCGGGCCGTGGACCACCTGGACCATGGCAGCCGGCTCACCGGTGGCGGCCACCGACAGGGCACGCGAAAGAGAGTGTTCGCGCTGAGGGTCCACCCGTCGCACCAGGATGTCCAGCTCGCCGCCGCAGGTCAGACCCACGGCGAAGGCGTCATCGTCGGAGTAGCCGAACCGGGTGCGGACCGGGGTGCCCCCTTCGGCGAGGGCCTGGCGGCACAGCTCGTAGACCGCACCTTCCACGCAGCCCCCGGACACGCTGCCGATCGCCTGGCCGTCAGCGTTCACGGCGAGCGAGGTGCCGACGGGCAGCGGTGCGCTGCCGGTGACCTGGACGATGGTGGCGAGGGCGAAGGGCCGGGGTTGCGCGCACCAGGAGTGCAGGGTGTCTGCGATGTTCAGCAAGGAAGTTCTCCGGGCGGGTCGGTCGTGGGGGATGGCCGGGCGGCCGCCGGCGCGCGACGCCGCCCGGGCCGGGCGGCCGGAGTCAGAGCAACGATTCGGCTGTGATGGGCAGTTGCCGCACTCGACGGCCGGTCGCGTGATGCACGGCGTTGGCGACCGCCGGCGCCACACCCACGAGCACCACCTCGCCGAGGCCCTTCACGCCGAGCGGATCCACCTCGTCGTCCCGGCCGTCGACGTAGATCGCCTTCAGGTCGGGCACATCGGCGTTCACCGGCACCAGGTAGTCGGCCAGGTTGGCGTTGACGATGCGGCCGTCGCGGTGGTCGGTGACCGTGTGCTCGAGCAGAGCAGCGCCGATACCGCCGACCATCGCGCCGAGCGCCTGGCTGTCCGCCAGCTTCGGGCTGATGATGCGGCCCGCGTCGAACACGCCGAGCATCCGCCGCACCCGTACGAGACCGAGCCGCGCGTCGACGGCGACCTCGGCGAACACGGCCCCGTACGCATACATCGAGGTCCGGGCCGGACCCGAGGGCGGGGTGTATGCCCCGTCCGCTTCGAGGTGCGTGCGCTTGTTGCGGGTGAGGAGCTGCCGGTACGTCTCGCCGCGCGCCGGGTTCTTCGCGACGTGCAGGCGCCCGTTGCGGACGACGACGTCGCCGGCGTCGACTCCGTACAGCGGCGACTCCCGGTCCTCGACGGCGAGTCGGATCGCCTGCGTGCGCACCTTGTCGCAGCCGTCCTGGACGGTGGATCCGACGCTCGCCATGGTCAGGGAGCCGCCGTGGATCGGGGCCACGGGCATCTCGGTGTCGCCGAGGCGGAAGTCGACGTTGCGCACGGTGAGACCCAGGGCGTCGGCGGCCACCTGCGTCATGGCGGTGTACGTGCCGGGCCCCATGTCGCTGCTCGCGGTCTCGATCCGCGCGGTGCCGTCCGCGTCCAGGCGGACGTGGGCCTGGCCGGGCGCGCGCAGGGTGTCGTACAGGGCAGTGGCCATGCCGGTGCCGATCAGCCAGTCGCCGTCGCGGGTGGAGCGCGGCTTGGGGTTGCGCTTGCTCCAGCCGAACTCGCCCGCGCCGATGCGATAGCAGTCGCGCAGCCGCCGGGAGGAGAACGGCTTGTCGGTGGACTGGTCGCTCTCGGGCTCGTTGCGCTCCCTCAACTCGACTGGATCAAGGCCGAGTTCGACCGCGAGCTCGTCCATCGCGCTCTCCACGGCAAAGGCGGCGGTGGAGTAGCCGGGACCACGCATCGGCGTCGGAGTGTTCACGTCCAGCGGCACCGTCGCGTACGTCTGGCTGACATGCGGGGTGGTGTACAGCATCTGGCCGGGAGAGGTGACACCACGCTCGGCGAACGTCTCGTACCGGGAGGTCTCGGCCCGCAGCTCGTGCGTCATCGCGCTCAGCCGTCCGCTGCGGTCGCTGCCGAGACGCACCTTGTACTCGTAGCCGGGCCGGTACCCCACGCCGGAGAACAACTGCGCGCGTGTCAGGACCAATTTGACGGGAAGGCCCACCTCACGGGCGGCGAGGGCCGCGATCGTGATGTGCGGCCACGCCCGCGCCGCGTTGCCGAACGCACCGCCCACGAAGGGCGAGACGACCCGGATGGATTCGGCCGGGATCCCGAAGTCGGCGGCGAGCTGGGCCTTCGGGCTCTGCACCCACTGGGTCTTGTCCCACAGCGTGAGCTGGTCGCCCTTCCACTCGGCGACGGTGGCGTGCAGCTCCATCGCGTTGTGGTGGGTGCGCGCCATCCGGTACGTCATCTCCAGACGTACGGGCGCGGATTGAAGGGCCTTGTCCGCGTCGCCGCGGGCGTAGGTGCGCGGCTCGCCCGCTGCCGGAGCGCCGGCGAGATCGGTGGACGGCCGCTCGCTCTCGTACTCGACCTTCACCAGGCTCGCCGCGTGCTGCGCCGCCTCCAGGGTGGTGGCGACGACCACGGCAACGGGCTGACCGTGGAAGAGCACCTTGTCGTCCTGGAAGACCCGCAGCCGCTGACCAGGGAGGTTGAGCGACCCGGGGTTGTCCTTGTAGGGGAGCTTTGGGGCGTTGCGGTGGTGGATGACCTTCAGCACGCCACGCTGCGCTTCCGACGCGGCCGTGTCGATGCCGGCGATCCGGCCCTTGCCGACGCTGCTGTCCACCACGACCGCGTGCACGACCCCGTCGACGTGCTGGTCGGCGGCGTATTTCGCCTGACCGGTGACCTTCAGGCGGCCGTCCACGCGGGACAGCGGTGCTCCGACGGCCGCCTGCGGCTGGGGGCTCATGCCTTGTCTCCTACGGTGCGCAGCTGACGTTCGACGGTTCGCTGGAGCAGGTCGACCTTGAAGCGGTTGTGCTGCAGCGGGCGGGCGCCGTCGGTGGCGTGTGCGGCGGCTTCGGCCCACAGTCGGTCCGAGGGGCGCTTCCCGACGAGGGCGCGCTCGACGGCGGGCAGCTTCCACGGCACGGTCCCGACACCGCCGGCGGCGACCTTCGCCTCACGGATCACCCCGCCACTGATGTGCAGAGCGACGGCGGCCGAGGTGAGGGCGAACTCGTACGACTGCCGGTCCCGGACTTTGAGATAACCGGACTTGAGGGGACGGGGGAGTGCGGGGATCTCCACCGAGGTGATCAGCTCACCGCGCTTGAGGGCCTGTTCACGGCCCGGCGTGCTGCCGGGACGGAGCAGAAAGTCGGCGAAGGGCACGGTCCGCTCGCCGTCGGGCCCGAGCAGATACACCCGCGCTTCCAGCGCCGCGAAGGCGACGGCGACGTCCGAGGGGTGCGTGGCGACGCAGCTCTCGGAGGTGCCGAGGATCGCGTGCGTACGGTTGAATCCCTCGCGCGCCGAGCAACCCGATCCGGGCTCGCGCTTGTTGCAGTCGGCGGTGAGATCGCGGAAGTACGTACAGCGGGTGCGCTGCATGATGTTGCCGCCGATGGTGGCCATGTTGCGCAGCTGAGCGGAGGCACTGAGCTCCAGTGCTTCGGATACGACGGGGAAGAGGCCCCGGACCTTGGGGTGGGCGGCGGCGTCGCTCATGCTCACAAGGGCGCCGATCCGCAGGCCGCCCCGGCTGGTGACGGTGACTTCGTGCAGCGGCAGCCCGCTGATGTCGACCAAAGTCTCCGGGCGTTCGACGGTCTCGCGCATGAGGTCGACGAGGGTGGTGCCACCGGCGATGTAACGTCCGCCGCGACGGCCTGAGTTGACCGCGTCACGCGGGCTGTCGGCCTGGATGTAGGTGAAGGGATACATCGCCACTCACTTCCGGCCGGCGGTCTGCTCGACCGCGCGGACGATCTTCGGGTAGCAGCCGCAGCGGCAGATGTTGCCGCTCATCCACTCGCGGATCTCGTCTCGCGAGCCGGTGTGGCCCTCCTTGATGCAGCCGAGGCCGGACATGATCTGGCCGGGGGTGCAGTAGCCGCACTGGAAGGCGTCCTCGTCGATGAACGCCTGCTGCAGCGGGTGGAGCCTTTCCCTGTTGCTCAGGCCCTCGATGGTGGTGACGTCCGCACCGTCGAGGCGGACGGCCAGCGTGAGGCAGGAGTTGACGCGCTGCCCGTCGACCAGGACCGTGCAGGCCCCGCAGGCGCCCGCGTTGCAGCCCTTCTTCGAACCGGTCAGGTCCAGGTGCTCGCGCAGCAGGTCGAGCAGCGACGTTCTGTTGTCGATGGTCATGGTGTGGCGGCGGCCGTTGACCGTCAGCGTGACCCGGCTGCTGGGAGCCGCCGTTGTGGCGGCCACCGCCTCGTCGGCACCGAGCAGGGACTGGCCCGCGAGGCCACCCGCCGCGAGGACGCCACCGACGGCGGAGGTCGTCGCGATGAAGGTGCGACGCGTTGGGGTGGACGAGGGCGTTGTTGGCGGAGACCCGGCTGTATCGGCGGGCGGACCGGCAGTGCCGGGAGGCTCGGTGGTGGTCATGCTCACTCTCTCGAACACGGGGAAGATGGGCGGTCTTTCTCGTTGGTGTGAGGCAGTGACGGATCACGGGGACCGACGTCGGCTGTGCCTACACCCTGAAGTGGCGAGGAAGCCCGCAACAGGCCGTGTTGTACGGGGGAATGGCCAGCCAGGGTGTGACACGGCCCCTCTGGTGGGCGCCTCAAAAGGGCACAGTGGTGCCATAGTTGGTGGGTTGGCCCGTGATTCCGGCTGTTTTTCAGCGCTGGCGAGGCGGATGTGGCGCCGCGTTCTCGTGGGGAGGACGACCTGGCGCCACACCCTGTCGCCTGGTTCAGCCCGTCTTGCGAAGGGAGCCGGCGGCCTGGAGATCCGCGCGCAATGCCGGCGGCTCGGCCGCGACGGGCAGGTTGGCAGGGTCGCGGACGCCGTCCACGGCGTCCGGCGCATCTGCCTGCAGGGCTCCGAAGAGGACCGACCAGTCCTTTTGTTCCCCGCCCTCGGTCGCGGTGAGCTCGAACGTCTTACCCAGGGCCGTGTCGGCCAGCAGGCTCCGTACGAGGGTCTCGGCGATCTGGTGGCGGGCGATTCCGCCGTCGGCCGTGACGCCCTGGTCCAGGACGAGACGCCGTTGCGTGGGACCGGCGTGGTCGAACCAGCCTGGCCGGACGATCGTGTAGGGCAGACCGCTGGTCCGCAGGAGACGCTCGGAGCGCCGCTTCCACGGGCTGGCACCTGGGACGTCGTCGCGCGTGGCGTAGATCGAGGTCATCAGGGCGACGCGGGGCCGGGCGTCACCGAAGGCCAGGAGGATGTTGCGTACACCACCGTAGTCGATGTGCGCTCGGGCATCAGGACGGGCGTCACTACCGGACCCGTGGGTGAGGACCAGGGCGTCGGCGCCGTGCAGAGCGCGCCGCAGGGAGGCAGGATCTTCCAGATCACCCTGCACCAGTTCGACACCGGGAAGAAGCTGCTCGGCCCGCTGCACGTCGCGCACCAGGGCACGTGGGTGCAGCCCGTGCCGCTGCGCGGTCTGCACGGCGAATCGTCCGATGCTGCCGGTCGCGCCGACCATGAGTACGTCGGTGATGCTCTGCTGCTTCATGGTAATGCCCTGGTCCACGTCGTAGGGGTGCTGGTCAGGTCAGACGCCGCTTGGCGAGCCAGGAGACGATCTCCGGGTCGCGGTGGTCGAAGAACAGGGAAGAACCGGTGTCCAGGGTGGCGATCTGTGCCATCTGCTCGTCGGTGAGCTCGAAGTCGAAGACGTCGATGTTCTCCGCCATCCGCTGGGGCCGGACCGACTTGGGGATCGCGACGACACCGCGCTGGGTGAGCCAGCGCAGCACGACCTGCGCGACGGACTTGCCGTGCTCCTTGCCGATCCCGGCAAGGAGCGGGTTGGTGAACAGGTCGTTCTTGCCCTCGGCGAACCCGCCCCAGGACTGGATCTGCACGCCGTGCTCGCGCATCAGCTCCTGGTAGTCGGCGCGCTGGAAGAATGGGTGGGTCTCGACCTGGTTGACCTGCGGGGTGATCTCGTTGTTCAGGATCAGGTCGAGCAGCCGGTCGGGGTAGAAGTTGGCGACACCGATCGCCTTGGCGAGACCCTCGTGCTGGAGCGCCTCCATGGCGCGCCACTGGCCGTACACATCGCCGTACGGCTGGTGCATCAGATACAGGTCGAGGTAATCGAGACCGAGCTTGTTCAGGGAGGTCTCGGAGGCGCGCCGGGTGTTCTCCTGGGCAGGAGCGTCCTGCACCCACAGCTTGGTGGTGACGAACAGCTCCTCGCGGCGCACGCCGCTGTTCTTGATCGCGCGGCCGACGGCCTCCTCGTTGCCGTATGCGGCGGCGGTGTCGAGGAGACGGTAGCCAGCGGCGATAGCGGCGGAGACGGCCTGCTCGGTCTCCTCCGCGGGGATCTGATAGACGCCGAAGCCGAGGATCGGCATCACGGTGCCGTTGCTGAGGGTGACCTGCTGCATGACGTTCCTTCTGTGGACGAAGCCTCTGGTGATATCCACCATGCGGCCATGCGTGCCGCGCAGCCAGGCCGAGTCGATCAGGGGTGAGCCGTGCGGGGGTGTGACAGGGCCCCCCTCGCCAGTGCCGCCCGGGTGACGGCGCGGAGAAACTGGCTTCATGGCACCTGAGCAGCACACCGGCGGCGACGAGCTGGCGAGCTTCCTGCGCGCCCGCCGCACCCAGACCAGCCCCGAGAGTGCCGGCCTCACCCTCGGACCCGGCGTACGCCGCACCCCCGGCCTGCGCCGCGAGGAGCTGGCCACGCTCGCCGGGGTCAGCATCGACTACTACAGGCGGCTCGAACGCGGCAAGGAGACCCGGCCCAGCCCCGGCGTCGTCGACGCCCTCGCCCGTGCCCTGCAGCTGGACGACGACGAACACCACCACCTGCGCGAGCTCGCCGCCCGCACTGCCAGGTACGCCCCCGAGCCGCCGCCCCCGCCCAGCCGCACGGTCCGCCCGCACCTGAAGCTCCTCCTGGAGACGATGCGGCCCAGCCCTGCATACATCCTGAGCCGCAGTTGGGACGTGCTCGCCTGGAATTCCGGCGGCCTCGCCTTGTACGCGGGCCTGGCCGACTGGCCTGTCAAGCAGCGAAACCTGGCCCGCTACCTCTTCCTCCACCCTGCGGCACGCGAACTGTTCCCCGACTGGGAGAACCTGGTCCGCTCCTGCGTCGCCCGGCTGCGCGCCGAGGCGGGTACCAACCCCGACGCACCGGACTTCACCCACCTCGTCGGCGAGCTTCTCCTGAAAAGCTCGGACTTCGCGAAGCTGTGGGAACGCTACGAAGTCGTCGGCCGCAAGAAGGTCCAGAAGACTTTCCACCACCCCACGGTTGGCGCCCTCACCCTCAGTGGCCAGGGCATGTACCTCGACGGCACCCCAGGCCAACGCCTCAGCGTGTACACCGCCGAACCGGGCACCGCCGACCACGACGCGATGGTCCTGCTCGACATGAGCGCGGAACCGGCGGGCACCACCGCTGCGCCGACCGGACCGAACGCGCGCCGCGAGACGGGATAGCCGTCAGCCCGCCGACTCCCCGGCCGAGTGCTCGGCGTGCTGCTCGGCGGCCCCGTCGAGCAGCACGATCGCCTCATGCTCAGGCGTTCCGGGCTCGGCTGTGAAGACGGCGAGGCGCTGACCGGCGGAGCCCTCGACCTCCATGGACTGGTAGCTCAGCGTGATCGTACCCACGCGTGGGTGGTGGAAGGTCTTCTGCCCGTCCCAGCGACGGCCCTTGACCTCGTAACGCTCCCACAGCTCGGCGAAGTAAGGGCTCTTGGCCCGGAGTTCGTCGACCAGCGCCGCGACATCCGGAGCATCCGGCTCAACGGCGGTGACGGCACGAAGCCGGGCCACACCACTGATCGCCTGGTTGTGCCAGTCGTCGAAGATCTCTCGGGCTGCCGGATGCAGAAAGAGATACCGGGCGATGTTGCGCAGCTCCGGCGGCCACTCCGACATGCCCGCACACAGGGCCAGCGTGCTGGGGTTCGCCGCGAGCAGATCAAGGGTGCGGCTGATGACGTAGGCCGGGTGCGGGCGCAGCACATCCAGCAACAGCAGCGTCTGAGGCTGCACCTCCCGGTCGGGTGCGGCGGACGTCGTCGGCCCGAAGTGTGCGGCACCGGCGGCAAGACTTCGCAGGTGCTGGTGCTCGTCGTCACTGAGCTTCAACGCGCGGGCGAGGGCATCGACCACGCCGGGGCTGGGCCGGGCTTCCTTGCCGCGTTCGAGCCGGGTGTAGTAGTCGATGCTGACGCCGGCGAGCGTGGCCAGCTCCTCACGGCGCAATCCGGGCGTACGCCGCTGCCCCGGGCCCACGGCCAGCCCGACATCATCCGGACTCGTCTGGTCACGCCGGGCACGCAGGAAGCGTCCCAGTTCCGATCCCGCGAGCTGCTGAGAAGCCATGGTCGCCATTTTCGCACCTGGCGGATCCGTGCGGCGGCCGCGGATCTGGTGAACTAATCCTGGTCGCCTACGAGGCGTGGGTGCGCTGGGGCGGTTGCCGTGCTCACTAAAGGCTGCCGCCAGGCACCCTTCGCTACGTTCAGTACGCAAGGGGACGCCATTTGTGATGGCGCGTCCCTTGTGCTTGTTGCCTCTGTCTACCTAGGTCGACGGTGAAGTCCGTTGCCGGGCCAGCCTGAGGCCGTGGCCAGACGTAATCGCTTGACGCTCGTTTGACGCTCAGAGGGGGTTTCGGGTAGGTGGATGGACCCGAAAGTGCCACTTGACCTGGGGTTTTAAGATGATCTGATTTTCCGACCTGTTTCCGATGACGCATCATGTGGAGTGCGTGGCGATTTTGGAGCCTGCTGCAAAGGGGCTCTGACCTGCGAGCCAGAGGGTCTTGCCGCTGGCGACGCCGATGAGCACGTCACGCACGCTCGGCCGGGGCTGACGCAGGGGCGGGAACCGCTTCGTCGGCGGTTCCCGCCCCAGGTCTTGGACCGTGGGAGCCGTCAGTTGATCCGGACGATCTTCCAGAGCTGGTCGTCGAGGTCGGCGCTGCCCCACTGGACGACGGCTGCCCCGTCGGCGGTGGAGGACTGGGCGACGCCGGCGACGAGGGTGCTGTTCACGTTCCGGAGCTTGTAGTACCCGCCGCCCGCCTCGGTGAGAGTCCACTTCTGGGAGGCGGCGCTGGAGGCGGTGTTCTGGACGACGGCCGCGCCCGTGGCGCTGGAGGATCCCTGGATGTCGAGGTTGAGGTTGCTCTTGGCGTTCTTGATGGTCCAGGCGCCGCTGCCCGCGGACTGGAAGGTGAAGAGCTGGCAGGTGCAGGCCGTGTTCTGCCACTGGCCGACGGCGGTGCCGGCAGTGGTGGAGCCGTTCGGGATGTCGAGGTACTTGCCGCTGTTCTTGTTGACGAGCACGTACTGACCGGTGCCCAGGGGCGGCAGGGCGGTCTGGGTGAGGTTCCAGCGCTGGCAGTCGCAGCTGGTGGCGGCCCACTGCCCGGCGGTGGTGCCGACGGTGGTGGAACCGCCGGGGATCTCCAGGTACTTGCCGGTCAGCCGGTTCACCAGGGAGTAGCCACCCGCGGGGTGCGGGGAAACCGCCCACTCGTGGTCCACGGTGCCGTTGTCGTCCCACTGCAGGACCTTGGCGCCGTTGGCGGTGGACTGGTTCTCCACGCCCAGGACCTTGCCGCTGGCCACGTTGAAGATCTTGAAGTGGCCCGAGGGCTGCTGCTCGAACCGCCACTTCTGGTCGCCGGCGTTGTCGGCGCTCTGCTGGGTGGCGTAGGTGCCGTTGGTGGTGGAGCCGCCCGCGATCGTGAGCAACTGGCCGCTGCCCGCGTTGGAGACGGTGTAGGTGGCGCCGTCGGAGATGCCACCGCCCAGGTCGATCGTGCTGTATCTGACGGGGTTGGAGAGGTTGCTGCCGCCGCGTCCCGCGCTGAGTATCAGCAGGCTGTGCCCGTCGGGGAGGGACGTCATGCCGCGGCTGTAGCCGCCGGTCAGGTTGGCGTTGATGCGCGTCCAGGTGTTCGCGGCGCCGTTCTGCGTGTT
Organism: Streptomyces afghaniensis; assembly: GCF_044327915.1. Taxonomy (NCBI): domain Bacteria; kingdom Bacillati; phylum Actinomycetota; class Actinomycetes; order Kitasatosporales; family Streptomycetaceae; genus Streptomyces; species Streptomyces afghaniensis. The sequence goes on from NZ_JBIRGJ010000001.1 coordinate 177,163, forward strand.
GATGAACAGGTCCTCGGCGCTGTTCGCGCTGACGACGAGCGTGCCGTTGGCGCCCCCGGTCGGCAGCCAGGTCATGTAGGGAGCGCTCTGCGGCACCACGCCGTCCGTCGTCCGCAGCGGGATGCCGGTGACCGAGCCGAACGCCTCCGGGTCGGAGGAGATCTTGTAGTAGACGGAGAAGTTGCCCTCGGGAGCACCGCCGTACTCGTACGACATGACGTACTTGCCGTTCGGCAGCTTCGCGACGGTCGGCATGCCCGGACGGTAACTGGCGGTGGGCATGGCCACGTCGTCCACGACGGGGCCCCAGGTGCGGCCGTCCGTGGAGACCTGGTGCACGATCTTCTGGCCGTGGTCGGGGTCGCGCTGGTCGGAGTAGTAGACGATGAGCTTGCCGCCGGAGACCAGGAAGAACGGCTCCCAGACCGGGGTGTTCCCGTTGGTGTCGAAGGCGGCGCCACCGGTGGCGATGTTGGTGACGAAGCTCCAGGTCTGCCCGCGATCGGTGCTGGCGTACAGGTCGATCTTGGTGGCCGACCGGTCGGAGGGCACGGAGTCACCCGCGGCCAGGATCGTCCCGGCCGGGAAGTCACCGATGGCTGTGGGCAGTTCGAACAGTTCCGGCTGCCAGCGCATGCCCCAGCCGTTCTGGGTGTCGGCGACGTCGGAGAGCTTGCTCCAGGAGTTGCCGTTGTCGGTGCTGCGGTAGATCGGGAAGACGGGCTTCCCGGAGGTGTACTGCTCGAAGGTGGAGAGCAGGGTGCCGTTTGCTGATCCGTTGTGCTGCAGGCGCAGCACCCGCGGATACAGCGAACCGGGCGAAGGCGCACCCGAAGGCGGGGTGTACATCGTCTGCGAGGGACGGGAGAGGGCATGCGCCCGCCCCGCGGCCGGCAGAAGGATCGTCGCCGCGGCGACGGCCAGTGCGAGGAACAGGAACAGCAGGGTCTTGGGGCGGGAACGCTGAGCGGCGCCGGGTCCGGCGCCCAACAGTGCAGGGGACATGTGCGGCTCTCAGGACAGGGAATGGGTGGGATGGACCGGTATCTGCCGCGTCGTGACGGAACCAGGGTGGGAAGCGGCAAGCCCGGAAGGCGCGTGCACCGCGCCCGGCGAACGGGAACGACGGCGTCGCGACGGCGCGGCGGTCGGGCCGGTCGGCCTCTGCGTGGGACAACCGGTGCGAGTGGCTCAGCGGTGGCCGGCGTGCGGGTGTGCTCCCTGCGGGCCGCCGGGATGCTGTCAGGTGGTGCGCCGGCCCGCTGTGTCGGGGTGGGGCGGCGGGGGCGCGGTCGAGCCGCGGACGATGAGTTCGACCGGTGGGTCGCTCGCCTGCGGCAGGTCGGTGTGGGGCTTCTCGATCGCGTGCACGAGAAGGCGGATGCCCTCCCGTGCCGCGGCCTCGAAGGGCTGGCGCACGGTGGTCAGGGGAGGAGAGACGTAGGCGAAGACCGGGTTGCCGTCGAAGCCGACGACACTGATGTCCTGTGGCACGCGACGCCCGGCTTCCCGCAGGGCGTGGATGAGGCCGATGGCCATCTCGTCGCCCGCCGCGAAGACAGCGGTCACGGAACGGTCCGAGGCCAGCGCCTCGCCCACGGCATGGCCGGAGGCGGCCGACCAGTCACCGTTGAGCAGCGGCGGCTCGTGTGCGCCCCGCGCCGCCAGCGCTGCCCGCCATCCTTCGATGCGGTCTTTGGTGGCGTACCAGCGCCGCGGACCGGCCAGGTGATGAACGGTCGCGTGCCCCAGGTCCAGCAGATGTTCGGTGGCGGCCCGGGCCAGTTCGTGGGCGCCCACACCCATGGTCACGGTGCGGGTGGCGTTGAATGCGGGCGGTGCCCCCAGGAAGAGCACCGGCACGTCGACGCGGACGCTGACGTCTCCCTCCACGATGGGTTCGGAGACGATGACGCCGTCCACCCCCTGTTCGAGCAGCGACTCCACGGCGCCGGCGATACCCGCCGGGTCGCCGTCCGGTGTGTTGACCACACGGAGCGCGTAGCCCGCGTCGCGCACGGCCCGCTCGATGTGCACGAGCAGTGAAGCGGTCCCGTACCCGGCGGTGCCCAGGGCGACCACGCCGAGGGAGCCGGTACGCCCGGAGACCAGTGTCCTGGCCGCCTGGTTCAGCCGGTAGCCGAGTTCCTCAGCGGCTGCGAGGACCCGTGTGCGGGCGTCTTCGGAGACATACGGCTCGTTGTTGAGGACCCGGGACACCGTCTTGCGCGACACCCCGGCCAGGCGGGCCACGTCCGCGCTGCGCGGCACGGGGGAGCCCTCGCTCTGCCCCACCACTGCTCCCATGAAGTCTCCCGACGGCCGTGCGTCCGCATCGAATGAGGTCAACTGTATGACCACGCGGTCTGACCGCGTGGTCATGTCTACGTAGCCGACAGGTGTACGTCAAGGGTGCCCGCAGTATCGATTTCCGATGGACGGCAGCGGACCGGATGGAGGGCGGCCGGTCGGCGACAGGTTGCGCAGCCATTGCGTGGGGGTACCCGGGCCGCACATACCTGCTGGTCAGACAGCATGAGCTCACTCGCTCATCCGCTCACGGGAAGACGTCGCCGTTCCCGTCCGGCGGTGAACCGTCAGACTTCTCGACATGCACCGCCAGGCCTGCGCTCAGGTCGAAGGGGCTTGACAGCGACTCCCCGGAACGTTCAGTCTTCCTCGCAACCGCCGGTCGGATCTGTTCGATCGTGTTGATTCTTGGTCGCCTGAACGACCGCTTTCCCCGTCACACCCGCGGGCCGACGTGCCGCCTGAGCACGGCCGCCCTGTCTGGAGCCGAAATGCACTCTTCCTCCCTCGGCCGGCGCATGCCTGCTGCCAGTCGCCGCACCGTCCTGCGCGGTATTGGTGGGGCAGCCGCCCTCGGTGCCGGCATACCTCTGCTCAGCGCCTGCGGCGGCAGCGGTACGGCCGCCGACCCGAAGACCGTCAGCCTCGGGTCGAACGCGTCGGACGCGGTGCCGAAGAAGGCGTTCGCCGAGATCTACGCGGCGTTCACGAAGCAGTCCGGGATCACGGTCGACGTCAACACCAAGGACCACAACACGTTCCAGGAGCAGATCAACTCCTACCTCCAGGGCACGCCCGACGACGTGTTCAACTGGTTCGCCGGCTACCGCATGCAGTTCTTCGCCGCCAAGGGCCTGGCCTCCCCGATCGACGACGTGTGGCAGAAGATCGGCGGCAACTTCCCCGAGGCGATGAAGGCGCTCAGCAAGGGCGCGGACGGCAAGTACTACTTCGTGCCGATCTCCACGTCCCTGTGGGGTGTCTTCTACCGCAAGAGCGTCTTCGCCCAGCACGGCTACGAGGTCCCCACCACGTGGGACCAACTCGTCGCCCTGTGCAAGCAGATGAGGAAGAACGGCCTGGTCCCCTTCGCCTTCGGTGACAAGGACGCCTGGCCCGCGCTCGGCACCTTCGACCAGATCAACTTCCGCACCAACGGCTACGACTTCCACGTCGAGCTGATGGCCGGCAAAGCCTCGTGGACGGATGCCAAGGTCCGTACCGCCTTCGACCACTGGGCCGAGATCCTCCCCTACCACCAGGAGGGCGCCGTCGGCCGCACCTGGCAGGACGCGGCCCAGACGCTGATATCGAAGAAGGCGGGCATGTACCTGTTCGGCAGCTTCGTGGCCCAGCAGTTCACCAACCAGGCCGACCTCGACGACCTCGACTTCTTCCCCTTCCCGGAGATCAACTCCGCATACGGGCAGGACACCGTCGAGGCCCCCACCGACGGCTTCATGCTCTCCAAGGCCCCGAAGAACAAGGCCGGCGCGCTCAAGCTCCTGGAGTTCCTGGGCACGCCGGAGGCCGAGCAGATCTACCTGAAGTCCGACCCGAGCCTGGTCGCAGCCTCCGACAAGGCCGACACCTCCTCGTACACGGCGCTGCAGAAGAAGGCGTACGCGACGATCTCCGGGGCCAAGCACCTCACCCAGTTCATGGACCGCGACAGCCGGCCGGACTTCACCTCCACGGTGATGCAGCCGGCCCTGCAGAAGTTCGTCCGCGACCCCAAGGGCGTCGACAGCCTGCTGGCGTCGATCGAGCGCCAGAAGAAGACGATCTTCGCGTCCGCATGACCGCCACAACGAACACCGGTACCGGGACCGGCACCACCAGCACCCCGGGGACGGCCGCAGTGCCGCCCCCGGGCAACCCGAAGAATCTGACCACGGATCAGGCCGAGCGGCTACGGGCGCCCTTGGGCCACCGGCGGCTGCTCACCCGGCGGGACCGCATCACGCTCGGCGTGATGGCCGGGGTGCCGACGATCCTGCACGTCCTGCTCGTCTGGCTCACGGCGCTGGCCTCGATCGCGCTGGCCTTCACCACGTGGAACGGCATCGGCTTCGACTCCATCCAGTGGGTCGGGCTGCAGAACTTCAAGGAACTGTTCACCAGCAACCCGCAGTTCTGGCCCGCCGTCGAGCACAACGTCATCTGGTTCGTCGTGCTCATCCTGCTGCCCACCCCCTTCGGCCTGTTCCTGGCCGTGCAACTGGACAAGAACATCCGCTTCAGCCGCGTCTACCAGACCGCGTTCTTCCTGCCGGTCGTCATGTCGCTGGCGGTCACCGGGTTCGTCTGGCAGCTCGTCTACAACCCCGACACCGGCCTGATCAACAGCCTCATCGGAGCCAACAAGCCCGGCCACTACATCGACTGGATCGGCGACCCGGACCTCAACCTCTGGGCCGTCCTGGTCGCCGCCTCCTGGCGGCACACCGGCTACATGATGATCCTCTACCTGGCCGGCCTGAAGGGCGTCGACCCCGCCCTGCGCGAGGCGTCCTCGCTGGACGGCGCCAATGAGTGGCAGACGTTCAAGAACGTCGTCTTCCCGACCCTGCGGCCCACCAACACCGTCGTCCTGGTCGTCACGATCATCGAGGCCCTGCGCGCCTTCGACCTGGTCTTCGTCTTCAACAAGGGCGCTCAGGGCACCGAGTTGCTGTCGATCCTGGTGACCAACAACATCATCGGCGAGTCCAGCCGGATCGGATACGGCTCCGCCATCGCCGTCGTGCTGCTGGTGATCTCGCTCGCGGTGATCATCCCGTACCTGATCGCCACCTTCCGGAAGGAGCGGCGCGCATGAGCACCGTCGCCGGCGCTCACAAGCAGCGCACCCCCGTCCGCCCCGCCCGGATCCTGCTGCACACCTTCCTCGTCGTCACGGCGCTGGCCTGGCTGGCGCCCCTGCTGTGGGCGCTGTACGCGGCGATGCGGCCCTACTCGGAGACCAGCACCAAGGGCTATGTCTCCTGGCCCGACAAGCTGAGCTTCGACAACTTCACGAACGCCTTCCAGCAGTCGGACATGCTGCACTACTTCGGCAACACGCTGATCGTCGCCGTACCGGCCGTGCTGCTGACACTGCTGCTGTCGTCGATGGTCGCCTTCTACGTCAGCCGCTTCGACTTCCGCCTCAACCTGGCGCTGCTGCTGGTCTTCACCGCCGGCAACCTCCTGCCCCAGCAGGTCATCATCACCCCGCTGTACCGGCTGTATCTGCTGATCGACCTGCCCGGCATCACCATGAGCGGCAAGCTCTACGACTCCGCCCTCGGCCTGGTGCTCATCCACGTGGCGTTCCAGTCCGGCTTCTGCGCGTTCGTGCTGAGCAACTACATGCGCTCGCTGCCCCATGAACTGACCGAGGCCGCCCTGGTCGACGGCGCCTCCGTCTGGCGCCTGTACTGGCAGATCGTGCTGCCGCTGTGCAAACCGGCGATGGCCGCCCTGGCCACCCTGCTGTCCATCTGGATCTACAACGACTTCTTCTGGGCCATCGTGCTCATCTCCACCGGCGAGAACATGCCCATCACCTCGGCGCTGAACAACCTCTCCGGCCAGTACTTCACCGATCCCAACCTGGTAGCCGCCGGCGCCCTGCTCACCGCGATCCCCACCCTGATCGTCTACTTCGCGCTCCAGCGCCAGTTCGTCAGCGGCCTGACCCTCGGCGCCAACAAGGGCTGAAGCACGCCTCCCACTCGTTCCCCACAGCCCCCGGAGCACCACCAGTGACCACCGAACGCCATCTCCGCCTGCCCGGCATCGCCTATGGCGGCGACTACAACCCCGAACAGTGGCCCGAGGAGGTGTGGGCCGAGGACATGGCCCTGATGCGCGAGGCCGGGGTGACCATGGTCAGCGTCGGCATCTTCTCCTGGGCCCTGATGGAGCCGTCCGAGGGCGTCTACGACTTCGCCCGCATGGACAAGATCCTCGGCCTCCTCCACGAGAACGGCATCGCCGCCGACCTCGCCACCCCCACCGCCGCCCCGCCCGCCTGGTTCTTCAAGGCCCATCCCGAGGCACTGCCGGTCGCCCGCGACGGCCGCACGCTGTCGTACGGCAGCCGCCAGACGTTCTGCCCGTCCAGCCCCGACTACCGCACCGCGGCGCTGCGCATCGCGGGCGCACTGGCCGAACGGTACGCCGACCACCCTGCCGTGGCGATGTGGCACGTCCACAACGAGTACGGCTGCCACAACGCCGCCTGTTATTGCGACACCAGCGCCGCCGCCTTCCGTACCTGGCTGAAGGAGAAGTACGGCAACGACCTGGACGCGCTCAACCACGCCTGGGGCACCACCTTCTGGAGCCAGTGGTACTACGACTGGGAGGAGATCATCCCGCCCCGCGCCACCGGCGCCGACCCCAACCCCACCCACCAGCTGGACTGGCGCCGCTTCTGCTCGGACGAACTGCTGTCGCTGTTCACCGCCGAACGTGACGTGCTCCGCCGCGCCGCCCCGGACCTCCCCGCCACCACCAACTTCATGGTGATGCACAACTTCGACGCGCTCGACTACTGGCGCTGGGCCCCCGAGCTGGACATCGTCTCCAACGACCACTACCTGCTCTCCACCGACCCGGAGTCGGAGATCGACATCGCGCTCTGCGGCGACCTGGTCCGCTCCCTGAGCGGCGGGCGGCCCTGGCTGCTGATGGAGCACTCCACCGGAGCCGTCAACTGGCAGCCCGTCAACCGGGCCAAGGGCCCCGGCGAGATGCGCCGCAACGCACTCGCCCACGTCGCGCACGGCGCCGACGGGATCGCGTACTTCCAGTGGCGGGCCGCTAAGGCGGGCGCCGAGCAATGGCACTCGGCGATGCTCCCGCACGCGGGCACCGACAGCCGGATCTGGCAGGACGTCGTCCAACTCGGCGCGGACCTGGGAGCGTTGGCGGAGGTCCGCGGCAGCACCAGCCCCGCCCGCGTCGCCATCGTCTGGGACTGGAACGCCCGCTGGGCCATGGAACAACCCTCCCAGCCCAGCGCCGAATTCCGCTTCCAGGACCTGGTGAGGGACTGGTACGCACCGCTGTGGGAGGCCGGAGTGGCGGTCGACTTCGTGCGCCCCGACGCCCCGGACCTCGACCGCTACCAGCTCGTACTCGCCCCTAGTCTGTACCTGGTCGACGACGCGGGCGCGACCGGCCTGGCGGCGTTCGTCGAGGGCGGCGGCACCCTGGCCGTGGGCTTCCACAGCGGCGCGGTGGACGAGAACTGTCACGTACGCCTGGGCGGTTACCCGGGCGCCTTCCGGGAGCTCCTCGGGGTGCGCGGCGACGAGCCGTTCCCCCTGCTGCCGGGACAGTCGGTCGGTCTGGCCGGGCAGGTGCCGCAGGACGCGACCGCCGACCTCTGGACCGAACGCATCCGGCTCACCGGGGCGGAGGCCGTCGCCGCGTACGCGGACGGACCGTTGGCCGGCGTCCCGGCCGTCACCCGCCACGCGTACGGCAGCGGAACCGCCTGGTACGTCGCCACCCACCCGGACCCCACCAGCCTGGCCGCCGTCCTGGAGCGTATTCGCCAGGAGGCGGGCGTGCGTCCGGAGCGTGAGGTGCCGGCGGGCGTCGAGGTGGTCCGGCGGCGGGGCACCGACGCCGACTACCTCTTCTTCATCGACCACGCCGGTCAAGGCGCTGAAATCCCCGCCGACGGGGTCGAACTCCTCACCGGTAAACCGGTCGTGGGCTTGGTCAGTCTCCCCGCGGGAGGCGTCGCTGTCGTCCGCGAGGCGCTGACTGGACCGACTGGTGACTGACACTGCCCCTCAGGACGACTGATCATCTACCTTCTCTTCCGACGGTGCCGGACAGATGACGGTCAGGGCGCGTCGACCGGCTACGTGGGACGATCGGCCCGGTGGATGGTGGCTTCGGCACGGGAGGAGACCCCGGTGTGCGTTCCGGTCATCGGTGGTCTGGGCTCCGGCGCGACCGGGATGCTGCGTTCGGCGCGGCTCGTCGCCGGACTCGTGGCGACCGGCCGGTGCGTCGCGACGGACACTGCCCTCGGCCTGGGGCGGGGGTGAGCTGTGGCGCGTGAACTGGTGCTCGGTGTCGACGCGGGCCATACCGTGACCAAGGCCGTGTTGTTCGATGCCACCGGCCGAGCGGTGGCGCGCGGCAGCGGCACAGTGCCCCTGAAGACCCCTCGACCTCATTGGGTGGAGAGGGACATGGACGAGGTGTGGCGGACCGCGTTCCAGGCCATCGCCGCCTGTCTCGCCGAGGTGGGACCGGACGCGGGGCGAGCCGTCGCCGCGGTGGGACTGGCCGGGCACGGCGACGGTCTGTACGCCGTCGACGAGTTCGCCCGGCCGGTGCGCGCCGGGATCGTGGCGATGGACACGCGGGCCGAACCAGTGCTGGTGGAGTGGCGGGGCACTCCGGTCTGGTCGCGCGCCCTGGAGATGTCGGGCACGGTGCCGTTCGCTGGTTCCCCGGCCGCCCTGCTGGCCTGGCTCGCCCGCCACGAGGCGGGAGTGCTTCGGCAGGCCCGATGGCTTCTGTCCTGCAAGGACTGGCTGCGCCTCAGACTGACAGGCGCGGTGGCCACCGATCCCACGGACGCCAGTGCCTCGTTCACCGACATGCGCCGCGGCGGATACTCGCCAGAGCTGCTCGACCTGTACGGCCTCGGCGCGCTCGCCCGCCTGCTGCCGCCCGTGCTGACCTGCGACGCGGTGAGCGGAACCGTCACCCGTGAGGCCGCGGCGCTCACCGGGCTCACCGCCGGCACGCCCGTTGTCACGGGTGCCCATGACGTCGATGCCGCCGCGCTCGGGATCGGCGGCACGACGCCGGGCGAACTGTGCCTGATCGCCGGGTCGTTCAGCATCAACCAGGTGGTCAGCGAGCGCCCGGTCGTCGATCCGCGCTGGCAGGTCCGTCACTTCGTCCGCCCGGGCCAGTGGATGACCATGTCCACCTCACCCGCGTCGGTGGCGAACCTGGAATGGTTCCTGCAGGTCACCGGTGCACCTACCGACCAGCGGTACGGCGTCCATGAGGCGATCGGCCGCGAGGTCGAGGCATGCCTGGAAGGTCCGTCGGAGGTGCTGTTCCACCCGTTCGTCTACGGCTCCCCGCACCCGCATCCCGCATCCGGGACGTTCCTCGGACTGCGCGGCTGGCACGGCCGCGGCCACCTGCTGCGGGCCCTGATGGAAGGCGTGGTCCTCAACCACCGCTGGCATGTCGACGCGCTCCGCTCGAAGCTGCCGATCACCGGGGCCGCGGCCCGGCTGACCGGCGGGGCCGCACACAGTGCGGTATGGAGCCAGATGTTCGCCGACGCCCTACGGCGGCCGGTCGTGGTGACCGACGTGCAGGAGAGTGCTGCCCGGGGAGCGGCGCTGCTCGCCGCCACAGCCGTCGGGCTGCTCGACGACGTGACGGACCCGCGCGCCACCCCCCACGTGCTCAGGCGCTACGAACCCCGCCCCGACCGGGTCGCCGTACTCGACGAGGCGTATGCGGTGTACCGAGAGGCGTTGGAGGCTCTCGGACCGGTCTGGGCTCGTCTGGACGCGCGCGAGGCTCCGGAGTGAGCGCCGGGCGAGCCGGCGACATGAGGGAGCGACGGGCATCCAGGCATGGCTACTGCCGCTACACGGGGGTCGTCACGCCGTCGTAGCGGTACGGCGGCTGGGCATCGGCGCGGGTGCAGGTGTCGGCGGCGAACTCCACGGCGTAGGACAGCAGCCGGGCGAGGTCGGCCCAGGCGCCCCGGGAGCCGAACGTGATCAGGACGAGTCCTGCCCCGGACGCGAGCCCGCGTTCGGCCACCCCCTCATACGACTCACCGGGGTGGAGCCAGGCCAGGTCCTCGTCGCTCGCCTTCACCACGTCGGCGAACGCCGCCCACTCGGCGAACCGCTGGAGACAGGCGGCGCGGTCGGTGACCAGGCCCGGCCGCACGTTCGGGTCGAGGGACACCACCTGCCGGCCCGTCTCCCGGCGAATCAGTCCGTCGAGCGTGGAGGCCAGGGGTTCGAGCAGCAGCCCCAGCGACCCGAGGTGCAGGGCCGTCCCCGCAGGCAGCGTGCCGCCGTCCGGGAGAGCAGCGAGCGCGGTCGGCGGTGCCGTTCGCGTGGAAGGAGTAGGCGGCCGACCCGTCCTCGCGCAGATGCACGGCGGCGAGAGTGGTGGCGTCGGAGGCAGGCAGCGCATGGGGGAGCCGTGTGCCGGAGGCCGCGAGGTGCGCGCGCAGGAGATCGCCGAAGTGGTCGTCGGAGATGCGCGCGAGCAGTGCCGTGGGGACTCGGAGTGGGCCGAGACCGGCGGCGATGTTGAGGCACGAGCCGCCCGGGCGTGGCTGGAACGCCGCGGCACCGTCGGCCGTGCGGGCGGTGGTGAGGTCCGCCAGCGCGTCTCCGGCGACGACGACGGCAGGCTGGTCTGCGGGTTCCGGTCTGGTGCTCGTGTGGGTTCCTCGGGGACGGCGGCGGCGAGGTCGAGGGCTGCGCTGTTCGGTGGAGTTCCGTAGCCCTCAGAGACCGCTTGACGATAAGTCTGAAGAGAATTTCTCGCAAGATGTGTTAACAACGGCGCAGTCTCCTGCTAATGATTCGGCCATCGAAACGCGCCCGACTCCCCAAGGACGCATCCACACCCCTGCTCGACCCGCCGCGCCTCAGTCGAGGTCCCGGCGAACCCGCACGAGAGGTTCCCCCGCCACATGGCATCGACCAGATACGCCCTCATAGCCGGCGCCGCCGCCACCGCCCTGCTCGCCACAGCCTGTTCCGGAGCCGGAGCCGGCGGGGCCTCGGGGGGAGGGAAGAGCATCAACGTCCTGATGGTCGGCAACCCGCAGATGGAGGACATCGCGAAGCTGACCAAGGGCAACTTCACCAAGGACACCGGGATCAAGGTCAACTTCACGGTCCTCCCCGAGAACGAACTGCGCGACAAGGTCACACAGGACATCGCCACCCAGGCAGGCCAGTACGACGTCGCCACCATCGGCGCCTACGAGGTGCCCATCTGGGAGAAGAACGGCTGGCTGCACGACCTGGGCTCCTACGCCGACAAGGACAAGGGCTTCGACAAGGCCGACCTGCTGGGGCCGATGGTCCAGTCACTCACCGGCTCGGACGGCAAGCTCTACGCCCTGCCGTTCTACGGCGAGTCCTCCATGCTCATGTACAACAAGGACGTCATGAAGGCGAAGGGCATCACGGTGCCCGAACGGCCGACCTGGCAGCAGATCGCCGACATCGCGGCCGAGGTCGACGGCGCCGAGCCCGGCATGAAGGGCATCTGCCTGCGCGGCCTGGCCGGCTGGGGCGAGCTGGGTGCGCCGCTGACGTCCATGGTCAACACCTTCGGCGGCACGTGGTTCACCAAGGACTGGAAGGCGCAGGTCAACACCGGCGGCTTCAAGGAGGCCACGAAGTTCTACGTCGACCTGGTCCGCAAGCACGGTGAGGCCGGCGCCCCGCAGGCCGGGTTCACCGAGTGCCTGAACGCGCTGAGCCAGAAGAAGGTCGCGATGTGGTACGACGCGACCAGCGCGGCCGGGTCGCTGGAGGACCCCGCCTCCAGCAAGATCGCCGGCAACGTCGGCTACGCCTACGCACCGACCGTCAAGACGGACAGCAGCGGCTGGCTGTGGGCCTGGTCGTGGGCCATGCCCAAGACCACGAAGAACGCCGACGCCGCCTCGAAGTTCATGCTGTGGGCCTCCAGCAAGAAGTACGAGAACCTCGTCGGCGAGAAGCTCGGCTGGGCGCGCGTCCCGGCCGGCAAGCGGGCCAGCACCTACGACATCCCGCAGTACAAGAAGGCCGCCGGTTCGTTCGGTGACATCACCCTGAAGTCCATCGAGCAGGCCGACCCGGCCAACCCCGGTGTCCAGCCGAGGCCGACCGTGGGCATCCAGTACGTGGCCATCCCCGAGTTCCAGGACCTGGGCACCAAGGTCACCCAGGAGATCTCCGCCGCCATCGCCGGCAAGACCAGCGTGGACAAGGCGCTGGGCGACGGCCAGAAGCTGGCCGAGGGCGTCGCCAAGAACTACCAGAAGTGACCTTCAGTGCCCGGCCGGCCTCGGCGTCGGCCGGGCGCCGCTTCCCCGCCCCCGGCCTTCACCGGCAGAGGAACCATTCATGACCACGCTCACCGCACCCCCCAAGACAGCACCCCCGCCCGTCCGTCCCCGGAAGTCCTCGGGCGCGGCGGCCAAGTGGAAGCGCCGCATCCCGCTGCTGCCCGCGCTGATTTTCACCATCGTCGTCACGCAGCTGCCTTTCGTGGCCACGTTGATCATCTCCACGTTCCAGTGGAACATCCTCAAGCCGGGCGAGAGGCACTTCGTCGGTCTGTCCAACTTCTCGTTCGTCTTCACCGACGAGCGGCTGCGCACGGCCGTGCTCAACACCGTCGTGCTCACCGCGTCGGTGGTGATCATCAGTGTGATCCTCGGACTCGGTCTGGCGATGCTCCTCGACCGCCGCTTCGCCGGCCGCGGGCTGGCGCGCACGCTGCTCATCGCCCCGTTCCTGGTCATGCCGGTCGCGGCGGCGCTGCTGTGGAAGCACGCCATCTACAACCCCGACTACGGACTGCTCAACGGCACCCTCAACGCCGTCTACCGGTTGTTCGGCGCGGACAACGGCCCCACGGTCGACTGGATCTCCTCCTACCCGATGCCCGCCGTCGTGGTGTCGCTGGTCTGGCAGTGGACCCCGTTCATGATGCTGATCCTCCTGGCCGGCCTGCAGGCGCAGCCCGGTGACGTCCTGGAGGCGGCCCGCATGGACGGCGCCTCCGCGCTGCAGACCTTCCGCCACATCACGCTGCCGCACCTGCGCCAGTACATCGAGCTGGGCGTCCTGCTCGGCACGATCTACGTCGTGCAGACCTTCGACGCGGTCTTCACCATCACCCAGGGCGGCCCCGGTTCCCGGACCACCAATCTGCCCTACGAGATCTACCTGACCATGTTCCGCAAGTACGAGTACGGCGAGGCAGCCGCCGCCGGTGTCGTCGTCGTCCTCGGCGCGTTCGTCATCGCGACCTTCGCGCTGCGCACCATCGCGTCGCTGTTCCGCGAGGAGGTATCCCGATGACCACCGCTCACGCAGCAGTCGCCGCGCCCGGGGCGAAGTTCACAAAGCTCTTCCGCCGCAGGGAGGACCGGGGCGGTGAGCCCCGGCTCTCTCCCCTGTGGACCTTCGTCGCCTGGCTCGCCACCCTGGCGTTCTTCGCGCCGGTGGCCTGGATGGTGCTCACCTCCTTCCACCAGGAGGCCGACGCGGCCACCAATCCGCCCACCCCCTTCGCCGCCGTCACCTTCGACCAGTACAAACTCCTCTTCAGCCGGGACATCACCCCCTTCCTCCTCAACTCGGCCATGGCCAGCGTCCTTTCCACGATCCTGGTCCTCGCCCTGGCGGTGCCGGCGGCCTACGCCCTGTCCATCAAGCCGGTCGAGAAGTGGACCGACGTGATGTTCTTCTTCCTGTCCACCAAGTTCCTCCCGGCCATCGCGGCCCTGCTGCCGGTGTACCTGATCGTCAAGGACGCCGGGATGCTGGACAACGTGTGGACGCTGGTCATCCTCTACACCGCCATGAACCTCCCGATCGCGGTATGGATGATGCGTTCCTTCCTCGCCGAGGTCCCCAAGGAGATCCTGGAAGCGGCCGAGGTCGACGGCGCGGGCCTGCTCACCGTCCTGTGGCGGGTCGTCGCACCCGTCGCCATGCCCGGACTCGCCGCCACCTCGCTGATCTGCTTCATCTTCAGCTGGAACGAGTTCATGTTCGCCGTGAACCTCACCGCCACGCAGGCGTCCACCGCGCCGGTGTTCCTGGTCGGCTTCATCACCAACGAGGGCCTGTTCCTCGCCCGGCTGTGCGCGGCGGCCACCCTGGTCTCGCTGCCCGTCCTCATCGCCGGTTTCGCCGCCCAGGACAAGCTCGTCCGCGGTCTCTCCCTGGGAGCCGTCAAGTGAAGGCAGCCGTCATCACCCAGCCCGGCAGCGTCGAGATCGCCACGGTCGATGACCCCGCTCCCGGCCCGCGCGAGGTCGTCGTCGAGGTCGCGGCCACCGGGCTGTGCGGCACAGATCTGCACATCCTCCAGGGGGAGTTCGCCCCGAAACTGCCCATCATCCCCGGCCACGAGTTCGCCGGGGAGGTCGTGGGCCGCGGCAGCGAGGTCACCGAACTCGCGCTCGGCGACCAGGTCGCCGTGGACCCGTCGCTGTACTGCTTCGAGTGCCACTACTGCCGCCTCGGCCACAACAACCTCTGCGAACGCTGGGCCGCCATCGGCGTCACCCACCCGGGCGCCGCCGCCGAGTACGCCGTGGCGCCCGCCGCCAACTGCGTACGACTGCCCGACCACGTGGACGCCCAGGACGCGGCCCTGATCGAGCCGCTGTCCTGCGCGGTGCGCGGCTACGACGTCCTGCGCAGCCGCCTCGCCTCCCGCGTGCTCGTCTACGGCGCCGGAACCATGGGCCTGATGATGCTCCAGCTCGCCAAGGCCACCGGCGCCGCGAGCGTCGACGTCGTCGACATCAACGCCGAACGCCTGGCCACGGCAGGGCAGTTGGGCTGCTCCGCCGGTGCCGCGTCCGCCGATGAGCTCGACCGGCCGCCCTACGGCTGGGACCTGGTCGTCGACGCCACCGGCAACGCGCAAGCCATCCAGGACGCCCTCGGCCGGGTGGGCAGAGGCGGTACGTACCTGCAGTTCGGGGTCGCCGACTACGCCGCCCGGGCCACCATCGAGCCGTACCGGATCTACAACCAGGAGATCACGATCACCGGCTCCATGGCGGTCCTGCACAGCTTCGAACGTGCCGCGGACCTCTTCGCCACCGGTGTCATCGACCCGCGCGTCTTCATCAGTGACCGCCTTCCCCTGGCGGCGTTCCCGGACGCGGTCGCCCGCTTCCAGGCAGGCAGCGGCCGCAAGATCCAGATCCAGCCCGGCCTCGCCACCGCGTGAACGCCCGAACCGAACGGAACCCCCACATGACCGAGCAGATCCGCCGCGTTCTCGTCCGCTCCCTCGACGACATCACCCTCGAGGAGGTGCCCGCACCCGTCCCCGGGGACGACGAACTCCTGGTGCGTACCACCGTCGTCGGCGTGTGCGGCTCCGACACCCATGCGGCGGCCGGCCACCACCCCTTCATCGACCTGCCCTACCGCCCCGGCCACGAGGCGGTCGGTGTAGTCGCCGCGGCAGGGAAGGGAGCCGAGGACTTCACGCCCGGAGACCGGGTGATCATCGAGCCCAACCTGTACTGCGGCCGGTGCCCCCAGTGCCGCTCCGGCCGCTACAACATCTGCCAGGAGCTGAAGGTGTTCGGCTGCCAGACACCCGGCGCCATGGCCGACCTGTTCACCATCGCGGCCGACCGCGTCCACCGCGTTCCCTACGGCATGACCGACATCGAGGCCGCCCTCGTCGAACCCCTGGCCACCCCGGTGCACGCCGTGGCGAAGGCAGGTGACCTCACCGGACGCACGGTCGTCGTGCTCGGAGCCGGGCCGATCGGTCTGCTCGTCCTCGCCGCCGCCCGGCACGCCGGTGCCGCCAGGATCGCCGTCACCGACCTGCTGCCGGGCAAGAGGGACCGCGCCCTGCGTCTGGGAGCCGACACGGCCCTGCCCGCCGACGTCACCGACCTCGCCGACCAGGCCCATGCGGCGCTCGGCGGACCGGCCGACGTGGTCTTCGACTGCGTGGCGCGCGAACAGTCCATCGCCCAGGCCACCGACCTGGTCACCAAGGGCGGCACGATCATCGTCGTCGGCGTCGGCGCCGCCGGCACCACCCCGGTCCGCCTCGACCTGGTCCAGGACCGGGAGATCCGCATCGAGGGCACGCTGATGTACACCGGCGACGACTACCGCACCGCGATGTCCCTGATCTCGTCCGGTGCCGTCGACACCGCCGAGATCGTCACCGCCACCTACCCGCTTCAGGACGCCGCCAAGGCTTTCGCCGCATCCGTCGACCCCGAACAGGTCAAGGTGCTGGTCACGGTGGACGGACCGTAGCCCACGGCCCCACGCAGACAGGGATTGCAGACATGGACGCGGACACGCACGTCGTACGGAGCAGCCGTCGCACGGCCGGCCCGAGGGCCGCGAGCCGGACGGACCCGGCCCCGCACCGGCCTGTGTGGGAAACTGCGAGACCGGAGCGAGCGGGAAGGAGGGGCGCCGTGACCGCCCGTACGCGACTGTCACAGGCGGCCGTCGAGGAGCGGCGCCAGGCCGTGCTGCGGTACGTCGCCGACCATGGCGAGACCCGCATCGACGACCTCGCCCGGCACTTCGACGTCAGTCTGATGACGATGCACCGGGACCTGGACGACCTCGCCGGGCGGCATCTGCTGCGCAAGGAGCGCGGGCGGGCCGTCGCGTTCCCCGCGCTCACCATGGAGACGGCCACCCGTTTCCGGGAGAACAGCGCCCTCGCGGCCAAGAACGCGCTCTGCGCGGCCGTCGCCGGCCGGATCAGCCCGGGCAGCACCGTGCTCATGGAGGACTCGACCACCCTGTTCCCCCTGGTCCCGGCGCTGGCGGAGGTGGATCAGCTGCACGTCGTCACCAACTCGGTCGGCCTCGCGCAGCGCCTCGGATCCGCCGCCCCCGGGGTGAACGTCACCCTGCTGGGCGGCCACTACCGCGGCGACTTCAACTCCTGCACCGGCCCCACCGTCACCCGCGCCCTGGCCCACATGAGGGCCGAGCTCGCCCTGATGTCCGCCACCGCCGTTCTGGAAGGTCGCCTCTTCCACCCCCTGAACGACTACGTCGAGGTGAAGCGGGCCATGCTCGCCTCCGCCGAACAGGCGCTGCTCCTGGTGGACCACTCGAAGTTCGGCAAGACCGCCACGTACGCGTACGGCACCGTGGCCGACTACCACACCGTCATCACCGACACCGCCACCCCCGACGCGGAACTCGCGGCCATACGCGACCTCGGAGTCCCCGTCGAGACGGTCGAACCCGAAGAGCCTTCCCAGTGACCCGCACCCTCTTCGAAACCCCGAGCGCCTACCGCCCAAGCGACGCCGAGATGGCGGCGCCGGTGCCTCCGGTCCAGGCCGTCCTGTTCGACTTCAGCAACACCATCTTCCAGATGATCGACCTGGAGACGTGGCTGCGCCGGGTCGGCTCCGCCGCCGGCCGCCTTGCTGTGCTGGACGAGCCCGGCGCGGTGGCCAAGATCTCCGAGCAGTTGCGCGCCGCCTTCCGGCTGCCCTCCGTCGCAGCCCTCCAGGAAGGCCGTGACCTCTCTTCCGAACGGCACCGCCGCGCCATGTGGGGATGGTGGGAGCAGGTGGACTTCCTATGCGGCGCGGAGGAGGCGGCCTACCGGGAGCTCACCGCTCCGGACGCCTGGGTTCCCTATCCCGACACCGAACCGGTCCTGCGTGCCCTGCACCAGCGCGGACTGCGCGTCGGCATCGTCAGCGACTTCGCCTGGGACCTGCGCACCCACCTCGCCCACCACGGGCTGGACGCCTTGATCGACACCTGCGTGATCTCCTACGAACAGGGCCGGGAAAAGCCCGACCCACAGCTGTTCCTCAAAGCCTGCGCCGGCCTCGGCGTGGACCCCCGCGCCACCCTGATGGTCGGCGACAACCCGGTCCGCGACGGCGGCGCGGCCGCCTGCGGACTGCGCACCTACATCCTGCCGGCGGAACACCGCACGGGAGAGCGCGGCCTGATGGACGTGCAGCGGCTCGTGATCTGAGCCTGACAGCCCCTTCCCACCACCTTCGTGGCGCGGCCCGTCGCGGTCAGCTGACGGGGGAGGAGGCCGGCAGGTCCTGGTCGGTGGCCCAGGAGGCCAGGATGCGCAGCCGCTCGTGGGTGGGGGAGCCGGGCGCGGCGGTCCAGACGGTGAGGTGCTGGTCGGGGTCGGTGTTGGCGGTGAGGGTGTCCCAGTCCAGGACGAGTTCGCCGACGACCGGATGGTTGAGGGTCTTCGTGCCCACGGTGCGGGCGGCGACGTGGTGATCGCCCCACCAGCGGGCGAACTGCTTGTCGCGCATGGACAGTTCACCGACCAGCTCGATCAGACGCGGGTCTTCCGGATACTTCGCGGCCTCCATGCGCAGTTGGGCGACGGCGATGTGCGCGGAGCTCTCCCAGTCCGCGTACAGGGTGCGCATGGCGGGGTCCGTGAAGATGATCCGTGGGTAGTTGCGGTGCTTTTCCGGGAGGCGGGAGAAGTCGGTGACCAGGGCGGCGGCCAGCGCGTTCCAGGCAAGAATGTCCCCGCGCCTGCCCTGCACGATGGCCGGAGTGGCGGTGAGGTCGTCCAGGACCCGCTGCAACTGTGGCTGGACCTTCTGCCGGCCGCGGCGCCGGGTGCGGGTGGTGGTCTTGCCGGCGAGCTGGAAGAGGTAGCCCCGCTCGTCGTCGTCCAGATGGAGCACCCGGGCGAGGACGTCCAGCACGGGCGCCGACGCCTGCATACGGCCCTGTTCCAGACGCGTGTAGTAGTCAGTGCTGATATTGGCCAGCTGAGCGACCTCCTCGCGGCGCAGCCCCTCCACCCGGCGGGGCCTGTCGGTCTCGGGCAGACCGACCGTGCGGGGGCTCAGCTCCGAGCGCCGCTTCTTGAGGAATTCTCCCAGCTCATTGAGGGGGACGTTGGCGGTCATGCTTCCCAGCATGACACCCATCGCACCTGCGTAAGGGGGGAGAATTTCCTCCCCGGATGTTTCCCTCCCGGGATACTTCTCTCCGCTTTTCGCGCCTGTCCTCGGGTGTGAGGCTCGACCGTGAGCAGTCGTGTTCCTCACCACGGCTGCGGTCCACAGACCCCGCACTGAAGGAAGCACCCCATGCGCGGAGCAGTCATCCACGCCCCCGGCGACGTGCGCCTCGAGAACCTCGACGACCCGAAGATCATTGAGCCGACCGACGCGGTGATCCGTACGGTCGCCACCTGTGTGTGCGGCTCGGACCTCTGGCCGTATCGCGGTCTCGAGCCGGTCGGCGACCCGCACCCGATGGGGCACGAGTACGTCGGCATCGTCGAGGACGTGGGCAGCGAGGTCGCGAACGTCGCGCCGGGCCAGTTCGTGGTCGGTTCCTTCGCCACCTCCGACAACACCTGCGTGAACTGCCGGAACGGCTGGCAGTCCTCCTGTCTGAACCGCGAGTTCATGAGCACCTGCCAGGCCGAGTACGTGCGCATCCCCAACGCCCACGGCACCCTGGTCGCCACGGACGAGCACCCGGACGCCGAGATGGTGCCCAGCCTGCTCGCCGTGTCCGACGTGATGGGCACCGGCTGGTACGCCGCCCTCGCCGCCGAGGTGAAGCCCGGCTCGACGGCCGTCGTGGTCGGTGACGGTGCGGTCGGCCTGTGCGGTGTCATCGCCGCGAAGGAACTGGGTGCGGAGCGGATCATCGCCATGTCCCGTCACGCGTCCCGCCAGAAGCTCGCCCTGGACTTCGGCGCCACCGACATCGTGGCCGAGCGCGGCGACGAAGGCATCGCTCGCGTCAAGGACCTCACCGGCGGCATCGGCGCCGACAGCGTGCTGGAGTGCGTCGGCACCGCGGATTCGATGCGGCAGGCCCTGCACTCCACCCGCCCCGGCGGCAACGTCGGCTTCGTCGGCGTCCCGCACGAGGTGGCCGTCGACGGCGAGGAACTGTTCTTCTCCCACGTCGGCCTGCGCGGCGGCCCCGCCCCCGTGCGCCGCTACCTGCCCGACCTGATCGACCGCGTCCTGACCGGCCGCATCGACCCGGGCAAGGTCTTCGACCTCAGCCTGTCCCTGGACCAGGTCGCCGAGGGTTACCGGGCGATGGACGAGCGCCGCGCCGTCAAGGCCCTGCTCAAGCCCTGAGCGCGGCCGCGTCCACACCCGGGGCCGCACCGAGGCGGTGCGGCCACAGGGACGGCAACCACCTCCGCCCACACAAGGACTGACCATGACGACCTTCGCCCTCGTCGGCGCCGGCCCCGGTCTCGGGCTGGCCACCGCCCGCCGCTTCGGAACCGCCGGCCACGCCGTCGCCCTCATCGCCCGCGACGCGGAGAAGCTGGACGGCCTGACGGCCGACCTCGCCCGTGACGGCATCCAGGCGCGCGGCTACACGGCCGACGTCCTCGACATCGAGTCCCTGACCGCGGCCCTGCACGCAGCCGCGGCCGACCTGGGGCCCGTCGAGATCCTCCAGTACAGCCCCGTTCCCCAGGCCCACTTCATGAAGCCGGTCCTCGACACCAGCGCCGACGACCTCGACGCCCCGCTCGCCTTCTCCGTCAAGGGCCCTGTCACCGCGGTGCACGCCGTCCTGCCCGGCATGCGCCAACTCGGCCGCGGCACGCTGCTGTTCGTCAACGGCTCCAGCGCCGTACGTCCCAACCCGAAGGTCGCCGGCACCTCGATCGCCTTCGCCGCCGAGAGCGCCTACGCCCGCATGCTTCACGACGCGCTCGCCCCGGAGAACATCCACGCCGCCCAGCTGATCATCCCCGGAGCCATCCGGCCCGAAGCCGAGCACAGCAGTCCCGACGCCCTGGCCCAGCGCCTGTACGCCATCCACACCGACCGGGACGGCTTCCGCCACTACTCCGAGCCTCTGCCCGACCAGCCACAGGACGACCGGTGAATCCCGCCCCCTTTCGCGCTCTCCCCCGTGTGGTCCCGGCCGCCGCCCTGCTGCTGGTCATGACCGCCTGCACCGACGATCCCCCGCCCTCCTCCGCAGCCTCCTCCTCCGCCTCCTCCGAGCCCGCGTCGCCGCAGGCTTCGACGGCCCCGGCAGCCACCGCACCGACCGGCAGGACAACCGCGATGAACATCCGGCTCACCCTCGACGGCCACCGCATCGCCGCCACCCTGAACGACAGCCCCACCGCCCGCGACTTCGCCGCCCAGCTCCCCCTGACACTCTCCCTGAGCGACCTCAACCAGGCCGAGAAGGTCGCCGATCTGCCCCGGAAGCTGTCCACCTCCGGCGCCCCGGAAGGCGCCGATCCCGAGGTCGGCGACCTGGCGTACTACGCCCCATGGAACCAGCTCGCCACCTACTACCGCGACGCCCCCTACGCGACCGGCCTGGTGATTCTCGGGCACATGGCCGACGGCGGCGCCGAGCGGCTCGCCACCGCCGACGAGATCACCATCGAAGCCGCGCCCTGACCCGCCCCACTGCTCACCCGTGCACGAAGGGGGGAGGAGATTCTCCCCTTTTCGTCCGGTTCGCCGCATGGAACCGTCGAAGACGTGGCCGCGCCGTCCACTGTCCGCCGCGACGGCTTCAGCCGCCACCATGATCCCCCGATTTCCACGCAAGGAGAGACCACACGTATGCCTTCCGCGTCCGGGACGACCCCCGGCAAGCTCCCCTTCGTCGTCTGGGTGCTCGCCGCCGGCACGTTCCTGATGGGGACCACCGAGTTCGTCGTCGCCGGCCTGCTGCCGGAGCTGGCCGGTGACCTCGGTGTCAGCGTCTCCCACGCCGGCCTGCTGATCACCGCCTTCGCCATCGGCATGATCGTCGGCGCGCCCACCATGGCCATGGCGACCCTGCGGCTTCCGCAGCGCCTGACGCTGATCCTGGCCCTGTCCGTGTTCTGCCTCGGCCATCTCGTCGCCGCCCTCAGCACGTCCTTCACGATCGTCCTCGCCGCCCGCGTCGTCACGGCCCTGGCCACCGGAGCGTTCTGGTCCGTCGGCTTCGTCGTCGCCACCACCGCCGCAGGCCCGCACAACGCAACGCGCGCCACGGGCGTCATGATCGGCGGCCTGACCCTGGCCAACGTCGTCGGCGTGCCGATCGGCTCGTTCGCCGGCCAGTTCACCGGCTGGCGCGGCCCCTTCTGGGCCCTGGCCGTCCTCTCCGGGCTCGCCGCCGTGTTCATCGGCCGCTTCATCCCGGCCCGGGAGCAGCGAGTCGAGGTGTCCATCCGGGCCGAGGTCGGGGCGCTGCGGCAGGGCCGGCTGTGGCTGGCGCTCGGCGCCGCGATGCTGATCATGGGCGGCGTCCTGGCGACGTACACCTATGTCACGCCGCTGCTGACCGACCGCGCGGGCATCCCCGCAGGCGCCGTACCGCTCGTCCTCATCGCCTTCGGCGGTCGGCGCCCTGGGCGGCACCACCACGGGCGGCCGCCTGGGCGACCGACGTCCGATGGCGACCACGATCACGGCCGCCGCGGCTACGGCTCTGATCCTGTTCCTGATGATCCCGCTGTCCGGCAATCCGGTGACAGCGACCCTCCTGGTCTTCCTCATGGGCCTGACCGGCTTCACGGTCAACCCGGTCGTCACCGCCCTCGCCATGCGCTTCGCGGGTGATGCCCCCACTCTCACCTCGGCGCTGACCACGTCCGCCTTCAACACCGGCATCGCCGCCGGTTCGGCGATCGCCGGTACGGCCCTGGACTCCTCCCTCGGCCTGACCGGCCCGCCTCTGGTCGGCACCGTCATCGCCGCCCTGACGCTGCTGCCGCTGATCGCCCTCGCCGTTCACGGCCCGTCCCACAAGGGCCGGATCGTGGCCCGGAGCAGCGCTCCCGCGCAACGGCGACACGACGAACCCGCGCAGGTGCCGTCGCAGCACTGACCGCCACATCGTGCCACCTGAAGGGACAACGCCCCGTGAATCCCACCTACGACTTCAACGGCCAGGTCGCCCTCGTCACCGGGGCCGGCGCCGGTATGGGGCTGGCGACCGCCCGCGCGTTCGCCCGGTCCGGAGCCGCCGTCGCCCTCACCGACATCGACGAAGCGGCCCTGAACGCTGCCGCGAAGGAACTCACCGACGCCGGCCACCAAGCCCTCGCCCTCACCTGCGACGTCAGCGACGAGGACCAGGTCGCCGCCGCCGTCGACCGCACGGTCGAGACCTTCGGCCGCCTGGACATGGCCTACAACAACGCCGGCATCCAGATCCCGCCCAGCGACGCCGCCGACGAACCCGCCGAGAGGTTCGACCGCGTCAACGCCATCAACCTGCGCGGCGTATGGGCCTGCATGAAGCACGAGCTGCGGCACATGCGCGCACAGGGCAGCGGCGCGATCGTCAACTGCTCCTCCCTGGGCGGCCTGGTCGGCCTGCCCGGCCGCGCCTCCTACCACGCCTCCAAACACGGAGTCATCGGCCTGACGAGCAGCGCGGCACTCGAATACGCCTCCCGAGGCATCCGCATCAACGCCGTCTGCCCGGGCACCATCGACACCCCCATGGTCGGCGACATGATCGCCAAGGGGGAACTCGACCGCGCCGAGGCCGAGGCCAACCAGCCCGTCAACCGGCTCGGCACCGCCGAGGAGATCGCCCAGGCGGTCCTGTGGCTGTGCAGCCCCGGAGCGAGTTTCGTCGTCGGCGTCGCCCTCCCCGTCGACGGCGGCTACGTCGCCCGCTGAAGACAGCCCACCCAGGAATGAGAGCTGAGAGACACCATGGAATTCATCAAGCAGCAGCCCAGCAGCAAGGCCCCGGCGGACTGGTTCACCGGCGACGTGTGGTGGGACGTCATCGTGGCCGGCCAGGAGCCGTCCCGGATGCGCGCCAACCTGGTCCGCTTCTCGCCGGGCGCCCGCACCAACTGGCACTCCCACGCCCTGGGCCAGACCCTGCACGTCGTTTCCGGCATCGCCCTGATCGGCACCCGGGACGGCACCGTCTTCGAGGCCCACCCCGGCGAGACCGTCGCCTGCCCGCCGGACGAGGAACACTGGCACGGTGCTGCCCCCGACCGCTTCATGGAGCACATCGCCCTGTGGGAGGGCACAGGCGACGGCACTCCCGAGACCACGTGGGCCGAGCCGGTCACCGACCAGCACTACAACGGCCGCCGCACCCGCGACCAGTAGCCCCGGTCCATCCAGCGCGCATCCGGGGCTCCCGCAGGACGTCACCGCGTCGCGGGGAGGGCCGCCTGCCTTGCCCGCGCGCACGTGCCCCCGATGACGCCGGTCAGTCGCTCCTGATGGAGCTTCTAAGGGGGGAGGAAAGTCTCCCTGCCACGAGCGGTGCCGGTGGTGCAAGACTCCCCAGGCGACCAGTAGCCGCTGCCGGAGCGCGCGGTTGCCGGCTTTCCCGCGGTGACGACGATCCACTCTCCCGTCCCGCTGATGTGTACCGCCGATCCGTCCGCGATACGAAGGCGTACGTATGTCCACTGAACTCCCCGAACCTTCCGCCCCACCACCCACCGGAGCCGGCGAGTCCTCCCCGGCACCGACTCGGCGCACGTTCATCGCCACCAGCACAGCGGTCGGTGGTGCCGTCGTCGCAGGTGGAGTGATCGGAGGCACGTTCCTCGCCGACCCGGAGGAAGCGAGGGCCGCCGAGAGGCCGCCGTCCAGCCGTGTCTCCCTGACGGTCAACGGCACCCGCCATACCGTGACGGTCGACAACCGCACCTCACTGCTGGACCTGCTCCGCGAGCACCTCGGACTCACGGGCTCCAAGAAGGGCTGCAACGCCGGGGCCTGCGGGGCGTGCACGGTCCTGGTCGACGGGCAGCGGCACAACGCCTGCCTGACGCTCGCGGTGCGTCTGGAGGGAGCCGAGGTCACCACGATCGAGGGCCTGGCCGATGGTGATCAACTGCACCCGCTGCAGCAGGCGTTCATCGAACAGGACGCCTTCCAGTGCGGCTATTGCACCCCCGGACAGATTCTCTCCGGCGTCGGCTGCATCCAGGAGGGCCACACCGGCTCGCCGGAGGAGATCCGGGAGTGGATGAGCGGAAACATCTGCCGCTGCGGCTGCTACGTCAAGATCGTGCGCGCGGTCGAGCAGACCGCGGGCCGGAAGTAAGGAGCGGCCCGCCATGCATCCCTTCTCCTACACCCGCGTCTCCGACACCCGCGAAGCCCTCGACGCTGGTCGCCGCGGCGGGCGTTACATCGCCGGGGGCACCACCCTGGTCGACCTCATGCGTGAGACTGTCGAACGCCCCGAGGCCCTCGTCGACATCACCGGACTGCCGCTGGGCGAGATCACCGTCACCGAGCGCGGGGGCTTGCGCATCGGCGCCCTGGTGACCATGTCCGAGGCCGCCGCCCATCCCAAGGTGCGCACCCTGTATCCCGTCGTCTCCGAGGCGCTGGAGCTGAGCGCGTCGGCCCAGCTGCGGAACATGGCGACCATCGGCGGCAACATCATGCAGCGCACCCGCTGCACGTACTTCCGGGACGTCACCGCCGACTGCAACAAGCGCGAGCCCGGCTCCGGTTGCGCCGCGCTGCACGGCGTCAACCGCACGCACGCCATCCTCGGGACCTCCGACGCCTGTGTGGCCGCGCACCCGTCCGATGCCGCCGTAACCTTCGCGGCACTGGAGGCCCGGGTCCACCTGCTGGGCCCGGACGGAGCACGCCAAGTCCCCTTCGCCGACTTCCTGTTGCGGCCCGGCAGCACCCCACAACGGGAACAGGCCCTGCGTAGAGGTGAGTTGATAACGGCAGTCGAGATCCCCGCTCTCCCGCGCCCGCTCAGGTCCGGCTACCTGAAGGTGCGTGACCGGCAGTCGTACGAGTTCGCCCTGACGTCGGCGGCCGTCGCGCTGCACATACGCGGCGGGGTGATCCGCGAGGCCAAGGTCGCCGCCGGGGGAGTGGGCACGGTGCCCTGGAAGCTGCCCGCCGTCGAGCAGCACCTCCTCGGTGAACGCCCCTCGGGGGCCCTCTGGTCGGCCGCTGCCGCGAAGGCGGCAGAGGGGGCCCGTCCCCTTCAGCACAACCGCTTCAAGGTCGAGCTGCTCAAGCGCACTGTCGAACGCCAGCTGCGCGTCGTAGGAGGTACCAAGTGAGCCCCCAGCCGCAGGCAGCCGTGGGTGCGCCGCTGTCCCGGGTGGACGGCCGGCTGAAGGTCACGGGCAAGGCGCAGTACGCCGCCGAGTTCGATGTCGACGGGGCGGTACACGCCGTCATCGTGGACGCGAGCATCGGCCGCGGGCGTATCACCGGCATCGACACGGGCGCCGCCGAGGCCCAGCCGGGCGTGCTGCGGGTGATCCACCACGGCAACGCACCGAAGCTGCCGTACCGCGACAACGCCGGGTCCAACAACCCGCCCGGGCGCAGGCTCCGCGTGTTCCAGGACGACCGCGTGCTCTTCCACGGCCAGCCGGTCGCCGTCGTGGTCGCCACCACCCTGGAGGCCGCGCAGCACGGCGCGAGCCTGGTGAAGGTCCGCTACGACGCCGAACAGCCCTCCACCGATCTGGACGAGGCGGAGCGGGACGAGCCGACGAACTACGCACGCGGCGATGCGGAAGCGGGCCTGCGCGGCGCTCCCGTACGGCTGGATCTGACATACCGGCTGGCGCGCAACCACCACAACCCGATGGAGCCGCACGCCACCATCGCCCGCTGGGACGGCGACAGGCTCACCGTGTGGGACAAGACCCAGTGGATCGTCGGTACGCACGACGAACTCGCCGCCGTGTTCGACCTGCCCGCAGAGTCGGTGCGCATCATCAACCCGTTCGTCGGCGGCGGCTTCGGCAGCGGGCTGCGCTGCTGGCCGCACACGGTCGTCGCCGCGCTGGCCGCGCGGGTGACGGCACGTCCGGTGAAGCTGGTGCTGAGCCGTCGGCAGATGTACTTCGGCACCGGCTTCCGGCCCTTGTACGAGTACCGGCTGCGCCTCGGCAGCGACCGGCGCGGCCGGCTGACCGCCGCGATCCACGGCATCGACGCCGAGACGTCGTCGTACGAGACGTTCACCGAGGCCGTCATGGCGGCCGGCCAGATGATGTACAGCATGCCCCACGTCAGCCAGGCGTACCGGCAGGTTCCCCTGGACGTGAACACCCCGATCTGGATGCGCGGCCCCGGTCTCGCCACGGCGTCGTTCGCCATCGAGTCGGCCATGGACGAGCTCGCCCACGAACTGGGCGTCGACCCCATCGAGCTGCGCCGGCGCAACGAGCCGTCCGAGGACGAGTCGAACAACCTGCCGTTCTCCACCCGGCGGCTGCGCGAGTGCTACACCGTGGGAGCCCGCGAGTTCGGCTGGCACCGCCGCAACCCGAGGCCCCGCTCCACGCGGGACGGGGACTGGCTGATCGGCCTGGGCATGGCCGCCGGTGTCTACGACCCCGGCCGCTTCCCCGCGCAGGCCCGAGCCCGCCTCGATGCCGACGGCACCGCCGTGGTCGAGACGGCCACCAGCGACATGGGACCGGGTACCTACACCTCCCAGACCCAGGTCGCGGCCGACGCCCTCGGGCTGACCATGCGTACGGTCACCTTCCGGCTCGGCGACTCGCTCTACCCGCCGACCGGCCCGCACGGCGGCTCGGCCACCATGGCCAGCGTCGGCACCGCCGTCCACGACGCCTGCGGCAAGGTCCGCGAGCAGGCGATCAAGCTGGCGGTCGAGGACCGCGAGTCACCGCTGTACGGGGTGGACCCCGGCGATGTGGTGGTGCGCGGCGGACGGCTGCACGTGCGGGGCAATCCGGCGCGCGGCGAGACGTACCGGAGCCTGCTGGCCCGCAACCACCGCACCCATCTCCAGGCGGACGGCTCCTACGCCGGGGCGCCCGAGCCGGCACGGCGCTCCTACCACGCCTACAACGCCACCTTCGCCGAGGTCGCCGTGGACGCGACCCTGGGCCTCGTCCGGGTCAGGCGCATGCTCGGCGTGTACGACGCGGGCCGCATCATCAGTCCCAAGCTCGCCGAGAGCCAGGCGTTCGGCGGCATCGTGGGCGGTATCGGCGCGGCCCTGCTGGAGCACACGGTCACCGACCACCGCGACGGCCGCATCGTCAACGCCAACCTGGCCGACTACCTCGTCCCCGTCAACGCCGACGTCCCCGAGGTCAGGGCGATCTACCTGGACGGCGAGGACAACGACGGCAACGCGCTCGGCGTCAAGGGGCTCGGCGAGGTCGTCCAGGTGGGCGTGGCGGCCGCGATCGGCAACGCGGTCTTCAACGCCACCGGCCGGCGCGTCCGCGAACTGCCCATCACCGCGGAGGCGTTGCTCTGACCTGTGCACTTCGGGCCGACGCAGTGCACACCGCTCGCCTTCCGATCCTGGTCCTGCCGTTGGAGAACTACCGATGCTGAACATCGCGGACACTCTGCACCGCTGGTGCCGCGAGGCACGCCCCTTCGCCCTGGCCACCGTCGTCGGCGTGCACGGCAGTGCCCCTCTGCCGGTCGGTACGTCGGTAGCCGTGGACGAGGACGGCAACGCCGTCGGCAGCATCTCCGGCGGCTGCGTCGAGGGAGCGGTCTACGAGCTGTGCCGACAGGTGCTCCATGACCGGGGCACGCCGCAGCGGGCCTGGTTCGGCTACTCCGACGACGACGCCTTCGCAGTCGGTCTGACCTGCGGCGGCGAACTCGACGTCCTCGTCCAGCGCATCGATCCCGCAGCTCAGCCGCACCTGTCCACGGCCCTCTCCGAGATCGCTCAAGGGCGATCGGTCGCCGTGGCACAGGTCGTGGAGGGCCCGGATCGTCTCCTCGGCTCCACGCTGAGCGTGCTCGGCGGCGGCCATGCCGCCTACGGGCGCGTGGACGGCGGCCCGACGGACCGGGCCGTGGCCGACCGGGCCAGGGCCCTGATGCGGGCGGGCCGCACCGTCCGCATCGACATCGGCGGGCGGGCAGACGAATGCCCTGAACGGCTGTCCGTCCTCGTTCATGTCCATGCGTCCCCGCCGCGCCTGCTGGTCTTCGGTGCCGTCGACTTCGCCGCGGCCCTCAGCCAGGCCGGCCGCTTCCTGGGCTACCACGTCACCGTCTGTGACGCCCGCCCCGTCTTCGCCACTCCCGCCCGCTTCCCGCGCGCGGACGAAGTGGTCGTCGACTGGCCCCACCGCTACCTGGAACGCACCGAGGTGGACGAGCGCACCGCCGTATGCGTCCTCACGCATGACGCCAAGTTCGACATCCCGCTGCTTCGCCTGGCACTCGACCTGCCCCTCGCCTACGTCGGGGCCATGGGCTCCCGGCGCACCCACGACGAGCGCATACGCCGCCTGCGCGAGCAGGGCGTCACGGAGAGCCAGTTGGCCCGGCTGCGTTCCCCCATCGGCCTCGACCTTGGAGCCTCCACACCCGAGGAGACGGCCGTCTCCATCACCGCGGAGATCATCGCCCAGGCCAACCACGGCACGGGCAGACCTCTGACCCGGATCACCGGCCCGATCCACCGGCCGTCGGAGTTGGCGGGCTACCGGTAGGCCGGCCTCACGAACCGACGGGCGGCGACGGGCTGCCCGGGCCAGGACGAGTGCTGCGGGCGGACGACGCGGCATCGGTGCCGCCCGCCCGCAAGCCTTACGTGTCCCCTTACTTGTCGACCAGGGACATGTGGTGCTCGTTGTAGCGGTCGCCCTGCACGCCGATGCGGCTGGCGAGTTTGCCGAGATGGGCCAGTTCGTCGGCGGAGAGCGGCAGTTGAGTGGCGCCGATGTTTTCTTCCACGCGGGACAGGCGTCGTGTTCCGGGGATCGGGACGATCGACGGGTGCTGGGTGAGGAGCCAGGCGAGGGCGACCTGGCCGGGTGAGGCGTCCTTGACCTGGGCCAGCGCCGCGACATGGTCCACGAGAGCCTGGTTCGCCGCGCGGTTCTCCGCCGTGAACCGGGGAATGGTCGTGCGGACGTCGCCGTCCGCGAACGACGTGGACGTGTCGACCGTCCCGGTCAGGAATCCCTTGCCGAGCGGGCTGAACGGCACGAAGCCGATGCCGAGTGCCACGCAGGTGGGCAGCACCTCCGGCTCGGGGTCCCGGGTCCACAGCGAGTACTCGCTCTGCACCGCCGTCACCGGATGTACCGCGTGGGCGCGGCGGATGGTCCGCGCATTGGCCTCCGAGAGCCCGAAGCAGCGCACCTTGCCCTCCTGGACCAGTTCACCCACCGTGCCGGCAACGTCCTCGATCGGCACGTCCGGGTCGACGCGGTGCTGGTAGAACAGGTCGATCGTGTCTGCTCCGAGGCGCCTGAGGGAGGCGTCGGCCACGGCGCGGATCTGTTCGGGACGGCTGTTGAGCCCGGCGGGCGCGCCGTTCTCGATGCGGAAGCCGAACTTGGTGGCGATCACCACCTGGTCGCGCAGCGGTGCGAGAGCTTCTCCCACGAGTTCCTCGTTGACGTACGGGCCGTACACCTCAGCGGTGTCGAAGAACGTGACGCCGCGGTCGACGGCGCCGCGGAGTACGGCGATCATGTCCTTGCGGTCACCGGGGTTCGGGCCGTAGCTCTGGGACATGCCCATGGCGCCGAGCCCGATCGCGGAGACGCGCAGGTCCCGCCCCAGCGTTCGTGTGTGCATCGTGCTCCTCCTTGCCGGTCGACCCGCTCGATGAGCCGAGTGGGTCTGGCCTGTGCTGTCGAGTCGGGCAGTCAGGTGTGGCGTGGACGGTGCCGGCCCGGCGCGTTCGGGTGGTGTCGAAGGCGAAGCTGATCTCTTCGAGCGCGCCGTCCAAGTCCGGGAGGGGCAGCGACACGAACTTGCCGAAGCGTTCCGGGTGTTCGCGGGTCAGCTCGGCGGTGTACTCGTTCACGCGCCGGGCGAGGAGACGGGCCGCCTTGTCGTCGCCGAAGTGGACGCCGGGGGAGGACAGGGACAGCATCGCGGTCGCGATGCCGTTGCGGTCCATGAGGTCGTGGACGTCGATGAGGCCGGAGGGAATGACGGGGTCCTCTCTCTCGTGGGTTTCGTGCCGGGCCGGTGGCGCCGGCTCACTCCACTTCCGTCCCGGAGAGCCGCACCTCCTCGTAGTCCAAGGTGGTCTGGAGCCGGCGCAGAACGGTGTCGTCGATCCGTTGCTCGTCGCGCAGCCGGACGACGGTCGCGCGCTTGTGGGCGATGAGAGCGAGCCGCAGCTCGGTGTGGTGACGGTTGTGCAGCAGGGCCGGATCGCCGTCGGAGCCCGCGCCCCGCGCCTGTACGGCGGCCAGTTGGCCCTCGTACTCCTGGCGCAGCCACTCTGCGACCTTCGGGGTCGTGCCCAGGTCGGTGGCGAGCCGGGGCAGTGCCTCGAGAGCCTCCTCGGTGGCCTTGGTCTCCGCCAGGAGTTCTTCCTCCTCGACGGAGGTGTCCCGTGGCAGCCGGGCCCAGCGCACCACCGCTGGCAGCAGCAGACCCTGAACCACGAGCGTCACCACGATGACGCCGGAGGTGACGAAGACGATGAAGGCGCGGTCCGGGAAGGGCGCACCGGAGGCCAGTGTCTCCGGCACCGAGAGGGCCACGGCCAGGGACACCGCGCCCCGGAAGCCCGCGAACCCGCTGACGGTGCGCGCCCGGTCGCTCATCCGCCGCAGCCGCTGCTCCGGTCGCCGGTCGAGCGCGCGGATCAGGTAGGCGGAGGCGAACAGGAACGCGAAGCGTACGGCGACCAGCACCACGCTGACCACACCCACGGCGATCAGCGCGTCCCGGAGGTCCGGTCGGCTCATGTGCCGCAGCGCGCCTTGGAGTTCCACACCGACCAGGACGAAGAGTGCGGCGTTGATGATGAACGTGGCCAGTGGCCAGAACGCCAGGGCCTGCCGGCGGTGCTCGGCGCGGATGAGGCGGGGCGCCACCTGGGCCATGATCAGCCCGCTCACCACGACCGCGAGCACCCCCGAGGCATGGATCAGCTCAGCGAGCAGATAAGCCGTGAACGGCGCCAGGATCATGACGAGGTTGCCCAGCAGCGGGTCCTGAAGGCGCCGCCGCAGGTTCATGTTGACCCAGGCGACCGCCACGCCGACCGCGGCCCCGCCGCCGTAGGCGAGGAGGAACAGCGCGCCCACGTGGGGGACGGTGAGGTGCTCCTCACCGACGGTCAGACCGACCGCCAGGCCGAAGATGACCAGCGCGGTGCCGTCGTTGACGAGGCTCTCCGCGCGCAGCGCCGTGACCTGGCGGCGCGGCAGCGCCCGGGCCAGGGCGCCGACCGCAGTGGCGTCGGTGGGTGCGACTGCCGCGCCCAGCACCCACGCGGGCCCCCACGGCAGCCCGAGCGCGTGCCCGGCGGCCGCCACGGCCCACGCGGTGAGGATGACCAGTACCGTGCTCATCAGGACGATGCCGCGCAGGTTGGAGCGGATCTCCCGGCTCGACGTTGTCAGGCTCTCCCAGTACAGGAGTACGGGAAGGAAGAGCAACAGTACGACCTCGGGCGGAAGTTGGGTCTGGCGGACGGCCGGGACCAGGCCGAGCAGCGCGCCCAGGGCGAGCAGGACGACGGGCGGCGCGACTCCGAGGCGCTGCGCCAGGACGTTGCCCGCCAGCACGGCTACGCCGAGGAGCACGACGAGTTCGAGACCGAGCATGCGACTTACTCCTGTGAGAGACCGGGTGCCGGCGAGGGCTGGGCGGCCTCCCGCCGGATCGTCCCGCTCATCTCGGGACCAGACGCAGCGTCGTGGCGCGGGAGGCGACCATGGGGTCGACGTACGCGCCGCCGTAGCGGCCGTACTTGGCGCGGTAGGCGGCGTCGATACGGTCGTTGATGTCCTCGTCCTCCGCCGGGTGCGAGGTCACGGACGCAGCAGCGTCTTGATGGCGCGACGCTCGTCCATGGCCCTGTAGCCCTCGGCGACCTCGTCGAGGGGCAGGGTGAGGTCGAAGACCCTGCCGGGGTTGATACGGCCGGACAGGACGCGGTCGATCAGGTCGGGCAGGTAGGCGCGCACGGGGGCGGGGCCGCCGCGCAGGGCGACGTGGGAGAAGAACAGCTCCTGCCCGTCGATCCGCACGCCGTGCGGCATGCCGACGAAGCCGACGTTGCCGCCCGGCCGGGTGGACAGCAGGGCCTGGTGCATCGACTGCTGCGTGCCGACGCATTCGAGGACCGAGTCGGCGCCTATGCCGTCCGTCAGCTCCTTGACCCGGGCCACGCCCTTCTCGCCGCGCTCGGCGACGATGTCGGTGGCGCCGAACTCCAGGGCCAGCTTCTGCCGGGACTCGTGCCTGCTCATGGCGATGACGCGCTCGGCGCCCAGCTCCTTCGCGGCGATGACGGCGCACAGGCCGACCGCGCCGTCACCGACCACCACGGCCGTCGCACCGGGCCTGACGCCGGCCGCCTCGGCCGCGTACCAGCCGGTTCCCATCACGTCGGACAGCGTCAGCAGGCTGGGGATCAGCTCCTCGGCCGGCTGCTCCGGCACGGCGACCAGGGTGCCGTCGGCGAGGGGAACGCGGACGTACTCCGCCTGGCAGCCGGTGACCCACTCCGCGTGCTGACACGAGGTGTGGTACCCGGCCCGGCAGACCGGGCAGGTGTTGTCGGATGCCGCGAAGGAGCCGATGACGAACTGGCCGGGCTTGACGCCCGACACCTCGCTGCCGACCTCCTCGACGACGCCGACGTACTCGTGGCCGATCGGCTGCGGCTCCTGGACCGGCATGACGCCGCGGTAACTCCACAGGTCGGAGCCGCACACGCAGGTGGCGACGGTGCGGATGACGGCGTCCGTCGGTGCGGTGATCTCCGGCTCGGGACGGTTCTCCACCCGGATGTCGCCGGGCGCGTGGATGACGGTTGCGCGCATGGGGGTGCTCTGGTCTTCCTTGGGGTGGTGGGGGAGTCCAGCATGGGGAGTTGGCCCTGAGACGGGCGGCGTGGTGCTCGTCGTCCGAGAGGCCGTCGAACGGCGGGCGGTGGGGCGCGCCTCAGGCCGACTCGTCGGCCTCGTCCGCGATCGCCTTGAGCTGGGTCATCGCCGACATGGCGTTGGGCCACCCGGCGTAGAAGGCCAGATGGGTGAGGGCTTCGACGAGCTCGTCCTTGGTCACGCCGTTCTCCAGCGCCTTGCCGAGGTGGAAGCCGAGTTGGTCGGTGCGGTAGAGGGCGGCGAGCGCGGTGACGGTGACCAGGCTGCGGTCACGCGGGGACAGACCCGGCCGCTCCCAGATGTCGCCGAACAGGACCGTGTCGGTGACCTCGGCGAGCTTCGGGGCGAACTCCTGGATCGCCGGCGGCGCGAACTTCTTCCGGTCGGTCATGGGGTGGTGCTCCTGGCGGGTGTTTCGGATCAGGTCGCCCGGCCTGGACCGGGAATTCGTGAGGTGACGTGTATGTGCATGTCGTCGACTGCGCCGGTCGCGCGAAGCGCGGGATACGGATGATGTCCGGCAGCAGTTACGCCCGCGCCCGACGGGACGCGTGCTGCTCTTTCATCCAACGTGCCTTCTTCGCGCGACCTCGCAAAGGGGAGAATTCCACTCGGGGGAGCGCTTATCCAGGGGAGAAATCCTTACCCCCCTTCGTCCCGGGGCACGCCGACGCGTACCGGGGGGCCGCGCCGCGCGGAGGTCGTCCGGCTCGCGGGCATCAACAGAGGGACAGCGGTTCGAGCGCCGTCGGCCGGTGCGGCTGAGCATCGGATGGAGGCGAGTCACAGATGGCAGCCGACAGCAACCGGCTGACGGTGTGGTGGTCCTCGGGCCCTTGAAGGGCTCGAGGACTCAAGCGACGCTGTCGGACGCCGTCCGCTTCTGGTCCGCCGTCCAGGAGGCCAGCAGGCGCAGGGCGTCGTGGGACGGGGAACCGGACTCCGCGTTCCAGACAATGATGTGCTGCTCCGGGTCCGTCCCGCACGTGAGCGTGTTCCAGTCGAGCGTCAGCTCGCCCACCACCGGGTGACGGAGCTTCTTCGTGCCCTGGTCCCGCATGGCGACGTCATGTTCGGCCCACCACTGACGGAACTGGGCGTCGCGGGCGGCGAGGGTCTCGACCAGGGTGGCGAGGCGCGGTTCGCCGGGATACCGTGCGCTCTCCATGCGCAGGTGGGCGATGGCCAGCCGGGTGACCTCCTCCCAGTCCGCGTACAGCTCGCGCATCCAGGGCTCGGTGAACAGCAGCCGGATGAACACACGCTCTTCTTCCGGGTAGCGGCCGAAGTCGGTCCACAGCCCGGCGGCGAGCTGGTTCCAGCCGAGAATGTCGGTCCGTCGGCCGATGACGAAGGCGGGAGTGGCGGTGAGATCGTCCAGCATGCGCTGCAGCTGCGGATCCACCTGCTGTCGGTCGCCCGACGACGGCGGGCCTACCTTCTGCCTGGCCGCGAGCTCGAAGAGGTAGGTGCGCTGGGCCTCGTTGAGCCGGAGCACCCGGGCGATCCCGTCCAGGAGAGCAGCCGATGCCTGGAGACGGCCCTGCTCGATACGCGTGTAGTACTCGGTGCTGATCGAGGCGAGAAGGGCCACCTCCTCGCGGCGCAGACCGCTCACACGTCGCCGTTGCCCGCCAGGGAGTCCGACCTCGGAGGGACCGAGTTCGGCACGGCGGGCCTTGAGGAACTCGCCCAGCTCGTTCAGGTGCGGGTCGCGGTGCATGGTCTCCAGCCTCGCGGAAGGGCCCGGCACTGCTGGTAATGGGGAGGTGTACCCTGCCCCGGATTTCGGCTGCCGGCGCACGAGAATCATATCTCCCGCCCGTGTGATCACACTGCATGAGATGTGGCCCGGTAGGCGCTGTGGACCCGTACCGGGCCGATGGGGATCATGCGGTGCTGTGTGGCGTCAGCTCAGAGCCTTGACCAGTTCCCGGGCCAGAGGGACGGCCGAGTACGGGTTCTGGCCGGTGTACAGGGTGCGGTCGACCTCGACGTGCGGGGTGAACGGGGCGGCCTCGCGGTAGTCGGCCCTGAGCTCATTCACGAGCCGGTCCTGGAGCAGCCACTTCGCGCGGTCCGCGAGGCCGTTCTGCTTCTCCTCCGCGTTGGACAGGCCGGTCAGACGGTAGCCGGCGAACGGGGAGGTCCCGTCGGGGCCGATGGTGGCGAGCAGGGCGGCGGGGCCGTGGCACACCAGGGACACAGGCTTGCCGGAGGCGAGCCACTCGGTGAGCAGCCTGCCGGAGGCGGCGTCGTCGGGCAGGTCCTCCATCGGGCCCCAGCCGCCGGGGTAGAAGACGGCGTCGTAGTCGTCGATGTCCACGTCCTCGATGCGCAGCGGGCGCGCCAGCTCGGTGGCCTCGCGCAGGGCGGTGCGCATGCGCTCGGCCCCTTCCTCGCCGCCGTTGAAGTCGGGGCTGAGGCTGAGGGCGTCCGCCGTGGGCGGCACGCCGCCGGGGGTCGCCGCGGCGATCTCGTATCCGGCCTCCTTGAAGACCTGGTACGGGCCGATCGCCTCCTCGGCCCAGAAGCCGGCCGGGTGGCGGGTGCCGTCGGCCAGTGTCCAGTGGGCGGACGCCGTGATCACGAAAAGGATCTTCGTCATGGGTGGCTCTCTCCCGGTGGTCGTCTCAGCCCTTCAGGGCTTCCTGGAGGACGTGGCTGTCGGCGGCCTGCCGCATGCTGACGGCCTTGCCGTCGCGGACGGTCCACAGGTGGACGAAACGGACGTCGGCCGTGTTCCCCGTCTTCGTCTCGGCGTGGTAGTGCCCGAAGACGAAGACATGGCCCTCGTCGTCCGCGTAGAACTCCTCGGGCACCGCGCCGAAGGACTCGTAGTCCGGCGTCGTCGCGCCGAAGAAGTTCTTCGCCACCTCGTCCCAGCCGCGGTAGACGCCGCTGTTCGGGAAGCCGGGGGTGATGTCCCAGACGAGGTCGGGAGCCATGACCTCGCTGGTGACCTCCGGGGCCATACGGGATTCGTACACGCGGCGGATGAGGGCCAGGCTCGGGGAATCGGACACGGTCACTCCTTGTGTGCGTGGGGGTGGTCATGCGGCGGTCGCGGGAAGGTCGGCTGATCAGGCGGCGAGGGCGGTGCGCCCGGCGAACCAAGCCGTGCGTCGGGAGAGTGCACTGCTAGAGGACGGCGAACAGCTCTTTCGGGCCGTTGGAAAGCTCGTACGCCTGGTCGCTGAAAACCTTGGTGTCCGCCTTGCTCCCCGCGATGAGGAGCAGTGGCTGGGTCAGCAGTTCCGGAATCTGATCGAATGCCGAGAAGGCGTACATCTTGTCCGGGCATAGACCGGCTCCGCCCCCCTCGTCTCCGCCGTGCGCTGCTGGGCGTCTCCTTGGCAGGAGGAGTCGTAGACCACGGTGACGAATCCGTGTGAGGCCAGTCGCTTCGCGTAGTGGCCGATGGTCTGTTCCTTCACTCCGCCGGCCGGGTGAATACCGACGAGGGCCGGGTATTTTTCGTCCGCTGAGAAGTCGTCCGGCAGGCGCAGGTGGGCCGCGATTTCCACGGACTTGTTCCTGAAGGAAACGTTCTCGATCATGGCGCCAGTCCCCTTTCGTCGTCCCTGACCCGGCAATGGGAGTCCTGGCAGCATGGTTCGTCGAGGCCGTGATGATGTCCATGTGTGGTGAGGGGGAAGAAATTTTCCCCTGGGTGGGGATTTCCGGGGCCCTGGCCCTCAGCTGCGTGCGAGGAAATCAGTCATGAGCTTCAGCCACTCCTGAGGGCGTTCGACGAACGGCCGCCTCCCGCGCCGTGGGCGAGGAGGAGGCCGGGGCCGGTGCCGCGGACGGTGCGGGCGAAGACGGTGCGTGTGGGCGTGGTCATCGGATTCCCCTTCGAGGTGCCGGACGGCTCGGCCCGGCAACTGAGGCGATGGGGATCAAACCGCCAAGCCTGTATGCCGCCTTCGGTGACAAGCGGCAACTGTTCGACGAGGCCGTCCAGTTGTACACGCGCACCTACGGAGCCCGGCTGGGGGAGGGCTCGGACGCCCGCTCGGCCGTCGCCACGCTGCTGCGGCAACTCGCCGCCGACTGCACAGACCCGAGCCACCCGCCGGACTGTCTCATCATCACCGGCAGGACGTGAAGGACAAGCTGCGCGGCGGTCATCCAGGGGATGAACCAGCAAGCGTGCGACGGGGCGACACGGCAGACCCTGGAGCGGGTGGTCGACGCGGCGATGGCCGCCTGGCCGGGCGCACCACACCGGTCAGACTCGACATAGCGATCAGGCAGGGGGCGGAATGGGCGGTGGCGACCATGTAGAGGAGGCCTCGCCCGCTTCCCGGGTGGTGGCCGCCGCCCCCTGCCGGCCCGATCGAGCCTGTTCAGTCTCCTCAGGCGGTCGTCTGCGGCCGACTCGCTGATACGGCCGTGACCGCCGAGCCCGAGACGAGCACGGCTGACAGGGCGATCAGACTGGTGAGGACGTCCTGGATCTGTGCCGCCGGGGCATAGACGATCACGATGACGATGAGCAGGGCCGCCCAGCCCTTCGGGCGAGCCGTTGACAGTACAGAGCGAGTTGGAGCCACAGTCATTGCGGTACCTCCTGGTACTCAGTGCTCGCCCCACCGATCCTGCCGCCAAGGGTGGTTGGTGGTGCGGGCTTCCTGCTTGGACTCATAGTGGCGTCTCTACCGCGTCTCAACCGCCAGAACGTATCTTGAGCGGCTCGGAAAAGGTCAACGGTCCCTCGGACGGCCGATGGTGACCGCGGCTTTCGCCTGCTCGATCCCGCCCGGACTCGTTCTCGAGCGGCGGTTCTCCATGACCGCATTGCTGGTTAGGGTGGCGAACGGAGACTGGTTCCGGTGCCCTTGACCAGGGTGATGGACAGGCCGGCGAGTTCGGGGCGGGGGAGCGGTAGCGCGGTGGCGGAACAGGATGCCGTTCGTGGGGCGGACGCGGTGGGCCGGGTGACCGGCCGGTCGGCGCCCGCGGTGCTGCCCCCGGCACTGCGCGCGTCGCTCGGGCTGGTCGCGGCACTCGCCGCGCTGGTGGTCGTCGTGCTCGGGGTTCTGTTCGCCGGGCACAGCGAGCCCGGCAGGGTGGACAGGTGGATCATCCAGCCGACGGCGGACAGTGTGGGGCCGCCGTGGCGGTCCCTCGCTCTGGGCACGGACTTCCTCGGGGAGCC
Organism: Streptomyces afghaniensis; assembly: GCF_044327915.1. Classification (NCBI taxonomy): domain Bacteria; kingdom Bacillati; phylum Actinomycetota; class Actinomycetes; order Kitasatosporales; family Streptomycetaceae; genus Streptomyces; species Streptomyces afghaniensis. The sequence goes on from NZ_JBIRGJ010000001.1 coordinate 216,218, forward strand.
CGTGGGCGCGGCGACGCTGGTTGTGGCCACTGTGACGGGGTGCCTGCTGCTGCGGTGCCGTCGTGCGGCGGTGCTCGTCGTTGTCGGCGCCGGCGTGACCGTGGGGACGACCACACTGCTCAAGTCCGTGGTGGGACGCACCATCCACGGCGACGGCAATCTGTCCTATCCGAGCGGGCACACCGCCTTCCTCACCGCGTTCGCCCTCACGGTGGCGCTGCTCGCGACCCGCCGGCTAGGTCTCGGCAGGACGGCCGGCACGGCACTCGTGCTCGCCGCGGCGCTGGTCGCCGGCGCCGCCATGGGGTGGGCGCAGGTCGCCCTGGGCGCGCACTACCCGACCGACGTCCTCGGCGGCTGGTGCACCGCGCTGGCGGTGGTACCGGCGACCGCGTGGCTGGTCGATCAGGTGGCCGACACCCGTACGGCTGTCGCCTAGCTGACGTCACGTCACGTCATGCCAGACGGCGGAACACCGGCTTCACCGGTCGTCCGGCCAGCCAGGGGGTGGGGTCGGCGGCGTCCAGTGCCTTCCGGTACACCGCACACGCCTGGGCCACCACGTCGACGGTGTGGTCGATGTCGGTGTCGTCGAGCGCGCTGCTCACCACGAACGACGGGGCCAGCACCCCGCCCGCGAGGAGCCGGCGCAGGAACAGGGTGCGGTACTGCTGCGACGGCTGCCGGTTCTCGTCGAGGGTGGCGAAGACCAAGTTGCTGGCCCGGCCCCGGACGACGACGTGGTCCCCGACGCCCATGCTCGCCGCGGCGTCGCGGACGCCGGCGGCCAACCGCTCGCCGAGGGCGTGCAGCCTCGCGGTGACGCCCTCTTCGACGTAGGTGGTCTGCACGGCCATCGCGGCGGCCAGGGAGTGTGTTTCCGCACCGTGCGTGGTGGACAGCAGGAACACCCGGTCGCCGGAGTGACGCAGACCGCCCAGCTCCATCAGTTCGCGGCGCCCGGCCAGCGCGGAGACGGCGCATCCGTTGCCCAGCGCCTTGCCGAACGTGGAGAGGTCGGGGACGACGCCGTACAGGCCCTGGGCGCCCGCCTCGGACCAGCGGAAGCCAGTGATCATCTCGTCGAAGATCAGTACGCAGCCGTGCCGGTCGGCCAGGTCGCGCAGACCGGCGAGGTAACCGGGCGGGGGCTCGGTGTGGGTGGCGGGTTCGAGGATCAGGCAGGCGACCTCGTCCTGGTAGCGGTTGAGCAGCTCCTCCGTGGCGGCCAGGTCGCCGTAGGGGAACGCCACGGTGAGGTCGGTGGTCGGCGCCGGAATGCCGGCGGACATCGGTGTGGTGGCGATGAACCAGTCGTCGGTGGAGAAGAACGGATGGTCGGCGCAGAGCGCCACCCGCGGGCGCCCGGTGGCGGCGCGGGCGAGGCGCACCGCGGCCGTGGTGGCGTCGGAGCCGTTCTTCGCGAACTTCACCATCTCGGCGGTCGGCACCGTGGCCAGGAAGCGTTCCGCGGCTTCGACCTCCACGACGGAGGGGCGCACGAAGTTGCTGCCGCGGTCGAGTTCGCGTCGCACCGCCTCGGTCACGCGTGGGTGGGCGTGGCCGAGGCTGACCGACCGCAGGCCGGAGCCGTACTCGACATAGCGGTTGCCGTCGATGTCCCACACATGCGCACCGCGGCCGTGGCTGATGACCGGGGCCAGGTTCTCGGGGTACTGGTCGTCGCCCTTGGCGTAGGTGTGCGCGCCCCCGGGGATCAGGGCGTGCAGCCGCTCGTTCGCCCTCCGCGACCGGGGCAGGAGGAACTCCTCGGTCTCCTCGGTGTGTTCGGTGTCCACGCCGGCTTCACCTCTCCATTTGCTTCAGGACCTCGGCGAGGCTCGGCGCCTCCCGGTCCCGCTGGGACATCGATGTGACCGGCAGCGGCCACGGAATGGCGAGCTCCGGGTCGTCGAAGGCGATCGTCACGTCCTCGGCCGGATCGTGTGGGCGGTCGATCCGGTACGAGGTGTCGGCGGTCTCGGTCAGCGCCTGGAAGCCGTGCGCGCAGCCCGCCGGGATGTACAGGGTCGCCTGCGTGTCGCCGGACAGCTCGAAGAAGGCCCGGCCCAGGTAGGTCGGCGAGTCCGGTCGCAGGTCCACGACGACGTCGAAGACCCTTCCGTACGAGCACCGCACCAGCTTGGCCTCGCCGGCACCGGAGCGCAGGTGCAGGCCGCGCAGCACGCCCCCGACCGAGCGGGACAGGCTGTCCTGGACGAAGGCGTGCGGGTCCAGACCGACCGAGCGGACCACGTCGGCGTCGAAGGTGCGGCAGAAGAAGCCGCGCTCGTCGGCGTACGGCGTCGGCTCGAACAGGTACGCGCCGGCGATCTCCGGGACTGCGGTCGCCTTCATCGAGCCTCCCGATCTGTGTGGGTGTGGGTGTGGGTGTTGGTGTCGCCGGGCGCCGGGAACAGGGCCGCGGACAGGGCGGTGAACTGGTCCTCGAGTTGCCGGGCGGCGACCTGGTTCCGCTCGGAGAGCGTCCGCCGCAGCTCCGCCGATCTCTGCTCCAGCGCCCGGAACTGTCCGAGCAGTAGGTCGGCGTCGACCTCGCGCGCCGGGTGGCGGTAGGCGCCGAGGCCCATCCGTTCCATGAGCGCGTCGCTCTTCGCCGCGTAGCTGAGGGCGAGGGTCGGTGTGCCGGCCTTCAGGGCGCAGACCAGGTTGTGGTACCGGGTCGCCACCACGGCGTCGGCGGCCGCCGTCTCCTTCATCAGGTCGGCCAGCGAGGCGGCCTCCGCGGCGGTGACCAGCGGCGAGTCCACCGCGTCGAGGATCGCCGCGACCACCGGTGCATCGCACTCGTCGCCGGTGAGCAGCCGGACCGGCCTGCCGTCCTCGACGAGTGCGCGGACGAAGCGGGTCGTCCCGTCGAGGTAGCGTCGGTGGATCTCCTCCGCCCGGGCGCGGTCGTCGTTGCCTCCGTGGAAGGCCATGACGCCGACGCACACCGGGCCCGGCGGGTCCGAGGGGCCCGAGGACGCGCTCGTCCGCGGCGCCGGCAGGGCGAAGGCGAGGTCCGGGTAGACCTCGTCCCGCGAGGTGTCCACGCCCATCGCCCGCATCGCGTCGCGGGACAGGGTGTCCCGGTACGACCGGTAGCCGGCCAGCCGTGCCGACCAGCGCACCAGGGCCCGGGTCGGCCGGTCGCTGATCGCGTCCGCGCCGACGCCGACCAGCGCGACCCGGGTGCGCAGGAGCCGGCCACTCGCGCAGAGCAGGAACAGCGAGTACGGGAACCCCCACGGCCGCAGCGGCAGCGTGGCTTCCAGGACGCCCATGCCCGGCACGATCACCACGTCGTGCCGGCGCACCCAGGCAGCGGTGCGGAAGGCGTCGACGAGTTTGCCGAGCCCCTTTGCCGCGACCGCGCCCGCACGTGACGCGGTCCGGTACTCCCCGCGGTACCAGTGCAGCCGCGTCGCGGGGATCCCGTACCGGGCCGCGACGACCTCGGGTCCGCCGCACAGCGCGTCCACGACCGCCTCCGGGTGCTCGGCGCGGAGGTACCCGAGCACGGCCTCCAGCGACCCGTCGTTGCCGAGGTTGCCGGAGCCGAGCAGGCCGAACACCCCCACCCGCACCGGAGTCATGCCCGCCTCCCCTCACGGCCGGCGACGAGGGCGTCGACGGAGACGGCGAGCCGGTCCGGGTCGATGGGGGCGCGGTCCTCGACCCGCTCGCCGGCGCCCGGCCGGACCCGGCTGGTCATCCACGCGGCCAGGTGGCGGTAGCACGCGCGCCGGTCCGCCGGGGACAACGGCGCCCGCCGGATCGCCGAGGCGAAGCCCCAGACGTACTCGGCGAGCAGCCGGGGCGTCGGGTGCAGCGGGCCGGCCCGGCGCGGGTCCAGGTTGACGCACCGGGAGCGCTTGGACGGGTTCGCCCGCTCGGCGCGGGTGGGGTGGTCGCGGCGGAAGTACAGCAGCTCCGGCACCTGGTGGAAGGGCCCGTGCAGGGTGATCTCGGCGACGAACGTGCGGTCGGCGTGGTGGTAGCTGTCGTGCGGCTTCACCCGGCGCAGCACGTCGGCCCGCATCACCCCGTAGAAGTCGTCGCCGCCGGGTTCGAACAGCAGGCTGCGGAAGCGCTCCGGCGGGTGCGGCGAGTCGGTGGCGAGACCGTACTCGTACGGGACCTTCACCTGGCCGTCGCCGTCGATGACCGCCTGGCCGCTGTGGGCGAGGATCACCTCCGGCCGCTCGTCCAGCGCCTCAACGCAGCGCAGCAGCAGATCGCGGGCGTAGAGGTCGTCGTGCGAGGCCCACTTGAACAGCTCGCCGCGGCACTCGGTGAACACGTGGTTGTGGTTCGGCGCGGCGCCGATGTTCCGGGTCAGCCGGATGTACCGGATGCGTGAGTCCCGAGCCGCGTACTTGCGGCAGATGTCCCGGGTGCCGTCGGTCGAGGCGTTGTCGGAGATGACCAGCTCGAAGTCCTCGTAGGTCTGGCCGAGCAGGGCGTCGAGCGCCTCGGCCAGGTACTCCTCGCCGTTGTAGACGGGCAGGCCGATACTCAGCCGGGGGTGGGCGGTCATGGCGTCCTCACTTCGCGGATCGGGTCTTGGTGGTGTTCGCGCCGGGCGGAGCGCAGGTGCAGCCACCACACGCCCGAGCTGCCGACGGTCGCGGCGGCGACGCCCCAGGCAGAGCCGGCCGTGCCGGCCACGGCCGCCCCGCCGAGCCCGCCGCCGACATAGCAGGCGGATGCGAACAGCTGGCAGCGCAGGCTGCGCCGGGCCGCGCCGAGCGCGCGCAGCCCGGCCGCCGCGCCGGTGCCGAGGCCGGCGCCCGCGACGCCGAGGGTGACCGGCACGATGAGCGCCGCCGCGGAGTGCCAGACGCCGGCGAGCACCAGCTCGCCGAGCCGGTCCGGCACCAGCAGCAGCGCCCCGCCCCAGAGCAGCGCGGCGGCGGCCTGCCCGCCGCCCAGCAGGAGGCAGAACGTGCCCAGGCGGTGCGGGGCCTGCCGCAGCACCCGTGCCGCCTCGGGGACGGTGACCAGCGACAGCCCCATCAGCACGGCGAGGAACGGGCCGAGGAGGAGCTCGGCGCCCCGCACCGCACCCACGGCGCCGATCCCGACGATCGCGCCGAGCCCGTACGCCCGCAGCTGGCTCGCGCCGCTGAGGCTGACGTTCTCGACCAGGTACCGGTAGCCGAGATCGCGCTGCTCGCGAAGCCACCCGCGCGCCCCGGTCATCCGGGGCCGGATGCCGGACTGGAGGCAGCCGTACCCGGCGGCCACCGCGGCGGACGCGCCCCAGGCGAGCACGAAAGCCCCGACGCTGCCCACGCGGGCCGCCGCCACCATGGCCGGGACGAGCGCGACGCCCCACACGAGGTCGTTGACGAACGCCTTCCGCCCGGCGCCGGCGGCGAAGAACGAGAACCGCCAGGCGTCCTGCAGCAGCAGCCCCGGCAGCACGACGCCGAGGCAGGCGAACGCGGCCCCCACGCTGCCGCCGAGAGCGAGCCCGACCACCAGACAGGCCGCGCCGAGGGCGGCACCGACGCCGAGCGCGGTACCCGACGACCGGGCCACCGCCGCGCGCCAGGAGGCGTCCGGCACGCCGCTGAAGCGCACCACGAGCGGGTCGGTGGCCAGCCCGCGCGAGACGTTGAGCACCACGCCGTAGGTCACCCAGGCCAGGCTGAACACGCCGAACGCGGTCACTCCCAGCGAGCGGGCCACGTAGATCCCCACCGCGAAGTTGGTCATGCTGGAGGCCGCCTGGTCGGCCAGTCCCCAGGACAGCCGGCCGACGAGGGCCCGCCGGGCGGACCCGGCCGGTCTCGTCGTCTTCGCCCCCTCGGTGGTCATCGGCGTCATGCCTTGATCAGCCCGGCGCCGTGCAGGGCGCCGGCCGCGGCGGCGACGGTGTCGAACGGCAGCCCGGACCGCTCGGCGACGTCCAGCAGACTGTGCTCGCCGTCGGAGAGGTTGAGCACCCAGAGCATGGCCATCTGGGCCTGCTTGGTGTCGCTGCGGCCGCCGAGCGCGTCGTACAGCCCGCGCCGGCCCAGCTGCGGTTCGCCGTAGGGGCTGAGGTTGACGTACTGCCGGTTGCGGTCGAGGACGGCGAACGCCTCGCGGCAGACGGCCAGGGTGTCCGCCATCGCCTCCGGGGAGACGAAGTCCAGGTTGTCCGCCGAGGTGTGGTACTCCGGGTAGCCGGCGTAGGGGGTCCGGGTGAGCGAGCCCACCCCGAGGTTGAATCCGGGCGAGCAGAACTGCCGCTCGTCGTAGCCGTACGGAGTGAACTCGGTGACGCGGTGCGGGCGTTCGGAGGCGGCCAGCACGTGCCGCATCACCCGGTCGATCTCCGCGTCACCGCGCCTGCTCTGCTTGTACGTCAGGTCGCCCGGGTCGCCGGCGCAGGCCAGCACCAGGCCGTGCTTGACCCTGCCCTCAGTCACCCGTTCCGCGTTGCGGGCGAGCCAGGTGATCGCCCCGATGGTGCCGGGCGCGAAGATGAACCGGTAGGTGTAGTACGGCGTTTGCTCCGCCAGGGCCCGGGCCAGGAACGTCGCCACCGCGATGCCGGCCAGGTTGTCGTTGGCCAGCGACGGGTGGCAGACGTGGCAGGAGACGATCACCTCGTCGGGGACCTGCCCGGGGACCACGTGCTCGGCGTAGGTGAGGTGGCCGTCGGCGAGGGTGGAGTCGATGCGGACCTCGTACTCGCCGTCCGGCATCGCGTCCAGGGTCTCCTGGGCCAGGCAGAAGCCCCATTCCGGCTGGTAGTAGCTGGTGCGGTACGGCACCCAACCCGGGTGGTCGGGCAGGGTGTGCAGGTGTGCGCGCAGGTCGGCCAGCGGCATGGTCGCCGAGACCGGCACGCTGTAGCCGAGCACGTGCAGGCTGGACGCGGCGAAGTCGACGACCCGGTTGCCGTCGGTGTCGGCGATGTAAGCGTCCCGGATGTTCCACTCCTGCGGCACCGTCCAGTCCAGCACCTGCGTGCCGGTCGGCACCTCGTGCACCTGCAGCGGGATGTGCTCCCCGACGATGTCCAAGGTGGCGCGCACCCCGTCGCCGGTGATGCTCCGGCACAGCGGGTACAGCCGCTCCACCAGCGCGTACATCTCCTCGCCGGAGCCGGCCGCGGTCACCGGCGCCACCGCAGGGTGTCGTCGACGGTGCCGGCCTCGGACGCCGAGCGCAGCACGGCAAGCCGGGTGAAGCGGCGCTCGAAGTCCTCCCGGGTCAGCCCGTGTTTCCGGTAGGCATCGGCGAGTTCGAGAGCCCCCTGCTTCACCGTCCACTCGCAGTCGAAGCCGGGTATCGCGGCGCGGAACCGGGAGAAGTCGACCCGGTACGACCGCGGATCGGCACCGGTCTCCCCGGTGATCACCACCGTGGAGCCGGGTACCGCCTCGGCGACCTGCTCGGCGATCTCGGCGACCGTGACGTTGTTGGTCTCGCTGCCGATGTTGAACGCCCGGTCGTGCACCGCGTCCCGCGGCGCGGTCAGTGCGGCCGTGAAGGCCCGGGCGATGTCGGCGGCGTGCACCAGCGGGCGCCAGGGCGTGCCGTCGGAGAGCACCAGCACCTCGCCGGACAGGAGCGCGTGACCCACCAGGTTGTTCAGCACGATGTCGGCGCGCAGCCGGGGGGAGTAGCCGAAGGCGGTGGCGTTGCGCATGAACACCGGGGTGAAGTCACCGTCGGCCAGCTCGTGCAGGTCGTCCTCCACCCGCACCTTGGACTCCGCGTACGGCGTCACCGGGCGCAGCGGGGCGTCCTCGCCCACCAGGTCGTCGCCGCCGGCGGCGCCGTAGACCGAGCAGGTCGACGCGTACAGGAAGCGCCGCACTCCGGCGTCGCGGGCCAGCCGGGCCAGCCGTACGGACGCGTGGTGGTTGATGTCGTAGGTGAGTTCCGGCGCCAGCGATCCCAGCGGGTCGTTGGAGAGGGCGGCCAGGTGGATCACGGCGTCGACGCCGGCCACGTGTTCCGCTGTGACGTCACGCAGGTCGACCCGGTGCCCCTGCGGGTCGGCGGGCGCCGGGCCGAGGACGCAGTCGGCGAACAGGCCGGCGTCGAGGCCGACGACCTCGTGCCCGGCGGCCGCGAGGACCGGGGCCATCACGGTGCCCAGGTAGCCCTGGTGTCCGGTCAGCAGTACGCGCATGGTTCATCCCCCCAGGTGGAGCGTGAGTTTGGTGACGGCGAACGCCTCGGCGTAGCGCGCGTGGCATTCGATGCCGCGGATCCGGGCCAAGCCCAGGAAGGCCTCGCGGTCGTACCAGGGCCGGTGCCGCTGCGAGGGGTAGTGCTCCTGCAGCAGCCGCACCTTCTCTTCGGCGATCTCCGGCGTCAGCGGCTGGTACGCCGCCATACGGCCGAGATCGCCGTCCCACTTGACGATCTCGTAGCCGAGGACCAGGTGGTCGCGGAACGCGGTCGGTATCAGCTGGGCCAGGCCGCGGTGGTCCTGGTGCGCGTCGTCGGTGCGCGGGGCCAGGATCAGATCCGGGTCGGTCTGCCCGCGCAGTTCCTCGACCGCGGCCTTGGCCTCGTCCCAGTGCACGGGCAACCGCCCGTCCGGCAGCTTGTGCACGGTCAGCCGCAGGTCGGCGCCCGGGCAGAAGGCGGCGAGCGCGGCCTGCTCCTCCTGCTCGCGCTCGGTGCCGCCGCCGGAGAGCACCAGTGCGTCGACGCGGACACCCGGCCGCGTGTGGCACAGCGTCAGCAGCGTGCCGCCGGCGCCGATGGCGATGTCGTCGCAGTGCGCGCCCACCGCGACGATCCGGTCCAGGCGCCCGGCGCCGAGCCGGATCACGCGCTCACCGCCGCGCTGTCCTTTTCCCACACGGCCCACGGGCGGTCGCCGCGGGCGTAGGCCTCGTCGAGCGCGGCCCGCTCCTTCACGGTGTCGGTCGGCTTCCAGAAGCCGCGGTGCTGGTGCGCCACCAGCCGGCCGCGCTTGGCCAGTTGGGCGCATCCGTCGGCGACCAGGTCCCCGTTCTCCGGGATGTGGTCGAAGACTTCCTGGCGGAGCACGAAGTAGCCGCCGTTCTCCCACAGCGGCAGTTCGCTCACCGCGGTGATGCCGCCCACCAGGCCGTCCTCGCCCAGCTCCACGCAGTGGAACGACGACTGCGGCGGCACCACCATCATCGACGCACCCGCGTCGCGCCGGGCGAACCGGTCGATCATCTCCGGCAGCGGGGCGTCGGTGAGCACGTCGGCGTAGTTGGCGAGGAACATCTCGTCGCCGTCCAGATGGTGCCGCACCCGGCGCAGCCGCTCCCCGATCGGCGACTCGATGCCGGTCTGCGCGAACGTGATCGTCCAGTCCGAGATGTCGGTGGACAGCAGCTCGGTCCGCCCGCCCCTCAGCACGAAGTCGTTGGACGTCGTCTCCTCGTAGTTGAGGAAGAAGTCCTTGATGTGGTGGGCCCCGTACCCGAGGCACAGGATGAACTCCGTGTGCCCGAAGTGCGCGTAGTAGCGCATGACGTGCCAGATCAGCGGCCGCGGCCCGACCATCGCCATCGGCTTGGGTACGTCATCGGAAGCTCCGTTGCGCATCCGCATCCCGTAACCGCCGCAGAACAGAACGACCTTCATGCTGTGCCCTTTCCGGACGCGACCTCGACAATGCTCAGTTCCGGGACGGGAAAGACCAGCCGGCCGCCCCAGTCGTGCACGTAGGACAGCTGCTCGACCAGCTCGGCCCGCAGGTTCCACGGCAGGACGAGGACGTAGTCGGGTTTGTCGGCGGCGATCTGCTCGGGCGGCAGGATCGGGATGCGGGTGCCCGGGGTGAACCTGCCGTGCTTGTAGGGGTTGCGGTCGACCGTGTACGCGAGCAGGTCGGGCCGGATGCCGCAGTGGTTGAGCAGGGTGTTGCCCTTGCCCGGTGCGCCGTAGCCGACGACCGTCTCGCCGCGCTCGGCCGCCTCGATGAGGAACCGCAGCAGGTCCCGGCGCACCTTGGCCACCCGGGCGGAGAACTCCGTGTACCCGGACAGCTCCTGCAGCCCGGCGGCCTTCTCCCGGGCCAGTACGTCGGCCACGCGCCGGGTCGGTTCGCCGGCGGCCTCAGAGGGCCGGGCCCACAGCCGGATGGAGCCGCCGTGCGTGGGCAGCAACTCGACGTCCACGAGCGCGAGTCCGCCGCTCGCCAGGGCCCGGATCGCGGCGGCGACGGTGTAGTACTGGAAGTGCTCGTGGTAGATCGTGTCGTACTGGTTCTCCTCGATCAGGGTCAGCAGGTGCTGCACCTCGATCGAGACCCAGCCGTCGTCGGCGACCAGGGCGCGCAGCCCCTGGGTGAACCCGACCACGTCGGGGATGTGCGCGTACACGTTGTTGGCCACGACCAGGTCCGCCGGGCCGTGTTCGGCGCGGACCGCGGCGCCGGTGTCCGGGCTCAGGAACTCCGTGAGCGTGGGCACGCCCGCCTCGCGCGCCGCGGCGCCGACGTTCACCGACGGCTCGATGCCGAGGCAGCGGATCCCCCGGTCCACCACGTGCCTCAGCAGGTACCCGTCGTTGCTCGCGACCTCGACCACGAAGGCGTCGGGGCCGAGAGCGAGGCGCTGTACGGCGTCGGTGACGAACGTGCGCGCGTGTTCCACCCAGGAGGTCGAGTAGGAGGAGAAGTACGCGTACTCCTTGAACGTCTCCTCCGGCGTGATCAGCGGCGGGATCTGCGCGAGCCAGCAGTCGGTGCAGACCCGCAGGTGCAGCGGGTACGCGGGCTCCGGCTGGTCCAGTTGGTCCGCGGCGAGAAAGCTCTCACATGGTGGCGTGGCCCCCAGGTCGACGACGCTCGCCAGCGTCGCCGAGCCGCAGAGTCGGCATCGTGTCATCTACTGCCCCCCATTGATTCCGTCCGACCCGCTATCGCGGTGCGGTACTCGTCCACCAGGCGCTCCAGGCCGACGGCCGGGCTGAACCCCTGCTCGTAACGGCGCCGTGCGGCCTTGCCCATCTCCCGGTTGCGGTCCGGCTCGGCCGCGATCCGGCGTATGCGGGACGCGAGCGACGCCGGGTCGCCCGGCTGGTGCAGCAGCCCGGTCACGCCGTCCTCGACGAGTTCGACGAAGGCGCCGTGACCGGCGGCGACGACCGGGACCCCGGCCGCCATCGCCTCCACGACCACCAGGCCGAACGCCTCCAGCCACGTAGAGGGAGCCACCACGGCGACCGACTGCGCGACGGCCTTCCGGCACTCGGCCGGGTCCAGCAGGCCGACGTGGCGCACGTCGTCCCGGCCCGCCGCCCAGGCGGTCACCTCGCGCTCCAGCGGCCCCGCACCGGCGATCACGAGCGGCACGCCCACACCGCCGGTGGCGGCGATCTCGTCCCACGCGGCCATGAGCAGCCGCACGCCCTTGGCCTCCGCGAGCCGGCCGAGATAGAGCAGGTGCTCGCCGGTGCCCGCCCGGCGAGCATCCGGGTCGGGCACGAAGTTGTGCTTCACCGCCAGCCGCTCGGCCGGCATGCCGGACCGCACCAGGACGTCGCGCTGTGCCGCGGAGATGCAGAAGAACCGCTCCACGCCGGACCACCACCGCCGCCGGTTGACCGACAGGCTGACCGCGAGCGGCACCGTCGCCAGCCGGGAGTTCCGGTAGCAGCCGTGCCGGACGGCGGGCAGCGGCGTCGACCCGACGCACTCGGTGCACGGCCGGCCGTCGCGCTGCAGCGTGCCGGGCGGGCAGACCTGGGTGTAGTTGTGCAGCGTGGCGACGGCGGGCACGCCGGCGTCGGCGCAGGCGGCCAGCACCGCCGGCGACAGGAGCGGGAAGACGTTGTGGATGTGCACCACGTCCGGCCGCTCGGTGCGCAGCCGCGCGGCGAGCTCCGCGCGGACAGCGCGGTTCCACGGCACGAGGAGTGGCACCGCGGCCTTGCCGAGCAGGGACCGGGCGGCGATGTCGTCGCTGCGTCGCTCGAACACCTCGACCCGGTGGCCGGCCCCGCGCAGCAGCGCCACCTCCTGGTCGACGACCTTGTTCTCCCCGCTCGGCTGCGCCGAGGCGTAGCGGTTGTGCACCACGAGGACGTGCATGCTCAGGTCACCTCCGATCTTCGGGCCCAGCGTGGGATGTGCCGTCGAGGGACGTCGGGCGCCGGCAGGGGAGTGGCCGCGGCCGGCGCCGCCAGCAGCGAGGCGGCCACGGCCAGGTGCAGCAGATACGGCGAGGCGTCGCCGAGACCGGCCTCGGTGTACGACGCGATAGCGCAGTAGCTGATCAGGAAGATCGCGCAGGCCCTCTGCAGGGACGGTGGCCGCAGCAGGGCGACGCCGCCCAGCACGATGAAGACCGCCGCCACCAGGGCGACACCGGTCAGACCCTGTTCCTGGTAGACGGCCAGCCAGCTGTTGTCGATCGGCAGCCCGCCGAACGACTTGTCACCCAGGCCCACGCCGAACAACTTCTCCGTGGTCGACCGGGGCGCGGCCAGCAGGGCTTCCCAGACCTTGGCCCGGCCGGTGAGGTTGGAGAAGTTCTCCTGGCTCTGCCCGCGCAGGAACCACGCCTGCAGCGCGGAGCTGAACGCCACCGCGGCCACCGTGGAGCACAGCACCGCCCAGGCGAAGAACCGGCGGGCGGCGGCGCTGGTCAGGACGAGCGAGCCGATCGCCAGCACCAGCCCGATGAGCAGGCCGAGCGTGGCCGTGCGGGTATGGGTCAGCGCGAGCAGGACGAGCGACGGCACGATGACCACCGCCGCGCTCGTCCTGTCGGTCCGGCGGCCCAGTACGAGCAGCACGGTGAGCCCGGTGATCACCGCGGCGTACTGTCCGATCTGCGGCGGGGTGAGCGGCCACAACGCGCCGACCAGCCGCCCGCCGTAGAGCTCGGGCAGGGCCGCGCCCGGTGAGATGACCAGGCCGGCGGCCACCGACCCGAGCACCGCGTAGTACATCCGGATGTGGTGCCGGACGAACGTCAGGCCGCCGTCCCACCAGCGGCTGAGCAGCCACAGCGTGCCGACGAAGAGAGCCAGCCGGGCGCAGCGGAACAGCGCGCCGAACCCGGACTCCAGGTCGGCGCTGGAGATCACGCTCGGCACCAGCAGCAGGGTGAGGCAGAACAGGAAGGCGCCGGCTCGGATGCGCAGCCGGAGATTGACCGCGAGCGCCAGTGCGAACGCGGCGACCAGCGCACCCATGGTGACCATCTGGATGAGGGAGCGGGGCAGCGGGACGATGGTCTGCGCCCCGGCGGAGCCGAGCGTGTTGAGGACCAGCAGCCCCCAGACCGTCCCGACGATCCTCGACGTGTGGTCCGCGCCCATCTCAACCACCGTCCTGTGCGCGGAAGGTGCTGCCCGCGTCCTGCTGGTACGGCGGGCCCTGCCACTGCCCGGAGTCGAGCTCCCGGCTCGGGTCGTGGGCGATGAAGCTCCATGGTCCGAGGTAGACGTTGTCGTGCCAGCGGTTGTGCTGCTTGCGGGTGATCGCCTCGGCCACCCGTTCGCCCTGGTACGGCGACCAGTCCGGATAGGTGCCGTAGTTGGCCAGCACCGCCATCCGGCCGCACTCGGCCGTGCACCGGACGACGGACGTGTCGAGCACGAAGCGGTTGTGGTGGATGTCCACCCGCTGGGTCTTCCACCGGCAGTCGGCGTAGAGCGGAGCGGTGGCGATCGCCGGGCGGACACAGCGGTCGGTGTCCCGCACCAGCAATGTGCAGTCACCGGAGGAGGTGTTGGCCGGGCTGTTGCAGAACCGGTCGGCGTTCTCCCACAGGGTGATCCCGGACCAGTTGTTCTCCAGCACGTTCCGCGAGATCTCGATCTTGTCCGTGCGGGCTCGGATCCGTGGTTCGCCGCCGGATTCGGACAGGTAGACGGTCGCGAACGGGAAGTTGTCGCCGCGGTCGGCCGCCTTGCGGCCCTCGACCCAGTTGTTCCGCCGGATCGTGTTCTTCCGGATGACCGCGTTGTAGCTGGTCTCGTAGATCAGCGCGGCACCGTCGTTGCCCTCGAGCACGTTGCCCTCGATGCGGAAGTCGTTGTTGTTGGTGTCCGCCCACAACCCGGCTCCGCGGTTGTCGTGCACCCAGTTGCCGCGTACGTCGGCGCCGTCGACGGCCCAGAACTTGACGCCTCCGGTGCAGCCGCAGCCCTTCCGCCGCCGCTCCCAGTCGCCGGTGTTGTTGCCCGTGATCTCGTTGCCCTCGACCACCAGGCCGCTGATACGGCCTTTCCCCTTGTACGCGTTCATGCCGTACTGACCGTTGCCGCGCAGGCAGCTGGCGCGGACCCGCTGGCGGGCGCCGGCCATCAGTCCCGCGCCGGAGTTGTGCTGGATCGTCGCGTGCTCGATCACCCACCCGTCGGCCGAGTCGTGGTTGACCACGCCCTCGTCATGCGGCGCGACGAACCCCTGCACGGTCAGGTGGCGGATGGTGACGTCGCGGGCGGTGCCGCCGAACGCGTACTGGTTGGTCTTCCGGCCGTCGAGCACCGCGCCCGGCGCGCCGAGGTAGCGGTTCCTCTCCTTGGGGACGACCTGGGCGTAGCGGTCCGGGGCGAGCCTGTGCTTGCCCGGCCGGAGCCAGAACGTGGTGTTCGGGGGGCTGCTCTTGGTCTTCGCCGCCAGGTCACCGGGCACCGCGGGGTCGACCGTGACCGCGCCCGCCGGCGCCTTCGCCGGCCCGGCCGCGGGCTCGGCGCACACCCGGGCCACGGACGTGGACGACGGCACAGCGGCCGGCTTCGCCCCGGCGTCCGACGTGCTGTCACAGCCGGTCACCGCCAGCAGGGACAGCGCCAGCGGTGCCGCCGCCGACGCCCAGTGCCGCCTCTCGATCCCCACGCGCCGGCCCCCTAGCCGCGGAACCTGAGCACGGTGGTGAAACCCTCCGCGCCGTCGGCGAAGCCGGTGCCGACCAGCGTGGTGGCGGGTTCCTTGCGCCCGAATCCTGCGGAGTACCAGCCCAGCGGCGGGTCGGTCTCGCCGCGATGCGCCTGCCAGGACAGCCGCTCGGGCAGGTCGAGCACCGCGGAGCGGTCCTCGCCGTCCCGGGTCCAGGTGAGCACCGCCCGGTTCCCCGCCAGGTCCACGGCGATCGCCGGGCCGAGGTGGAACGCCAGGCGTACGTCCCGGCGCGGGCTGTGCCGGCCGCGGACCTCGTCGACCACCCTCAGCTCCTGGCTCGCGGCCGTCAGCTCCACCCGGCGCCGGTGCACGGAGCGCTGGTAGCCGTCGTGTTCGGCGCACCAGCGGGCCACCCCCTCGTGGGAGGTGTCCACGGCCAGGACGCGGCTCCTGGCATGCCGGGTCCACAGGAACGGGCCGCCGGAGACGGACTGGTCACCGCCGTCCAGTTGCAGGGTGTTGTGGCCGAGGGTCGACCGGAAGTACTGCCGCCACGCGGGCTGCCCGTGGTAGCAGTACGTCCCCGGGTCGGCGAGCACGTCGACCCCGTCGTGCCGGACCTCCACGGACAGCGCGTCCGCGTGAGCGTGCGCGGCGATGGACAGGAACCCGTGCGGACCGCCGTCGCAGCGGCACCAGATCTCTCCCGGACCGCGCAGGATGGTCATGCCCGCGTCGGCGAAGTGGGCCGGCCGGCTTGCCGGGCGGGTCACGGCGGGTTCGGTGGGTTTGATGAGCGCGGCGAGCAACGGGGTGCGCACATCGGTGCCGGTCACCTCCGGCCACCAGCCGAGACGGCCGAACACGGCGTCACCGGTAGCCAGCAGCGAGCCCCAGCGTTCGGTGCCCGCGCCGTCGAGGACGAGGCCGTGCCCGTCGTCCGCGTCCCCCTGGCGCGGCGGCCGCAGCCTGCTGTCCACGACGGCCGCGAGCGCGTCGGTCATCCGCAGCAGCACCAGCCGGATCGAGTCGGGGACCGGCACACCGGCGGCGTCCGCCTCGGCCACCGCGGCCAGGCCGAGCTCCAGCACCAGTCCGTGATACTCGGTGGCCAGCTCGCGGTTGAGGCCGGAGCCGAAGGTGTTGCCGCGCAGATGCCGCTCCAGCGACCGCAGCGCGTCGGCCCGCCACCGCCCCGAGGAGGGGAACCACCCGAACGCGCAGGCCGCTGCGAACTGCCCGGCGGCCTCGGCGATGACGTGGTTGTTCGCCGACGACCCCCGGCTGGGGAAGGCGGCCAGCCAGCGCTGGTGGTGCCAGATCTGGCTCACCGCGACCGGGTTGCCCTCGAACAGCCCGGCCGCGCCCGGCCAGCCGTCGAGCAGCCGGCGGATCCACACCCAGGACAGCAGCCGGATGCCCAGCTCGATGCCGCTGATCCAGTGCACGCCGCGCAGCGGGGGGTTGGCCGCCCACCACGACCGCAGGTGCTCGGCCACGCGCTGGGCGTACCGCTCGTCCCCGGTGATCGCGTAGGCGGCGGCGAGCACGGTGAGGTACTGATGCCGGGACGGCTCCCAGATCTGCTTGATGTCCCCGACCGCGTCCTCGTTCCGGTACGGCACGTCGAAGGCGTAGCCCCACGGAGCCCGGCGCCCGGTCTTCGGGTCGTACCACCAGTCCGGGTCGTCCAGGTCGTCGCGGACCACCCCGAAGAACTCGGCGTGCCCGTACATCAGCCGGTCCGCCTCGGCGATGAGCCGTTTCGCGGCGTCCGGTGGCACCGCGGCGATCGTCCCTGCGGGCAGGACCGCGGTGAACCGGGCGCCGGTCACGCTCGGGCAGTCCGGCCGCGCCGACCGCCACCGCCGCCTGCGCACCGCGTCGCCCACTCGTCCGCCGACCTCCCGCGGTCCCATCCGGGACAGCCGCCGCAGGTACCAGCCCGGACTCCCCGAGTTCACCGTCATCGCGCCCCCGCCAACGTCACCGGGGCACCGGCCGCAAGGCCGGCCTGCACGGCGAGGGTGGCCGCCGTGGTGGCGACCAGCGACTCCAGCGGCACCGGCATCGGCCCGCCGGTCCGCACGGCCTTGACGAACGCGGCCAGCTCGGCGGACTGGCCCTTGTCCCGGGCCTTCGGCAGCCGCGAACTGACCCACCGCTTGCGCCCGTACACCGAGGCCCGGACGAAGTCGTCGAGCCGCAGCACCCTGCCGTCCGCGACCAGGTCCAGCGTCTCCTTGGGGAAGCCGGGCGCGCCGGTGGTGACGTAGCTGATGGTGGCGGTGGACCCGTCGGGGTAGCGCAACACGACCTGCAGGTCCTCGTTGCCGGACGTGGCGACCGCGTACACCGATACCGGGTCGGCGTCGAGCAGCCAGCTCGCCGTGTCGATGAAGTGTCCGCCCTCGCCGGCGAACCGCGAGCCCTCGGTGCCCTGTTGGAGGTACCAGCTGCCGTGTTGCAGCCGGCCCGCGTTGACCAGGTAGCGCAGGCTCGCCGGACCGGTCCGGGCGCCGAACCGCTGCCGGGCCTCCTGCAGCAGTGGCGCGAACCGGCGGTTGAAGCCCACCTGCAGCCGGTCGTTTCCGGACTCCTCCACCGCCGCGAGCACGCCGGCCAGCTCGTCCTCGGTGAGCGCCAACGGCTTCTCCACGAACACGGTCTTGCCGGCCAGCAGCGCTCTCCGGGTCAGTTCGGCGTGCGAGCTGTGCCGGGTGACCACGAACACCGCGTCGACGGACTTGTCGCCGAGCACGGCGTCGAGGTCGGTGGTCGCCTCGGCGAAGCCGAACTTCCGCTGCGCGTTGGCCGCGGACAGCGCCGTCGTGGTGACGACGGTCGACAACTCGACGCCGTCGCGCTGTGCCAGGTGCGGCAGCAGCATCGACGACGCGTAGTTTCCCGCGCCGACGAACGCGAGGCGCACCGGCGTCCTGGCGGCCCGGGCCGGACCCCGCTGCACGGTCACCGCGGGCACGGCCACCGAAGGGGCCTGTGCGGGGGTCTCGGCCGCCCCCGCCCGGTCGGTGTACCGGAACAGCACCGCCACGGCCTTCAGATCGCCGTCCTTCAGGCGCTGGTACGTCTCGACGGCGTCATCGAAGTCGGCGATGTGGGAGACCAAGGGCTCCACGTCGACACTGCCACGGGCGGCGAGATCCAGGAAACAGGCCAGGTTGCGGCGCTCGGTCCAGCGGACGTAGCCGATCGGGTAGTCCCGGCCCTCCAGCTCGTACTCCGGGTCGTAGCGCCCGGGGCCGTAACTGCGGGAGAACCGGACGTCGAGCTCCTTCTCGTAGTACGCGTTCCACGGCAGGTCCAGGCGGCACTTGCCGATGTCGACGACCCGGCCGCGGTCCCGGCTCAGCCGGGCGGCCAGCTCGACGGGCTGGTTGCTGCCGCCGCCGGCGGCCAGATACACCTGGTCCACGCCGTGACCGCCGGTGAGTTCGGCGACGGCGGCTTCCACGGCCGCGGACTCGGGATCGCCGCAGGCCGCCGCGCCCAGGCGCTCGGCGAGCTCGCAGCGCACCGGGTCGGGGTCGACCCCGACGACGCGGACTCCCGAGGCGGCGAGCAGCTGCACCACCAACTGCCCGATCAGCCCGAGGCCGATGACCAGTGCCACTTCACCGAGCTGCGGTTCGCCCTGGCGTACGCCCTGCAACGCGATCGACCCGACGGTGCCGAAGGCGGCGTGCCGCGGCGCGAGGCCGTCCGGTACCCGGGCGTAGAGGTTCCTCGGCACCCAGTTCAGCTCGGCGTGCAACGCGTGCTCGTTGCCGGCGCAGGCCACGAGGTCGCCGGCCTTCACATCGTCGATCCCGGCGCCGACCTGCTCGACCACCCCGCACAGCGAGTAGCCCAGCGGCGTATAGGAGTCCAGCTTGCCCATCACCTTGCGGTAGGTGGCGGGCACCCCGTTGGTGGCCACGCTCTGCATGACCTTGGCCACCTGGTCCGGGCGGGAGCGGGCCTTGCCCAGCATCGACATGCCGGCCTCGGACACCTTCATGAGCTCGGTCCCGGTGGATATCAGCGAGTAGGAGGTCCGCACCAGCACACCGCCCGGCTTGCACCCCGGTACCGGCACGTCGAGCAGCGCCAGTTCGCCGCTCTTGTAGTTCTGCACAACCTGTTTCACCCGAGCTCCTCTTGTTTCCATGCCGTCAAGCCGCCTGGCTCCGGCCGGAGCCGGAGCCGGAGGTCGCGTCGCGATACCAGTACTCGAGGGTCAGCACGTGCCACAGATGCTTGGAGAAGTCCCGCTGCCCGGCGGCGTCCTCGGCGACCATCCGCGCCAGCGCGTCGCGGCGCAGCAACCCGGAACTGACGAGCACGCCGTCGTTCACCACCTCGCGCACCAGCGGTGCCAGGTCCCGGCTCATCCAGGCCCGCAGCGGGGCGCTGAACAGGCCCTTGGGCCGGTACACGATCTCCCGGGGCAGGACCGAGGCGGCCGCCTCCTTGAGGACGGCCTTGCCCTGCCGTCCGACGATCTTGCGATCACCGGGCACGGCGAAGGCCGCCCTGACCACCTCGACGTCCACGTACGGCACCCGCACCTCGGTCGACGCGGCCATGCTCGACCGGTCCGTGTAGGCGAGGTTCAGACCCGGCAGGAACATCCGGGCGTCTCCCAGGCACATGCGGTTGACGAAGTCGTCGAGGTCGTTGTCCCGGTAGACGTCCGCATGCTCGGTCAGCACGTCCTCGACTGCCCCGCCCAGGTCCGGATCGACCAACGCGAGCAGCTCGTCCTGGTCGTACATGGTGTAGCTGCGCCGGAACGCGGTCTCCTCCGGCAGATCGGCGAAGGAGAGGAACCGCTTCGCGAAGCGCACCGACCGGTACCCCCGGCGGCTCGTTGCGACCGGCAGCCGGTCCACCGCCCTGGAGAGACCGCGCCGCAGGGGCCGCGGGACGCGCTGGTAGCGCAGCGCGAGCAGGTTGGCCAGGTGCTTGCGGTACCCGGCGAACAGCTCGTCGGCACCCATCCCCGAGAGCATCACCTTGACCCCGGCCTCCCGGGCGGCCGAACAGATCAGGAACGTGTTGATCGCGGCAGGGTCGCCGATCGGCTCGTCCAGGTGGTACGTCATCCGCGGCAGCAGGTCGAGCACGTTCGGAGCGATCTCGATCTCCCGCAGGTCGACGCCGAACCGCTCGGCCACCTGCCGGGCATAGCGCAGGTCGTCCGGCATCGACTCGAACCGGGCGTCCTCGGCGCGGAACCCGATCGTGTAAGCGGAGATCCCGGGCCGGTCGCGGGCCGCCAGCGCGGTCAGGTAGCTGGAGTCGAGGCCGCCGGAGAGGAAGGTCGCCACGGGTACGTCGGAGAGCAGGTGGCGCCGGGTCGACTCCTCCACGACGGCGGCGATGTCCGGCTGCTCTCCGGCCCGCGCCCGCTCCCGGCCCTCGGCGGCGACGTCCTTCAGCTGCCAGAACCGGCCGCGCTCCACGCGGCCGTCGGGCCGGCACCTCAGCCAGCTCCCCGGCGGCAGCTTCTCGGCTTCGCGGAACGCGCACCGTGAGTCCGGCACCCAGTAGTACAACAGCGAGGCCACCAGCGCCGCGTGGTCCACCTCCAGCGTCCCGCCGGTCGCGGCGGACAGTGCCTTCAGCTCGGAGGCGAACACCAGACCCTCGCCGCGCCGGAGCAGGAACAGCGGCTTGATGCCGAGCTGGTCGCGGGCGAGCACCAGCTCACCGGTCCGCTCGTCGAAGATCCCGAACGCGAACATGCCGCGCAGCCGGGGCAGGCAGTCCGTGCCCCAGCGCCGCCAGGCCTCCAGGAGCACCTCGGTGTCGGAGGTACCGCGGAAGCGCACCCCGGCGGCCGCCAGCTCGGCACGCAGCTCGGGCGCGTTGTACAACTCGCCGTTGTACGTCAGGACGAGGCCGCCCGAGACCATCGGCTGGGCGCCGGTCCCGGACAGGTCGATGATGGCCAGCCGGCGGTGCCCGAGGTGCACTTCGCCGTCACCGGCGGGGTGGCTGTAGCGGCCCGCCCCGTCCGGACCGCGGTGGGCGAGGGTATCGGTGAGCCGGTCGGTCACGACCTTCCCGTCCGGCCATCGGTACGTGCCTGCGATGCCACACATGTCTACCGCGCCTCCTGGTCGCTGTCCGGAACCCGTGCCGTCCACATCGGCAGCCGCTCCGTCCGATGCCGGCCTTCCCCCACTGCCTGAACGGCGTGGGAGGTGCCCCCACCGTTCTGCCGGCCCATCCGCTCGGGCCGGCCGCGCAGCGCGGTGTGCGGCCCGTCCCACAGCGTGCCGTCGGTCCGGTCCCGTGGATCGGGGTCGATCAGCACCACGCCGATCACCGCGATGTGCAGGTCCGCGAGCTGCCGCGCCACGGTGTGCAGCCATGCGGCGCTGCCGTGCCCGGCACGCACGACGAGCACGGTCCGAGCGCCGAGGTACTGGAGGTCGGTCCACGCCGTGCCGGGCGCCACCGAGCCGACGCCGATCCGGTACTCCTCAGGCGACACGGCCGCGGCACGCTCGCCGCCGACCACGGCGGGGTCTCCCGGCTTCGGGCGGCGGCCTGAGAGCTGCGGGCCGGGCAGACCATCGACGATGACCACCGGCCCGTCCGCCGCCAGTGCCCGGGCGAGGTCCAGGGCGATCACGCTCGTGCTGCGCGCACAGCCCAGCTCCAGCAGCGACACCGGTTCCGCGCAGCCGCGCACGGTGCGGGACAGGGTTCCGGTGAGCCGTATCCGCGCCGCTCGGGTCCGCCGGCGCTGCCACAGCCTGCCCGACCTGCGGGGCAACTCCGCGATGACCGAGGCGCCGAGGTTCGCCGCGACGTCCCGGCGCAGCACGGGGCGGTCCGCCACCACCGTGCCGACCGCGGCCACCGCGAGCCCGAGGACGAGCCCGAGGACGAGCCCGATCGCGGCGTCGGTGGCAGCGGTCCTGGGCAGGGAGTGCCGCACCGCGCGCGGGGCGTCCACGATCTGTGTGCCGGCGACGAGCTGGGGCGTGCCGAGGCGCGCCTCCTCGGCGCGCTGGTCGAAGTCGGCGATCCGCGAGGTGAGTTCGGCCCGGCGGGCGAAGAGGGACTCCATGCTCGCCGACGCTTTCGGGCCGCTCTCCGGCGGTCCGTCTCCGATCGCCTTGTTGACCTCGGCGAGTTCCCTCCGCATGCGGTCACGCTGGTCGAGCAGGGCGTTGGCCTCGGCCTTCGCGGTCTCCCGCATCCGTCTGACATGGTCCGCGACGAACGCGTCGGCCAGCGCCTTGGCCCGGGCCACCGCTTCCGCGTCGCTGTCACCCGTCACATCGATCTGCAGCACGTTGTTGGTCAGGCCGGTACCTCGGTAGTCCCGCATGAAGTCTTCCGGCTTCTCCGGGGACTTGAGGGACTGCAGGGCCTTGCCGGCGATCCGCGTGGTGTGCAGCAGCGCGACGTCGGTGCGGATCAGCGTCCCGGTGTCGTTCGGCTGGTCCTCCTTGTGCGCGACCAGCACCTTGGTCACCGCGGTCGGCGGCGGGGGCATCAGGACCGCCACCGCCGCGCCGGCCAGCAGCCCCAGCAGGGCCAAGGAGCACCACAGGCGGCGGCGCCTGCGCACCGCCACCACCAGCGCCTGCAGGTCGAGGAGCGGAGCGGTGGCCGACGGCTCCGATGTCTTGCTCGTCGTCACACCGAGCCTCCCGTCGCGTAGCCGCGACCGGCGAGCACCGGAGTGGCCTGGTCCGGAGGATGGCCGGCAGACCGCGCCGGGCGGGCCCGGACCGGGCCGGCGACGACGATGCCGACGACCTCATGTCCGCCGTCCGCGCAGGCCTCGGCGATGCCGGCGAGCTCCTCGGCGGTCCAGTGGCCAGGGCTGAGGACGACCAGGGCACCGGACTCGGTGTCGCGGTCCGGCACCATCGGCCGGTCCACCGAGACCTCCACCACCCGCAGCATGGGATGTCCCCCGCTCGCAGAGCCCGGGGCAGGATCGCTCTCGGCCTCGGCGACGAGCTGCCCGGCGGCCCGGCGGGCGATCTCGTCGCCGTCCGGTACGACGACCAGCAGCCGCCGTGGAGCCGGCACCCGGTCCCGGAGGCGAGCGCACACCCGCCGGTAGCGGATCCGGCTGTCGGCCTCGTCACCGGAGGCCTGCGGGACCGGTATGTCCCACCGGACGTCGACGCCCAGCAGCCGGCGGATCCGGGCCCGCGGGCCGGGGTCTTCCGGCCGGTGCGCGGGCCGTTCACCAGGAACGTCGACGGTGCCCAGCAGCGTCGAGCCCAGCGCCGCGGCGATCTCCGGTTCGGTGCGCAGTCGGCGACTCATCCGTACGGCGGCCAGATGGCCGATGACCGCGAGCAGGAAGAACAGCAGCGCCCCGGCGACGATGAGCTGCATCCTCGTCGGCGCCGCCGCTCCGGTCGGCCGGGGCGCCGGCCCCATGACGACCATGCCGGCCTTGTCGGTCGCCGGATCGGCTTCGTCCAGCTTCTTCATGGCCTCCTGCAGCGTGGTACGCAGCTTCTCGAGCTCGGTGCGGGCCTGCACGCTCTCCACGGTCCGTCCCGGATCGGCCGCATCGGCCAGGTCGGTGATGCGGCGGTCGGTCTCCGCCACCCTCTTGCGCAGCGCCTCGGTCCCCGTGGCCGCTTCGAGGTCGGTACTGCCGCCCGTGATCCGCGCCGCGAAGGTGACGAATTGCTGGGCCACCTGGTCGGAGAGCCGCTGCGCGCGCTCCGGGGTGTCGGCCGTACCCGAGATCGCGATGATGTTCCCGTCGGCGGACTCGGCGTTCACGTCGTCCCGCAGCTCGGTGCCGCCCACGCCTTTCCAGCCGAGCGTGGCGGCCGCGCGGTCGACCACCGCCGAACTGGTCGCGATGTCCACCTGGGTCAGCAGTTCGCGCTCCTCCCACTGCCCCGGCAGCAGCACCGATGCCGACGCCGTGTACCGCGGCGGAAGCAGCAGCACCGAGGTGCCGTAGCCGACGAACGCCCCCACCACGGCGAGGACGGCGAGCAGCCGCCACCGCCGACGGAGAATCCGCCCGATCGTGACCAGACGGATCGTGTCGTCACTCAATGGCGCGGCCTCTTCCCCGTACGGACCGGCCCACTCGCCGACACCGGAAGTCGGTCCCGGCAGGCAGCGGCGTAGGCGGCGAGCAGCGAGGCCTGGGAGTTCCGCCAGGCGAGCGGCCCGCTGATCCGCTCCTGGCCGATCTTGCCCATCCGGGCCCGCGTCTCCGGATCGTCCAGCAGCAGCGCGATGAGCTGGGCGAACTCGGCCTCGTCGTTGGCGGGCGCGTAGACGGCGGCGTCACCGGCGGAGACTCGCGCTTCCCGAAGGTCGAACGAGACGATCGGCCGGCCCATCGCCATGTACTCCAGGACCTTGTTCATGGTCGACACGTCGTTGAGCGGATTGCGCGGGTCGGGGGAGAGGCACACGTCCGCGGTGGACAGGTAGCGCACCAGGTCGGCGTCCGGGATGCGCCCGGTGAACTGCACCTGGTCGGAGAGCCCGAGCCGCCGGGACAGCTCCACCATCGCGTCGAAGGCGTCGCCGGCGCCGACGAACACCGCGTGCCAGTCGGTCCGCCCGACCTCGTCACGCAGTTTCGCGAGGGCGCGCAGGGCGTAGTCGACACCGTCCTGCGGGCCCATGACGCCGAGGTAGCACAGCAGATGAGGCTTGCCGCGCTTCAACTCGGGCTCGGGAGGCACCGGTCGGAACCGGTCGACGGCGGGTGCGCTGCGCACCACGAACACGTCCTCCGGCCGCCGGCCGCCACGGCGCATCGCGACGTCCCGGTAGCTCTCGTTCGTGGCGAGCACGACGTCCGCGGCCCGGTAGGTCAGCCGTTCCAGCGCGCACACGGCGCGGTAGAGCAGGTCCTCGCCGCGGTCGAACCGGGAGAGGTACAGCTCGGGTACCAGGTCGTGCTGGTCGAAGACGAACCGCGCGCCGCGCCGCTTCAGCCACAGTGCCGGCAGGAACAGCAGGTCGGGCGGGTTGCAGGCGTGGACCACGTCGACCGGGCCGACCTTCCGGGCCAGCCGGGCCGTGTGCCACAACGCCGATCCGTACTCCCGCAGGTAGCCGGCCGGTCCTCCGGTGGCCGCGCGCAACGGGTAGCGGTGGATCCGCACCCCGTCGATCACCGCCTCCGGCTCCGTGTCGCGCTTGCTCCCCTGCGGACAGATGACGTGCACCGTCCAGCCCGCGTCGCGCAGCGTCGTGCACTCCTGCCACACCCGCCGGTCGAACGGCACCGACAGGTTCTCCACCAGGATCAGCGCGCGCCGGTTCGATCCGTCGCCGGCTGTGTCATCGAACGATCTGTCACCAAGCAAGGCCCACGTACCCCGGTTCGGTCCGGCGCGCATCGGCGTCGGGAAGGTGGATGAGGTCGACGATCACCGGGCCGTCACCATGGGGCAGCGCCGACAGCACGGCCGGATCCCTGGTCCCGACCAGGCACACCTCGGCGTGCTCGAGCACCTCTTCCACGGAATCCGCGAGCAACTGGGCGAGGTGCGGCAGCCGGGTCTCGATGTACTCGCGGTTCGCGCCGATCAGCCGGGAGAGGCTCACGTTGGCGTCGTGGATCCGCAGGTCGTACCCCTTGCCGAAGAGCCTCTCCGCCAGCTCGACGAGCGGGCTCTCGCGCAGGTCGTCGGTGCCGGGTTTGAAGGACAGCCCGAACAGGCCCACGCGGCGCTTGCCGGTGCGCTCGACCAGCTCCACCGCGCGCTGCAGATGGTCGGCGTTGGAGGGCAGCACGTGGGCGAGGATGGGCACCGAGACGTCGGCCCGCTGCGCCGCGTGGACCAGGCTGCGCAGGTCCTTGGGCAGGCAGGAGCCACCGAAGGCGAAACCGGGCCGCAGGTAGGCGGGGCTGATGTTCAGCTTGCGGTCGGCCAGGAACACGTCCATCACCTGGTGCGAGTCCACCCCGAGCGCCTGACACACGGCGCCCAGCTCGTTCGCGAAGCCGATCTTGAGGCCGTGGAACGCGTTGTCCGCGTACTTGATCGCCTCGGCCGTCGGGACCGGCACCCGGAACACCTCGCCGGGCAAGCCGTCGTACAGCGCCATCACCGCGTCGCCGCTCGCCGGATCGAGCTCGCCGATGACGGTCTTGGGCGGGTCGAAGAAGTCCCGCACGCTCGTGCCCTCGCGCAGGAACTCCGGGTTGACCGCGACCCCGATGTCCACCCCGACCGTGCCGCCGACGTACTTCTCCAGGATCGGTACCAGCAGGTTCAGACAGGTGCCGGGGAGCATGGTGCTGCGGAACACGACGGTGTGCCGGCCCCCCTGCTCGGCCCCCTCGGCCAGCGCGGCGCCGATCTGCTCGGTGACCCGCTCCAAGTAGGTGGTGCACAGGCCGCCGTTGGGCTCCGACGGCGTGCCCACGCAGACCAGCGACACGTCACTGCCCATGATCGCCTCGCGGACGTCGCCGGTGGCGCGCAACGCTCCGGTCCGCACGACCTCGGCGATGAGCTCGCCGATCCGCTCCTCGACCACCGGGGCCTTGCCGTCGTTGACCAGGTCGACCTTCACCTGGTTCACGTCCACCCCGATGACCTCGTGACCCATTTCGGCCAGGCACGCGGCCGACACGCAGCCCACGTAGCCGAGCCCGAAAACGCTGACTCTCATGACCCGTTCCTCCCCCCAGGCAGACCCTTGTGGCCTGCGGTCCCCCAAAGCAGGCCCTCGCGGCCTGCGGTCCGCGCGCCGGCGGGACCGTTGAGTTGCGGCCCCCCGCGCATCAGTAGGCGCCCTGCCCGTGGAGGACCGCACGCAGCGTCTTCCACAAGATCACTGTGTCCAGGGCGAGCGACCAGTCCTCCACGTACCGCAGGTCCAGCCGGACCGCCTCCTCCCACGACAGGTCGCTGCGTCCGCTGATCTGCCACAACCCGGTGAGCCCGGGCTTGACCAGCAGCCGCCGCCGGATGTCCGGGCCGTACGCAGCGCACTCCTCCGGCAACGGAGGCCGCGGACCGACGAGCGACATCGCCCCGGTGAGCACGTTGAAAAGCTGCGGGAGTTCGTCGATCGAGTACCGGCGCAGCACCGCTCCCACCCGGGTCACCCGCGGATCCCGGCGGAGCTTGAACAGCAGTCCCGCGCCCTCGTTGCGGTCGGCCAGCTCGGCACGGACCCCGTGGGCCCCGGCGACCATGGTGCGGAACTTGAGGATGGTGAACTCGCGGCCATCCTTGCCGACCCTGCGCTGGCGGTAGAACGCCCCGCCCCGGCTGTCCACCACCACGAGCAGGGCGACGCACACCATCAGCGGCGCGAACAACATCAGCAGAAACGTTGCGCCTACTCGGTCGACCACCCCTTTGACCACCCGGCGGCCCCCGGTGAAGGCCGGCATGCTGACCCGCAGGAGCGGGATCCCGAGCACCGCGTCGACGTGCAGCCGCGGGCCGGCCACCTCCATCAGCACGGGGGCCACGACCATCTCGGTATCGCTGCCTTCGAGGTTCCATGCCAGCCGCTGCAGCCGGTCCGGTGACCAGTGAGGGTCCGGTGTGACCGCGACGACGCGGTAGCCGTCGTGGCGGACGTGCTTGGCGACGTCCGCCAGTTGACCGACGACCGGCACTCCGTCCAGTTCGTCACTGTCGAGCCCGCGACCGTCCGTCGTGCACACCGCCTCCACCCGCCAGCCGATGTGCGGGAACTTGCGGGTACGGGTGATCAGATCGCGCACGGTGTCCGGGCTCCCGGCAGCGAGCACCGGTCTCAGGCACCGGCCTTCCTTGCGCTGTTTGTGCAGCCAGAGGCGCAGCAGATACCGCGCGGTCATGGTGACCAGCGCGATCGCCGGGATCGCGACGAAGATCCAGAGCTTGATGTTGCGCGAGGTGAGGGCGATCCCGCCGAGCGCCAGGATGACGGTCGCCGCGAACAGCGAGCGTCCTAGCCGGCGGAATTCCTCGGCGCCCTGGCCGAGCACGGCCGGAGCCCACGACCGGCTCACCGCAAGCGCGCCCAGGACCAGCAGCTCGGTGCCGAAGGCGAGAATTCCCCACTTCTCATGCCAGTTGGCCGCGTCCCGGGCCCCGAAGAAATTGCCGATCGCCGCCACCACGAAGGCGGTGGCCACGGTATCGCTGGTCATCACGGCACGGCGGTATCGCTGTTCCCAGTCGATCGCGGGCCGGCTGATCGTCCCGTTCGCCAGCTGCCCGCGCGCCGACGAAAACGGGTCGGCTAGCTCCCCCTGCTGCACAGAACCCCCCCAGGTCACCAGTGGTTCGACGTGTGCGCCCAACACTGTTCAACGCATCGGAAGGCCCCCCTCCGTGCGTGACATCCGGCTGATTCAGCGTTACTGGAAAAACCCAGATCCCGGGTGCTCCCCACACCCGAGGCCCGCTCTAGGGCTCCAAGGATCGATCACCACATCGTGTTGCGGCGGGGACGCGACTGCTGGCTTTCGCGCCGGACCTATAGATCATTAGCGGTCGCCTCGTGTCCGAACCGCCGAAGCATGGTCAATCTAGACCATGAGGGCTCAGTGTGTAGAGAGGATGTGTGCAATTTGTGCGCAAGATTTGAGACGGGTTCGACCGGTCGGCGACCGCCCCGACCGAACGGCTCGGTTGGGCGAACCGGCTGAGGAGCCGACGGTGGTTGGATGATCGGCGACAATCCCGAGCGCGACATCCTGATCACCAGCCCGGGGGCGCACCACTCCGATAGCATGTTCGATCACGTGACGATCGCCCTCATTACAACCAACAAACCGAATAAAACAATTGATACCTATAAAAATGCTGTGGGCCACAGCAGGTGTGGTGGTCCTCGGGTTTCTCATCGCGCTGGAGATCGCCGCGCGCCGCTACGGGCTGCCCGGGCCGATCACCTCCCAGGTGCAAGAGGTGATCGTCGCCCCCAAATCGGGCTTCCTGCTGTACGCCTGCATGGCGCTGACGATGGTGGTGCTCACCCGGCGGCAACGGTTCATCGCGCTCGGCGCCGCGCTCGGCATCGACGCCGTCTTCCTGGTGGTGCGCTGGGCGGTCGGCGCCGACCTGACCGACGGCCATCCCTTCGGCAACGGCGCGTTGTGGGTGATTCTCGGCTGCGCGGTCATCGCCGTCACGCGCCGCACCGGCCAGGAACGCGTCCTGCTGCTGAAGGGCGTCGGGCTGGGCCTGCTGCTGGTGGCCGGCCGCAAGACCGGTGACACCTGGCTGCTCATCACCTCGAAGACCCGCCCGACGGTGCTCGACCCGTACCTGGCGACAGCCGACCACGCACTGGGCAACCCGTCATGGCTGGTGGGCCGGATCGTCACGGCCACCGGCCCGGTCGGTGCCCGTACCCTCGACTACGTCTACGCCCAACTGGCGGTGGCCGCGGTCGTCGTCGCGCTCTACCAGCTGCGCAACGTGGCGGCCGAACGCCGCTTCCCGCGCCATCATCTGGTGCGGACCTTCCTGGTCATCGGCCTCCTCGGGCCGGGCATCTACATGATCTTCCCTGTCGTCGGACCGATCTTCGCCTACGGCGCCGACGGCGGGCACTGGGCGGTGGCGAACCTGTGGCCCGACCTGCCGCCACCGATCGACGCCGCCCCACATGACATACCGTTCGACGAGATCACCCCGCGCAACTGCATGCCCAGCCTGCACACGGCCTGGGCCACCGCGATCTTCATCCATTCCCGCAAGGGCCCACGCGTGCTGCGCTACGCCGGCACGTTCTGGCTGATCGCCACGCTCACCGCGACGCTGGGATTCGGCTACCACTACGGCGTGGATCTCGTGGCCGGCGTGGTCTTCACCCTCACGATCGAGGCGGCCCTGCGCTCACTCGAACGCGGCTGGGACCGGTCCGGAACTCGCCTGGTCACTTACGGAGTGGCCGTCTTCACGGCGCTGTTGCTGTCCTATCGCTACCTGCCGGTGGAGATGGCCGAGCGTCCGTGGCTGTTCGGGCCGCTGCTCATCCTGGCGATGGCCTCGGTGATCTACGGCTACGTACGCACCACGAGTCAGTGGGAGACGAAGGCGGCGCCGGCGCGGCAGTCCCAGCCCGAGCATGAACTGGTCAGCGGGTGAACAGGACCGTCAGGGCGCTCACCCCGCCCGCGCAGGCGAGGAGGGCGCAGGCGCAGGCGGCGTGGCGGCGGAGCAGAGTGCGCCGGAGGTCGGCGTAACGGCTCTCGTACTCCTGCCGCAGCTCCTCGGCCCGCCGGACCGTGCTGTGCAGCAGCTGGCGGGTGACGTCGAGGCGCCGGCGGACGTAGTGGCCGGTGAGTTCGTCGGCCTGGGCGGTGGTCAGCCACGGCATCCGTGCGCAGAGTTCCTCGGCCTCGCGTCGCGCCTGGTCGCGATGGGCGTGCGCGAGGAGGTAGCCCTCGGCCTCGTCGGCCAGCGCGGGCCGCGGATCGTCGTGCGGCGCCTCGTGGCTGCCGTGTCTCACGGCCGTTCGCCCTTGTGCCCGCCGGGCTCGACGACATCGCGCTTGCCGGTGTTCTCCGCCTCGTCCAGCTGGGCCACGTGGGGATGGTGCAGGTCGAAGGCGGGGGATTCGGAGCGGATGCGCGGCAGGGTGACGAAGTTGTGCCGCGGGGGCGGGCACGAGGTCGCCCACTCCAGGGAACGCCCGTAGCCCCAGGGGTCGTTGACCTCGACCCGCTTGCCCTGCTGGGCGGTCTTCCACACGTTGT
Organism: Streptomyces afghaniensis; assembly: GCF_044327915.1. NCBI lineage: Bacteria > Bacillati > Actinomycetota > Actinomycetes > Kitasatosporales > Streptomycetaceae > Streptomyces > Streptomyces afghaniensis. Next base: position 246,709 of record NZ_JBIRGJ010000001.1, read on the forward strand.
ACAGGAACGGCAGCGTGGACAGGCCCAGCAGGAACGCGCCGATCGACGAGACGGTGTTCAGCCAGGTGAAGCCGTCCGCGGCCAGGTAGTCGGCGTACCGCCGGGGCATGCCCTCGGCTCCCAGCCAGTGCTGCACCAGGAACGTGGTGTGGAAGCCGACGAACAGCGTCCAGAAGTGGATCTTCTCGATGCGGGTGTCCAGCATCGTGCCGGTCATCTTCGGCCACCAGAAGCTGAAGCCGCCGAACATCGCGAACACGATGGTGCCGAAGAGCACGTAGTGGAAGTGCGCGATCACGAAGTACGAGTCGGTGACGTGCCAGTCCAGGGGCGGCGAGCCGAGGATGACGCCGGTCAGACCGCCGAAGAGGAACGTGACCAGGAAACCGGCCGCCCACAGCATCGGCGGTTCGAAGGACAGCGAGCCCTTCCACATCGTGCCGATCCAGTTGAAGAACTTCACCCCCGTCGGCACGGCGATCAGATACGTCATGAAGGAGAAGAACGGCAGCAGGACCGCGCCGGTGGCGAACATGTGGTGCGCCCACACCGTCACGGACAGCCCGGCGATGGCGATCGTGGCGCCGATCAGACCCGTGTAACCGAAGATCGGCTTACGGGCGAAGACGGGGATGATCTCGGTGATCACGCCGAAGAACGGCAGCGCCAGGATGTACACCTCGGGATGGCCGAAGAACCAGAACAGATGCTGCCAGAGGACCGCGCCGCCGTTCTCCGCGTTGAACACCTGCGCCCCGAAGCGGCGGTCGGCCTCCAGCACCAGCAGCGCGGCGGCCAGCACCGGGAACGCCAGCAGCACCAGCACCGAGGTGAGCAGCACGTTCCAGGTGAAGATCGGCATCCGGAACATGGTCATGCCGGGGGCGCGCATGCAGATGATCGTGGTGATGAAGTTGACGGAGCCGAGGATGGTGCCGAACCCGGACAGGGCCAGGCCCATGAGCCACAGGTCCCCGCCGACTTGCGGAGTGCGCTCCCCGCCACTGAGCGGCGTGTACGCGGTCCAGCCGAAGTCGGCGGCGCCCTGCGGGGTGAGCAGGCTGCCGAGCACGATCAGGCCGCCGAAGAGGAACAGCCAGTACGACAGCATGTTCAGCCGCGGGAAGGCCACGTCCGGGGAGCCGATCTGCAACGGCATCACCGCGTTGGCGAACCCGGCGAACGTCGGCGTCGCGAACAGCAGCAGCATGATCGTGCCGTGCATGGTGAACGCCTGGTTGTACTGCTCGTGGGACAGCCACTGGATACCCGGCCGGGCCAGCTCGGCCCGGATGGCCATCGCCAGTGCCCCGGCGATGAGGAAGAAGACGAACGACGTGATCAGGTACAGGTGCCCGATCTTCTTGTGGTCCGTCGTCGTCGCCCAGGAGACGATCACCTGGCCCCGCCCGCGGCGCTCCGCCGCCGGCACCGGAGCGACCGGTTCGGTATGTGTCGCCATGAGCTCCTCGATCGACAGTGCTGCTTCGACCCGGCGGAAACTAGTCCAACTGATCCGGAACAGCGGCCTGACGTGGGACTTCTCTGGGCCGAACGGCCCAGCGATCCATGCGAACGAGTGGTGCTCCGTTGACGCCGCGCCCGGCGCCTGCGGGACCCGGGCCAGGCAGGCGTCCAGGGTGTGCACGCGCCCCGGCAGGATCTCGTGCAGGTCCCACCAGCAGACGGCCTCGGTCTCCTCGTTCGGCTGGAATGCCGCGACCTCGGCGCAACGCCCGGAGAACAGCGCGCCGTATTCGACGCGCTGGTCCGGCGCGAGCGTGAAGCGCGGGTATCCGACGAACCGGAGCGGGCGCGTCACCGGATGCGCGGCTCCGGCGCCCGGGCGGGATCGGCGAGGGCGAACCCGTACGCCATGGCCACGCGTAACCTGCCGCCGAAGCGCCACGTACGCTCGCCTGATGGACGGGATCAGCACGCGGTTGACCGCCGCGGCCACGGCATCGGCCCCTGCTCTGCTCCTGCGCCCCTGGAGGCCGGCCGACGCCGCGGACCTCGTCGACCTGTACCGGGACGAGGCCTTGCGTCGCTGGGTGAGTGCGCGCGTGCACGACCGTGCCAGTGCGGAGCAGTGGGTCGAGGATCAGCAAGGCGGCTGGGAGGCAGGGCACCGTTTCGCGTTCGCCATCTCGGAGTTGCGCGGGCATGCCACCGAGGGGCAGTTGGTGGGGCACGCCGTCCTCAAGGACGTCACCCCCCAGGGCTCGTCGGCGGAGGTCGGCTACTGGACGGCGGCGCATGCGCGTGGCCGGGGTGTGGCCCCCCGGGCCCTGGAGGCGCTCACGGCCTGGGCCTTCACCACCTTCGCCGGTGACGGCCTGACCCGTCTGGAGCTCCTGCACCAGGCGGACAACACGGCCTCGTGCCGCGTCGCGCAGAAGTGCGGCTACGAACTGTCCTCGCTACGGCCCGCTGCGCCACCCGCCTTCCCACTCGAGGGGCACGTACACGCCCGGCCTCGCGGCCGCTGAACCACGCCGAGAGCACGCACCGATACGCCCCCGGACATCACCCGCTGTCCAGGTCGGCGGCGAGTTCGTCGTGCCAGTGGAGGGAGACCCGCTGGTCGAGGATCGTCGCCGCGGCGACCGGGAGGCGGAGGCGGAGGAACTCGCGCAGCGCGCCGGCCGCCTTGTCGCTTGCGTCCCACGCGGTGAGGTCCTCGTGGGACACGGGGGCGGTGCCGTCGTCCCGTAACAGCTGCCGGGTCGCATGGGCCTCCGCGGCCAGGGTGCGCATGCGCGAGTCCAGGGGACCGTCCTGGTCGCAGTCGACGGGCAGGCCGCGGTGGATCCGGTCGAGGGCCTCGGCCACCTCCGGGTAGGTGTCGAGGTGCGTCTCCGAGGCCAGGCGCGACAGTTGGGCCACGATGGCCGTGCGCAGCCGCTGCGGCGGTGTGCGCTCCACGAGCCCGGCCAGATCCAGGTGCCGTACCTGCGCCGGGAATCCGCCGTCCTCCGTGGGGAGGTCGTCCAGGAGGGGCAGCAGCAAGGCACTGGTCAGCTCCGCCGGACCCTCCGCGTCCGGGTCGTAGGCGATGCCGAAGTCCCGCCGCAGTACGGCCAAGAAGCGGGCGTACGCGGCGGTCGACCCGGGCCAGAGGTCCACGCCGAGGCATCGTGCCTCCGGCCCGCCGGCGGCGTTGCCCTCGCGCGGTGACATGACGCGCCGGGTGTCCTCCCGCGGACACGGCACACCGTCCTCGGCGAAGGTGAGCACGACCTCCGGGTCGTGTCTGGTCAGCACCGCCACGCGCGTACCGGCGGACAGGGCCCGCAACACCTCCGGCCGGGCGAACTGCGCGGCGCCGCCCTCCAGCGTGGCGTACGCCCAGCCGCCGGCCCCGCCCGCACGGACCAGGGGCCGGTGCGCGGCCCACGCGGACCGCGCCGCCCGCCGGGCCTGCCGGCGGTCGCGCGGCCGTACGGTGGCGGGGATCGCGCCGAGCCGGCGCAGCATCTCGGCCGGGGTCAGGCCGGCGGCGAACGCGACGTCCGGCTGGTCCGGGAGCGGTGCGGGACGCGACCGCTGGGTGCGGACGAAGAAGAGCCGCTGCGTCCCGCCCTGCTCGGGCGGCCGCGGCTCGCTCCCGGCCACGCCCGGGAAGACCGGGCGCTGCGGCGCCGGCGGGTCCGACTCCGGCTCGGCGAGCGCGGCGGCCCGCGTCAGCGGGGAGACAGCCTCGGCGGGCACGGTCCGCTCCTCCTCCCACCCCAGCTTTCCGGCCACGGCGAGGGGGGTGCGGCCGAGGAACACGAGACCGCCCTCCAGGGCGTCCGCGAGGTCGGCCAGCACATGCCGCAGCGATGGCCAACGCGCGAACGAGGGCGTGTCCTCGTCGAAGCGGCGGCCCACCTGGCCGTGGCGGGGGCCGGGACGGCAGGCGATGAAAAGGCCGTCCGAGGGCCGCCGGCCGATGTCCAGGGTGAGGGGCAACCCGGCCTCACCCACCCCGAGGCTCCGGAGGAAGGCCGTGTTCCGCACGATGTCCGCGACACCGCACAGCGGCCCGTAGGACGACAACTGAACTGCGCCGTCGTCGGGTTCCGCCCCGTCGTGGCACCGCAGCGAGGCCACCAGATCCGGGTGGAACGGCACGCCGAGCGTGCGCTCCGCTTCCTCGATGCGGGCCTGCGGAGCGGGCGGGCGCAGCGTGGCGTGGGTGAGGGGAGCGTGCCGGGCCAGCCAGGTGTCAAGGCGGGCCCAGGACTCCTCGACTGCGGGGATGCTCATGGCAGCGGACCCTACGCCGGGCCACTGACAGCGCCCCGGCCGTTCCTGCTGCGGCAGCGTCGTAATCTCGCCGAATTTGTGTACGGGAGTACGGCGAGGTGAGCGATGAGGCAAGCGGCGGAAGAATGGTGGGTGAGGGCCTGGCGGGGTCCCAGGGCAGGTTCGGACGGAAACGAGCAGCCGGACACGCTCCGCAACCGCGACCACTGTCTTCGGACCGGCACGAGTGTCATCGGACCGGCACGAGCGCGCCGAAACGGAGGACCGACGCATGGCCACACCGCTCACCGCCGCCCGGCTCGTCGCCGCGCTGAAGGCCGAGGGCTGCGCCGTTCACGAAGTCGGCGGATGGCGCACCAACAACCGCAACCACAAGGGTCCTTGGGGTCCCGTGCACGGTGTGATGATCCATCACACCGTCACCGGGCCCGGCACGGACGTCGTCGACCTGATCTACCACGGCCACAGCGCCCTGCCCGGCCCGCTCGCCACCGGATGCATCACCAAGGACGGCGTCGTCCACCTCACCGGCAACGGCCGGGCCAACCACGCAGGCGGCGGCGACGGTGACGTGCTGAATGCCGTCATCGGCGAGTCGTACGGCACGTACCCGCCCCCGACGCACGAGCACGACGGCTCGGCCGGCGCGGTCGACGGCAACGCCCGTTTCTACGGCTGGGAGTGCGAGAACAAGGGCGACGGCAAGGACCCGTGGCCGAGTGCCCAGTACATCGCCATCGTCAAGGCCACCGCCGCGATCTGCCGCGCGCACGGCTGGGGCCCCAAGAGCGCGATCGGTCACCTGGAGTGGAGCGACTGGAAGGTCGATCCGCGCGGATTCGACATGGCCGACTTCCGCCGTGACGTCGCCGACGCCCTGGCCCACCCGGCGGGCCTGTGGGAAGGAGAGGACCCCATGCCCCAGTACGTCAACCTCGGTGTCACCGGGGGCTATCGGCTCGCGCCCGGTGCCTGGGACTCGGTCGAGTTCACCACGGAATGGGCCGACGAGACCGGCGACCACGCCACCGGCGGGAGCGTCTTCGCCCGTGGCCCGGCCCGTTTCAGCGGGAGCGTCAGCCTGCACATCGACGGGCTGCCGGCGGGTGCGGTCGTCCAGGCGCGCATGTCGGAGTACGAGGGCGACCAGCACCACGCCGACCACCCGATCCACGAGATCGTCGGGACCGGCGGCGGCACCTTCGCGGTGGTGCCCCTGACCAAGCGGCTCCCGTCCCGCCGGAGCATGCGGGTACGGCTGCTGAACCAGGCCGCCGTCCCGGTCACCGTCGCGAGCGCGGTGCTCACCGTGCTGGTGTGGAAGGAGACCTGAGGCCGGGCGGACCACGGAGATGTGCCGGACAGGCCCTGACCCGGTGCTCTACCGGACCGTCGGCAGCCCGGGACCCGTGCAGCGCACGTTCGCCGAGGGCATTTCCCCGCGCACCAGATAGGCCGTCACGGTGTCGTCCACGCACACGTTGCCGCGGCTCGCGAACACGCCGTGGGAGTAGTCGTCGTCGAGGGTGACCAGGCGTGAGCCGGGCAGCAGGCGCTGCAGACGGTGGGCGCCCTCGACCGGCGTGACGGGGTCGTGCGCGGAGGCGACGAGGAGGACCGGCGGCGCGTCCGGGCTGCCGAGCGGGGTGTGGTGGCCGGGCCGGTGGTGCCAGTAGGCACAGGTGCTCGCCTCCATGCCCGTCAGCACCGGCTGCGGATCGAGGCGGCGGATTCGGCGGATGTCCGCGAGGATGTCGCGGGGGCCGGGGGCGGGCCCGTCGGCGCACTTGACGACGCGGTTGGCCGCCTCGTAGTTGCGGGAGTCGGGGCTGTCGAAGGCACCGGCAGGGCGCAGGCCGTCCGGGTCGCCGTCGGTCAACTGGCCGCGCAGCCCGTCCGCGAGTCCCGCCCAGCGTTCCGTGCGGCCAAGGGCGCGGTACGCGGCGCGGTCGAACTCCGCCGTTCCGAAGCCGGCCACCGGCCGCGCGGCGAGGTCCCGGCGCACGCGCAGATACGCGTCCCGCACCGCGTCCGGCGTCCCGCCCAGGCGGAAGCGCCCGGCGTGGGCGGCCGTCCAGGCGAAGAAGGTGTCGCGCTGCCGCAGCAGGGCCCGGCTCTGGAGCACGTCGAAGTCGTACCAGTCCCCGGGGCCGACCACGCTGTCGAGCACCATCCGGCCGACGCGGCGCGGGAAGCGGGCGGTGTAGGCCGCGCCGAGGTAGCTGCCGTAGGAGACGCCGAGGAAGCTCGTCCGTGGTTCGCCGAGGGCCGCGCGTATCGCATCCATGTCGTATGCCGTCTGCTCGGTGGACAGATACGGCAGCAGACGGCCCGTATGCGTGGCGCAGTCGTCGGCCAGGGCGTGCAGGGACGCCAGGTACGCCCGCTCCGCCCGGGCGCCCGCCGGCACCGGGTCGCTGCCCGGGCTCTCGAAGAGGCCGCCCATCGGGCCGCACGTGACGGGGGTGCTCCGTCCGACGCCACGCGGGTCGAAGCCGACCACGTCGTACGCCCGCCGCACGCTCTCGGGGAGTCTGGCCCGCTTGGTGACCGCGTAGGGGAGGCCGGAGCCGCCCGGGCCGCCCGGGTTGACCAGCAGGATGCCGCGCCGTTCGGCGGGGGTGCCCGAGGCGCGGACCCGGGAGACCGCCACCTCGATGCGCGGTCCGGACGGGCGGTGCCAGTCGAGCGGCACGGCGAGCCGCCCGCACTCGACGCGCTCCGGCGCGGACGGGCGGGGGACGGAGTCGGGGCAGGTGGTGAAGCGGAGTGGGGAAGGGCGCTGGGCCGCCTGGACCGGGGCGGCGGGGAGCAGGGCGGTGGCGGCCGCGAGGGCGCACAGGAGTGCGGTGCGGCGTGCGGGACGGGTCAAGAGGGTCTCCAGAAGATCTTCGCCCAACCAGGTGACAATGAAAATGATTATCGATAACGTCTTCGGCGGCAACACCCGGCACCCTCCCCGCGGAGGGCTCGCCGGGCTGCCCGCATGCCTCGAACTCAGGCGCAGAAAGGGGAGTTGTGGCTCATTTGTTGGTGGTCGAGAGCTGGGTCGGGTCCATGAGCAGACTGCTGCCGCGGGCGATCCGGGAGAACGGGCACGCGTTCACGTTCCTCACCCGCGACCTGCACCACTACCTGCGCTCCGCACCGGAGGGGACGTCCCATCCGCTGCTGGGCGCCCGCAACGTCATCACCGCCGACACCAACGACATCGAGGCGCTGCTGCCCGAGGTCGAGCGGCTGCACGGGGTCCTCGGCTTCGACGGGGTCGTCACCTCCTGCGACTACTACCTGCCGACGGTGGCCCGGATCGCGGGGCGCCTCGGTCTGCCCGGCCCCGGCCCCGAGGCCGTGGAGAACGCCTGCCGCAAGGACGCCACCCGCCGCGTCCTCGACGACGCCGGGGTGCCCGGACCGCGCTTCGCCGTGCGCGAGGAGTGGGCCGACATCACGCGGGCCGCGCGGGAGATCGGCTACCCGCTCGTCGTCAAGCCCGTCGACCTATGCGCGGGCATGTACGTGCGCCGGGTGGACGACGAGGCCCAACTCGCCGCCGCCTGCCGGGCCCTGGCCGACTTCCCGGTCAACGCCCGAGGACAGCGGCGTACGCCCGTCGTGCTGCTGGAGGAGCTGCTGGACGGCCCCGAGGTCAGCGTCGAGACGGTGTCGCACGCGGGCGCCGTCCATGTGGTGGGCGTGACCGACAAGAGCGTCGGCGGCGCACCCGCCTTCGTGGAGACCGGCCACATGTTCCCCGCCGCCCTGCCACCCGGCGACACCGAGGCCGCCGAACACACCGCCCTGGCCGCGCTCAAGGCGCTCGGCCTGACCGACGGGGTCGTGGCCCACACGGAGATCAAGCTGACCACGGCGGGTCCGCGCGTGGTCGAGGTCAACCCCCGGCCCGCCGGGAACCGCATCACCGAACTCATACGCCACGTCACCGGAATCGACCTCGCCGCCGCCTTCGTGGACGTCGCATTGGACCGCGCCCCTGACCTGCGCCGCGTCGACACCGGGCTGCGCAGCGCCGCGATCGGCTTCCTGGTACCGGAGACCTCGGGCACCCTCGAAGCGCTGGACGGCAGCGGCGTACGGGACCTGCCCGGGGTGCTGGAGGCGCAACTCGCCGAGCCCGGCAAGGCCGTGAAGGCGGCGGGCAGCAACAACGAGTACCTGGGACACGTGATGGCCGGCGACGCCGACGGGCCCGGCGCCCGCGAGCGCGTCGAGGACCTGCTGGACGGGCTGCGCGCCGGGCTGGTGATCCGATGACCACCGCGACCGACGCCGTGTCGTACGACGGCCTCGTCCAGCGGGTGCGCCAGGGCGCCCTCGGGCCCGATCCGGCCACTCAGCGCATCGCCGTCGCCTTCACCACCCGGCAGGCCGTACGGCACGACGGGCGCGGCACCGGCTACCGCAACGAGGTGCTCAGCCTGCGCCTGGACCGGGCCGTCGGCTCCTGCGCCGTCGAGCCCGGGGCGCTGCCGGACAGCGCCGTCGAGGACTGCGTCGGCGCGGACGTGGCGCGCCTGCTGGAGCACCCGCTGCCGCCGGTGCGCGTGGCGGCCCTCGACGCCTACCTGATGCACGTCCTGCCGCACACCCCCGCCCAGGGGGCCAGGACCCTCCCGCTGCCCGCCGGGTCGTCGCTGGAGAAGTCCCGGGCCCGGGCGAAGGCCGTCGTCGGCCTGCTGGACCTGCCGCCGGGAGCCACTGTGCTCGTCGTCGGGGTGGTCAACTCCCTTCTGGAAACGCTGCGTTCGCGCGGCCTGCGCTACGTGGCCTGCGATCTGAAGGGCGGCGAGACCGAGTGGGGCGAGCCGGTCGCCATCGATGCGCTCGCCGCGGCCGGCCCCTGTGACGCGCTGCTCGTCTCCGGCATGACCCTCGGCAACGGCACCTTCGAACCGCTGCGGCGGCACGCACTCGCGCACGGCAAGCAACTGGTGATGTTCGCCCAGACCGGGAGCGCCGTCCTGCCCCGCCTCCTCGGGCACGGCGTCAGCGCGGTGTGCGCGGAGCCGTACCCGTTCTTCTGGCTCGACGGCGGCCCCGGCGTCCTGCACCGTTATGACGGCTCCTGTCCGGGAGGCGAACGATGACCGCCACCGCGCTCCGGCCGGCCGCGCGACGCGAACTGCTCGCCCTGGTCGGCCGCACCCCCCTGGCCCATATCACCGCGGACCTGCCGGGTCCGCACCCCGGATTCTGGGCCAAGCTCGAAGGGCTCGCGGCCGGCGGCATGAAGGCACGCGCCGCCGTGTCCATGCTGCTGGGCGCCCGCGAGCGCGGCGAACTGCTGCCCGGTGCCCCGGTGGTGGAGTCCACCTCCGGCACGCTCGGCATCGGCCTCGCCTTCGCCGGACAGGCCCTCGGTCACCCCGTCGTGCTGGTCGGCGACAGCGAACTGGAGCCGTCCATGCGGCAGTTGCTGCGCGCCCACGGAGTGCGGCTGGAGGTCGTGGACCGGCCGGCACGGCAGGGAGGCTGGCAGGCCGCGCGCCTGGCCCGGCTGCGGGGCCTGCTCGCCGAACTGCCCGGCGCTTACTGGCCCGACCAGTACAACAACCCCGACAACACCGCCGGTTACGCCTCCCTGGCCGCCGAACTCGCCGTCCAGCTCGACCACCTCGACATCCTGGTGTGCAGCGTCGGCACCGGCGGTCACAGCGCCGGCATCATCGGCCCGCTGCGGCGGCACTGGCCCGCCCTGCGCCTCATCGGCGTCGACGCCACCGGCTCCACCATCTTCGGCCAGCCCGCCCGGCCCCGGCTGATGCGCGGCCTGGGCAGCAGCATCCACCCGCGCAACGTCGCCTACGACGCCTTCGACGAGGTCCACTGGGTCGGCCCCGCCGAGGCCGTGGACAGCTGCCGCCGCCTGGCACGCGGCGCCTTCGTCAGCGGCGGCTGGAGCACCGGCGCCGCGGCCCGGGTCGCCGCCTGGGCCGCCAGCGTCCACCCCGGAGCGGTCGTCGCCACCGTCTTCCCCGACGGCCCGCACCGCTACCTCGGCACGGTCTACGACGACGACTTCACCACCGCCCACGGCCTCGACCCGGCCGCCGCCGCCACCCGGCCCGTCGAGATTCCGCACCCGCACGCGGCGGAGGCCGCCGGCTGGGCCCGCTGCACCCGCGTCAGCGACCCGCTCCCCGCCCCCGTCCTCCAGGAAGAGAGCCCGTGAAGTCCAGCCTGCGCACCGTACGCCTCGAACTCGCCGAGCCGCTGCGCATCTCCCGTTCCACCATGGCCGCACGCGACGCCGTGTGGCTGACCGTCGAGCACGGCGGGCTGCGCGGTCACGGCGAGGCTGTCACGAGCGTGTACTACGGACTCGGCACCGAGACGCTCGTGCGGCTTCTCACCGCCGTGGACCTGAGCCGCTTTCCCGATCCGGAGAGTGCTCTGGAGGCCCTGCGGGTGGGGGAGTCGCCGCTCACTGACATGCCGCCCGCGGTCACCGCCGCCGTCGAGTCGGCGCTGCTCGACCTGGCCGGCAAGCGCGCGGGCGTCCCCGTGCACCGCCTCCTCAAAGCCGCCGCACCGCCCGTCGCCGCCACCGCCCGCACCATCGGCATCACCCACCCCGGCCATGCGGCCGCCGAGGCCCGGCGGCTCACCGCGAGCGGCTTCGAGGTCCTCAAGGTCAAGGCGGGCAGCCCCGACCCCGAGGACGACATCGAGCGCGTCCGCGTCATCCGCGACGCCGCGCCCCGGGCCAGGCTGCTCCTCGACCCCAACGGCGCCTGGTCCGTGGCGCAGGCGCACGCCCTCCTGCCACGCTTCGCCGACCTCGGCGTGGAAGCCGTCGAGCAGCCCGTCGCCCCCGGCGACCCGGACGCCCTGGCCGCCCTCGCGCAGCGCGCACCGCTGCCGGTCATCGCCGACGAGGACGCCGTCGGCCTGGACGACGTCCGCCGTCTCGCCGGACGGATACACGGCGTCAACGTCAAGCTCGCCAAGTGCGGCGGCGTGCAAGCGGCCCTACGCATCGCCGAGGCCGTCGAGGGCAGCGGCACCGCACTGATGCTGGGCTGCCTCACCGCCAGCAGCCTCGGCCTCGCCCCCGCCGTCCACCTGGCCGACCGGGCCCGCTGGGCCGACCTCGACGGGCACCTGCTGCTCGCCCACGACCCGTGGACCGGCATCGGCGGCACGGACGGCGTCGTACGCACGACCGACCGTCCCGGCCTGGGTGTCGAGGAGGTGGCGGTCCGTGCAGACGTGGCGTGAGATGAGGCGCTTCCCCCTCGCCGTGCGGCTCCTGCTGGTCAACCAGCTCGGCGTCAACACCGGCTTCTACCTGCTCATCCCCTACCTCGCCACCCACCTCACCGAGAACCTGGGCCTGTCGGCGGCAGTCGTCGGCATCGTCCTCGGCGTCCGGAACCTCAGCCAGCAGGGGCTGTTCATCATCGGCGGCTCCGCCTCCGACCGGCTCGGCGCACGCGGCGTCATCATCGCCGGATGCGCCCTGCGCACCCTCGGATTCGCGCTGTTCGCGCTCGGCGACGGGCTGGCGGTCCTGCTCGCCGCGTCCGTGCTCAGCGGAGTCGCCGGGGCCCTGTTCAACCCGGCCGTGCGCGCTTATCTCGCCCAGGAGGCGGGGGAGAACAAGGCCGAGGCGTTCGCCCTGTTCAACGTCTTCGCCACCACCGGCGCCCTGATCGGCCCGCTGCTGGGCAGCGCCCTGCTGCTCGTCGACTTCCGCACCTCAGCGCTCACCGCCGCCGGCATCTTCGCCGTCCTCACCGTGGCGCAGGCCCTGGTGCTGCCCGCGCGGAAGGTGGAGCCCAGCGGCAGCGGTGTCCTCGGGGACTGGCGGGAGGTGCTCGGCAACCGGGCGTTCCTGGCCTTCGCGTTCGCCATGGTCGGCATGTTCACCCTGGAGAACCAGCTGTATCTGCTGCTGCCGGACAGGGCGAGGGAAGCCACCGGCTGGGACGGCGCGGCGGGCATCGTCTTCCTCGTCGGTACGGTGGCCAACCTGGCGCTGCAACTGAGCATCACCAGGACTTTGAAGTCCCATGGCAGCAGGGGGCGTTGGATCGCCGTCGGGCTCGCCGTGACGGGGCTGTCCTTCCTGCCGCCGGCCTTCCTGCCGGGCATGCTGCCCCTCCTGGTGGGCGCCCTGCTGCTCTACATCGGCCTCATGGTCGCCCAGCCGTTCGTGATGGAACTGATCCCCGGCTTCGGCCGCCCCGAACTCACGGGCACCTACTTCGGCATCTTCTACGTCGTCTCCGGCGTCGCCGCCGCCCTCGGCAACGCCGCCGTCGGCTGGGCCATGGACACCGGCGAACACGACGCCGCGTGGCTGCCCTGGCTGTGCTGTGCGTTCCTCGGCCTCACCTCCGCGCTCGGCGTGGCCTGGCTGCACCGGCTCGGTGCCCTGCCCGCGAGCCCCGCGACGGGCACCCCCGCCGAGACGCGGGAGAGGAGCAAGGCGTGACGAGCGGCAACCTCCTCACCGACACCCCCGCCCTGTACGAGGCCCGTTTCCCCGACACCGAGCGCCTGGCCGCACGGTGGACGGAGGACTGCCTGCGCCGCCACGGCGCCGGGCCGCGCGTCCTGGACATGGGCTGCGGCACCGGCCGCGACGCCGCCGCCCTGCACGCGGCCGGCCGGACGGTGACCGGCGCCGACCTCTCCGAGGCGATGCTCACCCACGCCCGCACTCACCATCCCGGTCCCGAGTACGTCCGGGCCGACCTGCACGGCTTCGCCCTCGGCCGCTTCGACGCCGTTGTCTGTCTGGACAGCTCCCTGCTGTACTGCCACACCAACGACCAGCTCGACGGCTTCCTCGCCTCCTGCCGCGAAGCCCTCGCACCGGGCGGCCTGCTCCTCGCCGAGATGCGCAACGGCGCCTACTTCCTGGGCCGCACCGACCTGCTCAACCGCTCCGCCGTCAACGAGTTCACCTGGCAGGGCAGGACCTACCGGTCCACCACCACGCTGACGGTGGACCGTACGGCACAGCTCCTGCGCCGTACCCGCATGTGGGCCACCGACGACGGATCCCCGCCCGTCGAGCAGCGTTCCGCCTGGCGGCTGCTGTTCCCGCAGGAGCTGCGGCACTTCCTCGCCGCACACGGCTTCGAGGTGCTCGAACTCCACGACGGCCCCGGCCCTCGCACCGAACCCCCCTGGCAGCCGGGCGAGCTGCCCGGAACCACCACGGACGCGGACCGGCTGCACGTCGTCGCGCGCCTGTGCACCCTCTGACCCGAAGGACCAGTCATGAACGACGAACGTTTCCCCGGCCTGCGCCGCCGCGGCTTCCTTGCCGCCACCACCGGCGCCGCCGCCCTCGCCCTCGTCGGCTGTGGCGGCGGCACCGACGGCAAGACGGACAGCGGCAGCGGCGGAACGCCGAAGCGCGGCGGACGCCTGCGCGCCGCCTTCGCCGGAGGCGGAGCCAGTGAGACCCTCGACCCGCACCTGGCCAACCTGTTCGCCGACGTCGCCCGCGCCAAGGCCCTCTACGACAAGCTCGCCGACTACGGCGCCGACCTCTCCGCCCAGCCCCGCCTCGCCGCGAAGTGGGAGTCGAACAAGACCCTCGACCGCTGGCAGGTCACCCTGCGCGAGGCCACCTTCCACGACGGCAGGCCGGTCACCGCCAAGGACGTCCTCCACAGCTACCGCCGCATCGCCGACCCCGAGCAGACGTTCCGTGCCAAGGCGTCCCTGGAGCCCATCGACCTCGACGCCAGCCGCGCCACGGGCGAGCGGAGCATCGAGTTCGTCCTCAAACGGCCGACCGCCGAATTCCCCAACGTACTGGCCGCGTTCGGGGCGTACATCGTCCCCTCGGGCGCGAAGGACTTCGACAAGCGGCCCATCGGCTCCGGCCCCTTCCGGTTCGTGTCCTTCACGCCCGGCCGCTCCGCCGTCTTCCGCCGCTTCGACGAGTACTGGGACGGCGCGCCCCACCTCGACGAGCTGGAGTTCGTCGTCGCCAACGAGGAGTCCGCACGCGTCAACGCCCTCCTCGCCGGCCAGGTCGAGTACGCCCACGAACTCAACCCCACCACCGCCCGCGCCCACGAGGGCCGGGGCCAGATCGAGATCGTCCGGCTGCAGGGCAGCGCCATGCAGGCCTTCTGCATGAAGACCGACCGGCCGCCCTTCGACGACAAGCGGGTGCGCGAGGCGTTCTACCTCATCGCCGACCGGAAGGAACTCGTCGACGGCGCCCTGTCCGGCGCGGGCGTGGTCGGCAACGACCTGTTCGGCAAGGGCTACGAGTACTACGCCGACGGCCTGCCGCAGCGCGAGCAGGACCTCGACCGCGCCCGCGCCCTGCTCAAGCGGGCCGGCGCCGAGAAACTGAAGGTCACCCTGGACACTTCGGCCGTCGCCGCCGGATTCACCGAGGCCGCGAGCATCTTCCGTGACCAGGCCGCCAAGGCCGGTGTCACGATCGACGTGAAGATGGGGAGCAAGGACTCCTACTGGAGCGACATCCTCGACGGCGGCACCCTGTGCTGCTACCGCTCCGGCGCCATGCCCATCGAGGCGCACATCTCCCAGCGGCTGCTCACCGACTCCACCACCAACGCGACCAAGTGGCAGCACAAGGACTTCGACACCCTCTACCAGCAGGCCCAGTCCACCCGCGACAAGACCGAGCGGGCCGCCGTCTACGAGCGGATGCAGCGCCGCCTGTACACCGAGGGCGGCTTCCTGATCTGGGGCTTCGCCGACTGGATCCTCGGAACGGCCCGCAAGGTCAGGGGAGTCGAGACCGAGGCCCCCGCCAACACCCTCGACTGGGCCCGCTTCGACAAGGTCTGGCTGGCGTGAGCGGTCTGCGCTCGTTCGTCGCCCGGCGACTGCTCCTCGGTGCCGTGCAGACCGTGGCCGTCGTGCTGCTGGTCTTCGCGCTCACCGAGGCGCTGCCGGGCGACGCGGCGGTGGCCCTCGCGGGCGACCAGCCCGACCCGGCGCGCATCGCCGCGATCCGCGAGGCCATGGACCTGGACCGGCCCGCCCACGAACGTCTCGCGGACTGGGCGACCGGCCTGCTGCACGGCGACTTCGGCACCTCCCTGACCTCCGGCCGCCCGGTGGCCCGGTACATCGCCGACGGGTTCGGCCCGAGCCTGCTGCTGGCCACGCTCACCCTGGCCCTGCTCGTCCCGCTCGGCTTCGGGCTCGGCGTGCTCGCCGCCCGCCACGAAGGGCGGCTCGTCGACCGGCTGGTCAGCTCCGTCACTCTCGCCGTGTACGCCGTACCCGAGTTCGCGCTCGGCGTGCTGCTGGTGACGGTGTTCGCGCTGAAACTGGCCTGGCTGCCGCCGACCGCGGTCGGCTACGGCACCGACCTCCTCAGCCATCCGGCGGTGCTCGTCCTCCCCGTGCTGGTCCTGCTCTCCCGCCCGGTCTGCTCCCTCTCCCGCCTGGTCCGCGCCGGCATGGTCGACGCCCTCGCCTCGCCCTATGCCGCCCACGCCCGCCGCTACGGCGTCCCCGGCGCACGCGTCCGCTACGCGCACGCCCTGCCCAACGCCCTCGCCCCGGCCGCCCAGCAACTCGCCCGCACGGTCGACTGGTTGCTGTGCGGGGTCATCGTCGTGGAGGCGCTCTTCGTGATCCCCGGCCTCGGGACGGTCCTCCTCAACGCTGTCGCCGAGCGGGACGTGCCGGTGGTGCAAGGGCTGGCGGTGGTGTTCGGCGTGCTGACCGTCGTACTGAATCTGGGCGCGGACGTGGTGGCGTACCGGCTGACGCCCCGGGCGGGGGTGACGGCGTGAGTGCCACGCGTCGTTTTCTCCTCGGCCTCGCAGTCGTCGCGGTCCCGCTGCTCCTCGCCCTCCTCGGGCCCCTGTTCGCCGGTGAACCCGGCCCCCGCGCCCCCTCCTTCACCCTCGGCGACGGACACTGGCTCGGCACCGACTTCGTGGGCCGGGACGTCTGGCGGCAGGTGCTGCACGGGGGCCGTACGGTCGTGCTGACCGCGCTCGCCGCGACGGCCCTCGCCTACCTGGTCGCGCTGCCGGTCGGACTCGCCGGCGCGGTCACCCACGCACGGCGGCTGGAGGAGCTGCTGATGCGGCCGCTCGACGTCCTGCTCGCCGTGCCGTCGCTGCTGCTCGTCCTGCTGGTGGCGTCCGTGTTCTCGCCGGGTGCCACCGGGCTCGCACTGCTCGTCGCGCTGGTGAACGTGCCCGACGCCGCCCGGATCGTACGGGCCGCGGCGGCCGAGGCGGCGGCCCGGCCCGCGGTGGAGGCGCTGCGCATGCAGGGCGAGACATGGTGGCGCGTCGCCGTCGGCTACGTCGGCCGCTCGGCCCTGCGCACCCTGGCGGCCGACGCCGGTATCCGGCTGACCGGCGTGCTGTACCTGGTGTCGACGGCCGCGTTCCTCGGCGTGGGAGTCGCCCCGGACGCCGCCGACTGGGCGGTCATGGTCGACCGCAACCGCACCGGGCTCTTCGTACAGCCCTGGGCCGTGGTCGTCCCCGCGCTGCTGATCGTCGCCCTGACGACGGGCACGAACCTGCTCTTCGACGCCGCCCTGGAGAAGAGCCCGAGACCGAAGGGACGGCGGCTGTGACCGAGACGGACCAGAGCCGGACGCCGGAGCCCGTGGCCGAGATCCGCGACCTGCGCGTCGAGATCGACGGCCGCGCGATCGTCGACGGGGTCCGCCTGCGCGTGCTCCCCGGCCGTGTGACCGCCCTGGTCGGCGCCTCCGGCAGCGGCAAGACCACCACCGGCCTGGCGCTGCTGGGGGAGTACCCGGCCGGTGCCCGGGTCACGGGGGAGGTGCGCCGGTCCGCAGACGGCCCGGTCGGGTACGTGCCGCAGCATCCCGCCGCCGTCCTCAACCCGGCCCGCCGCGTCAGCGCCCTGCTCGACGACATCGCCCGCCCCCGGGCACGCCACCTGCCCCGCGGCGAACGCCGCGGCGCGGCCCGCGAACTGGTCCTGCGGGCCCTCGCCGACGCCCAGCTCCCGGACGCCGAAGCCCTTCTGCGCCGCTATCCGCACCAGCTCTCCGGCGGTCAGCAGCAACGCGTCGTCCTCGCCCAGGCGCTGCTGCTCGGCGCCCGCGTCATCGTCGCCGACGAACCCACCACCGGTCAGGACGCGCTCACCAAGAGCCGGATCGTCGACCAGCTGGCGGCGGTCGCGGCCCGCGGTATCGCGGTCGTGCTGCTCAGCCATGACCTGGACGTCGTCCGCGCCCTCGCCGACGAGGTCCTCGTCATGCGCGCGGGAGAGGTCGTGGAGTCGGGGCCCGTGGCGCGGCTGTGGGCGGCGCCCCGCCACGCGTGGACCCGTCGGCTGCTCGGCTCACAGCGGGCGGCACCACAGGACGGGCCCGGCGGCGACGCCCGGCAACCCGCGCTGGAGGTACGGAACCTGACCGCCGCGCACGGCCGCGGGAACACCGTCCTGCGCGTCCCGCACCTCGCGCTCCACCCCGGCGCGTGCCTGGCCGTCGTCGGCCGCTCCGGCAGCGGCAAGACCACGCTCGCCCGCTGCCTCGCCGGCCTCCACCGCGACCACGACGGCGACATCCTGCTCGACGGCACACCGCTCCCGCGCAGCCTGCGCCACCGCAGCCGTGCCCAACTGGCCGCCGTGCAGTACGTCTTCCAAGACGCCCGCGCCGCCTTCGACGAACACCGGCCCGTCCTTGACCAGGTGGCCCGTACGGCGGTACGGCTGCGGGGTGCGGGCGAACGGGCGGCGACCGACGAGGCGTCGGCCACCCTCGACCGCCTCGGCCTGCCGGCGGAACTCGCACACCGCCGCCCCGGCGAACTCTCCGGGGGCGAACTCCAACGCGCCGCCCTCGCCCGCGCCCTCCTCGCCCACCCCCGCGTTCTCGTCTGCGACGAGATCACCTCCGGCCTCGACACCGTCACCCGCCGGGGCATCCTCGACCGGCTCGCCGCCCTGGTCCGCGACCGCGACGACCTCTCCCTCGTGCTCATCACCCACGACCTGGACGCGGCGTCGGTCGCCCACCGCATCGCCGTGGTGGACGCCGGCGAGATCGTCGAACAGGGCCCGTCCCGGCGGGTCCTGACCGAGCCCCGGCACCCCTTCACCCTCTCCCTCACGGAGACGATCGCCCGTCCGGACACGTATACCCGGGCATGAACCGAAGCGAGTCACCCCCGTTACGAGTTGAACCGGGGCAGGGCCCTGTGATTAGGGTGCGGGCGATGTTCTGCGCAGACGCCACCCCCTTATCCCGGGTAGGACGAGGCACAGCCGCCTCGAGCTTCTTCGGGAGGGCCCGTGAGTGACACGGTGACGACGGCCCGCCCGGTGGCCGAAGAGACCGGGGCGTCGCGGGGAACGGAACAGGGCGCGGCCGCCCGCCCGGTGCGGCAGCGGGACGCGTTCTTCGACAACGCCAAGTACCTGGCGATCGTGCTGGTGGCCGTGGGACACGCCTGGGAGCCGCTGCGGCCGGGCAGCAGAGCCGTCACCGCGCTCTACATGGTCGTCTACGCGTTCCACATGCCGGCGTTCATCATCGTCTCCGGCTACTTCTCGCGCACCTTCGACGGGAGCCCGGGGCGCCTCAAACGCCTGGTCACCGGTGTCGCCGTGCCGTACGTGGTGTTCGAGACGGCCTACACCCTGTTCACCCGGTGGACCAGCCAGGACCCCGACCGCCCGATCAGCCTGCTGGACCCGCTGTATCTGACCTGGTTCCTGGCGGCGTTGTTCGTCTGGCGGCTGACGACGCCGCTGTGGCGGCATGTGCGGTGGCCGCTGCCGACGGCCCTGGTCATCGCGATGCTGGCGACGCTCTCGCCGTCCATCGGCCATGACCTCGACCTCCAGCGCACCCTGCAGTTCCTGCCGTACTTCGTGTTCGGCCTGCTGCTGCGGCCGGAGCACTTCCGGCTGGTGCGCCGGCGCAAGGCGCGGATCCTCGCCGTGCCGGTGGGCGTCTGTGCGCTGGGTGTGGCGTACTGGGCGGTGCCGCGGATGAACTACGCCTGGTTCTTCCACGCCGACAGCGCCCGGGAACTGGCCGCCCCGTTCTGGTACGGGCCCGTGATGACGCTGGCGGCCTTCGGCTGCTCGGCCGTCCTGGTCGCCTGCTTCCTCGCCTGGGTGCCCGGGCGCCGGACGTGGTTCACCGCGCTGGGCGCGGGCACGCTGTCCGGCTACCTGCTGCACGGTTTCGTCGCCCAGGCCGCCAAGTACTGGGGCTGGTACGAGCCGGCCTGGGTGGGCCGGCCCGCCGGTGTGCTCCTCGTCAGCGCCGTGGCCGCCGGGGTGGTGACCGCGCTGTGCACGCCGTCCGTACGGCGGGGCTTCCGCTGCCTGACGGAACCGGCGATGCCGTGGGCCTTCGCGGGCCCGCGAGACACCGCAGCCCGGCCCGGCTCCCGTCGGGCTGCGCGGTGAAGGCCGACCCCGCACGCTGGAAGGACAGCACAGCAGTGAGGCGGCATGGCCGGCGGGGAACGCGAGGAGACCTGGAACGACTTCCGTGAGCTGGTGAACATGACACCGGCCGCACTGGAGAAGTGGCCGGCCTCCGACGCGTCGCATCCGCCGACACCTGGCCCAGCGGCCCTCCGGCGACGTACGGGAGACGCGGTGGCGGCACTCCCTGATGAACTGGGGGCACGACCCGCTGGCCTGACCGGCGCGGGCCCCGCCCGTGCCCTCGGGCTCAGTGGGCCTCGGGCCGGCTCGGCGGCGCGGCGTGCCCGTTCAGGGCCTGCGTCATCTGGTGCTGCGTCTCTTCGGCGACGACGCGAGCCTCCTCGACGACGTCACCGCGTTCGCGTATGAGGCTTTCGTAGATCGGCAGTTCTTCGTTGCGGGGCGAGTCGGGTTTCACAGGGTTGTCCTAACGCTTTACAGCCGGGTCTGAGGGGCCCGTGTAAGTCTGCGTCATGCCGTGCCGGGGTGTTACCCACCCCCGTCGTGTCCAGAATTCCGTCACGAGCTTCGCGAATTCCCCATCTTTGCGACCGCGGGTAAATTGCCTGGGCACGGCGAAGGGCCCCGGGAAGCACGTCCCGGGGCCCTTTACGCGATGCCGTCAGAGCGACGTCGTGTGCACGCCCGCGCTGCCGCCGGCCGCGGCGCCCTCCGGCGACACAGCCCCCTGGAGGTCGGCGCAGACGCCCGCGGTCAGCGGCTCGACCAGGCCGCTGGAGAGGGTGCCCACGAGGTCCAGGGAGGCGCCGCCCGCCATACCGCCGGAGACGGTCTCCAGGTCGGCGTCGGACAGCTCGGCGAGGTCGACCCGAGAGGTGAGGTTCATTGGAGGTGTTTCCCTTCGCGTGAATATCTCGCAGTGCCGGCGAGCGTGGGGGTCGCCGGGGACAGAACCTGGATTCCGCACCGACGGCTCCGCCGTGCGCAGGATCAAAGCACTCCACGGGAGAAAAGTTCCAGCCGCCTCCCGGCGCCGCACCGCACCTTTCGCTGACCGTCTTCACCGCCATGACCACGCACACACGAAAAGCGCCCACTCCTTCACACATCCTGTCGCCCTGTCGCGCGCACGTGCATTGCGCGCCGATTCCCGAAGCGGGCACTTCGGCGCCAAGTTCCCATGCCACGTCGCGGCCTTGGCGCCCGGCCCGTCGTTCCACGGTGTCCTGGCGAACGGTGTGCAGATGTGCTGGAGGTTCGGATTCCGCTTCGTCAGGCCGTCGCGGTCGGCTGCATCAGCCGGGCCAGCAGATCGTCCAGGGTGACCAGGCCGGTGAGCCGGCCCGCGGTGTCACGGACCACGGCCAGGGAGGACCGGCGGCGGCGCAGCACCTCGATCGCGTCGGCGACCGTGGTGGCCTCCGTCAGCTCGGGCACCGGCCGGGCCAGTTCACGGGCGGTCGTGGCTCGCCCCCGGGCCCGGGCGACCAGCGCGTCACGGGCGTGGACCGAGCCGAGGACGGCGCCGTTCTCCCGGACGAGCAGCCGGGTGCGGTCGAGGCCGGCCGCCAGCCGCAGCAGTGCCTCGACGTCCGTGCCGCCCTCGACCCAGGTGATCTCCGCGGCCGGGATCCGCAGTGCCGCGACCGGCGTCTCCGGCTCGGTCAGCGAGCGGGTCAGCAGCTCTGAGTCGGCCGTGCTGATCAGGCCCAGCCGCTCCGACTCCGCCACCAGGTGCGTCAGCTGCTCCCGGTTGTGCACCGAGGCCAGCTCGTCGCGCGGGGCCACCCGGCACAGCCGTACCAGCGCGTTGCTCACCGCGTTGAGCAGCCGGATCAGCGGCCGTACGGCCCGCACCACGGCTCGGAACGGCGGGGAGAGCAGCATCGCCGAACGCTCGGGGTGGGCGATCGCCCATGACTTGGGGGCCATCTCGCCCACCACCATGTGCAGGAACACCACCACGACCATCGCCACGGCGAACGCCACGCCGTAGCTCACGGCACTGGGCAGGCCCAGTCGGTGCAGCAGCGGGTCGAGTTCGTGCGAGATCGCCGGCTTGGACACCGAGCCCAGGCCCAGCGTGCACACGGTGATGCCCAACTGGGCGCCGGCCAGCATCAGCGACAGCTCGCGCATACCGGCCAGGGCCGCCCCGGCTCCGCGCCGCCCCTCGGCCGCCGCCTTCTCCATGCGGTGCCGTTTGGCGGCGACCAGCGCGAACTCGGCCGCCACGAAGAAGCCGCTGCCGATCAGCAGCAGTACGGTCACGAAGGCCGCCATCGGGAAACTCACGCCATCTCCTCGGCTTGAGCGGCCTGCGCCACTGGGCTGATCCGGACCCGGTCGGCCACGTGCCGGTCCAGCGTGCGGACGTCGATCACGACCCAGCCGCCCCCGGGCAGCTCGACGGTGACCCGGTCGCCGACCGTCGGGAAGCGGCCGAGCCGGTCCACGACCAGGCCGGCCACGGTGTCGTAGTCGTCGTCCTCCGGCAGCCGGACACCGGTGGCCTCGGCCACCTCGTCCAGCCGGCGGCCGGCGTCGACCAGCCAGCCGTCGCCGTCCGCGACGGCGAGCACGGTGACCCGGTCGGACTCGTCGGCGATGTCGCCGACCAGCTCCTCGGCGATGTCCTCGTACGTGACGATGCCCGCCACGCCGCCGTGCTCGTCGAGGACGACCGCGAACTCGTCGTCCTGCTCCCGCATCCGCGTCACCGCGTCCGGCAGCCCGAGGGTGTCCGGCAGCAGCAGCGGCCGCCGGGCCACCTCACCGGCACCCGCACCGGCGAGGCGCGCGGCGGGCAGCGCCATGAGCTCGCGCACGCCCAGCACGCCCACGATGTCGTCCGGGTGGTCGCCGAGGACCGGGTAGTTGGAGTGGCCGTGTACGGCGATCAGGCCGACCGCCTCGTCGGCGCCGGCGTCCTTGCGGACGAAGACGGCGTCGGCGCGCGGCACCATCACCTCGTCGAGGGTCCGCTCGGAGAACTCCAGCGCGTGGTCCAGCAGCGCGGCGGTGTCCTTGGGCAGGGCGCCCTGCTCGTGCGACTCGCCGATCAGATGCCCCAGCTCCTCCAGCGTGGCGCCGTGGTGCAGCTCCTCGACCGGCTCGATGCCGGCCTTGCGCAGCAGCTTGTTCGCCGCGCTGTCGAAGACGCGGACGACAGGGCCCACGACCTTCAGATACGCCAGCGTCGACGGGGCCAGCGCCTTCGCCAGCCGCTCGGGCACGGCGATCGCGAGGTTCTTCGGGGCCAGTTCGCCCAGCACCATCTGCACGACCGTGGCCAGGACGAAGGCCAGTGTCACGGAGGCGCCGCTCACGGCCGCGTCGGGCAGGCCGAGCCCGGACAGGGCCGGCCTGAGCAGCGCGGACACCGACGGCTCGGCGATGAAGCCGACGACCAGGCCGGTGACGGTGATGCCGAGCTGCGCGCCCGACAGCATGAACGACAGCCGCTCCAGCACCCGCAGGGCGCGGGCGGCCTTCTTGTCCCCGGCTTCGGCCTCGCGCGCCAGGGTGAGCCGGTCCGCGGAGACGTAGGCGAACTCCTGGGCGACGAAGTAGCCCGTGCCGGCGGTCAGCACGAACACGGCGAGCAGGCCCAGCAGGGCGTTCGCGGCACTCATCCGACACCATCCCGCCGTGTGCCGCGATCACTGATGTCGCGGCGGAATGGTCGGGGACTGTGCCCCGGGGGGTCCGTCGGTCTGGCGGACAAGAAGTGGCTCCTCATGTGTGGTGTGTATCCGGGTCAACGCTCGTCGTCGCACCCGTGTTCCCGGATTCTACGACGGTGTAGAGCGGGCCTCAGCGCGTGCCGGACTCCTCGGCGAGGTCCGGCACCAGCGCACACAGCGCCTCCCGCTGGTCCGGGCCCATGAAACGGGCGAGGGACTGCGTCACCGTCTCGGCGAGCGGGCCGGAGGCCTCGGTCAGGAGGGCGCGGGCCTTGTCGGTGAGGGTGACCTCGACGCCGCGCTTGTCGCCGCACACCGACTTGCGGGTGACGAGGCCGGCGTGCTGGAGGCAGGCGATCTGGTAGGTGAGGCGGGTCTTCGGGCGGCCCAGGAGCTCCGCGACGCGCGTCATGCGCAGCCCGCCCTCGGGCTGCTCCGCGAGCAGGCACAGGATCAGGAACTCGTCGTGCGAGACGTCCAGCTTCTCCTTCACGACCGAGCGCAGCCGCTGCTCCACTGCCCCGGTCGCGGCGAGCACCAGCATCCAGGCGCGCAGCTCGGCCGGCAGCAGCCCGCTGCCCTCGGCGAACTGGCATTCGGGCAGGTCGGCGGAGTGCTCCTGGGGGTCGGCCATGCGTCCCAGCCTACCTGTTGTCCAAATTTGAAACAGGGGGTTGTTCAATTTTGGACGAGCCGCTAGCGTGCAGTCATCCAAATTTGGACGAGATGAGCTCGGACAAGACATACGAGTGGAGAAAGACCATGACCGTCGCCGTGGAAACCGGACTGTGGCAGCTCGACACGACCACCTCGACCGTCGGCATCCAGCACAAGACCATGTGGGGCCTGGTCACCGTGAAGGGCACCTTCGGCACGATCGGCGGCTCGGGCGAGGTCCGGCCCGACGGGTCCGCCGTCGGCACCCTGACCTTCGACGTCGCCTCCCTCGACACCAAGAACGCCAAGCGCGACACCCACCTGAGGTCCGCCGACTTCTTCGACGCCGACCACCACCCCGAGATCACCTTCGTGGCCCGCAGTGCCGAGCTGCGCGACGGCGACCAGGTGCACATCGTCGGCCAGCTCACCGTGCGCGGCATCAGCAGGCCGCTGTCGCTCACCGCCCGCCTGAAGGACGGCACTGCCACGGGACTCACGCTGGAGACCGAGTTCAGCGTCGACCGGGAGCAGTTCGGCATGGGCTGGAACCAGCTGGGCATGATCCGCGGCCGGACCACGGTCACCGCCGGCCTGCGCTTCGTCCGGACCGGCGGCTGACGCGGCCCCGGCGCGGTGTCAGCCCGTCCGGCGCACCGCCTGCTGCACATCCGCGCTCGACAGGGTCTGCGGCGACGCCGTGAACGCGCGCAGGCGGATCCGGGCCCCCGGCCGGGGCACGGTGAACCGGCCCGAGGGCGGCCGGAGTTCATAGCGGGCGGTGGCATGCGCGGGCAGGCTGCGCGGGCCCCGGACGATCCGCCAGTACGGGTCCATGCCCTGGCCCATGGTCAGGGTGAAGTGCGGGGCGAGGGCCGTGTCGTCCGTGTTGGTGACCTGGAGGGTCAGGCGGGAGACGGTCGCCGCGGTGGGATGGCGGGCCGCGACGACCCGCATGCGCAGGGGCGGCGTGCCCGTCGCCGCCACGGCCGCGCCGCTCAGCGCGGGCAGGAGCAGCAGCGCCGCCAGGGCGATCCGGGCCGGGCGGCGCCGCGGCCCGGACAGCAGGCGCACACGGGGCTGCCAGGCCCCGGCGAACGCCGACGCGGGAGCGGTGACGGCCGCCGCCAGCCACAGCGGCGTCATCAACAGGTAGTAGCCGTCCTGGGAGCGGGTCGCCAGATAGAAGGCGCACCAGGGCAGGACGGTCGCGGCCGGCCCCAGGCGCCGTACGAAGAGCACGAACAGCACGAGCAGGCCGGCGAGCAGCAGCAGGCTCGCGGAGGAGTACCAGTCGAGCCGGTCGCTGCCGTTGGTCAGGTACAGCGAGATGTCGACGACACCCTGCCCGTGCAGCACCGCGCCCTGCGTCAACGGCAGGGCGATCCCCGTCAGCCAGGGGCCCGGCTCGCTGACGACGAAGTAGGTGTTGACCAGCAGCCACACGGCCGCCGCGGCCCCGGCGAACCGCAGCACCACCACCGCCGCGGCCCGGCCGCCCAGCTCACCGCGCCGCACGGCGTAGAGGCCGGCCAGCAGGAACGGCGCCAGGAACCAGGGGAGTTGCTGTGCCGCGCACGCCGCCCCCAGACACGCGGCCCGCGCCAGACCCGCCGCCCCGAGCCGCCCGCCCGCACCGGTCCGCGGCCAGCGCACCACCACCGGCACCAGCAGGGCCAGGGCCACGATCGCCGGGTAGCCGAGCCGCCCGTACGACGGCAGCATCCCGAAGCCCAGACACACCATGGTCGCCGCCGACCGCCACGGGGCCGGCAGCATCCGCCACAGCACGACCGTGCCGGCCACCAGCGCGCCCGTGCTCACCGCCGTCGCCGGGGTACCTCCGTGGCCCAGCCACAGCAGCGGCACGGCCAGCAGCGGGGCGAGCGGCGGATAGCCGTAGGTGAGGTCGTAGCCCCCGGTCACCGTCGGGGTGAGGGCCACACCGTGGCCGAAGAGCCAGGGCCACGGCTGCCCGTACACCGGGTGCCCCGCGGCCACGTCCCGGGCCGCCTGGGTGGTGAGCAGCGCCTCGTCGGAGCCGTGGTGGAGCATGATCCACGCGCACAGGGTGAGCGTCACGCCCGTCACCAGCACGCACAGGTCCACCCGCGCCAGTGACCGTTCCCGGCGGACGACCAGGGCCAGCACCCCGCACACCAGGATCGAGGCGTAGCACGCCGAGATCACCGCGGCCACGGCCGGCCGGTGACTGGCCGCCGTCGCCCACACCGCACGGGTGCCGATCAGCAGACTGATGTCGGCGAGCAGGGTCAGGACGCGGTGCCACTGGGCCGGGGGCGGTGGCACGGCCACCGCCGACTGCGTGCGCGGGCCGGGCACCACCAGCGTGGTTTCTGCCGAGTACACGCCGCAGGACGCTAATCGCCGCCGGTGAGCGCGGCCCGGACGGCGGTGAAGAGACGGGTGTGAGGCGAGTAAGGACCCGACGCCCGCTCAGTACACGTCCCGTGCGTACCGCTTGTCCGCCGCGAGTTGTTTCACGTACGCGGCGGCCTCCGCCTCGCTCAGCCCGCCGTGTGCCACCGCGATGTCCCGCAGGGCCCGGTCCACGTCCTTGGCCATGCGGGAGGCGTCGCCGCAGACGTAGAAGCGGGCCCCCTCGCACAGCCAGTGCCACAGCTCCGGCCCGTGCTCGCGCATCCGGTCCTGCACGTACACCTTGTTGCGCTGGTCGCGGGAGAAGGCGGTGTCCAGACGGGTGAGGGTGCCCTCGTCGAGCAGAGCCGTCAGCTCGTCCTCGTAGTAGAAGTCCGTCGCGCGGTGCTGCTCGCCGAAGAACAGCCAGTTGGGGGCCCGGTGCCCGAGGGCACGCCGCTCCTGGAGGAAACCGACGAACGGCGCGACGCCGGTGCCGGGGCCGACCATGACCATCGGCGTCGACGCGTCGGCCGGGGGCCGGAAGTGCGGCGAGCGCTGCACGAACACCGGCACCTCGGTGTCCGCCCCGGCGTCGGCGAGGAACGGCGAGCACACCCCGCCGCGCGGACGCCCCTGCAGGTTCTCGTACCGCACCACGGACACCGTCAGCGACACCTGGTGCGGATCGACCAGCGGGCTGGACGATATGGAGTACAGCCGCGGCTGGAGCTTCCGCAGCACCCCCGTCCACTCCTCGGCGTCCGCCCGCACCGCGTACTCCGCGATCACGTCCACGGCCTGCCGCCCCCAGCACCACTGCGCCAGCCCGTCCTTGTTGTCGGGCCGCAGCAGCCTGCGCAACTCGTGCTTGTCCCGGGCGCGTTCGGCGACGAACCGCAGCAGGTCCGGGGTGATCTTCGTGATGTCGAGGTGCCGGCCCAGCGCCTCGCCGAACGGCACCTCGCCCACCCCGGCCACCTCGACGGCCGCCCCGGCGTCCAGCCCGGTCACCGCCAGCCACTCCGCCACGAGGTCCGGCGCGTTGACCGGCCGCACGCCGAGCGCGTCCCCGGCCTCGTACGCCAGGTCCGTCCCGCTGGTGTCGAAGGTGAACCGCCGGACCTCCTTGCCCGCGCCGGGCCGGCTGAGCAGCCGGTTGCCGACCAGCCGGGCGATCGTGGCCGCGGGCTTCGGCTTCGGCTTCGGTTCCGGTGGCGAGGCCGGCGAGGCGGCCGGACCGCCCAGCGCCGTGAGCACCTGGTCGAGCCACGCCCCGGCGGAGGTCCCGTAGTCGGGCTCGCAGTCCGTACGCGGGGCCAGCCGCACGCCGCCCAGTTCGTCGAGCCGCGCGTCCAGCCGGCGCCCGTGCCCGCAGAAGTCGTCGTACGAGGAGTCGCCGAAGGCGAGCACGGCGTACCGCACCCCCTCCAGCCGCGGGGCCTCCTCGCCCGAGAGCCTGTCCCACAGGCCGGTTCCGTTGTCGGGCGCGTCACCGTCCCCGAAGGTGCTGGTGATGAAGAGCAGGTCCGCGGTGCGGGCGAGCGCCGTGACGTCGGCCTCGTCCATGCCGACGAGGGTCGTACGGTGCCCGGTCGCGGTCAGCCGCTCGGCGGTGGCGGTGGCGAACTCCTCGGCGTTCCCCGTCTGCGAGGCCCACAGCACCACGACCTCACGGCCGGCCGGCTCCGTCGCGGGGGCGGCCGGTGGCGCCGATCGCGAGTACATGCCGGCGAGGACGCCGTTGACCCACAGGGCGTGCTCGGGGCTGAAGGGCGCGTCCGGCGGGAGCACCGGAACGCCGGGGGCGCCCGAACCGAGCCCGGCGAGGAAGCCGGTGAGGTACTGGCGTTCCTGGGCGGACAGGACCGGGGGAGGGGAGGGCCGGAGGCCGAACGGGTCGGTCCCGGCGGGGGTGACGGTCGTCGGCGTCAGAGCCCCGGCCGGTTCCTCGCGTTCCGTGCCCACCGCGTCGTGCGCGGACGCCTCACGTACGGGCGTCGCCACCTTCGCCAGCGACACCGCGCACACCTTGAACTCCGGCTGGAACGACAGCGGATCCACCGCGTCGCTCGTCACCGCGTTGATGCTCAGATACTCGCCGAACAGGTCGTTCCAGTGGAAGGGCGCGAAACAGCAGCCCGGCCGCACCCGGTCCGTCACCACCGCCGGCAGCACGGCCCGCCCGCGCCGCGAGGCGACCTCGACCAGGTCGCCCTCCGCGACCCCGAGCGCGTCCGCGTCCCACGGGTGGAGCTCCACGAAGGGCCCGGGGTTCAGCTTGTTGAGCTTGGCGACCTTCCCGGTCTTGGTGAGCGTGTGCCACTGGTGCTGCACCCGCCCGGTGTTGAGCACGAAGGGGTAGTCGTCGTCCGGCATCTCGGCGGCGGGCAGATGCGGACGGGCGAAGAAGACGGCACGACCGCTCGCCGTCGGGAACCGCAGCCCGTCGTCACCCACGTACCGGACGGGATTGCGCTCCGGACCGTCCTCCCGCGCGGCCGGCCACTGCACGGGCGTCCGCCGCAGCCGCTCGTAGGAGACACCCCGCAGATCCCACTGCGTCTTCGGGTTGTGGAACCGCCGGATCTCCTCGAAGACCTGCTCGGCGCTGTCGTACGAGAACCCCTTCTCGTACCCCATCGCGCACGCGACCTCCGCGATGATCCTCCAGTCGGCCATCGCCTCCCCGGGCGGGTCCGCGGCGGCCCGGGTCAGCGTGAGGTTGCGCTCGCTGTTGACGAAGACGCCCTCGGCCTCGGTCCACATCGCGCCGGGCAGGACGACATCGGCGTACGCGTTCGTCTCGGTGTCCGTGAACACGTCCTGCGTGACGACGAACTCGGCGGCCTCCAGGCCCTCGATGACCGTACGCCGGTTGGCGACCGAGGCGACGGGGTTGGTGCAGATGATCCAGCAGGCCTTGATCTCCCCGTCGGCCATCTTCCGGAACATCTCGACGGTGCCCTGCCCGACCCCGTCGGCCCGCAGCGTCCCCGGCGGCAGCTCCCACACGTCCTCGGTGAACGCCCGCTCCTGAGCTACGAGCACCGACCGCTGCCCCGGCAGCCCCGGGCCCATGTAGCCCATCTCGCGCCCGCCCATGGCGTTGGGCTGGCCGGTGAGGGAGAACGGCCCGGCGCCCGGACGGCAGATCGCGCCCGTCGCCAGATGCAGGTTGACCAGGGCGTTGGTGTTCCAGGTGCCGTGCGTGGACTGGTTCAGGCCCATGGTCCAGCAGCTCATCCACTGCTTGCCGGCCTCGCCGATCAGCCGGGCGGCCCGGCGGATGTCGTCCTCGGCGAGCCCGGTGATCTCCGCGACCGCGGCCGGGGCGTAGTCGGAGAGGAACCCGGGCATGTCCTCCCAACCCTCGGTGTGGGCCGCGACGAACTCCGGGTCGGTGTGCCCGTCCGCGTGCAGCAGGTGCAGCAGGCCGTTCAGCAGCGCGAGGTCGGTCCCCGGCCTGACCTGGAGGAACAGATCGGCCTTGGCGGCGGTCGCGGTCCGCCGCGGATCGACGACGATCAGCCTGGCGCCCGCCTTGACCCGCTCCATCATCCGCAGGAAGAGGATCGGATGGCAGTCGGCCATGTTCGAGCCGATGACGAGGAAGACGTCCGCCTGGTCGAAGTCCTCGTACGAGCCGGGCGGCCCGTCCGCGCCCAGCGACAGCTTGTAGCCGGTGCCCGCGCTCGCCATGCACAGCCGTGAGTTCGACTCGATCGAGTTCGTCCGCACGAACCCCTTGGCCAGCTTGTTCGCGAGGTACTGCGCCTCCAGGCTCATCTGCCCGGACACATAGAAGGCGACCGAGTCCGGCCCGTGCGCGTCGACGATCGCCCGCAGCCGTGCGGCGGTCTCGGCGATCGCGTCGGCGACGGGCGAGGGCACCGGCTCCTCGCCCCGGTCGTCGCGGACCAGCGCGGTGGTCAGCCGCCCGGGGGCGGCGAGCATGTCGGCCGTGGTCGCGCCCTTGGTGCACAGCCGGCCCGCGTTCGCCGGGTGCGCCTTGTCGCCGGACGCCTTCAGGACCGTGCGCCGCCCGTCCGGCCCCATGCCGACATCGAGTACGAGACCGCAGCCCACACCGCAGTACGAGCAGACGGTGCGCACCGCTTCCGTCTCCTGCTGCGGCCGGGGGGTCGTGGTCATGCCGTCGACGGTACGAACTCCCCGTTACGCAGGTGTCACATTGCTTGATCACGAGGAGTTACGCCCGTCACACAGCCGTCTTCCGGCCGTTGTGAGGTGCATCGAGGTGGCGGAGCGTGTCGCAGTTGGGCCGAACGGGTGACCGTGCGCAAGAATTGGCCGATGGAGACAGCCAGCGCGAGCCAGGACGGAGCATGCCGGTGAACAGCCACGATGTCACCGACGAACAGTGGGAGGGGCTCGCCCAGGTCGTGCCGCTGAGGGGCCGGGACGCCTGGCCGTCATCCGTCGGCCACCGGTCCATACCCGAGGCCGAGACGGAGGCGCGACGCCGCTTCGTCGTGTTGCGGGTGAACGTCTTCGCGGACGCCCGTGACGTCGCCGAGACCCTGATGGCCGGTGTGCCGGTGCTGCTCGACCTGACCGGCGCGGAGACGGAGGTCGCCAAGCGCGTCCTCGACTTCAGCACCGGTGTCGTCTTCGGCCTGGCGAGCGGAATGCACCGGGTGGACCGCAACGTGTTCCTGCTCACGCCGGCGGGGACCGAGGTGACGGGCCTGATGGAGGGTGTCGGGGTTCCCGGGGTGTGACGTCCTGTGGTGGCCGGGTCGCCCGATCGTAGGAAGCCCCGGGAGACGGAACGGTTCGTCCCGCGAGCGGAGTCCTACGGTCCGGACATGACCCAGCCCCCCGCTGCCACGCCCCCCACTCCTTGCACCTCACTCGTGCGCCCGCGCATCACCGAACTGCGGCTGTCCGCCTTCGCCGGCCACCGCCGCGCCGCACTCCCGCTCGGGCCGCTCACCCTCCTCGCCGGTCCCAGTGGCTGCGGCAAGTCCAGCGCGCTGCGGGCGTACGAGGCGCTCGCCCGGCTCGGGGGAGGCGCCGCGCTCGGCGAGGCGTTCCCGGACCCCGTCGCCTGTGTACCGGAGCGGGCCCGGCCCGACGCGCAGCAGCGCCGCGGCTTCCGCATCGGCTGCACGGCCGACGGGCCCGCCGGCCCGGTCCGGCTCGATGTCGCCGTGCAGGCCGAGCCTCACCTGCGTGTCGTGGGCGAGCGGTTGACGGGCGGCGGACTGGTCCTGCTGGAAACCGCCCTGCGCGACCCCGGGAAGCGCGCCGTGCAGGCCGCGTGGCACACCGCCGGGCCGACGCCGGTGACCCGTGGCCCGCTGCCGGACGACCGGCTCGGCACCGCCCTGCTGCCGCTGCGCGTCGCCGGCCGGACGCCCGGGCAGCGCAGGGTGCTGGCCGCCGCCGAGCAGATGGTCGTCGCCCTGCGCTCCGCCTTCGCCTGCGACCCCGACCCCGGCCGGATGCGCGGCCCCGTACCGGCAGGCACCGGCCGGCTGCTGCGTCACTGCGGCAACCTCGCCGACGTCCTGCTGCGCACCCGCGCCGAGTGCGGGCACCGGCACACGCTGTTCGTCGCGGCGGTACGGGCCGGCTGCTCCGGGCCGGTGGCGGACGTCCTCGCCGAGCTGCCGGCGGACGGGACGGTGCGGGCGGTGCTCGACCGGGGTGACGGCATCCGGACGGAGTTCGGCCGGCTGGGCGAGGGGGAGTTGAGATACGTCGCGCTCGCGCTGGTGCTGCTCACCGGGCCGGGCGTGCTCGACCTGGACCCGGCCGGCGAGGTGCCCGCCGCCCTCCAGACGCTCACCGTCCTCGCCGACGGCCTCGACCGGAGCCTCGACCCCGGTCAGCGGGGCGCACTGCTGCGGCTCGCGGCCCGGATGTGCGAACGCGGCCACATCCGGCTCGTCGGCGCGGTGAGCGACGCGTCGTGGGCCGCCGGGACCGACGGGGTCACGGTGGTACACCTGAGGCCGTGACAGAACCTCTCGACGTGGCGAAACTGCAACGCCGGCTGGCCGAGTTCGCGGCCGCGCGGAACTGGCAGCCCTACCACACCCCCAAGAACCTCGTCGCCGCGCTCAGCGTGGAGGCGTCCGAACTGGTCGAGATCTTCCAGTGGCTGACGCCCGAGGAGTCGGCCCGCGTCATGTCCGATCCGGACACCGCGCACCGGGTCACGGACGAGGTCGCCGACGTGCTCGCGTATCTGCTCCAGCTGTGCGAGGTGCTCGGCATCGACCCGCTGGCCGCACTGGACGCGAAGATCGACCGGAACGAACGGAGGTTCCCGGTCCAGGAGCCGGACGGCCCACTCCGGTGAGCCGCACGGCCCACTCCAGGAGCCACACAGTCCACTTGTACGCTGTGTAACCAAAATGCGGCCCGAATCCGAATTGTTGTCCGCAGATTTCCGTCTTCCTCTGGCTTTTCGTCTCACTCCCCTTCACTCTGGGTAGTGAACAAGGGAGTTCGGGCGGACGGACGCGCGGAGCGCGTCGGACAGGACGGGGGCAGCGCATGGACGCGGTGCGGCTCATCGTGACGAGCAGGCGGTCCCTGGCAGCGGGCGGCGACGTGCCGGGGATCCTGGCCGAAGTGTGGCAGGCGCAGGCCCTGGCGCAGGCGATAGGAAGCCGCCTAGCGGTCGCGGGCCCGCCAGAACTGCGCGGCGAGGCGCTGGGGTTGACGGAGCTGGCGGGCCGCGGCTGCGGTGTCCTCGACCCGCCCGAACTGGCCCCCGGTGAGCTGCGGGCGGGCCAGCTCACCGAGTTGGGCGACGCCCGCCACACCCTGATGTATCTCGGCGGCCTCCTCGGCGAGGTCGGCATAGCCCTCGTGGGCCTCGCCTGCGCCGCGGACGACGAGGGCACGTACTGGCAGTGCATGGAGGCCATTGACGCGGCGGACGAGTCCCGGGACCGCGTCCTGGAGATGCTCCGCAGACTCGCGGACCGGGAACAGGCGTTACCGGAGAGGGAGGCGGGGTAGCGGCTGCCGAAGGCCGGCCGCGGCCGGCCCCGCCGGAGCGGATCTCAGCCGACCTGTTCCTCGTCGCCCGACCTCCGGTCGGCGTCCCCCGCCGCCTGCAGATCCGCGTCCAGCGCCGACAGGTCCGCGTTCAACGCCGCCATCAGCTCCTCCATCTGCTGCAACAGCCCTTTCGGCTGCCCGGCCCCGCCCTGCTGCGGCACGGTCTCTTCGGACATGACGGCCTCCTCGGCCCCTGGCCCCCGGGGAGGCCGACGCGGGTGACGCCCCGGCGCTCACCGGCCGGTGCGGAAGCCGGGGGCTCCGGCTCCGCCCGAGCCAACGATCACCAACGGGGCCGGTCACTGGCCCGGTCACGCGGGACCCGCGGTATTGACGTAATTTCACCCGACCGGGGACCGGGCGGCACGGGGGTCCGATCTCGTCGTCCCACGGACCGGCGTGCAGGATGGAAACATGGATCTTCGCATCTTCACCGAGCCCCAGCAGGGGGCCACCTACGACACTCTGCTCACCGTCGCCAAGGCCACGGAGGAGCTCGGCTTCGACGCATTTTTCCGTTCCGACCACTATCTCCGCATGGGTTCCGTGGACGGCCTGCCCGGCCCCACCGACGCCTGGATCACGCTGGCCGGACTCGCCCGCGAGACCAAGCGCATCCGGCTCGGCACCCTGATGACCGCCGGCACCTTCCGGCTCCCCGGCGTGCTCGCCATCCAGGTCGCCCAGGTCGACCAGATGTCCGGCGGCCGGGTCGAACTCGGCCTCGGTGCGGGCTGGTTCGAGGAGGAGCACAAGGCCTACGGCATCCCGTTCCCCAAGGAGAAGTTCGCCCGCCTCGAGGAACAGCTGGAGATCGTCACCGGCCTGTGGTCGACGGCTCTCGGCAAGACCTACGACTTCCACGGCACCTATTACGACCTCACGGACTCCCCCGCGCTGCCCAAGCCCGCGCAGGAGAAGATCCCCGTGCTCGTCGGCGGCCACGGCGCCACCCGCACCCCGCGGCTGGCCGCGAAGTACGCCGACGAGTTCAACATCCCCTTCGCCTCGATCGAGGACAGCGAGCGTCAGTTCGGCCGGGTCCGTGCCGCCGCCCAGGAGGCCGGCCGCGACGGTGACGATCTCGTCTACTCCAACGCCCTCGTCGTCTGCGTCGGCCGGGACGACCAGGAGGTCGCCCGCCGGGCCGAGGCGATCGGCCGTCAGCCCGACGAGCTGAGGCTCAACGGCCTGGCGGGCACCCCGGCCGAGGTCGTCGACAAGATCGGCCGCTACGCCGAGATCGGTGCGAGCCGCATCTACCTCCAGATCCTCGACCTGGACGACCTCGACCACCTGGAGCTGATCTCCTCGCAGGTGCAGTCCCAGCTGTCGTAAGACCGGTACGGCAGGACGGGAGGACGGCCGTCCGGCGGATCGGCGTGAACCGCGACCCGCCGGACAGCCGTCCGCCACTCCCCGCGCCGTCCGTCACGCCCTGCGCCGTCCATCACGGCTTGCGGCCGACCGCCACATAGAGGGGCATCTCCTCGCCCCCGCCCTCGCCGCCGGGCTGTCCCCCGAGCTCGGGGTGCCACCGGGCCGCCAGGACCACCCCGGGATCCACCAGCTCAAGTCCCGTGAAGAACGCCGAGAACTCGTCACGCGAGCGCACCTGCGCCGCCGTCCCGCCCTTGCGGTAGACCTCGACGACCCGCTCCCAGGTCTCCGGGTCGAAGTCGCCCGTGGCGTGGGAGAGCGTCAAGTAGCTTCCGGACGGCAGGGGTTCGAGAAGCTCGCGGACGATCCGGGCGGGCTCGTCCTCGTCCGCCACCAGGTGCAGCAGGGCCACGAGGGACAGCGCGATCGGCCGGCTGAAATCGAGAGTCTCCCGTGCCGCCGCGATGATCTTCCCCGGCTCCCGCACGTCGCCGTGGACGTAGGCGGTCTTTCCTTCCGGCGCGCTGTGCAGCAGCGCCTGGGCGTGCCGCAGGACGATCGGATCGTTGTCCGCGTACACCACCCGGGCCTCCGGGACGACCCCCTGGACGATCTGGTGGAGGTTCGGCTCGGTGGGAATGCCGGTCCCGATGTCGAGGAACTGCCGGACGCCCCGCTCGGCCAGCAGCCGGGAGGCGCGGTGCATGAACCGGCGGTTGGTCAGCGCCAGTTCCCTGGTGGCGGGGAAGAGGGATATCACCTGCTCGGCAGCTTCCGCGTCGACGGGGTAGTTGTCCTTCCCGCCGAGGTAGTAGTCGTACATGCGTGCCGAATGGGGCTTGCCGGTGTCGATCTGTCCCGCGCTGGTACCGGCGTCTGTCACGTGAGGCCTCCGCATCTCCCCGTGCGTGGGCGCTCTTCCGTATCCCCCTCGAACGCCCGGTCGATCGGGAGGCTAGCGAAAATTCCCGGGTGCCGCCGGTGCCCGCTCTGTACGGTGGGCGTATCCGCAGTTCAGACCACTTATCAAAGGTCGCCCACCGTGTTTCTGACCATCACGACCACCGGCACCCCGGAGCGCCCCGCCACCGATCTCGGCTTCCTGCTGCACAAGCATCCCGAGAAGGCGCAGGCGTTCTCCACGTCCTACGGCACGGCCCACGTCCTCTACCCCGAGGCGGACGCCGAGCGCTGCACGGCGGCGCTGCTGCTGGAGGTCGACGCGGTGGCCCTGGTCCGGCGCGGCAAGGGCAAGGGCCGGGGCGGCGCCCCGGACGCGGTGCTCGCCCAGTACGTCAACGACCGCCCGTACGCCGCCTCCTCCCTCCTCGCCGTTGCGCTGAGCGGCGTGTTCTCCAGCGCGATGAAGGGCGTCTGCAACGCCCGGCCCGAACTGCCCGCCGAGCCCAGGCCGTTGCGCATCGAGGTGCCGGCGCTGCCCGCCCGCGGCGGCCCCGCGCTGGTACGGCAGCTCTTCGAGCCGCTGGGCTGGACGGTCACCGCCGAGCCCGTGCCGCTGGACACCGAGTTCCCGCAGTGGGGCGACTCGCGCTACGTCCGACTCGAACTGGAGTCCGCGGACCGCACCCTCGCCGAGGCCCTGCGCCACCTCTACGTCCTGCTCCCGGTCCTGGACGACGCCAAGCACTACTGGGTCTCCTCCGACGAGGTCGACAAGCTGCTGCGCGCCGGCGAGGGCTGGCTGCCCGGCCACCCGGAGCAGAAGCTGATCACCAGCCGCTACCTCTCGCGCCGCTGGTCGCTGACCCGGCAGGCGACGGAACGGCTGGAGCTGGTGCGGCTGGCGGAGGCGGACGACAGCGCGGTCGAGGAGATCGACAACGCGGTCGAGGCGGAGACCGAGACCGAGGAGCGGCCGACCCCGCTGGCCGTGCAGCGCCGGGAGGCGATCACCGCCGCCCTCAAGGCCTCCGGGGCCGCCCGCGTGCTCGACCTCGGCTGCGGCCAGGGCCAGTTGGTGCAGGCCCTGCTCAAGGACCCGGCGTTCACGGAGATCGTGGGTCTTGACGTGTCGATGCGCGCGCTCACCATCGCCTCCCGGCGACTGAAGCTGGACCGCATGGGGGAGCGGCAGGCCGCGCGCGTGAAGCTCCTCCAGGGCTCGCTCGCCTACACCGACAACCGGCTCAAGGGATACGACGCCGCCGTGCTCAGCGAGGTGATCGAGCACCTCGACCTGCCCCGGCTGCCCGCCCTGGAGTACGCCGTGTTCGGTGCCGCACGGCCCAGGACCGTCCTCGTGACGACCCCGAACGTCGAGTACAACGTGCGCTGGGAGAGCCTCCCGGCGGGCCACGTCCGGCACGGCGACCACCGCTTCGAGTGGACCCGGGCGGAGTTCCGGGCCTGGGCGGAGGCGGTGGCCGAACGGCACGGATACGGGGCCGAGTTCCTACCCGTCGGCCCGGACGACCCGGAGGTGGGACCGCCCACCCAGATGGCCGTGTTCACACTGACCACCCCGAAGGAGGCGAAGGCGGCATGACCGACGTACGCGAAGGGCGCGTCCTGCCCGTCACCGACCTCTCCCTGGTGGTCCTCGTCGGCGCCTCCGGCTCCGGCAAGTCCACGTTCGCCCGCAGGCACTTCAAGCCGACCGAGATCATCTCGTCCGACTTCTGCCGCGGTCTCGTCTCGGACGACGAGAACGACCAGAGCGCCACCAAGGACGCCTTCGACGTCCTGCACTACATCGCGGGCAAGCGCCTGGCCGCGGGCCGCCGCACCGTCGTGGACGCGACCAGCGTGCAGCCCGAGGCGCGCCGTCAGCTGGTAGAGCTGGCCAGGCGGTACGACGTCCTGCCGATAGCCATCGTGCTCGACGTGCCCGAGAACGTGTGCGCCGAGCGCAACGCGGCCCGCACCGACCGCGCCGACATGCCCCGCCGGGTCATCCAGCGTCACATCCGCGAACTCCGCCGCTCCCTCAGGCACCTGGAGCGCGAGGGCTTCCGCAAGGTGCACGTCCTGCGGGGCGTGGAGGACGTCGAGCAGGCCACCGTCGTCACCGAGAAGCGCTTCAACGACCTGACGCACCTCACCGGCCCCTTCGACATCATCGGCGACATCCACGGCTGCTCCGCCGAACTGGAGTCGCTGCTCGACAAGCTGGGCTACACGGACGGCGTCCACCCCGAGGGCCGCACCGCCGTCTTCGTCGGCGACCTGGTCGACCGGGGCCCCGACAGCCCGGGCGTGCTGCGCCGCGTGATGACGATGGTGAAGTCGGGCAACGCCCTGTGCGTGCCCGGCAACCACGAGAACAAGTACGGCCGGTACCTGCGCGGCCGCAAGGTCCAGCACACCCACGGCCTCGCCGAGACCATCGAGCAGATGGCGGGCGAGAGCGAGGAGTTCGCCACCGAGGTACGGGAGTTCATCGACGGCCTCGTCAGCCACTACGTCCTCGACGGCGGCCGGCTGGTCGTCTGCCACGCCGGGCTGCCGGAGCGGTACCACGGCCGTACGTCCGGCCGGGTCCGCAGCCACGCCCTGTACGGCGACACGACCGGCGAGACCGACGAGTTCGGCCTGCCGGTGCGCTACCCGTGGGCGGAGGAGTACCGCGGCCGGGCGGCCGTTGTCTACGGGCACACTCCGGTCCCGGAGGCGACATGGTTGAACAACACCATCTGCCTGGACACCGGTGCCGTCTTCGGCGGCAAGCTCACCGCCCTGCGCTGGCCCGAGCGCGAGCTGGTCGACGTACCGGCCGAGCGGGTCTGGTACGAGCCGGCGAAGCCGCTGCGCTCCGAGGCACCCGGCGGGCAGGACGGCCGCCCGCTGGATCTGGCGGACGTGCAGGGCCGCCGGGTCGTGGAGACCAGGCACCAGGGCCGGATCTCGATCCGGGAGGAGAACGCGGCGGCGGCCCTGGAGGTCATGAGCCGCTTCGCGGTGGACCCGCGGCTGCTGCCGTACCTCCCGCCGACGATGGCCCCGACCGCGACCTCGCATGTCGACGGCTACCTGGAGCACCCGGCCGAGGCCTTCGCCCAGTACGCGCAGGACGGTGTCGCGCGGGTCGTGTGCGAGGAGAAGCACATGGGCTCGCGGGCGGTGGCCCTGGTGTGCCGGGACGCGGAGGCGGCCCGCAAGCGTTTCGGTGTCGACGGCCCCACGGGTTCCCTCTACACCCGCACCGGCCGTCCGTTCCTCGACGACGACGTCCTCACCGAGGAGATCCTCGACCGGGTGCGCACGGCGGTCGGCGAGGCCGGACTCTGGGACCACCTCGAGACGGACTGGCTGCTGCTGGACGCGGAACTGATGCCCTGGTCGCTGAAGGCGTCCGGGCTGCTGCGGTCGCAGTACGCCGCCGTGGGCGCCGCGTCCGCCGCGGTGTTCCCGGGCGTGCTGGCCGCGCTGGAGGGCGCGGCGGCACGGGGCGTCGACGTGACCGGACTGCTGTCCCGCACCCGCGAACGGTCCGCCGACGCCGCCGCGTTCACCGAGGCCTACCGCCGCTACTGCTGGACCACGGACGGCCTGGACGGCGTCCGCCTGGCACCGTTCCAGATCCTCGCGGTCCAGGGCCGCAGCCTCGCCGGACTGCCGCACGACGAGCAGCTCGCCCTCCTCGACCGGCTCGTCGAGCACGACGGCAGCGGCCTGCTCCAGACCACCCGGCGGCTCTACGTCGACACCGCCGACCCGGAGTCCGTCCGGGCCGGTGTCGACTGGTGGCTGGAGATGACCGGCCGCGGCGGCGAGGGCATGGTCGTCAAGCCGGTCGGCGCACTGGTCCGCGACAGTCAGGGCCGCCTGGTGCAGCCCGGCATCAAGTGCCGGGGCCGCGAGTACCTGCGCATCATCTACGGCCCCGAGTACACGCGCCCGGAGAACCTGGCCCGCCTGCGCTCGCGGTTCCTGAACCACAAGCGGTCCCTGGCGATCCGCGAGTACGCGCTCGGTCTGGAGGCGCTGGACCGGCTGGCCGAGGGCGAGCCGCTGTGGCGGGTGCACGAGGCCGTCTTCGGCGTCCTCGCCCTGGAGTCGGAGCCGGTCGACCCGAGGCTGTGAGCCGGACACCGCTCAGTTCCGGCCAGGCTTGTCCCGCCTGGGGTGATCCTGGCCGGACGTCGTCCTCCAGGTCCCATTCGTCCCTGGTTAACCGCTGGTTGCCGTGCTAACTTCGCTGGTCGGTCAGGCAGGTGAACCGACTCAGGGGGAAAGTCGGTGCAGACAGGAGCGGTGTTCGGCGAGTCCGGCGGCGAGTCCGGACGGCAGCCGGACTTCGGGCTGCTGTTGCAGCTCACCGATCACCTCTGCGAACTGGGCTGCGTCGAGGACGCGCCGAGCAGGGTGCAGTTCGCCGGGCTGCTGGCAGGCCAGCTCCGCAGGCCGGTGGACATACGCGGCGTGAGGCTCCGTGAGGACGTGGTGAGTCTGGTGACCGCCGCGCTGAGCGTCGCGGGCGGGGAACACGTACTGGTCGGGGTGGTCCGCATCCTCGAAGGCGCCCCGGCCGGGGACGAGCTCGCCCGGCTGATCGCCCCTGCCCCCGCCCTGGCCGGGCCGCTGACCAAGGAGGACGAGAAGAGCGCCCGCGTCGCGCTCAGCCGCGGAGACCTGCCCGCCGCACGATTACGGGACGGGCTCGCGGAGGAACTCGTCGGTCTCGACCTCCCCGACGGGCTCACCCCCGAGCAGCTCTTCTCCCACCTCCTCGAATGGAACGCGCAGGAGGACGGACTGCCGCCCGTCGTCGTCCTCCTCGACCACGCGGCCCGTCTCGCCCGGACCGTCGAACACCGCCTCGCGTTGACCGCGTGGGTCGAAGACTGGGCCGGGCGCGAGGGCCTGACCGCGCAGTTGGCGAGGCGCCGGGAGAGCCGCGCCGCGGTGGTGTGGTCGCCCGACATCCCCCGCACCCTCGTCGTCGCCGTCGAACCGGCCCGGGACGGCAGCACGGACGTGGTCGTGCGGACGTGGACGAACGCGACCCCCGGCCGCTGGGACCCACGCCCCGGCGAGCCGGACACGATCCCCCTCGACGATCTCGGCCGAGCCGTGGACCGGGCGCTGCGGCGCGGCACCCGACTCTGGCTGGTGCCACGCGAACCGGACTCGAGCGGACTCCGGGAACCGCCTGCGTACATAGAGTTCGTACTTCCATACGATCTGCTGAACCACGATGTGGCGGGGTTGACGTTCGCCATCGGCGACGGTGAGCCCACTCCGCTCGGTCTGCGGTACGGGGTGCATCTACGCAGCCTTGAACGCATGCGTACGGACAACGCCGTGGTCCGGCAGCAGTGGCAGCGGCGTTGGGCGGCTCTCAAGCAGCATGGGATCACGGTGCACGCCTGGAGAGAGGCGGACGCCCGACGGCTGCGCGCGTGGCAGATCGCGCTCGCCGGGGAATCCAGAAGTACGGCAGTGCTGTTGGACGCGCCGACCGGGGCGCCGGCCCTGGACGCACTGAAAGCGGCGATCGCGGAGGGGATCGGGCTGGCCGTCTGGGACCGCAGAGGTGTGTTCATGGAGGAGCGGCGCGAAGTGGTGACCGCGGTCTTCGCGGCCGTCGCGATGCCCGTGCAGCTTCCCTCCGTCATTCACCGCATGCGGCTGAACGCCGAGAGCGGCACGGAGGACGCGGTCCAGTACCTTGCTCGAAATGTCGGATTCATGTGGGACGACCCCACTCGAGTCGTCGATCTGCACACCATCGACCCAGATGATCTCGCCAGCTGAGCTAGGAGGCTTCGGCATGAGCGCACAGGAACGGACGGCCGTGGACGACTGGCGCGTCTTTCACGCCACCGGACGCCCGCAGGACGCCCCACCCGCGCTGCCGGACCCGCCGCCCTGGCGGAGTTTCCGCGGAGGCCCCGTCCAGGCCCCGCCTCCCGACGACGCCGAGGCCGCGCTGCGCCGCCTCGGGCCCGGCGGCCTCACACCCCAGCTCGACGACGAGCAGATCGAGACGGTCAACGCCGCCCTGTTGCTGCGCCGTCCGCTGCTGATCACCGGCCCTCCCGGCGTCGGCAAGTCGACGCTCGCGTACCTGTTGTCGCGTGAGCTGGGGCTCGGCCGGGTACTCGAATGGAACGTCGTGAGTCGTACCAGCCTGCGCGACGGCTTGTACGTCCACGACGCCATGGGCCGCGCCCAGGCCATCGCCGCCTGGCAGGCGGGCCTGCGCGACGCGGCACGGGCGGAGCCGGTGTTCGAAGACGGCGAACAGGCCGTCAACTCCGCGACGGCGTCAAGAGATCGTCAACTTGCGCCGGTTATCGGGGAGTTCATTACACTGGGACCGCTGGGTACCGCCCTGCTGCCCTACGAACGGCCCCGGGTGCTGCTCGTCGACGAGCTCGACAAGAGCGACATCGACCTGCCGAACGACCTGTTGCACGTTCTTGAGAATGGAAGTTATGAGGTTCCGGAGCTGGTGCGTGACGCCGCGGACGCGGCGAGCGTGCACACCAGCGACCCGGGAGGCCGGGCCGTGGTGCGGGGCGGACGCGTCGAGTGCCGGGAGTTCCCGGTCGTGGTGATCACCAGCAACGGGGAGCGGGAATTCCCCGCCGCCTTCCGCCGCCGCTGCCTGCCGATGGAGATGCACACCCCCACCCGGGAGCAACTACTGGCCATGGTGGAAGGGCACTTGGGGCTCCGGCCGCGAGGCACCGAAGACCTCGTCGACCTGTTCGTTCAGCGGGTTCAGGCGGGCGGCGTCCACTCCCTCGACCAGTTGCTGA
This sequence comes from Streptomyces afghaniensis, assembly GCF_044327915.1. Taxonomy (NCBI): domain Bacteria; kingdom Bacillati; phylum Actinomycetota; class Actinomycetes; order Kitasatosporales; family Streptomycetaceae; genus Streptomyces; species Streptomyces afghaniensis. Next base: position 289,226 of record NZ_JBIRGJ010000001.1, read on the forward strand.
ACGCTGTCCAGATGACTACTGCGGGTGGTTTCCAGGCTGACGGTGACGGGCGTAAGCTCGTCGAATTGCTGCTCCGCGACCTCGCGAAGGGCCGCTGATGACCCGGGAGCGCGCATCCGGAATGGGCGACGGGGATCCCGCATCGGGATCGTCGCCGCCTCCTTCGGTGTACCCCGACCCCCTCGCGCGTGCGAGCGAGCGCGCGGACCGGGTCAGGGCCGCTCCCGATCACTTCGTCCCGCGCTGGCAGGAGTTCGCCGACGCGGTGTGGCTCGCCGCGTACCGCAGCCGCCACGACGGCCCCGGCAACGCACATCAGGAGGCGCCGGCCCCGGCCGTGGCAGCCGAGGTCCCGCAGGACACCGAGCCCGCCGTGAGCCCGCAGGACGCGGAGGCCGAGCAGCAGTCCCGGCCACCGGTGGCCGAAGCGCTCGACGGTCCGCCGGCGGCCGGCGAGGAGGACGCTCCTTCCGGGACGTCGCCCGCGAGCCGCGCGCCCGCCGCGTCGCCCCTCCCGGGCGAGCGAACCGCAGCCCGTGTCGCCGATCGTTTCTTACCTCACCCCGAAGGCCGCTCCACCCTGTACCTCGGGCCGCCGCTGCTGCCCCGGTCCGGACCCGACCCCTCCGGCCCCGGCCGCTTCACGGCCCTCCTCGCCCGCGCCCTGCACCAGCTGGCCCGCCGCATCCCGTCCCGCGACAGCCTGGAACTGGACGAGGAGACCACCGCCGAACAGGGGCTCGTCGACGGTCTGTGGATGCCGTTTCTGCGGCCCACCCGGGTCCCCGCCTTCGATCTGATGCTGCTGCTCGACGACGGGCCCACGATGCGGATCTGGGAGGAGAGCGCGGCGCGCCTGGCCCGCGCCGCCGAGCACAGCGGGGCCTTCCGCGGTGTGCGCACGCTCCGCGTGACCGTCCCGCGCACCGGCACCGCCACCCTGCGCTGGTCCACGGGCCGGACCGTCGCCGACCCGGCGGAACTGCTCGACGGCCGGGGCAGCCGGATCTTCCTCGTCGTCACCGACGGACTGGCCCACGGCTGGGCCGCCACCGCCGCGGACGAGCTCCTCGGCCGCCTCGCCCAGGCCGGCCCCACCGCCCTCGTCCACCTGCTGCCGCCGCATCTGCGTCACCGCTCCTCGCTCTACCCGTACCCGGCCGTCCTGGAGGCCGGAGGATTCGGATCCCCCAACAACCGCCTCGGACACTGGGCACCGCCCGGCGGCCCCGACCCGATGCGGCCGCTGCCCGAGGCGGGCGACGGCTCCGTCGCCGTCCCCGTGCTCTCCCTCAAACCCGCCTCCCTCGCCGCCTGGTCCGACCTGGTCACCGGTGGGCGCGGTGTACGGCGTTCGCTGCCCGTGGTGCTGGCCGGAGCCCTCAGCAAGGGCGCGCCCGCCCCCGGTCTGCGCGCCCCCCGCCTCCCGCGTGCCGCCACCGCAGCCGTACGGCGCTTCTTCAGCCTCGCCACGCCCTCCGCCCGCCGGCTCGCCACCCAACTGGCGGCCGTCCCCTTCGACTTCGACCTCGTCGAGCAGTTGCGGCGGCGGGTGATGCCGGAGGCCCGCCCCGATCACCTCGCCGAGATCCTCATGGGCGGACTGATCGACTGGGAGGGCGGGGGAGAAGGACGCCCCGAGTTCGCCGAGGGCGTCCGCGAGGCACTGCTCGCGACCACCACGCGCAGCCAACTCGCCCGCACCGTCAGTGTGGTGGGTGAGCTGCCGGCCGCGGGGGAGCGGGGCGTCGCCCTCCGCGCCGCTCTGCACGATCCGCTGCGGACCAGGCTGCCCGACCCCGCCGAACGCGGCTGGGCGCGCAGCGAACTGGCCGTGATGCGCGCCCTGTCGGGCCCCTACGCCGACCGGGCCAGGCGCATCGAACCGAACCTGTCCAGGAACCCGCCCGCCGCGGCCGAACAGGTGGAGAACAGCGCGTCCGCCCAGCCACCCCCACAGGTGAATAACCCGGGCGAAACGACTCCATCCAGCCCAGCGGGCATCAACCCGGATGCGGAAATACCCGATCCGACCGGAGAATCCGCGCCGTCTGAGACGGCCGGCGCGCACCGACAACAGACCCCGGAGGCAGAGCCGCTCATGCAGAGCACCACGACCGCAACGCCGGCCCTACTGGTGAACGTCCCCATGCGTAACACCTCGTTCGTCGGCCGTCAGGCGCTGCTGAGGGCCGTGGAGGAGCAGCTCGCCGCCCAGGACACCGCCGCTGTGCTGCCCAACGCCCTGCACGGCCTCGGTGGCGTCGGCAAGTCACAGCTGGCACTGGAGTACATCTACACCCACCAGCGCGACTACCGGATCATCTGCTGGATCCCCGCCGAACGCGAGAGCCTCATCCTGGCCGCGCTCTCCTCCCTCGCCTCCCAGCTGGGCGTCGCCCCGGTCGGCCAGGACAGCCTGGGCGCCGCCGCGGCCAACACCGCCGTGCCCGCCGTGCTGGAGGCGCTGCGCACCGGGACGCCGTACGACAACTGGCTGCTGGTCTTCGACAATGCCGAGGACATCGAGGCGGTCCGCGGCTACTTCCCGCACAACGGGCCGGGCAAGGTCATCGTCACCTCCCGGAACCGGGGCTGGGAACGGGTCGCCACCTCCCTGCCGGTGAACGTCTTCGAGCGCGACGAGTCCGTCGAACTGCTCCAGAAGCGCGCCAAGGACCTGCCCCGCGAGGACGCCGACCGGCTCGCCGAAGCGCTCGGCGACCTGCCGCTCGCCGTGGAGCAGGCGGGCGCCTGGCTCGGCGTCACCGGCATGGAGGTCGACGAGTACCTCGACCTGCTCGCCCGGCGCAGCCCGGAGATCCTGGAGATCGAGCAGAGCCCCGACTACCCGGTCTCCGTCGCCGCCGCCTGGGACATCTCCCTGGAGCGCATCAGGGAGAACAACCCGGGCGCCCGGCAACTTCTCGACATCTGCGCCAGCATGGCCCCCGAGCCGATCCCGAGGTCGATCCTGCGCAGCAGCCGAGGCGTCAGCATCACTCCGCAGATCGACCCGATGCTGCGCGAGCCGATCAAGCTGAACCGCGCGATCCGCGACCTCAGCCAGTTCTCCCTGATCAGGGTCGACCCGCGCGCGGGCACCCTCCAGATGCACCGCCTGCTCCAGACCGTGCTCCTCGCCAAGCTGGGCGAAGCGGAGCGCGAGCGGATGCGGGACGCCGCCCACCAGCTGCTGTCCGCCGCCAACCGGGGCCCGTTCGGGTCCTCCCAGGAGTGGCGCGAGTACCAGGCACTGCTGCCCCACGTGCTCGCCTCCCAGGCGGTGACCAGCCTCGACTCCTACGTGCGCGACCTGGTCTACGACACCATGTGGTTCCTGTACTACTGGGGCGACCACGAGGGCGCCGCGGCCTTCGGCCGGCAGGCCTGGAGCGCATGGCTCGCCGCCTCTGGCGAGGAGGACATCTATGTCATCCGGATGACCAAGGGCTTCGCGTTCCTGCTGCGCCAGGTCGGCCAGATCGCCGAGTCGATCCCGCTCACCGAGAAGGCCCTGGAGGTCTCCCGCCGGGTCCAGGTCGAGCCCGAGGAACTGATCGACTCCCTGTGCGAGATGTCCGACGCCCATCGGTACCAGGGCCGGTTCCAGGAGGCGCGGGACCTGGGCCGGGAGGCCACCGAACTGGCCCGCTCACTGTTCGGCCCCGAAGACCAGGCCACCCTGCGGGGCGCTCACAGCTGGGGCGTCGACCTGAGACTGTGCGGGCAGTTCAAGGAGGCGCTGACGCTGGACGAGGAGACCGCCCGTCAGCGGGACATCCTGTTCGGCGACGCCAGCTTCTTCACACTCAACACCCTCCACTGCGTCGCCATCGACACCAGGGAGGTGGGCTCGTACCCCAAGGCGCGCGAACTGCAGGAGGACGTCTACCGCAGGGCGCTCACGGCGCTCGGCGACAAGCACCCCCTGACCCTGCGCATCGCCCGTGACCTCGGCGTCTGCCGCCGCCGGGACGGAGACCTCGCCGAGGGCGCCAAGCTCGCCGAGGAGACCCTGCGCAACTTCCAGGCCCGCTACGGCGACGAGCACCTCGACTCGCTGACCACGGCGACCAACGTCTCCGTCGACCGGCGTCTGGCGGGGGACCTCGAAGGCTCCCACCGGCTCGCGGAGGCCAGCGTGGCCAGGCTGGAGCGGCGCCTCGGCGCCAACCACGCGCACACCCTGGTGACCAGGGCGAACCTGGCCGCCACCCAGCGGGCCCTCGGCTCCCTGGACACCGCGCAGGAGCTGGAGGACGACGTGGTGCGCCGGCTGGGCGACACGGTCGGAGCGCACCACATCATCACCCTCACCGTCGGCATCGGCCAGGCCAACACCGCCTACGCCCGCCTCGACTTCGAGGGGGCGCACGCGATCGACTCCGCCAACCTGCCGCTGCTGACCGAGGTGGCGGGCGAGGGCCACCCGCTCACCCTCTCCTGCACCTCCAACCTCGCCCTCGATCTGCGGGGCCTCGGGCGAGGTGAGGAGGCGGACGTGCTCCAGCGCAAGGCGGTGGAGGGCTTGGCCGCGGTGCTGCGCAACGACCACCCCTGGCTCCAGGCCGCCCGCCAGCGCCGCCGCATCGAGTGCGACCTCGCTCCCATGCCCATGTGACACGGGCGGCCGGACGGCCCGCCGCCGGGACCCTCCCGGGCGGCGGGCTCCGTTCTGATTGCCCCGCCTCAACTTCCTTGTGATACTCGGGCGTTGGCATCAGCAAGGCAGGCAGTCGGGTCACGGGGGGCGCATGACGGCGGTCGTCTTCGTTCATGGGACCGGGGTTCGCGAGCCGGGCTTCTCCGCGCTGGTGGAGCGGGTGACGGCCGGACTGGCCGCACAGCGCGACGGATTGCGCGTCGTGCCCTACTCCTGGGGAGCGGCACACGGTGCCACGCTCGCGGCCGGCGGGGCGAGCCTGCCGCCCCTGACCGGCACCACACGCGGTATCGGTGAAGGCCCGGCCGTGCCGGACCCGGGCGACGAGACGACCGCGGCATGGGCCGCCCTCTACGCCGACCCGTACGCCGAACTGGCCCTGGCCGCCGCCGGGTCCGCCCCGGCCGTGGAACGCCCGCCCGGCTCCGTACCGCCGCAGCAGCGGGCGCGGGCGCTGCTGGCCACGCTCGCCGCCCGAGGGGACGCGCCCGCCGCCGAGTTGGGCCCCGGACTGGCCCGCGCCGCCACCGACCTGGCCGCCCACCCCCTGCTCGGCCCCGCCGCCGACGCCCTCGATCCGGCGGACCTCGCGGTCCTCGCCGCCCGTTCCCTGACCGCCCGCATCGTCGCCGACGCCCTCGACGCCGACTCCCCGCTCGTGCCGGTCGGCGAGACCCGGGACGCCGTCACCGACCGCATCGCCGAGGCCCTGGGGGCACCGGCCCGGGGCACGGAGCGAGGGCTGCGCTCCTACCTGCTGCGCACGGCCGGAGCAGTGGCCGCGCGCGCCGTCGAGCGCCGTCGGCGTGCCCTCACCGAGGCCGCCCATCCCGCCGCCGGTGACATCCTGCGCTACCTGAGCCGGGGCGCGGCCTTCCGGGACGGGCTGCGCGCCCTCGTCGCCGGCCTGGAGGAGCCCGTCGCCGTGGTCGGCCACAGCCTCGGCGGCATCATCGCCCTCGACACGCTGATCTCCGCGCCGCTGCCGCCCGTCGCCCTGCTGGTGACGGCGGGCTCCCAGGGGCCCTTCCTCTACGAGTCGGGCTCCCTGCCCTCCCTGGAACACCCCGCGCTCCTGCCGCCGCACGTCCCCGACTGGTTGAACCTGTACGACCCGCGCGACCTGCTCGGCTATCTCGGCGCGGAACTCTTCCCGGGCCGCGTCACCGACGTCGCCGTCGACAGCGGCCAGCCGTTCCCCGCCGCGCACAGCGCCTACTGGACGAACCCGGCCGTGTACCGCCACATCGCGGACCGCCTGCCGTGACCGGGCCGATGCCGTCCGTCGACCCGGCCCGGGTGCACGCCCTGGTCGTCGGGATAGAGGCGTACGAGGCCGGGGACGCCTGGCGGCTGCCCGGGCCCGCCCGGGACGCCGTACGGTTCTGGCGGCTGCTGCGGGACGCGGGGGTGCCGGAGTCCCGGCTCCGGCTGCACCTGGCCCCGTTGCCGTCGTACGACCCGGGAGTCCCGTACGAGCGCGCGGACCAGGCGACCCTGCGCCGGGTCCTGGTGCGGGAACTGTCCCCGGCCCAGGGCGATGTGCTGTGGGTGTGGTGGGGCGGGCACGGGGTGCTGGACCGGGCCGGGCGGCTGCGGCTGTTCTGCGCGGACGCGGGCGTCGCCGACAAGGTGGGCATCGACCTGGACTCCGCGCTCGCCCGGTACGCGGGTGACGCCGTGCCCGGGCTGCGCGAGCAGCTGTGGATCGTGGACGCCTGCGAGACCTTCGAAGAGGACCTCGCCTTCCAGGAGGCGCTGCCCGCCGACGCCCTGCCGGTGGGCCGGCCCAACCACGCGCACCGGCAGACCGTGCTGCGCGCCGCCGGCCGGGGCAGGGCCGCGGCCAACGATCCCGTCCGGGCCACCGGCCTCTTCTCCGACGTCCTGCTCGGTCTGCTGGCCGACCGGGCGGCCGTGCTGCCCGCGCCGCCCGATCCGGAGGAACTGTTTCCGGCCGTTCGGGCGCGCATCGCGGCCCTCAGGGAAGAGGGCCGTACTCTTCAGCACCCAGAGATCCGGCTCCAGGGCCCCGACCGCACCGAAACCCTGGCCCCGGCCGGACCGCCCGCCGGGCAGCGCCCCCTCGCGGCGATGCAGCGCGCGGTGGAAGCCCTCCTCGCCTACCCCCTGATGAACGACCCCGACGAACGGCAGACGGTCGTCGCCGCGCTGAACCCCCGTGTCACAGCCATGCTGCGCCGCCACAGCAGGGCCCGCACCGACGTCGTCAACATCCTCGGCGGGCTCTCCCGGCGGAACCCGGAGGCACTGTGGGACCTGTTCGACGCCGTGGTGGCCGTCGACGACGACCCGGAACTGAAGGCCGAACTCACCGTGGCACTGGCTGAGTTGACGGCCTCATCGACGCATCCGCGGGATCGGAAATGATCGGTGGCGTGATCGTACGGTTTTCGCCCCGGGGGGTATTGGCCATGATGGAAAGACACGGGGCATCGCGTGCCACCGTGCGAGAAGGGGGAGCATCTTGGACCAGCCGCCCGCTCTGCACCACGCCGGAGCCGCCGCACCTGAACCGGCCGTCGCCACCGCGGGGGCCGATGTCTGGGAATCCGATCTGGCGGATCTCGCGGCGCTGCCCCTGAGCGCCGTGGACGGTCTCCCGACCCTGCCCCCCACCACACGCCTGTTGACCGAGGTGCTGCGCGCCCGCAGCAGCATGCGGAGCGGCGAGGGGCCGGGAGGCGCCCGAGCCGACTAGGGCCCTTCCGAGCCGCCGACCGTCCCGACGGCTGAGCCCGGTGCGACACCCGCACGCGCACCGGGTCCTGTGCATGTCCGCCAACCGACCGGAGGTCCGCGACGATGACCAGCGAGCAGCACCTCGCTCCCTTCCGCATGCCGGACCGGCTCTTCGCGGAGCTGGCCGCCGGAGGTGGCTCCGCGGCGGCCGTCGCCTTCCTCGAACGAGCCGAACGTGCACGGCGGTTGCTGCTCCTGCGCACCCTCCTCGGCCGTCTCGACACCCTGCCCACCCCCCTCACCCCGGTCGCCGAAGCCTGGCGGGTGCTCAAGGAGGCGGCCGAGAAGGCGCCCGAGCCGGTCGAACGCCTGCTGCTGGCCCCGGCGACCGGCGGCTGGATCTCCCACATGCTGCGCCGGGTGCACGGCACGGCGACCGGCCCGCCCCTGTGGGCCGAGGCGGGCCACCTGTGTGCCCTGGCCCTGTCGGCATCCCTGCACGCGGGCACCGAGGCGGCCCTCGACGTCCCCCTCACCCGGGGAGGGCTGCCCCTGCCCGGTCTCGGCATGGTCCGACTCCCCGACGCGAGAGCCGGCCTGGCGGTCGGCCGGGCCATCACGGGAGGGGGAGAGCTGACGGTCACCGGGCCGGGCCGCACGACCGGCTCGGTGCGGGTGACCTGCCGTCCGCTGAGCCGGCGTGCCGGCACCGACGGGGACACCTGGCTCCCGCTGCGCACCCTCACCCACACCGGCCCCGACGGCACGGCCCCCGTCACCGTCGTACTCGAGGACCTCGACCCCTACCGCGATCTCGACGACCACCTGCCCCCCGCCCGGCTCGACGAGGACGAGGCACAGGAGTGGCAGCGCCTGTTCGGCGAGGCCGCGCGGATCCTCGCACGGCCGGGCATACCGGGCCCCGGGCGGGTCGACCCCGCCATGATCCGGGCGATCGTGCCCTTCGGACGCACCGCCCTCAGCCCGCCCCCACCGCCCTTCGTCCAGGTGTCGGCCTCCAGCGGCGACTCCTTCGGCGGCATGCTCATCGTCCGCCCGGCCTCCGCGCTCGCCCTCGCCGAGACCCTCGTCCACGAGCTCCAGCACAGCAAACTGGCTGCCCTGCTGCACCTGTTCCCGCTGCTGGAGGACGACCGGGCCGAGCGCTACTACGCACCCTGGCGCACCGACCCCCGCCACCTCACCGGCCTGCTGCACGGCGCCTACGCCTTCACCGGCGTCGCGGGCTTCTGGCGGGACCGGCTGGCCGGTGCGCAGGGGGCCGAGGAGGCCGAGCGGGCCGCCTACTTCTTCGCGTTGCGCCGCCTCCAGAGCCGGCTGGCCGTGCGCACCCTGCTGACCAGCGGCCGGCTGACCGTGCAGGGCCACGCCCTCGTGTCGGGCCTCGCCCGCACCCTCGACGGCTGGCTGCGCGAGCCGGTGCCGTACACCGCCCTCACCCGGGCCCGTACCGCCTCCGCGCTGCACCGCACCGAGTGGAGGCTGCGCAACGTCGACCCCGTCGTGGAGTCATCGCCGGACGGCCCGCGCTTCCGCCTCGACCGCACGTCCTGGCCCGACGTCCGCACCCACGCCTTCGCCGCCCGCCCCCTCGCCCCGCGCACCGCCGACGAGCACCTCGCCGCCGGGGACGCGGCCGCCGCGCTCGCCCGGTACGCCGAACTGCTGGCCGCCGACCCCGCCGAGCCGCACGCCCTGGCCGGCTGGATCGTCGCCCGGGCCGTGCTCGAACCGGGCCGGGCGACGCGGCGCATGCTGGCCCGGCCGGAGCTGCTCCAGCCGCTGCCCAGCGGCTGACCGGTCCGGGCTGTTTGTCGTCAGGCAGACGCAAACAAGAGTTCGCCGAAACGCGCGAGCAGCGCGTCAACAGGCGCTGGGATGGTCAGGATGGAGGCATGGCTTACCACGTCCACTCCGAGGCCGGGCGGCTGCGCCGCGTCATCCTGCACCGGCCCGATCTCGAGCTCAAAAGGCTCACCCCCAGCAACAAGACCTCGCTGCTCTTCGACGACGTGCTGTGGGTACGCAGGGCCCGCGCCGAGCACGACGGGTTCGCCGACGTGCTGCGCGACCGGGGCGTCACCGTCCACCTCTTCGGTGACCTGCTGGCCGAGGCCCTCCAGGTCCCGGCGGCCAGGGCCCTCGTCCTGGACCGGGTCTTCGACGAGAAGGAGTACGGCCCGCTGGCCACCGACCATCTGAGAGCCGCCTTCGAGAACCTGCCCGCGGCGGAGCTGGCCGAGCTCCTGGTCGGCGGCATGACCAAGCGCGAGTTCCTCGACGTGCACCCGGAGCCGACCTCGGTGCGCTTCCACGTCATGGAACTGGACGACTTCCTGCTGGACCCCCTGCCCAACCACCTCTTCACCCGCGACACCTCCGCGTGGATCTACGACGGCGTCTCCATCAACGCGATGCGCTGGCCCGCCCGGCAGCGCGAGACCGTGCACTTCGAGGCGATCTACCGGCACCACCCGCTGTTCCGCGACGAGACCTTCCATGTCTGGTCCGAGGGACAGGCCGACTACCCGTCCACCATCGAGGGCGGGGACGTCCTGGTCATCGGCAACGGGGCGGTGCTCATCGGGATGAGCGAGCGCACCACGCCCCAGGCCGTCGAGATGCTCGCGCACAAGCTCTTCGCCGCCGGGTCCGCGGAGACGATCGTGGCTCTCGACATGCCCAAGCGGCGTGCCTTCATGCACCTCGACACCGTGATGACGATGGTCGACGGCGACACCTTCACCCAGTACGCGGGGCTCGGCATGCTCCGCTCGTACACCATCGAACCGGGCGTCGGCGAGAAGGAGCTGAAGGTCACCGACCATCCGCCGGAGCACATGCACCGCGCGATCGCCGCCGCGCTGGGCCTGAACGAGATCCGGGTGCTGACCGCCACCCAGGACGTGCACGCGGCCGAACGCGAGCAGTGGGACGACGGCTGCAACGTCCTGGCCGTCGAACCCGGCGTCGTGGTCGCCTACGAGCGGAACGCCACCACCAACACCCACCTGCGCAAACAGGGCATCGAAGTGATAGAGATCCCGGGCAGCGAGCTCGGACGGGGCAGGGGCGGCCCGCGGTGCATGAGCTGCCCGGTCGAACGGGAGCCCGTATGAGCACACACAGTGACGTATAGGCATGCTGAGTTTCGTATAGTATTCCAGTAGTCCTGTCCGTCCCGTACCGCCGTATCCCTGGAGCGCCCCATGGCGACAGTCCCGACCGCCCTCGCCGGCCGCCACTTCCTCAAGGAGCTGGACTTCACCGAGGAGGAGTTCCGCGGTCTGGTCGAGCTGGCCGCCGAGCTGAAGGCCGCCAAGAAGGCCGGGACCGAGACCCATTACCTGCGGGGCCGGAACATCGCGCTGATCTTCGAGAAGACCTCCACCCGCACCCGCTGCGCCTTCGAGGTCGCGGCCGCCGACCAGGGCGCCTCGACGACGTACCTCGACCCGTCCGGCTCGCAGATCGGTCACAAGGAGTCGGTGCGGGACACCGCGCGGGTGCTGGGCCGGATGTACGACGGGATCGAGTACCGGGGCGACAGCCAGGAGAAGGTGGAGGAGCTGGCGGCGCACGCCGGTGTGCCCGTCTACAACGGGCTCACCGACGACTGGCACCCCACCCAGATGCTCGCCGACGTGCTCACCATGACCGAGCACTGCGCCAAGCCGCTGACCGGGATGACCTTCGCCTACCTCGGCGACGCCCGCTTCAACATGGGCAACTCCTACCTGGTCACCGGAGCCCTGCTCGGCATGGACGTCCGTCTCGTCGCCCCGAAGGACTACTGGCCGGCCGAGGAGGTCGTCGACCGGGCCCGCGCGCTCGCGGAAACCAGCGGTGCCCGCATCACCCTCACCGAGACCCTGGACGAGGGCGTCCGGGGCGCCGACTTCGTCGCCACCGACGTCTGGGTCTCCATGGGTGAGCCGAAGGAGGTCTGGGCCGAGCGCATCGCCGCCCTCGCCCCGTACGCCGTGACCATGGACGTCCTGCGCGCCACCGGCAACCCGGACGTGAAGTTCCTGCACTGCCTGCCCGCCTTCCACGACCTCGGCACCAAGGTCGGCCAGGAGATCCACGCGGCCCACGGCCTGGAGTACCTGGAGGTGTCGGACGAGGTCTTCGAGTCGGCGCACTCCGTGGTCTTCGACGAGGCGGAGAACCGTCTGCACACCATCAAGGCGGTGCTGGTCGCGACGCTCGGCTGAGCCGCGTCAGGCCGACGGGCGCCGCTGAGCCGGTACCACCGGCAGCCTGAACCACACCGCCTTGCCCGACTCGGTCGGCCGGTGCCCGCACGAGGAACTCAGGGTGCGGATCAGCAGCAGACCGCGCCCGTGCTCCTGCCAGGGGTCGGGCATCCCGCCGGACGGACACGTCAGATCGCCGGGCGGCTGCGGGTCGGTGTCGTGCACCTCGACCTGGCAGCCCGACGGCATCAGCTCCACCACCAGCTCTATCGGCGTCTCGCCGGTGGTGTGCTCCACGGCGTTCGCCACCAGCTCCGCCGTGAGCAGCTCCGCGGTGTCGCAGTCGGCCCCGTGCTCCAGCTCGGCCAGCGCCGTACGGACCAGGGCACGGGCCACGGGCACCGCCGCGGCGGTGTGCGGCAGCGCGACGCGCCAGGAGGCGGGGGCTGAGGGGAGTTCGTACAAGGCGGGTCCGTTCATGGAGCAGGACATCCTGCTTTCAACCTTATGAATGGTACGGCGCCACTCTTCCGAGGCGTCCGAGGGGCACTGTCGTGGGGCCTGCGGCCCCCTTGCCGCACGGCTTACCCAGGTGAACGCGGTGCCGCGCACAGCTGCTCCCACCGTTACGCCGGTGTGGACGATCTGTGACGGATGTAACCGGCCCGGTTCACACCCGGCTCCCCAGGAAGTCCTACCCGGACGGCCTATCGCGCACTCATGACGACAGTCACGGATGAGTGATAACTTCGTGGGGTAGAGCTCAGTGAGGCAGTGCCCGCCCGAGGAGGCCGCACGTCATGAGTCCCTTCACCGGCTCCGCCGCCCGCACCCCGAGCTGGGAGCACCTGCGCGTCGACCTCACCGACGGCGTGGCCACCGTCACCCTGGCCCGCCCCGAGAAACTCAACGCGCTCACCTTCGGTGCCTACGCCGACCTGCGCGACCTGCTCGCCGAGCTGTCCAGGGAGCGGTCCGTGCGGGCCCTGGTACTGGCCGGCGAGGGCCGCGGCTTCTGCTCCGGCGGCGACGTCGACGAGATCATCGGCGCCACGCTGTCCATGGACACCGCCCAGCTCCTCGACTTCAACCGGATGACCGGCCAGGTGGTCCGCGCCATCCGGGAGTGCCCCTTCCCCGTGATCGCGGCGGTACAGGGCGTGGCGGCCGGCGCCGGGGCGGTCCTCGCCCTGGCCGCCGACTTCCGCGTGGCCGACCCCACGGCCCGTTTCGCCTTCCTCTTCACCCGCGTCGGCCTCTCCGGCGGCGACATGGGCGCGGCCTACCTCCTGCCCAGGGTCGTGGGCCTCGGCCACGCCACCCGCCTGTTGATGCTGGGCGACCCGGTCCGCGCCCCCGAGGCGGAGCGCATCGGCCTGATCAGCGAACTGACGGAGGAGGGCCGGGCCGACGAGGCAGCACATCAACTGGCCCACCGCCTGGCACAGGGCCCGGCCCTGGCGTACGCCCAGACGAAGGCTTTGCTGACGTCGGAACTGGACATGCCCCTCGCAGCCTCGGTGGAGCTGGACGCCTCCACCCAGGCCCTCCTCATGACAGGCGAGGACTACGCAGAGTTCCACGCCGCGTTCACAGAAAAGCGCCCTCCCAAATGGAGCGGACGGTGAGCGAGTTGCCTTCAGGGGCGCGGGGAACTGCGCGACCAGCCACAACGCACCCGCAGCCGCCCAAGAACACAAGCCACCCCCTACGCGTGGCCGTCATCGGCGGCGGCCCCGGCGGCCTCTACGCCGCCGCCCTCCTCAAACGCCTCGACCCCACCCGCGACATCACCGTCTGGGAACGCAACGCCCCCGACGACACCTTCGGCTTCGGAGTCGTCCTCTCCGACGAAACCCTCGGCGGCATAGAACACGCGGACCCCCAGGTCTACGAGGCCCTCCAGAGACACTTCACCCGCTGGGACGACATCGACATCGTCCACCGGGGCGTACGGCACACCTCGGGCGGCCACGGATTCGCCGCACTCGGCAGAAAACGCCTCCTGGAGATCCTCCACACCCGCTGCCGCGAACTCGGCGTCGACCTCCGCTTCCGCACCGAGGCCCCGGACGACCTCCCGCAGACCCACGACCTGGTCATCGCCGCGGACGGCATCCACAGCACCACCCGCGAGGCCCACGCGGACGTCTTCCGCCCCCGCGTCACCACCCACCGCTGCCGCTACATCTGGCTCGCCGCCGACTTCCCCTTCGACTCCTTCCGCTTCGAGATCGCCGAGACCGAACACGGCGTGATGCAGCTCCACGGCTACCCCTACGCACCGGACGCCTCCACCGTGATCATCGAGATGCGCGAAGAGGTCTGGCACGCGGCCGGCTTCGACGAACTCGGCGAGGCCGAGTCGATCGAACGCTGCGCCAAGATCTTCGCGGAGGCACTCCGCGGCCGCCCCCTGACGTCGAACAACTCCACCTGGACGACCTTCCGCACGGTCGTCAACGACCGCTGGTCGCACGGCAACGTCGTCCTCCTCGGCGACGCCGCCCACACCGCCCACTTCTCCATCGGCTCCGGCACCAAGCTCGCCGTCGAGGACGCGCTCGCCCTGGCCGCCTGTCTGGAGGAGCGGGACACCCTGCCCGAGGCCCTGGCCGCCTACGAGGCGGAGCGGCGACCCGTCGTCGCCTCCACGCAGCGCGCGGCCCGGGCCAGCCTGGAGTGGTTCGAGAACCTCGCCCTGTACGTGGACCAGCCGCCCCGTCAGTTCGCCTTCAACCTGCTCACCCGCAGCCGCCGCGTCACCCACGACAACCTGCGGCTGCGCGATGAGCACTTCACGGAGTCCGTGGAGCGGGAGTTCGGCTGCCCGCCCGGCACGCCCCCGATGTTCACCCCGTTCCGGCTGCGCGGCCTGACCCTGCGCAACCGGGTCGTCGTCTCGCCCATGGACATGTACTCGGCGGTCGACGGCGTCCCCGGCGACTTCCACCTCGTCCATCTGGGCGCGCGGGCGATGGGCGGGGCCGGGCTGGTGATGACCGAGATGGTGTGTGTCAGCGAGGAGGGCAGGATCACACCCGGCTGCACCGGCCTCTACACCGGCCGGCAGGCCGAGGCCTGGCGGCGGATCACGAACTTCGTGCACGACCGGGCGCCCGGCACCGCGATCGGCGTGCAGCTCGGCCACAGCGGCCGCAAGGGCTCCACGAAGCTGATGTGGGAGGGCATGGACGAGCCGCTCCAGGAGGGCAACTGGCCGCTCGTGGCCGCCTCCGCGCTCCCGTACAAGCAGTTCAGCCAGACTCCGCGCGAGCTGTCCCGCGCCCAGCTCACCGACATCCGCGAGCAGTTCGCGGCCGCTGCCTGCCGCGCCGCCCGGGCCGGCTTCGACCTGCTCGAACTGCACTGCGCCCACGGCTATCTGCTCTCCGGCTTCCTCTCCCCGCTGACCAACCTGCGCACCGACGCCTACGGCGGCCCGCTGGAGAAGCGGCTCCGGTTCCCGCTGGAGGTCTTCGACGCCGTACGCAACGTCTGGCCGGGGGAGCGGCCCATGACGGTACGGATCTCCGCCACCGACTGGGCCGACGGCGGAACCACGGCCGAGGACGCCGTCGAGATCGCCCGGGCCTTCGCCGCGCACGGCGCCGACGCGATCGACGTGTCGACGGGGCAGGTCGTCGCCGACGAACGGCCCGAGTTCGGGCGTTCGTACCAGACTCCGTTCGCGGACCGGATCCGCAACGCGACCGGCATCCCGGTGATCGCGGTCGGCGCGATCTCCTCCTGGGACGACGTCAACTCCCTGATCCTGGCGGGCCGTACGGACCTGTGCGCCTTGGCCCGCCCCCACCTCTACGACCCGCACTGGACGCTGCACGCGGCGGCCGAGCAGGGCTACACGGGCCCCGGAGCCGTCTGGCCGGCTCCGTACCGCGCGGGCAGCCGCCGCCCCCGGACCGGCCGCACGGACGCGCCCAAGCCGCGCCTCACTCTGGGGCGCTGAGCAGCCCCACGAACTCGGCGCCCGCGTCCCGCAGCCGCTCGTGCAGGCCCTGGAACACCGCCGACGAGCGGGTGCCCGGCCACTCCCGGGGGAGCAGCTCGGACGGCAGGCCCGGGTCGGTGTAGGGGAGGTGGCGCCAGGAGTCCAGGGCGAGGAGGTAGTCGCGGTAGGCCTCCTCCGGCGGGGTGTCCTCGCGCTTCTCCCAGTCCCGCAGCACGCGCGCGTGGCGGTCGAGGAACGCCTCGTGCTCCTTGGCGATGGCGGCCAGGTCCCACCAGCGGGCCACGGCCTCCGCGGTCGGGGCGAAGCCGAGGTGGTCACCGCGGAAGAAGTCGACGTACGCGTCCAGCCGCAGCCGCTGGAGGGTGTGCCGGGTCTCCTCGTACAGCCGCGCGGGCGCGATCCACACGCCCGGCGCGGCCGTGCCGAAACCGAGGCCTGCCAGCCGGGAGCGCAGCACGTGCCGC
This sequence comes from Streptomyces afghaniensis, assembly GCF_044327915.1. Lineage (NCBI taxonomy): Bacteria > Bacillati > Actinomycetota > Actinomycetes > Kitasatosporales > Streptomycetaceae > Streptomyces > Streptomyces afghaniensis. The sequence continues at coordinate 305,252 of NZ_JBIRGJ010000001.1, forward strand.
TTCTGCCGCTCCGACTCGGGCACGGAGAACACGGCGAGTACCCAGCCCTCGTCCTCGGGCGGCGCCGTGGCGTAGATGCGCCGGTCGCCGTCGTCGAGCAACTGGCGGGCGTCAGGGGACAGTTCGTAGCCCGCCGCGCCCTGGGCGGTGCGGGCGGGCACGAGCAGTCCGCGTCTCTTCAGCCGCGACACCGAGGAGCGTACGGACGGGGCGTCGACGCCGACCGCGGCGAGCAGCCGGATCAGCTCGGCGACGGGCACGGGACCCGTCGCGAAGCGGCCGTACGCGCCGTAGAGCGTGACGATGAGAGACCGTGGTGCATGCTGGTCGGACACGTTGATCATCTTAGGTCGTACGGGTCACTCCCGGTCGGCTTCGGTGCCGCCGTCCGGGAACCCTGCCGTGCGCAGCCGGTACCGCTGGAGCTTGCCGGTGGCCGTGCGCGGCAGCGCGTCCAGGAAGACGATCTCGCGCGGGCACTTGTACGGCGCCAGCTCGCCCTTCACGAAGTCGCGCAGCGCCTCGGCGTCCCGGCCGGCGCCTTCCTTGAGGACGGCGAACGCCACCACGACCTGCCCGCGTGCCTCGTCCGGCCGTCCCACGACCGCCGCCTCCACCACGTCCGGGTGCCGCAGCAGCGCGTCCTCGACCTCCGGTCCGGCGATGTTGTACCCGGCGGAGATGATCATGTCGTCGGCGCGGGCGACGTACCGGAAGTAGCCGTCGGGCTCGCGGACGTAGGTGTCGCCGGTGATGTTCCAGCCGCCGCGTACGTACTCCCGCTGCCGCGGGTCGGCGAGGTAGCGGCAGCCGACCGGTCCGCGCACCGCGAGCAGTCCCGGCTCCCCGTCGGGCACCGGCTCGCCGTTCTCGTCCTGCACGCGCGCGTGCCACCCCGGCACGGGAACGCCCGTCGTGCCGGGCCGGATCCGCTCGTCGGCGGCGGAGATGAAGATGTGGAGCAGCTCGGTGGCGCCGATGCCGTTGATGACGCGCACGCCGGTGCGTTCGTGCCACGCCTTCCAGGTGGCCGCCGGCAGGTTCTCGCCGGCCGAGACGCAGCGGCGCAGGGACGAGAGGTCGTGCCCGTCGAGCTCGTCGAGCATCGCGCGGTACGCCGTAGGGGCCGTGAACAGTACGGAGACCCGGTGCCGGGCGATGGCCGGCAGCAGTTGCTTCGGACCGGCTTGTTCGAGCAGCAGGGCACTCGCCCCGGCCCGCAGCGGGAAGACCACCAGCCCGCCGAGGCCGAAGGTGAAGCCGAGCGGGGGGCTGCCCGTGAACACGTCGTCGGCGCGCGGGCGCAGCACATGCCGGGAGAAGGTGTCGGCGATGGCCAGGACGTCCCGGTGGAAGTGCATGCAGCCCTTGGGACGGCCGGTGGTGCCGGAGGTGAAGGCGATCAGGGCGACGTCGTCGGCCGCCGTGTCGGCGGCCTCGTACGGTGTGCCGGGCGCCGGGCGGTTGAGGAGGTCGTCCGGGGCGTCACCGCCGTAGGCCGTGATCCGCAGGTCCGGGATCTCGGCCTTGGCCAGGTCGTCGACGGCCCGGACGTCGCACAGCGCGTGCCGGACCCGGGCGATCTCGCACATCGTGCTCAGCTCGTGCGGGCGCTGCTGGGCGAGCACGGTGACCGCGACGGCACCCGCCTTCAGCACCGCCAGCCAGCAGGCCGCGAGCCAGGGCGTGGTGGGACCGCGCAGCAGCACGCGGTTGCCGGGGACGACACCGAGTTCGCCGGTGAGCAGGTGTGCGATGCGGTCGACGCGGGCGCGCAGATCGGCGTACGTCCACGGTGGTGCGGCCTGGGTGAGGAAGGCCGGGCGGTCGCCCGGCGGGCCGCTGAGCAGTTCGGCGGCGCAGTTGAGCCGTTCGGGGTAGCGCAGCTCCGGCAGGTCGAAACGGAGCTCGGGCCATTGGTCCGGGGGTGGCAGATGGTCACGGGCGAAGGTGTCGACGTGGGCCGTACCCCGTGGATTCATACGATTCGCCCCCTTGGCGTGGTGGGCTCGCTCCAGGAGCGTATCGTGTTGGTGACGACAGTCAACGGTCCGCGATAGCCTCGGAGTGGCCCGGCCGGGAGGCAGGGGTGGCGGAGAAGGGACCGGCGATGACCGCATTCTCGCTCGAACCGGCACAACTCGCCTGGTGCGCCGAGCTGCGCGCCCTGGCCGCGGAGCGGCTCCGCCCGCTGGCCGAGAAGGGTGAACCGGGCCGGGTGAACCGGGCCCTGGTCGCCGAACTCGGCGGCCTCGGCCTGCTCGGCCGCCTCTTCACCTCCGGCGCGCTCGACCTGTGCCTCATGCGCGAGTCCCTCGCCTACGCCTGCACGGAGGCCGAAACGGCCCTGGCCCTCCAGGGCCTGGGCGCCCACCCCGTCCACGCCCACGGCACGGAGCCCCAACGCGCCCGCTGGCTCCCCCGGGTCGCCGACGGCACGGCGATCGCGGCCTTCGCCCTGAGCGAGCCGGGGGCGGGGTCGGACGCGGCGGCGCTGGACTTGCGGGCGGAGGCGGAAGGAGGCGGCTCGTCTGGTTCCGGGCATGCCACCCGCTGGCGTCTCACCGGTGAGAAGTGCTGGATCTCCAACGCGCCCGAGGCCGACTTCTACACCGTCTTCGCCCGGACCACCCCGGGGGCGGGGGCCCGTGGCGTCACGGCGTTCCTCGTGCCGGCGGACCGGCCGGGGCTGACCGGGGCCGGGCTCGACATGCTCTCCCCGCATCCCGTCGGCGCGCTCGGCTTCGACGCCGTTCCGGTGACGGCCGACGACGTGCTCGGCGAGGTGGACCGGGGGTTCCGGGTCGCCATGGGGACGCTCAACCTGTTCCGCCCCAGCGTCGGTGCCTTCGCGGTCGGTATGGCCCGGGCGGCGCTCGACGCGACCGTCGCGCACACCGCCGGGCGGGACGCCTTCGGCGGCAGGCTGCGGGACCTGCAGGCCGTCTCCCACCAGGTCGCCGAGATGGCCCTGCGCACGGAGGCGGCCCGGCTGATGGTCTACGCGGCTGCGACGGCGTACGACGAGGACGCCCCGGACGTGCCCCGGCGCGCCGCCATGGCGAAACTGCTCGCCACCGAGACCGCGCAGTACGTCGTCGACGCCGCCGTCCAGCTGCACGGCGCCCGCGCACTGCAACGCGGTCACCTGCTCGAACACCTCTACCGGGAGGTGCGCGCCCCCCGCATCTACGAGGGGGCCAGCGAGGTCCAGCGCGGCATCATCGCCAAGGAGTTGTACGCAGCCCACCAGGAGGCCCGGTGACCACCGAACGCGTCGACCCGCCCGGCCTCGCCCCGCCGGCGGGCTTCTCGCACGCCGTCGTGGCTTCCGGGTCCAGGGTGGTGTTCCTGGCGGGGCAGACCGCCCTCGACGGCGACGGCAAGGTGACCGGCGCGACCCTGCCGGAACAGTTCGAGAAGGCCCTCACCAACCTGCTGACCGCCCTCACGGCGGCCGGCGGCACGCCCTCCGACCTGGCCCGCGTGACCGTCTACGCCACGGACGTCGCCGCGTACCGCGACCACGCCCCGGAACTGGGCCTGCTCTGGCGGAAACTGGCGGGCCGCCACTACCCGGCCATGGCGGTCGTCGAGGTCGTCAGGCTGTGGGACGAGGAGGCGCTGGTGGAGCTGGACGGCTTCGCGGTGCTGCCCTGAAGGCCTGGGGGCGCGGCGGACTCGCCACCGAAGGGGTGAGGGTCACGGGCGCCGGGCCGGAGGCCCGGTACGAGTGGAAGCCGCAAATCCGCTCCTTTCGGGAGGTTCCCCCCATGCGTCCACGTCCCCTTCTCGGCGCGGCGGCCGGTGCCGCGCTGCTCCTGCTCACCGGCGCCACAGCCGCACCCGCCACCGCGGCGCCCGCCCCGCGCGACGCCGTGACGGTCGACCCGGTGGGCCGGATCACGGCCGACGGCACCGTCACCCTCTCCGGCACCTACCGCTGCCAGAGCTCCAGCGGCCCGGTCTTCGTCAGCTCCTCCGTGAGCCAGGGCGCCTCCCTCACCCGCTACGGCATCGGCGGCACCCGGGCCGTGTGCGACGGCGCGAAGCACCGCTGGGTGAACACGGGCCGGCCCACGCCCGGCGCACTCGTGCGCGGCGCGGCCCACGTCGAGGCCACCCTGATGGAACTGCGCATCTTCGGCGGCCTGCCGATGCCCCACTTCCACGCGGTACAGGGCCGGGCCATCACTCTGACCCGGGCCTGAGCGCAGCGGCGGACCGGTGAGCGGCCCGCGAACGCGGGCCGCTCACCGGTCCGGACCCGGCCCGCGCCACCGTCCTGCCCCTACTCCTGTGCGTGCCGGATGGCGTCCAGCACGATGTGCGCCACATGGTCGTCGGTGAGGGTGTACCGCGTCTCGCGGGCCTGACGCCGGGCGGTGACGATCCGGGACGTGCGCAGCACCCGCAGATGCTGGGAGACCAGCGGCTGGCTCACGCCCAGCGCGGTCACCAGCTCATGGACGTACTTCCCGCCGCCGGACAGTTCGCGCACGATTCCCAGCCGTACGGGCGAGGCCAGCGCGCGCAGCAGTTCGCTGGCCGCCTGCAGGGCCGGATCCGGCTCGTCCGTCGGAAGGGAGGGCGTCGTTGTCATATGCACACATTAGCATATGACAACGGTTTCCAATATGTCGGGCAGGTGCCGGGTGACAGGCGCCAGGTGCCTCAGTGGTCGTCCCAGTGTCCCTCGTGAGCGGCGTGCCGGTGACCGTCGTGGACGTAGTCGGTGTGGTCGTCGTGGCGCACGGCCAGATGGCCGCAGTTGTCGCCGTGCTGGTGATCGTGGTTCTGGTGCACCGCGTGGCCGCCGTTCGTGCACTCGTCGACGTGGTCACCGTGCATCCGGTGGACGTGGCCGTCGTGGGCGTAGTCCGTGTGGTCGCCGTGCGTGAAGGCGACGTGGCCGCAGTCGTCGCCGTGGGCGTGCGCGTGGTTCTCGTGGGTGAGGTGCTCGGCGGTGGTCATGGGGGTGGCTCCTTGCGTGTGTTCGTGCTGCCCGCGGCGCTTCCGTCGGGGTCGTCATTGCGACATTAACATATAGCGATTCCTGCATGTATTGTCCTGGCGACCGGCGCCGTCCGCGAGCCGAGGGCGGCGCAGGGGTGATGCCCGGGTCAGCGAACCGCGACGACCACGCAGCTGTCGCCGTACTGCCAGACCGGGCCCGCCGTGGCGAAGCCCGCCTGCCGCAGCAGCTCCAGATGGGCGGAGAGGGGGAGTTCGGCGGGGCGGCCGGTGTCGAGAGGTGCCTCGCGGCGGCGGCGCTCGGCGAGCAGGTCCGTCAGCTCGGGGTCGTCGGCGACGGCGGCCCACCAGGACCCCCAGTCCTCGTGCGCGAACACCCGCTGCCGGTCGGCCCGGCACCGCCCGACATGGGCGGCGATCCCGCCCGGGCCCGTGTCGCCCTGGGGGAGATGGTCGCCGTTGACGAGGACACCCCCGGGCCGCAGCAGCGCGGCGAGCTGCCGGTAGACGCGCAGCAGGGTGTTGCGGTCGAGGTAGTGCAGGGCCGTCGTGGAGACGGCCGCGTCCAGGGGCCGGTCCAGGTCCAGAGCCCAGGTCCAGCCGGGTGCGCCGATCTCGGTGTCGACGTAGCGGGCCGCGTCCGGGTGGTGGGTCCGGCCCAGCTCCAGCAGCAGCGGATCCCGGTCCACGGCCACGATCTCCGCGTCCGGCAGCCGCCGGACCAGCCGGGCCGCCAGGGAGCCGGGCCCGCAGCCCAGGTCGACGACGAGCGGCCGGGAGTCCTGCCCGGCCGTGATGTGCTCGACGACGTCGGCGATCACCGTGAACCGCTCCTCGCGGTCGACCGCGTACCGCTGCTGCTGGAGCTCCCAGCGCTCCACCCATCGCTCCGCCGTCGCCAGACTCAGCCCCATCCGGTCGCGCCACCTTGCCGTCTCGCACCTGACTCTTGCCGGTCCGAGCCTACAGGTGGAAACGGTTCCCATTCCGCATAGCCGGGGGAGTCACCCGAGTGAGGCGAGGACGGACAGCAGCCGGTCGATCTCCTCAACTGTGTTGTACACATGCAGACTCACCCGGACCGAACCGGTCTTCTCGCCCGCGTCGCCCTGGCAGTGGTTGTCCGAGCGGACCATGAAACCGTGGCTGAAGAGGATGAACCCCAGGTCGCCCGAGTCGATGGCGCGATGCCGCAGGGTGACGATGCCCTGGCGCCGCTGCACGGCAGAGTCGGCGGCCAGGCTCAGCGGGCAGCCGAGGATCTCGTAGGCGTCCAGATGGCGCAGCCCCTCGGTGAGCCGGGCCGCCAGGGCGACCGTCCAGTGCTCGACGCGCTCCGGACCGGCGGCGTCCAGCCAGTCCAGGGCTGCTTCGAGCGAGGCGATGCCCACGGTGTTCGGGGTGCCGTTCCACCCGCCGGGCGCGAACGCCGGGCCGCGCTCCTGCCGGGCCCACACCGCCCCGGACCCGGGCAGGGCCAGCGCCTTGTGCCCGGAGAAGACGACGAAGTCGACGTCCAACTCGGCCACGGACACCGGCAGATGCCCGACGCTCTGCGCCGCATCCAGACAGATCACCGCGTCCGGGCCGACCGCCCGGCGGATGCGCTGCACGTTCATGTCACCGCCGTAGACGTGGTGCACATGGGTCGTGGCGACGAACCGGGTGCGCGGCCCCGCCCGTTCGGCCAGCGCGCGGTGGTCGTAGTCCCCGGAACCGCTCTGGTACGGCATCGGCACCACCCGGATGTGGGTGCCCTCGCGCGCGAGCAGCCGCTGGGCCTCCCGCCAGGGCGCGATGTTGGCCTGGTGGTCGGCGTCCGGCACGACGATCTCGTCACCGTCGCGCAGGAACCCCGGCAGCCAGTCGCGGGCGATCGTGCGCAGCCCCTCCGTCGTGCCGCTCGTGAAGTGGACGGCGGAACGGTCCGGTCGGTGGTCCCCGAGGAACCGGGCGACGCGCTCCCGGGTGCGCTCGACCAGCTCCGTCGTCCGGTTGGCCCAGGTGTAGGTGCCGCGTGCCGCGTTGGCGTTGCTGGTGGTGAGGTACCTCTGCACGGCGTCCAGCACGGCCTGCGGCTTCTGCGCCGTCGCCGCGCTGTCCAGGTACGCCAGCTCCGGGTGCCCGGTGACGATGGGGAACTGGGCGCGCAGTGCCTGTTGCCACTGGCGCAGATCGTCGCGGATCGCGGGTGCGGTCACGGCGGTCAGTCCCGCACCAGGGGCGCGCCCGCGTCCCGCCAGGCGATGATGCCGCCGGCCAGGCTGCGCACGTCCGGGTGGCCCATCCGGGTCAGCAGCGCCGCGTACCGGGCGGACTGCTCGCCCACCGGACACGCCAGCAGCACCGGCCGGCTCCGGCTGAACGGCACTCCGCCCTGGAGGAGTTCGGCGAACAGCTCGTCGACGATGTTGACCGACCCGTCGATGTGCAGCGCCGCGTACGCGAAGGGGCTGCGCAGGTCGACCACGAGCGGCCCCTCGGCGTCGATCCACCGCCGGGCCTCGGCCACCGTGACCGACGGCGCCGTGCCCACCTCCGCCTCGGTCAGGTCGGCCGGCGAGTTCTTCCGGGGCGGCCGGCCCAGCAGGTCGGGCCGCCGCTGCCGGACGTAGCTCAGATAGCTCTCCACGCGGTCGCAGACGATGAACACCGCTGTCCGGCGCTCGGTCAACTCCTCATCCACGGCGCGCAGATGACGGACCGCCCCGTGGTAGGCGGCGCCGCCCGTGGGCCCGCCCAGGATGCCGCAGCGGCGGTTCAGGGTCAGCATCCCCTCGATCGCCTCGTCGGAGCTCACCGACTCCATCGTGTCGTACGTCTCCGGGTCGAACAGGCCGACCTCCTGCACCTCGTCGATGGTGCGGATACCGGGGATGAAGTCGGACTTGGCCGCGACCAGCCCGACCACCCGCACCGAGGGGTCCTCCTCCCGCAGCGCGCGGGCCACGCCCGTGGAGGAGCCGGCCGTGCCCACACAGGCGACGAACCAGTCCGGCACCCGGCCGTCCAGGTCCTTGACGATCTCCGGGCCGGTGCCGGTGAGATGCGCCTCGGTGTTGCGCGGGTTGAAGTACTGGTCCGTGTGGAGATAGGCACTGCCGGAGGCGGACAGCGTGCGGTGGAAGAGGGTCAGCGGGTCGTCCGTCGCGGTCGGGTCCAGGCACTCGCTCTGCCCCGGCAGCTCCTCGATCTCCGCGCCGAGCAGCAGCAGGAGGTCCTTGATCTCCGGGACGCGCATCCGGTTGGTGACGCTCTTGAAGCCCAGGCCGTGCATGCCCGCGAGGACCGCCAGTGCCTTCGCCGTGTTGCCGCTGGACAACTCCACGACCTGACTGCCGTGTTCGACCGCGTCGGCCAGCAGCGGGCGCGCCATGCTCCAGGCCGCCCGGTCCTTGACGGAGCCGAAGGGGTTGAGCATCTCCAGCTTGGCGAACAGGTCGATGTTGCGCAGGCCGTGCACGGCCGGGTCGATCCGTACCAGCGGGGTGTTGCCTATCGCATCGGTGATGCTGTCGTACCTCACTGAGCTCCCCCCGAGGGCGTGATCGGCCAGAACTGGTCGTCGAGGCACCAGCGCCAGGCGTCGCCGTCCTGCCAGGCGGCGACCTTGCGGGCGGCGGGCTGGTGCTGGGCACGGGTGGCGTGGAAGTCCATGGCGTAACCGGCGGTGTTGGCGAAGGCCAGCAGGTCGCCGGGGACCGGGCGGCGCGGCAGGAAGACCGTACGCCGGGTGATCAGGTCGGTCTCCAGGCACAGGCCGCCGAAGAGGTGGACGGCGACGGGCCCGTCGCCCGGCCCGGCCGCGCTTCTGGGGACGACGACCGGGTCCATCAGTACTCCGTGGTCCTCCAGGGCGATGTCGTCCGCCTTCGCCGCCAGCCGCACGAGCAGTGCGCCGCCCGGCTCCTGGGAGCGGACCTCCAGCACCCGCGCCAGCGTCAGTCCGCACTGGTCGAGCAGCGCCCGGCCGGGCTCGCTGTGCAGGTCGTACAGGTGCTCCAGCAGCAGCGCGGCCAGCGGACGGCCACCCAGCGAGGTGGCGGGCTGGGCCAGCAGTTCGTCCAGATAGTCCGCGCCGGCGACGGACCGGTGGGCGGGGTAGAGGCCGAGGGTGCCGCGCAGGGTGCCGGACTCGTTGCGCAGCCCGTAGCCGTGCCCTCCCCAGGTCAAGGGCGGGCGGCGGCCCAGGACGGCGGCCGTGAGCGCGCTCGTGTACTCCTCCCACTGCTCCCGCTCGGCGAGGTAACTGACGCCGAATCCGCCGCCGACATCCACCGCCCGGGGCCGCAGCCCCCGGCTCCGGCACGCCTCCAGGGCCGCCAGGGACCCTTCGAGGGCGGTCGCCTTCTCCGCGACGCTCGTGGTGTCCAGGTGGTAGGCCACGCCCGTCAGCCGGACCGCGTCGCCGTGCCGCTCGACCGCCTCCAGCAGCCGCTCCAACTCCCGTACGGGCGTGCCGAACCGGCTGCGCCGGCTCAGCACCTTCACCCCCGACGTCTCGAACCCCGACAACCGCAGCAACACCCGCACCGGGGCGAGCGCGTGCTTGCGTACCAGCGCGGCGAGCTGGTCCAGCTCGGCGACGCCGTCGACGCCGACCGTGACGCCCGTGAGGGCCGCGAGCCACAGGAACTCGGGGTTCTTCGGACCTGTGGCCGTGATCCGGTCGGCGGTGAAACCGGCCCCGAGGGCGTGCTGCAACTCGCCCAGTGACGCGACGTCCACGCCCGCGTCCGTGGCAGCGAGCCGGCGCAGCAGCGCGCTGGACCGGTTCGCCTTGTGGGCGTAGTAGACCTGGCCGGACAGGTGATGCCTGCGGTACACGGAGCGGAACCGCTCCAGGTTCTCGGCGATCTGGTCCGGCACCACGACGTTCAGGGGTGAGCCGAGCGCGTCGGTGAGCGAGTGCAATGTCCCGGACGCCGCCAGGAGCGATCCGAGCCGTGGTTCCAGTCGGGGTTCGAGGTACAAGGGCCGGTCGTCCATGCGAGCTCCCTCCCCTGTAGCGGCTGCGCCCGGCATCCGGGCACAGCCGACACTCCCCGCGTTTCGCCGTATAGCCCATATCCATTCTTCGGTCGCTTTACGCCCTGTAAGACCCAGGCCTGTCCCTGCGCCGGTGTGAAGCGGATCACGGTCCGACCGGGCGGCGCGCGCCCGGCGCGGGGCCGCGGGTCTGCGCCGCACGCGCCCGAGATCCACGACCGGCTGAACGGCGTCGAGCGGCGCCCGGCCCTCGGACGCGATCTTCTTCAGCCTGTCCTGAAGCCGTTCCTGACCTGGTCGAAGACGGGGCGGAAGGTGTCCCACTGCGCCTCGGGCGCCGAGAGGTAGATGTCGTACTCGCGTCCGCCCTCGCGTCCGTAGCCGAGGTCGATGGCGCGGAACGCACGGGCCCGGCCGTGGAAGGTGAACTCCCAGATGGCGGCGGGCTGTTCGCGGAAGGTCGTGTGCTGCATGCGGATCCGGCGGTAGGTCGGGTAGTTGACCTTGGTGTTCGCCTCGATCTCGGTGAAGTGGTCGGCGGGGCTCGGGCCTGCGGGGGCGACCGTGCCGATGGTGATGCCGGCGAGGCCGGAGGGGGTGGTGTAGGTGACCTGTTCCGCTGTGCGGTTGCGGGGCGTCCAGCCGTCCGGGACGGGGAAGGAGACGCCGAGCTTCGCCTCGTGGACGAGGTGGTAGCCCTTGGGGACGGGGGGCGCGGCAGGGCGGCTTGTGTCGCTGTCCGGATCGTCCGTGCGGTTCGGGGCCGTCGCGTACATCGTGGTGCCCACGGCCAGGGTGGCTGTCAGTGCCGCGGCGAGGGTGGTGACACGGCGGCGTCGGCGGGGGCGGGTGGTTCGTGGCTGGTCGCGCCCCGCGGCGGAGCCGCCTGCCGACACGGCCCCGCGCCCCTGGGGGGCGTCGTCCACCACTGCCCTGAGGGAACGTTCTGTCTCTTCCGCTGACGGGCGGACCTCCGGGTCCCTCGCCAGGAGGGACTCCAGGAGGGGGCCCAGCGGGCCGGACCGGCGCGGTGGGGTCAAGGGGTCCGTGGCTATCGCGTAGGCCGTTTCCATCGCCGTCGCGCGGCGGAACGGGGGACGGCCCTCCAGGGTCTGGTAGAGCGTCGCGCCCAGGGCCCACAGGTCCGATGCCGGGCCGGGGGTGAGGCCACGGACGCGTTCCGGGGCCATGTACTCGATGGAGCCGACCATCTCGCCGGTCCTGGTCAGCGTCGACGAACCGGCCGTCATGGCGATGCCGAAGTCCGTGAGGACGACCCGGTCGCCCGCGCCGAGGAGGACGTTGCCGGGCTTGACGTCGCGGTGCAGCACGCCGGCCTCGTGCGCGGCGCGGAGGGCGCCCACCATGGCCAGGCCGATGCGGGCCGCCTCGTGGGGCGGGAGGGTCCGGCCGCCTTGGAGGAGGTCGCCGAGCGTGTGGCCGGGGACGTACTCCATGACGACGCAGGGGCGGCCGTCGTCCTCCACGACGTCGTGCACCACGATGACGTTGGGATGCGTGACGCGCGCGGCGCTGCGGGCCTCCCGGCGCATGCGCTCGTACAGCGTCCCGAGCTCGTCCGCGGACAGGTGCGGCCGCTCGTGCAGCTGCTTCAGGGCGACCCGGCGTCCCAGCAGCTCGTCGTCGGCGCGCCACACCGTCCCCATGCCGCCCCGGCCGATCCGCTCGGCCAGCCGATAGCGCCCGGCGACGAGTCGCCCCTCGTCCGACACCGTGTGTCCTCCGCCACCTTGTCCGATCTTGGGCGCCTTGATACGCCCTGGTCACCATAACCGGCGACCCCGGGTCGACCCGGGCCGGGAGTGAGGCGGATCACGGCCCCGATCGCCGGGAGGGGTCCCGGCAGGGGCCTCCTACCCTGGCGTCCCGCACCGCCGCAGGGCGGACGGGGCGGCAGGGGACCGGCGACGTCGCGGGTGGTTTCACCGGTGGGGAAGGTGCGTGAGCACGTGCTCGACCGCACGCAGGACACGGCGACGGGCGTGGGCAGCGCCCTGCTCCGGCAAGGGCAGCGGATCAACTCGGCGCTCGTCGTGGACCGCCGGCTGGGGGAGGGCGCCTTCGCCGAGGTCTACCGGGTGCGGCACCACATTCTCGGCTGGCAGGCGCTGAAACTGTTCAAGCACGTGGCCTCGCTGGAGGCCACGTCCCGGATGCTCGACGAGGCCCGGATCCTGTCCACCCTCGGACACCCCAACATCATCCGGGTGTTCGACGCTGGCACCGTGCAGACCTCCGAGGGCGTGCGTGGCTACATCACCATGGAGTACGTGGCGGGCGGCAGCCTGGAGCGGCTGACGGAGTCCCACTCGGGCGTGGTGCCCGTCGGCGAGGTGACGGCCGTGCTCCGGCAGGCCGCCGAGGGACTCGCCGTCGCCCACGAGCGGCCGCACCCCATCGTCCACCGGGACCTGTCCCTGGCCAACGTGCTCATCACCTACGACGAGACCGGCCTGCGCGTGAAGGTCAGCGACTTCGGCCTGGCCAAGGAGACCGACCCGGGCAGCATGGCGGCCAGCGCCCAGGGCACCGTCGCCTACATGCCGCCCGAGGTGCTGCGGCGCGGCAAGGGCTACGGGTGCCCGGGGGACGTCTGGGCGCTGGGCACCATCGTGTACTTCCTGCTCACCGGGCACTTCCCCTACGACGGCGGTGACCCGGTGCAGTCCTTCTCCCTGGAGCGGTTCACCCGGCCGTTGCAGCCGCCCCACGCCTTCAACGACGACGTGGGCCCCGAACTGGACCGGCTGGTCACCGACATGCTGCGCATCGACCCGGCCGAGCGGCCCGCCACCGCCCGGGCCGTCGCCGACCGCGCGGCCGGTCTGCACCCGGCCCCCGGCCCTGCGACCGCCGGTCCCGCCGAGCCGGCCGAGTCCGCCGACGCGCTGGTGCGGGAGGCCACCACGCTCTCCCGGGTGCCCGGCAGGCTCGGCGAGGCCGCCGACCTGCTGGAGGAGACCATCAGCCGCTACCCCCTGCTGCGGGAGCGGCATCTGACACGGCTCATGACCTGGCGCCGGGGGGTGGTCATGTGACCGCGCCGGTAAGGGAGTTCGACCGGTTCGAGGAACTGGCGGGCACACAGCTGTACCGCAGGAACGTCTTCGCCGTCACCGGCCTGCCCACCCACGCGAGCGGACCGGCCGTGCGGCGGCACCGGCAGAAGGTGGAGGCGCGGCTGGCCGTCGAGGACAGCTGGCCGGGAGCCCCGGACCTGGCCCCGCCCGGCGGCTACGGCAAGGACGAGGTACGGGCCGCCTTCGAGGGCCTCCAGGACCCGCGCCGGCGCATGGTCGACGAGCTACTGTGGCTGTGGGGCACCCCGGACTCCGGCTGCGACTGCGACCCGGACGTGCACGAATGGCACGACGCCGCCGTGCTGCTGCACGCCCGGGTGCTGGAGGCGGAGACCGGACGGTCCCTGCTGCCCGTCGAGCAGCGGACGTCCTTGTGGGAGGGCGCGGTGTCCGCCTGGGGCCACCTGCTGGCGGACGGGGCACTGCGGCAGCACGTCCGGCACCGGATCAGGGCGCTCGGCGACCCCCGGCTCGACGAGGACGCGGCCGACGACCTCCTGGCCAGGCTGCCACGACTGCTCGTCTCCCCCTTCCCCCAGCTCTTCGCCGACCGGGCCACCACGACCCGGCTGTCGCCGGTCTGCTCGGCCTGGGCCGGCTTCCCGCCCTTCGCCGGCCTGTTCTCGGAACTGCTCGAGCGCGCGGTGGAAGAGGCGTACGAGAAGATCCACGGCGACTTGCTACAGGCGGAGCGGGAGCGTGAGGCCGCCCACTACCGCGAGGCGTTCCTGCTGCTGCGCGACCGGGTCGTGCCCGGCTTCGAGGACATGGCGCCGCTCAGGCCGTTCGTCTCCGACTGGCGCTACGACGAGACCGCCCACATCGTCGCCGTCGGGCTCAACAACCTCGCGGTGGAACTCCTCGGCGTGTCCGTGCACCGCCCGCCGAGCGCCTCCCGGCGCGAGGAGATGCTCTGGCTCGCGGAGAAGGCGTACGAGATCGGCCCGGACCGCGACTCGGACGGGCTGAAGGAGAACTGGGAGACCATCTACGACCACGTCACGGGCACCGCCCGCCGCCCCGCGCGGGCCAGGCGGCCGTTCCCCTGGTTCTGGTTCCTCCTGGTGCTCGCCGTCATCGGCGGCTCGCTCTCCGCCGTGATCGAGATCTACGGCATCGTCCCCGTGCTCATCATCGGGCTCGGCGGCATCGGCATCCTCGGCTACGCCGTGCAGATCGTGGTGGCACTGGCCGGCGGCGCACGCAGCGTACGGAGGAGAAAATGAGCTTCCCCGCAGGACGGAGCGGCCGGTCCGGCCGTGGCAGCCGGATGCGCGCCGCCCTCGGCCAGTTGCGGCACCCGCCCGAGTTCCGGGTCCCGCCGCCGTTCCTCGACACCGGCCAGGCCGACTGGGTCGCGGACGTACTCGCCGACGTCGGGCCCGCCACGGACGAGCCCGCTGCGGCCGGCGCGGACGCCGGCACGCTGCTCGCCGCCGCCACCGGCATCTGGCGCGCCCAGCGCAAGCTGAACCAGCGCGCCGGCGAACTGTCGGCCGCCGACCTCAGGCAGGTGCGCCGCTACGTCCAGGCCGGCCGGCAGGCACTCGCCGACGGCGGACTGGAGATCCAGGAACACGACGGCGCGCCCTTCGACCCGGGCCAGTCCCTCGAAGTCCTCGCCTTCCAGGACGAACCCGGCCTGACCCACGAGGTGGTGCTGGAGACCCTCCGGCCCAGCGTCTACTACCGCGGCGAGCGGATCCAGATGGGGCAGGTCGTCGTCGGCCGGCCCGCACCCGGCCCCACCCACGGCATGTGAACGACCAAGGAGACGACCGCAATGCGCGAGACCATCGACTTCGGCATCGACCTCGGCACCACCAACAGCGCCATCGCGGTGGCGGACGACGACGGCGTACGCGTCATCAAGAACAACGACGGCTGGGACTACACCCCGTCCGCCGTGTGGATGCCCAAGCCGGACGTGATCCACGTCGGCCGCCGCGCCCGCGAGCGCACCGACACCCAGCCCGACGACGCCCACGCCGAGTTCAAGCTGGAGATGGGCGTGGCCGGATACCACCGGCGCTTCGGCCGCGCCCAGCTGTCCCTCACCCCCGAGCAGCTCTCCGCCGAAGTCCTCAAGTCCCTGCGCCAGGACGCCGCACACGACACCGGCAGCCCGCCGGAGGCGGCCGTGATCACCGTGCCCGCCTCCTTCGCGCTGCACCAGAACAGCGCCACGTCCGCCGCCGCGGCCCTCGCCGGGCTCGGCGAGCACTGCCCCCTGGTCCAGGAACCGACCGCCGCCGCCATCGCGTACGGCGTGCAGGACGCCTCGGAGTCCACCCACTGGATGGTGTTCGACCTGGGCGGCGGCACCTTCGACGCGGCCGTGATGAGCAAGCGCGACGGTGAACTGCAACTGCTCCAGCACGCCGGTGACCCGCGCCTGGGCGGCAAACTCATCGACTGGGCCATCGTGGAGGACCTGCTCGTCCCCGCCGTCCGGCGCGACCTCGGGCTGCCCGGCTTCGCCCGGCGCGACAACCGGTGGCGGGCCGACTTCGCCAAGCTCAAACTGGCCGCGGAGGACGCCAAGATCGAACTGTCCCGGCGCGGCGCCTACGACATCGCCCTCGACCTCTCCGACGGCCAAGGCGGCACGACCCCCTTCGAGTACACCCTCACCCGGGGCGCCCTCGACGACCTCGCCCAGCCCTTCTACACCCGCGCGATCAAACTCTGCCGGGACGCCCTCGCGGAGAGCTCCCTGCGGCCCGACCACATCGACCGGCTGCTGCTCGTCGGCGGGGCGACCCTCGCCCCCGGGCTGCGCGAACTACTGGCCGACCCCGTGGAAGGCCTGGGCATCCAGCTCGACCACACTCAGGACCCGACCACCGTGGTGGCGCGCGGCGCCGCGCTCTTCGCCCGCACCGTGCGGACGCCGAGCAAGCCGCGCACGGCGGCACCGGGCGAGTTCACCGTGGAACTCCACTACGAACCCCAGTCCCTGGAGACCACCGGCATCCCCGTCTCCGGCCGGATCAGCGGCGGCACCGCCGTGCCCGACTGGACCCGGTACACCGTCACCCTCACCAACCCCGACGGCCATCCGCCCTTCCGGGGACCGCAGACCACCCTCACCCGCGACGGCGCCTTCTACACCGAGGTGACCATCGACTCCGGTACCCGGTCCCGGTTCACCGTGGAACTCTCCGACGGCACCGGCACCCGGCAGCGGCTCGCCCCGGACACCCTGTCCATCACCCACGCCCAGGTGCTGCCCGGAGACGCCGTGCTCACCAGCACGCTCGGCATCGGCAAGGCCGACGGCTCCTTCGCGCCGATGCTGCGCAAGGGCACCGCCCTGCCGACCTCGATCACCAAGACGTTCGAGACCTCCATCCCGCTGCGCCGCTCCCAGCCGGACGCCGTCATCCGCATCCCGCTGCTGGAGGGCGAACGCCGGCGCGCCGACCGCAACACCCGCGTCGGACTGCTGGAGATCCGGCCCCGGGACGTCCGCTTCGACCTGCCCGCGCAGACACCCGTCGAGGTGACCTTCGAGATCAGCGCCACGAACCGGGAAGTCACCGTCACCGCCGACATCCCCGTCGCCGACGCCCAGTTCGAGGCGACCATCGACCGCTCCCAATTGGTGGCGCCCACGCACGACGAGCTGGTCGACCGGCTGCACGACCTGGAGCAGCGCTCGCACGCCCTGCGGGAACGCGCCGAGGACGTGCACTCCGAGCAGGCCCTGTCCCAGCTCGACGACCTGTCCGACGAGAAGGCCCTCGTCCATCTGCGCAAGGAGGTCGACGCGGCGGCCGTCGACACGGGGGCGGCCGGTACCAGCGACCGGCGCATCCGCGACCTGGAGGCCCAGCTCGACGACGTCGAGGAGGCCATCGACATCCCCGGCCTCCAGCACGAGCTGTGGGACCTCCTCAACACCTGCGAGGACCTCATCGAACAGACCGGCGGCGGCCCGGCCGAACGCCGCGAACTGGAGAACCTCCGCACCCGCGCGACCAACGCCGGCGAGGACGGCAGCCCGGCCGGACTGCGCCGGCTCGCCGACCGCGTGCGCGACTTCCAGGTGGACCTGCTGCGCCGCAGCGACCAGTGGGACTTCCTCGTCTTCCACTCCCTCGTCGAACTGCGCGACGAGATGACCTCCCGCGCCCAGGCGGACGCCGCGATCGCCGACGGCCGCCGAGCCGTCGCCGCGGGCGACCGCACGGCCCTGTCCGCCGTCAACCAGCGCCTTCGCCGCCTGCTGCCTCCGGGGGTCTCGGAGGAGCGGCGTATCGGCGGGGTACAGGAGAGCCGGTGAGCCACATGAGCGACCAGGCCGGCGCGGAGACAGCCGCCCCGCTCGACGTCGTACTGCTCGTGTCGCGGGCCCGGGGGCTCGCGAGGGCAGGGGAACTGGACGGTGCCCTGCGGCTGCTGCGGGAGGCCGAGGCCACGGGACTCGGCAGTCATCGGGAGGTGCTCGACCTGCGGGCGCGGGTGCACGCGCAGCGTGGCGAGACGGCCGAGGCGGCGGAGTGCTGGCGACGGGTCCTGGCGCGGCACCCGGAGGACCCGGCGGCCGGAGCGGGACTCGCCCGGCTCGGCCGCACGGGCCCGGTGGCGGCGCTCGGCCGCCACCGCGCCCGTACGGCCCTGGCCGCGGCGGCGTGCCTGACCGCCGTCGCGGCCGGCGTGCTCACCACCCTGGACGGCCCACGCCCGGCCCGAGCGGACACCGACCGGGCTGCGGGCGGCCCCCGGAGCCCCCGCGCGAGCGCAACGGCGGAAGGCGGGCCGGAGAAGGACGCGGCGGCGCAGGCCCGTCGGGCCGGCGCGCTCGCCGACGATCTGCGCGCCCCCGGCCTGCGCGTCACCGTGCACGGCGATTCCGTCGAAGTCGCCTTCACCCGGGGCCTGTTCACCGAAGGCGCTCGACTCACTCCGGCAGGAGCCCGGCAACTGGCCCTGCTCGGTGAACGGCTGGCCGGACGGCACCTGCCTGTCACCGTGCACGGCCACGCGGCCACCGTCCCCGGCGCCCCGCGCAGCGGAGGGTCCGTCGTCGCGCTGTGGCGCGCCCTGGTCGCCGCCCGCGAACTCAGCACCGCGAGCGGCGAACCCCTCACGGCGTTCACCACGGACAGCGCGGACCAGCGCGACGCCCCGTACCCGGACCCGGCCCGCAACCGCACGGTCACGCTGCTGATCTCACCCGAGTGAGGGCGCTAGCCGGAGAACACCACGACCAGCCCGATGATCAGCAGCACCACCACCGACGTCCACACCTTCGCGGCGATGGGGGAGGTCCCGTAGTAGATCTCCTCCAGGTGCGTCCGCACGCTCTTGCGCGGGGGCCGCACGCCGTACGAGGGCCCGTACGGCAGCCCCAAGCCCCCCACCCGGTCGAGCAGCAGCCGGTTGGCGGTGATGCGCACCCGTGTCTCCTCGGTCGTGCAGAACTCCTCGGCGTACTCCAGCAGGCGCAGACCGCGACGACTGTCACCGGGCGCCAGAGCTATCGCACAGTTGTTGAACAGGATCGCGGCGGAGTCGCTGAGCCGGTCGACTGCCTCCGGGATGCCGGAGAGTCCGGCGAGCGCGCCCCGGCGCAGGCCGCGCAACTCGTGCAGCAGCGGCGTGGCGGCCTCCAGGGTGCCGGCCGCACCCCGCGCGTCGTTCCGGTCGAGTCGCCTCGCGGCCGTCTCCAGAGCCGTCACGAGCGGATCGAAGGCCGGCTTGCCCTTGGCGAGCCACACCCCGGCCTCGTCCAGCCGGGCGCGGTTCTCCTCGATCGTCCGCCGCGTCCCCTCGTACGGCTTGAGCCGCAGCGCCAGATCCAGCAGGTCGAAGCTCTCCCGGACGGGCGGGGCCGTGTCCGAGGCGGGCGACAGGGCGACCGCGCAGTTGTTGAGCAACAAGGCCGTGGTGTCGGCGAGTTGGCCCACGCCCAGCGACATCCCGAACCCGGCGAAGGCGCCGAGCCGCTCCACGGCCGGGACGACCCGGGCGCGCAGCGACCCGGCCGCGACCGTCGCGGCCGTCTTCCGGTCGCGTTCCGTGAACGCGCCGGCGAGTTCCTCCCCCGTCTCGCGCAGCTCGCGCTCCACCGACTCGTACAACGGGCTCAACTGCTCCTCCAGCACCTCCCCGAGGACACCCCGGCCGGTCCAGGTCCACTGCTCGCAGTACCGTGCCAGCCGGGCCGGGTCCTTCGTCCGCGCGGCCAGACCGGCGACGGCCGAGACCAGGACGCGGCGCACCTCGGCCTCGAGTACCGTCACCGCCGTCTCGGTCAGGCGCTTGTCGTCGAGCGCGGCGACCCGGTGCCGCAGATGCGCCCAGACCGCGGGCTGCCCGAGCAGCTTGCGCCACAGCCGCGCCGCGGTCTGCCAGTACCCGTCCTCCGGCCGCTCGGCCTGGCGCTGCTGTCCGCCGCGGCCCTTCTTCTTTCCGGCCGGGCGTTTCGGCCCGCCCGCGCCCCGGCGCCGTGGCGCCTCACCGCCCCCCGACTCCGCGTCGAGCGCCCGGGCATGGGCCCGGACCGCCTCGTCGTGCTGCCGGTGCAGCTCCGGCCCGCACGGGCAGGAGGCGTCCGGCGCGTCCCAGAACCAGAACAGCTCGTCGACGATCCGCCGCTGCGGATGGTCGAGCACCTCGAAGGCCGTGCGGAGTTCCTCCGACCCGACTTCGCCGGGCAGCGGCAGCTCACCGGCGGGAGCGACGGCGACCCCGGCCTTCGCGGCCGTGGCGATCCGCTGCCGGCGCCGGACGATCGTACGGCGGGCCGCGCTGGTGCTCGCCCCGGTCACCCGGAAGGCGTTGCGGCGGTAGAGCTCCGGGCCGCTCAGCTCCCGCAGCCGCTCCCGGACGACGGGCGCGTCACCGCCCATGGCTACGGCTGCCCCGCGGGCGACCCGTCCTGGAGTCCGGGGGTGTCGGGGGTGCCGGGGGCGTCGGTGGCGTCTGGGGTGTCGTCCATCAGGTTCAGATCAGGCGGCACCAGCGTCGTCGACTCGACCAGGCCCTTGAGCAGGTTGTGCAGCAGCGTGTTGTCGTAGGGCCGCCGCTCCTCCGTCTTGTCGTGCACCAGCGGGTACTTGAAGCCGGTGCCGTGCAGACGGTGGCGTACCACCTCGATGCGGTGCTCGATCCGGCGTTCCGTCCAGTTGCCGTCCGGGCGCAGATGGACGAGCTGCCGGGCGGCCATGGAGTACGTCAGGGGACGCGGGTCCTCCTCGTACAGCAGGTACCGCTGGCCGAGGACGACCAGCAGCAGCCGTTCGTCGTCGTCGAGCGCCCAGGTCTCCGGCCGCAGGGTCTCGGCCCGGCGGCGCGACACCGGCCCTTGGTCGTCGTGGTCGGCCACGTACAGCTCGATCAGGTGCTCGCGGTAGCCGGAGCCCTTCACGAACAGCGGGGTGTAGCCGGTGGTGAGGGGGACCGGCTCGGTGGCGGTGTGCATCATCCGGCCGCGCGGCAGCCGCACCAGCTGCCGCCCGGTGTTGCGCAGCCACCACTGTCCCTGCCGGTACGTCAGCTCCCCGTGCCGGCGGCTCACCCGCAGGTCGTCCACGCCGACCTCCAGGTCCACGTCCGGCCGCTCACCCCGCCCGAAGCGGACGGTCAGGCCCGGACGCGGCGGGGCGCACAGGTCACCGGTGACCGTGCGCGCGTGCAGGGTTCCGGGTGCGGTGGGCGCGACACCGCGCGCGAGGCTGGCGGAGAAGGTCATCGCTGGTCTCCTCGGTGCGTGGGCGGGCAACTCGTCCTGCACGTCGTACGGAATCGGCACGGTCGGCCCCGGCGCGGGCGGGCCCCGCCGGACGTACCCGTCAGCATGGGCCGGCCTGCTCGGGACCCCTCCCCGGGCGCCCAGGCCCCCCGGGGCTCAGCGGGCGCGCAGTTCCGCGGCCGCCGAGGCGGCGAGCTCGGTGGCCAGATGGCACAGCTCGCCGCTGGACCGCTGCCCGCCGACGTGCAGCCGCAGCATCTCGACGGCCGTCTCGGCGTCCCGGCCGCCGTACTCGCGGTAGGGGACGAAGACCGTGCACGTCCCCTCGCCGTTGCCCTCCGGTTCGACGACGGCGTCGTAGCCGCTGAGCCGGACGGTGCGGCCGTCCCGCGCGGACCTGGGCTCGTCGCGGAAGAAGGCGATCTCCGCCTCCAGGTCGTCGACGTCGCTGAACCACTCGCAGTCCCAGTCCGCGACACCACGCTCCGGCACGTCGGCCTTGATGCCGGGGACGACGGACAGCGCCTCGGCGTCGAGCAGCGCGCAGGCGCTCGTCCAGGCCAGTGAGGCGGCCGGGTAGGGCGGGGAACGGCGGGGGAGCGGGCCGCGGTTCAGGACCTCGGCCGCGCTGCGGGCGGCGGTGTCGGCGACCGCGCACAGCGCCGCGGCCCCGCCCGCCACCGTGCCGTGCCCCACGTCGACACGGACCCCCACGAACATGTCGCGGCCGGTGCTGCCCCTGCCGCGGCCACTGCCGCCGGTGCTTTCGCTGCCGCCGGCCACTTCGTCCCGGGACAGCAGCAGCCCGCACTCGCCCTTCTTCGGCGGCGCCTCCCGTACGGCGATGCCGCCGATGACCCGGACGGGGTCCGACGCCTCGGGCGGCGAGCCCCGGCGCAGCTGGACCGACACGTCGATACGGGACCTGTCGTCCGGGTGGACGAGCACGTCGCAGCGGTCGAAGTTGCCGTAGTCGACGTCGACTTCGCTCTCCCCGAACCGGCCGAGCGCGTCGGGGTCGGCCAGGGCGCACACGTCGGCGGTGCGCGGATCACCGATCAGGGCCCGCGTCCCACCGTTCGAGGGGTCCTTCGGCAGTTGCCTCCCGGCGGAGCCACGGGTGCCGTTCGCGCCGGCGCCCTGCTCGCCGCCGTCCCCCGGGAGGGCGACGAGACTCAGGACGATCGCGGCGCCGACGCCGAGGGCCGCCGTGAGCAGGGCACGGCGTCGCCGCCGGGGCCGCCCGCCGACGGGCGCGGCGGGCCGGCCGCCCGGATCCGGCGTTCCGTGTTCCGCCACGGCCGCCAGCAGCCGCCCGGCCTCGGCCGCCCCGGGGCGCTGCCCCGGGTCGCGCCGCAGCATGGCACCGAGCACGGGCTGGAGCGGGCCCACCGCATCGGCGTCCAGCTCGACGACGCCCTGCTCGGCCTTCCAGTACGTCAGACGGTCCTGGTCCTCCCCGGCGGCCCCCGCCCCGTCACCGTCCGCTCGGGGTTCCCCGCCGCGCGGCGGGGAACCGGTGACCAGGGCATGGAGGGTGGCCGCCAGGCAGAACACGTCGGAGGCGGGCCGGGGGACGTTTCCCCGGGCCAGTTCGGGGGCGGCGTAGTCCGGGGTGAAGCTGTAGGGCCCGTTGGCCGTGATGGTCTCGGTGCCGCCTGCCCGGTAGGCGGCACCGAAGTCCAGCAGCTTCGCGGCGCCGCGCCGGGTGAGGCCGACGTTGGCGGGCTTCACGTCGCAGTGGACGATGCCCGCCTCGTGCAGCGCGGCGAGCGCGTCGGCGAGCTGAGCCCCGATCCGGGCCACGCGCTCGGGGCTCATGGGGGGCTGCCGGTCGAGGCCGCCGCCGGGCACGTACTCCATGACGAACCAGTACGTCTCGCCCCCGTCCCCGGTGGTGTCCCCGCCGGGGTTCCCGCCCCCGTCCCCACCGG
Organism: Streptomyces afghaniensis; assembly: GCF_044327915.1. NCBI lineage: Bacteria > Bacillati > Actinomycetota > Actinomycetes > Kitasatosporales > Streptomycetaceae > Streptomyces > Streptomyces afghaniensis. The sequence continues at coordinate 327,952 of NZ_JBIRGJ010000001.1, forward strand.
TGCCCCCGTCCCCACCGGTGCCCCCGTCCGACGGCACCGTCACGACGTCGAACAGGGTCACGACATGGGGATGATCACGGAACTTGGCCAGGGCGCGAGGCTCGCCCAGCAGCCGCCGCACAGCGATCTCGCGGTCGCCCTCGACCCGCTCCGGCTTCAGCGCGACGTCCTGCCCCACCACCGTGTCGTGGGCCAGCCACACGTCGCCGCCGCGCCCAGCCCCGATGACCTCCTTGAGGACATAGCGGCCGGCGAACTCGTCTCCGGGACGCACGTTGTTCTCCCCCTCGCATCGGCCCAGAACGCGCGCCGCCACCCACGCGCGCGTAGAGCGAACCTACTGCGTACAGGGGACGTTACTCACAGTCTCCCCAGAGCCTCCATCAGCCGCACGCATGCGCGTCTCCCCCCGGGGTACCCCGGCCGTGCCCCCGACCGATCCCGCACCCATCCGGCCCCGTACGAGGAGGGACGTGGACTGGCACCCGCTGCGGCTCACCACCCCCGTCAAACAGCACGTCTTCGGCGGGCGGGCCATCGCCGAGCGGCTGGGCCGCACCGGCCTGCCCGACGGCCCGGTGGCCGAGACGTGGGAGGTGAGCGACGTCGACGGCGACGCCTCGACCGTCCTGGACGGCCCCCTGGCCGGACGCACCCTCCGGCAGATCATGGCGGACCACCCCGAGGAACTGCTGGGGCCGCACGTCCGCCCCGGCCCCCGCTTCCCCCTCCTCACCAAGTTCATCGACGGCAGCCGCCCGCTCCCGGTGCACCTGCACGCCGACGACACCACCGCCCGCCGCCTGGAGGGCGAACCCCACGGCAAGACCGAGGCCTGGCACGTCCTCGACGCCGCCCCGGGAGCAACTGCCCTGGTCGGCACCCGGCCCGGCGTGGACCGCGACACCCTGCACCGGGCGCTGCTCGCCCAGGACTTCGACGCGGTCATGCGCCGCCTGCCGGTCCGTGCCGGACAGACGGTCTACGTCCCCGGCGGCACCCTGCACAGCTTCGGTCCCGGCACGCTCGTCTACGAGATCGAGCAGACCTCCGACATCCAGCAGCACGCCATGCGCACCCGCATGGAGGACGGCTCGCCCGTCCCCGAGCCGGAGTGGCACGAGAACCTCGCCCGCCTGCTCGACGAATGGCGCCCCGGGCCGACCCCCGAGTTCCAGTCCGGCGTGGACATCCGCAGGGACGGCGGAGTGGTGCGCACCCTGCTCTGCTCGGGCCCGTACTTCGCCCTGGAACGCTGGACCGCCGGCACCACCGCCCCCCTGGTGCACGCCTTTTCCACCGTGCGGATCCTCAGCAACGCCGGAGCCCCGGTGACCGTCACCTCCGGCCCCTGGACCGGCCGCCTGGACCGCGCCCGCACCCTGCTCCTCCCCGCGGCCCTGGGCGAGGTCCGCGTCCAGGGCCCCGCCGACGTACTGATCGGCTACGTCCCCGACGCCCTGTAGCGGGCCGGTGACATTCGGGACGGACCCGTAGCAGGTGTGCGGGGCAACGTACGCGGGGGGTGACGGGTCGTAGTGAGTGCAAGGGCTGAAGCCCGCGCATTCGACTACATGGGGGAAAACATGGGGAAGACCACGCACGTCCGTACCCGAGGCATCCGTACCACCGTGGCGGCGCTGGCCGCGCTGGCGGCCGTCGCCGGTGTCACCGCGGCCGCCGTCCCTGCCGCCGCCGCACCGGCATCCGACACACCCCGGTTCCTGGAGCCGGCCGAACTGCCGCCGCACCCGGCCTCGCCCTGGTACGCCGGTCCGGTCACCGCGGGTCAGCCCGACCCGCTGCCGGTGTGTGTGGGCGATGCCCTGCCGTCCATCGCCTCCCACCGCTCGTACTGGACCGAGTACGACACCAATGCCCAGCAGATCACGGTCGTGGAGCGCAGTGAACAACGGGCCAAGGACTTCGCGGCGCTGCTGCGCAAGGACATCGCCGGCTGCGCGAAGAAGCTGATGAAGCAGGACCCCGACATCACGGCGACACAGAAGAACTACGGCCGGCTGGACGTCGAGGAGGGCGCCCATGTCTACGGCCTCCACACCGCTTCGGCCTGGGGCTCCTCCGACATCGGCCTGTTCTCGGTCGGCCGCGACGGCACGACCGTGACGGTCGTCCTGTGGGGCCAGATGGGCAACTTCCAGCACGCCCAGGTGTCCGACTTCAAGGCCACCACCGTCACGGCGGTCAACAAGCTGTACTGACCGCTCAGCCGCTGCCGGTCCCCGTGCGGCCGTCGTAACCGTCGTAACCGTCGTACACGAGAAGTCCGTCGTCGCGCAGTCGTGCGCCGGGCGTCGGCGCATGGGCGCTGAGGCGCCCGTCGTGCATGAGGTGGTGAACCGGCACGCCGCGGGCGAGTACCGCGAAGTCGGCGATCAGCCGGCGGTGGCAACGCCACCAGACCGCCTCGCTGCACATCACGGCGGTCCGGCCGCGCGCGGCTTCGCGCAGCACCCGGTCCATGGCGGTGACGAAGCCGGGGGAGCGGGTGTGGGCGGCGTAGCCGCGGAAGGAGGCGTTGCGCCAGACGATGTCCGGGCTGTCCACGGGAGGGGTACGGAACCCGCCGAGAGCGGGTTCCCACCGGTAGGCGATGCCGTGGCCCGGCATCCACTCGGCGAGCCGCCGCCGCGACAGATCGGGGTCGCGGCGGCTGCCGGGAGCGATCCGCACGTCGACGACGGCCGTGACACCGGCGTGGTCCAGCAGATCGGCGATCCGGTCCCGGTCGGCGGTGCTGTGCCCGAAGGTCAGCAGGAACACGTCCACGGCGCCGGACTTTCCCGTTCTCGCGGCTCCACACCTGATGAGGAGAGCGGATCGTAGGAGTGGCGCGGCCACCTTGAGGGCTCCCGCGGGCCCAGAGCCGGACCTACGGTGGGGGACATGGACAGCGACAACCGGCTCGGCCGGTTCCTGAGTGCCCGGCGTGCCCTGGTGACCCCCGAGGAGTCGGGGCTGCCGACCGGGAGCCGGCGCCGGGTGGCGGGCCTGCGCCGGGAAGAGGTCGCGATGCTGGCGGGGGTGAGCACCGACTACTACGTCCGCCTGGAACAGGGCCGGGAACGGCACCCCTCGGCGCAGGTGGTCGACGCGCTGGCCCGGGCGCTGCGGCTGGAGGACGACGCGGTCGACCACCTGCACCGGCTGGCACGCCCCGTCGCCGCCCGCCCGCGTGGCCGTACACGGCCTGAGCCGGTGAGCCCGGTCCTGCTGCGCATGATGGAGGGCTGGCACAGCACTCCGGCGGTGGTCCTGGGCCGCTGCCTGACCGTGCTGGCCCACAACGCCCTGGGGCGTGCGCTGTTCGCCGGTCACACCCACAGCGGCGACCTGCTGCGACTGGTCTTCCTGGACCCGGACGCGCGGGACTTCTACCCGGACTGGGACCAGGTGGCCGTCAACACGGTGGCGGGGCTGCGGGCTGCGGCCGGGACAGGTCACGACGACCCCCTGCTCATCGCGACGGTCGGCGAACTGTCCTTGCGGAGCGAGGAGTTCCGCAGGCTGTGGGCCCGCCACGACATCCGCCAGAAGACCCGTGAGACCAAGCGCTTCCGGCACCCGCAGGTCGGTGAACTGACCCTGGACTACGAGTCGCTCACCGTCAACAGCGCCCCCGGCCAGCAACTCGTCGTCTACCAGGCCGCCCCGGGCAGCCCGTCCGAACAGGCACTCACCCTGCTGGGCAGTCTCGGCGCGGGCGAGCAACCCACCACCGAATCGGCTACTCAACCGACCAAGGACTTGCGTACATGAACGACAGCACACCCGTCTGGTTCATCACCGGCTGCTCCAGCGGCCTCGGCCGCGCCCTCGCCACAACCCTCCTCGAACGCGGCCACCGGGCGGCGGTCACCGCCCGCGATCCGCGCACCGTCACCGACCTGGCCGCCGATCACGGCGAGCGGGCCCTCGCCCTGGCCCTCGATGTCACGGACCCCGCTCAGGTGGCCGAAGCCGTCGAGCGGGCGGAAGCGGAGTTCGGGCGGATCGACGTCCTGGTGAACAACGCCGGCTACGGCTATCTCGCCGCCGTCGAGGAAGGAGAGGACGAGGAGATCCGGGCCTTGTTCGACACCAACGTCTTCGGGCTCGTCGAGACCACCCGGGCCGTCCTGCCGGGCATGCGCGCCCGCCGGGCCGGTCACATCGTGAACATCTCCTCCCTCGGCGGCCTGGCAGCCTTCGGCGCCACCGGTTACTACCACGCCACCAAGTTCGCGGTGGAGGGGCTGTCCGAGTCGCTCGCCGCCGAAGTCCTCCCGCTCGGCATCGGGGTGACGATCGTCGAGCCCGCCGCGTTCCGCACCGACTGGTCCGGCCCCTCCATGCGCCAGTCGGCCACCGTGATCGAGGACTACGCGGCGACCGCCGGCGCGCGGCGTGCCGCCACCCTGGCCACCTACGGCCACCAGCCGGGCGATCCGCTGCGGGCGGCCGCGGCCGTCATCGACGCCGTCGAGTCGCCCGAGCCCCCGTTGCGTCTGCTGCTGGGGAAGGCCGCGTACGACATCGCCACCGCGCGGCTGGACACGCTCCGGGCCGGCTTCGACACCTGGCGGGACGCGACCATCGGCGCCGACTACCCGGCCGCCTGAACGATGCCCAGGTGTGACGGAGGCCGTCGGGCCGGTGGCGGACACGCCCTCAGGGAGGTGCGGTGACCGCCCTGACCGGTCTGGACGCGACGGAACTGGCACGGCGTGTACGGACCCGCGAGGTGTCCTCTCGCGAGGTGGTGCAGGCCCATCTCGACCGCATCGCGGCCGTCGATCCAGACGTCCGCGGCGTGATCACCCTGCTGGCTGAAGAGGCCCTGACCGCGGCGGACCGGGCCGACTCCGCAGTGGCGCGCGGCGACGGTCTCGGTCCGTTGCACGGCGTTCCCTTCACGATCAAGGATTCGTTCGACACGGCGGGCGTGGTGACCACGCGGGGATCGCGGCTCTTCGGTCACCACGTTCCGGCCGAAGACGCGACTGCCGTGGCGCGGATGTGTGCCGCGGGCGCCATCCCGCTCGCCAAGACGAGCCTGCCGGAGTTCTCCTACTGGACGGAGACCGACAACCTTCTGGTGGGCCCCACTCGCAACCCGTGGGACCTGCGGCGGACTCCGGGCGGATCCAGCGGGGGCGAGGCCGCGGCGATCGCGGCCGGTATGTCACCGCTCGGCCTGGGCAGTGACGTGGCCATCTCGGTCCGTGGCCCGGCTCATTTCACGGGCATCGTCGCCATGAAGGCCACACACGGCCGCATCCCGTACACCGGGCACTGGCCGCCCGTACTGCGTCGCTACTGGCACGTCGGCCCCCTGGCCCGCACCGTCCGGGACATCGCGACCGCCTACCGGATCCTCGTCGGCTCCGACGGCGTCGACGGCTACGCGACCACGCCGCCGCACAGCCCTCGCGGCCCGGTCGACGACCGGCCGCGTCGCGTCGGCGTGCTGCTGTCGCCGGCGTTCGGTCCGGTCGACCCCGACGTCGCAGCCACCGTCCGGTCCGCCTCCGACGCCCTCACCGCATCGGGCCTCACCGTCGAGACGGTCCGCGTCCCCGTCCTGGAGGAGCACAACGCGACACACCTCAGTGCCACCCTCTACTCGGCCGAAATGCTCCCGTTCCTACGGCATGTGACCGAAGGGCAGGAAGACGACCTGCACCCGGTTTCGCGCGCCACCCTGCGCGCCGGAGAACCGTCACCGGACGCTGTCGCCGACGCACAGCGCATCGTCGAGCGCATGCGTGACGAGTTCGCGGCCTGCTTCAGCCGGTTCGACGCGCTGCTGTGCCCCGTGGTGACGTTCCCGGCGCCGCTGCCGGCCCGGTCCAGCCACCTCGTCGACGGGATCGAAATCCCGGCTCGGGACGTCATGCGGGCCACCGTGCCGTTCAATCTCACCGGTCTGCCGGCGCTGTCGCTCCCGTTCGGCGCGACCGCGGACGGCTTGCCGATCGGCGTCCAGCTCGTCACCACCTGGTACGCCGAGGAGCTGCTGCTCGGTCTGGCAGCACTCCTGGAGTCGGTGAGCCCCTCGAACAAGCCAAACGGGCCCCTGCCTCTGGCGCGGCCCCTCCGTGCGGTCGATGATTGAAGCATTAACTAAATCGGAGGAGGACTCGGATGAGCATCGCCCTCGTGCGCAACCCGGGCGAAGGCACCCTCTACCGCTACTACGACAGCGTCCAGGAGCAGGTCGTGTCGAACTCCGAGACGCAAGGAGTGGTCAGCGTCCTGCGTCTGACCATGCGCCAGGCGGACGCGCCGCCCCTGCACACCCACAGCCGTGAGGACGAAAGCTGGGTGGTCCTGTCCGGCCGCGTCCGTTTCTGGGTCGGCTCGGCCACACTCGACGAGTGCGACGTCCATGACGCCGAGCCGGGCGCCTACGTCTTCGGCCCGCGATCGGTTCCTCACACCTTCCAGCCGCTCACCACGACGGCGGACATGCTGGTCATCAACAACCCCGGGGCCATCGAAGGCTACTTCCGGTCGATCGGCCCCGCCGACGCGCGTCATGACACGGACCACGCCGAGATGCTGGCCCGGTACGGGGTGACACTCCTGGACGCTCCGCCGACGCGGCCACGTCCGGCGTGACCGCATCCGTCGCTCGGATGTCCGGGACTGTGTCGTCACGTGGCGAGTCCCCCTCGGTGAGGGGGCCGTTCCGCATGTGGCTCTGGAGGATTGCGCTTCTGGAATGTGTGGAAGTGGCCCCGCCGTCGCAACCGCCGACGCCTTGCCCGACCGCCCGGGCGTCACCGCACCCACTGCGCCGGTGAGCAGGGAACTCCGACGAGTTTGCGTGACGCCGCGCCTGATGCCCCATTGAGGGAAGCGCTTCGACGCGCGGACCTTCGGAACTCGATGCAGGTTTCATGCGGATCAGCCCGTTCTCTCCGGCGTCAGGTTGCGCTAGGCTCCCGCACCGTGTCGAAGCGCTTCGACGATGACGTTTACGACATGGCGGGAAGGCCTTTCGACTCAATGGAGAGTTCTATGCCGAGTTCAGCCGGTTTCACTCGCCGCCAGGTCATGACGACCTCCGCGGCCCTCGCCGTCACGGCGTTGTCCATCCCGACGGCCGCCCAGGCCGCTGCCCGGTCCACTGGGTCCGCCGCGTCGGCTTCCGCGATGGACGTAGTCGCAGACATGCAGCCCGGCTGGAATCTGGGCAACAGCTTCGAGGCCATCGGTGCCGACGAGACGGCCTGGGGCAACCCGCGGGTGACCCAGGCGTTCTTCCGCAAGCTGAAGGCGCAGGGGTTCAAAAGCATCCGGATCCCGGTGACCTGGGGCCAGCACGAGGGCCCGGCTCCGACCTTTACCCTCGACCCGGCGTTCCTGGCCAGGCTCAAGCAGGTGGTCGACTGGGCCCTGGCCGATGGCTTCTACGTTCTGATCAACATGCACGGCGACGCATGGCAGTGGGTGCCGAACATGCCGACCCAGCATGACGCGGTCCTGGCCCAGTACACGGCCACCTGGCAGCAGATCGCGGCCACCTTCCGGGACGCATCGCGCCGACTGCTTTTCGAGAGCATCAACGAGCCCTTCTTCAACGGCAGTTCCGGCGACGAGCAGAACGCCGTACTGATGAACGAGCTCAACACGACCTTCCACTCCGTCGTGCGCGCGACCGGCGGAGGCAATACCGACCGGCTGCTCGTCATGCCGACCCTCGGGGACACACCGGACAAGCCCAAGATCGACACGCTGCTCGCCACCTTCGCCGCACTCGACGACCCGAACCTCGTGGCCTCGGTCCACTACTACAGCTTCTGGCCCTTCAGCGTGAACCTCGCCGGCTACACGACCTTCAACGCGGCCACCCAGCAGGATCTGACCGACACGTTCGACCTGCTGCACAGGTCCTTCGTCGCCAAGGGGATCCCGGTCGTCGTCGGTGAGTACGGGCTGCTCGGCTGGGACTCCGGCCCCGGCACGGTCGAACAGGGTGAGACGCTCAAGTACCTCGAGTATCTCGGCTACTACGCGCGCTACCGCGGCTTGACCACGATGCTGTGGGACAACGGCAGTCGCTTCAACCGCCGCACCATGCAATGGAACGACCCGAGCCTCTATGCGCAGATACGGTCGAGCTGGACCGGGCGCTCCGGCACCGCGTCCACCGATCAGCTCTTCGTGCCCAAGGGCAAGACCCCGACGGACGCGACGATCACGCTGAACCTCAACGGCACCAGGCTGATGAGGATCGTCGTCGGCACCCGCCCCCTGATCCGGGGCGTGGACTACACCGTCAGCGGCAACACGCTGACGATCGCGGCGGCGACGCTCAGTCGGCTGACCGCCTCGCAGGAGCACGGCACGAATGCCGTCCTGTCCCTCCGGTTCACGGACGGAATTCCCTGGGCCGTCAACGTCATCACCTATGACAAGCCGGTGCTGACGAGCGCGAGAGGTACGACGGCCTCGCTGGTGATACCCACCGCGTTCAACGGAGACAAGCTGGCGACCATGGAAGCCGTCTACGCCGACGGGACCGCCGCCGGTCCGCAGTCCTGGACGACATACAAGCAGTTCAACGTGGCCTTCGTGCCGGACTACACCGCAGGCACGATCACCTTGCCGACCGCTTTCTTCAACGAAGTCACCGACAACACCACCGTGACCCTCACCTTCCACTTCTGGAGCGGGGCGATCTTGACGTACACGCTGACCAGGTCCGGCACCGCGGTCACGGGCACCTCTGCCTGAAAACGGGTCTGTCAGGAATTATCGCCGCTTCCCGTCAGCCCGGGACCACCGGCAGGACGATGCGGGAGGGCCGGGCGGGGTCGTGGAAGACCTGCTGGCGGGCGACTCGGGCCTTGGTCGCGCTCGCCTCGGGTTCGCCCGTGTTGAGGTTGCGGTCCCAGCGCGGGAAGTTGCTGGAGGTGACCTGGACCCGTATGCGATGCCCGGCACGGAAGACGATGCTGGTCGACCACAGGTCCACGACGTGCTCGGCCGCTTCGCCCGGCGTCCCTTCCCGTACCCGCACGATGCCGTCGGTGACATTGCGGGACACGCCGTGCTCGTCGACGTCGCACAGGCGGGCCACCCAGTCGGTCGAGGGGCCGTCCGTGGCGGCGAAGAGCACCGCCCGGATCCGGCCGGTCACCTCGACGTCCTCGGTGAGCGGTTCGGTGGTGAAGACGAGGACGTCCTCGCGCGCCTCCACCGCCGTCTGGTCGAGCGGCCCGGGACGGAAGTCGTCGGTCAGCAACAGGGCTCCGCCGACCGTGGGCACCGGGTCCATCGGGTCGTAGGTGAACTCCTCGGGCTGCTCGGCGACAGGCGGCGGCTCCAGTGTCAGGCGTCCGTCCGCGCGCAGGTGGAAGTCCGTGTCCACGGCCCGTGACAGGGGCCATTCCGTCTCCTCGCGCCACTGGTTGACGCCCATGACGAACAGCAGCACCTTGCCCGTGTCCGGCTCCAGCGCCTCACCGTCGCCGATCGTGCGCTGGAACCAGTCGAGCTGAAGGCCGTTCAGGGGGCCGCGCATGCCCATGAAGGCGGAGTTCGCGCCGAACCCGAAGTTGACGTCGCCGATGACATGCTGCTGGTTGGCGTGACTCCACGGCCCCATGACCAGCGTGGCGGACCGGCCCGTGCGGCGCATGGCGGTGAAGTTGTCGAGCGTGCCCTGAGTGAAGATGTCGTACCAGCCGCCGACCTGGAAGCTGGGCAGGTCCACCTCGTCGTGCCGGCCCTCGACCCGGCAGGCCCGCGCCCACTCGGGCTCCCGCCGGGACCGCTCATAGCCCAGCTCGGGAAGATCGTGCCGGACGAACGCGGGGAAGTGCCCGGCGGGCAGTTCGCCGTAGCCGCCGTCGGCCAGGCCGTCGAGATCCTGCACGAGCCTGCCGAGACTGCCGACGAGCGTGGCGGGGTCGGTGCCGTGCCGGCGCATCAGCGCGTCGGCACCCATCATCAGGGTCCACGGCGCGGTGATACCGAGCTCGATCGCGCCGCCGCGCGTCCACAGTCCGTCGTCCGGATCGGACCACGTGACCATCGGTGCGATCGCCTTCAGCTCCGGCGGCTTGGCCAGCGCCGCCATCCACTGCGTGTTGCCGAAATAGCTGGCGCCGATCATGCCGACGGAGCCGTTCGCGCCGGGCAGGGCGGCAGCCCACCGTACGGTGTCGTAGCCGTCGTCCTCCTCGTGCGTCCACGGCTCCCACTCGCCCTCGGAGGCGAACCGGCCGCGGGTGTCCTGGAGCACCACCATGAAGCCACGCCGAGCCGCCGCCAGGGGATCGAGGACGGCGATCGCCAGGGCCATCTGCTTGCCGTACGGCAGCCTGCTCAGCAGGACCGGCCACGGTCCGCTGCCGCCGGGCCGGTAGACATCCGCGCGCAGCACCGTGCCGTCACGCATCTTCGCGGGTACGTCGACCTCGACCTGGATCTCCGTCATGTGCTGCTCCTTTGCCTGCCACGACGCCCTGTCGAGCACATGGTTGACCCAATCGCCCCCCGCGCGTCACCCCCGATCGGGGGTGACCACGGCGGGCAGCAGCTGCTTGTTGGCCTCCCGGTCCGAGGGCCGGGACCAGTCCTTCTCCCCGTAGACGAGGTGGAGCCAGTCCTGTCCTACTCGGCCAGCTGGGCGTACAGCCCGGCCAGGTCGCCGGCCAGGCCCGCCTTGACCTGGCGCGAGATGTCGTCGGCGAGCACCTCGTACGCTCCCGTCTCGACCCCGTCGAGGGCGAGTGCGGCGACGTCACGAGGGCTGGACTTGGGCGCGTCGACGCCCGCCGCCAGGTCCGTGTCGACGTATCCGACGTGGAGTCCGGTGACGGCGATGCCGCGCGGCTGAAGCTCCAGGCGCAGGGAGTTGGACTGCGACCACAGGGCGGCCTTGGAAGCGCTGTAGGAGCCGCCGAGGGCCAGCCAGGAGAGCACGGAGTGGACGTTGAGGATGTGGCCGCCGCCGTTGCGCTCGATGATCGGTACGAAGGCGCGGGTGAGCAGCAGGGGACCGTAGAAGTTGGTCTCGAACTCCTTGCGTACGTCGTCGACCGGGGAGTCGAGGAACGAGGCGCCGACCGCGGCGCCCGCGTTGTTGATCAGCACCGTGACATCCTGCGCTTGTGCGGCGGCCGCCGCCACGGAAGCCGGGTCGGTGACCTCCAGCGCCACCGGGACCGCGTCGGGATGCGTCACGGTGTGCGGGTCGCGGGCCGTGGCATAGACCTTGGCGGCACCGCGTGCGTACAGCTCTTCCACCAGCGCCTTGCCGATGCCCCGGCTGCCGCCGGTGACGAAAACGTTGGCGCCCTTCAAAGCGGTCATGACTGCCTCCACGAGAATCGGAAACCGAACGGTTTCCAGCACGGTAAACCGTCCGGTTTCCGGATGCAAGCTCGTCGAACGAACCAGTCGCGTGGGGCCGAGTTCAGGGTGTCGTTCCGTATCCGTGAATTCCCGGGATGATGAGCTTTCCGCCTGTCTGTCCGGCCTGGTCGATGTCGGCGTCGTCGAGGCTGAGTTGGAGCTTGAGGCCGAGTTTCCCGGCCGTGTCGTAGAGCCACTCCGGAACGGTGTCGGGGGTGAGGTGGAGGCGGAGGACGGGAGGCAGGGGAATCCCTTCGGCGCCGGAGAGGGTGCCCGTCAGGCTCTCGACGTACATGGTGATGCGGTCGCCTCGCAGCGTGGACGTCGAGCCGGGCCCTCCGTCGATGTGCTGGATCTGCGGGCCGACGGGCACGGCCATCCTCAGGTCGCGGATCGTGACACCGGCCGCGGAGAACTTGAGCACCCGCTTGGGTCCGGCGGCCGTGTCCACGGTCACCACACCGCCGAAGACGACGTCGCGCAGTTCGAGGCGGCTCCCCTTCATGTTCCACGACTCGGCGGCGAATCGACCGGCGCTCTTGTCCTCGGGGGCCGCGAGATCGCTGATGTCGCAGGTGCGGTCGGTTCCGCGGCGTGCCTCCGAGGACTGTGGTCGGGGTGATGGGTCGGTGGTCTGTTGGCTGGGGGAGGGGGATTCGCGGGGAGCGGCCGGTGGCAGGTACGAGTGTTCCGTGCCCCTTGGCGTCGCAGCGGCCGAGCCCGGCGAGGGGCTCGCGTCGGGTGCCGGGTTCTGCTGGTCGGTGCCGCCGCGGAGGAGGGGGCCGAGGAGACCCGTAAGGCCGGTGGGGGCAGGGGCCGCGCTCGGAGTGGCGGAGTGTGTGCTTGGCGGTACGGCCGGAGCCGGGGCGGGGCCTGTCTCCTCGTCAGCCGTGTGCTCCGACGGTTTGATGGACTCGTCGCTCGTGGGGGCGCTGGGCGTGCCGGGAGCAGCGGACGGCGTCGGAGCCTCGGCGGGGGCTGACGGGTCGCCGGAACGGGCGCAGTCGACCCCGCTGTCGGCCGCCTCTTCCGGAACGGAATGCGCCGCCGTGGCACTTGAGTCGACGGTGGGCGGACGCTGACTGCCCAGGACGAGAGCGGTCGGCAGCGCGGTCAGCGCGAGAGCCTTCCCGAGCGGCAGGCGCAAGCGGGTCAGTGCGGACGTACGAGGGACGGCGTGTCGGCCCCTCGACGGCCGGACGAAACGGGCTTGCTCGGTCTCGCCGCCGATGTCGGACGACGGTTCAGCCATTCCCCGGCTCTCCCTCCGGGCCGACGGTGCCGTCGGGTAGGTCCGCATCCACCGGGGCCCACGCCAGAGCGAGGAGTCCGCCCGTGGCCGCGAACAGGGTGCCGACGAAGAATCCGCCGAAGTTGGAGATGGGAAGGGCCAGCACACCGAGGAAGACGGCGACGCATCCCGCGAAGAACCTGATGACCGGCTGGAACCAGAGGAGCCCGCCGAGGACGATCAGCGTCAGCCCGATGATCAGGGAGCCCGCCCCCGCGGTGGTGGACATCGCCACGGACAGGGCGCCCAGGGAGAGGTTGAAGTACGGGAAGTAGATGATCGGCGCGGCGGCGAGGAGCACCAGCAGTCCTGCCCAGAAGGGTCGGGTGCGCCGCCAGGCCCGGAAGGCCCGGCGAGCGCTGTCGAAGCCGCTGTCGCTGTGGGGGTGCGCGGGTGCGCCGGCACTCGTCATGGGGAAGCTCCCAGGTCGTGGCGGGGTGGGGGAGGGGCGGGAGCGAGGGTCAGAAGCAGTCGTGGCGGCCGGCCGCGATGTTCATGTGCAGGCCCGCCAGTTCGAACGTCCCGGCAGAGGTGGCCCAGACCCTCTGGTGGGCGTCGATGATCTCGATCGAGTCCGCCTGCTGGGCGTAATCATCGGGATCGACGTGGTCCTTGGGGTTGACCCGGCCCTTCGTGATCGAGCCGGTGGCGACGCCGATGTCGACGTTGTTGAAAGTGCCGGACTTGGCCTGGAGATCGGTCATGTCGATGTACAGGTCCTTGGCCTTGACCGCCGTACCCGACCCGCCGGCCTTGAGCGTCATCGTGTAGGTCCCGAGCGCGGGAATGTCCACCGGCACGGACTGGCACATGTCGGTGATCTTCGCGTTCTCGAGGGCCGAGACGGACACGGGGATGCGCTTGCCGTTCTTGGCGACGTCCACCGTGGCGTAGTTGGCGAATCCGCTGCCGCTCAGGGAGCCGGCCGAGACCTTGAAGTCGGAACCGGAGATGCTGAACGAAGCGGCCAGCGCGCCCTGGGCCATCGAGACGGCGACCGCCGCGGTGGCGGCCACCGTCGGCACCGCGCCCACGGCGAAACGCTTCCAGTGGGTTTTGCCGATGCGCTGGGACATGCGGGGTCCTCCGTTGTCGAGGCGTACGAGGTGAGAGGCCGGGTGCGGAAGAGGGCACACCGGGCTGAGCTCGATAGCTCCACTATCGAGTGCCTGATAGTGGCACTATCGGGCTCGGTGGGGCAACCCCCGGTAACGCGATACTGGAGGGGCAGTCGAGCGTGAGGGAGCGCATGAGGATTTCAGAGCTCAGCCGACGGTCCGGGGTGCCGGTGGCGACCATCAAGTACTACCGACGGGAGGGGCTGCTCCCCGAGGGACGTGCGCTGAACCCGACCACCGTCGAGTACGACGAGGAGCACATCCAGCGGCTCCGTCTGATCCGTTCCCTCATCCAGCTCGGCGGGCTGTCCGTCGCCCGCACCCGTGAGGTGCTCGAAGCCGTCGACCGTCCGCTGGACGCGTTCGAGACCCTGGGCGTCGTCCACCACGCCCTGCCCGTTCCTTCCGCGGAGACGAACGACGAGAAGGACCAGGGACTGGAGGGCGCCGCCGACGAAGAGGCCTCCTGCGGAGCCACCGCGAGGGTCGAGGCTCTCATCGAGAACATGGGCTGGCAGATCTCCGACTCCTCACCGCACCGCCCGGCACTCGCCGAGAGTCTCGCGGCGCTGAGCCGCCTCGGTACCGACTACACGGCCGAGGACCTCATCCCCTACGCACGGCTCGCCACCTCCACCGCGGACCTGGACTTCGCGCAGTTCGAAGGGATCGAGGACCGCATCGCCCTCGCCGAGCGGGCGGTGGTCCTCACGGTGCTCTTCGAGCCGGTCGTCAGGCTGCTGCGGCGCCTGGCCCAGGAGGACGCGAACCATCGGCGCCATGATCGCCGTGCGTGCGGGCGGGGGGAACAGTCGGCGGGGTAACGCCCTGGGGAGGAATTGAGGAGCGCCGTACTTCCGCCTGCAAGGCGGCACTCCTGCCCGTGGCGGACGACGACCGTTCGCCCCGGGAGCGGGTCCTGCATGTCTTCGGGCAGGTGGAATCACAGTCGGGCGCGCCCGAGTTCTACGGCTGCCCCTTCCTGGCCGCGCAGATCGAGCTCAAGGACCAGAGCCCACCCGCGCGGGCATCGGCGCGGACACGCTGACGGGGCTCATCGCGCTCACGGTGGTCACCCTGCTCGACGCGGCGTGCGTGCGCTGACGGACAGCCCCTCCGGACCGCTGCCCCACCGCCCGGCGTTGGGATCCTCATCCAGCCGTCCCGGACGAGTTCGCCGGTCAGGTCATCGCCCTGCGCTTCGGCGGCCGCCGCGACGGCATATCCCTGCATCTGCATCAGGAGCGTTTCGGGACTCGTCGAGATCAGCTGCTCGTAAGCCTTCGTCATGGCCTGAAGAGCCCGCTCTCCGTCTTCCGCCCCGTCGGCCGCCCCCTCGAAAGCCAGGCGGGTGTCTTCCATGCTCCGGGTCAGAGCGGCGACGAAGATCGCCTTCTTGTCCGGGAAGAGCCGGAAGAGGTACGGCTGCGTGACGCCGACCCGCCTGGCGATCGCCGCTGTGGTGGTGCCGTGGTAGCCGGCGATCGCGAACTCGGCGATCGCCGCGCGGATGACGCTCTCGCGCCTCTCCCGCGGACTGATCCTGCCCATCCCGTCCTTCTCCTTGCTGGAACTTGCAAGCGGAAACCGATCGGTTTACAGTGACGGAAACCGATCGGTTTTTCAAGGAGTGCGGGGAGTCATGATGACGACAGATCGGCCGGTGGCACTCGTGACGGGTGCGTCATCCGGCATCGGGAGGGAAACCGCGCTCGCGCTGGTCGCAGCGGGTTTCGACGTGGTCGGCACAAGCCGCGACACCTCACGCGTCACCCCGCTCGACGGTGTGACGTTCCTCGGCCTCGACGTGGCCGTCGACGCCTCGGTCGCCGCGGCGGTCCAGGAGGTGAGCGAGCGGTTCGGGCGGATCGACGTCCTGGTCAACAACGCCGGTGTCGGCTCGACGGGTGCGGCGGAGGAGACCTCCGTCGCGCAGGCTCAGGGCGTCTTCGACACCAACGTCTTCGGGGTCATGCGCATGGTGACGGAGGTCCTTCCGCACATGCGCGCCCAGAAACGCGGCCGCATCATCAACATCTCGTCCGTACTCGGATTCATGCCCCAGCCGTACATGGCCGTCTACGCCGCCTCCAAGCACGCGATCGAGGGCTACTCCGAGTCCCTGGACCACGAGGTCCGGGAGTACGGCATCCGGTCGCTGCTCGTCGAACCCGCCTACACCAGGACCGGATTCGAGGCCAACAGCGCGAAGCCCGACACACCCCTGCACGCCTACGCGAAGCAGCGGCAGACCGTCGACCGCGTGCTGGCGGAGGCGATCAGGGGCGGCGACGCACCCGCCATCGTCGCCAAGGCGATCGTCGCGGCGGCGACCGACGCCAGGCCGAAGCTGCGCTACACCGCCGGCCCCACGGCCGGACGCGTGAGCACGCTGCGCCGTCTCGTCCCCGCCCGGGCCTTCGACAAGCAGATCCGCAAGATCAACCGCCTGGCCGGCTGACGCGCAGGCTCACGCGGAGGCGGCCACCCGGCACGACGGTCGCCGCCCACCGACCCACCCTTACGGCCAACTGCCCCACCCCAACCAGACAGAGGACACCTCGATGTCAGAGCGCAATCCCATCCTGATCACCGGTGCCGCCGGCGAAATCGGTGGTGTGAGCCGGACGATGGTCGACATGCTGCTCGAACAAGGGCACCCCGTGCGCGCGTTCGTGCGACAGGACGACGAACGCGCCCACTCGCTCCGCCAGGCCGGGGCGGAGGTCTTCGTCGGCGACCTGCTCACCATCGCCGACGTGACCGCCGCGCTGAAGGGCGTCCGGCGCATCTACTTCAGCATGAGCCTGTCGCCGTACTACACCGACGCCGTCAGCCTGATGGCCGCGGCGGCGCGGGCGCAGGGCGACATCGAGGTGTTCGTCAACATCTCCGAGTACGAGCAGTCGTTCATGACGTTCGACAAGATGACCGCACCGGAGGAAGAGCGGCGCGCGCGGCTCGGCGGACTCGTCGCCAACTGGTCGCCGCAGCAGCGCGCCCACTGGGTCGCCGAGCAGGTGCTGGAGTGGTCCGGCGTCCCGACCGTCAACATCCAGGCGGCCTTCTTCGTCGAGAACCCCATCATGACCTGGCTGGCCCTGGGCTCACTGGCCGACGGTGAACTGCGCCTGCCCTTCGGCGACCACCGGCTCGCACCCATCGCCGGTTACGACGTCGCGGAACTGTGCGCGAAGATCCTGGCCGACCCCGCGCCGCACATCTCCAAGTCCTACGCGCTCACGGGCCCGGAGCTGAAGGACATGCACGGGATCGCGGAGGACTTCGCGGCCGTGCTGGGACGCCCGGTCACGTACGTTCCCGAAGACATCGAAACCTGGAACAAGACCTACGTGGACACCAACATGTCCGCGTACCCGCACATCGCGGAGCACCTGAAGACCCTGACCCGGATCATCGGCCGCGGAGGATACGGCGGCATCACCGACGAACTGGGAATCCTGCTCGGACGCCCGCCGAAGACCGTGCGGTGGGCTCTGGAGAACCACCCGCGCATCCGGAAGCTTGCAGCTGCCTGAGCCGCCGGGCGGTCCGGAGCGCACGGGTTTCGGCGGCATCCGCACATCAGATGTCCCGGAAGATCTCGATCTGCGCCCCGATCGAGTTCAGCCGCTCCGCCAGGTCCTCGTAACCCCGGTTGATGACATACACGTTGCGCAGCACCGACGTGCCCTCGGCCGCCATCATCGCCAGCAGGACGACCACCGCGGGGCGCAGGGCCGGCGGGCACATCATCTCGGCGGCGCGCCAGCGGGTCGGGCCCTCGACCAGGACGCGGTGCGGGTCGAGGAGCTGGAGGCGGCCGCCGAGGCGGTTCAGGTCCGTCAGGTAGATGGCGCGGTTGTCGTAGACCCAGTCGTGGATGAGGGTCTTGCCCTGGGCGACCGCCGCGATGGCCGCGAAGAACGGCACGTTGTCGATGTTCAGGCCGGGGAACGGCATCGGGTGGATCTTGTCGATCGGCGCCTCCAGTTTGGAGGGCCGGACGGTGAGGTCCACCAGCCGGGTGCGGCCGTTGTCGGCGAAGTACTCGGGCGTGCGGTCGTGGTCGAGGCCCATCTCCTCCAGGACCGCCAGCTCGATCTCCAGGAACTCGATCGGAACCCGGCGCACCGTCAGCTCCGACTCGGTGACCACGGCCGCCGCGACGAGGCTCATCGCCTCGACCGGGTCCTCGGAGGGGGAGTAGTCCACGTCGACGTCGATGGTCGGCACGCCGTGCACGGTGAGCGTGGTGGTGCCGATGCCGTCGACCTTGACGCCGAGGGCCTCCAGGAAGAAGCACAGGTCCTGGACCATGTAGTTGGAGGACGCGTTGCGGATGACGGTGATGCCGTCGTGCCGGGCGGCGGCGAGCAGCGCGTTCTCGGTCACCGTGTCGCCGCGCTCGGTCAGCACGATCGGACGGTCGGGGCGGACCGAGCGGTCGACCATCGCGTGGTACTGGCCCTCGGTGGCGGCGATGTCGAGACCGAACCGGCGCAGCGCGATCATGTGCGGCTCGACCGTGCGCGTACCGAGGTCGCAGCCGCCGGCGTAGGGCAGCTTGAAGTGGTCCATGCGGTGCAGCAGCGGACCGAGGAACATGATGATCGAGCGGGTGCGGCGGGCCGCGTCCGCGTCGATGGCCGCCAGGTCCAGCTCGGCCGACGGCACGATCTCCAGGTCGACACCGTCGTTGATCCACCGGGTGCGGACACCGATCGAGCCCAGCACCTCCAGGAGGCGGTACACCTCCTCGATGCGGGCGACGCGGCGCAGCACCGTGCGCCCCTGGTTGAGCAGTGAGGCGCACAGCAGCGCCACGCACGCGTTCTTGCTCGTCTTCACGTCGATGGCGCCGGACAGCCGGCGGCCGCCGACCACCCGCAGGTGCATCGGACCGGCGTAGCCGAGCGACACGATCTCGCTGTCGAGGGCCTCCCCGATGCGCGCGATCATCTCAAGGCTGATGTTCTGGTTGCCGCGCTCGATCCGGTTCACGGCGCTCTGGCTGGTTCCGAGCGCCTCCGCCAGCTGCGACTGGGTCCAGCCCCGGTGCTGCCGGGCGTCACGGATGAGCTTGCCGATGCGTACGAGGTAGTCGTCTGCCATGCGGTTGAGGTTATCTCAGATATGAGATGGCACCCGGCCGGGGGGTCCATTCGGGTGACAGGAAGTCAATCCTCCCTGGTGGCTTCAGTGTCGACGGGCGGTACGTGTACGCCGCCACCCGAAAGGTCCGGGCAAATCCATCGATGTCGTACGACGTCCCGTACTGCTGCGGGTGTGACGCGGGCCGTTCTTTCCGCCGCCGGTCGTGATGGACCAGGAGCGCTTGTTGATGTTCAGACGCACCCCCGGAAGGATCCGGAAACTCTTGCGGAACGTGAGCGGCATGCCTGACTCCTCTCCGTTTGTGGCGTGGGTACCTGGTTCGGATACCCCGGAGAGGGGTGTGCATGACCGCATGGCGGACGCCGGGGCATGACCTACGGGCCCCGGTGTACTAGAGTTATCTCGACATCGAGATATCTGCCGGGGAGCACCGCAGCCGCCAGCCCCGGTAAGGCCTACCTAACTTAGCCTTACCTTAGCGGATCGGCCGAGATGCCGTGGCGGCAGGATCGTGGTGGTACGCGCACATCAATGAAGGAGACTGTCGTGTCGGCGAACAGCTTCGACGCCCGCAGCACGCTGCAGGTGGGCGACGAGTCGTACGAGATCTTCCGGCTGGACAAGGTCGAGGGCGCCGCGCGCCTCCCTTACAGCCTGAAGGTGCTGCTGGAGAACCTCCTCCGCACCGAGGACGGCGCGAACATCACCGCCGACCACATCCGCGCCATCGGCGGCTGGGACTCCCAGGCCCAGCCGTCCCAGGAGATCCAGTTCACGCCGGCCCGCGTGATCATGCAGGACTTCACCGGCGTGCCCTGTGTCGTGGACCTCGCGACCATGCGCGAGGCCGTGAAGGAGCTCGGCGGCGACCCGGCGAAGGTCAACCCGCTCTCCCCGGCCGAGCTGGTCATCGACCACTCCGTCATCGCCGACAAGTTCGGCACCAACGAGGCCTTCGCGCAGAACGTCGAGCTGGAGTACGGCCGCAACCGCGAGCGCTACCAGTTCCTGCGCTGGGGCCAGACCGCCTTCGACGACTTCAAGGTCGTCCCGCCCGGCACCGGCATCGTCCACCAGGTGAACATCGAGCACCTGGCGCGCACGGTCATGGTGCGCAACGGCCAGGCCTACCCCGACACCCTCGTCGGCACCGACTCGCACACCACCATGGTCAACGGCCTCGGCGTCCTCGGCTGGGGCGTCGGCGGCATCGAGGCCGAGGCCGCGATGCTCGGCCAGCCGGTCTCGATGCTCATCCCGCGCGTCGTCGGCTTCAAGCTGACCGGTGAGCTCTCGCCCGGCACCACCGCCACCGACCTGGTGCTGACGATCACCGAGATGCTGCGCAAGCACGGCGTCGTCGGCAAGTTCGTCGAGTTCTACGGCGAGGGCGTGGCGGCCACCAGCCTCGCCAACCGCGCCACCATCGGCAACATGTCGCCGGAGTTCGGCTCGACCGCGGCGATCTTCCCGATCGACGACGAGACGATCAAGTACCTGAAGCTGACGGGCCGCAGCGAGCAGCAGCTCGCCCTCGTCGAGGCGTACGCCAAGGAGCAGGGCCTCTGGCTGGACCCGGCCGCTGAGCCCGACTTCTCCGAGAAGCTGGAGCTCGACCTGTCGACGGTCGTGCCCTCCATCGCCGGCCCGAAGCGTCCGCAGGACCGTATCGTCCTGGCCGAGGCCGCCCAGCAGTTCGCGAAGGACGTCCTCAACTACGTCGACGCGCCCGTCGCCCAGCAGGCGGCCGCCTCGGCCTCCCCGGTCGACGAGGCGAGCGCCGAGTCCTTCCCGGCCTCCGACGCCCCCGCCTACGGCAACCAGGAGAACGGCGCCGGCGCGCCGCAGCACGCCGACGGCACCGGTGCCGCCGTCCCGTCGAACCCGGTCACCGTCACCGCCCCCGACGGATCGACCTACGAGATCGACCACGGCGCCGTGACCGTCGCGGCCATCACCTCCTGCACCAACACCTCCAACCCGTACGTCATGGTCGCCGCCGCCCTGGTGGCCAAGAAGGCGGTGGAGAAGGGCCTGACCCGCAAGCCGTGGGTCAAGACCACGCTCGCCCCGGGCTCCAAGGTCGTCACCGACTACTTCGAGAAGGCGGGCCTGACCCCGTACCTCGACAAGGTCGGCTTCAACCTCGTCGGCTACGGCTGCACCACCTGCATCGGCAACTCCGGCCCGCTGCCGGAGGAGGTCTCCAAGGCCGTCAACGACCACGACCTCGCGGTCACCTCGGTCCTCTCCGGCAACCGGAACTTCGAGGGCCGCATCAACCCCGACGTCAAGATGAACTACCTGGCGTCCCCGCCGCTGGTCGTGGCCTACGCGCTCGCCGGTTCCATGAAGGTGGACATCACCCGTGACGCCCTGGGCACCGACCAGGACGGCAACCCGGTCTTCCTGAAGGACATCTGGCCCTCCGAGGCCGAGGTGAACGACGTCGTCGCCAACGCCATCGGCGAGGACATGTTCTCCAAGTCCTACTCGGACGTCTTCGCGGGCGACGCCCAGTGGCAGGCGCTGCCGATCCCGACCGGCAACACCTTCGAGTGGGACCCGCAGTCGACGTACGTCCGCAAGCCCCCGTACTTCGAGGGCATGACGATGGAGACCACCCCGGTCTCCGACATCTCCGGCGCCCGTGTGCTCGCCAAGCTGGGCGACTCGGTCACCACCGACCACATCTCCCCGGCCGGTGCGATCAAGGCCGACACCCCGGCCGGCAAGTACCTCACCGAGCACGGCGTCGAGCGTCGCGACTTCAACTCCTACGGCTCCCGCCGAGGCAACCACGAGGTCATGATCCGCGGCACGTTCGCCAACATCCGCCTGCGCAACCAGATCGCGCCGGGCACCGAGGGCGGCTACACGCGTGACTTCACGCAGGACGGCGGCCCGGTCTCCTTCATCTACGACGCCTCGCAGAACTACCAGGCCGCCGGCATCCCGCTGGTCGTCCTGGCCGGCAAGGAGTACGGCTCCGGCTCGTCCCGCGACTGGGCCGCCAAGGGCACCGCGCTCCTGGGCGTCAAGGCCGTCATCGCCGAGTCGTACGAGCGCATCCACCGCTCGAACCTCATCGGCATGGGCGTCCTTCCGCTCCAGTTCCCGGAGGGCCAGTCCGCGTCGTCCCTCGGCCTGACCGGTGAGGAGGCCTTCTCCATCTCCGGCGTCACCGAGCTCAACGAGGGCACCACCCCGCGCACGGTGAAGGTCACCACCGACACCGGCGTCGAGTTCGACGCGGTCGTCCGCATCGACACCCCCGGCGAGGCGGACTACTACCGCAACGGCGGCATCATGCAGTACGTGCTGCGCAGCCTGATCCGCAAGTAAGCGGACCGGCAGGGCAGTTCAGGGCAGTACGAGGGCCGCGTCCCCGGGTGACCGGGGGCGCGGCCCGCGCCGTTGACGCCCGGGCCGGGCGGCCGACGGCAGGGTCACTCGCCCCGGTACTTCGCCGCCGCTGCCTGGGCGAGGTCCTGCGACTTCTCCAGGGCCGTGTCCACCGACTGCTGTCCGGCGATGGCCGCGGCGATCTGCTCGGAGACCGCCGTACCGAGCACGGCGAACTCGGGGATGCCCAGGAAGCCGATACCGGTGTAGGGACGGGGGTCGACGCCGGGGTTCCTGGGGTCGGCGGAATCGGTCGCCGCCGTGTACTCCTGCCGGTACCAGGCGTCCGCTGCCTGCTGGTACTCGGGGTTGGAGTAGAGCGACCTGCGGTTCCCGGCGGGCGCCGCGGTCCAGCCCACCTCCTTCCCGACCAGCTCCTGGTACTCCTTGGAGGAGGCCCAGGAGATGAACTCCCAGGCGGCGTCCTTGTTGTCGGACGCCTGCTGGATGCCCCACGCCCAGGTCCACAGCCAGCCGGCCTTCTCCGTCCGGTCGTGCGGGGCCGGTACGTAGCCGACCTTGCCCTTGACCGCGGAACCGTCGGCCTCGATCGACGAGGCCAGTGACGTGGCGTCGTACATCATGGCGCACTTGCCCTGGACGAACCTGTCGAGGATCTCCAGCACGCCCATCCGGTCGGCGTCGGGCTGGCCGTGGGAGCGGAGCAGGCCGACGTAGAACCCGACGGCCTTCCTGAACTCGGGTGAGGTCAGCCGGGCGTTCCAGTCCGTGTCGTACCAGGTGCCGCCGAAGGTGTTGACGACCGTGTTGAGGGGGGCGAGGTTCTGGCCCCAGCCGGGCAGACCGCGCAGGCAGATGCCGCTCGCGCCATCAGCGCCGTCGACCTGGGCGGCAAGGTCGGCGACCTGCTCCCAGGTCGGGTTCGGCGGCATGGTCAGCCCCTCCTTGCGGAAGAGATCCTTGCGGTACATCAGGAAGGAACCCTCGCCGTAGAACGGCTCGGCGTAGAGCTTGCCGTCCTCGCCGGTCAGCGAGGACACCAGGTTGGGGAAGACGTCGTCCTGGTCGAAGTCCTCGTCCGCCTTCACAAAGGGGTCCAGCGGGGCGAGCCAGCCGTTGTCCGCGTAGATCGGCACCTCGTACGCGCTCACGCTCGCCACGTCGTAGGTGCCGGCCTGGGTCGCGAACTCGCGGTTCATCCGCTCCCGCGCCTCGTTCTCCGGCAGCAGGGTGTACTCGACCGTGATGCCCGTCTCCGCGGTGAAGTGCCTCTTGGTGAGCTTCTTGAGGGTCTGCATCTGGGACGCGTCCATCGCGAGCACGCTGATGTCCGCCTGCTCGGCGCCGGGCGCGTCCGTGTCACCGCATCCGGCGAGGACCAGGCCCGCGACGGCCGTGGCGGCGACGGCCGCCCGGGCGAGAAGGCTGCGTTTCATGGCACTCCGACGGACACGCCGTCGGTCCTCCGCCACCGGCGTGCCCTGTATCCCTGTTTACCCTTTATTAGATATTTCGTAAGAAACAGGATAACTCGGGCGGACTGTGGCTCATGGTCGGCCCCGCCGGGCCGCCGCGCGTCTGGAGAGCGCGTCGGCCGCGACGGCGGCCAGCAGCACCCCGCCCGTGATCATGAACTGCACGGCGTCCTCCACTCCCAGCAGCCCCATACCCGAGGCGACCGACTGGATGACCAGCACACCGAGCAGCACGGACCAGGGCGAGCCACGCCCGCCGAACAGGCTCGTGCCGCCGATGACGGCCGCGGCGATCGCGTTGATCAGCAGCATCCCGGAACCGGCGGCACGGGCCGTCGTGGGGCTCGCCGAGGTCAGGCCCGAGGCCACGAACAGCCCGCCGACCGCGGCCAGCGTCCCCGACACCATGAACATCGCGACCCGCACCCGCTCCACGGAGATGCCCGCCCGGCGCGCCGCCTCGACCCCGCCGCCGAGCGCGTACACCCGCCGTCCGTACCGCGTGCGGCGCAGCACGTAGTCCGAGACGACGAGAACCACCAGGAAGATCAGCAACGCCAGCGGCAGCCCCTGGAACCGGTTGAGCGTGTAGGCGGCGGTGAAGGCGAGCACCGCGAGAACACCGGTGCGCACCCAGACCTCGACCGGCGGCCGGTACGGCATCCCGGCGGCCCGGTGCCGGGCGCGCTTGCGGTGGGCGGCCAGGAAGTACCCGGCCGTGCCGAGCGCCGCCACCGCGTAGGCCGCCATGTCGTCACCGAAGTGCCGGCTCGTCAGGGAGGCGACCAAGCCCTCCTCGTCGATGTTGATGGTGCCGCTCGCGCCCAGCAGGTCGAGCGTCAGGCCGTTCCAGATCAGCAGCCCCGCCAGGGTCACGACGAACGCGGGCACGCCGAGCCAGGCGAAGAAGAGCCCGTGGAAGGCGCCCACCGCCATGCCCCCGGCGATCGCCACGACCACCGCGAGCCACTCCGGCATCCCGTGGTTCACGTTCAGCACGGCGAACACGGCGCCCGCCAGGCCGCTGACCGAGCCGACCGACAGATCGATCTCCCGGATCAGCAGCACGAACACGATGCCGACGGCGACCAGACCGGTCCCGACGATGTCCACGCTGAGGTTGGACAGGTTCCGCGGCGACAGGAAGTTGTCGTCCAGCGCCTGGAAGAGGGCCCCGATCACGATCAGCCCGGCGATCACCAGGAGTGGCCCGCGCTCGCCGTCGCGCACACTGCCGCGCATCTCCAGGGCGTACTCGCGCAGTGTGCCGGTCCAGCCACGGGTGCGCGGCGGGCGGTCGCGCGCGACCGGCCGGGCGTCGCCGCCCGGCGCGGCCGGCCCGCCGCCGCGGTGCGGCCCGCCCCCGGTCACGGCCATGCCTCCTCGTCGCCCTTCGTACGATGCGCCACGGCGTTGTCCGCCGCCCCGGTGACGGAGGAGATGATCTGCTCCTGCGTCACCGTGCTCACGTCGAACAGACCGTTGTTGCGGCCGAGGCGCAACACGGCGACCCGGTCCGCGACGGCCTTGATGTCGCCCATGTTGTGGCTGATCAGGATGATCGCCATACCGCGGTCACGCACCTCCTCGATGAGGTCGAGCAGATGGCTGGTCTGCTCGACACCCAGGGCGGCGGTGGGCTCGTCCAGCAGCAGGACCTTGGGCGCGCCCATGAGCGAGCGGGAGATCGCGACGGCCTGCCGCTGCCCGGCGGACAGCGCCGCGACCGGCATGCGCACGTCGGGGATACGGATCGACAGGGTCCGCATCAGATCGCGGGCCCTGCGCTCCATCTCCACCTCGTCGAGGATGCCCACCCGGTCGATCTCCCGGCCGAGGAAGAGATTGCCCACGACGTCGAGGTTGTCGCACATGGCGAGGTCCTGGTAGACGGTCGCGATGCCCAGGCTGTGGGCGTCGTGCGGGCGTTTGATCTGCACGAGGTGCCCCTCCCACTCGATGACGCCCCGGTCGGCGGGGCTGATGCCCGAGATCACCTTGATCAGCGTGGACTTGCCGGCGCCGTTGTCGCCCGCCAGGGCCACGACCTCACCGGCCCGGACCTGGAGGTCGACGTCCACGAGCGCCTGCACGCCGCCGAACCGCTTGGAGATGCCGCGCAACGCCAGTACGGGTGGATGGGCCACGTTGGATCACCTCCCTCACCGGGTGAGCCCGATCCGGGCGCAGGCCGACCGGATCTTCGGAGTGCAGATCTGGTCGATCGTGTAGACACCGTCCCGGACGAGCGTCTGCCCGATCGTCTCGGCCGTCACCGGGACCGAGTCGAGCAGCACCGCCGGGACGTCCTTGGTGGTGGGGCTGTCCACGCTCGTCGTGACGAGGACGTCGAGGTCGTTGCCGCGCGCGAGGGCGACGGCCATGGCGGCGGCCGCGTCGGTCTCCTGCCGGAAGGGCTTGTAGACGGTCATGTACTGCTCGCCCACGACGATGCGCCGCACGGCGGGGAGGTCGGCGTCCTGTCCGGTGACCGGGGGCAGCGGCGCGACCCGGGCGCTCTTGAGCGCCGCGATGACACCGGTGGCGATCGAGTCGTTGGCCGCGAGCACCCCGTCGATCTGGTTCGTGCCGAGGGCGCTGATCGCGGCGGACATGTGGTCGTGCGCGTTCTCCGTGCGCCAGCCCAGCGTGTCGTACGACTTGAGGATCCGCACCTTGTCCCGGAGCACCGACCGGGCGCCGCCCTCGTACCAGGCGGCGTTGGGGCTGGACGGGTCGCCGTTCACCATGACGACACCGCCGTCGTCGGCCCTTGCCCCCATGCCCTTCAGCAGCGCCTCGCCCTGGAGCCGGCCGACCTGGCCGCCGTCGAAACTGACGAAACCCGAGATCGGGCCCTCGGCGAGCCGGTCGTAGGCGATGACCGGGATGCCCGCGCGGTCCGCGGCCCGGACCGAGGAGCGCAGCGCCTTGGGGTCGACGACGTCCAGGATCAGGGCGGACACACCCTTGGTGATCATCGAGTTCATCTGCTGCCGCTGGCTCGCCGCGTCGTTCTCCGCGTTGGCGTACACGACCGTGCAGTCGGAGCACAGCTCCTTCACCCGCTTCTCGATCATGGGCCTGTCGGACTGCTCCCAGCGGGGCACCGCGCGGCTCGGCAGCAGCAGCCCGACGGTGAGCCCGCCCGCGCCCTCCCCGCCGTCCTCGCTGCAGCCGACCAGGGCCACCGCCATGACGGCCGCGACGACTGCGGCCCCCACCTGCCACCTACGGCCCCTCATCCCGCCCCTCCCTCCTGGTGGGACCGACCGCGTCACCAGGGGCGACTCCCGGGCCTTTGTCGCTGTCCGGCGTTCGGCCTCCGGCCGGGTCCTGGTCGCGGTCCCGGCCCCGGCCTCGGCCCGAGCCCCTGCCGCCTCCGCTCCGGTCGCGGGTTCGGCCCACGCCCCAGACCCGGTTGCGGCCGATGCCCCAGCCCCGGTCCCGGACGGGCTGCGGTTCCTCCGCCGGCTCGATCGGCGGCTGCGCCTCCGGCGTCGCTTCCGCTTCCGGTTCGTGGTCCGCCTCAGGGCGGGACACGACGATCTCGCTCCACACCTGCTTGCCGCCGCCGACCGGCACCGAGCCCCACGCCGCCGACAGCGCCTCGACCAGGAAGAGCCCCCGGCCGCCGGTCGACTCCCAGTCCACGACCACCGGCTTGGCCGGCGCCCGCGGCGAGGAGTCGCTCACCGTCACCCGCAGCCGGTCCGCCGCCAGGGTCAGGTCCAGCCGGAGCGCGCCCTGCGTGTGCACCAGCGCGTTGGTGACCAGCTCCGACACCACCAGCAGAACGGTGTCGGCCTCGGCCACGACGTCCCACGAACGCAGCGTGCGCGCGCTGAACCGGCGGGCGTGCATGACCGCGTCCGGCAGCCGCCACACCACCCAGCCCGCCCGCACCGGCCGCACCCGCATCCCGTCGTAGCGGAGCAGCAGCAACGCCACGTCGTCCTCCCGCCGGCCGGCCTCGCCCAGCAGGTCGTCGGCCATCCGCCCCGGGTCGGCAGGATCCGCCGCGGCGAGCACCTCGCGCACGATCCGCATGCCCTCGTCCACGTCCAGTTCGGCCGACTCGACCAGGCCGTCCGTCACCAGCACGAGCACCGCGCCGGGCGCCAGCGCCACGGCCGTCAGCGGGAACTCCGCGTCCTCCAGCACCCCCAGCGGAAGCCCGCCCTCGACGGCGATCTCCTCCGTTCCGCCGTCGGGATGACGCACCAGCGGCGACAGATGCCCGGCCCGCACGAACAGTGCGTTGCCCTCCTCCATGTCCAGCTCGACATAGCAGCACGTGGCGAACAGGTCGGTCTCCATGCCGACGAGCAGCCGGTTGGCGTGCGCGACGACCACGTCCGGCGGATGACCCTCCACGGCGTAGGCCCGGACCGCCGTGCGCATCTGGCCCATGATCGTCGCGGCCCCGGCGCTGTGCCCCTGCACATCACCGATGACCAGCGCCACCTTCCCCTCCGACAGCGCGATCACGTCGTACCAGTCGCCGCCCACCTGCAGCCCGCGCCGGGCGGGCAGATAGCGGGCCACGGCGATGCCGCCGGGCAACTGGGGGAGACGGCGCGGCAGCAGGCTGCGCTGGAGCATCGTCGCCAGTTCCTGCTCGGCGTCGTAGGCGTGCGCGCGGATCAGGGCCTGCCCCACCAGCCCCGCGGTCGCCGTCAGCAGGGCCCGCTCCTCGGGCGCGAACTCGTGCGGCGCGTCCCAGCCGACCAGGCACACCCCGGCCACCCTGCTCTTGGCCGGCAGCGGCAGCACCGCGAGCCCGCCGGGCCCGATCCCCGCGAGCCCGGGCTCCAGCACGGTACCCGCCGGCCACAGGCTCATCCGCCCGTCCCGCAACGCCGCGTGGAGCGTGGGCAGGGCGGTGACCGGCGCGTCGGGCCACTCCGAGCGCCACTCCGAACGCCACAGCTCCGGCCAGGCACCGGCACCCGGCGGATCGAGCACGGTGACCGCCAGCCGGTCCTCCAGCACCTCGGCGAGCGCCACCCGGTCGGCACCCAGCGGCTCACGCAGCGCGGCGACCACCACGCGGCTGACGTCCCGGACCGTCGTGGCGTCGTCGAGCGCGGCCGTCAGCCACTGGATCCGGGCGACGTCACTGGCGCTCCGCCGCAGCACCGGGGCCGCGGTCACCACGCCCAGCACCCGCTCCGGGGCGCTGTCGGGCCCCTTCAGCACCCGGCAGCTCAGGCGCAGCCAGCACAGTTCACCGGTGGCCCGGCGGGTACGGAACTCCAGTTCCCGGCGCCCGGGGGTCTGCGGGGACGGTTCGATGACCGACAGCAGGGCCGGGACGTCCTCCGGGAGGCTGTACGAGAGCAGCGTGTCGGTCTTGCCGTCGAAGCCGCCCTCGGGGATGCCGACCAGTTCGAGCAGGGCCGGGTCCGTCTCGACCAGCCCGGTGCCGGGTGTCAGCGCGAAGGAACCCACTCCCAGAGCACGCAGGGCGGAATCCAGCAGTGGTGAAGGGGCGGACCGGTCGGCCTCCCCCCGGAGCCGCCCGGCGACCGCCTCGGCGTACCGCTCCAGGAACTCCTGCTGCTCGCCGCCGAACCCCTCCCCGGGCTCTCCCACCACGGCCAAGCAGCCCAGCCACCCGCCGGCGGCGCCCAGCGGTACCACCCCGAGCGGCGCGCCGGTGGCTCCGCCTTCCAGCCGGCCGGCGAGCCACAGCGGCCGCCCGCTCCGGAAGGCCTCGACGACGGCGGACCCACTGTCCCCGGACACCGCCGCATAGCCGGGCGCCGGAGTGGGTGAGGTGCCCCCGCCATGCCGCACACGACCCGGCAACCCGTACCGCTCCGGCTCGGCGCCGGCGGACTCCACCAGCTGGAGCTCCGCACCGTCCTCGCTCCGCACGTACACCGCCGCCAGCGCCACCCCGGCGAACGCCAGAACCCGCTCCCGCGCGGCGGACTCCGGCGTGGGGCGAGGCGAACCGGCGCCCCCGTTCCCCGGCACCCGGAGACCGGGGACCGCGGCCCGGGCATCGCCGTAATGGGGCATGTCCGCATCCACCTCCCGTCCATGCCGCAGCCACCGGCAGGTGGGAGTCCCCGGAACTCAGGCGACGACGACGCGGCGGCTCCACGCCCACAAGAGCGGCAGGGCACCCACACCTCAGAATCGCATACCTGGACAACAGCGACATATGCGATGGAGTGGGGGATCGGCGAGGGGATCGACGGGCCGGCCGCTCGGTCGTCCGGCGATGTCCGGGATCTCGCTTCTTGAGCAGGAGCGCGTCCGCGGACCGCGTCGCCCAGGGCGACCGGACGGCCAGGTCGTCACCGAGGCGGCCCGTGCGTCGGCCGGGGCCGTGGGGGTCCGCTGTCCGGCAGCACCGAGTCGTCCGCCGAGCACCTCGCCGAGGCCACGGAGCTCGGACTGTCGCCGGATCCGGAGGTGGTCCGCGCCGTCTGGGAGGACGCCGTCGCCGCGCCCGGCTGGACGGGCCCGGCGGTATGCCTCCACGGCGACCTGCACCCGGCCGGCATCCTCACCGCCGACGGCACCTTCCGCGCCATGATCGACTTCGGAGACTTCTGCGCGGACGCCCCCGCCTGCGATCTCGCCGCCGACTGGATCCTGCTGCCGGAGGCGCCGTCAGCCGCTTCCACGACACCTACCGGCCGGTCCCGGACCCCGCGACCCTGCGCCGCGCCCGCGGCTGGGCCGTCCTGCGCGCCCTCGCCTGTCTCCTCATCGGAGAGGCCGGCGGCGTACAGGTCCGCCCCGGCGGCAAGCCCACTTGGGGCCCACCGGCCCACGCCTCCCTGCGCCGCCTCCTGGCGACGTCCGGCGGCTGGTGACGGTGTCGCTGACGCGTCTTCACGGTCGCGGGGGTCTTGGCGCGGCGCCGGCTGGTGCCGTGCCGCGCACGGCGCCATCGCCACGTCTCCACGGTCAGCCGGCGCTGCTGCCGCTGCCGCGTCTCCTCGGTCACCCGCGAGCGGGCCCGGCCGCCGGGATTCACCGGCCTCCGGATCCGCTCGGGGCGACGGACCTCCCCGGGGCGGCGGTTCAGCCGGGGCCGGTGACGCGGTGCCGCTGCCGCGTCTTCAAGGTCGCGGGCCGCGGTGCTGCCGCGGCGTCGGCGGATGCCGCGCCTCGCCCGGTGCCACTGCTGCGTCTCCAGGTTCGCTCCGTGTTGCTGCCGCTGCCGCGTCTTCACGTCACCCGCGAGCGGGCCCAGCCGCCGGGATTCACCGGCCTCCGGATCCGCCCGGGGCGACGGCCCGCCCAAGGGCGACGGTCGAGCCGCGGCCGGTGGCGCGGTGCCGCTGCCGCGTCTCCACGGTCACCCGCGAGCGGGCCCGGCCGCCGGGACTCACCGGCCACCGGACCCGCCCGGACTGACGACCGCGCCCGGACTGACGACCGCGCCCGGACTGACGACCGCGCCCGGACTGACGACCCCGCCCGGGGCGACGACCCCGCCCGAGGCGACGGACCTGCCCGGGGCGACGGCCCCCGGAGCGACGGTTCAGCCGACCCGGCAGGGCAGGCTCGTCGTACTGTCACCGCTCGAGCCCGAGGCGGTGTATCCGAACGTCGTGCTCCTGCCCGGATCGAGGGAGCCGTTCCAGCCGGCGTTGTGGACCATCACCGACTGGCCGTTGTAGGTGGCGTTGCCGCTCCACAGGCTCTCGATCTTGTGGCCGGACGGCAGCGTCCAGTCAACCATCCAGCCGAGCATCGGGACGGTGCCGGTGTTGGTGACGGTCACCTCGGACTGGTAGCCGCCGTTCCAGCTGCCGGTCGTCTTGCGGGTGGCCGTGCAGGTGCCGGGCACCGGCTCGGACGGGTTGCCCGGCTCCTTGATGCCGGTCACCTCGCCGTTGCCGCCGTCGAAGACGATGTCCGAGCAGGAGTAGAAGGTCTCCTGGCTGTCCGAGCGCTGCCAGACCATGTAGATGATGTGGCGGCCCGACTTGCCCTCGGGGAGCTTCCCGGTCCAGGCGTAGTTGGCCTCGACCGTGCCCGGGGAGCCGTTCAGCCTCGGGTGGTCGACGCTCAGGAACGGCCGCTCCTCCATGTCGTTCCAGGTGAGCGTCTTCGTCGGGTCGAAGCCGTCCTTCGTGATGTAGACGTAGAACCAACCCGGGTGCGCCGCCCAGGCGTTGTACGAGAAGTCGACCGTCGCGCCCGAGGTGAGGTGGGTGAGCGGCCAGTCCTTGCTGGGCGTGTTGAACCCGGTGAAGTTGGTGTTGCCGCCGCTGCACAGCTCCCCGTCCGGTACGAAGCCCCGGGTGCGGCCGGCGCCGTCCGAGCGGAGCACCGAGAACCAGTTGTAGAACGGCGTGGTGCCACTGACCTGCTGCGCGGCCCGGCACGCCGGGTTGACCGGCTTGATCTCACCGGTGTCGGTCAGACCGTCCTGCCAGCACAGGAAGGTGCGGCTGCCGGGCTTCATGGGGGTGCCGTGCGCCTCCGCCTCACCACCGGCCGTCATGACCAGGCCGAGGGCCGGAACGGTGACGAGGAGGGAGAGCAGGACCAGGAAGAAGGCTCTGGCCCGGGCAGGGGGTGCTGAGCGGGGCATCGGGGGTCCACCCGAATTTCTTGTCAGGATCATGACAGCATCGTCCGTTCCTTGAGGTACGGGCCTGTGGATGCGTGTGCGCGGATGCGCGGGGTGGGAGCGACTCGAGGGCGGGTTCCGGTCCACCGTTATGGGAGCGCTCCCACCCCGCTGTTGCGGAAGTTAGCGCCGGACGGCGCAGTTGTCTACGGCTGCGGCGCGAGAGCGCCGGTCAGCACGGACGGGCGCACGGAGCAGCGCACATTGCCTCCCGGAAGCCCTCGACGGAACCGCCGCCCGGCGAACTGGCCGCTGGCTGCTCGCAGTTGACTTTGCCATCCCTTCACGGTTGGCTGCGGATCCGACCTTTCATGATCCGGGGGGATCCCTTTGAACCGCACCATCCGTGCAGCCGTCTGCGCCGTCACCACCGCCGGTCTCGCGCTCGGTCTCAGCTCCTGTTCCGAGGCGGTCGACCAGGTCGACAAGGCAGTGGACGAGACCTACGAAGTCACCTACGAGGTCACGGGGAAGAACGTCGACTCGATCGAGTTCCACGGCGGCGGCGGCAAGGCCATGGAGCCGAAGGTCGAGTCCGTGTCGAAGCCCGAACTGCCCTGGAAGAAGACGGTCACGTTGCGCGGCATCATGCCCGCGGCGGTCATGCCGGTCGCCGCGGACCCCGAAGGTGCCCAGGTCACCTGCAAGATCATCCACAAGGGGAAGGTGCTCGAGGAACAGAGCGCCGAGGGCCTGGTGACCGCCGGCGGCTGCACCGCGGAGTCCCCGATCGGGAAGTAGCCCGAAGGGCGCGGGGGCCGGGCGGCCGGCGTCCCACACCCCGAGTTCCGGCTCCCGGACCTCGGCCGACGAACCCCGAACGGTGACCGCACACCCGCGCGGTCATCACTCCGGTCCGCCCAACACCTCCCGCAACCACCCCAGTTGACGCCGCACCTGCACCGCGTCACCCCCCTCGTGCCCGTTGAACGGATACGCGTGGATCTCCTTGCGCGGGTCCGTGCCGGTCAGTTCGGCATAGCGGTTGAACGCGGCGTACGCCCCGCTCGGCGGACACACCGTGTCCCGCAGCCCCACCCCGAAGTGAGCCGGAGCCTGCGCGCGACGGGCGAAGGAGACGCCCTCGACGTAGGAGAGGGTCCGGTAGGCGTCGTGCTCGGCGCCACGGTGGACGGCGAGGTAGGACGCGATCTCGCCGTACGGCCCCGCGTCCGTGAGGTCGAGCGCGCGGCGGATACCGCACAGCAGCGGGGCGGTGACGAGCAGCGCCGCCAGTCCGGGGACGAGTCCCGCGACGGCCAGAGCCAGCCCGCCGCCCTGGCTGTTGCCGACGGCCACGGTCCGCGCGGGGTCGACACCGGGCAGTTCCCGTACCGCCGTGACCGCGCGGACCGCGTCCGTGATCAGGCGGCGGTAGTGGTAGTCCTCGGGTGAGAGCAGGCCGCGTACGGCCGGGCCGGGCCCGCCCGGTGCGGTGGCGTGCGGATCGGGCGTGTCACCGCCGCAGCCGTACTCGTCGCCTTGGCCGCGATTGTCCATGAGCAGGTGCGCGTACCCGGCGTTCACCCACGTCAGGCGCTCGTGCGGCAGGCCACGGCCGCGCCCGTACCCGGCGAACTCCACGACGGCGGGCAGCGGTTCGTCCGCCCCGGCGGGTCTGCTGAACCAGGCGCGCACCGGGTCGCCCGCGAAACCGCTGAACGTCACGTCCCAGGTCCGGGTCAGCCGGAGCCCCGTCTCCACCGGTCGCACCGACACCAGTGCGTCCGCCTGGCCGGCCTCCTGCAGGGTGCGCAGCCAGAACGCGTCGAAGTCGGCGGGCTCCCCGACGTCCGGGCGGTGGCGCTCCAGCTCGGTCAGCGGCAGGTCGAACGCGGGCACGGCGGCACCTCGCAGGAGTCGGTGGTCATCCAGAAAGTTGCGACGGCCACGGGCGGCGGACGCCTGGGGTCTACCCAGGTTCGACGCGATTCCAACGCGGCACAGGCGCCCCAGCCGACTGTCGCTGCACCCATTGACAGCGCTTTCTGCTGCCCTTAAGTTGCCGCGAAGTTACCGGTAAGAGCTCGAAAGTTTCGGTTCCGCGTCCCATGCCACGGGAGGCCCGAGCATGAGCACGTCCACCACATCGGCCCCGCCGGGCACCGAGGATCCGCCGCCGGCCAGAGCAGCACCCCGACGCGGCAAGCGGGATCCCGCCCGGACCGGCTGGCGGCGGGCGCTGCGCCGCGACTGGCAGTTGTACTCGCTGGCGATCCTGCCGCTGCTGTTCTTCCTGGTCTTCCGCTATCTGCCGATGATCGGCAACGTCATCGCCTTCCGGCGTTTCGAGCCGGGCGGGTCGATCTTCGGCGAGGAGTGGGTGGGGCTGCGCTATGTGCAGATGTTCCTCAACGACCCCACCTTCTGGCAGGTGTTCCGCAACACCCTGTGGATCGGCGGGCTCACCCTGCTGTTCTGCTTCCCGGTCCCCATCGTGCTGGCACTGCTGCTCAACGAGGTGCGCCGGCGCTCCCTGAAGCGGTTCGTGCAGTCGGTGTCGTACCTTCCGCACTTCCTGTCGATCGTGATCGTCGCGGGCATCACGATGCAGATGCTGGCCAGCGACGGCCCGGTCAACCACATCCTCGGCTGGTTCGGGCACGAGCCGATCCGCTTCATCCAGGAACCCGAGTGGTTCCGCACGATCTACGTCGGCTCGGAGATCTGGCAGACCGCCGGCTGGGGCACGATCCTCTACCTCGCCGCGCTCACCACGATCGACGAGGACTTGTACGAGGCCGCGCGCATCGACGGCGCCAACCGCTGGCAGCAGATCTGGCACGTCACCCTGCCCGGCATCCGGCCCACCATGGTGACGCTGCTGATCCTCAACATCGGCACGTTCATGGCGGTCGGCTTCGAGAAGGTCCTGCTGCTGTACAACCCGCTGACGTACCCGACCGCCGACGTGATCTCGACGTACGTCTACCGGGCCGGTGTGGAGTCCAACAGCTTCAGCTACGCCGCCGCCATCGGACTGTTCGAGGCGGTCATCGGCCTGGTCCTCATCACGTCCGCGAACCAGCTCTCGCGCCGCACAGTGGGGACGAGCCTGTGGTGAAGCCGAGTCGTTCCTACCGGGTCTTCCAGGGCGTCAACGGCGTCATCCTCACCCTGGTCGTGATCGTCACCCTGTACCCGTTCGCCAACATCATCGCCCGCTCGTTCAGTGCGGAGCGGCAGATCCGGGCCGGTGAAGTGACGCTCTGGCCCGAGGGGTTCAACCTCACCACGTACAAGATCGTGTTCGAGGACTCGATGTTCTGGCGCAACTACGGCAACACCGTGCTGTACACGGTCGTCGCGACCGTCGTGGCCATGGTCCTGACCACCTGTTACGCCTACGTCCTGTCCAAGAAGCACCTCAAGGGACGCGGCGTCCTGGTCGGCGTCGCCGTGTTCACCATGTTCTTCACCGGGGGCCTGATCCCCAACTACGTCCTCGTCAGCAGCCTCGGCCTGAAGAACAGTGTCTGGGCCATCGCGCTCCCCAACGCCATCAGCGTGTTCAACCTGCTGGTGATGAAGGCCTTCTTCGAGAGCCTGCCGACCGAACTGGAGGAAGCCGCGCAGATCGACGGCCTGAGCACGTACGGCGTTCTGCTGCGGATCGTGCTGCCCCTGTCGAAGGCGGTCGTCGCGACGATGGTGCTGTTCTACTCGGTGTCCTTCTGGAACTCCTGGTTCAGCGCCTTTTTGTACATGGACAAATCCGAGCTGATGCCGGTCACCGTCTATCTGCGCAACCTCATCTCCGGCGCAACGACGGGCGGCAACGCCGGTGCCGCCGACGCGCAGCTCAGCCAGGTGGGGGCGAACATCCAGGCGGTCACGATCGTGCTGACCTCGCTGCCCATCCTCTGTGTCTATCCGTTCGTCCAGCGCTACTTCGTCTCGGGCGTGATGCTCGGCGCGGTCAAGGGCTAACAAAGGAGTGCCCGTGTCATCCCTGAACAACGCAGGACAGTTGTCGCGGCGTCAGATCCTGTCCGCCGCCGGTTTCATCGGCCTGGCCACCCTCACCGGCTGCGGCAGCGGCGACGACGACGGGGACTCCAAAGACCTGTCGAAGAAGAGGAACGGCGCGATGAAGGAGTACCGCGTCGGCCAGCAGTTCAAGGCGACCAAGCCGCTGTCCTTCTCGCTCCTGCACAACAACAACCCCGTCTACCCGATGAAGAGCGGCTGGCTGTTCTGGAAGGAGCTCTCCCGGCGCACCGGCGTCACCTTCGAACCCGTCGCCGTCCCCCTGGTCGACTACGAGAAGAAGCGCAGCGTCCTGATCGGCTCGGGTGACGCCCCGTTCCTGATCCCCAAGACGTACCACCCCTCGGAGGTCGCGTTCGTGTCGTCGGGCGCGATCCTCCCGGTCAGCGACTACGTGCACCTGATGCCCAACTTCCGGGACAAGGTGAGGCGCTGGAAGCTGCAGCCGGAGATCGACTCCATCCGGCAGTCCGACGGCAAGTTCTATCTGCTGCCCGGCCTGCACGAGAAGGCCAGATCCGGCTACTCGCTGGCGCTGCGCACGGACGTCCTCGACCGGCTCGGGCTGAACCTGCCCACCACTTGGGACGAGGTGTACGAGGTCTTCAAGGCGATCAGGGAGGAGTACCCGGACCGCTACCCGTTCTCCGACCGCTGGAGCAAGAACACGCCCTACCCGGCCGCCGCCCTCTTCAGCTACCTGGGCCAGGCGTACGGGGTCCGGGCCGGATGGACGCACAACCCCATCGACTGGGACGCGAACGCGGGGAAGTTCGTCTTCACCGGAGCCACGGACGCCTACCGGCAGATGATCGAGTTCGTGCGGAAGCTGGTCGCCGAGAAACTGGTGGACCCGGAGAGCTTCACCCAGACCGACGACGAGGCCGCGCAGAAGCTGCTGGGCGAGAAGTCGTTCGCGATCAGCGCCAACCCGCAGGTACTGGTGCAGGAATACCGGTTCAACCTGGAGAAGCAGGTCAAGGGAGCGAAGATCGAGATGATCCCGGTGCCGCTCGGGCCTGCCGGCCCGGTCGTGCTGGGCGGCGTCCGACTGGAGAACGGCGTCATGATCTCCAGCAAGGCGCTCAAGAGCGACAGCTTCGTCGCGATGATGCAGTTCGTGGACTGGCTGTGGTACTCGGACGAGGGCCAGCGGTTCGCGCGGTGGGGCGTCGAGGGTGTCACCTACACCCGCTCCGGAAGCCGGTACCAGCCGAAGCAGGGCATCAGCCTCATGGGCTCCGCCCCCGACGCCCCGAAGGACATGCAGAAGGACTTCGGCTTCTACAACGGCGTCTTCGCCTACGGCGGCAGCTGGGAACTCGTCTCCTCCATGTTCAGCCCCGACGAGAAGAAGTTCCAGGACGCGATGTCCGGGCGCCAACAGACGCCCATCGCCCCGGCCCACCCGCTCCAGTCCTTCGAGCAGGAACAGGCGACCCTCTGGGACACCCCGCTCAAGGACACCGTCATCCAGAACACCCTCCAGTTCGTCCTCGGCAAACGGCCCCTGTCCGAATGGAACGCCTACCTCGCCGAACTGAAGTCGAAGAACATGCAGCAGCTCGTCGACCTGCACAACAAGGCGTACGAGCGGTTCAAGAAGGAGAACGGGTGATCCGCCTCCCCGACTCCGGCACCGGAGCTCCCGCATGAGCACCGTACGCACCTCCGACTTCGGCACCGGAGCCCTCTCCCGTGCCTCCGCCCTGATCCACACCGTCCTCACCGTCGAGGCGCTGCTGCTCCTGGCCGCCTCCCCGGGCCTGGCCGGGCTGCTCCTCCTTGGCCCCGACCCCGCCAACCTCCCCCTCGCGGCCCTGTGCCTGCTGCCCCTCGGACCGGCCCTGTCCGCCGCGCTCTACGCCCTGCACCACCGCAGCCGCGACCTCACCGAGCTGCACCCGGCCCGCGCCTACCTGCGCGGCTTGCGGCTCAACGCCGTACCGGCGCTGAAGCTGTGGGCACCCCTGCTGGCCTGGCTGACGGTCATCGCCTTCACCCTGACCCACTTCTCCGCCACGGGCCTTCCCGACTGGTGGGCGTTGCTGCTTGCGGCAATCGGCGCCGGTTCCCTCCTCTGGGGCGCGCACGCCCTCGTTCTCACCTCGCTGTTCGCCTTCCGCGCCCGGGACACCGCCCGCCTCGCCGGGTACTTCCTGTTCCGGCACGGCCGCGCCACCCTCGCCGCGGCCTCCCTGCTCGTCCTGGCGGCCGCGCTGACCGCCCTGCTGACCGAGGCCCTGCCCGCTCTGCTGGCCGCCCCGCTGCTGCTGTCCCTGCTGCACGGCAGCCGCGCGGTGATCACCGAGACCCAGAAGGACTTCACGGCATGACCGCGCCCCGCACGCCGAAGATCCCGTACGGCGGTGACTACAGCCCCGAGCAGTGGCCCGAGACCGTCTGGGACGACGACCACCGCCTGTTCACCCGGGCCGGCATCGACACGCTCACCGTCGGCGTCTTCACCTGGTCCCTCACCCAACCCGCCCCGGACACCTACGACTTCACGGTCCTGGACCGCATCCTGGACCGGGCCGCCGCCGAAGGGCGCCAGGTCTGTCTGGCCACCGGCACCGCCGCCCTCCCGCCCTGGCTCGCCAAGCGGCACCCCGAGGTCAACCGCACCGACTTCGAGGGCCGCCGCCACCGCTACGGCCAGCGCCACAACTTCTGCCCCAGCTCACGGGCGTACCGCGAGCACGCCACCGCGCTGGCCTCCCGCCTCGCCGAGCGGTACGCCGACCACCCGGCCCTGCTCGCCTGGCACATCAACAACGAGTACGGGGGCGCCTGTTACTGCGAGCTGTGCGCCGAGGCGTTCCGGGAGTGGCTCCGCGACCGGCACGGCACCCTCGACGCCCTCAACGACGCCTGGTGGACCACCTTCTGGTCGCACCGCTACACCGGCTGGGACCAGATCGAGCCGCCGAACGCCCTCACCGAGCACTGGCGCGGCCCCGACCACACCGCTTTCCAGGGCATCACCCTCGACTGGTTCCGCTTCACCACCGACGCCCTCCTCGGCTGCTTCCTGGCCGAGAAGGAGGTGATCCGCGCCCACGACCGGGACACGCCCGTCACCACCAACTTCATGGGCACCTTTCGCCCCCTCGACTACCACCGCTGGGCGCTCCACCTCGACTTCGCCTCCTGGGACAACTACCCGCCCCTCGACGCCCCGCCGACCCGGCCCGCCCTCGCCCACGACCTGATGCGCGGCCTGAAGGGCGGCGCCCCCTTCTGGCTCATGGAGCAGACCCCGTCCACGACGGCCTGCCGTGACGTCAACCCGCTCCGGCGCCCCGGCGAGCTCCGCCTCGCCACCTTCCAGGCCATCGCCCACGGCGCGGACGCCGCCCTCTACTTCCAGATGCGCGCCTCCCGGGGCGCCTGCGAGAAGTACCACGGGGCGGTCATCGGCCACGCGGGCCGCGACGACACCCGTGTCTTCCTCGAAGTGGCGGAACTGGGAAGGGAGTTGGAAGCCCTGGGCGGCCGGATCACCGGCGCCCGCACCCCGGCCCGCACCGCTCTCCTCTTCGACTGGGACAGCTGGTGGGCCCTGGAGATCTCCGACGGCCCGTCCCGGCTGGTCAAGTACCCCGACGTGGTCCACGCCTACTACCGGGCCGCCCGCGAGGCCGGCGCCGACGTGGACGTGATCCCGCAGACCGCCGACCTCACGCCCTACGACGTGGTGCTCGCCCCCGCCCTCCACATGGTCAAGGGCGACCTCGCCACCCGCCTCGAAGACGTGGCCGCACGCGGCGGCACGGTCCTGACCACCTTCCTTTCCGGCCGCGTCGACGAGCACGACCGGGCCTTCCTCACCGATGTCCCCGGCCCGCTCGCGCCGCTGACGGGCATCCGCGTGGACGAATGGGACGCCCGCCCACCGGAGTTCACCCAGACCGTCCCCGAGCTCGGAGCAGAGGCCCGGCTGGTCTTCGAGATCGTGCTGCCGCGCGGAGCCGAACCCGTCGCCACCTACGGCACCGACTTCTACGCGGGCACCCCGGCCGTCACCCGCAACCCGTACGGGGACGGCGAGGGCTGGTACGTCGCCACCGCCCTCGAACAGCCGGGCGTCGACCAGGTCGTCCGCCGGATCCTGGCCCGCCACGACCTGCTCGGCCCCTACGCCGACCACCCGGAGGTCGAGACGGCGACCCGGGTCGCCCCCGACGGCACCCGACTGCTCTTCCTCCTCAACCACGCCCCCGTACCGGCCCACCTGACCACCCACACCACCGCCACCGACCTGCTCACCGGCAAGCAGGTGGACCAGGGCGAACCCCTGGTCCTCGACCCCCTGGGCGTGGCGATCCTTCAATAGATGCGCCGCACGTGTGCGTCCGGCACACCCGCCTTCCGGAAGAAGTAGCTGTTGATCTGATCGCGCCACTCGCGGGCACTGCGGAGCTGCTCCTCGAAGAGCTCCGTCACCCGCCTGTGGCGCGCGGGGTCGACGAGGTCCCCGAGTCCGGCCCACACCTCCCGGGCCGCCTCCACCTCCTCGACCCCTTCGAAGTGCGTGTCGTAGATGTGCTGGATCACCGTCTTCCCACTGGCCAGCATGTGCGTGTACGGCACGTGGTGGAAGAACAGCAGCAGCTCGTCGGGGCAGGTGTCCGCGGACTCGTAGACCTCGGCCCACGGCTTGCCGTACTGCCCGGCGTACCCGGTGCCGGTCGCCACGCTGCGGTCGACGCCGACCCCGTCCCGGTCGGCGAAGTGGTACGTCCCCCACGGGCTGTACTCGTACCCGTCCACGCTCGGCCCGTAGTGGTGCCCCGGCTGCACCATGAATCCCACGCCCAGGGGAGCGGTGTACTTCTCGTACGTCCGCCAGGAACCGTCCAGGACCGCGTGCAACCCGGCGGACAGGCGCTCGGAGGCCTCCGGGAAGGTCAGCCCGATCCACTCGTCGAGCACCTCCCGCGGTTCGGCGTCCGGCCGCCAGGCCAGCCGTCCGAAGGTGTACAGGTTGGCCTGGGCGAGGGGATGCCCGGTCCAGAACGGATCGTCGCCGGCGTTGGACACGGCGACCAGCCCGCCCCGCGCCCGTTCCCCCACGGACGACTCCGGTCCGTGCCGGAACCGCAGCACCTCGCTCCACATCGGCCCCAGCCAGCAGACGTGCCGCTGCTGCCCGGTGTACTCCTGGGTGACCTGCAACTCCACCGCCAGCCGGGTGCGCGGCATCGCGCCGATCAGCGGCGAGACCGGCTCGCGCACCTGGAAGTCCATCGGCCCGTGCTTCACCTGGAGCACGGCGTTCGGCGCGAACTCGCCGTCCAGCGGCACGAAATGGTCGTACGCGGCCCGGGCCCGGTCCGTCGTGCGGTCCCGCCAGTCCTGGCGGTGGTCGTAGACGAACGCCCGCCAGTGGACGGTGCCGCCGTACGGCCCCACAGCGGCGGCCAGCAGGTTCGCCCCGTCCGCGTGACTGCGGCCGTAGGCGAACGGGCCCGGCTGGCCCTCCGAGTCGGCCTTCACGACGTACCCGCCGAAGTCGGGGATCGCCTCGTACACCCGCCGGGTCGCGGCGGCCCACCAGCCCCGCACCGCCTCGTCCAGCGGATCGGCCGTGGGAAGCCCGCCGAGCACCACCGGCGCGGCGAAGGACACGGACAGGTGTGTGCGGACCCCATAGGGCCGCAACACATCGGCGATCGCGGCCACTTCGCCGATCCGGTCGGTCAGCAGGTGCGCCTCGGTCTCGTGGACGTTGACGTTGTTGACGGCGACCGCGTTGATCCCGCACGCCGCGAGCAGCCTGCCGTACGCCCGCACCCGCTCCAGGTCGCCGCGTGCCCGCCCGTCCTCCCAGAACAGCGAGCCGCCCGCGTACCCGCGCTCGACCTGGCCCATGACCGGGTGCACGGCGACGTTGTCCCAGTGGTCGAGCATGCGCAGGGCGAGCGCGGGGCGATGCGTCCGGGGCGCCCACGCACCGGTGAACGCCGCCTCGCCGAGACGTACGACGTGGAACAGGCCGTACAGCAGCCCCCGCCCGCCGGAGGCGGTGACGGTCGTCGTGCCGCCCTCACGCGCGCACGCGAAGCCCTCGTCACCGAGGCTCTCGTCACCGAGGCTCTCGTCACCGAGGCTCTCGTCGCCGAGGTCGAGGACCAGGTCGTAGGTACCGTCCGATCCGGCACCCCGTTCGACCCGGCCCCCGAACCGCCGGCAGGCCTCCGCCACCTCCCCGTGCACCGTCTCCGCCAGCGGCCCCGAGCCACGGATCAGCGTCCGCCGGCTGCCGACCGCACGGAAGGCGGCGGGCGGCAGCCAGGCCGGGTCGACACCCTCGGGCAGGACGGGCACGGGAAGCGGCATGAGACCCCCAACTCGGCTGCTCAGGCGAGCAGTTCGACCTCCGCCAGCGTGCCCTCGCCGTCGAGGACCAGGCGGTACTTCTCGTACGTACCCGGTGACCTCACGCTGAACGCGCGTGTCTGTCTGTCCCAGGCGAAGGTCTCCCCGGAGCGCCGGTCCAGCGTCCGCCAGGTCGTACCGTCGAAGGAGCCCTGGAGCGTCCAGCCGGCCGGTGCCTTCGCCCGGTCCGCCGACGACGTCAGCGTGTACTGGACCGCCTCGGCGCGCTCGGGGACCGGCAGGTCCACGGACGTCACCGCCGCGTCCGTCGCCGAGGTGTCGTCGAACAGGGCGCCCTCACCGTCGAGCACGTCCGCGCGGGGCGTCGGCACCTCGTCGTCCCGTGTGATCGACACCGGCGCCGCGTGCCGGCCCGTGCCCCAGGACGACGGCCGCGGACCCATGTCGAACTCCAGCACGCCGCCCCTGGCGACCAGCGAGTGGGGCAGCGAGGTCTTCGTCCACGTCCGGCCGTTGACCTTCAGCCCCTGCACGTACACGTTCCGCGCG
The DNA here is from genome assembly GCF_044327915.1 of Streptomyces afghaniensis. Taxonomy (NCBI): domain Bacteria; kingdom Bacillati; phylum Actinomycetota; class Actinomycetes; order Kitasatosporales; family Streptomycetaceae; genus Streptomyces; species Streptomyces afghaniensis. Next base: position 371,185 of record NZ_JBIRGJ010000001.1, read on the forward strand.
CTGTTCTCCGGCGCCTTCACCACCAGCTCGCGTCCGTTCTCCAGATGAACGGTCGCCTTCTTGAACAGCGGGGAGCCGATCGCGTACTCGCCGCTGCCCATCACCAGCGGGTAGAAGCCGAGCGCGGAGAACAGGTACCAGGCCGACTGCTCGCCGTTGTCCTCGTCGCCGTGGTACCCCTGCCCGATCTCGCTGCCGGTGTAGAGACGGGACAGCACCTCGCGGACCTTCTCCTGCGCCTTCCAGGGCTGCCCGGCCGCGTCGTACATGTAGATCGCGTGGTGGGCGACCTGGTTGGAGTGCCCGTACATGCCCATCCGCACGTCCCGCGCCTCGGTCATCTCGTGGATGACACCGCCGTAGGAGCCGACGAACTCGGGGGAGGCGGTCTCCGGCGTGGAGAAGTACGCGTCGAGCTTGTCGGCGAGACCCTTCCGGCCGCCGTAGAGGTTCGCCAGGCCCCGACTGTCCTGAGGGACACTCACGGAGTACCCCCACCCGTTGGTCTCGGTGTAGTCGTGGCCCCACACCCGCGGGTCGTACTTGGACGACTCGACCCGCCAGTCGCCCTCGGCGTCGCGGCCCTGGAAGAAACCGGCCTCGGCGTCGAAGAGGTTCACATAGCCGCGGGCCCGGTTCAGGAAGTACTCCGACTCCTCCTTGTAGCGCCGCTCACCGGTCTCCTCGTACAGCTTCCGGCCCATGCGGGAGATGCCGTAGTCGTTGAGGTAGCCCTCCAGCGCCCAGGACAAGCCCTCGTGGGTCTCGGTGCTCGTGTAGCCGAGGAAGGGGGAGGTGGCCATGCCCTTGCGGCCGACGCCCGAGCTCGGGGGTACGACCGTCGCGTTCTTCACGGCCGCGTCGTACGCCGCCTTCGCGTCGAAGTCGACACCCTTGACGTACGCGTCCGCGAAGGCCACGTCGGAGGACGTGCCCGTCATGAGGTCGGCGTAGCCGGGGGAGGACCAGCGCGAGGTCCAGCCGCCGTCCTTGTACTGCTGCACGAACCCGTCGACCAGCTCACCCGCCCTGCCGGGCGTGAGGAAGGAGTACGCCGGCCAGGTCGTCCGGTAGGTGTCCCAGAAGCCGTTGTTGACGTACACCTTGCCGTCGACGATCTTCGCGCCGGTGTGCGTCGGGGTGTCCGGGTTCGGCATGGGGGAGAAGGGCGAGGCGTACCGGTACTTCCCGCCGACCTTCTCGAAACCGGAGTTCGGGTACAGGTACAACCGGTACAGGCCGGAGTACAGCGTCGTCAGCTGGTCGGGGGTGGCGCCCTCGACCTCCACCGTGCCGAGCAGCCGGTCCCACTGCCGCTGGGCGCTGCGCTTCACCGCCTCGAAGGAGGTGCCGTCCGGGATCTCCTGGCGGAGGTTGTCCTCGGCCTGGTCGACGCTGATGAGCGAGGTCGCCAGGCGCAGGGTGACGGTCCGGTCGTCGGCCTGGAAGCGGAGGTGGCCCTTGACGCCGGACGCCGAGCCCTCGGTGACCGGCTTGTCGAACTCGCCGTAGACGAACAGCCGGGTCGCGCCCGTCGACAGTCCGGACTTCACGTCCGAGTAGCCGGTGACGACCCCGTTCTCCTCGTCCAGGGTCAGCCCCGCCTGGTCCGTCACGTTGTCGAAGAGGACACTCGCGTCGTCACCCGGATAGGTGAACCGCAGGGCCGCCGCGTGATCGGCCGGCGCCATCTCGGCCTTCAGCCCGTTCTCGAACCGCACCCCGTAGTAGTACGGCCGCGCGGTCTCGTTCTCGTGCCGGAAGGCCAGTTCCCGCGCCTCCCGGCCGGTGTCCGGGGTGCCGGAGGCGGCCGACGGCATCACCTGGAAGGTCTGCCGGTCGCCCATCCAGGGGCTCGGCTCGTGGCTCGCGCTGAACGCCTGGATCGTCGACAGGTTGTCCGCGTTGTTCGCGCGTGCGTAGTCGTACAGCCAGCTCAGCGAGCCCGCGTTGGTCACCGGCGTCCAGAAGTTGAAGCCGTGCGGCACCGCCGTCGCCGGGAAGTTGTTGCCCCGCGAGAAGCCGCCGCTGGAGTTGGTGCCGCGCGTCGTCACCGCGTAGTCGGACAGATGCGCTTTCGGCCGCTCGGGAGCGACGGACTCGATGGTCACGTCGTCCAGCCAGCCCCGGAACCTCGCCGGGCCCTCGGGGGAGTCGTACGCCACCAGGATCCGGTCCACGGTCTTCCCGGCCGCCACCGACCCGATCCGCGCGGCCACGTTGTTCCACTGGTTGACGTAGAGGACCTTCGCCGCGCCCTGCCCCCGCGGGGTCAGCGGGAAGCCGTGCTGGTCCGTCGCCCCCAGGTCGCTCAGGTGGGTGCCGTCGGTGAAGGCGAGGTCGACGGAGACGTTCGTCGCGTCGTAGTCGAGGTCGCCGTCCGCCATCGACGGGAAGACGCGATAGGCCAGCCGCGTGTCCCGGCCGACGGCCACGTTCACGTCGAAGACCTTGTTGTACGAGTACGCCCGCCCGTCGGCGATGTGCCGGCCGGCGTAACGCAGGGCGCGCTTTCCGGTGAACCCGGCACCCGCCTTGGCGGTGGGGGAGCCGCTCGGGCCGCGGTCCACGAGGGAGAGCATGTCCTGCGGGACGGGTCCGTCGCTGCCGCCCGTGGAGAACTGGACGTCGGCGAGCTGGAGGATGTCGCCGCCGTTGTTGCCCGTGACGTCGAGCCGGAAGTGCCGGTACTCGGCCGGTTCCGCCACGTCATACGTCTTCGTCTGGAACCGTTCGGAGAAGGACGCCCCGGAGCGGGTGTCGAGCGTCTTCCACTCCTTGCCGTCGGCGGAGCCCTTCAGGGTCCAGTCCTTCGGGTCGCGCTCGTCGTGGTCGTTGGCCGACGTCAGTGCGTATCGCACCACTTTGAGCGGCTTGTCCAGGTCGAACTCCGCCCAGCCGGTGGGCTCGAAGGTGAGCCACTTGGTGCTCGGCTCGCCGTCGACGAGGTTCTCCTTCACTTCGCCCCCGCCCGTGTTCTCGCCGCTCGCCCGGACATCGGTGACATGGTCGGTCACATTGCCCGGTATGCCGCTGTTGTAGCCACCGTCGACACCCGAGGCGCGTTTGCCGCCGTCCGGGTCCGTGTCGACGGTGTTCAGCCAGTCCGGAACCGGGTCATCCGCCTCGAAGGAGGACGCGAACCTCCGGTCGGCCTTCCCGGGGGCTTCGGGCAGTGCGACCGCAACGCCCTGGGACCCCAGGGCCACAGCGAAGGCGGTCGCCGACACGACCGCCGTACCCCATCTGTGCCGAGCTTTCCGTTGCATCAACGGGTACCCTCCCTGCGCAGTGGACAACGTTGTCAACTTCGATGCGCAAGCACCAGTAGTTGCCCAAGTGCCGAGGAGTGTCAAGGGTGTTGGTTGTGGCATTCAGGGGTGACGACCGGGATTTTTCCGCCGCGGAGGTGACAGGCCGCTCGACTTTCCGCGAGGTCTCAACTCGGATAAGACCCACGGCCAACCCTGTGTTCGATGTTGATCCGCTGGCGGGAAGTGGACTATACCTGTCGCACGCTTCACACGATCCGCACGTCTCCACCCGCACTTTCCTGCACGACCCAGCTTGACCCGATCGCGGTGCCGGAAGGATCCGGTTCACCGCCTGAGTCCTGGAGAAGGCGAGGACTTGAGCATGGGATCCACTTCCGCCGAGAACCACGGCACCGAGGGTGTCGGCCGCCGTGATCTGATCAAAAGGTCCGCCGCGCTCGGGCTGATCTCCGTTCCCACGATGAGCTTCCTGTCCGCCTGCGCCAGCAGCGGCGGCGACGACAGCGGGGACAAGGCCAAGGCCGGCAAGAAGACCGCGAAGAACCCGCTCGGCGTCAACGACACCGCGGGCATGGAATTCGTCCTGTTCGACGGCGGTTTCGGCAAGGAGTACGCCGAGGACGCCGTGAAGATCTACGAGAAGAACTTCCCCAAGGTGAAGGTGAAGTTCTCCGCCACCCAGAAGATCCAGTCCACTCTCCAGCCCCGCTTCAACCAGGGCACACCGCCGGACCTCATCGACAACTCCGGCGCCGAGCAGATGGACATGGGCGTCCTGGTCGGCAAGAACCAGCTCACCGACCTCACCCCGCTGCTGGACGCGCCCTCCTACGACGACCCGAACAAGAAGGTCCGCGACACGCTGCGCCCCGGCATCGTCGAGATGGGCCAGTTCGACGGCGAGAAGGTCTGGATCCTCTACTACGCCTACACGGTCTACGGCGTCTGGTACTCGCAGAAGGCCCTGGACTCGCTCGACGAGCAGTACCCCGAGACCTGGGACCAGATGCTCGCGGTCTGCGAGAAGGCCAAGAAGAAGGGCATGGCCGGCTGGACATACGCGGGCAAATACCCCTACTACCTCCCCTTCTCGCTCTACCCGATGATCGGCAAGGTCGGCGGCCGCGAAGTCCTCGACGCGATCGACAACCTGGAGCCGAACGCCTGGAAGCACCCGGCCGTCAAGGCCTGCTTCGACGCGTATTACGAGCTCTACAAGAAGGGCTACGTCCTCAAGGGCACCCCGGGTCTGGACCACATCCAGTCGCAGACGGCCTGGGCCGAGGGCAAGGCGCTGTTCATCCCGAACGGCTCCTGGGTGGAGAACGAGTCGGCGAAGGTCATCCCGAAGGACTTCGACCTGGCCGTCTCCGCGCCCACCGGCCTGGACTCCTCCGACAAGATGCCCTTCGGCACCATCTGGGCCTCAGGCGGCGAGCCCTTCATCGTCCCGGCGAAGGCGAAGAACGCCGAGGGCGGCATGGAGCAGCTGCGCATCATGCTCAGTGAGGCGTCGTCGAAGAACTTCACCAGCAAGGTGAAGTCACTGACCGCGTACAACGGCGGCACCGACGGCATCGCCCTCACGCCGGGTCTGAAGTCGGGCGTCGCGGCGCTGGACAAGGCCGGCGAGAACGTGGTGAACCCCCGCCTTCAGGACTGGTACGTGCAGTTGCAGAAGGAGAAGATCGGCGTCTCCGGCCTCGGCGAGATGATGGCCGGCCGCCTCACCCCCGCCGAGGCCATCAAGAAAATCCAGGGCTTCGCCGACGAGGCCGCCAAGGACGACTCCATCAAGCACTACAAGCACCAGTAACAGCACCGGAAACCCAATTTCCGCAACGGCACCGGAGTGGCGATGCAGCACGGCAAGTACCGGTTCATCGTGGGCTTCCTCGCGCTGCCCCTGGGACTGTACGCGCTCTTCGTGGTCTGGCCGTTCATCCAGTCCATCTACTACTCGTTCACGGACTGGACCGGCCTGAGCCCCGAATTCAAGATGGTCGGTTTCGACAACTACAGCCGGCTGCTCGACGACGAGATCTTCTGGAAGTCGTTGCAGCACAGCCTGCTGTTCGCCCTCCTGCTGCCGGTGGTGACGATCGGCCTCGCGCTGTTCTTCGCCTTCATGATCAACGTGGGCGGCAGAAAGAGAAAGAACGGCCCGGTCGTCACCGGTGTCCGCGGCTCCTCCTTCTACAAAATCGTCTACTTCTTCCCGCAGGTCCTCTCGATCGCCATCGTCGCGCTGCTGTTCGCGTTCGCGTACAACCCGGACAGCGGCGCGATCAACTCGGTCCTGCGCGGGATCGGCCTCGGCGACGTCCAGCCGCTCTGGCTGGGCGACCCCGACCTGGCCCTGTGGGCCGTCATGGCGGTCCTCGTCTGGTCCACGGTCGGCTTCTTCGTGGTCCTCTTCTCCGCCGGCATGGCCTCCATCCCGGCGGACATGTACGAGGCGGCCCTGCTGGACGGCGCGAACCGCTTCACCACGTTCTTCCGCATCACCCTGCCCCTGCTGTGGGACACGGTGCAGTCCGGCTGGGTCTACATGGGCATCCTCGCCCTGGGCGCCGAGTCGTTCGCGGTCGTGCAGATCATGACGACCGGGCCGGGCGGTCCCGACTACTCGACCACCGTCATGGTCCTGTACGTGTACCAGAAGGCGTTCCGTGACGGGCAGGCCGCCTACGCCACCACCATCGGCGTCGCCCTGCTCGTCGTCACGCTGGCCTTCGCCGCCGTGGTGATGCGGCTGGGCCGTCGCGAGCGGCTGGAGTACTGATGAAGACGACGGAGAGCCCTGCGCCCGTGCCCGCCGAGTCCGGCGCACCCGTCACGAAGACGGACACCCCGCCGGGACCGCCCCCGAAGGAGAAGAAGGAAGGCACGGTTCTCAACGCCTTCTCCCACGGCATCCTGGTCATCTGGGCGGTCATGGTGGTCATGCCGCTGCTGTGGGCGGTGATGACGTCCTTCAAGGACGACCGGTCCATCTTCAGCTCCCCCTGGTCGCTGCCGGACACGCTGCACTTCGACAACTGGTCGCGGGCGTGGACCGAGGCCAACATGAGCGACTACTTCCTCAACACGGTCCTCGTGGTCGGCGGTTCCCTCATCGGCACGCTCGTCCTCGGCTCCATGGCGGCCTACGTCCTGGCCCGTTTCGACTTCCCGGGCAACCGCTTCATCTACTTCCTGTTCATCGGCGGCATGAGCTTCCCGATCATGCTGGCGCTGGTCCCGCTGTTCTACGTCGTGAACAACATGGGCCTGCTGAACACCATCCACGGGCTGATCCTCGTCTACATCGCCTACTCCCTCCCCTTCACGGTGTTCTTCCTGACGGCGTTCTTCCGCACGCTGCCGACATCGATCGCCGAAGCGGCCTTCGTCGACGGCGCCTCGCACAGCCGGACGTTCTTCCAGATCATGCTCCCCATGGCCAAGCCGGGCCTGGTCAGCGTCGGCATCTTCAACTTCCTGGGCCAGTGGAACCAGTACATGCTCCCCACGGTCCTGAACACCGACCCCGACAAGCGCGTCCTCACCCAGGGCCTCGTCCAGCTGGCGGTCAGCCAGGGCTACAAGGGCGACTGGTCGGGCCTCTTCGCGGGCCTGGTGATGGCGATGCTCCCGGTCCTGGCGGCGTACATCATCTTCCAGCGCCAGGTGGTGCAGGGGCTGACGGCGGGGGCGCTGAAGTAACTTCTGCGTGTTCCCAGGACCCGGGCACTGACGCTGAGGCCGGGGCGCTGCGCAACTCGGCGCGACGAGGTGCCGCTGCGCCCACCCGTGCCGCCCTTAGCGGCACGATTGCCCGCAGCTCAGGCGAGACGCGCCCGCACCCGCGTACGCACGGAAGGGGACGTGTCGGGGGGTGTCCGCCCGCAGCGGTTGGCGCGTCAACGGACGGTGAGTCGGTACGCAACCCCATCGCGCCGTTCCGAGGACGGACACCCCCCGGCGCGGCCCCGACCCACCACCGCCGCGCAGGCGCAAGGGCGCACCCCCACCGAAGCAGCCACAGGCCGCCGCAGGCACCCCGCCCCCCCGCCGGAGGTCCCCGTAGCCCTCCGCGACCACACGCACACACCGGGGAATCAGCTCAACCTCTTGACGGGAGGCAACCCGAACGGCTCAGCTTAGAGTTCACTAGTTGGACATGGACGGGGTCTCATCGAAGCGGCCCCGCGCGCAGGAGGTCGTCGTGGAGACTCCGGGGTCGCAGTCGTCGCTGCACCGAGCCAACCTGGAGCGGGTCGTACGAGCCGTGCGCCTGGCGGGCTCCCTCACCCAGGCCGAGATCGCGCGGACGACGGGCCTGTCCGCCGCGACGGTGTCCAACATCGTCCGGGAGTTGAAGGAAGGCGGCACGGTCGAGGTCACACCCACCTCGGCGGGCGGCCGCAGGGCCCGCAGCGTGTCCCTCAGCGGGGACGCCGGCATCGTCATAGGGGTCGACTTCGGCCACACCCACCTCCGCGTCGCCATCGGCAACCTCGCCCACCAGGTCCTGGCCGAGGAGTCCGAGCCTTTGGACGTCGACGCCTCGTCCACCCAGGGCTTCGACCGCGCGGAACAGCTGGTCACCCGCCTGATCGAGGCCACCGGCGTCGACCGCTCCAAGATCGCCGGCGTCGGCCTCGGCGTCCCCGGCCCAATCGACGTCGAGTCCGGCACCCTCGGCTCGACCGCCATCCTCCCCGGCTGGACCGGCACCAAGCCCGCCGAGGAGCTGCGCGAGCGGCTCGGCGTACCCGTGCACGTGGACAACGACGCCAACCTCGGCGCCCTCGGCGAGATGGTCTGGGGCAGCGGCCGCGGCGTGCGCGACCTGGCGTACATCAAGGTCGCCAGCGGTGTCGGCGCGGGCCTGGTGATCAACGGCAAGATCTACCGAGGCCCGGGCGGTACCGCCGGAGAAATCGGACATATTACACTCGACGAGTCCGGCCCCGTATGCCGCTGCGGAAACCGCGGCTGCCTGGAGACCTTCGCGGCCGCGCGCTACGTGCTCCCGCTCCTCCAGTCCAGCCACGGCACCGACCTGACGATGGAAGGCGTCGTACGGCTCGCGCGGGACGGAGACCCGGGCTGCCGTCGGGTGATCGCCGACGTCGGCCGCCACATCGGCAGTGGAGTCGCCAATCTCTGCAACCTGCTGAACCCGAGCCGGGTGGTCCTCGGCGGTGATCTCGCCGAGGCCGGTGAGCTGGTGCTCGGGCCGATCCGGGAGTCCGTGGGCCGCTACGCCATTCCCAGCGCGGCACGCCAGCTTTCCGTTCTCCCCGGGGCACTCGGCGGCCGTGCGGAGGTGCTCGGAGCGCTCGCGCTGGCCCTCAGCGAGATGGGCGATTCAACACTTTTGGACGGGACCGCGGTCGGGGCCCTGCAGGTGGCGACCCCTGCCTTCACTTAGAGAACGGATGGCACCGTTGCCATCTCGTTAAGGATTTACTTCTTGACGTCGCACGTGTGGCCGAGTTGACTTCCAGCCACCTCGGCCGCAATGTCGCGGCCTCGTCAGGGAGGTTTCTGAAGTGAACACGCGTATGCGTCGCGCCGCTGTTGCGATTGCCGCCGGTGCGATGGCCGTTTCGCTTGCTGCCTGTGGCAGCGCCAAGGAGTCCGGCGACAACGCCGACTCCACCGGGTCCGCCAAGAAGGGCGACGCCATCAAGGTCGGCCTGCTCCTTCCGGAGAACGCGACCGCTCGGTACGAGAAGTTCGACCGGCCGCTGATCCAGAAGAAGGTGAAGGAACTCACCAACGGCAAGGGCGAGGTCGTCTACGCCAACGCCAAGCAGGACGCCAGCACGCAGAACCAGCAGGTCGACACGATGGTGACCAACAAGGTCGACGTGCTGATCGTGGACGCGGTGGACTCCAAGGCCATCGCCGGCTCGGTGAAGAAGGCCAAGGACGCCGGCATCCCCGTCGTCGCCTACGACCGCCTGGCCGAGGGCCCGATCGACGCCTACACCTCGTTCGACAACGAGACCGTCGGCAAGACCCAGGGCGAGGCCCTGCTGAAGGCCCTGGGCTCCAAGGCCAAGGACGGCCAGATCGTCATGATGAACGGGTCGTCCACCGACCCCAACGCCGCCCAGTTCAAGAAGGGCGCGCACTCCGTCCTCGACGGCAAGGTGAACATCGGCCGCGAGTACGACACCAAGGAGTGGAAGCCGGAGAACGCCAACGCCAACATGGAGGGCGCCATCTCCGCCCTCGGCAAGGACAAGATCATCGGCGTCTACTCCGCCAACGACGGCATGGCGGGCGGCATCATCACCGCCCTGAAGGCCGCCGGCATCGCCGACATCCCGGTCACCGGCCAGGACGCCGAACTCTCCGGCGTGCAGCGCATCGTCACCGGTGAGCAGTACATGAGCGTCTACAAGCCCTACCCGCAGGAGGCGGACGTCGCGGCCGAGATGGCCGTCGCCCTCGCCCAGGGCAAGTCGCTCGACTCGATCGCCAAGGACAAGGTCGACAGCCCGACCACCAAGGCCATCCCGTCCGTCCTGGTCCCGGTCGTCTCGCTGACCAAGGACAACATCAACGACACCGTCATCAAGGACGGCATCTACACCGTGAGCGAGATCTGCAGCGGCAAGTACAAGGCCGCCTGCGACAAGATCGGCCTCAAGTAAGCAGCCGTCAGGTCCCCCCGAGGGAGGGGTACGGGAGTCCGCCTCCGGACTCCCGTCGCTCCCTGTCTCCGGTCACTGACGTGACCCGTACGGGACCAGGCTGCCCCGAGTTCCTCCGGCGCCCCGCCACACCAGCCCCGCAAGCTCTGCGGGGCGTCGGAGTGATCACTCCTCCCACACTTCTGCACAACCTCCCGCCGGGTCAGGCGGCGAAGGAGATGGTTCACGTGTCCGCTACGCCCGTGCTGGCGTTGCGCGGGGTCTCCAAGCGGTTCGGTGCCGTACAGGCGCTCACCGACGTAGAGCTTGAGGTCCACGCCGGTGAAGTGGTCGCCCTGGTGGGCGACAACGGCGCCGGAAAGTCCACGCTGGTCAAGACGATCGCCGGCGTGCACCCCATCGATGAGGGCGTCATCGAATGGGACGGCAGGTCCGTCCAGATCAACAAGCCGCACGACGCCCAGAACCTGGGCATCGCGACCGTCTACCAGGACCTCGCGCTGTGCGACAACATCGACGTCGTCGGCAACCTCTACCTGGGCCGGGAGATCCGCAAGCGCGGTGTCCTGGACGAGGTGGAGATGGAGCGCCGCTCCCGCGAGCTGCTCGACACGCTGTCGATCCGCATTCCCAGCGTGCGCATCCCGATCGCCTCGCTCTCCGGCGGCCAGCGCCAGACCGTGGCCATCGCCCGGTCCATGCTCGGCGAGCCCAAGCTGGTCATCCTCGACGAGCCCACCGCCGCCCTCGGCGTCGAGCAGACCGCGCAGGTCCTCGACCTGGTCGAGCGGCTGCGCGAGCGCGGCCACGCCGTGATCCTCATCAGCCACAACATGGCCGATGTGAAGGCCGTCGCGGACAAGGTCGCCGTGCTGCGCCTCGGGCGCAACAACGGCGTCTTCGAGGTCAAGTCGACCTCGCAGGAAGAGATCATCTCCGCCATCACCGGCGCCACCGACAACGCCGTGACCCGCCGTGCGGCGCGCACGAACGGGGAGGTTTCCAAGTGAGCATCGACAAGACCTCCGCGGCCACGGGAGCCCCCGAAGACCACGTCGTGGAGAACCCCGAGGCGGCCAAGGCCGCCGTCACGGTCGTCGACCCCCGGCTGCTCGTGCGCGAGCAGGGCCTCGCCGGCTACGTCACCGAGTTCAAGCGGAAGATGAAGTCCGGTGACCTGGGGTCCATCCCGGTCGTCATCGGCCTGGCCATCATCTGGATCATCTTCCAGAGCCTGAACTCCAACTTCCTCACCGCGGGCAACCTGTCCGACATGTCCGTCGCCATGGTCGGCACGGGCATGATCGCCGTCGGCATCGTGTTCGTGCTGCTGCTGGGCGAGATCGACCTGTCGGTCGGCTCGGTCAGCGGTGTCGCGGGTGCGAGCTTCGCCGTGCTGAACGTCACCAACGGCATGAACGAGTGGCTCGCCTTCGTGCTGGCCATCGTCACCGGCACGGTCGCCGGCACGCTGCACGGCTTCTTCTTCGCGAAGATCGGCGTCCCGGCGTTCGCCGTCACCCTGGCCGGACTGCTGTTCTGGAACGGCTTCATGCTCCAGATCCTGGGCGACAACGGCACGATCAACCTCGACCCGGACGGGGTCGTGGCCCAGCTGACCAGCTACTACTTCTCGGACGTGGCGGCCGCGTACGGCCTGGCCGCCGTGGTGACCGCCGGGTTCTTCCTCAGCTCCTTCCTCGGCAACCGGCGCCGTGAGGCCGCCGGAGTGCCGTCGCGGCCGCTGAGCGAGACCATCGTGCGGACGGTGCTGCTGGCGATCGTCGCGTTCGCCGTCGCCATCGTCTTCAACCAGTACAAGGGCCTGCCGCTGGCCGTGGTGATCTTCATCGTGGTGCTGCTGGTCACGGACTTCGTGCTGCGGCGCACGGCGTACGGGCGGAAGGTGTTCGCACTCGGCGGCAGCGTCGAGGCGTCGCGCCGTGCCGGTATCAACGTGGAGATGGTCCGGATCTCGGTGTTCGCGATCTCCGGGACGTTCGCGGCGGTCGGCGGTCTGTTCATCGCGTCGAAGATCGCCGCGGCGAACCAGGGCGCCGGTGGAGGTGACCTGCTGATGAACGCGATCGCGGCCGCGGTGATCGGCGGTACGTCGCTGTTCGGCGGCCGTGGACGGACGTGGAACGCGCTGCTCGGTGTGCTGGTGATCGTGTCGATCCAGTACGGGCTCGCTCTGGAGGGCATCGCCTCTCCGGTGCAGTACATGATCACGGGTGGTGTGCTGTTGGCCACGGTGGTGATCGACGCGGTGACGCGCAAGACGCAGAAGACCGCGGGGCGCGCGTAGCTCCGAAGAACACGACTGTGCCCGGCACCGAAAGGTGCCGGGCACAGTCATGTCGTAGGTGTGGCACAACTTGGGTACAGCCGAACGCGTGACGTACGACGCATGGCCTCGGCGCCGCCCGCCAAGGCGGAACATTAGACTCGACAAGCCCGGCAACAGCTCTACTGCAAGGAGGCACGGGTGCCGCTGCTGACCCGTATCAGGGGACCGCGCGATCTGGACCGGCTCAGCCTGGAGGAGCTGAACCAGCTGGCGGAGGAGATCCGGACCTTCCTTGTCGAAGCGGTCTCCAAGACCGGCGGTCACCTCGGCCCCAACCTCGGCGTGGTGGAGCTCACCATCGCCCTGCACCGGGTCTTCGAATCGCCCAAGGACAAGGTGCTCTGGGACACCGGTCACCAGTCCTACGTGCACAAGCTGCTCACCGGCCGTCAGGACTTCTCGAAGCTGAAGATGAAGGGCGGCCTGTCCGGCTACCCCTCGCAGGCCGAGTCCGAGCACGACATCATCGAGAACTCGCACGCCTCGACCGTCCTCGGCTGGGCCGACGGCATCGCCAAGGCCAACGAGCTCCTCGAGCGCGACAGCCACGTCGTCGCCGTGATCGGTGACGGCGCGCTGACCGGCGGCATGGCCTGGGAAGCGCTCAACAACATCGCCGACGCCAAGGACCGGCCCCTCGTCATCGTCGTCAACGACAACGAGCGCTCCTACGCGCCGACCATCGGCGGCCTCGCCAACCACCTGGCGACCCTGCGCACCACCGACGGCTACGAGCGCTTCCTGGCCCGCACCAAGGAGGTCCTGGAGCGCACCCCGGTCGTCGGACGGCCGCTCTACGACACCCTGCACGGCGCCAAGAAGGGCCTGAAGGACTTCATCGCCCCGCAGGGCATGTTCGAGGACCTCGGCCTGAAGTACGTCGGCCCGATCGACGGGCACGACCTGGAGGCCCTGGAGTCCGCGCTCGCGCGGGCCAAGCGGTTCGGCGGGCCGGTCATCGTGCACTGCCTCACCGAGAAGGGCCGCGGCTACCAGCCCGCCCTCCAGGACGAGGCCGACCGCTTCCACGCCGTCGGCAAGATCCACCCCGACACGGGCCTGCCGATCGCCTCCTCCGGCGCCGACTGGACGTCCGTCTTCGGCGAGGAGATGGTCAAGCTCGGCGAGGAGCGCGAGGACATCGTCGCCATCACCGCCGCCATGCTCCAGCCGGTGGGCCTGGACAAGTTCGCCAAGCGCTTCCCGGAGCGGGTCTACGACGTCGGCATCGCCGAGCAGCACGGCGCCGTGTCCGCCGCGGGCCTGGCGACGGGCGGTGTGCACCCGGTGTTCGCGGTGTACGCCACCTTCCTCAACCGCGCCTTCGACCAGGTGCTGATGGACGTGGCCCTGCACAAGTGCGGGGTGACCTTCGTCCTGGACCGGGCGGGTGTCACCGGCACCGACGGGGCGTCCCACAACGGCATGTGGGACATGTCGATCCTCCAAGTGGTGCCGGGGCTGCGGCTGGCCGCGCCGCGTGACGCCGACCAGGTCCGCGCCCAGTTGCGGGAGGCCGTGGCCGTCGACGACGCGCCGACCGTGGTCCGCTTCTCCAAGGGCGCCGTGGGTCCCGCAGTTCCCGCCGTGGGCCGGGTCGGTGGCATGGACGTGCTGCGCGAGCCCGGCACCGACCGGCCCGATGTGCTGCTGGTCTCCGTCGGCGCCCTCGCGCCGATGTGCCTGGAGATCGCCGGCCTGCTCGACAAGCAGGGCATCTCCACCACCGTCGTCGACCCGCGCTGGGTCAAACCCGTCGACGAGGCCATGGCCCCGCTCGCGGAGCGGCACCGCGTGGTCGTCACCGTCGAGGACAACAGCCGGGTCGGTGGTGTCGGTTCGGCGATCGCGCAGGCGCTGCGGGACGCGGGCGTCGACGTGCCGCTGCGCGACTTCGGCATCCCGCCGCGCTTCCTCGACCACGCCTCGCGTGCCGAGGTCATGGCCGAGATCGGCCTCACGGCACCGGACATCGCCCGCCAGGTGACCGGCTTGGTCGCCAGGCTTGACGGCAGGTACGAGCGCTCCGCGGCCGACGCCGTCGACTCCGTGGAGCCCGCGCGCGACTGACGCCGCCGAATGGGCCGGTTGCACCACTGCCAAGGGTGGCGCAACCGGCCCATTGGCGTGAACTCGTCCCCGCCGGGGCATACGGATGGTGCCCCCTCTCGATCATGTCGAGGACGACAAGCGTGGGAGGTACCCCGTGAGCAGCACCCTCTTCCGGACGAAGAAGGTCGAGCAGTCCATCCTCGACACCGAGGAGCCAGAGCACGCGCTCAAGAAGTCCTTGTCCGCGCTGGATCTGACCGTCTTCGGCGTCGGCGTGATCATCGGCACCGGCATCTTCGTCCTCACCGGAACAGTCGCGAAGAACAATGCCGGGCCCGCGGTGGCCCTGGCGTTCGTCGCGGCCGGCGTCGCGTGCGCCCTGGCCGCGCTCTGTTACGCCGAGTTCGCGTCGACGGTCCCGGTCGCCGGGTCCGCCTACACGTTCTCGTACGCCTCCCTCGGTGAGCTGCCCGCCTGGATCATCGGCTGGGACCTGGTCCTGGAGTTCGCGCTCGGTACGGCGGTGGTGGCCGTCGGCTGGTCCGGCTACATCCAGTCGCTCATGGACAACGCGGGCTGGGAGATGCCCGCGGCCCTGGGCAGCAGAGAGGGCTCGGACGTCTTCGGCTTCGACATCCTCGCCGCCGCGCTCGTCCTCGTCCTCACCGTCATCCTCGTGCTCGGCATGAAGCTGTCCGCGCGGATCACGTCGCTGGTCGTCGCCATCAAGGTGACGGTCGTCCTCGTCGTGATCATCGCGGGGGCGTTCCTCATCAAGGGTGCCAACTACGACCCGTTCATCCCGAAGGAGAAGGCGGTGGAGGCCGGGAAGAGTCTCGACGCCCCCCTGATCCAGCTCATGTTCGGCTGGGCGCCCTCCAACTTCGGCGTGATGGGCATCTTCACCGCCGCCTCCGTCGTGTTCTTCGCCTTCATCGGCTTCGACGTCGTGGCCACGGCGGCGGAGGAGACCCGGAATCCGCAGCGCGACATGCCGCGCGGCATTCTCGGCTCCCTGCTGATCTGCACCACGCTGTACGTTCTCGTGTCGATCGTGGTCACCGGCATGCAGCACTACAGCCGGCTGTCGGTGGACGCGCCGCTCGCCGACGCCTTCAAGGCCACCGGGCATCCCTGGTACGCGGGCTTCATCAGCTTCGGCGCCGCGGTCGGTCTGACGACGGTCTGCATGATCCTCTTGCTCGGTCAGACCCGGGTGTTCTTCGCGATGAGCCGTGACGGGCTGCTGCCGCGGTTCTTCTCGCACGTCCACCCGCGGTTCAGGACCCCGCACCGGCCGACCATCCTGCTCGGCGTGATCATCGCGATCCTGGCCGGCTTCACTCCGCTGACGGAGCTCGCCGCGCTGGTGAACATCGGCACGCTGTTCGCCTTCGTGGTCGTCGCCATCGGTGTGCTCGTCCTCCGCAGGACCCGCCCCGACCTGCACCGGGCGTTCCGCACACCGTGGGTGCCGGTCATCCCGATCCTGTCGGTGTGCGCCTCACTGTGGCTGATGATCAACCTGCCGGCGGAGACGTGGGTGCGGTTCGCCATCTGGATGGTCGCCGGGTTCGTCGTGTACTTCCTCTACGGCCGCACACACAGCCGCCTCGCGAAGGGAGAGGCAACGAAGCCGGAGGAGGCGCTCTAGCGCGCTCCCTGCGCCTGCTCGCGGGTGGTGGGGCGGGGCCGCGCCGGGGGTCCGTCCCAGCACCGGGTCGCGCAGCGCCCCCCCAGTGCCCCTACGGCCGTACCGACCTTGGCCCCGCCACCTCCGCCCCCAGTTCCCCGACCCGCCTCCGCAGCTCCCGGTCCGCCGTGATCACCAGTACGGAACGGTCACCGGCCGACGCGACCACCTCCACGATGTGGTCGTCCCCACTGCCCGGCGCCGACTCCACCCGCACCCCCGCCACGGACTCCACCCTGCGCGCCGCCCCCTCCACGACGAGCACGATCTCCACCGCCCCGGCGGCGGCCAAACCTGGCACGCCGTCCGACGCCAACCGGTCCCGCAACCGCTCCGCCGCGCCCTTGCGGTCCCGCCACCAACCGTCCGGCACCGACCCGACGACATTCGCGGCGTCGACGACGACAAGCAGGGGAGCGTTGCTGTTCATGTGGTCAGGGTCGCACGGCGGATCCCGGCCGGGCAGGGGGCGGGCGAGTCGTCAACGCGCCCCGTCCGCGTAAGGTGAACCGGTGAACGGCGACTGGCTCATCCGCGGCCGCGACGGCCGCCTCACCGTCTACCTGCCCTCCGGCGACGCCGTCCTGTGCCGTGCGGAACGCGGCCCCGCCGGCTCCTGGGACGCCCCCCGAACCGTCGG
Organism: Streptomyces afghaniensis; assembly: GCF_044327915.1. NCBI lineage: Bacteria > Bacillati > Actinomycetota > Actinomycetes > Kitasatosporales > Streptomycetaceae > Streptomyces > Streptomyces afghaniensis. The sequence goes on from NZ_JBIRGJ010000001.1 coordinate 387,851, forward strand.
CGGCACCCAGAAGCTGCACCCGGGCGTCGCGGTCGGCCAGGGTGCCGACGGCTACGCCCATCTGGCCGCCTGGCGGCCCACCGTGCCGGGCGAGTCGGGCCTCGTGCACTCCACACACTTCCGGCCCCGGCTCGCGCCCCTGGACTGGGTTCCGATCGGGCATCCCGACAAGAAGGGCGACCGGACGGGCGAGCCCGCCGTCGCCGTCGACGCGCAGGGGCGTGGCTATGTCTTCGTCCGTAACGAGGGCGGCGGAGTGAGCCTGCGCAACCAGAAGGAGAAGGGCGGCTGGGGGCCCTGGCAGGACCTCGGGGGGCACGACGTGGAGGGGGAGTTGGCCGCCGTCACGGGGGAGTCGGGGCTGGTCGAGGTGTATGCGAGCGCGGGCGGCGGGATTCTGCACTGGCGGCAGGAGGAGGCGGGCCGGACCCCGGTGCGGGGAGAGGGGGCCGACGCGCCCGCGCGTCCGGGGACCCTGCGGGCGATCGCCACGTCCGCCGAGCACACCACCCTCTTCTTCACGGACGCCTCCGGCGACCTGTGCGCCTGGCGCCCGGGGGAGAAGCCGGTGACGCTCATCGCCTCCGCGGGGCCGGGTCCCGTGTCCGCCGTGCGCTGTGAGATCGAGGGGCACGACTGCACCGTGCTCGCCCAGCGGTCCTCCAGTGGCCGGGTCGCGTTCGCCGCCTATCCGACCGAACAGGAGTCCGCCGGGGCCTGGTGGACCGAGTCCGGGCCCCAGTTGCCCGCCGACGCCGCCGTGTCGCTGGCGCTCGACGAGCACGACGAGGTCGTCGCGGCCTCCCTCTCGCCGTCGACCGGGAAGCTGTTCCTCACCCGCCGCAAGGACGAGCCGGGGCTCGCGCTGGAGGCCTGGCGGGAGATCTGACACCCCGTTCCTTCTGAGGCTCCCGTCGCTCCAGACACCCGAAGTGTGACAACGGTTGTAGGGATGTGTGCGTGACGAGACGCACCTCGGGTGAACATGGTCATAAAGTGAAGATTTTGTTAGCCTCCTCGCACTGTTCGATTTGCTGGGGGGCCGGTTGCCGCTGCGTCTGGCCGGGGCCGCGGCAACGGGGTTGGGGAATGATGTCGTGAGCAGATCCTCCGCGGTGGATCTTGTCGTCGTCGGACTCGGTTACGTGGGGCTGCCGTTGGCCAGGTCCGCGGCTGCCGCCGGCCTCAAGGTGGCCGGTCTCGACCGCAGCCGACGGGTGGTCGACGGGCTGAACGCCGGCCGTTCGCACGTGGACGACATCACCGACTCCGATGTGCGCGCCATGCTGGAGCGGGGCTTCGAGGCCACCGACCGCGCCGGTGTCATCGCCGACGCCGCCGCGGTCGTGGTGTGCGTGCCGACGCCGCTCACCGACCACGGTGCTCCGGACCTCGGCGCGGTGCACGCGGCCGTTGACGACATCGCCGCCCATCTGCGGGCCGGCACGCTCGTGGTGCTGGAGTCGACGACGTACCCGGGGACCACCGACGAGGTCGTCAGGCCCCGACTGGAGGCCGGCGGGCTGCGCGTCGGGGCCGACTTCCACCTCGCCTTCTCCCCGGAGCGCATCGACCCGGGCAACGCCTCCTTCGGGCTGGAGAACACGCCCAAGGTCGTGGGCGGCGTCACGGCCGACTGCACCAAGGCCGCCCGCGCCCTCTACGAGCGTTTCGTGAACCGGGTCGTCGAGGCCAAGGGCACCCGCGAGGCCGAGATGGCCAAGCTGCTGGAGAACACCTACCGGCACGTCAACATCGCACTCGTCAACGAGATGTCGATGTTCTGCCGTGAGATCGGTGTCGACCTGTGGGACGCGATCCGGTGCGCGTCCACGAAGCCGTTCGGGTTCGCGCCCTTCTACCCCGGCCCCGGCGTCGGCGGGCACTGCATCCCGATCGACCCCAACTACCTGTCGTACAAGGTCCGTTCGCTGGGCATCCCGTTCCGGTTCGTGGAGCTGGCGCAGGAGATCAACCAGCGGATGCCCGTGCATGTCGTCAACCGGGCCGCCGACCTGCTCAACGACCAGCGCAAGGCCGTGCGCGGCTCGCGCGTCCTGCTGCTCGGCGTGACCTACAAGCCGGACATCTCCGACCAGCGCGAGAGCCCGGCCCTGGCCGTCGCGGAGAACCTCCTCGCGCGCGGTGCCGAACTCGTCTACTTCGACCCGCGGGTCGAGGACTGGCACGTCGGGGGCGCCCCCGTCGAGCGCGCCGAGGACTATCTCGCCGCCGCCGAGGCCGCCGACCTCACGATCCTGCTCCAGCCGCACCGCGAGATCGACCTGGACGTGCTCGCCGACCGGGCCAGGGCGCTCTTCGACACCCGGGGCAAGTCCGCCGACCACCCGCGGGTGGTCAAGCTGTGACAACCGAAGACACGTACATACCCGGGGCCGTCGACTCCGGCGGCCGCCGCGCACACCGCAAACGGCGGCACCTGAAGGTCTCGTACTTCGTCTTCCTGGGCCTTGCCGCGCTCATCGCCACCCGGCTCGACGCGGGGTCCCTGCACCTGTACTCGATGGGTGCCATGGGACTGCTGGCCCTGAAGATGTTCGGCGCCCTCTTCTACCGTCCGGCCAAGGCCGGGCGGGAGGAGCTGGAGTACCTGGAGAACGCCTGGGTCACCGCGGTCATCCCGATCTACAACGAGGACCCGGTGATGTTCGAGCAGGGCATGCGCAGCCTCCTCGCGCAGAGCCGCCTGCCGAACGAGATCCACATCATCGACGACGCCAGTGCCGATGACTCCGGCATCAGGGCGGCGAAGAAGATGCGCCGCGAGTTCGAGGCCAAGGGCGTCAAGTACACCGTCAGCGTGCAGCCCGAGAACAAGGGCAAGCGCGAGGCGCTGGCGCTGGGCTTCGAGGCCGCGCCGTACTCCGACATCTTCCTCTGCGTCGACTCGGACACCGTGCTGTCCCGGGACACCGTGCGCGAACTGCTGCTGCCGCTGGCCGACGAGAAGATCATGGCCTCCACCGGCATGGTGCTGGCGCTCAACCACGACAGCAACATCTTCACCCGCCTGCAGGACCTGCGCTACGGCAACTCGTTCCTCTTCGAGCGGGCCGCCTACTCGCGGCTGAAGTCGGTGCTGTGCTGCTGCGGCGCGCTGTCGGCGTACCGCGGCACGCTGGTGCGCAAGTACCTGCCGGACTTCCTCAACCAGCAGTTCCTGGGCAAGCCGGCCGTCTTCGGCGACGACCGCCGCATGACCAACTACTGCCTGATGGAGGGCCAGGTCGTCTTCCAGGAGACGGCAGTCGGCTACACGGCCGTCCCCGAGAAGCTGCCGCACTTCCTGCGCCAGCAGGTCCGCTGGAACAAGTCCTTCTTCCGCGAGTCGCTCTGGGCCTTCCGGCACCAGAAGAAGTACCGGCCCGCCTTCTGGCTGACCTGTATGGAACTCGCGCTGTGGCTGGTCTTCGGCTCGGCGATGTTCTACTCGATGGTCATTCTGCCCATCATCAAGCCCGAGCAGTTCGTCAACCACATCGGTGACTACCTGGTCTTCATGGTCCTGATGGGCTACCTGCGCAATGTGCGCTACCTCGACTTCCCGCGCCGCGGCATGGGCTTCGTCAAGCGGTTCGGCATGTTCCTGCTCGCGCCGATCTACGGCGTGATCCAGCTGACCCTGCTCACCCCGCTGCGCTTCTACGCCCTGTTCACCCTGCACAAGGGCAGCTGGGGCACCCGCCAGGGCGGTGTCGAGGTGTCCGTGGCCGGTGACCACGAGTCCGATGTGACGGAGATCTTCGAGGAAGAGGACCCGTACTCCGACAAGAAGGTCACCGAGACGCTCCAGCTGATGCGTCTGGAGGGCGTGGCCCTGCGCTCCCGGCCCCGCCCGTCCGGCGGCATCCCGGCCCAGCCGCAGCCGATCCCCGGCTACGACGAGGAGCAGCACGCGGCGGCCCCGCAGCAGCGCGTGAGCTGGGGGACACCGGAACCGGCCGGCCATCAGCAGTGGCAGGGCGGGTACGACGGCTACCCGGACCAGTACCAGCAGCAGTACCCGGGCCAGGGCCACGAGCCCCAGCAGGGCGCGTACCCGTACCAGGACCCTTCCTGGCAGCAGGGCAACGGCCAGGGCGGCTGGTAGGCCGCCCCTGTCGGACGGGCAGGAGAGGGGCGGCCGGGGGGCCGCCCCTCTCTCATGTGGCCGGTCCGGTGCGTCCGGGCCTCAGGTGTACGAGGCCATCGCCTCCTCGACCGTCAGCACCGGGATGTCCCGGTCGTCGATCGCCTTCATCAGCGTCTCCAGGCCCGCCTTGCCGATCTCGGTGCTCGTCGCGGGGGCGCCCTCGGTGACCTTGTGCAGGCAGAGGATCAGCCAGTCACCGCTGTTCACGCACCGGTCGAGCCGGCCGCCCGCGCCGGTCAGCTTCGACAGTGCCGTACCGCCGATGCCGGTGCCGTCGTTGATGCCGGTCAGTGCCTTGAGCCGGTACGGCATCGCCGGCGCGAACGACTCGATCGTCTCGGAGATGATCGACCGGGCCGTGGTGAAGTGCCGGCTCGCGATCTGGTCGACCGGGACACCGTCGGTCGTCTTCTGGAACGCGCCGTGCGGATAGGCGAAGTGCTCGCTGGTGAAGCCGTTGGACACCAGCCACTCGCGCAGCTTCCGGAAGTCGGCGTCGGCCTCCTCGGCGGTGAGCTTGGGATAGCTCGCCGTGTGGACGGCGTTGGCGTACGAGTGGCCCGCCATCTCCCAGCCGGAGAAGTCCTGCATCGAGCGCATCTGGTTGAGTGTCAGGAAGCTGCCGGTACCGATGGCGTCGGCGATGTTGTAGACCGTGCCGGGGAAGCCGTAGCGGTCCATGACCGGGCGGGCCAGGTCGTGGATCGACTTGTGCGAGTCGTCGAAGGTGATGGAGACGACGCCCTTGGGGAAGACCGAGACGGTGTCCGGTATCAGCTCGACGGCCTGGAGCCGGTACGTCACCGGGCCGCCCGCGTTGTCGTACACGGCGAACGACATGTCGGTGAAGCCGGTCTTCGTGGACGGCTTGCCGTCGGCGCCGATGGAGTACGTGCCGGCCGCCGCGTTGACGTCCGCCCACTGGAGATGGACCGTCACCCATTCCCCGGACTGGACGTAGTTGGCCGACGTCTTGGAGTGGGTGTGCAAGGTCCAGGCGAAGTGGTTCGCGAGGGAGCCGCTGCCCAGGTAGAAGACGAGCTTGGCCAGGTTCGTCACGTCGTCGACGCGGAAGACCAGCCGGATCATCTTGCCGGTCAGGCTGACCGCGGGCATGCCGGTCCTGCGGACGTAGGACTGCTTGCCGCTGCCGTTCGTGGTCACCCGGACCGACTGGGTGCCGCGCACGAAGACGGACTTGTCGTTCGCCTCGGCCGACGCGGTGCCCGCACCCCCGGGCGTCCAGCCGTGGGACGCCTGGAACTGCTGGGACCAGCCGGCCCGGCGGTACTTGGGGCGACGGCCGGAGGGGGCGTAGAGGGGAGGCGTGGCGAGGCCTCCGATGGCTCCCTCGGCGGCCGGGGCGGCGGCGGGCTGCGCCACCACCTTGCCCAGCCACGCGCCGCCGCCGGCCATGGCGACGCCTCCTGTACCGCCCATCAGCAGAGCGGAGCGCCTGCTCACCACCGGCTTGTCCTCCGTCGCCTCTGCAGCGTGCCTGTGGGCGCCGGACCGCCTTTTGCTCACCGGGACTCCCGAACCGTGTCGAAGTAGTTCATGCCCTCGTCGGTGAAGCCGTCGACAGCGGACTGCACTTGCTTCGCCGACAGGGTCTCGTTCGCGTTGTAGTAGAGCCAGTCCACCTTCATGTCCCAGGCGCGGTTGCCCCTGAAGGGCAGATCGATGAACCAGTGGTTGAAGTTCACGGACATGTCCGCGCGCGGGGCGTACTTCCCGTTGCTGAGGAAGACCTTCTTGCCGTCGAGCCAGTAGGCGACCACGCCGTCCTTCACCCTGATCAGCACGGTGTGCCAGGCGGCGAGGCTCTTGTTCGTGGTCTCGTAGACCCGGTCGTTCGTCTTGTGGTCGTACCAGGTCACGGTGTCGAGCTTGGGACCGGGACGGCCCCAGCCGCCGTTCGGCATGTACTCGTTGTCCAGCTCGCTGTACTTCGAGCCGGTGCCGCCGATGGCGTAGAAGGTCTGGTTGACGTGGTCGCCGGAGTCTCCGGTGGCCGGCCCGTCGCTGAAGTGGATCCGGGCCGCGTAGGTGCCGTCGCGGAACTTGCTCGCGGCCGTGCCGAGGCTCGCCTGCTTCGTCCCGGCCTTGGTGCCGTCCGTGCTGGCGCGCAGGTTGAGCACCTGGCCGTCCTCGTGGGCGCCCTCGGCGGTGGGGAAGGTGACGCCGTCCGCCGACCAGGTGCTCTCGATGCCGGGGCCGCCCTTGCTGGTGCGGACCAGCCAGCCGTGCTTGAACAGGGCCGGGTCCTTGGCGCCCTGGTACGTGAAGTCGTCGAACAGCACCCCGGCCGGGGGAGCCGGCAGCGGGTCGGGTGCGGCGGACTGCGCCGAGGCCTTCTTCTCGGCACTGGCCTCGGTGCCGTCCGGCTCCTCGCCCCAGGCGAGGACGCCCCGCTTGTAGGCGGTGACCTTCTCCGCCTCCTTGTACGACGTCATCTCGGCGTCGAAGGAGCGGTCGTCGGACTGCTTCAACTGCTTGTGGTCGGTGCGGAAGAGCTGGAGGTCGATGCCCTTGCTGTTGGCACCGGGCTCGAGGCTGCCCGCGCCGGCCGTGAACCTGACCTCCAGGTAGTGGTCGGCGCTGTCGGTGGCCTTGTCCATCGCGATGATCCGGCCGGCGACGTTCGAGCAGCCGAAGGCGGCGTTGACACAGTTGAAGGCGTACGAGGCGGCGCCGTCGGCGGTGAACCAGTACCGGAGCGTCACATCGCTCAACGGCAGTGGCTTCTCCGTGTCGTTGAAGACCTCCAGCGATGGCTTGGCGGCCGTCGCGGTCGCCGGGGTGTCCGTGCGGTAGCGGACCTTGAGCTCGGGCGGGTCCGGATTCGCCGCCTTCCACACGGGATACAGCGCCGTGCCGCCGGCGGCGACCACCGCCACCAGGAGCAGGAGCCTGATCTTGGGCCAGACCCGGCGTCCGGGTGGGCGGCGGCGGGAGGACGCCACGAAAGACTCCTTCGAGGACACCCGGTGGGCTCCGGTGGAGACCGTCAGGGCACGGTAAACAATGGTCAGATTGTGTGAGGATCCTATCTGTGGCGGTATGCAGAAGGGGGGCGGGGCGTCCGGATCGTTACCGTACGCCCCACCCCCCTCAGGGGTTACGCGTTACGCGGGGACGCTCGCCACGCCCTGCGCCAGGAACCTCTTGCCGTTGACCCGCTCGGAGACGCCCTCGCGGTCCAGGTACGGCGTGATGCCGCCCAGGTGGAACGGCCAGCCGGCGCCCGTGATCAGGCACAGGTCGATGTCCTGCGCCTCGGCGACGACGCCCTCGTCGAGCATGAGCCCGATCTCCTGCGCCACCGCGTCGAGCACGCGCGTGCGCACCTGCTCCTCCGTCAGGACGCTGTCGCCCTGCTTCAGCAGCGCGGCGACCTCCGGGTCCAGCTCGGGCTTGCCGCTGTCGTAGACGTAGAAGCCGCGCTTGCCCGCCTCGACGACCGCCTTGAGGTTCGGGGAGACCGTGAAGCGGTCCGGGAACGCCTTGTTGAGCGTCTCGGAGACGTGCAGGCCGATCGCCGGGCCGACCAGCTCCAGCAGGACCAGCGGCGACATCGGCAGGCCCAGCGGCTCGACGCCCTTCTCGGCGACCTCGACGGGGGTGCCCTCGTCGATGATGTTCTGGATCTCGCCCATGAAGCGGGTCAGGATGCGGTTCACGACGAACGCCGGGGCGTCCTTGACGAGCACCGCGGTCTTCTTCAGCTTCTTGGCGACACCGAACGCCGTGGCCAGGGAGGCCTCGTCGGTCTGCTCGCCGCGGACGATCTCCAGCAGCGGCAGCACGGCGACCGGGTTGAAGAAGTGGAAGCCGACGACCCGCTCGGGGTGCTTCAGCTTCGAGGCCATCTCCGACACCGACAGCGAGGAGGTGTTGGTGGCCAGGATCGCGTGCGCCGGGGCGACCGCCTCGACCTCCGCGAACACCTTCTGCTTGACGCCCATCTCCTCGAACACGGCCTCGATGATGAAGTCCGCGTCCGCGAAGCCCTCGGCCTTGTCCAGGACACCGGTCACCAGCGCCTTGAGGCGGTTGGCCTTGTCCTGGTTGATGCGGCCCTTGCCGAGCAGCTTGTCGATCTCGGCGTGGACGTAGCCCACACCCTTGTCGACGCGCTCCTGGTCGATGTCGGTCAGCACGACCGGCACCTCCAGGCGGCGCAGGAACAGCAGCGCGAGCTGGCTGGCCATCAGACCGGCGCCGACGACACCGACCTTGGTGACCGGGCGGGCCAGGTTCTTGTCCGGGGCACCGGCCGGGCGCTTGCCGCGCTTCTGCACCAGGTTGAAGGCGTAGATGCCGGCGCGCAGTTCACCGCCCATGATCAGGTCGGCGAGCGCCTTGTCCTCGGCGTCGTAGCCCTGCTGGAGGTCGCCGTTCTTGGCGGCGGCGATGATGTCCAGGGCGCGGTAGGCGGCCGGGGCCGCGCCGTGCACCTTGGAGTCCGCGATGAAACGGCCCTTGGCGACGGCCTGGTCCCAGCCCTCGCCGCGGTCGATCACCGGGCGCTCGACCTCGATCTCGCCCTTGAGGACGGAGGCGGTCCAGATCAGCGACTGCTCCAGGAAGTCCGCGCCCTCGAAGAGCGCGTCGGCGATCCCGAGCTCGTAGACCTGCTTGCCCTTGAGCTGCTTGTTCTGGTTGAGGCTGTTCTCGATGATCACCGAGACGGCCTTGTCGGCGCCGATCAGGTTCGGCAGCAGCGTGCAGCCGCCCCAGCCCGGGACCAGGCCGAGGAAGACCTCGGGGAGCGAGAACGCCGGGAGGGCCGCGGAGACGGTCCGGTAGGTGCAGTGCAGACCGACCTCGACACCGCCGCCCATCGCGGCGCCGTTGTAGTACGCGAAGGTCGGCACGGCCAGCTTGGACAGCCGCTTGAAGACCTCGTGGCCGCCCTTGCCGATGGCGAGCGCGTGCTCGTACTCCTTGAGGATCTCCACGCCCTTGAGGTCGGCGCCGACCGCGAAGATGAACGGCTTGCCGGTGATGCCGACGCCGACGATCTCGCCGTCCGCGGCCTCCTTCTCGACCTGGTCGATCGCGGCGTTGAGGTTCGCCAGCGAGGCCGGGCCGAAGGTGGTCGGCTTGGTGTGGTCCAGGCCGTTGTCCAGGGTGATCAGGGCGAAGCGCCCGGCACCCGCGGGGAGGTCGAAGTGGCGTACGTGCGCACTCGTGACGACCTCGTCCGGGAACAGCTCGGAAGCCTGCTTCAGAAGCTCGGCGGTGGTGCTCACTTGTCCCCCTCGAAGTGCGGGTTCTCCCAGATGACCGTCGCGCCCATGCCGAAGCCGACGCACATGGTCGTCAGGCCGTAGCGGACGTGCGGCTGCTCCTCGAACTGGCGGGCCAGCTGCGTCATCAGACGGACGCCGGAGGAGGCCAGCGGGTGGCCGAAGGCGATGGCGCCGCCGTACTGGTTGACGCGCTCGTCGTCGTCGGCGATGCCGTAGTGGTCGAGGAAGGCCAGGACCTGGACGGCGAAGGCCTCGTTGATCTCGAACAGGCCGATGTCGGAGATCGACAGGCCCGCCTGGGCCAGCGCCTTCTCCGTCGCCGGGATCGGGCCGTAGCCCATGACCTCCGGCTCGACGCCCGCGAATGAGTAGGAGACCAGGCGCATCTTCACGGGGAGGTCGTTCTCCCGCGCGAACTCCTCGGAGGCGATGAGCGAGGCGGTGGCGCCGTCGTTCAGACCGGCCGCGTTACCGGCGGTGACCCGGCCGTGGACGCGGAACGGCGTCTTCAGACCGGAGAGGTTCTCCAGGGTCGTGCCCGGGCGCATCGGCTCGTCGGCGGTGACCAGGCCCCAGCCCGTCTCACCGGCCTCGGGGGAGGTGCGGCGGACCGAGACCGGCACCAGGTCGGCCTGGATCTTGCCGTTGGCGTAGGCCTTGGCGGCCTTCTCCTGGGAGCGCACGGCGTACTCGTCGGCGCGCAGCTTGGTGATCTGCGGGTAGCGGTCGTGCAGGTTCTCCGCGGTCATGCCCATGAACAGGGCCGACTCGTCGACCAGCTTCTCGCTGACGAACCGCGGGTTCGGGTCCACGCCCTCGCCCATCGGGTGACGGCCCATGTGCTCGACACCGCCGGCGATGGCGACGTCGTAGGCACCGAAGGCGACGGAACCGGCGACCGTGGTCACGGCCGTCAGGGCGCCCGCGCACATGCGGTCGATGGAGTAACCCGGCACGGACTGCGGCAGGCCGGCGAGGATTCCCGCGGTACGGCCGATGGTGAGGCCCTGGTCGCCGATCTGCGTGGTCGCGGCGATGGCGACCTCGTCGATCTTCTTCGGGTCGAGGCCGGGGTTGCGGCGCAGCAGCTCCCGGATCGCCTTCACGACGAGGTCGTCGGCACGGGTCTCGTGGTAGATGCCCTTCGGGCCCGCCTTGCCGAACGGGGTGCGGACGCCGTCTACGAAGACGACGTCCCTGACGGTACGAGGCACGATGGCTCTCCTCCAGGGTCCAGGACGCTGAGCGCTTGCTCATCCCATGCTACTTATGAGTAACGTAGCTGCCCAGTCCTGACATGGCGAGCGGTGAAGGTCACACCAAATCTCCGGTGGGGCAGCGCCCCGATTTTTCAGGGGCGCGGGGAACTGCGCGAGCAACCCACCACGAGAGCCGCAGACCCACACGGCGCTCACCGGGGCGGCGCAGTGGACCCGCGAGGCGTGAGCACCGGAGTAGGCACCGGATGCGACCCGCCCTCACCCCCGGTGATCACCGAGAACAACGTCCGGGCCACCTCCGCCCCGAACCCGTGCACGTCATGACTCATCGCGGACAGGGTCGGATGCGTCAGCCGGCACAGCTGCGAGTCGTCCCACGCCAGCAGCGACACGTCCTCCGGCACCCGCAACCCCATCTCCGCCGCCACCGACAGGCCCGCCACCGCCATGACGTCGTTGTCGTACACGATCGCCGTCGGCCGGTCCGGCGGCGCCGCCGTCAGCAAGGAACGCGTCGCCCGCGCCCCCGCGTCCCCGGAGAAGTCCGTCGCCACCTGCCACGCCCCGGCCAGCGCCAGCGCCCCCGCCGCCTCGTCGAACGCCGCCGTCCGGATGGCCGTGTGCCCGAGGGCCGCCGCCCCGCCCACCCGGGCGATCCGCCGGTGCCCCAGCGCCGCCAGATACCGCACCGCCTCCGTCACGGCCGTCGCGTCGTCGGTCCACACCGAGGTGAGCCCCCCGGTCAGCGAGGGATGCCCCACCGCGACCACCGGCAGCCCGAGCCGCTCCACCAGGTCCACCCGGGGATCGCCGGCCCGGAAGTCGACGAGGATCGACCCGCCGATCTGCCGCCCCCGCCACCACGACTCCTGGACCCCCACCTCCTCGTCCAGATTCCGTACGAGTCTCAGCAGCAGGGAGCAGGAGTGCTCGGCCAGGACGCTCTCCACGCCCGAGACGAACTCCATGTACCAGGGTTCGAGCCCGAGCATCCGCGCCGGCCGGCACACCGCGAGTCCCACCACGTCCACGCGCGAACCGGCCAGCGTCCGCGCCGTGAGGTTCGGCGCCCAGCCCAGCTCCCGTGCCGCCCGGAAGATCCGGTCCCGGGTCGCCTCCGACAGCCCGGGCTTGTGGTTGAACGCGAGCGACACGGCACCCTTGGACACACCCGCGCGCGCGGCGACGTCCTTGATGGTGACGCGGGGGGCCGGCGTTGCCGTCATCGGGTGGGCTCCACGCAGTACAGGGCCGAACGAGCACGCTCCGGGTCCGGAGTCTTCCAGCCGCGCACCCCGATGGTCACCTCTTCCCCCGGCAGCAGCGTGATCAGCCCTCGGTCGGCCCGCGCCCGCGGATCCAGCCGGTCGGCCTGGAGCAGCAGGTCCCGGACCAGGGTGCGAGCGGTGACGGTTACGCCGTCGGGGGCGAGCGCGACATCGAACTCCGGCCTGGGGTAGGGCACGTCACGGTCCGGCACCGGGAAGTGCACCGCACGCATCCCGTCGGCGTCCGCGTCCGCCACCAGGAACTCCTCAGGCTCGGACGGCGTCAGCTCCCGTGGTACGTCGACACGCGCCACCGTCCGCGCCCCGGCCGTCACCTCCATCGCCAGCTGCCCCAGCACCTCGCCGTCGACGGACATCCGCCGCAGGGTCAGGGCCGGTGTCCAGTCCGCGGCCGCCTGGTTGACGGCGGCCAGCACCAGCCCGCCGTCCCGCGGCTGGAGCGTCAGCAACCGGTCCGCGTACAGCCGCCGCAGCTCGTGGTACAGCGGTTTCTCCCGTCCGTCCCCGTCGATCGCCGCCCAGGACGTCACCGGCCAGCAGTCGTTGAGCTGCCAGACGACCGTGCCGGCGCACACCGGCCAGTGCGCACGCCAGTGCTCGATCCCGGCCGCGACCGCCCGTGCCTGGTTGACCTGCATCAGGTAGTGCCAGCGGTCGAAGTCCCCCTTCGGCACGGCGAAGTGGCGGGCCAGCCCCCGCTCCAGCTTCCCGTTGCCGTCGTCGGCCTTCTGGTGGTGCAGCATGCCGGGGGAGTCCGGCGCGAGTTCCTCCCCGGGCAGCGCCCGCCGCAGCGTGGCGTACGCGGGCGGCGCCTGCCAGCCGAACTCGGCGACGAACCGGGGGACGCATCGCCGGTAGTCGGCGTAGTCCTCCCGGTTCCACACCTCCCAGGAGTGGTGGGTGCCGTGCGCCGGATCGTTCGGATGCCGGTCCCATGACCCGGACCAGGGACTCCCCGCCGTGTACGGCCGTGTCGGATCCAGCTCGGCCACCACCCGCGGCAGTACGCCCAGGTAGTACCCCTCGCCCCAGGAGTCCCCGGCCAGCCGCGGCTCCCAGCCCCAGTCCCAAAAGCCCCACAGGTTCTCGTTGTTGCCGTTCCACAGCACCAGCGACGGATGCGGCATCAGTCGTACGACGTTCTCCCGGGCCTCGGCCTCCACCTCACCGCGCAGCGGCTGTTCCTCCGGGTAGGCCGCGCACGCGAACGGGAAGTCCTGCCAGACCAGCAGCCCGAGTTCGTCGCAGGCGTCGTAGAAGTCCTCGCTCTCGTAGATCCCGCCACCCCAGACCCGTACGAGGTCCACACCCGCCCCGGCCGCCTGCTCCAGCCGCTCCCGGTACCGCTCGCGGGTGATCCGGGACGGGAAGACGTCGTCGGGGATCCAGTTGACGCCCCGTGCGAAGATCCGCTCGCCGTTGACGACGAGCGTGAATCCCGTGCCGTGCGCGTCGGGCCGCCGGTCCAGCCCGACGGTCCTGAAGCCGACCCGCCGCCGCCACACGTCCAGCGCGTCGTCGCCGTGCAGCAGCCTCACCTCGACGTCGTAGAGCGGCTGTTCGCCGTAGCCGCGCGGCCACCACAGCCGGACGTCCGGCACCCGCAGCCGTACGGCCCCGCCCGCCCCGTCGATCTCCGCGCGCGCCCGCACGCCGCCGACCGTCGCCTCCAGGGCGAGCGGCGCCTCCACCCGGGTCCGCTCCACGTCGACGGCCAACTCGACGACGCCCACGCCCTCGTCGACGGTGACCAGCGGACGCACCCGGGCGATCCGGGCCGTCGACCAGTGCTCCAGGCGCACCGGCCGCCAGATCCCGGCCGTCACCAGGGTCGGTCCCCAGTCCCAGCCGAAGGAGCAGGCCATCTTGCGCAGATACTGGTAGGGCTCGGCGTAGGCGGCGGGCCGCTCGCCCAGCCGCCCCCGCACGGCCTCGGCCTCGGCGTAGGCGGAGACGAACCGCACGGACAGCCGCCCGGACAGGCCCGTCACGTCGAACCGGTACGAGCGGTGCATGTTCCGCACCTTGCCGAGCAGCCGCCCGTCCAGGGAGATCTCGGCGACGGTGTCGAGCCCGTCGAAGACCAGGTCGGTCTGCTCCTGCGCGGACGCGCTCGTGAGCTCGCGCTCGTACGTCCAGTCCCGGCGCCCCACCCACGCCACCTCCGACTCGCCCAGACCCAGGAACGGGTCCGGGATCACCCCGGCCGCCATCAGGTCGGTGTGCACGCAGCCCGGCACGGAGGCCGGGAGCGGGTCCGGCTCGTGCCGCAGGATCCATCCGTCGCCGAGCGGTGTGGCCTCCAGCATGCGCACTCCCTTAACCGGTCCAGTAAAGAGTCGTGTACAGGTTTTCGCAGCGTTGGCGGGAATGGGACTTTACCGGTTGAGAAAGCGCTGTCAGAGTGCCGAACCAGCCATACCGCACGTGCTCTTCCGTCCCGAGTTCCTCTCCGCGAACGGAGCTGATGCACATGAACCGCCGTACCGTCCTCGCCCTCGCCGTGGGCGCAGCCCTGCTGGCCTCCGGCTGTACCGGCACCGGAGGCACCTCCAAGGGCGCGGATGCCGAGGCGCCCGACGATCCCGCCAAGGTCGAAGGGACCATCACCGTCCTCACCCACCGGACCGACCTCGTGCAGGACGGGACGATGAAGAAGTACGCCGCCGAGTTCAACAAGACCTACCCCAAGGTGAAGGTCGAGTTCGACGGCCTCACCGACTACGAGGGCGAGGTCAAGATCCGGATGAACACGGAGAACTACGGCGACGTCCTGATGATCCCCGCAGTGATCGAGAAGAAGGACTACCCGAAGTTCTTCGCCTCCCTCGGCACTCGGTCCGAGCGCGGCAAGAAGTACCGCTTCACCGACTACTCCACCGTCCAGGGCAAGGTCTACGGGCAGAGCCCGATCGGCGTGGTCCCGGGCTTCGTCTACAACAAGAAGGTCTGGAGCGCGGCCGGCGTCACCGACTGGCCCACGACCCCGGCCGAGTTCCTCGACGACCTGAAGGCGATCAAGGCCAGGACCGACGCGGTCCCGTACTACACCAACTTCAAGGACATGTGGCCGCTGACCCAGTGGACGAACGTCAACGGCTCGGTCGGCTGCGACACCCGGGCCACCACCCGGCTCGCCGAGGGAAACCCGTGGGCGGCGGGCGCCGACCTCCGGGTCGGTGACACGCTGCTCCACGACATCGTGAAGTCGGACCTGATCGAGAAGGACCCGACGACCACCAACTGGGAGGCATCCAAGCCCAAGTTGGCGAAGGGCGAGATCGCCACGATGTGGCTCGGCTCCTGGGCGATCGTGCAGATGCAGGACGCGGCGAAGCAGGCGGGCACCGACCCGGCCGACATCGGCTTCATGCCGTTCCCCGCCCAGAAGAACGGCACCTTCTGCGCGGTGACGTCGCCCGACTACCAGCAGGCCGTCAACGTCAACTCCGACCACAAGGCCGCCGCCCGCGCCTGGATCGACTGGTTCACCGACAAGTCCGGCTACGCGGACGCCAACCTCGCCCTCTCGCCCCTCAAGGACGCCCCGCTGCCCGACGTCCTGGGGCCGTACGAGGAGGCGGGTGTGAAGCTCCTCGACATCGACGACACCAAGGGCGCCGAGGTGAAGTCCATCGACAACCAGTCCGAGGTAGGCATCTACAAGCCCGACTACCGCCAGGAACTCGTCGACCTCGCCCGCGGCGCCCGCAAGGGCAGCCTGGACGACTTCCTGACCGGGCTGGGCGAGAAGTGGACCGAGGCGCGGCAGAACCTGGGGTCCTGATGACCGAGATCACCCGGAAGGCGGCGCGGCCGGTGGGGCCGGCCGCGCCCGCCGGGCCGACACCGCCGTCCGCCGCGCGCCGGCCGCGGCGGTGGCGGGGCGTGACCCCCTGGCTGTTCCTGATCGCCCCGCTCGCCCTGCTGGTCGCCTTCACCTACGCGCCGATCGTGAACATGGTCGCGTACAGCTTCACCGACTGGGACGGCGTCAGCCCCGAGCTGCAGTACACGGGCGCCGAGAACTACACCGAACTCTTCACCCGGCCCGAACTGTTCGAGGTGTTCTTCGTCAGCGGCTACTACCTCGCCGCGTCCGTGGTGCAGATCGCCGCCGCCCTCTACTTCGCCACCGTCCTGAGCTTCAACGTCCGCTTCCGCAGCTTCTTCAAGGGCGTGCTCTTCTTCCCGTACCTGATCAACGGCGTCGCGATCGGCTTCGTCTTCCTGTACTTCTTCCAGGACGGCGGCACCCTCGACGCGATCCTGAGCCTCTTCGGCCACGACGGCGACCGCGCCTGGCTCGGCACACCCACCTCCGCCAACGTCTCCCTCGCCGGCGTCTCCGTCTGGCGCTACCTGGGCCTGAACTTCGTCCTCTTCCTCGGCGCGATCCAGTCCATCCCGGGGGAGCTGTACGAGGCGGCCGAACTGGACGGGGCGAACCGCTGGCAGCAGTTCCGCCACATCATCGCGCCCGGCATCCGGCCCGTGCTGAGCCTGTCGGTGATCCTGTCCGTGTCCGGGTCGCTGTCGGTCTTCGAGATCCCGTACATCATGACCGGCGGTGCGACCGGCACCGAGACCTTCGTGATCCAGACCGTGAAGCTGGCCTTCCAGTTCAACAAGACGGGCCTCGCCTCGGCGGCGGCCGTCGTACTGCTGCTGATCATCCTGGCGGTGACCTGGGTGCAGCGGCGCCTCGTCCCGGACGACAAGGTGGACCTCGTATGACGCGCCGTGCCGTGGCCCGTGCCCTCGTGTACCTGTCGCTGGTCCTCGCGACGCTGGTCGTGCTCCTGCCGCTCACCGTGGTCTTCCTGACCTCGCTGAAGACCTCCGGGGAGATGGCGGACGACAGCGGCGCCCTCACGCTGCCCGACGACCCGCTCAACTTCGACAACTACGTGACGGCGTTCCAGGACGGCCGGATGCTCTCGGCGTTCGGCAACACGGCGGTGATCCTGGTCGTCGCCATCGGGGGCACGGTCCTCATCGGCTCGATGACGGCGTACGCCATCGACCGCTTCCGGTTCCGCTTCCGGAAGCTGGTCCTGGCCCTGTTCCTGGTCGCGGCGCTGGTCCCCGGGGTGACCACCCAGGTGGCCACCTTCCAGATCGTGAACAGCTTCGGGATGTTCGACAGCCTCTGGGCGCCGATCGCGCTCTACATGGGCACGGACATCGTGTCGATCTACATCTTCCTGCAGTTCGTACGGGCCATTCCCGTCTCACTGGACGAGTCGGCCCGCATCGACGGCGCCAACGCCTTCACCGTCTACCGGAAGATCATCTTCCCGCTGCTCAAGCCCGCGATCGCGACGGTCGTGATCGTGAAGGGGATCAACGTCTACAACGACTTCTACATCCCCTTCCTCTACATGCCCTCCGAAGATCTTGGCGTGATCTCGACGTCCCTGTTCCGCTTCAAGGGCCCCTTCGGAGCCCACTGGGAGACCATCTCGGCAGGCGCGATCCTCGTCATCGCGCCGACCCTGATCGTCTTCCTGTTCCTGCAGCGGTTCATCTACAACGGTTTCACGCAAGGTGCCACGAAGTAAGCGACTGAGCCCGCGGCCGCCGTACGACGCAAAGCTCTGCGGCGGCTAAGCCTCCTTCGCGGACAGAGCCTCCACCAGTACGGGCGTCACCAGCTCCACCTGCCACGGCCGAGCACCATGCCCGGCGAGCGCGGCCCCCACGGACTCGGCGTCCACCACCGCCGGCGGTTCCCAGCACACCCGCCGGACGGTATCCGGCGTCATCAGGTTCTCCTGCGGCATGGCGAGCTCCTCGGCGAGCGCCGAAACCCCGGCCCGGGCGGCGCTGAGGCGGGCCGCGGCCGCAGGATCCTTGTCGGCCCAGGCCCGCGGCGGCGGAGGACCGGTCACCGGCTGCCCCGGCTGCGGCAACTGCGCCTCGCTCAACGCCTTCGCCCGGTCGACGGCCGCCTGCCACTGCTCCAGCTGCCGCTTGCTCATCCGGTGGCCGAAGCCGTTCAGCGCGGCCAGCGCGTGCACGTTGGCCGGAATCGCCAGCGCGGCCTCCACGATCGCCGCGTCCCCGAGCACCTTGCCCGGCGAGACGTCCCGCCGCTGCGCGATCCGGTCCCGGGTCTGCCACAGCTCCCGTACGACGGCCAGCTGCCGCCGTCGGCGCACCTTGTGCATACCGGACGTACGCCGCCAGGGGTCCTTGCGCGGCTCCGGCGGCGGGGCGGAGGCGATCGCGTCGAACTCCTGGCGGGCCCACTCCAGCTTGCCCTGCCGGTCCAGCTCCTTCTCCAGCGCGTCGCGCAGGTCGACGAGCAGCTCGACGTCCAGCGCCGCGTACCGCAGCCAGGGCTCGGGCAGCGGCCGGGTCGACCAGTCGACGGCGGAGTGCCCCTTCTCCAGGACGAAACCGAGGACGCCCTCGACCATCGCGCCGAGGCCGACCCGGGGGAACCCGGCGAGCCGCCCGGCCAGCTCCGTGTCGAACAGCCGCGTCGGCACCATGCCTATCTCACGCAGGCAGGGCAGGTCCTGGGTGGCGGCGTGCAGTACCCACTCGACGCCGGACAGGGCCTCGCCCAGGGCGGACAGGTCGGGGCAGGCGACGGGGTCGATGAGAGCCGTTCCGGCGCCCTGGCGGCGCAGCTGGACCAGGTAGGCGCGCTGGCCGTAGCGGTAGCCGGACGCCCGCTCGGCGTCGACGGCGACCGGTCCGGAGCCCGCCTCGAAGGCGGCGATCATCCGGGCCAGGGCGGCCTCGTCCGCGATCACGGGCGGAATGCCCTCACGCGGTTCCAGCAACGGGATCGGCGCCTCCGTAGCAGAAGATCCGCCGTCGTCCGGAGGGGCGCCTCCGGTGGTTCGCAGTGAGCTGTCTGCTGCGGTCTCGTGGGCGTCGGTCACATGTCAAGGGTATCCGTGTATGGACAGAGCCCGTCGACGGAACGTTCCGTCGACGGGCGCCCAGGGGTCGCAAACCAGTCAGGTCGGGGAAGTGTCGGGTGCGCGAACCGTGAGTGACATGAGCGGGACCCGCAGCCGGTCCCGGTCACGTGAGTGAATGATCACAAAAGGTCATCGTGGAGTGGGTCAGTGAATGATTCCGGTACGCAGGGCCACCGCGACCATCCCGGCGCGGTCACCCGTGCCGAGCTTGCGGGCGATGCGGGCGAGGTGGCTCTTGACGGTCAGTGCGGACAGGCCCATCGAGACGCCGATCGCCTTGTTCGACTGGCCCTCCGCGACCAGCCGCAGCACCTCGACCTCGCGGCCGGACAGCTCGCGGTAGCCGCCCGGGTGGCTCGGGGCACCCGGGGGGCGGCGGTGCAGGCGCGCGGCGGCGGCGCCGATGGGAGCGGCACCCGGCCGGGTGGGGAGCCCGACGTTGGTGCGGGTGCCGGTGACGACGTAGCCCTTCACACCGCCGGCGAGCGCGTTGCGCACGGCGCCGATGTCGTCGGCGGCGGAGAGGGCGAGCCCGTTGGGCCAGCCCGCGGCGCGGGTCTCCGACAGCAGGGTGAGGCCGGAGCCGTCCGGCAGGTGGACGTCGGCGACGCAGATGTCGCGGGGGTTGCCGATGCGGGGACGAGCCTCCGCGATGGACGAGGCCTCGATGACATCGCGCACACCGAGCGCCCACAGGTGGCGGGTGACGGTGGAGCGGACGCGCGGGTCGGCCACGACCACCATGGCGGTCGGCTTGTTCGGGCGGTAGGCGACCAGGCTTGCGGGCTGCTCGAGGAGAACGGACACCAGGCCTCCTGGGGTGCGGGACGGGACCGGCTCGTGGGGTTTAAGCCGGGACGAACCGTGCTTTCAAGGTCACAGTCGTCTTCGGCACCCAGCCCGTCCGCCTTTAGAGAATGATCACGAATCGGTGATAACAATCCGTACAATTCGGACATGCGGTCGATCATTCGAAGGCCGGACGGTTTCGGTCTGCGTCGGTACGCGGTCGAAAGTGGCCGTATCGACAAAGTGATTCGGCCAAGAGGGGGACGCAGGTGTGATCGTCGGCAGGGCATGGTTGACCGCCCCGTACAGGTTCGATCAGTACGGGGTCGGCACAGGTTCGATCAGCGGGACTGCGGGCCCCGCCGCTGCGGCAGCGTCACCACCGACGCGTCCCCCGGCCCGGCCGGCGGCAGCCCCGCGACCTGGGCGAGCAGATCGCACCAGGACGCCAGGTGCGCGGCCGTGTCCGGGACCCCGCCCAGGCCCTCGCGCGGCGTCCAGGAGGCCCGGATCTCGATCTGCGAGGCGGCCGGGCGCGCGGACAGCCCGCCGAAGTAGTGCGAACTCGCCCGCGTGACGGTGCCGCTCGGCTCCCCGTACGTCAGCCCGCGCGCCTGGAGCGCGCCGGTCAGCCAGGACCAGCACACCTCCGGCAGCAGCGGGTCCGCGGCCATCTCCGGCTCCAGTTCCGCGCGCACCAGCGTCACCAGCCGGAACGTGCCCTGCCAGGCGTCGTGCCCCGCCGGGTCGTGCAGCAGCACCAGCCGGCCGTCGGCCAGGTCCTGGTCGCCGTCGACGACCGCGGCCTCCAGCGCGTGGGCGTAGGGAGCGAGCCGCTTCGGCGGGGGCGTCGGCTCGACCTCGATCTGGGGCCGCAGCCGCGCCGACCTGAGCGCGTCGACGGCGGCCCGGAAGGGCAGCGGGGCGGTGTCCGCCTCCCGCCGGTCTTTCTCGGTGTCCTTCGCTTCGTCCATTCCGCCAGCGCCGTCCGACAGTCGTCCCTGAGCCGCAGCCATGCCGGAAGATTACGGGGACCGGAGCCCGGGTGCCGGGCTAGACACCCCGCGCCTGCCCAGGGGCTGGATCACGCCCATCGGGGGCGTGCGAAACTTGGCCCGTGAGTGCCAATGACGCCCCCCGGGCCCAGCAGCCGTCCGCCACGTACGACTCAGCCTTCCTCAAGGCCTGCCGGCGCGAGCCCGTGCCGCACACGCCGGTGTGGTTCATGCGGCAGGCCGGGCGCTCACTGCCGGAGTACCGCAAGGTCCGCGAGGGCATCGCGATGCTCGAGTCCTGCATGCGGCCCGAACTGGTCACCGAGATCACGCTCCAGCCGGTGCGCCGGCACGGCGTCGACGCGGCGATCTACTTCAGCGACATCGTCGTCCCGCTCAAGGCCATCGGCGTCGACCTCGACATCAAGCCCGGTGTCGGCCCCGTCGTCGAGCGCCCGATCCGCACCCGCGCGGACCTCGCCCAGCTGCGCGATCTGACCCCCGAGGACGTCTCCTACGTCACCGAGGCCATCGGCCTGCTCACCCGCGAACTCGGCAGCACGCCCCTGATCGGCTTCGCCGGCGCCCCCTTCACCCTCGCGAGCTACCTCGTCGAGGGCGGCCCGTCCCGCACGTACGAGAACGCCAAGGCGATGATGTACGGCGACCCCGAGCTGTGGGCCGACCTGCTCGACCGCCTCGCGGACATCACGGCCGCGTTCCTGAAGGTCCAGATCGAGGCGGGCGCCTCGGCGGTCCAGCTGTTCGACTCCTGGGCCGGGGCGCTGGCCCCCGTCGACTACCGGCGCTCGGTGCTGCCCGCGTCGGCGAAGGTCTTCGAGGCCGTGGCCGGTTACGGCGTCCCGCGCATCCACTTCGGCGTCGGCACCGGCGAGCTGCTGCGGCTCATGGGCGAGGCCGGCGCGGATGTCGTCGGTGTCGACTGGCGCGTCCCGCTCGATGAGGCCGCCCGCCGCGTCGGGCCCGGCAAGGCGCTCCAGGGCAACCTCGACCCGACGGTGCTGTTCGCCCCGACGGAGGCCGTCGAGGCGAAGACCCGGGAGGTCCTGGACTCGGCGGCGGGACTGGAGGGCCACGTCTTCAACCTCGGTCACGGCGTCATGCCGTCCACGGACCCGGACGCGCTGACGCGGCTGGTGGAGTACGTGCACACGCACACGGCGCGCTGACGCGGCCCGGGGCGCGGGCCGCACCCACCCCGCGTCGGCCCCGCGCACGTCCACACGGAAACCGCCCGCTGACGGCCCGGGCCCGCCCGGCACCGGAGGTGTCAGTTCCCGGCCGCCCACTCGAGTGCCGCCATGGCGCTGGTGAGCTTCATCCGGGCCTGGATCCAGGCCACGGACCGCTCTCCGTCCAGCACCCCGGCCGCGACCTCGTCGCCGCGGTGCGCCGGCAGGTCGTGCAGGAACCAGGCGGCCGGCCAGCGGTTCATGAGGGCCTCGTCGACGTGGAAGGGGCGGAACGTCTGCCGCCAGTGCGCGTCGCCCTTGCTGGTGCCGGTCGTCTGCCAGCGCGTGGTGTAGACGAAGTCGACCTGGTCGGGCAGCTCCTCCATGGAGTGCGACTCGACCACCTCCGTGCCGTGCTCGGCGCCGCGCTTCGCGGCCTCCTCCAGGACGTCCGCGGGGAGCCCGTACCCGGGCGGGGTGGCGAAGGTGACCCGGCAGCCGGGGACGTGCGACAGCCCCTGGGCGAGGGCGGTCGCCGTGTTGTTGCCCTCTCCGACGTACAGCACCCTGACGCCTTCCAGGCCGCCCCTGACCAGGGAGATGGTGGCCAGGTCGCAGATGCCCTGGGTGGGGTGCTCCTCGGTCGCCATGGCGTTGATCACCGGGATGCCTCCGGAGCCGGAGAGCGTGCGCAGCTCGTGGAGCGGGCCCGAGGTCCGGGCCACCAGCAGGTCCAGCATGGAACCGAGCACGCGACCGGTGTCCGTCAGCGACTCGCCCGTGTTCGTCTGGAGGTCGTCCGGACCGAACGTCACGGGCGTACCGCCGAGCTTGATGGCGCCCGCCGTGAACGCGGTGCGGGTCCGGGTGGAGGTCCGGGTGAACAGGACTCCGACCGTCCGGCCGTCCAGCGGCCGTCCGCCGGCCTCCGGGTCGTGGTGGAAGTCGCAGGCGCGGCGTGCCAGTCGGTGCACGGTCTCGGACGTCAGTTCGCCGAGGGAGAAGATCCCGCGCTCCGGACGGGGAGCGGGCGGGCCGGGCAGGAAGCGGGCGGGCTGCATGGCTTGTCCTCTTTCGGAAGGGGCGGTGACGGGCGCGAGCGGATGACGGGTGGCTGCGACCCGGCGGCTACCAGCGCCGGGTCTCCCCGAAGAAGTCCTCGATGACGGTGTGGGAGTTGGTCTCCACGGCCTTCTGGTAGACGAAGGCGCCGACCGCGAGGTCCAGGACGCCGAGTCCGAACGGCGAGAAGACCAGGGGCTTGTCGTCTGCCGCCACGGCGTCCCCGCGCATGACGTCGGCCAGCGTCCCGGTGATGAAGTCGCGGTGGCCGTACTTCTGCTCGGCAAGATGCACGGAGGTGTCGGCCTTGAGGCAGTGCTCGACGTCGTCGACCACGTTGTACGACTCCGCGATGATCTCCGGGGCGATGTCCCGCAGCGAGATGTTCAGCACCACCTGGCCCGGGGCGAAGGAGCCCGGATCGACGATGTGCGGCACGGCGGCCGTGGTGGCGAGGACGACGAGGTCGGCCTTCTCCAGCTCGGCCGGCAGGTCGGACACCACCTCCGAGGCGTACCCGAGCCGGGTGGAGGTGTGGTCGGCCAGCGCCGCGGCGTACTCCGGGCTGCGGTCGTGGACCGCGACGCTGTCGAAGGTCCAGCCCCGGGCGGCGAAGAACTCCGTGATGTTGCGGGCGATGATGCCGCCGCCCACCAGGAGGACCCGCCGGGCGGCGGTGCCGCCCGTGAGCACCTCGGCGGCGAGCACCGCGGAGGCCGCGGTGCGGGCGGCGCTGATCTGGGACGCCTCCAGCACCGCGAAGGGGTAGCCGGTCGTGTAGTCGTTGAGCAGCAGGGCCGCCGAGGCGCGGGGAACGCCCCGCTCGATGTTGCGCGGGAAGCTGGAGATCCACTTGATCCCCGCCAGCCCGTGCTTGCCGCCGAGATAGGCGGGGAGGGCGATGATCCGGCTGTCCGGCTTCTCCGGGAAGCGGAGGAAGTAGCTGTCCGGGTTCACCGTGTCCCCGGCCCGGTGGGTGAGGTAGGTCTCCCTGACCTCGCTCACGATGCCGGGACGGTGGTCGGCGATGATCTGCCGGGCCGTTCGGCCCCCTATGACGCTGAATTCGAACATGCTCTGTTCCTGTTCTCCCAAGACGGTGTTCGCGGGTTCAGCCGGCCGTTTCCAGGGCGGCGGGGGAGTAGTGGCCGATGACCCATTCGTCGCTGTAGACGGTCTGGAGGTAGCGGTCGCCGTTGTCCGGGGAGATCGCCACCACCCGGGACCCGGAGGGGATGTCCGCGCGCAGCCGCTGCACACCCGACAGCACGGCTCCGGTCGATCCGCCGAGGAGCAGCCCCCGTTCGGCCGCGAGCCGGCGGCACATGCGGATCGCGTCCGCCTCGGGCACCAAGACGGTCTCGTCGGCCTGACCGGGACGGAAGATCTCGGGCCGGCGGCTGGTACCGAGTCCGGGGATGCGCCGGGGGCCCGGAGGGAAGCCGAAGGTGATCGACCCTGCCGTGTCCACGGCGACGATCCGGGTGCGCGGCGAGTACTGCCGGAAGTACCGGGCCACGCCCATCAGCGTCCCGGTGGTGCCCGCCCCGACGAACAGGTGGTCGACCGTGGGGAACTGCTTGATGATCGAGGGTGCGGTCGTGTCGTGGTGCGCCTGGGGATTGGCCTGGTTCGCGTACTGGTTCGGCCACACCAGCGAGGGGTGCTCGCGCAGTCGGGCCGCGATGTAGTCGATGCGGGACTGCAGATAGCCGCCGCAGGCGTCCCGTTCGCCGACCAGGACCACCTCGGCTCCGAGGGCTCGCATCAGCGCCTTGCTCTGCTGCGAGGTGTTCGGGTCCACCACGCAGGTGAAGGCGTACCCACGGGCGGCGCAGACGGAGCTGAGCGCGATGCCCAGATTGCCCGACGAGGACTCGATGACATGGCCGCCGGGGACGAGGGCGCCGCTGTTCTCGGCGGCCTCCACGAGTCCCACCGCCGTTTTCAGTTTGATCGACCCGGCCGGGTTCAACCCCTCCATCTTCAGGGCGAGTTCCACTCCGGGGATGAAGCCGGTGAGATCGAGGAAAATATCGTCGAGTATGACGTCGCTGGCGTTCTCGTACAGCATGGCAGCCTCTCACGTGAGCGAGTTCGCGGTTCAGGAGGGCGAGCGGTCCCGGGTGGCCCGGATCAGCCACCAGGTGGCCGCGAGGCAACCGGCCGCGGGCAGGGCCAGCAGCACCGGTACGGCGTCGACACCGGCCAGTTCGATGCCCTTGCCCAGCACCGGCCCGGCGGCCACCCCGCCGATCATCGAAGCGGCGATCACATAGGCCCCGGCCCGCCGCGCCCGCGGCACCGCCCGGGACAGCCACGGCAGCCCCGTCGGGAAGATCGGCGCGTGGAAGAGGCCGACACCGGCGTACGCGTAGGGCGCCGCCGCCGGGACGAGGGCGAGCAGCAGGCAGACCACCATGCCGACGGAGCTGACGACCATGATCGTCTGCACGGACCAGCGCAGGGTCAGCGGTGCGACCAGCAGCCGTCCCACGGTCACCATGAGCCAGAAGGCCGAGGTCGCCGTGGCCGCGGTCGCCGCGTCGTGCCCGACGGACTCCAGATGCGTCGGCTCCCAGCCGCCCACCCCGGTCTCCACCGCCACCATCAGGACGTACAGCACGATGAAGACCGAGACGACCAGGGCCACCGAGGCCCGCAGCCCGGGAGTCCCCGCCTCGCTCTCCTCGCTCTTCTCGCCTTCCTCGCCTGACGGCGACGGGGCGGGCGCCTCCCCGCCCTCGCGCACGCCGCGCTGCGCCAGCACCAGTGCGGCGGACAGCGCGGCGAACCCGGCGAAGACGGCCGGGTACTCGCCCGGGCCCAGCAGTCCCAGAAGCGCGGGACCGCCCACGGCACCGAGGCCGTAGGCCGCGCCGATGATGTTGAGCATGGCCGGGCTGCGGCGGCCGAACCCCACCGAGAACAGCTGGTTGAGGCCGTAGTCGATGCCGCCGAAGCCCACCCCGGTCACCAGCGCGCAGGCCAGCGCCCACGGCCAGGCCGGGGCCAGCGCGAAGCCGGCCCCGCCGAGAGCCATCAGCGCGTACGAGGCGGACAGCAGCGTTCTGTTGCCCAGCCGCCCGTGCACCCGGTTGAGCAGCAGCACACCGGCCACGCCGCCGACGAAGTGAGCGCTCAGGCTCAGCCCGGCGGCGGCCGGCGACAGGCCGAACTCGGTGCGGAACGCGGGGATCGCCGGACCGTACAGCGCCTGAAGGGCCCCGATCAGGGCGAAGCCCACGCACGACGCGACGACGGCGAACGGACTGAACAGGGGCCGCGCCACGGTGGTGCGGGGTGGCGCGGCCTGCGCCGAGGTCCCGGTCAAGAGACGTTCCTCTTCCCTGTCGCGCCCCTGCCGTGTGCGTCGCGCGGTGTCACGAGGTCACCGAAGGGGCGAGCGCGTCCTGCTGGTCGCCCGCCAGCAGGCGCTCCAGCACCCGCTGGCTGCGCAGCCCGTCGCCGAAGCAGGCCAGGGCGCTGTCGGCGCTCCGCGCGGTGCCGGTGTCCCGCGCGGTGACCGCGTCGCGCCACTCCCGCAGCTGGTGCCGGAAGGTGTCGCTCCAGCCGGGCACCTCACCGGGCGGAGAGGCGAGCGTCTCCTCGCGGGTGAACGTGCCCTGTTCCCAGGTGACACGGGACTTCAGGAAGTAGGTCGTGTCGTCCTTGGAGTGGTAGTACAGCTCCTTGCGGTCGCCGATGATCTTCAGCGAGAAGCCGAGCTCCTCCGGCAGCGAGGACTTGGAGGTGACCAGGTTGAAGAAGGTGCCGTTCTCCAGACGGCCGGTGACGAAGGCGTAGTCGTCGACCTGGACGTCCTGACCCTCCTTCTGCGGCACGTTGACCTGGAGCTTGGTGCGGCAGCTCGTGCTGTCGACCGGGCTGTCGAAGAGGCGGTCGAGCATGTCGACCAGATGCACGCCCAGGTCGCCGAGGGAGCCGCTGGTGGAGCGGCCCAGGGCGCTGTCCCGCCAGGTGAAACGGGAGCGGGTCAGGGCGCTGCCGCGCCGGAAACCGGCCTCCACGAAGAGGATGGAGCCCAGCTCCCCGCTCCGTACCAGGTTCCTGATCTCGCCGATGGCCTCCAGATAGCGGTAGTTGAAGCCCATGGCGCACACCAGGCCGCTCTCCTCGGCCAGCGCGGTGATGCGCTCGGCCTCCGCCACCGTGGTGGTCATCGGCTTCTCGCACAGCACGTGCCTGCCGTGCCGGACGGCCTCCTCGGCGTAGTCGGCGTGCGTGTGGTTGGGCGAGGCGATGACGACGGCGTCGACGTGCCGGTACAGCTCGGTCGTCGAGGAGAAGACGGGGCAGCCGAAGCGGTCGGCCAGCTCCGCTGCCTTCTCCGGCAGCACGTCGTACACACCGGCCGGTACGACGCCGGGGACGGTCTCGGCGGCGCGCAGGTGGGCGACGGCGATGCCGCCGGCGCCGATGATTCCTATCTGCATGGTCTGCCTCTCTCAGTGACGGCCCTCCGGTCCGGACCCGCCGGACCG
The DNA here is from genome assembly GCF_044327915.1 of Streptomyces afghaniensis. NCBI lineage: Bacteria > Bacillati > Actinomycetota > Actinomycetes > Kitasatosporales > Streptomycetaceae > Streptomyces > Streptomyces afghaniensis. Next base: position 415,256 of record NZ_JBIRGJ010000001.1, read on the forward strand.
GGGGAAGCGGTTCAGCGGCGGAGGTGGTGACGGAAGGCGGTGAGCAGGGCCTGGGCGTGCGGGTGCGGCGACACCTGCGGGAAGCGGCTCCTGGCCTCGGGCGTGCAGTTGGCGACGAGGTAGCCGTGGCCCACGGCGCCCAGCATCTCCAGGTCGTTGCCGCTGTCGCCGAACGCGAGGGTCCGCTCCGGCGCGACGCCGAAGCGGGCGCACAGGTTCCGGACGACGTTGCGCTTGCCGCACACCGGCGGGAGGAAGTCGACGTCGTAGCAGTCGGCGGGGTCCCCGGTGGCGGGGTTGCAGCGGCTGATGTTGAGCCCGAGGCCGTGCTCGCGGGCGAGGTCGCGCACGAGGCCGAGGCTCTGCTCGTCGCGCCGCGGGTCGCCGAGGGAGCGGAAGTAGTAGTTGACCAGGAACTCGGTCGGCTTCCCGGTGTGCGGGGCGTTCTGCGGGAACAGCTCGACCCCGTGCCGGGCCAGACTGTCCACGGCCTTCGTGACCCGGTCCCGGTCGAATCCGCTGTCCCGCAGCAGTTGCCGCCACTCGGGGTCCGGGCGGGCGACGCCGTCGGGGAAGAACGTCAGCTCGGTGCCCAGCGCGCCGGCCACGAAGTGCGGCAGGACACGGGCGCCGCAGCGCGCCATCTTCTCCCGCACGGAGGCCAGCGAGCTGCCGGTGACCCAGCCGAACAGCAGACCGTGCTCCACGGCCTCCGTCAGCAGGAACTCCTCCAGCGCGGCGAGGTGGGCCCGTTGCCCAGGGGTCGCGGCATGGGCCAGGTAGGTCTCGTCGAAGTCGGAGAACGCGGCCCAGCCCACCGCCTCCGGCAGGCGCAGGTGGGGTGGCGGGCCGGGGGCCGGGTGGCCGGTGGTGCCGAACGGCAGGGTGTCGGTCATGCCGTCACCGGACCCGGCGCGTCGCCGCGTACAGGGCTTCGACCACGCGGTCCTGCTCGCCGAGGGACAGACCCGCGTGCAGTGGCAGGTGCAGCACCCGGTTGTGCAGCCACTCGGTCCGCGGCAGGTGCGCCTGTCCGAAGAGCCGCTCGCGCACCGGTGTCTCCTGCCGGTGCGTCAGGACGGGGTAGTAGACGTCCGACTCCACCCGGCTCGTCCGCGCCAGGTCCTCCAGCAGCGCGTCGCGGGCGGCCGCGCCGCCGGCCGGCAGCACGGGGAACAGGTGCCAGGAGTGGTCGGGAGCGAAGGCGGGCGCTTCGAGCACGCCCTCCTCGACGAGGGGGCGGAGCGCGTCCACGTAGCGCCGCGCGAGATAGGTGCGCCGCAGCCCGCGCAGACTGGTCCAGGGCAGCAGGGCCAGACCGATCGCGGCCATGGTGTTGTCGATGCGCGCGTTGAGCCCGAACGCCTCGCACTTGACGTTCTTCCGGCCCGGCTCGAAGCCGTGGTAGCCGATCACCCGGCAGCGCTCGGCGATCTCGGCCGAGCCGGTGACGACGGCACCGGCCTTCCCGCACAGCCCGACGTTCTTGTACGGGTTGAAGCTGAGGGCGGCCGCGTCGGAGTACCGCCCCACACCGGTCACCCCGAGTGCCTGGCAGGCGTCCTCGACGATCCGCAGACCGTGCCGGTCGGCGACGGCACGCAGCCCCGCCATGTCGGCGAGCTTGCCGTACAGATGGACGGGAAGGACGGCCACGGTACGCGGAGTGATCAGCTCCGCCACCGACTCCGGGTCCAGGTTCCCGTCGGGCCGGGTCACGTCCGCGAGCACGGGCACGGCACCGCAGGCGAAGACCGCGTTCTCGGTGGCTGCGAAGCTGTTGGCCGGCATGATCACCTCGTCGCCCGGCCCGACCCCCACCGCACGCAGAGCGATCACGAGCGCGTCGGTCCCACTGCCGGTCGCGACGGCGCAGGGCAGGGCCAGGTAGTCGGCGACGGCGTCCTCGAAGGCGGTGACGGCGGGACCGCTGGTGAACTCGCAGCTCTCCAGCACCCGCGTGAAAGCGTCGGCGGCGGCGCTCTTCTCCTCCGGCGACAGGAGCCGCTCCTTCGGCAGGAAGGGGACCCCCGCCGCACGCGACGGCTCGGGGAAGAGGGGAGCGACGAGCGTGTCGGGATGCACGGGAGCGGGGGAGGAGTCCCAGGACGAGAGAACCTTCGCCAGCTCCTTGTTGGCGAGGGTGTCCCGCACGGGGTGGGCGGTCCGCACGCCCCGGGCGAGGTCCTGGACCACCCGGTGCAGACTGCTGCTGTCCCCGGGGAGGGGGGAGCCGGTGAACGTGCCGGGCTCGGCGGTGGCGACGGTCATGCGTACTCCTGGGGTTCGAAGCGTGCGAAGGGTTCGAAAGGTCTGGGCAGCGGATAATCCCTGCGCGGACGCATGTCTAAGGGCATGCGGAATGCTGCGGACAATCGGTCGCCGGCTGCCCCGTTGGCGAGCAGGAATAGCGAACGGACGTGAACTGAACTGCGCGGTGAATGTCGCGCGGAATGCGGTATGGAATCCGGTTCTCAGGCCCGGACGGATCGTATGCAACTGTTCCGCGATGGATGGCTGAGCGGCACACGTCGGTGATGCTGTCAGCGGCCGACAACGTCCGTCAACCGGCAGCTTTTTGCCGTTCCTTTGCAGTCCTGGAATTCCCGCAAGAGCACCTCGGAACGGGGCGGGCGACCGGTCGAGAACCGGCAAATTTCTGCCGGTTCTCCGGTCTTGCCGCGCCGAGCAGGGCATATGTCCCCGAGCGGACTCCGTGTGCCGGCGTGACGCCCTTCACTTTTCGCAGTCCCGCTTTCGCGAGTCAGTCCCGGCCTTGTTACGGTGTGTTCTCCCGGCGATACGCAGAGGGAGTGTTTCCGAGCAGTGTCACGTCGCGCCCAATCTGTTTCTTCCGTGTCGGACAACACGTGCGGCACCGGTGTGCTGCCCGATCTGTTGCGTGCTTGGCGGGTGGAAGCGGGAAGCAAAATGAACAGGGGAAGACCGTTACCCCAAAAAGAAGTAGCCGACCGCATGGGTGTGAGTGAACGCTGGTATCGGAATCTCGAGACCGGCATGCGCGTACCGCTCTCCACCGAGGTGCTCGAACGCCTTTCCCAGGCTTTGCTGCTCGGCCCCGACGAACGCATGGCGCTGTACGGGCACGCGCTCGCCGGTGCCGGCGGACAGTCGGACGAGGACGAAGGCCCGCCGGATTTCATGGACGAGCTGGCCGTACTCGCCTCGGCGCAGACCGAATTCCCCAGTTACCTCACCGACCGGGCGTGGAACGTCCTCGACCACAACGCGGCCATGGCCCACTGGTTCCCCTGGGTCCGTGAACCGGGAGCGAACCTCATGCGCTGGGCACTGACCACCGCCACGGCCCGCGAGCAGATCGTGGACTGGCCACGGCACGCCGTGCAGTACCTCGCCCTGCTGCGTTTCGCGCTGGTGACCCGTCCCGACGACGAGAACCTCACCGCGCTGCGCGACGCCGTCCTGGACGCCCCTGTGTGCCGCGGACTGTGGGACCGCAGCCCGAAGGTCCTCGCCTACCGGCACGGGCACCGCTACGAGCTGCGCCTGCCCCACGTATCCCCCGAGACGATCACCGTCACCTCACAGGTCCTGCTCCCCGCCTACCGGCAGGAGCTCCGTTACGTCCTGCTGCTGCCCACGGAAGGATCCCCGCACGGCCATGGCCCCTGACTCCGCACTGTGGTCCTTCGTCCTGGTCGTCGGGCTGCTCACCCTCACGCCGGGCATCGACACCGCGCTCGTTCTGCGAACCGCCGCGCTCGGCCGCCACCGCAGGGCCTGGGGCGTGGTCCTGGGAGTTCAGACCGGCGTCCTGGTGTGGGGCGTCCTCACCTCCCTCGGGCTCACGGCCCTGATCACCGCCTCCCGGGCGGCGTACGAGATCCTGCGCTGGGCGGGCGTCGTGTACCTCCTGTGGCTCGGCGGACGCATGCTGGTGGACACGCTGCGCCACCGGGGCTCGACGGCCGGGGACACGCCCGGCGAGGTGACCGTGCGCAACAGCCTGGGGGAGGGGTGGCGTCAGGGCGCGTTCACCAACCTGCTCAACCCCAAGGTGGGCGTCTTCTACGTCGCCGTGCTGCCGCAGTTCATCCCCGCCGGCGCACCGCACTTCACCACCGGCGTGCTGCTCGCCTTGGTGCACATCGCCCTGGGCCTGGTCTGGTCGGCGGCCCTCATCGGCTGCGCCCGCGCCCTGCGCGTCCGGCTCCAGAGTCCCGCGGCACGCCGCGTGCTGGACCGGATCACGGGCACGGTCATCGTCGGACTGGGGCTGCGGCTGGCCATGACCGGCTGACGGGCGGTGAGCACACCGCACGAGTCGCCGGTGAATCGGGTGCGGCGGTGAACGCGGTCGCCCGGCCGTGCGTATGTCTCGGCAACCGCCCGCGGCGCGGGGAAGGCGGGTCGCGGGGCCGACGTGAGGAACAGGCGATGAACGACCGAGTTACTCCTCCGATGCACGCCCTGCCCGACGGCGAGGCGGAGCTGACGCTGGTGGTGCGGCTGCCGTGGGAGGACGTGGCCCGCCTCGGCCAGGAGGCCGGGCGGCTGGCGGCCCAGATGCGGCGGCCCGTGACGCTGGAGGAGGCGGTGAGCCACCGGTTGCGGTCGTCCAGGGTGGCCGCGCACGCGAAGCCGGCGGGGGAGCAGCCGCCGGCGGTTTCGGCGTCGGCGTCGGTGTCGTCCTTGCCGTCCCGGCCGCCGGCGGAGCAGGCGAGGCAGGCCATCGACCGGATCACCGGGACGGCTGGGACCGCGTAGGGGGCTCGCCGTAGGGGTGCGGGTTCGTCGCCGGGTGCGGGCTCGTTGTGCTTCCTCGCGCAGTTCCCCGCGCCCCTGAAGGCATGGCCCGTCCGCCGCTCACGACGAACTGCGCACCTTTGCCGCTGCCTTGCGGGCCGCGACCAGTACCGGGTCCCAGACGGGGGAGAACGGCGGGGCGTAGCCGAGGTCCAGGGTGGTCATCTGTTCCGCCGTCATGCCTGCCGTGAGGGCGACCGCCGCGATGTCGACCCGCTTGCCCGCGCCCTCCCGGCCGACGATCTGGACGCCGAGGAGGCGGCCCGTGCGGAGTTCGGCGAGCATCTTGACCGTCATGGGGGAGGCGTTCGGGTAGTAGCCCGCGCGGCTGGTCGACTCGATGGTGACCGCCTCGAAGCGCAGGCCCACGCGGTGGGCGTCCTTCTCGCGCAGTCCCGTGCGCGCGATCTCCAGATCGCAGACCTTGCTGACGGCCGTGCCGACCACGCCCGGGAAGGTGGCGTAACCGCCGCCCGCGTTGGTGCCGATGACCTGGCCGTGCTTGTTGGCGTGGGTGCCGAGCGCGATATGCCGCTCCTGGCCGGAGACCAGGTCGAGGACCTCGACGCAGTCGCCGCCCGCCCAGATGTCCTCGTGCCCTCGCACCCGCATCGAGCGGTCCGTGAGGAGGCCGCCGTGCGTACCGAGAGGGAGGCCTGCCGCCTTCGCGAGGGTCGTCTCGGGGCGGACGCCGATGCCGAGCACGACGACGTCCGCCGGGAAGTCGCGGTCCCGGGTGGCCACCGCCCGGACCCGGCCGTCGTCCCCCGTGCGGATCCCGGTGACCTCGGCGTCGTTCACCATCGTGATGCCCAGGCCCTCCATGGCCTTGTGCACCAGGCGGCCCATGTCGGGGTCGAGGGTCGACATGGGCTCGCTGCCGCGGTTGACGACCGTCACCTCGTAGCCGCGGTTGATGAGCGCCTCGGCCATCTCCACGCCGATGTAGCCCGCCCCGACGACCACCGCGCGGCGGCCACGCGTGCGTGCCAGCGTGTCGAGCAGCGCCTGGCCGTCGTCCAGCGTCTGCACGCCGTGCACCCCGGGGGCGTCCATGCCGGGCATGTCCGGCCGGATCGGCCGGGCGCCGGTCGCGATCACGAGTTTGTCGTACGACGTCCAGGACCCGGCGCCGGAGTCGACGTCACGCGCGCGTACCCGCCGCCCGTCGAGGTCGATGTCCGTGACCTCGGTGCGCAGCCGCAGATCGATGTCCCGCGCGCGGTGCTCCTCGGGGGTGCGGGCGATGAGCCGGTCCCGGTCGGTGACGTCACCGCCCACCCAGTACGGGATGCCGCACGCCGAGTACGACGTGAAGTGACCGCGTTCGAACGCCACGATCTCCAGCTCGTCGGGGCCCTTCAGACGGCGGGCCTGCGACGCCGCGGACATCCCCGCGGCGTCGCCGCCGATCACGACCAGTCGCTCCCTGCGCGTACGGCTCATGTTCATGCGAACACGCTACGGGAGCAGGGCATTTCAGTCCTGCTCGTCAGGCTCGTCAGGAGTGCGCGCGGGCGTGGACCGCGGGGCCGGCCGGGCCGTCGGCAGCGGGCCCAGGGCGCTCGTGGCGGGCGCGGGGCGCGGGCGGCGCGGGAGGCGGGGGCGTACGACGCGCAGCCAGAGCAGCGCGAGCAGGGCGGCCACCGCCGCGAACGGCAGGACCGCGCCGAGGGCCACCGCGAGCCAGCGCAGCATCGTCACGAACGCGCTCCAGCCGCCCGCGACCGCGTCCACGAACCCCGGGTTGTCGTCCTTCGCCTCCTTCTTCACCGGGGTCTCGGACAGCGACAGGGTGATGGTGGCCAGGCTCGTGCGGTCCTTCAGGGACTCCTGGCGCGCGAGCAGCGCCTCCAGGTCGGCCTGGCGGGTGCTCAGCTCGCCCTCCAGGGTCACCACGTCGCTGAGCTTGGTGGCCCGGTCCATCAGCTCGCGGATCCGGGCCACACTCGCGCGCTGCCACTTGATCCGGCTCTCCACGTCCACGACCTGGTCGGTGACGTCCTCCGCCTTGGCGCTGCGGTCGAGGAGCTTGCCCGCGCCCTCCAGCTCGGTGAGGACCTCGTCGTACTTCTCGACGGGGACGCGCAGCACGACCCGGGTGCGCTCGCGCCCCTCCCCGTCCCGGGTGGTGGTCTCGTTGCCGACGTAGCCGCCCGCGTTCTCGGTACCGGTGCGGGCCTCCTCCAGGGCCTTCGGGACGTCCTTGACCTGCACGGTCAGTGAGGCCGTGCGGATGATGTGACTCGTGGGGAGCTTCGGCGGGGCGGTCGCCCGGGCTCCGCTTCCGGCACCGCCGGGGGCGGCCTCGTTCGCGCCGGCCTTGTCGTTCGCGTGCGGGGCGGCGACTCCCCGGTCGGCGGCGGTGCTGCCGGCGGAGTCCTCTCCCGCGCCGCTGCATCCGGTGAGCGCGAGGGCCGCGGCCAGCAGGAGCGCGGCGAAGGCAGGGGCGGGGTGGCGGGCGGTTCGTCGTGTGCGCATGCGGGCATCCCCCGGGATCGGTTCGGCTGACGTTTCTTCGACGCCCGGGAGGTGCCGGACGTTTGGTCCTGGACGGTTCCGATGCGGTCACGGTCGGGACTCGTGAAGGACACCGGGGCACGGAAGCGCTGTCAGTGGGGTCTGAGAGGCTGGGGGCATGCGCGAAGTTCAAGCCCGTGCGGGCGCGGGGCAGGTCGTCGTCATCGGGGCGGGTATCGCGGGACTGGCCGCGGCGCACCGGCTGCTGGAGCGCGGGGCGCGGGTGACCGTGCTGGAGGCCTCCGACCGGGTCGGCGGCAAGCTGCTGCCCGGGGAGATCGCGGGCGCGCGCGTGGACCTCGGTGCCGAGTCGATGCTGGCCCGCCGCCCCGAGGCGGTGGCGCTCGCCCGGGAGGTGGGCCTCGCGGACCGGCTCCGGCCGCCCGCGACCGCGACGGCCTCGATCTGGACCCGGGGCGCGCTGCGCCCGATGCCCAAGGGACACGTGATGGGCGTGCCCGGCACCGCCGCGGCCCTGTCCGGCGTGCTGTCCGACGAGGGCCTCGCCCGCATCGGCCGCGACGCCGAGCTGCCCCGCACGGAGGTCGGCGAGGACGTGGCCGTCGGGGAGTACGTGGCGGCGCGCCTCGGCCGCGAGGTCGTCGACCGTCTGGTGGAGCCCCTGCTGGGCGGTGTGTACGCGGGCGACGCGTACCGCATCTCGATGCGCTCGGCCGTCCCGCAGCTTTTCCAGGCCGCCCGGAGCCACACCTCCCTGACGGAGGGAGTCCGCGAGATCCAGGCGAAGGCGGCCGCCGCCCAGCAGACCGGGCCGGTGTTCATGGGCCTCCAGGGCGGCGTCGGCACGCTGCCCCTCGCGGTGGCGGAGTCGGTGCGGGCACGCGGGGGCGAGATCCTCACGGGGACGCCGGTGACGGAGCTGAGCCACAGCGCCGCGGACGGCGGATGGCGCGTGGTCGCGGGTGAGCGGGTGGTGCACGCGGACGCGGTGGTGCTCGCCGTCCCCGCCCCCGTCGCCGCCCGGCTCCTGCGCGCGCAGTCCCCCGGGGCCGCCGCCGAGCTCGGCGCCGTCGAGTACGCCTCCATGGCCCTGGTCACCCTCGCCTACCGCCGCGCCGAGGCGGGCCTGCCCGAGGGCAGCGGCTTCCTCGTGCCGCCGGTGGACGGGCGCACCATCAAGGCGTCCACGTTCGCCTCGCAGAAGTGGGGCTGGATCGCCGACGAGAACCCCGGCCTCGTCGTCCTGCGCACCTCCGTCGGACGGTATGGCGAGACGGAGATCCTCCAGCGCGACGACAGCGAGCTCGTGGCGGTCTCCCGGCACGACCTGGAGGCGGCGACCGGCCTGGACGCCACACCCGTCGCCACCCGCGTCACCCGCTGGGACGACGGCCTGCCCCAGTACCCCGTCGGCCACCACGCGCGCGTGGCCCGCATCCGCGAGCACGTGGCGAAGCTCCCGGGGCTCGCCGTGTGCGGCGCGCAGTACGACGGGGTCGGCATCCCGGCGTGCATCGCGAGCGCGTACGCCGCCGTCGACCAGATCCACGGTGACCTGCGGGGTGTGGAGGAGCTCACCGCCCACCCGGTGCAGAGCCTGCACGGCGGAGCGGGAGAATGAGGAGCATGAGTGACGACGCCTCCACCACGGCCTCCAGCGCCGAGCCCGACCGCATCCCGAACAAGGGCAAGCTGGCCAAGGACCTCAACGAGGTCATCCGCTACACGCTCTGGTCCGTCTTCAAGCTGAAGGACGTCCTCCCCGAGGACCGCGCCGGGTACGCCGACGAGGTCCAGGAGCTGTTCGACCAGCTCGCCGCCAAGGACGTGACCATCCGCGGCACGTACGACGTCTCGGGCCTGCGCGCCGACGCCGACCTCATGATCTGGTGGCACGCGGAGACCAGCGACGCGCTGCAGGAGGCGTACAACCTCTTCCGCCGCACGAAGCTGGGCCGGGCGCTCACGCCGGTGTGGTCGAACATGGCGCTGCACCGCCCCGCCGAGTTCAACCGCTCGCACATCCCGGCGTTCCTCGCCGACGAGACGCCCCGCAACTATGTGAGCGTCTACCCCTTCGTGCGCTCCTACGACTGGTACCTGCTGCCCGACGAGGACCGCCGCCGCATGCTCGCCGACCACGGCAAGATGGCCCGCGGCTTCCCCGACGTGCGTGCCAACACGGTCGCCTCGTTCTCCCTCGGCGACTACGAGTGGATCCTCGCCTTCGAGGCCGACGAGCTGTACCGCATCGTCGACCTGATGCGTCACCTGCGCGCCTCGGAGGCCCGTCGGCACGTCCGCGAGGAGGTCCCGTTCTTCACGGGCCGCCGCAAGGACATCGCGGAGCTGGTCGCGGGCCTGGCCTGATCAGCCGCGCGGTCGGCCGGTCCCGGGCTGCGCCGGGGCCGCCGACCGTGACTGTGACTTCCGCTGCGGCTTCGGCTCCGGATGCGCGGCGCAGTCCGTGCGCCGTCCCGGCAGCCGGCCCTCCAGCAGATACGCCTCCACATGGCCGTTGACGCAGGCGTTCGGCCCGCCCGCCAGGCCGTGCGCGCCGGCGTCCCGCTCCGTCACCAGGACCGAGCCGGCGAGGCGGCGGTGGAGTTCGAGGGCGCCGTCGTACGGCGTGGCGGCGTCCCGCTCGGCGGCCAGGATCAGCGTCGCCGGCAGTTCACCCGGCCCGGCGCCGACGTCGAGCGGCCGCTGCCGCGGTCCCTCCCAGTAGGCGCAGGGCAGGTTCATCCACACGTTGTCCCAGGTCTCGAAGGGCGCCAGCCGAGCGAGCCGGGTGTTGTCCCGGTCCCACACGTGCCAGTCCGTCGGCCAGGGAGCGTCGTTGCACTCGACCGCCACATAGACCGCGTGTGTGTTCTCCGCCTCGGCGGCGGCCTCGGGGCGCTGTTCCGCCTGCTCGACCAGCGGCCCGGGATCGCCCTTGAGGTACGCCGACAGCGCGTGCGCCCGGTGCGGCCACTGGTCGTCGTAGTACCCCGCCTGGAGGAACGCCGCCTGCAGCTGCCCGGGCCCGACCTTCCCGCCGGCCGGCTCGACGGCCAGCCGGGCCCTCGCCCGCTCGTAGCTGCGCCGCACCTCCCGCGCGGTCCTGCCCAGCCCGTACACGTCGTGGTGCCGGGCGATCCACCTCCGGAAGTCCCGCCAGCGGCCCTCGAACGCCGCCGACTGGTCGAGGTTGTTGCGGTACCAGATCTCCGCCGGGTCGGGATCGACCGGCGAGTCGAACACCATCCGCCGTACGTGCGCGGGGAACAGCGTCGCGTACAGGGCTCCGAAGTACGTGCCGTACGACGAGCCCATGAAGGTCAGCCGTTCCTCGCCCAGCGCGGCGCGCAGGACGTCGAGGTCGCGGGCGTTGTTCAGCGAGTGGTAGTGCCGCAGCGCTCCGCCGGCCCGCTCGGCGCAGCCGCGCGCGTACGCCTTCGCCTGCGTGATGCGCTGCTTCTTGTACGACTCCGAGGGGTGCGTCGGCGCCTGGGTGGGCCCCTGGAAGAACCGTTTGGGGTCCTGGCAGGACAGGGGCGCTGAACGGCCGACCCCGCGCGGGGCGTAGCCGACGAGGTCGTACGCGGCCGCGATCCGCTTCCACTCGGGGAGCAGACCGGTGAGGGGGAAGTACAGGCCGGAGGCGCCCGGGCCGCCCGGGTTGTAGACCAGGGCGCCCTGGCGGCGGACCTTGCGTTTGCTGTTGTGCGGGTCCTTGAGCGTGGCCCGGGCACGGGCGACGGCCAGCTCGATCTGCCTGCCGTCGGGCCGTGCGTAGTCCAGCGGGACGGCGACCGTGCCGCACTGCATGCTGCCCGGGAGGTCCTGCGCGTCGGGGCACGGGCCGAAGTCGATGCCGGCCGCCTTCGCCCGCGCGGCGGCAACCGCCGTGCCGCGCAGCTCGGGCGCCGCTGTCGCGCCGTCGGCGTCCGGGGCGGCGGTGAGGGCGCTCAGCAGCAAGGATCCTGCGGCCGAGTAGAGGAGGGCGGCTCTCATCGCGTATCCCTTCGGTGCACGGTGGCGACAAAAGGGATGTTTGGTGCGGCGGTTGGGAAAGGCAAGCACCGTCCGCCGGTGTCGGCGCCAATGCCCCTGCGCGCCCCCGGTCTGTCAGCCGTGTGCCTGGAGGTGACCTAGCGGTGCGTGAAGGCGGCGCGCAGGTCCGGTTCGCCGATCGCGCGGACACCGCGTACTGCCACGGAGGTGAGGTACGTACGGTCGTCCGCGGTGCCGTCCGCGTTCCGGGTCAGTGCGCCGAGCAGCCGCTGGCCGGCCGGGGAGGCCCAGCGCGAGTACGGGTGCACCTCGATGCGGGCGACGGCCAGCGAGCCCAGGGTCAGGGCGAGCGGCAGCGCGAACCACAGGGCGACCAGATGCCGCGGCATGTCCGGCGGAGTGGGCGTCAGCAGCGCGGCGAGGCCGAGACCGAGCACGGCGACGGCCGCCGAGCGGACCTGCCGGACTGCCGCCGCGACCGTCGTGCGGGCACTGTCGGGCACCGCGAGTCCCGCGCGCACCAGCCGGTCGGCGATACCGCGCACCGCGTCCGCCGTGGCGGCGGTGGCCCGCACCGGCGCGATCCGGGACTGCCCCTCGGGGCCGATGGCCCCTATGACCGACCGCTCCATCTCGTCCCGCCCGCGCGGATCGACGACCGTCGCCCAGCCGGTGTGGGCGAGCAGCAGCCGGCGCTGGCGTGCCATGGCGACGAGAGTCACGTCGGCGACCCGCCGGGGCCCGCCGGAGAGGAACGCGGCCTCGTACAGGGTGAGTTCATGGTTCCGGCCGGTGTCCGTGACGCCGGCCGCGGCGCGTACGGCGGCCAGGCACAGGCGCGTGCACGCCGTACCGGCCGCGGCCCAGGCCGCCAGCAGGAAAAGAACCCAGAGCATATGTTGTTTGTATGTGACACGGTCCCGGGAGCACCATGCCTTGTTCACAATCCGGACGGAGTGTTGTCGGTATGTGACGTTCCGTTTCACTGTTCCGGCGGCGGGCGGAAGGTGGGCGGCGGAAGCGTGGTGGCCGGGGCCGGGGCCGGTACCGGGGGTGCGGCCGGAGCGGGGGCGGCCGTCGGGGGAGTGTTCCCGGTGGCCATGTCGCGGGCCACGGCGTCGAAGTCGACGTAACCCGTGGCCTCCAGGACCTTGATGTGGTCGAGGACGGTCGTGTTGGCGTCGTCGGCGAGGTCGCGCACCAGTGAGTTGCGGGTGCTCGCGCGGACCTGGGCGACGACCGAGAAGACCCTGCCGTGCGCCAGCCGCAGGATGTTGGCGAACTGGCGGTCGTACTCGGCACCCTGTGCCGCGTCCAGGGTTTCGAGCCACTGCTTCTGCTGGTCGCTGGGCGCGTCCGGAAGGGCGAGGTTCAGCCGCGCGGCGACACCGCGGACCCGATCGTCGAGGAACCGGTGCCCCTCGACGAGATGCCGGCCCGCCGTCCGGACGGCGGGCGTGGTCCCCTTCGTCTGCGCCTGCCGCCCCGCGGGCAGCTCCCACAGCCCGGCCAGCCGGACCTTGACGAGGAAGTCCTGGTCGAGCGCGGACAGCGGGCCGTAGCTCGTGCGCAGGGTCTGGGCGCTCAGCACGTCAGGTCCCGTCCCCGGCCGGTCGGTGTACGACCAGAGGGAAAAGACCAGCGCGGCGAGCGTCGCCGTCAGACACGTGACGATGAGCCCCGTGCCGCTGACGATGCCTCGGCCCTTGACGGGGGGTCGCGGTCGCATGGTGGTGCCTCCTGGTACGGCACCGCACGCTAATGGGCTTCAGGTGCGGAGTTGACATGTTACTGCGGGGTCTACGTCAACTGCCGTACAGGGGCGAATCGTTGCAACGGGGACAGGACGGGGCGATTGGAGGAGGCGCGACGGGGGACTCGCCGGGGCAAAGAGGCGCAAAACATTCCATGGGTCCAGGCGGCCGGGACCCGGGTGTTAGCCCGGGCACACTCGCAGGCGAACGGGTGCGGCGGGGCGACTAGCCCACCCGGGTCCTCTGGGCCACCGGGACGCCGTCGCGGCGGTGTGGCCGGTGGCCGCCGCCCGTCCGATGGGCCATGTTGCTGACCGTCGAGCCGATCGGCACCGGCCGGATGCGAAGGAGGCCCCGCGGTGGGTGAGCTGTACATCGACGGCGAGTGGACGCGGGCGGCGGCCGGTGGCCGGCGGGAGGTGGTCAACCCCTACGACGCCTCCGTCGTCACCACCGTCGACGAGGCCGACGCCACCGACGTGGACCGCGCCGTACGCGCCGCCCGGCACGCCTTCGACCGGGGCGACTGGGCGAACGCCACCTCCCGCCACCGCGCCGACGTCCTGCTGCGCGTCCGCGACCTGCTGCTGCGCGACCGGGAGGACATCGCCCGCACCGAGACCCTCGACACCGGCAAGACGCTGGCCGAGGCCCGCATCGACGTCGAGGACGTCGCGAACGCCTTCCGCTACTTCGCCGAACTCGCGGGCAAGGACGGCGGCCGGGTCGTGGACGTCGGCCCGGACGTCCTCAGCCGCGTCGTGTACCAGCCGGTCGGGGTCTGCGCGCTCATCGCCCCCTGGAACTACCCCCTGCTCCAGGCCTCCTGGAAGGTCGCCCCGGCGCTGGCCGCCGGCAACACCTTCGTCCTCAAACCCAGCGAGACCACACCGCTCACCACGATCGCCATGGTCCGGCTCATCGAGGAGGCCGGCGCACCGCCCGGCGTCGCCAACCTGGTGCTGGGCTCCGGGGCGACCGTCGGCGCGGCCCTGACCAGCCACCCGGACGTCGACCTGGTGTCCTTCACCGGCGGCCTGACCACCGGACGGTCCATCATGGCCAGCGCCGCCGAGGGGCCGCGCAACATCGCCCTCGAACTCGGCGGCAAGAACCCCAACATCGTGTTCGCGGACGCCGACTTCGACGCCGCCGTGGACTACGCGCTGGACGCCGCCTTCCTGCACTCCGGGCAGGTCTGCTCGGCCGGATCACGCCTGCTGGTCCAGGACTCGCTGCACGACCGGTTCGTCGAGACCCTCGCCCGCCGTGCGCGGGCGATCCGGCTCGGCAACGGCCTGGAGGAGGGCACCGAGAGCGGCCCGCTCAGCTCCGCCGAGCACCGTGAGAAGGTCGAGCTCTACATCGCCGTCGCCCAGGAGGAGGGCGCCCGGCTCGTCACAGGCGGCACCCGCCCCGACGACCCCGCCCTGAGCCGCGGCTTCTTCCTGCTGCCGACAATCTTCGCCGACTGCGACCGGTCGATGCGGATCGTCCAGGAGGAGGTCTTCGGCCCGGTGCTCACCGTCGAGCGCTTCGGCACCGAGGACGAGGCGGTGGAACTGGCCAACGACACGCGCTACGGCCTGGCCGGCGGCGTGTGGACATCCGACGCGGGCCGCGCCCAGCGCGTCGCCCAGCGGCTGCGGCACGGCACCGTCTGGATCAACGACTTCCACCCCTACGTGCCGCAGGCCGAGTGGGGCGGCTTCGGCCGCTCCGGCGTCGGACGCGAACTGGGCCCCACCGGGCTGCGCGAGTACCAGGAGGCCAAGCACATCTACCAGAACCTGGCCCCCGCCCCCTCCGGCTGGTTCAAGGGCTGAACGACACAGAAAGCAGGGCACCTCATGGCCGCCACCACCGCGCACGGCGCCGAGTCCGCCTACGACTACGTCATCGTCGGCGGCGGCACCGCCGGCTGCGTACTCGCCGCCCGCCTGAGCGAGGATCCCGACTGCCGCGTCTGCGTCGTCGAGGGCGGCCCCAGCGATGTCGGCGACGAGCGCATCCTGCGCCTGCGCAACTGGATCAACCTGCTCGGCTCGGAGTTCGACTACGGCTACACCACCGTCGAGCAGCCGCGCGGCAACTCCCACATCCTGCACTCGCGGGCCCGCGTCCTGGGCGGCTGCTCCTCGCACAACACGCTGATCAGCTTCCTGCCGCTGCCGCAGGACCTCGACGACTGGGTGAGCCGGGGCTGTTCCGGCTGGGATCCGGCGACGGTCCTCCCCTACCGCGACCGGCTGCTCACCCGGATCGTGCCGGTGGCCGAGGCCGACCGCAATCCCATCGCCCAGGACTTCGTCACCGCCGCCTCCCGCGCCCTCGGCGTCCCCGTCGTCGACGACTTCAACGCCGAGCCCTTCGCCGACGGCACCGGCTTCTTCTCCCTGGCCTACCAGCCGGAGGGCAACCTGCGCTCCTCCGCGTCCGTCGCCTACCTCCACCCCGTCCTGGACCGGCCCAACCTCACGCTTCTGCTGGAGACCTGGGCGCACCGGCTGCTCCCCGACGAGTCGGGCCGGCTGACCCGCGTCGCCGTCCGGGGCGCCGACGGCGAACCCGCCACCGTGCGTGCCGAGCGCGAACTCCTGCTGTGCGCGGGCGCCATCGACACCCCGCGCCTGCTGATGCTCTCCGGCATCGGCCCGGCCGACGACCTGCGCGCCCTCGGCATCGACGTCCGGGCCGATCTGCCCGGCGTGGGCGAGAACCTGCTGGACCACCCCGAGTCCGTGATCGTCTGGGAGACGGAGGGGCCGCTGCCGCCCAACTCTGCGATGGACTCCGACGCCGGCCTGTTCCTGCGCCGGGACAAGGGCCAGCCGCGCCCCGACCTGATGTTCCACTTCTACCAGGTGCCGTTCACGGTCAACACCGAGCGCCTGGGCTACCCCGTGCCGCCCTACGGGGTGTGCATGACGCCGAACGTGCCGCGCGCCCGCTCCACCGGCCGCATGTGGCTGCGCAGCAAGAACCCCGCGGAGCATCCCGCCCTGGACTTCCGGTACTTCACCGACCCCGAGGGACACGACGAGCGCACCATCGTCGACGGGCTGCGGGTCGCCCGCGAGGTCGCCGCGACCGCCCCGCTGCGCGACTGGCTCGTCCGCGAGGTCGCACCCGGCCCGGACGTCGTCTCCGGCACCGACCTGTCCGAGTACGGCCGCCGCGCGGCGCACACCGTCTACCACCCGGCGGGCACCTGCCGCATGGGCGCCCCGGACGACCGGATGGCCGTCTGCGACCCGGAGTTGAGACTGCTCGGCGTCGAGGGCGTGCGGATCGTCGACGCGTCGGTGTTCCCGACGATGCCCACCATCAACCCGATGGTGACCGTCCTGCTCGCCGCCGAACGCGCCGCCGATCTGATCCTCGACCGACCCGGCCCCACGGAGCAGGAGGCCCGGAAGTGACCAGCCCGACGCCCCCCGCACCGGCGGGCGGCACGCCCGGAGGAGAGCCCGGCTCGGAGTTCCGCAAGGACATGGGCCCCTGGGCCAACTTCGCCCTCGGCTTCACCTACCTCTCCCCGGTGGTGAGCACCTACACCCTCTTCGGCATCGCGATCGTCGACGGCGGACCGCCGATGATCTGGGCGTTCGTGCTGGCCGGCTGCGGCCAGTTCCTCGTCGCGCTGATCTTCGGCGAGATCGTCGCCCAGTACCCCATCGCGGGCGGCGTCTACCCCTGGGCCCGGCGGCTGTGGGGCAAGCGCTGGGCGTGGATGACCGGCTGGGTGTACATGTGGGCGCTGCTGGTGACCATCACCTCCGTCGCCTACGGCGCCGGCCCTTACATCGCCATCCTCTTCGGCTTCGACGCCACCGTGCACACCACCGTGCTGTGCACCGCCGTGCTCATCGTCGTCGCCATCCTCATCAACTACCTGGGCACCAAGGCGCTGTCGGCGGCGGCCGTCATCGGCTTCGCCGGCGAGCTCATCGGCGCGCTCGTCGTCGGCATCTACCTGCTGGCCACCCACCGTCACCACGGCATCGGCGTCATCTTCGACACCTACGGAACCGAGGGAGACGGCTCCTACCTGCCGGCGTTCCTCGCGGCCGCCATCATCGGCTTCTACCAGTACTACGGCTTCGAGGCGTGCGGCGACACGGCCGAGGAGGTCGCCCACCCGGGCCGCGTCATCCCGCGCGCGATGCGCCGCACCATCTACATCGGCGGTGCCGCGGCCACGTTCACCTGCATGTCGCTGCTGCTGTCGGTCACCGACTTCAACGCGGTCATCTCGGGCGAGGTGGCCGACCCGGTGGTGGACGTGCTGTACGACGCCATGGGCGAGACCGGGGCGCGGCTGGTGATGGCCGTGGTGCTGATCTCCTTCCTGTCCTGCACGATCAGCCTCCAGGCCGCGGCCGGGCGGCTCATCTACTCGTACGCCCGTGACGAGATGATCGCCGGGCACCGGCTGCTGCGGCGGTTCGCCCACGCCCGCGCGGTGCCCGGCTACGCGCTGTTCGTTTCCGCGGCGGTGCCGCTGCTCATCGCCTTCGCCTCCCTGTTCTCCGAGGACGCCCTCACCAACATCGTGTCGTTCGCGATCCTCGGTATCTACGGCTCGTTCCAGATGGTGGTGCTGGCCGCGCTGCGCGCCCGGCTCAAGGGGTGGCGTCCGGCGGGCGAGTTCACCCTGGGCCGCTGGGGCCTGCCGGTGAACATCGGGGCGCTGGCCTACGGCATCTTCGCCATCGTCAACATCTCCTGGGCCCGCAGCCCGGAGAAGCCGTGGTACGAGAACTGGATCGTCCTGCTGTGCGGTGCGGTGGTGGTCGGGACCGGCGTGCTGTACATGTTCACCACCCACCACTACGGCCGTGGCGACGCGGCTGCCGGTGACGCCGTGCCGAAGGACAAGGCCGAGGCGGTGCCGAAGCGCTGACGGGCGATCCGCGCGTCAACGCCGCAGCAGCGCCTTACGGGTGGCGCGGGCCAGCCGGCGGACCGGGCGTCGCGAGCGCGGCGCCGGTCCCGACCGCTCCAGCCACCACTGCCGGAGCTCCCGCCGCGCCGCGGCGTCGCCGGGCCGCCCGGCGGACAGCAGGTGCTCGGCGAAGGTGAGCGCGTCACGCCGGTAGCCGCCGGTCATCGGCTGCGTCTGGGCGTACGCGAGGAAGGCCGTACGGTAGTCCGCCCCGAGGATCTCGGGCAGTTCGGGCGCGACCTTCGCCACGACGTCCGCCCGCTTCGCGGCGAGCGCCCGTGCCTGTACGCCGACCCGCGCCCGGTCGAACCCCTCGGGCACGGGCGTCCCCGCGACCAGCGCCGACAGCAGCGCGGCCTGCGCGACCCCGAGCCGCTGCCGGGCCTCGCCGACGCCCCTGTGTTCGGGCCGGCCGAAGGCGCCCCGTGTCGCCCCGGCCGTCCCGGTCCGATGGCCCTGCGGCGTCGGGCCGCCGCCGTGCGCGGGAACGCCGGCGCGGACCTCGCTCCGGCCCCCGGCCGCCGCCCGTGGCCGCCCCGCGGCGACGGCCTGGCCCGCCGCGCGCACCTGCGCCTTCACCCGCTCGACGGCCCCCGCCTCCACGGCCCGCCGGACCGAGGCCAACTCGGCCTCCAGCTCCGCCGGTTCCGGGAAGTTCTCGTCGCGTTCCAGCAGGACCCCAGGAGGGGACACGCGGGAGGCGAGGTCGGTCAGGACGTCGAGGACCGGCCGGGGGACGGGGTGGGCGTGACTGTCGTGCCAGACGCCGTCGCGTTCGAAGCCGCCGGCGACATGGACGTAGGCGATGGCCTCCAGAGGCAGCTCGGCGAGCGCCTTGGCCGGGTCCTCGGCGCGGTTGACGTGGTTGGTGTGCAGGTTGGCCACGTCGATGAGGAGCCGGACGCCCGTGCGGTCGGCGAGCTCGTACAGGAACTGGCCCTCCGTCATCTCCTCGCCGGGCCAGGAGATCAGCGCGGCGATGTTCTCGACGGCCAGCGGCACCGGCAGCGCCTCCTGCGCGATGCGCACGTTCTCGCACAGCACGTCGAGCGCGTCCCGGGTCCGCGGGACGGGCAGCAGATGGCCGGCCTCCAGGTGCGGGGTCGCCGTCAGGGCACCGCCGGCCCGTACGAACGCGATGTGCTCGGTGACCAGCGGTGAGCCGAGTGCCTCCACCCGCTCGGCCAGCGCGGCCAGCCGGCCGTCGTCGGGCCGGTCCGCACCCCCGAGGCCGAGCGAGACGCCGTGCGGCACCACGGTGACGCCGCGCTCGCGCAGCCGCCGCAGCGACTCGGGCAGATGCCCGGGGCAGACGTTCTCGGCCACGGTCTCGACCCAGTCGATGCCCGGCATACGCTCCACGGCGTCCGCGATCTCCGGTCGCCACCCGATGCCCGTCCCCAGTCGCTCCATCGTCCCCTCCTCCGCACAGCCGGTTCCTCGAACGTGAGGGGGGTATGGCCCAGCCGCCCGGCCCCGAACCCCGCCATGGGCGCCTTCAGAGGAACATTTGAGGTTCGGCCCCCGAACGGCCCCGGCTCGACACCGATGGAGGCGCCGGAGTCGCGCCACCCCCCGGCACGTCGTAGACCGGACGTATGCGCGAGGGCAGCGAGCGGTGGGTGTGGACCGCCGCCGGGGGACTGGTGGTCGCCGTCGGTACGGCCTATTTCCTGCTGCCGCTGGAGGGGCTCGGCGACGACCGCTCCTGGCTGGGCTGGCCGCTGTTCGTCCTGGCCCTGGGGCTGCTGGCCGCGCTGCTGCTGCGCCAGGTGCACTACGTCATCCTCGAGAAGCCGCACACCCGGCCCGGCGTCATGATCGTGCTGCTGATGTGCCTGGCCGTGCTGGTCTTCTCGTCGGGGTACTACACCCTCGCCCAGCAGCCGGGCCAGTTCACCGGTCTGAGCACCCGCGTCGACGCCCTGTACTTCACCGTCGTCACGCTCGCGACCGTCGGCTACGGGGACATCCACCCGAGCGGGCAGGAGGCCCGTCTGGTGGCGGTCGCACAGATCCTGTACACGTTCGTCTTCCTCACGGCGGGGGCCACCGCGCTCTCGCGCCGGCTGCACGCGGTGGTCGCCGCACGCGACCGGCGTCCGCCGCCCTCCTGAACCGGTGCGGCTGCTACGCCGCCCGGGCGGAGCGGTAGTTGAACACCGACCACAGCACGAACAGGCCGGTCAGGATCATGATGATCGACCAGAACGGCTGGTACGGCAGCCACATGAAGTTCGCGATCAGCGCCAGTCCGACCACGACCGCGCCCACGACCCGGGCCCAGGCGGCCCCGGTGAACAGGCCGAACCCGGCCGCCACCACGAGCACACCGACGATCAGGTGGATCCAGCCCCACGCGGTCAGGTCGAACTCGAAGACGTACTCACCGAAGCTCGTGTACACCTCGTCGTCGGCGATCGCCGTGATGCCCTGGAGCACCGCGAACAGGCCGTAGACGACCATCAGGGTGCCGCCGAGAGCGATACCCCCGGTCGCCCAGGGATCGCCGGTGCCGCCGGAGCCGCCGGGTGTCCGGTCGGGGGCGGGCGGAGCGGGGGGAGGGGGCGCGGCGCTGGTCATGGCTGCCTCCTGGTCGGGTTGTCCGGTAACCCCACTGGAGCACCCGGCCGCGACCGGCGCGCCCGCGGCTACTCCGAACGGGTGGCCGCCCGGCCGCCCGGCGCGTACGGCTCCTCGCGCAGCGCGGGGTGGTCCGCGACCACCGTGCACGAGCCGGGCGCGATCTCCGTGAACCCCGCGTCGCGGACCAACGGCAGGCCACTGCCCGTCAGTGCGGGCCAGCGGGCCGGGTCGGCCGTCCGTACGGCGAGCGGGAAGCCCGCGTCGTGCCAGGCGGCCCGCTCCTCGCCGGGCAGCTCCCACCAGGCCAGTTGCGCGGCGTGGCCGGCCTGGGCCATCGCCTTGCCGGCCGACATGCCGAGGTCGGGGTTCAGCCACAGCACGGGGGCGGCCGGGTCCGCGTCCACGGGCGGTTCCGGGTCGTCCAGGTCGGTGCCGGAGACCTGGAGGCGGGCCAGGTCCTTGGGCCAGCCGTCCAGCGGGACCGGCGGGAAGACGCGCACCTCGGCCGCCTTGCCGGTGACCGTGATGCCGGGCAGGGCCTCGGCCCGCCGCCACTCGGCGCCGCGCGCCCGCCGCACCACCTTGCGGATCCGGGCGTCCTGCCAGTCCCGCACCGCCTGCGCCCACGGGCCGTCGCCGGCCGACCGCTCGTCGCTGAGGATCGTCAGCACGGCCCGCGCGGCCGTCTCCAGCGCGTCCGTACGCGCCGGCGGGTCCGCTCGCTCGATCCGCACGACCAGCGGCAGCACGAACTGCGGTGCCGTGTCGCGGTCCGAGGGCTCGGAACGGAAGGGGCTGTCACTCACGGGCGTCGGGTCCTGGCTCACGAATCCCAGTGTGCCAGCCGGAAGATCGTGGAGGATGGGGCCCATGCGACCCGACCTCAGCCTGGAGAACGCGGGCCGCCGCTACGGCCTGCGCGGCCCCTGGGTGCTGCGCGGCGTCGACCTGACGGTGGCCCCGGGCCGGCTCGTCCGCGTCGAGGGCGCCAACGGCAGCGGCAAGTCGACCCTGCTGCGGCTGCTCGCCGGCATAGACGCCCCCAGCGAAGGCCGGATCACCGGCCGCCCGCGCACCGCGTATGTCCCCGAGCGGTTCCCGCCGGCCCTGCCGTTCACCGCCGCCGGCTACCTCACCCACCTGGGCACCGTGCACGGCCTGACCCGCACGGGGGCCGCCCGGGCAGCCGCCGAGTGGCTGGAGCGCCTCGGCGCCGCCGCCTACGCCGACACACCCATGGCACGGCTGTCGAAGGGCAGCAGCCAGAAGGTCGCGGTCGCCCAGGCCCTGCTGGGGGAGCCGGAGCTGCTGGTGCTGGACGAGGCGTGGACGGGCCTGGACGCCGACGCCCGCGCCGAGTTGGAGCGGGCGGTCGCCGAGCGCACGGCGGCCGGCGGATCGGTGGTGTTCGTCGACCACGACCCGCGCCGCCTCGCCGGCCTGCCCGACGCCACGTACACCGTGCGCGACGGGAGCCTCGTCGAGCGGGCCGTGCCGGGACCGTCGCCGTCCGGACCGCAGGTCACCGTCGAGGTCCAGGGCCCGCCGGACGGACGGCTCCCCGACGACGTGCGGCGGTCCGTCACCTCCGCCGAGGAGACCGCGCCGGGCAGCCACCGCCTCACCGTGCCCGCCCCGCACTCCGACATCCTGCTCCGCGCCCTGCTCACGGCCCGCCCGCCCTGGCACGTGGTGAGTGTGGCGCGGCAGGCGGACGCCCCCGGGAGCCGCCGATGACCGCCCTCCTGCGCTACCACGCCGCCCTGCTGCTGCGCTCGCAGCGCTGGCTGCCGCCGTTCCTGCTGTACGCCGCCTTCCTCGCGGTCAGCGTCCAGGCGGGGCAGCCGGTGCTCGACTCGCTCGGCTACACGGCCGCCGCGCTGCTGCCCGTCGCCGCCTGGCTGGCGCGGATCTGTGTCACGGCCGAGCCGCAGGCCGCGCGCGGCTGCGTGGCGGCGGCCGTGGGGCCGGCGCGCGCCCATGTGGCCTGCCTGCTGGTGGCGTTGTCCGGGGCGGCGGCGCTCGGCACGGTCGCGACCCTCGGCGTGACGCTGCTGAGCGCCCCGGTCGCCTCGGACCACCGCACCCCGGTGCCGCTCGCTCCCGCCTGCGGGGCCGGGCTGCTCGCCGCCCTGGCCTGCGCCCTGCTCGGCACGGCCGTCGGCGCGCTCACCAGCCGGCCGCTGCTGCGGTCGCGGGGCCGTGCCGTCCTGGCCCTGCTGCTCGCGGCGCTGCTGTCCCTCGTGGCCACCGGCTCCCCGGCCCAGGCGGCGGTGCAGGGCCTGGTGACCGGCTCACGGTCGGGCACCATCCCGCTGCCGCTGCTGCCCCTGGCCGCGGCAGCCCTGGTCACGGCCGCGGCGCTGGCCCTGGCCGGTGCGCTCGCCGCCCGCAGATCACCCTGAGCAGGCGGTGCGCTGCGCCTCCTGCCACTCGCAGACCGGGCAGAGGGTGATGCCCTTGTACGACTCCGGGTACTCCGTCGGCTCCCGGCACAGCACGCACTCCGCGTACGGCGGCCCGTCCGCACGGGGCGGCCTGGCCGCGTCGATCAGGCAGTAGTCGTCCTCGCTCATACATCCAGCGTAGGACCGTCAGGGCCGTGCGCCCACGGCCCCGATCAGCTCGGACACCTTCACGAACCGGAAGCCCTCACGACGCAGCCCGGGCACGATCGCGCGCACCGCCCGTTCGGTCGCCGGGGCGGCGCTGCGCGTGCAGTGCAGCACGACCACCGACCCCGGCCGCACCCCGTCCAGCACCTGCCGGACGATCACGTCCGGGTCCGACTCGAACGCGTCGCCGCCGACCACGTCCCACTGCACGGCGGTCACACCGGCCGGCGTCAGCGCCTTCAGCGCCCGCCGGTCGTAACAGCCGCCGGGGAAGCGGAAGTACGGCATCGGATCCGCCACGCCGGCCTTGCGGAGCGCGGCGTACGCCCGCTCCACGTCCGACCGCATCCGTTCCTCGGGCACGGTCGGCAGGCCGTAGCAGTCCCGTGTGTACGCGTAGTGGCTGTAGGAGTGGTTGGCGACCTCGAAGAGCGGGTCCCGGCCGATGGAACGAGCCTGGTCGGGGTACTGCTCGGCCCACCGCCCGGTCATGAACACGGTGGCGGGCACCTTCAGCGCGCGCAGGGTCGAGATCAGCCGCGGATGGTCGAACCGCTCACCCGCCGCCGCCCGTGCCCCCTGCCCGGCGGTCATGTCGGCGTCGAAGGTGAGGGCGACGGTCCTGCCGCGGGTGCGGGGACCGTGCTCGAAGACCGGGGTCAGGCCGGCGGGGCCGGGGGCGAGGGTCGGAGGGCGCGACGGTGGTGCGGACACCGGCGGCGAGGGCGGCTGCGGGGGACGGCCGGTCCCGCACGCGGCGAGGGCCGTGCCCAGGGCACACACGGCGGTGACACGGCGGAGAAGGGTGATCACCGTATGAAGATATGAGCGGGATCGTCCTCTTATGCGTAACGGCTGCCCGCGTCACCCGGCCGTCAGAGTTCCCGCTGCTCCAGCGGCTTGGTCGCGGGGCCCTGGATCACCTTGCCGTCGATGTCGAAGCGCGAGCCGTGGCAGGGGCACTCCCAGGCCCGTTCGGCCGAGTTGAAGGCGACCAGGCAGCCCAGGTGGGTGCAGCGGGCGGAGACGCCGTGCAGATTGCCGTCGTCGTCCCGGTAGACCGCGAGGCGGTGGTGCCCGTCGGCGCGGACCACGGCGCCCTCCCCGGGCGGCAGGGACTCCACCGGCGGCGAGGGGCGCAGCCGGTCCCCGACGAAGTGGCCGGCGACCTTGGCCTGGGTCTTGAGGAACGAGGGTGCCTCCCGCACCGCGGGCTTCACCCGGCGCGGGTCGTACAGCCCGCTCCACTCGCGCTGCTCGCCCGTGATCTGCGCGGCGAGCAGACTGCCCGCCATGATGCCGCCGGTCATGCCCCAGCCGCCGAAGCCGGTGGCCACGTAGGCGTGCCGGGCGCCCGGGTGCAGCGGGCCGACCATCGGCACGGTGTCGGTCGGGCTGTTGTCCTGCGTGGCCCACCGGTTGGTGACGTCCAGGTCCGGGAAGTGCTCGACGGCCCAGGCGGTGAGGCGTTCGAAACGGGCCCGCGGGTCGCCCGTGCCCGGCGTGAAGTGCTCACCGGTGACGATGAGCAGGCGCCGGTCCCCTTCGTACGGTGCCGTGCGCACCGAGCGGGTGTTCTCGTCCGGCGTGATGAACATTCCGTCCGGGTCCTGGTCCGCGGGGATCGGCCCGGCGACGACCAGTTCGCGCTTCGGTGCCAGCCGGGCGAACAGCAGGGCCCGGTCGAAGATCGGGTAGTGCGTCGCGACGACGACGTCCCGGGCCCGCACCGTCGCCCCTGTCCTCGTGGACAGTCGGCACGGCTCGCCCTCGTCCAGGCCGAGCACCGTGGTGTCCTCGAAGATCTGCCCGCCCCGTTCGACCAGGTCGGCGGCGAGGGCCAGCAGGTACTTGCGGGGGTGGAACTGGGCCTGGCCGGTGACCCGGACCGCGCCCGCCACCGGGAAGGGCAGCCCGGTCTCCGTCACGAACGAGGCGGGCAGCCCGGCCTCGGCGGCCGCCCGCGCCTCGGCGCGCAGTTCCTCCACCCGGCCCGCGTCGCGGGCGTACGTGTAGGCGCTCCTGGTCTCCCAGTCGCAGTCGATCCCCAGTTCCCCGGCGATCCCGGCCGCGCGCTCGATCGCCTCGGACTGGGAGCGGGCGTACAGCCGCGCGCCCTCGGGGCCGCGGATGCGGCGCAGCTTGTCGTAGACGAGCGTGTGCAGGGCGGTGACCTTGGCGGTGGTGTGCCCGGTGACCCCGGCGGCGACCCGCCCGGCCTCCAGTACCGCCACGCTCCGGCCGGCCCGCGTCAGCTCCCACGCCGTGCTCAGCCCCGCGATCCCGGCGCCGATGACCGCCACGTCGACGTCCAGGTCCTCCGTCAGGGCCGGATGGCGGCCGTCGGGTGCCGTCTCCATCCAGTACGAGCTGCTGACCTGCTGCTTCTCGCTCATGAGCCACCGAGTACCCCCGACTGCCCGCTTCAGTGTGCCGGCGCGTCGCTTTACAGAAGGGACCGGCAGGGCTAACGTACAACCAAATGGTTGTACATGTGGATGAGCTGAACGACGAGACGGTGGACCGGCTGTTCCACGCCCTGGCCGACACCACACGCCGGGACATACTGCGCCGCTGCGTGCGCGGGGAGCTGTCGGTCTCGCGGCTGGCCGAGGCGTATCCGATGAGCTTCGCGGCGGTGCAGAAGCACGTCGCGGTGCTGGAACGGGCCGGCCTCGTAGCCAAGCAGCGCAGCGGACGGGAGCAGCTCGTGCGCACCGACCCCGACGCGGTGGGCCGTGCCCGCCAGGCGCTCGACGAGCTCGAGTCGGCATGGCGCGGGCGCGTCGACCGGATGGCCCGGCTGCTCGCGGAGGACCCCGGTACCGAAGAGAACGACAGCCCGGAAGGACCCGAGAGATGAGCGTCACCAGTGTCGACAAGGACCTCGACCATCTCACCCTCACCCTGATCGCCGACTTCGCCGCCCCGGTGGAGCGGGTGTGGCGGCTGTGGGCCGACCCCCGCCAGCTGGAGCGCTGGTGGGGCCCGCCGTCCTACCCGGCGACCGTGGAGCAGCACGATCTGACTCCCGGCGGAGAGGTCACGTATTTCATGACCGGCCCGGAGGGCGACCGGTACCGCGGCTGGTGGCGTGTCTCCTCGGTCACCGAGCCGACGGCCCTGGAGTTCACCGACGGCTTCGCCGACGACGACGGAAAGCCCAAGGACGACATGCCGACCATGTCCGTGACGGTGCGGCTCACCGAGCACGGCGGCGGGACCCGGATGGAGATGCGCTCCCTCTTCGACTCCCGTGAACAGATGGAGCAGCTGGTCTCCATGGGCATGGAGGAGGGCCTGAAGGAGGCCGTCGGCCAGATCGACGCCCTGCTGGCCGCCTGACCGCCCGGATCAGGACCCCGACCGCCCCGGTCAGGACTCCCGCAGCAGCCGCTTGCGGCACTCCGCCACGTCGAAGTCCGCCTCCGGATAGCGCGGATCCAGCTCCCGCAGGTGCTCCAGGAGCAGCGTGCTGACCGCCCAGTTGCGGTACCACTTGTGGTCGGCCGGGACCAGGTACCAGGGCGCGTACGAGGTGCCGCAGCGCTCCAGGGCCCTCTCGTAGGCGTCCTGGTACGCGGGCCACAGGGCGCGGTCGTCGATGTCGGACGGGGCGAACTTCCAGCGCTTCTCCGGCTTTTCGAGGCGCCTGAGCAGGCGGCGGCGCTGCTCGTCGTAGGAGATGTGCAGGAAGCACTTGACCAGGGTCACGCCGTCGTCGGCTAGGGACCGCTCGAAACGGTTGATCCGCGCGTAGCGGCTTTCGACCACGGCGCGTGGCGCGAGGTTCCGGACGCGGGCGACCAGGACGTCCTCATAGTGCGAGCGGTCGAAGATGCCCAGTTCGCCGGGGAGCGGGAGCGCCTTCTCCACGCGCCACAGGAACGGGTGCGCGCGCTCCTCGGCGGTCGGTGCCTTGAACGCCGTGATCCGGCAGCCGGCCGGGTTCAGCAGGCCGATGACGTGCTTGACCGTGCCGCCCTTGCCGCTGGTGTCCATGCCCTGGAGGACCAGCAGGACGCGGCGCCGGTCGCCCGCGGTGCTCGCCGCCCACAGCCGTTCCTGAAGGCCGGCGAGCTGTTCGCCGATCCTGGCCGTGGCGGCCTTGCCCGCGGCCTTGCCGTCCGGGCCGCCGGGGGTGGCGGCGGCGTCGTGACGGGCCAGGCCGACCGGTTCGCCGCCGGGCAGGCGCAGCCGCTCGCGCAGCGAGGTCCCGCGCTCGTCCCCGGCCTGCTTCTTCGTGCCCTTCTCCGTCACCGGGCCCCCTTCCGACTTCTGTGCCTCGATCGTCCGCCGGGGCGCCGGGTTCCGCACCCGGCGCCCGGGACGGGAGCAGAGCCGGGCTTACCGGCGCCAGGGGCCCGTCACCGCGAACGTGGTGCCGGGGGTGTAGCAGTTGACGTACATGGTGTCGCCGTCGGGCGAGAAGGTCACCCCGGCGAACTCGCCCCACTCGGGCTCCTCCGGGGTGCCGATGGTCTGCCGGTTGCGGGCCATCGCGTACACCTCGCCGCGCCGGGTGACGCCGTAGACGTGCTGGGCGCCGTTGCCGTCCTCGCAGACCATGAGGCCGCCGCTGGGTGCCAGGCAGATGTTGTCCGGTGACTCTCCCGGCAGTTGGACGTCGGTGTCCGGGCCGAAGACGATCACCAGGGTCAGCCGTCGCCGGTCCGGGTCGTAGCGCCAGATCTGCCCGAAGTGGTCGGCCGCCGACCCCTCCGCGCTGCGGGCGAACGACGACACGAAGTACACCGACCGGCCGCCCCAGTAGCAGCCCTCCAGCTTCTGCGCGTGCGTGATGCCCCTGCTGCCGAAGTCCTGGAGCCGGATCGGCGTCTGCGCCGCCTGCGGGTCCGGTACGTCCACCCACTCGATGCCGTCGAACTCCGCGCCGATGTCCTGGATCGAGGACAGATCCGGTACGCCGGGCACACGCATGGCCTGGAGCCGGCCGCCCGCGCGCAGTGAACCCCGCCCGCCCAGCGGCCTGTCCGGCAGGAAGCGGTAGAACAGGCCGAAAGGCTTCTGGAAGGCGTCCTCGGTCTCGTACACCACGCCGCGCCGGGGATCGACGGCGATCGCCTCGTGCTGGAAGCGGCCCATCGCGGTCAGCGGTACGGCTCCCGTGCGGTGCGGATCGACCGGGTCGACCTCGAAGATGAAGCCGTGGTCCTTGGCGTAGCCGTTGGTGCCCGCCTTGTCCTCGGTCTCCTCGCAGGTCAGCCAGGTGCCCCACGGGGTGGGGCCGCCCGCGCAGTTCACGGCCGTGCCGGCGATCGCGACGCGTTCCGACAGGACGTGGTTGCGGGAGTCCAGCGTCAGGGCCGTGCAGCCGCCCTTGCCCGCCGGGTCGTAGGTGAGGCCCTCGACCGTCGGGACCGGGACCCTGCCGTCGGCGCGGTTCTCGTGGTTGCGGACCAGATGGACCCGGCCGCCTCTGCCCGCGAAGGCCGACATGCCGTCGTGGTTGGAGGGGACCCTGCCCTCGCCGGAGCGGAGCGGGTCTCCTTCGCGGGAGAGGACCCGGTAGCGGAAACCTTTCGGCAGGTCGAGCAGGCCCTTGGGGTCGGGGACGAGCGGGCCGTAGCCGCCGCCGTGGCCGAGGGGCTGGGCGGCAGCGGTGCCGGCGAAGAGTTCGGCCAGGGCACCGGAGAACGCAATGCCGACGCCCACGGCACCCGTCCCGGCGAGCACCTGACGTCGTGTGGCGACAGGACTGGATTCGGTCATGGGGAAACCTTCCTGCTGGCGGACAGGAACTGTGATCCCGCTGTGTCTATCACCTGGTGCGAGTCACGGGAACCACGCGCGTAGCGTGGCTCACTGCTCGACCGCGCGCCGCAGCTCGTCGATGGCCTGTTCGGTCGTGTCGACGGGGTGTTCCGCCGGTGCCGGCCGGCTCCCCTCCTGATGGGCCTCCTCCTGGCGGGCCCCTTCCTGATGGGCTGCTTCCTGGTGGCCCCTCTCCAGGAACCGCAGGAGCTCCACCGGGATGGGCAGCACCAGCGTGGAGTTCTTCTCCGCCGCCACGGCCATGACCGTCTGCAGCAGGCGGAGCTGGAGCGCGGAGGGCGTGTCGGCCATCTGGTGGGCTGCCTGTGCCAGCTTCTTCGAGGCCTGGTACTCGGCGTCGGCGTTGATCAGCCGGGCTCGCCGCTCACGGTCGGCCTCGGCCTGGCGGGCCATGGAGCGCTTCATCGTGTCCGGGAGGGACACGTCCTTGATCTCCACACGGTCGATGGTGACGCCCCACTCCACGGCCGGGCTGTCGATCATCAGCTCCAGGCCCTGGTTGAGCTTCTCCCGGTTGGACAGGAGGTCGTCCAGTTCGCTCTTGCCGATGATCGAGCGCAGGGAGGTCTGTGCCATCTGCGAGACGGCGAAGCGGTAGTCCTCGACGTTGACGACCGCGGCCGCCGGGTCCAC
Organism: Streptomyces afghaniensis; assembly: GCF_044327915.1. Classification (NCBI taxonomy): domain Bacteria; kingdom Bacillati; phylum Actinomycetota; class Actinomycetes; order Kitasatosporales; family Streptomycetaceae; genus Streptomyces; species Streptomyces afghaniensis. The sequence continues at coordinate 444,856 of NZ_JBIRGJ010000001.1, forward strand.
GACCTTGAAGTACACGACCGCGTCGACCCGCACGGTCACGTTGTCCCGCGTGATGCCCTCCTGGGCGGGCACCGGCATGGTCACGATCTGCAGGTTGACCTTACGCAGCCGGTCCACCGCGGGGACGATCAGGTTGAACCCGGGCCGCCGTACCTCCCCGTGCAGCCGTCCGAGCCGGAACACGACCCCGCGCTCGTACTGCTTGACGACCCGCGCCGCCGAGGCCAGATAGACCAGCCCTGCGGCTCCGGCCGCCACCACCGCCCCGATCAGCTCTTCGACCATGCCGACCTCCCCGTCCAGAGGTCCGATTCGTCTGTTGCTGTAACGATATGCCTGGACTCGGGGTCGGGGCCATGCCCGGGGAGCCGGGGCGGACACGCGAAGGTCCGGGGCGCGCCGCTGAGGCGCGCCCCGGACCAGTGGGGTGTCGGAGTCCCGGCTACGTCGCTACGCGGCCGTGACCTTCTCTGCCTCCGGTGCCGGCTCCGGCTCCGGCTCCGTGACCTTCACCGGCTCCGTGCCGGTCGCGCTGTGGCGTTCGGCCCAGCTCTCCAGGGCCGTGCGGCAGGCGTGGTCGAGGTGGTGCAGACCCGAGAGGTCCAGCTCGACGGGGCGGTCCTGGGGCAGGCTCTCCAGGCTGTCGAGGATCTTCGGCAGCCGCAGGAACGTCGCGTTGCCCGACAGGTACGCCTGGATCGGACCGGCGCCCTTGTCGATGACCTCCAGCTTGACGTGCGAGGCCTCCCAGGCGGTCTTGACGACCGACAGGGCCAGACCGATCAGGACACCCTCGAACATGTTCACCGCGACGATCGACACGGCGGTGACCACGAGGATCAGCGCCTCGCCCTTGTGAGCCCGCCACAGCGCCACGACCTGGCGGAACGGGATCAGCTTCCAGCCCGCGTGCACCAGGATGCCGGCGAGGGCGGGCAGCGGGATCAGGGCCAGGGCCCACGGCATCGCGGCGGCGAACAGCAGCAGCCACACACCGTGCAGCACACGGGACGCCTTGGTCTTCGCGCCCGCGTTGACGTTCGCCGAGCTGCGGACGATCACCGCGGTCATGGGCAGCGCGCCGAGCAGACCGCACACGGTGTTGCCCGCGCCCTGGGCGATCATCTCCTTGTTGTACTGGGTGCGCGGACCGTCGTGCAGCCGGTCCACGGCCGCCGCGCTGAACAGGCTCTCCGCGGAGGCGATCAGCGCGAACGCGATGATCGTGCCCCAGATGGCCGGGCTGGCCAGCTCGCCGAGGGCCTCGGTCCCGGGCGGCTGGATGACGCCGAGCAGGCCCTCCACCTCGACCGTGGCGACCGGCAGGCTGAAGGCGAGCGTGGCGAGCGTGGCCAGGACCACCGCCGCGAGGGCGCCCGGCACGGACTGCACGGCCTTCGGCAGCTTCTTCCACAGCACGATGACGGCGATGGCGCCCGCGCCGATCGCGAGCGAGGTCATGGCCTCGGTGCTGCCCAGGGCGTCGGTGAACGCCCCCGGCAGCCCCACGATCTTGCCGATGCCGGACTCCGGGGCCTTCAGGCCCGCCGCCGCGTAGATCTGCCCGGCGATGATCACCAGGCCGATGCCGCAGAGCATGCCCTCGACGACGGAGACGGATATCGCCCTGAACCAGCGGCCGATGCCGAGGAAGCCCATGGCGAGCTGGAGCAGACCGGCCATCAGCACGATCACACCGAGCGCGGCGACCCCGAACTCGCTGACGGCCTCGAAGACCAGCACGGTCATGCCCGCGGCGGGCCCGGACACCTGGAGGCTGCTGCCGCGCATGAGACCGGTGACGAGGCCGCCCACGATGCCGGTGATCAGGCCGAGTTCGGCCGGGACGCCGGAGGCGACGGCCACGCCGATGCAGAGCGGCACGGCGACGAGGAAGACGACGATGGAGGCGAGGAAGTCCTGCCTCAGGTAAGGGAACTTGGTCATGGTCTCCCTCACAGGGTCTCGAAGGTGTCGGTCTCCGCGTGGTGCTGCCACACGGTTCCGGTGTGCACTTCGTAGAACCATGCGTGCAGGCCGAGTCGGCCCTCCGCCAGCCGGCGCTCGATGAACGGGTACGACCGCAGTCGCAGGACCTGGGTGAGGACGTGGTTCTGCACGGCTTCGGCGACCGTCGGGTCGGCCGGGTCCTCGCACTTGGGCTCTTCGGCGGCGTGCGCGAGCCAGTCGCGCACCGCCGGCACGGCGGCGAGGTCGTCGCCCCGGACCACCGCGCCCACGGCACCGCAGTGCGAGTGGCCGCAGACCACGATGTCCTTGACGCCGAGGACTTCCACGGCGTACTCGATGGTGGCCGCCTCGGACGTGGGGTGCTCCAAGGCGTGCGGGGGGACGATGTTGCCCGCGGTGCGCAGCTCGAAGAGCTCGCCGGGCCGGGCGCCCGTGATCAGGGCCGGTACGACCCTGGAGTCGGAGCAGGTGATGAACAGGACGTCGGGGGACTGACCCTCGGCGAGGCGGGCGAACTCCTCAGGGCGCTGTCCGAACATGCGGGCGTTGTCGATGAGGGGTTGCATAAGTGGTGACTCCTCCTGGCGCGCAGTGGGGGCGCGTCGGACGGGCATGACAGAGGTGGGGGTTGGAACTGCTCTGTTCCTCAGCAGCGGAAGACCTGAAGCGCTGCCGGAGTGTGCGACGCCGAGGATCTCGACGTGCGTTCGTGCGCGACGCCGGGTGTGACCCGGTCCGGTGCTGTCGGCGGGATGTGCCTCAGCAGGTGCCGATCGGGCGCCGAGGGCGCGGAGTCGGTGCTGTGGAACCGGTCGCGGGTCCGCAGGGGGCCGGTCGGGCCCCCGTGGTGTCCGGCGCGGCAGTTCGCGATCTCGTCGCGCAGAGCCTTCCCGGAAAGCTTGGTTCCGGGGCGCCAAGACTTGCTGGAGGGTTCAGTTCCGGGCTGAGCCTTGGCCTCTACTTCACTGGGCGTGTGCGCGGATGCGAAGGATGCCGTCGGTGCGAAGAACTGGAGGGCGAGCAGGACGGCGGCGAGGATCGAAACCACGGTCCGTGCCGTCGTACCTCGGTACATGCGCCCCCCTTCAAGTGATTCGCACATCTAGCAGTGACCAACACTTGGTCAATGACTGGTCAAGAAACACGTTAACCCTGCAAGGTCGTTTGCAGGGTTAACTTAACGTTTCAAGCTGAAGAGAGCCTGAAAACCGTGGGTGGACTGGCTGGAACTGCCCCTTGCCGCACGGTGGTTGGGCGCGATATTGGGGTTGTGGTTACCGGGCGTTCGCCAGCTTGCCCGCGTCGCGGGCCAGGGCGGTGAGCCGGGAGATGGCCCGGAAGTACTTCTTGCGGTAGCCGCCGTTCAGCATCTCCTCGCTGAAGAGCTGGTCGAAGGGCAGACCCGAGGCCAGCACGGGCACTTCACGGTCGTAGAGCCGGTCCGCGAGGACGACGAGCCGGAGGGCCGTCGACTGGTCGGGAACCGGCCGCACGCCGGTGAGGCAGACGGCCTTGATTCCGTCGGTCAGAGCGCCGTACCGGCTGGGGTGGACCCGGGCCAGGTGTTCCAGGAGGGGCGAGAATGCGTCGAGGGACGCGCCCTCGGTGGCGTGCGCCGCCTTGGTCACCTGTTCGTCGGAGTACGGCGGCGGCGCCTCGGGCAGGCCGCGGTGGCGGTAGTCCTCGCCGTCGATGCGCAGGGCGCGGAAGTGGGCCGACAGGCCCTGGATCTCGCGCAGGAAGTCGGCCGCCGCGAAGCGGCCCTCACCGAGCTTGCCGGGCAGTGTGTTGGAGGTGGCGGCGAGCGCGACGCCCGCGTCGACGAGCTTGCCGAGCAGGGTGGAGACCAGGACGGTGTCGCCGGGGTCGTCGAGCTCGAACTCGTCGATGCACAGCAGGCGGTGGCCGGACAGGGTCCGCACGGTCTGCTGGAACCCGAGGGCGCCGACCAGGTTGGTCAGCTCCACGAAGGTGCCGAACGCCTTGAGCGCGGGCTCGGCCGGGGTGGCGTGCCAGAGGGACGCCAGCAGGTGGGTCTTGCCGACGCCGTAACCGCCGTCGAGGTAGACACCGCGCGGGCCGGCCGGGGCCTTCTTCGGCGCCCTGCCGAATCCGAACAGCCGCCGCCTGCCCGAGTCGGCCGTCCCGCCCAGACCCGCCGCGAAGCCCTCCAGGACCCGGACGGCCTCCGTCTGGCTGGGCTGGTTCGGGTCCGGGATGTACGTGCTGAAACGCACCGAGTCGAACCGCGGCGGCGGCACCATCTCGGCCACCAGCCGATCCGCGGGCACGTGCGGCTCACGGGCGCACAGGGAGAGCGGGGCCGCGTCGGTCATCGGGCCGGTTCCGGAAGGGGCGGGAGAAGGAGACACGGTTCACCATGCTACGGCGCGTGGAACACTGCACGACATGCGACGTCTGTTCCCTGTGACCGATGAAACAGCAGCTCCGGACTCGGGCGGGCGGCCCGGGGAGGAGGATCGCGGCGGGGCCGGGCGGGAGTGGAGTCCGGCCGAGCTGGCCGCCGCGTACGCCTATCCCGCGGCGGGGCCCGACGGGCCGCTGCCGTGGCTGCGCGCCAACATGGTGTCCACGCTGGACGGGGCCGCCCAGCACGACGGCCGTTCGCAGCCCATCTCCAGCAAGACCGACATGCGGATCTTCGGCACGCTGCGGGCGCTGGCGGACGTCGTGGTCGTCGGCGCGCAGACGGTGCGCCAGGAGGGGTACCGGCCGGCACGCGCGCGTGCCGACTTCGCGGAGCAGCGGGAGGCGGCCGGGCAGGGCCCCGCACCCGCGATCGCGGTGGTCTCCGCCAGTCTGGACCTGGACTTCTCGCTGCCCCTGTTCACCTCGCCGCTGGTGCCCACCCTGATCCTCACGGGAGCCTCGGCCGCCCCGGACCGGGTCGCCGCCGCCGAGAAGGCGGGCGCCCGGGTGGTCACCGCCGGGGACGGCATCGGGGTGGACCCCGCCCGTGCCGTCCGGGCCCTCGCGGCCCTCGGCCACACCCGGCTGCTGACCGAGGGCGGTCCCCGGCTGCTCGGGCAGCTGGTGGCGGCCGAAGTGCTCGACGAGCTGTGCCTGACCGTGTCCCCGCTGCTCACCGCGGGTGACGCGCAGCGCATCGCCGGGGGGCCCGGGGTCACGGTGCCGCAGCGCTTCAGGCTGGTGTCGATGCTGGAGGAGGACGGCTTCCTGTACACGCGGTACGGGCGGTCCTGACGTACTGAATCGCCCGGCTCGGGGTACAGGTGTCGGCGGCCGCACGGTCGAACCAGCCGGTAGGCCCCGAATCGGTGCGAGGGTCGTCGCCGGTACGGAAATCGACGGAATGTGCCGTTCCGTTTGGTTTCCGGAGGGCACACTGGATCCGGCAGTGCCCGTGCGACCACGGGGCAGGATGGTTTCCGCAGGGTCCGGCACGGCCCACGGAGGAGTGGGGCCGCGGGCCCCCGGGAGCAGAAGGGGCGCCTGGTGTTCACAAGCGTTTTGATGATCGAGAAGGCCCTGACGTCCGCCGACGTGGAGTTCGTCACGACCTTGCACGGGGAGGAGCCGGTCTCCTTCCAGGTACTGCTCCAGCCGCGCGGCGAGCAGGCGGACCGGCTGCTGCGGGCCATCGACGACGTCGCGCTCGGCGAGCTCGACGAGGCAGTCCGCGAGGGGGAGACCCCGGAGGGCGAGGACGCGCTGAGCGTCGGGCAGCGGGCGCTGGAGGTCTCGCTCGCGGCGCTGCGGGCGTCCGGGAGCGGGGCCGAGGGGCGGCTGATCGAGGACCACCCGCTGGACGCGCTGAAGTCCCTGGTGGAGGAGGTCGGCGCGGACGAGGTCATCGTGCTGACCGACCCTCATTACGTGGAGGAGTTCTTCCACCGGGACTGGGCTTCCCGGGCCCGGCACAAGGTGGGGGTGCCGGTGCTGAAGCTGTTCTCGCACAGCAAGGCGTAGCTGCGAGCAGTGTCAGCATCTGTGAACGCTTCGGCATAGGCTGTGCCGCTGAACGTTCCGCACACGTACAGGGAGACACGCATGGCACCCGGCCTTCCCACCGCCATGGACCGACCGCACTTCATCGGCATCGGCGGGGCCGGGATGTCGGGGATCGCGAAGATCCTCGCCCAGCGCGGGGCCGTCGTGGCGGGCAGTGACGCCAGGGAGTCGGCGACGGCCGAGGCGCTGCGGGCGCTGGGCGTGACGGTGCGCATCGGGCACGCCGCGGAGCACCTGGCCGACGACGCCAGCTGTGTCGTCGTGTCCTCGGCGATCCGGCAGGACAACCCCGAGCTGGCGCGCGCGGCCGAGCTCGGCATCCCCGTGGTGCACCGCTCCGACGCGCTCGCCGCCCTGATGGAGGGCCTGCGCCCGATCGCGGTCGCCGGTACGCACGGCAAGACGACCACGACCTCCATGCTGGCGGTGTCGCTGAGCGAGCTGGGCCTGAAGCCGTCGTACGCGATCGGCGGGGACCTGGACGCGCCCGGCTCCAACGCGCTGCACGGCGAGGGCGAGATCTTCGTCGCCGAGGCGGACGAGTCGGACCGCAGCTTCCACAAGTACGCGCCCGAGGTCGCGATCGTCCTCAACGTCGAGCTCGACCACCACGCCAACTACGCGTCGATGGACGAGATCTACGAGTCGTTCGAGACGTTCGTGGACCGCGTCACCGAGGGCGGCACGCTGGTGATCACGGCCGATCACGAGGGCGCGCGGGAACTGACGCGCCGGGTCGCGGGACGCGGTGTGCGGGTGGTGACCTACGGCGAGTCGCAGGACGCCGGCGTGCGCATCCTGTCGGTCGTGCCGCAGGGCCTGAAGAGCGAGGTCACCGTGGTGCTGGAGGGCAAGGAGCTGACCTTCACGGTCTCCGTGCCCGGCCGCCACTACGCGCACAACGCGGTGGCCGCGCTCGCGGCGGGCGTGGCGCTCGGCGTCCCCGCCGAGGAGCTGGCCCCGGCGCTCGCGGCGTACACGGGCGTGAAGCGGCGGCTCCAGCTGAAGGGCGAGGCCGCGGGGGTGCAGGTCATCGACTCCTACGCGCACCACCCCACCGAGATGACCGCCGACCTGGAGGCCATGCGCGGGGCGGCGGGCGACGCCCGGATCCTGGTCGTCTTCCAGCCGCACCTCTTCTCGCGGACCCAGGAGCTGGGCAAGGAGATGGGGCAGTCCCTGGCGCTGGCGGACGCCTCGGTCGTGCTGGACATCTACCCGGCCCGTGAGGACCCGATCCCCGGTGTGACCAGCGAGCTGATCATCGAGGCGGCCCGGGCGGCGGGCGCCGACGTGACGCCGGTGCACGACAAGGCGGACGTGCCCGCCGTGGTCGCGGGAATGGCGAAGCCGGGGGATCTCGTTCTCACCATGGGAGCGGGCGACGTCACCGACCTCGGCCCGCGCATCCTGGACCGTCTGTCGAACTGAGGGGCTGGAGGCTCATGCCGTACGACGTCGAGAAGCCGGACGAGCAGTGGCGCGCGGAGCTCACCCCGGGCGAGTACGCGGTCCTGCGGCAGGCGGCCACGGAGCCCGCCTTCACCGGTGAGTACACCGACACCAAGACCCGGGGCGTCTACTCCTGCCGCGCCTGCGGCGCGGAGCTGTTCACCTCCGACACGAAGTTCGAGTCCCACTGCGGCTGGCCGTCCTTCTTCGACCCGAAGGACACTGACGCGGTGGAACTGATCGAGGACCGTTCCCACGGCATGGTCCGCACGGAGGTGCGCTGCGCCCGCTGCGGCTCCCACCTCGGGCACGTGTTCGAGGGTGAGGGGTATCCGACGCCCACCGATCAGCGGTACTGCATCAACAGCATCGCGCTGCGGCTGGCGCCCGAGGAGGGCTGAGGCGGGCCATAGTCACCGGATCCTGCACTCCTTCACCGTGAGGGGCTTCGTGTTCCCCGCGGTGCGGCTGCACAGAACCCGGGGCTCGGCGGTGCCGTCGGCCGCGCGGCGGACCCGCTTGATGACGATGCTGTGGCCGGTGCGGTCGCCGTACAACGGGGCCCGGGTGAAGTCGATGGTGCCGGTGGCCATGCCCTCGATCTTGACGTTGCGCAGGTTCACCCAGGTCGAGGCGCGGCTCTGCGGCCGGTCGTCGCGGGTGGCCGCCCAGTACAGGGCGCGGGTCGCGTCGTGGGACAGGGCGGTCTGGCCGCTGGCCAGGGCGGGGCTGTCGTAGCGTACGCGCCGGTCCTGCAGACCGGGCAGGTACGCGGCGGCCGAGAGGTAGAAGGTCGTCCTGGTGGCGGCCGTCTTCAGCTCGGCCAGGGCCGCGTGGTACAGCGTGACCTTCGGCGCGACGGACTGCCCGCCGGCGGTGAAGTCGGCCTTGGACAGGTCGTCGCCCGTGAGGATGGACAGGGGCTTTCCGGCGCAGCCCGGCTCGGTGCCCAGCTGGGTCATCAGGGGATCGATGTCCTCCACCCGGCCCGCGAAGTAGATCACGGACGGGACCCGGCCGCCCCGGCAGATCTCCTGGGCGTGCGAGCGGAGTTCGGGCTTGCCGCCGCTGAGGACGTAGCGGCGCGGCTCGAGCCGGGTGAAGCCCCGCAGGCGCAGCATCCGCTGGCCGTAGCGGGCCTGTTCGTCGGTGTACAGGTCGTCGGTCCGCGCCGTGTCGCGGGCCAGGACGAGGGCGTACTGCCGTCTGTCCGGTCTGCGCAACTGGGCTGCGATCAGGCCGAGTTGCTCGGTCTGCCACTCGTCGGTGGCGGCCAGGCTGAACCAGTTGGCGAACTCGCGGGGCAGATACGTGGCGGAGTTGGTGCCGGAGACGATCGGCAGGCCGGCCTCCAGCAGGGTGCGCGTCGTCGCCCTGCTCGACTTCAGGTCGCGGCCGGTGCCGACGACCCCCACCACGGTCGGGTCGCCGGCGGCGTACGCGGCGATGGCCTCGGCCATCTCCTCCTGGTGGCCCAGGTCCACACCGCCGTTGGCGACCAGGACGCGCAGCTTCACACTGGAGTTCTTGTTGATCACGGCCTGCGCCAGGTAGACACCCGCCAGCTCCTCCGCGCCCTTCACGAACGAGGAGCCGGCCGGGTCGGCGCTGAGCGGCCCGGCGTAGACGACGGTGACGTACTTGCCCGAGTGGTGTGCGAGGACGTCCGCGTTCTGCCCGGCGATGCGGTCCTCCAGCTCGTCCACCGACCACGGCGTTTCGTCGTCGGCCGTCAGGGTCCTGACCTCGTCGGAGGGCTTCGGCGCGGGCAGCCAGTCGGCGAAGCGGACGCCGCCCGTCGCTATGCCTATGCACTCGGTGTCGCCGCCGGCTGTCCGTTCGAGCCGGGTGTGGCGGTTGGCGGTGAGTACGGATGCCGAGCAGTACCGGTCCTGGAGGGAGTCGGCCCGCATGACGGTGCCGGCGGCCAGCAGGGCGATCACCAGGACCAGGGTGTGCAGGGCCCACACCAGCCGGGCGAGCGTCGGACGGGTGGCGGCCCGCAGGTGGTGGCGGCGTTCCTCGAACGGAGCGAGCTGGTCGTGCGGCAGCGGGATCCTCATCACCCAGGGCAGTACGGACCGCTCCCGGCTGGGCGACTGCTCGGCGCGCAGGTTACGTGCCCACTCCCGGTACCAGGTGCGCAGCCGCTCGCCGAACCGGGGCGGTGCGGTGTCCGGGTCGGGCGCCGTCCGCACCACGCCGCGCTCCAGGCGCGGCACGTCGTGGGAGCGGACCGCGGCGACCACCAGCAGCGGATCGAGCTCGCTGCGCCGGCTGCGGACGTCGCTGATGGCCCGGATCAGTTCGATGCCGCCGTTGCGGTCGTCCGCGTGCGGCAGGAACAGCACGGGCGGCCGCGGCCGTTTGAAGCCGCGCAGGTCCCAGCTCCAGCGGCGGTGGTTGTCCCGAAGGTCCTCCCGCAGCGCCAGCACGCACAGCTGGAGGTGGAAGTCGCCGCCCGCCGTGAGGGCCTCGGCCACGTCGTACGCCCGGGCCGCGATCGCCTTCCAGGAGCGCACCGGCCGGAGCAGCGACACCTCGGTGGGATCGTCCTGGTCCGCCGCCCTGAGGAAGGTCGTCGTCATGAACCAGCGGCTCTCCCGGCGCAGCCACAGGAAGATCGGCGCCCGCCCCGGCAGGACGTAGTTGAGGACGGTCAGCAGCAGCAGGAAGGCGAGCCCGGCCGCCACCGCCACGAGCCAGTCGCTGCGGGCGAGGAGCGCGGCGAGCACGGTCACGAGGCTCGCGGGCAGGATGTGCGCCATGTCGAACAGCGGCAGGCCGGAGCGCCACCGCGCGGTGCCCTTCGGACGCCAGCGCTGCCGGGCCAGCTGGTCGAGCAGCCGCTGCCGCTGGTCCTGCCCGGCCTCGGGGCTGCCCGGGGCGGGCGCCGGCCAGGTGTCGCCGAGTGCCGCTACCGCGTCGTCGATGGCGTGCACCAACCGCAGCCGCGGGAACGCGTAGCGCCGGTAGACCGCCTTCGGGCCGCCCCACTTCTTCGGGTCGCTCAGCGCCCGCACCATGGCCGCGGCCCGGCGCACCTCCGTCGGGCCCTCGTAGACGTCCTGCGCCACCGCGCAGCGCGTGCGGTGCGCCTCCTGGCCCGTGTACAGCTGCCGGACCAGCCCGGTCACGGCGTCGTCGTCCGTGCTGTCCTGCGCGTGCACGACGAACACCGGCATCGGTGGCTCGGCGCTCGTGCGGAAGTCCTGGATGAGGATTTCGAGCTGATCCTGGAGATGGATCCCGGCGCCGGTATCCGGCATGCCGTCATGTCCCCCAGGGCAGTCCGGCGGCGTGCGATCGGCGTTCACCATGGGCAACCCCCGTTCACCTTCGGTGACTTACGAGGCTAGCCGCTGTGAGTGGGGTGCGAGTGGGTGACGGACGAACTTCAGGAACGTTTCGGCTGGTCCGCTCGGCAAAAGGTCCTGAATGCAGAGTCTTGAATGGGCGAGCCATCGATCTGTTGACTTTTGGCTGAACCAGCCACAGGATTCCCGGGGTGACCCACTCCGCGCCCCTGCCTCCCGGCCTCGACGAGGCCGCCCACCGCTGCCTCGTCGCCGGTTTCACCGGCACCACGACCGTGCCCGACAGCCTCAAGCGGCTCATCGACCAGGGCCTCGGCGGGGTCATCCTCTTCACCAGGAACGTGCGCGACGCCCAGCAGGTGCGGCAGCTCACCGACGCGCTGCGGGCCCTGCGCCCCGATCTGATCGTGGCCATCGACAACGAGGGCGGCGGCATCGGTCACCTGGTCACAGCGGGCGCGCCGGACGTGCCCGGCTCCTTCGCTCTCGGCGTCGCCGACGACCCGGCGCTCACCGCCCGCTGCGCCGACGCGCTCGCCGGGCATCTGGCCACGCTCGGCATCACCGCCTCCTACGCCCCCGTGGCCGACCTCCAGAACCATCCGCGCAACCCGATCGTCCGCACCCGTTCCTTCGGTGCCGAGCCGGCGCTCGCCGCCCGGCATCTGCGGGCCTGGATCGCCGCCACCGAGCGGCGGGGCGTCGCCTCCTGCGCCAAGCACTTCCCCGGGCACGGCGGCACCGAGACCGACAGCCACCACGGCATCGCCGTCGACCCGCGGTCGTACGACGAACTGCGGGCCGACCTCGAACCGTTCCGCGCGGCCGTCGACGCGGGTGTGCCGATGCTCATGAGCGCGCATGTCGTCTTCCCGGCGCTGGACCCCGAGCGGCCCGCCACCCTCAGCCGCCGCATCCTGGGCGATCTGCTCCGCCATGAGCTGGACTTCGACGGGGTCCTCGTCAGTGACGCGCTGGAGATGAAGGCCATAGCCGACCGCTACGGCGAGGCGGCCGGGGCGCGGATCGCCCTCGCCGCGGGTGCCGACCAGGTCATCGTGGCCGTGCCGGACCTGGAGGTCACCCTGGCCTGCCGGGACGCGGTGCTCGGCGCGCTGCGCTCCGGCGTGCTGGCCGAGGAGCGGCTGTGGGAGGCCGCCGGGCGGGTGCGGCGGCTCGCCGGGCGGTACGCGGCCACGGACGGGGCGGTCGACGGCTGGGACGCGCGGGCCGGTCTTGAGGCGGCCCGCCGGGCCGTCCGCAGCGGCCCGGTGCCGGCGGCCGTGCGCGGCGCCCACGTCGTGGACCTGTTCCCGCCGCCGCACCCCGCGCTCAACTGGGGTGGCGAGGACCTGCTGAGCGAGGTGCGCGCCGTCGACCCCGCGGCCACGGGTACGGCGGTCGCCGGGGAGTCGGCGGAGGTGACCGCCGTCGTGGACGGGATCCTGCGCGCGTCCGGTGGCGCGCCGCTGGTCGTCGCCACCTGCGATGCCGGGCTGCACCCCTGGCAGGAACGGCTGCGCGCCGCCCTGCTGGCCCGGCGGCCCGATGCCGTACGGGTCGACACCGGGCTGCCGGAGGGCGGCGCGCTGTGCTCCTACGGGCGGGGGCGGGTGAATCTGCGGGCCGTCGCCGAGGTGCTGGCGGGCGGCTGAGCCTCCGGCCTCCGGCGCGCCTACCGCATCCCCTACGGCACCGCATCCCCTACGGCACCCGTACGACCTCCTTGATGCCGCGCGCCGCCAGGTACGCGGCATCGTCCGCCCGGGCCGCCAGGACCACCGCCGGGCGGACGCCCTCGGTGCGCAGGGCCATCCACGCGTCGAAGTACGCGCCTCCTGGGCCGGACACGGAACGCGTGGACGGCGTGCAGTCGAGGAGGAGGGCCGTGTCGCGGGGGCGGGCCGGGTGGTGCCCCGCCCGGACCTCGGCGACCGTCTCGGCGAGGGCGGTGGCGATCGGCTTGGCGCTGCCCCGCGCGTCGAACAGGCCCAGGGTGTACTCCAGTTCCGGGTAGTCGGCCAGCGTGCGGTCCACGTCGTGGGAGCACCACCACGTCACGCCCCACAGTCCTTCGCAGCCGGCCGCGTTCCGTACGGTCGCCCGGGCGAAGTCGGGTGCGTCGGCCGCCGGGATGTGCGGTTCCGGGGCGCCCGTCTCCTGGACCCAGACCGGGCGGGCCGGGTCCTCGGCGTAGGCCTTGGCGAGTTCCGTGCCGTACTCGGCGAGGTGCAGCACTTGCGGGGAGCGGGGGCCGTAGCGGCGGGCGCAGTCGCCGGAGAACACCCAGGGGTGGACGGTGGTGACGTCGCCCTTGCGGGCCGAGGCGTGAGGGGTGAAGGGGTGGTCGTCGCCGTACCAGGCGGCGTCGTAGGCGGAGTGGGTCGCGAGCCGGCCCGGGGGCAGGTGCTCGCGGGTGGCGGCCAGCAGGGTGTCGAGGTAGTGGTCCACCTCGTCCGGGGTCACCGGGTTGTGCTCGACCAGGTTGTTGAGCTCGTTGCCGAGCTGGAGACCGATGAGGTTGGGGCGGCCGGCGAGGGCGCGGGCGAGGGTGCGCATGAGTTCGGCCTGGGCGGCGACGGCCTCCGGGTCGGTGAAGACGTTGCGGTGGTGCCAGGTGCGCGTCCACTCCGGGTAGAAGTCGAAGCTGGACAGATGACCCTGCACACCGTCCACCAGGACGTCGAGACCTGCCTCGGCCGCGAGGTCGACCAGGTGCGCCAGCTGGTCCACGGCGGCGGTGCGGATGAGTGTGCGGTTGGGCTGGAGGAGCGGCCACAGGTGGAAGACCCGGACGTGGTCGAGGCCGAGCGCGGCGATCTGGTCCAGGTCCTCGCGGGCGTGCTTCGGGTCGAAGTCGTGCCAGGAGTGGAACCAGCCGCGGCGGGGCGTGTAGTTGACGCCGAAGCGGAGCGTGAGGATGGGGTCCTCCCCGGGTCGAGGTTTGCGCTGGGTGCTTGCCCTGGGTGAATGCATCAATCACCATAGTCGGCGATGGATAATGAATTGAACCAGGAGTTGATCCAGGAACGTCAAGCCGCCTCGTCCCTGGTGATCGGTATCGACGCGGGCGGCACGCGGACCCGGGCGGTCCTGGCGACGGCGGACGACGGGCGTCCCGTGGGCGAGGGCGCCGCCGGGCCGGGCAACGCCCTGACCGTGCCGCTGCCGCAGCTCACCGAGCACCTCGCCGAGGCCATCGGGCGGGCTGTGCCGGAGCCGGTCCGGGACCGGGTGGTGGCCGTGGCCGGCGGTTTCGCCGGCGCGACGGACGCCGCCGCCGACGAGCCGGGGCGGCGCAACGCCCTGGCCGCCCTCACCACCGCCCTGCACCGGCTGGGCATCGACGCCGGCCCGCCCGTCATCGGCAGCGACATCGAAGCGGCCTTCGCCTCCGCGCCGGGCACCCCGGCCGACGGCCTCGCCCTGGTGGCCGGCACGGGCGCGGTCGCCATGCGCATCACCGACCGCCGTGGCACCGTCACCGTCGACGGCGACGGCTGGCTCCTCGGCGACGACGGCAGCGGCTTCTGGATCGGCCGCGCGGCGGTACGGGCCGCGTTGCGCATGGCCGACGGCAGGGGCGCGCCGACCGTGCTGGCGGAGGCGGTGGGACGGGAACTCGGAGTCCCGGGCGACGCGCTGCCCGGCGGGGCGTCCGGCGGCGCGGTACGGAGACTGTCGCCCGACGTGGTTTCGGGCACTGCGGAGGGCGGCGCGTCACGTGACGGGCGGCACGAGAAGGCGCAGCCGGTGACGGGGCCGACGGCTGTGGACGGGTGGTCGGCGGGCCACATCCCCTGGCCCCGCCCCCACCGCGAGGCCTACCGAAGACATCTGCTCCCCGCCGTCATGGCCGAGGCCCCCGTCCGTCTGGCACGTCTCGCGCCGCTGGTCGTCGCGGCGGCCCGGGACGCCGAGGACCCGGTCGCCTTGGCGATCCTGGACGAGGCTGCGGATCAACTCACGGAGACCGTGCGGGCGTTGGAGCCGAGCCCGGGAGAGCGGGTGGTCGCCACCGGTGGGCTGCTCGGGCCCGACGGCCCTCTCACCGACCGCCTCGAAGCCCGCCTCCACGCCCTCGGCCTGACCCTCGACTGGGTCCCCGACGGCTGCCGGGGCGCCGTCGCCCTGGCCCGTCTCGCCCACGGCGGCCGTACATGACCGCCACCCGGCAGGGCACACCCCTGTACCGCGACCCCACCGCTCCGGTCGACGCCCGCGTCCGTGACCTGCTCTCCCGTATGACCCTGCGTGAGAAGGCCGGCCAGCTCAACCAGCGGATGTACGGCTGGGACGCCTACCGCCGCACCCCCGACGGCCGCTTCGAGCTCACCGAGGCCCTGTACGCCGAGACCGAGCGCTTCGCCGGACTCGGCGCGCTCTACGGGCTGCTGCGCGCCGACGCCTGGTCCGGGGTCGACCACGCCACCGGGTCCGGCGCCGGGGACGGCGCCGAACTGGCCCACCTCGTCCAGCGCCACGTCGTCGAGCGCAGCCGGCTCGGCATCCCGGCCCTGTTCGTCGAGGAGGTGCCGCACGGACACATGGCCCTCGACGGCACGGTCCTGCCCGTCAACCTGGCCGTCGGTGCCACCTGGGACCCCGGGCTGTACGAACGGGCCGCTGCGCACGCCGCCGCCGAACTGCGCGCCCGAGGGGGACATGTCGCCCTGGTCTCGGCCCTCGACATCGCCCGCGACCCGCGCTGGGGGCGGACCGAAGAGTGCTTCGGCGAGGATCCGTACCTGGCCGCACGGATGACGGAGGCGCTGGTGCGCGGCATGCAGGGCGCACCCGCCGCGTACTTCCCCGCCGACAAGGCGCCCGTCGTCCTGAAGCACTTCGCCGGGCAGGGAGCCACCGTCGGCGGCCGCAACTCCGCCGAGTCCGAGCTCGGGCTCCGGGAGCTGCACGAGATCCACCTCCCCGCCGCCCGTGCCGGGGTCCGGGCCGGAGCCGCCGCCGTCATGGCCGCCTACAACGAGGTCGACGGCCTGCCCTGCTCCGGGAACCGCGCCCTGCTCCACGAACTGCTCCGGGAACGCTGGGGTTTCCAGGGGCTCGTCATGGCGGACGGGCTCGCTGTCGACCGGCTGGCCCGGATCACCGGGGACATGGTCTCCGCGGGAGCCCTCGCGCTCGAATCCGGGGTGGATCTGAGCCTGTGGGACGAGGGCTTCACGCATCTGGAGGCGGCGGTCGAGCGGGGACTGGTGAGTGAGGCCGCTCTCGACGAGGCCGTGGCCCGCGTCCTGCGGTTGAAGTTCCGCCTGGGGCTGTTCGAACAGCCCTACCATGCCTGCCCGTTGCCGTCCCCGGCCGCCGGACGCGACCTGAGCACGGCCGTCGCCCGCGCCGCCGTCACCCTCCTCCGCAACGACCACGGCGTGCTGCCCATCTCCCCGGCGGCCGTCTCCCGTATCGCCGTCCTGGGCCCGCACGCCGACACCGTCGCCCATCAACTGGGCGACTACACCGCCCCGCAACGGCCCGGCACCGGCACCAGCGTCCTCGACGGGCTGCGGAAGCTCGCCCCGGCCGGCATCGACATCCGCCACGCCCGGGGGTGCGCCCTCACCGGCGGCGATCTGTCGGGCATCCCCGAGGCGATCGACCGGGCCGCCGCCTCGGACGTCGCCGTGCTGGTGCTGGGCGGCAGCAGCGCACGCTCCGCCGGGACCGGGTTCGACGCCAACGGGGCGGCGCGCACCGTCGTGTCCGAGATGACCTGCGGCGAGGGCGTCGATCTGGCAGGGCTGCGGCTGGGCGACGCCCAGTACGCGCTGCTGGACGCCGTCGTCGCGACGGGGACGCCGACCGTGGTCGTCCTGGTCCAGGGCCGCCCGCACGTCGTGCCCGACACGGCGGCCGCGCTGCTCACCGCCTGGTACCCCGGCCCGTGGGGCGGTGAGGCGATCGCCGAGGTGCTGCTCGGGCTCGCCGAGCCGGCCGGCCGGCTGCCGGTCTCCGTGCCCCGCTCCGCGGCCCAGCTCCCGGTCTATTACAACCACAAGGACACCGAGTACGGCGGCTACGCGGACGACAGCGCCGAGCCGCTGCACTCCTTCGGGCACGGACTGTCGTACACGAGCTTCGTCTACGGTCCGCCGCGGCTGTCCGGGCACGGCGTCGAGGCCGACGTCACCAACACGGGCCGGCGCCACGGCCGTTCCGTCGCCCAGCTCTACCTGCGCCGGCTGCGGACCCCCGTCTGGCCGCGCACGCTCGAACTGCACGGTTTCCGGGCCGTCGATCTGGCGCCGGGCGAGACCCGCACGGTCACGTTCCCGCTCGGCGCCGACTTCGCCGTCGCCGTGCCGCCCGGCACGGTGGTCGAGTTCCGCGTCGCCGCATCCGCGCGGGCGGCCCTGACCGCCGTACCGACTCAGAGCTTCACGGCCCCCGAGGAAACCCCCTTGTAGAACCACCGCTGGGTGATGACGAACAGCACCAGCACGGGGATCACGGAGATCACCGAGCCCGCCATCACCATCCGCTGGTCGTAGCCGAAGGACGAGGTCTGCAGCCGCGCCAGGCCCAGCGTCAGCGTGAAGTGGTCCTCGGTGCGCAACACGATCAGCGGCCACAGGAAGTCGTCCCAGGCGCTGATGAAGGTGTTGATGGTGACGACGAGGATCGCGCCGTAGGCGGAGGGCAGATACAGGTACCGGAAGCGTTTCCACTCGCCCGCCCCGTCCAGCATCGCCGCGTCCTCGATCTCGCGCGGCACGGCGAGGAACGCGGCCCGCATGATGAGGACGTTGATCGCGGCGACGAAGCCGGGCAGCCAGACGCCCACCAGGTTGTCGACCAGGCCCATGTCCCGGACGCTGAGGAACAGCGACACCATGATCGACTCGAAGGGGAACATCATGGACGCCAGCAGCACGATCCAGACCAGCTTGCGGCCCTTCCAGCCGGGCTTGGACAGCATGTAGCCGGCCATGGTGGAGAAGACGAGCTGGCTGGTGATGGACAGCAGGGCGACGAACACGCTGTTGCGGATGTACGTCCACACCGGTACCTGGTCGAAGACCTCCCGGTACGCCCGCAGCGACGGGTGGTGCGGGATCAGGGAGGCGCCCGCGCCGAAGACGTCCTCGCCCGCGCCCTTGAGGGACGACAGCAGCTGCCACAGCAGCGGGCCGACGGTGATGAAGAGGACGAACACCAACAGCAGGTAGCGGAGGACCAGTTCGCGCGGGCGGCCGTAGTCCCGCCAGCGGGGCGTCAGACGTCGGCGCTTGTCGACGGCGGTCGTCATGCCTCGTCCTCCTTCGTCAGGCGCTGGGCGAGCAGCGTGAGGCCAAGGGTCAGGGCGAACAGGGCGACACTGACCGCCGCGCCGTAGCCGGCGTTGCCGGTGAGCGGGTCGAGGCCCACGTCGCGGATGTAGAAGGGCAGCGTGCGGTCGGCACCGCCGGGGCCGCCGGTGGACCCGCCGAGCATGTAGATCTCGGTGAAGACCCGCAGGGAGCCGATGCCGGTCAGGGTGCCGACCAGCATCATCGACTGGCGTACGCCCGGCACGGTGATGTGCCAGAACCGGCGCGCGGCGCCCGCCCCGTCCACGGCCGCCGCCTCGTGCAGCTCCCTGGGGACGTTACCGAGGGCGGCCAGATAGAAGATCATGTACCAGCCCAGGCCCTTCCACAGGGTCAGGCCCATCGCCGACAGCAGGATCAGCCACGAGTCGGACAGGAACGGGATGGCCTCGCGGATGATGTGGGCCTTCTGCAGCCAGGTGTTGACCAGTCCCTGGTCGCTCAGCAGCCACTGCCAGCTCAGGCCGACGACCACGCTGGAGGCGAGCACCGGCGTGTAGAACGCCGAGCGGAAGAAGCCGATGCCCGGCAGGTTCTTCTCCACGAGGATCGCGAGCAGCAGCGGCAGCAGCACCATCAGCGGGACGACGAACAGCGCGTACAGCAGGCTGTTGCGGGTGGCCAGCCAGAAGTCCGGATCGCTGAGCATCCGGCGGTAGTTCTCCAGGCCGACGACGTCGTACGCCCCGCCGAGCGGCTTGGCGTCGGTGAAGGAGACGACGACCGTGTTGAGGAACGGGAAGACCCCGAACACGGTCGCGCCGATGATCGCCGGGGTCATCCACAGCCAGGGCAGCCACCAGCGGCGGTAGAGCGCCGCGCCCCCCGCGTCGGCGCTCGGGCCGGGCAGGACGAAGCGGAGGGCGCGGCGCAGGGGCCCCGGCGGACGGTGCGAGGGGGAAGCGCCGGGGCGTCGGGCGCCCGCACCCGGGGGAGCGGGGACGGGCGCCTGGTGGACGGTCGGTTGGGTCATCCTCAACTGCCCTGTTCGATCAGCTGGTTGGCCTTGGACTGGGCCTCCTTCAGAGCGTCCTCGGCGCTCTTCTTGCCCTGCATGGCCAGCTGGATCTGGGCCGAGATGGCGTTCAGCTCGCCGGGGGTCAGCGCGATCTCGTCGGCCGTGGCGGTCTTGCGGTCACTGGCGACGATCTTGCGGGCCTCGGCGAACGGGTCGTCGCCCTTGACCGACTGGAAGAACGGGTCGTTCAGGGAGGCCGTGGTGGACGGGAAGATGACGACGTTCGGGTCCTTGGCCCACTCCAGCTGGTTCTCGGCGTTCGTCAGGAACTGCGCGAAGGCCAGCGCCGTCGAGGCGTTCTTGCTGGTGGACGCGACACCGATGTACTGGGGGGCGCCGACGGTGTGGCCGAGGGCGTCCAGCATGAAGGGGGCCACGCCCGTCTTCTTGTAGACGCTCGGGTTGTTCTGCTGGATGAACCGCAGGAAGTTGGGGTTGGTGGGGCCGTAGACCAGCTTGCCCTGGCCGTAGACGTTGGCCGGGTCCTGCGTGGAGGACAGGGAGTCCCTCGGCATGCCGCCGGCCTTGTAGAGCTTCGTCATGGCCTCGACCCACCGGGCCGTCTTCGGGTCGTCGGCGAAGGTGAACTTCTTGCCGTCCGGGGAGAGGATCTTGATGCCCATCTGCTGCCAGTCGGCGGGGATGCGCAGCTGCGGGTTGGCGAGGAAGGCGTAGTACTCGCCGCCGGAGGCCTTGGCTATCTTCTCCGCGTCGTCGAACAGGCCGAGCACGGTCGTCGGAGGTTTCGCCGGGTCCAGGCCCGCCTTCTTCATCAGGTCGGTGTTGAAGGTCTGCACGATGCCGCCCGAGTACCAGGGCAGCACGCTGTGCACCTTCTTGCCGTCCCCGTCGGCGTACATGCTCGACTTCCACAGCGCGGGCGCGAACGGCTTGCCCGCGTCCGGGGCCTTGTTGTCCAGGTTCAGCAGATAGCCGTTCTTCGTCAGCGCCACCGCCGTGTTGACGTTGATGTTCACCACGTCCGGCAGCGTGCAGCCCTGCGCGTCGGCGACCAGGCGCTGGGTGAAGGTGGCGTCGCCCGGGTCGTCGATCCAGTTGATCGTGGTGCCGGGGTTGGCTTTCTCGAAGGCGTCGATGACGCCGTTGAAGTACTTCCCGAAGTCCTTCTTCAGGTTGGTGGTCTGGAAAGTGATCTTTCCCTTGACGTCGCCGGAGAGCTTGCCGGAACCGACGTTGCCCTTGTCGACCTTGCAGCCGCCGGCCGTGGCGTCGCCGCCGTCGGAACCCCCGCCGGACAGACCGCAGCCGGCGGCCGTCAGCGTCAGGACGACCAGACAGGTCAGGGATCCGGTGAGTCTTCTTGCGCGCATTGCTGCCCTCCTGGGACCAGTCATGCTGGATCAAATCACCAAGTTGGACTTCGATTGATGAAAAGGTGGACCAGAATTCATCGGAGGTCAATGGTTTGCCGTGTTGCTGTTCGGTTGCGTACGGCGATCAGTGGCGGTGTTCGTGGTCCGGCTGCGAGGGGTCGCCGGGGTGTTCGTGGCCTTCGGCGTACACGACGTCGGCTCGGGCTGCGTCCAGCCAGTCGAAGAACGCGCGGCGGGCCGCGGCGTGGCGCAGCTGCTGTGCGATGCCGTCGCGGACGTGCTCGTACGGCTGGATGTCCGAGGGCTCGGCGTAGGGGTCCGCGCCTCTGCGCAGGGCGTCGGGGGTGAGGAAGCGGTCCAGGTTGCGGTCGTAGTAATCCCGTACGGCCGTGTCCGGGATCTTCTGTTCGCGTTCCAGGTCCGCCAGCAAGGCTCGGGCGGCGGGGGAGTGGGCCAGGGCCGCCGCGACGATGCTGCCGAGGTCTGCGACGTCTGTTTCGGGGATGGTGAGGAGTTGCATCGGCAGGACGTCGTCCGGTGGGGGGAGGTCCCGTTCCGCGCAGGCTTGGCGGGCGAGTTCGTCGGTGATGACCACCTGGGTCGCCCAGCGTCGTTGTTGGCGGTGTCGTCGTGCGTGTGCGGCGGCGTCGTGGCTGGTCGCGCAGTTCCCCGCGCCCCTGGGGAGACTGGTGCTCAGGAACGTTTCCACGTGCTGCTTGGGGATCGGTCTGCCTCGGACGCTTGCCGCGTACTCCTCCCTCATGGCGTCACCTCCAGCTCCACCGCCTTCGTGTAGGCCACGCAGCCGTGCCAGGCGAGCTTCGCCATCAGCCAGTACGAACCCGGTGGGATCGCGGCGCCGTCCACCTCGATCGCGCACTCCCGCTGCTCCCCACCGGGCACCGTGAAGCCCTGGCAGCCCGGTGTGACGCCGGGCCAGGTGCCCCAGGAGGACACGGCCCACAGGGTGCCGTTGACGGGGCCGCGTGTGGGGTTCCGCAGGGTCACGGGGACCCGGGCCCGTGCGCCCCGGCGTACGGACACGCGCTCGACTCCCAGGCCGGTCACCAGAGTCGGGCCCGTGTGACCGCCGGGCACGTCCAGGGCCACCACGTCCTCGTACGTCTGGCCGCCGTAGGACAGCCGGGCGGCGAGCCAGTGCCGGCCGGGGACGGGGTCCGGCGGGGGTGTCACCGTGATGTCCGTGAGGGTGAAGCCGCCGGGGCCGAGCGTGTACGGGAGTGTGGCGGGCTCGGCGCTCCAGCCGGGCGGCACCTCGAAGGCAACCGTGCCCGACACGGGCGCGTCGGTGAGCTCCGAGGAGACCCGGACGGTCGCGGTGACCGGGCCGTCGGCGGTGAGGGCGGTGGGGGAGAGGTACACGGCGACCGGCATGTTGCCGCGTGGGGCGGGGCCGGAGTTGTGCAGCCAGTAGCGGGTGGCGACGGGCTGGGCGGGCTCGTGGGCGGCGATGCCGGGTCCGGACACCCGGTGGGGTGGCTGGGCGGGCGTGGCGAGGAGGGTGGCGACCTCGAAGCCGGTCAGGTCGGCTCCGAGGCCGCCGGTCTCCTCCGGGACGAGGGGCGTCCCGGGCCTCTCCAGGACGTCGGCGCGGGCGCCCGCCGCCCATGCCACCGGCCCGGTGACTCGTGCCCGTACCGGCCGCCCGTCCACCTCGTGCACGCGGACGACGAGGCCCCGTCCCGGATCCACCGGTGCCTGGCTGCCCCGGGCCAGCGGGGAGCCGAGCGGCTTGAGCGCGTCGAGCAGCACCTCGCCGGCGGGTTCCAGACCGAGCAGGGTGGCCTCCCGGGGCAGGGCGCCGGCGGCCTGCCGCAGCCGTGCCGTCAGCGGGCGGTTGTACGCGTGCCCCGCCTGCGGCAACCGCAGTTCGCGCCAGTCGCCGGTGCCCGCGACGACGGCGTACTCGAAGGTGTGCGACCAGCGCTGGAGCTGGAACCCCGAGCCGTCGGGGGCGGTGCGGCGCGGTGGGTCCACCCAGATCCCGGACGGCCAGCCGGTGCAGGAGCGCATCAGGGACATGTAGAGGTCGCCGGATGAGGTGATCACGCAGCCGGGCGTGCCGCGGTTGAGGATCGCGAAGCTGCGGCCGTCCCAGGCGTCGCCGGGCGGCAGGGCCTCGCCGCCGCCGGCGGCCGTGGCCGTCACCGTGAAGTCGTCCAGATCGGCGACGAGCGCGTCGACCGCCTTGGCGTCGTCCTCGGGGCGGGCGCCGGCCACCACCAGCAGCGGCAGGCGTTCCAGGTCACGCAGATCGGCCCCGGGGACCCACTCCTCGCGCAGACAGGCGCGCGGCGCGACCCAGACGGCGGCCACGCCCCGTTCGGACAGTTGACGCTTCAGCTCCCGGCCGGCCGCCGGGTCCCAGCCGAGCGCCTCGGCGACCACGGCGTTGCGGTCGGGGCCCCCGACGGCGATCCGGACGTCCGGGAGGTTGGAGTCGACCTCCAGGTCGCCGTAGCGCGGGCCGCCCGCGATCGTCGAGGTCGCCGTGACCCCGGCGCGGACCAGCGCCGCCGCGAGCGGGGTGCCCAGGTCGCCCGCGATGTCCCAGTCGGCGTAGACGAGTTCGGCGACGCCGATGGAGCGGTGTCCGAGGAGGACGCCGGATTCGTCGTGGACGGCGACGCGGGCGGTGGAGCCGAGGCCGAACCAGGTGTTGGCCGGGTTGTCCAGCGTCCACGGGAACCGTTCGCTGTCCACCTCCACGAAGCCGAACCCGCGCCCGATCACCGCGTCCGCCACCTCGTGCACCGGCAGCCCGCCGCGTACGTCCGAGGGCCAGCGCACCCGGATCAGCCGGTCGGCGCCGTCGTACCCGTCGACGGTGGTGGTGACGTCGAGCCGGTCGACGCCCTGCCACAGGGTGAGCCGCTGGGTGTAGCGGAAGAGGCCGAGGTCGGCGGTGACGGTGAGACGGGAGCCGGCGGGGGAGTGCTCGACGCGTACCTCGGCGGTCACGTCCCGGCTGCGGGCCGCGGTCGTGCCGGTCGGGGTGAGGTGCCAGGGGCCCTCGCCGAAGCGCGGATGCCTCGGGTACTCCTCCTGGACGACGATCTCGTTGCCGATGTCTCCGGGGCGCAGCAGCTCCCGGCCGCCTTCGGCCAGGGCGCGCAGACCGCTGACGCCCCCGCCGCGCGCCGGGTCGACCGTCAGCTCGTAGAACTCGTTGCGGATGGTGAGGCCTTCGCCCGGCGCCCAGCCGGGGGCGGAGCCCTCGGTGAGCGGGAGCGCCGTGAGGCCCATGCCGGGCACCTCCGGGACGACGACATGGAGCCGGCCGTCCTCCCGGACCGCGGGGAGCCCCCGGGGTACGAGACCCGGGTCGTCGACGGTCAGCACGTCACGGCGCTCCCAGGTCGCGGAGTTGAACACGACCAGGTCGGGGCCGTCGCCCGCGGTGACCTGGTCGGCCAGGGCCTGGGTCGCGTCGGCGTGCACGCTCCGGGCGAGGTCGTGCAGCTCCCGCCAGCCGGTCATCAGGTCGATGTAGACCTGGTCCGACTCCGAGCCGGTGATGGCGTCGTGGTGGGCGCCGTAGACGAGTTGCCGCCAGGCCTTGTCCAGGGCCGCGTCCGGATACGGACGGCCGGTGACGAGGGAGGCGAGCGTCGCCCAGGCCTCGGCGTCGGCGAGGAGGGTCTCGCCGTACCGCTGGGCCTGCTTGGTGTCGATGTAGGAGACGTCCTTGCCGGTGTAGACGGGGTTCATGTCGCGGGTCTGCGGGGAGGCCTTGCGACCCTCCGTCTCCAGCTCCGCGCGCACGGCGGCGAAGAAGTCCCGGGGGATCGCGCTGACGAAGCGGGGCCAGACGTACCGGGCGTTCCAGTCCCGGTGGATGTCCATGACCCAGCGGCACGGCGGGGCGTAGTCCCCGCCCACCGGGAGCAGCACGTTGCGGGTGAGGGCGACCTGCTTGAGCCGCTGGAAGAGCTTGTACGCGGCGGCCTCCGCCTCGGGCAGGGCGGGCGCGTTGTCGATGGCCCAGCCGGCTCCGTAGTGGTTGACCATGTACGCGGTCAGCAGCCCGCGTCCCGACGGGGCGATCCAGTCGAACTCGGCCGGGAACTGCATCCGGCCCGGGTCCCTCGGCTCCTCGCCGAACACCGACAGCGTCGGCCCCCACTGGTGGAACGGCCCGCGCGCCCACGAACTGGACCCGATCCCCGCGTCCGCCATCAGCCCCGGGAACTGCGGATCGTGCCCGAAGGCGTCCAGTTGCCAGGCGGTCTGAGGGGACGCCCCGATGATGCCGCGCTGGAAGCCGTCGCCGTACAGGGCGTTGCGGATCGTCGCCTCGGCGCCGGTGAGATTGGTGTTGGGCTCGTTGTAGGTGCCGCCCATGATCTCGACGCGGCCGGTGCGGATCAGCTGCCGCAGGAAGGCGCGCTCCTCCGGGAAGGCGTCCCAGTAGGGCTTGAGGTAGTCGACCTCGGCGAGCACGAAGGTGTACGCCGGGTCGCGGCGGGCCAGGTCGCAGTGGGCCCGGACCAGGCTCATGCCGGACTGGCCGCGCGAGTCGAAGGTGCGGGCGGGCAGGCCCGTGGCGGCGGGGTCGTCGGCGACGTCCCAGGTCTCGGTGTAGGCACCCTGGGTGTTCCACCAGACGGGGTCGTAGTGGAAGTGGCTGACCATGAACATGGTCCAGCCGGGCTCGGCCGCCGTGAACTCGCCGGTGCGGGTGGCGACTTCGTCGCCGTCGGCCGCGGTGACCGTGATCTCGCGGCGGTCGCCGGGTACCAGGTCCTCGCCGGTGACGGGGACCTCGGCGCGTACGGTGCCGTCCTCGCCGGCGGTGGCCTCCGTGGCGCCGGTGAGGCCCGGGCCCTCGACGGTGAGCCGCACGGTCCGGCCCGGAGTGTGGCTCAGTTCGACGGCCACCACCTGGCGCGGCTGCTCGGTGGTCCCGGTGAAGAGCTCGGTCGACTCGACAGAGGTGACGCGCATGGGGCTCCTACGAGTGCTCTGGGGGAGCCCCATCCTGCACGGCAGGAGTGATTCAAACAACCACCTTCACGTCAACTTGGTGGTTCATCCATGCACCCTCGGCTGGATCACCTGGCCCGCCGGGACTTCACGGCGTGCTGCGGGGTGATGTGGTCGGTCAGCGCCAGCGAGGCGCTCGCCCGCTGGTAGGTGAGCTGGGCGACCCGGACGTACAGGCAGTCGACCAGCATCAGGACGGAGTGCCGGCTGCTGATGCTCTCGGCCCGGAAGCTGGTCTCCGAGGAGGACGAGATGAGCCGGATGTCGGCGGACCTGGACAGCGGCGAGCGCGGGTCGGTGGTCAGGGCGATCGTGGTGGCACCCCGCTCCTTGGCCATCTCGAACGGTTCGAGGGTCTCGCGGGTCGCCCCGGAGTGGGAGATGCCGATGGCCACGTCCGCGGGGGTGAGCAGGGCCGCGGAGGTGGCGGCCGCGTGCACCTCGGTCCAGCCGCGGACCGAGCAGCCGATGCGGAACAGCCGGGTCTCCGTCTCCTGGGTCACCGCGCCGCTGCCGCCGACGCCGTAGACGTCGATGCGCCGGGCGCGGGCCAGCGCCTGGGCCGCGCGCTCCAGCGCGTCGAGGTCGATCCGGTCGATGGTCTGCTGGATGGCCCGCAGGTCGGCTGTGCCGACGACCTGGACGACCCGTTCGAGGCTGTCGTCCGGGGAGATGTCCGGACCGATCTCTGCGGTCCCCCAGTCGGAGGCCTCGCCCCGGCCGCGCTCCTGGGCCAGTTCGATCAGCAGGTGCTGGTAGGAGTCCAGCCCGATGGCCCGGCAGAAACGGGTCACCGTCGCCTGGGAGGTGCCGGTGCGGCGGCCCAGCTCGGCGGCCGAGCAGTGGGTGACGGCGGCCGGATCCTCCAGGATCAGCTCGCCGACCTTCCGCAGGGACCCCGCCAGCCGGGGCAGCTCGGTGCGGATCAGTGTGGTGACGTCCGTGGGAGGCATGGGGAGAAGGTACCAGCCACCCTTCCAGGGGCAGGCTGAATACCAGGACCCGATCGACGACCGATTGATGACCGTGGAGGCGTGTGATTTATTGATTCACCGATTGAGAAGTGTAGGGTGAATCAATCCATCAGTGGGGAGTGTGACGCGTGTCCGTCGAGTCTGTGAGCGCCCAGGGGTTCGCGCGGGAGAGCCTCGCCGTCCTCCAGCACGTCATCGAATCCGCCCGGGACGACGTGGCCGCCGCCGCGGACCTGGTCGCCGAGTGCGTCCGCGCGGAGGGTGTCGTCCAGGCCTTCGGGACGGGCCATTCGCAGGCCCTCGTCCTCGAACTCGCCGGGCGCGCGGGCGGACTGGTCCCCACCAACCGGCTGAGCATCGCCGACCTCGTCCTCTACGGCGGCGAGGACCCGGCCGTCCTGGACGACCCGCTCCTCGAACGCCGGGCCGGGGTTGCCGCCCGGCTCTACGAACTGGCCGCCCCCAATCCCCAGGACCTGTTCGTCGTCATCTCCAACTCCGGCGTCAACAACGTCATCGTGGAGATGGCCCTGCACGCCAAGGAACACGGCCACCGCGTGCTGGCCGTCACCTCCCTCGCCCACACCCGGGCCGTCCCCGCCGCCCATCCCAGCGGCCGGAAGCTGGCCGACATCGCCGACGTCGTCCTCGACAACGCCGCCCCGCGCGGCGACTCCCTGCTCGAACTCCCCGGCGGCGGCTCGGTCTGCGCCCTGTCCACGCTCACCGGCGTGATGCTGGTCCAGATGACGGTCGCCGAGGCGGCCGGCCGCCTCCTCGCCGCCGGCGAGCGCCCCCCTGTCTACGTGTCGGCCAACGTGCCCGGCGGCTTCGAGGGCAACCTGGAACTGGAGAAGAAGTACGCGGGCCGGATCCGCCGCACGGCGAGCTGAACCGAACCCGCCTGGACGGACGGCCGGGGTCCCCAACCGGGGCCCCGGCCGTTTCATGTCACTTCACCGGTACGGGCGTCAGCGCGACGGCCAGCGGATACGCCCCGGTCGTGAGCGGCGCCCCGACGGCACCGGACGCCGTGTCGACCGGGACCAGGGCGCCCGCGTCGGCGGTGGTGACATACGCCGTGCCGCCTTTCCAGTCGAGGGCGACGTCGAAGGCGGACCGGCCGACCGTCACCGCCTTGCCGGGGGCGCCGGTGACCGTGTCGACGGGCGTGACGCTGTCGCCGGTGCTGGGGCTGACCCACAGCGTCCGCCCGTCCGGCGACAGGGCGAGACCGTAGGCCTGGCCGGAGACCAGGAGCGTCGGCTCGGCCTCGTTCGTGGCCGTGTCGATCGGAGTGACCGTGGAGCCGCCGGAGTTGGACACGTACACCGTCTTCCCGTCCGGCGCGGCCACGATGTTGAAGGGACTCGGGCCCACGGGGACGGCGGCACCGGGCTTCCGGGTGGCCAGGTCGACCGGGGTGACCGTGTTGTCCTTGATGTTGGGCACGTAGAGCGTGCGGCCGTCGGGCGTGATCGCCATGTTCTCGGGCCCGTTGCCGACCCGCACGGGCGGGCCGGCGGTGAGGGCGGCCGTGTCGACGGGCTGGACCGTGCCGTCCCCGTAGTTGGCCACCCAGAGGGTGCGGCCGTCCGGGGTGAGCGCGAGCCCGGCGGGGACCCGGCCGACCGGGACCGTGGCGGTGACCTTCCCCTGCGCCACGTCGATCACGCTGACCGTGTTCGAGCCCTGATCGGCCGCGTAGGCGGTGCGCCCGTCCGCACTCGTCACGACCTCACCGGGGTTGGCGCCCACGGCGATGTCCGTCGTCTTCCTCGACGACAGGTCGACGGAACTCACCGACGCCCCGCTGAAGTTCGCCGTCAGCGCCCGAGGTGTGCCGGTGCCGTCGGTGACCTGGACGGGCAGCGCGCGGGAGAGGACGCCGTCGCCCGCCACCACGACCGAACGCACTCCGGCCCCCGCGCCCTCCCGGGCCGTGACGGTGACGGTCGCGGACGCGCTGCCCCCGGCCGGGAACGTCACGGTGCCCTCGGCGGGCGTGGCGGTGACACCGTCGGGGACGGTCAGCTTCCAGGAGACCGTCCGGGCGGCGGTGTCGGAGAAGGAGAGTGTCAGCTCGGCGGAGTCGCCCGGCTTCAGGCTGACGGACCCGGGCGCGAACGCCGCGTCCACGCCCGGGTCGGGCGCGTTCTCGGTCATCGCCGCGTAGAGGAACCGGTCCATCACGCCCGGGGAGACCTGCTCCGGTATCGCGTCGAGTTCCTTGCGCTGGGCCCGGAGCCGGTTCCAGTACGTGGTGACCGCGTCCGTGTCGCCCCGCTTGCCGGCCAGCAGCAGGTCGACGGCCGTCTGCCCCGCGGTGCCGTAGCGGCCGAGCTTGTCCAGCCAGGG
Organism: Streptomyces afghaniensis; assembly: GCF_044327915.1. Taxonomy (NCBI): domain Bacteria; kingdom Bacillati; phylum Actinomycetota; class Actinomycetes; order Kitasatosporales; family Streptomycetaceae; genus Streptomyces; species Streptomyces afghaniensis. The sequence continues at coordinate 473,608 of NZ_JBIRGJ010000001.1, forward strand.
CGCGGTCTCCTGGAGGAACCCGGCGTTGTCGAGACGGGCGTGGAGCGCGCCGGGCGTGGCGGCCATGGCGGCGAAGTACGACCGGAGCGCGGCGGCGGCGCGGTCGAGGCCGGAGTCCTCGTCGTAGGCCTTGCGGAACCGCGTGATGAGCGCGCTCAGCGTGGGGGACTCGGTCGCGTCGAGCTGGGACGAGTAGTTGTTCTCGGCGAAGATCCGCAGCCACTCGGCCGCGGCGGGTCCGGCCAGGTCGCGGACCGAGGCGAGGAACGCGGCCCGCGGGTCGTAGGTGTCCGGGTTCCACAGGTAGGCGGCGGAGGTGAACAGGGCGATCCGGCTCGCCTCGCCCTGGACCATCGGGTTGGCGGTCACCCCGGCCGCCGCCTTCGCCACTGCGGGCTCGCGGCCGGTGTAGGGGCCGAGCAGCAGCCGGCTGGTGACGTAGTCGTTCACCGGGTAGTTGTCCCAGACCAGGATCGGATGGCCGTAGACCTCACGGGCTTTCGCGACCTGGTCGGCGGTGATGGTGGGCGCGATCACCCCGACGCCGGTCCACTCCACGACGACGGACGCTTCCAGCTTCTCGCGCAGCGCCTTCTTGTAGGGGGAGTCGGCGAGGTCGGAGTACTCGGTGGGGACCATCTCCAGCGGTTCCAGACCGGAATGGGTCGCGGAGAAGTCCCGCCACACCCGGTTGAGCAGCCGGGCCTGCGCCGTCCCAGCGGCGCCGCCGCCCGTGCCGAACTCCCGCTCGTCGGCCGCGCAGTTCCACTTGGTGTAGCTGATGTCGTCCAGCGGGATCGCGAAGGAGCGCACGCCGATGGCGTACAGCGAGTCCAACTTGCGGGTGAGGGCGTCGGCGTCGGCGTCCGAGGAGTAGCAGACGGACAGTCCGGGGGAGAGGGCGTAGGTGAAGCGGACGTGGTCGGCGGCGGCCCGGTCGGCCAGTTCCTTCAGCCGCGCCAGTTCGGCGGCCGGGTACGCGTCGCGCCACCGGGCGCGCAGGTACGGGTCGTCCTTGGGGGAGTAGACGTAGACGTTCTGCTTGGTGCGGCCGTAGAAGTCGAGCTGGCGCAGCCGCTCCGCGTGTGACCAGGGGGTGCCGTAGAAGCCCTCGATCACCCCGCGCAGCCCGGCTGTGGGCCAGTCCCGGACGGTGACCTCGGGCACGGTCCGGGTGACCAGTTGGCGCAGGGTCTGGGCGGCGTAGAAGGTGCCGGCGCGGTCGGCGCCGGACAGGGCGAGGAGGGTCCGGCCGTCCGCGCGGCCGGAGGCGAGGACATAGCCGCCGGAGGGCAGCCCGGCGGGGGACGGGGCGCCCAGCCGCTTCAGGGCGGAGGCGGTCGTGCCGTTCTCGCCCGGGCCGCCGAGGAAGACGGTGAAGCCGGCCCGCTCGGGCGGCTTCTCGACCGTCACGATCCGCTCGGCCCCGGCCGAGCGCAGCACGGTCTCGACGACGCGCCGGGCCGACGGGTCGGTCCCGCGGCCGACGACCGCCACGACCCGGTCGGGGACCGTGAGCCGGCCGTGCCCCGCACGCAGGCTCTTCGGCTGCGGCCAGACCTGCGGCAGGGCGGTCTTCGCGGGTCGGTCCGGTGCGGCGGCGGCACCTGGTGCCGGGGGCAGGGCGAGGCCGGCGGCCAGCAGCAGCGCGACGGCGGGCAGGCGCCCGAGTCGCCGGGGACGTCTCACACGAGGGGCTGGGAACACGGGTGCTCCTTCCGGATGCCGCGGGCAGCGGCCCGGGCCAGAGAGGAAGAGGTGAATGGAGCCACCGAGTGATGCTAGAGATGCTGAATAGAGCAATCAATGGGCGGGTGTGACCCAGGAGACCTTCAGGGCCGGGCGAACTCGAACCACACGATCTTGCCGGTGCTGAGCCGGGCCGCGCCCCACCGCATGGCCAGCCGGCTGACCAGGTACAGCCCGCGCCCGTTCTCGTCCGTGGGCCGGGCGCGCCTCAGCCGTGGCAGTTCGGGTGCGTCGTCGCCGATCTCGCAGCGCAGCACATCGGTGCGCAACAGACGGAGGGTGACGGGCCGGGAGGTGTGGCGCACGGCGTTGGTGACGAGTTCACTGACGAGCAGTTCGACGGAGTCGCCGAGCTCCTCCAGGTTCCAGCGGGACAGGGTGCGGCGGGCCAGCCGGCGGGCCTGGCCGGGGGCGGCGTCCTCCGGTTCCAGGGACCAGTACGCCACGTCGCCGGGCACGATGCCGTCGAAGCGGGCGGCGAGCAGCGCGATGTCGTCGTCCCGGTCGCCGGGACCGACCATGTCGAGCACGTCGTCGCACAGGGTTTCCAGTGCGGGGGGCCGGTCGGGTCCGGCGAGCCGGCCGGTGGTCCCCGCCTTCTCGCGCAGCTGCTCTATGCCCGTCCACACGTCGCGCAGCCGGGACTCGACCAGGCCGTCGGTGTAGAGCAGCAGCGTCGCGCCCCCCGGGGCGTCGAGCTCGACCGCCTCGAAGTCGACGCCGCCGACGCCGATCGGGGCGCCGGGCGGCATGCGCAGCACCTCGGCACGGCCGCCCGGGTGCAGCAGGACGGGCGGCGGGTGACCGGCGTTGGCGATGGTGATGCGGTGCGAGACCGGGTCGTACACGGCGTACAGGCAGGTCGCCATGTGCTCGGCGCCCAGGCGCTGGGCCTGTTCGTCGAGGTGGTGCAGGACCTCCTGCGGCGGCAGTCCGAGGCCGGCGAGGGTCTGGGCGGTGGTGCGCAGCTGGCCCATGATGGCGGCCGAGGTCATGGAGTGGCCCATGACGTCGCCGACGACCAGGGCGACCCGGCCGCCCGGCAGGGGGATGGCGTCGTACCAGTCGCCGCCGACCCGGGCCGATTCGGCGGCGGGCAGGTAACGGGCGGCGAGCCGGATGCCGGGCGGGCTGGGCAGGGTCTCGGGCAGCATCGTGCGCTGGAGTTCGTCGGCTATGTGGGCCTCGCGGCCGTAGAGCACGGCCTTGTCGATGCCGAGGGCGCTGTGGGTGGCGAGCTGCGCGGCGACGAGGAGGTCGTTGACCTCGAACGGCCTGCTCTCGGGGCGGCGCAGGAACAGGACCGTGCCGATGACGCGGCGCCGGCCGCGCAGCGGGGCGAGGATCGCGCGCTGTCCGTCCGGGAGGGCGAACGCGCCGTCGTCGCCGGTCAGTTCGGACAGCGCGCCGCGGCCGGCGGGGGAGTCGGTGAACACCGGGCGCACGCCCCGCAGCACCTCGGCGAGATCGCTGCCCGGCCGGACCTCGCACAGTCCGGGGGCGGGCATTCCCGGCTCGGAGGACGGGGAGGCGTCCGTGCCGTCCTCCGCCGACGCGCGGTCGGCCCGGTGCAGCCGCAGGACGAACGGGCCGGTGGGGCGCTCGTCGCCGACCGGCAGCGGCTCGCGCAGGCAGACGAGGATCCCGTCCGAGAAGCTGGGCAGGACGGCCCGGCACAGGCCCGCCACGATCTCGTCCAGATCCATGGCACGGCTGATCCGCCGCGTCGCGGCGCCCACGAAGCGCAGCCGGTCGGCGTCCTGCCGCAGCGGTCCGGCGGCAGCGGCTCGCGAGACCGGGGGCGGCGAGTGCGGTGCCGGCTGCGGGACCGGCGGCGTCCCGCTCACGCCGAGCGCGGCATGAGCCGACAACTCGCCGAGCACCTGCCGGTCCTCCGCGAGGAAGACGTCCCGGTCGGGGCGCCGCAGGAACAGGGCGGCACCCACCGTGCCGTCGGGGCCGGCCAAGGGGACGAGGAGAACCCGGTCCCCCTGCGGCACACGGGAGTTCGGCCCCAGCAGCTCGCGCAGGGCCGGGTCCAGATCGCCGGAGTCCCCGCCCAGCGCCTCGCCGGCGTCCAGGACCTTCGCCAGGACACCGGACGGCGCCAGCGGGACGATGACCGGCGCCGCCCCGCCCAGCACACCGCCCAGCCCGTCCTGGGACCCGGGATGCCACTGCGCGCCGGTGTCGTACGGCGGACCGCCCGCCGGGGACGGGGCCGGGCCGGAGGGCTGGGCGGGGATGGGCGAACTGCAGAACCCCGATCCGCTCAGGCGCAGTTGCGCGTCGGAGGCCGTCGGGTCCGCGGAGCCCGGCGCGGCGTCGAGATACACGACGAGGGCGTCGGCGACGGACGGCACTGTCGCCCCGCAGAGCTCCTCCAGTACCTGCGCCGGATGTTCGGCGCGCGCGACGCGACGGACCGCGTGGGTGAGAAAGCGCTTGGGGTCGGGCCGCATCGCCCACATCCTCCGTGAGGCCCCGGGTTCTGTCCAGCCGCCCACGGCAGCCGTTGCGGAAGCTGCACACCCCGGGCCGGCACGCCGGGAAACCGGCTCCGTCCGGACCATTGACGCGGCGGTGGGTCGCCCTGACACTGGCGTGACTACGTAGTCACACCCGGCCCGTTCATCCTCGGTGCCGTCTCTGACTACGTAGTCCACGCCCTTTTGTCACTCCCGGGAGCGCGTATGACCACGAGCGGAGCCGAAGGCCACCCGGCCGCCGGCGGGCGCCGGCGGCGTGGCCCCGGGATGACCGAGGTCGCGCGGGCCGCCGGGGTGTCGCAGAAGACCGTGTCGCGGGTCGTCAACGGCGAACCGCACGTCAGCCCTCAGGTACGCGACCGCGTCCTGCGGGCCATCCGCGACCTGGACTACCGTCCCAACACCGCCGCCCGGGCCCTGCTCCTCGGCCGCTACCGCCGGATCGGCGTGGTCTCGCTGGGCAGTTCGCTCTACGGCCCCTCGACCCTGCTCATCGCCCTGGAGCGGGCGATGCAGCGCGCCGGGTACTCCGTCGCCCTGGCCAGCACCCTGGAAGGGCAGAAAGTCTCGGCGGCCGTGGACGCGTTGCTGGAACAGGGCGTGGACGGGATCGTGCTGTCCGAGCCCATCGACGACGGCACGCCGCTCAGACCGAGCGCCGAACTGCCGGTGGTCAGCCTCGGCGAGGGCGTCGAGCTGACGCCGGGCACGAGCGCCCTGGTCGGCGCCGACGGTGTCGCGGCGGCCCGGCTCGCCACCGAGCACCTGCTCTCCCTGGGGCACCGCACCGTCTGGCACCTGCCCGGCCCGCAGGACTGGTGGGCCGCCCGCGACCGCCTGCGCGGCTGGCGCGAGGCCCTCGCCGCCGCCGGCGCACCCGAACCACCCCTGCCGTCACCGGGCGACTGGACCCCGGCCTCCGGGTACGCCGCCGGACGGCAGCTCGCCGGACTCTCCGACGTCACGGCCGTGTTCGCCGCCAACGACGACATGGCCATCGGCGCCCTGCGTGCGTTCGCCGACGCGGGCCGCGCCGTCCCCGGCGACGTGAGCGTCGTCGGCTACGACGACATCCCCGCCGCCGCCTACCTCTCCCCGCCGCTGACCACCGTCCGGCAGGACTTCGCCGCCGTCGCCGACCGCGCCGTCGACGTACTGATCGCCCTGATCGAGGGCCGCCCCGCCCTGGCCGCACAACCCGGCCAGGCAGTCGAGCTGACCGTACGGGCCTCCACCGGGCCGGTACGCGACCAGGACTCCGCGCACGCCCGCCCGTAGCCGCACCACGTGAGGAGTCACGTGTGTACACGCCCATGTCCCCCGGTCCTCCGACCCGCCGCGCCCTGCTGCGCGGTGCTCTCGGCCTCGGTACGGCCGCCGCACTCTCCGCCTGCGGCGGCGCCAGTAGCGCGCCCCGCACCTCCGGCGACGTCACCCTCTCCCTGTGGACCCACGACCCGGGTTACGAGGAGTTCTTCGTCAGGGGCGTCCCGGAGGCCGACCGCGCCACCGACTTCCGCTACCACCTGAAGGTGACCCGCTCCGGACCCCCGGACATCGTCACCAAACTGCTTGCCCAGGCCGTCGCCGGACGCGGCACACCCGACCTGGTGGGCTTCGAGATCGGCAGCTTCCCGCGCATGCTGCGCGGCGACATCTCCGAACGGCTGCTGCACGACTTCACCCCCGACATCGAGGCCGTACCCGGCCTCAAGGACGACCTGCTGCCGGCCCGCACCGCCCCCTTCAGCAAGGACGGCCGCGTCTACGCCTTCGACTCGGACACCCCGATGGTCGTCTACTTCTACCGCGACGACCTCTTCGACAAGTACCGGCTCCCGACGGACGCGGCCACGTGGGAGGAGTTCGCCGGGGCCGGCGCCCGGGTGTACCGGGACCACCGCGTCTCGCTGTGCGTCGTCTCCACGCTGGGCAGCGACCCCGGCCAGGTCGTGCAGTCCTTCCAGATGCTGCTCTACCAGCGCGGCGGCGCGTTCTTCGACGCCGACGGGAAGCTGCTCCTGGACTCGCCGGAGGCCGAGGAGGTGCTGCGGTTCCTGTGCGAGGGGCTGCGCAGCGGCTTCGTCGTCGACGTCGCCGACTACTACGGGGCCGCCATGCAGACCGCCCTGAAGCAGGGCCGGGTCATCGGCCTGCCCATGGCCATCTGGTACAAGAACTACGGCCTGGTGCCCAACGTGCCCGAGCAGAAGGGCAAGTGGCGGGTGCGCGACCTGCCCCGGTTCAGCAAGGGTGGCGGGGTGACCGCCGCGCTCGGCGGCACCGGCTTCGGCGTCGTCAGGGACAAGGCCAACACCCGCGCGGCCACGGAGTTCCTCTTCAGGACCTGGCTCACCCACGACGGCCAGGTCCGCCGCTTCACCGAGACCGGCTATCTGCCCACCCGCCGGTCCGTCTACGACGATCCGCGCCTGGGCGGCTACACGGACGACTTCTGCGGCGGGCAGCGGCTCTTCCGCCTCTACCGCTCCCTGCTGCCGCACGTGCCGCCGTTCCACCAGAGCCCCGACCAGTCGATCCTCTACGACGTCCTCGCCGGCAACCTGCTGCGCGCGTACCGCGGGGCTCTGTCGCCGCGGGAGGCGCTGCGGCAGACCGCGGCGGACTTCCATGACCAGGCCGGGCGGTAATTCGTCCGCGGCGCCCCTGTGGCTTGTCGCGCAGTTCCCCGCGCCCCTGAGGGCGCTGCCGAACTCGGCGGATCAGGAGTGACCCACCATGACCACCACCGTTGCCGGACCGCCCGGCGCCGCACGCACGCACAACGCCCCGGGCCGGGAAGAACACCGCCCCCGCCGTACCTGGGCGCCCTACCTCTTCATCTCGCCCTTCTACCTGCTCTACGTCCTGTTCATGCTGGTCCCGGTCGGTGCCTCGCTGTGGCTTAGCCTCACCGAGTGGGTGGGACTCGGCACCCCGCACTGGGTGGGCCTGCGCAACTACCGGCTGCTCGCCACCGACATCAGCTTCCACCGGGCCCTCGGCAACACCGCCGTGTTCGTGCTGGTCGCGGTGTGCGTCGTCGTGCCGCTCGCGCTGCTGATCGCCCAGGCCCTCAACACCCGTGGCCTGCGCGTACGGGACCTGTGGCGCACCGCCTACTTCGTGCCGATCGTGGTCTCGCCCATCCTCGTCGCCCTCGTCTTCGGCCTGATCTTCGACCGGCAGTTCGGTCTCGCGAACGCGGTGCTGCGCGCCCTGTTCGGCACCGGCGGCATCGACTGGCTCGGCGATCCCGGTCTGGCCAAGGTGAGCATCGCGCTGGTGATGCTGTGGCGCTGGACCGGCTACCTCACCGTCTTCTTCCTCGCCGGACTCCAGAACGTGCCCCGCGAGCTGTACGAGGCCGCCGCCCTGGACGGCGCCGGGCGGCTGCGCACCTTCGCCACCGTCACCCTGCCGGCGCTGAAGCCGGTGACGGCGTTCGTCGTCGTCACGTCCTTCATCGGCGCGGCCCAGATCTTCGAGGAGCCGTACCTGCTGACCGGCGGCGGACCGGCAGAGTCCACGCTCTCCGTGACCATGTTCATCTACCGGGCGGCCTTCCAGCGCCAGCAGTTCGGCTACGCCGCCGCCGCGGCCGTCGTCCTCTTCGTCCTCGTCTTCGGCCTCAGCCGGCTCTTCAACCGTCTCCTCGGCATCGGGAGGGCCGCCTGATGACCCGCACCCGCGTACCTCTCTACGGCGCACTGGTCCTGTTGCTCCTGGGTTTCCTCGCCCCGCTGGTGTGGGCGCTGAGCGGCTCGTTCAAACCGCGCGGCGACATCTTCGGCTACCCGCCGAAGCTCGTCCCCGACCCGTTCACCCTCGACAACTACCGCACCCTGCTCACCGACCAGCCCTTCGGCCGCTGGTTCCTGATGAGCACGGTCGTCGCCGTCGTCGCCACCACCGTGTCCGTCTTCGTGTGCGCGCTGGCCGGCTACGGCTTCGCCAAGTTCCGCTTCGCCGGGAAGCGGCTGCTGTTCAACGTCATGTTCAGCTCGCTGTCGATCCCGTTCGCGGTGATCCTCGTGCCGCTTTTCGTGATCCTCGTCAAGACCGGGCTGGGCAGTCCGTGGTTCGCGCTGATCGTGCCCTGGGTGGCGCCCGCGTTCGGGATCTTCATGATGCAGCAGTACATCGTGCAGTCCATCCCGGACTCGGTGCTGGAGGCCGCCCGGATCGACGGGGCGAGCGAGTTCGGCATCTTCCGGACCATCGTGCTGCCGCTGCTGCGGCCCGCGCTGGGCGCCCTGGCCGTCTGGCAGTTCCTCCAGAGCTACAACAGCTTCCTGTGGCCGCTGGTGCTGGTCTCCGACAGCTCCCAGTACACCCTGCCGCTCGGCCTGCAGACCCTGTTCGTGTCGGAGCAACGGCAGTACGACCTCGTGCTCGCCGGAGCCGTCCTCGCCGTCCTGCCCGCCGTCGCCCTCTTCGTCCTGCTGCGCAAACAGCTCCTCGAAGGCCTGTCCACGGGCGCGGTCAAGGGCTGACGCCCCTCAACCCAGCTGAAGGAGAAGCATGTTCGAGCTGCCCCGACGCGTCCTGTTCGGTGCCGCCTACTACCACGAGTACCAGCCCTACGAGCGTCTCAAGGACGACCTCGACCTGATGGCCGAGGCCCGCTTCTCGGTGATCCGGGTCGGCGAGTCCGTCTGGTCCACCTGGGAGCCCGAGAACGGCCGCTTCGACCTCGACTGGCTCCAGCCGGTGCTGGACGGCGCCCACGAGCGGGGCATCTCGGTCGTCCTCGGGACGCCCACCTACGCGGTACCGCCCTGGCTGGCCCGCCAGTACCCGGAGATCGCGGGGGAGCACCGCACCGGCGAGCGCATCGGCTGGGGTGCCCGGCAGGAGGTCGACTTCACCCACCCGGCGTTCCGCTTCCACGCCGAGCGGATCATCCGCAGGATCGCCGAGCGGTACGCCGACCACCCCGCGGTCATCGGCTACCAGGTCGACAACGAACCGGGCCTGCACCTCTTCCACAACCACGGCGTCTTCCAGCGCTTCACCGACGACCTGCGCGAGCGGTACGGCGACGTGGAGACGCTCAACCGCGAGTGGGGCCTGGTCTACTGGTCGCACCGGCTGTCCACCTGGGCCGACCTGTGGACCCCGGACGGCAATGCCCAGCCGCAGTACGATCTGGCGTGGCGGCGCTTCCAGGCCCGGCTCACCACCGAGTTCATCGCCTGGCAGGCGGACATCGTCCGCGAGTACGCCCGGCCCGGCCAGTTCGTCACGACCTGCATCTCCTACGACCGGCAGGGCGTCGAGGACGACCGGCTCACCGACCGCCTCGACATCACCGCGGGCAACCCGTACTACACGATGCAGGACGCCCTCGCCCTGCCCGACACCGGCGCCGCCGGGCAGAACTGGACGACCAACGGCACCTGGGCGCTGTACCGCAGCGCGGACCGCATGTACTCCTCGCGCCAGGAGCCGTTCCTGGTCACCGAGACCAACGCGCAGGCCATCGGCGGGCCGTGGGACAACCGCCCCGCCTATGACGGCCAGTGGCGGCAGGCGGCCTGGGCGCTGATCTCCCGCGGCGCCTCGATGATCGAGTACTGGCACTGGCACACCCTGCACTTCGGCACCGAGACCTACTGGGGCGGCATCCTCCCGCACAACGGACGCCCCGGCCGCGTCTACCGCGAACTGGCAGCTCTGGGAGGCGAGTTGGATAAGGCCGGTGACCTCGTCGCGTCCCTCACCCCGGACGCCGACGTCGCCTTCCTCTACGACGGGCCCAGCAAGTGGGCGCTCCAGGGCCAGCCGCCGCTGGCCGGCCCCGACCAAGGCCCGGACGGGCGGTCGTACGAGAGGATCTTCGACGCCTTCTACCGCGGTGCCTTCGACGCGGGCCTCCAGGCGCGCGTCCTGCACCCCGGACAGCTCCCGGACGCCGATCTGCCACCCCTCCTGGTCGTCCCGGCCTACTACGCCGCTGACGACTCCGTCCTCGACCGGCTCCGCTCCTACGCCGAGGCCGGCGGCCATCTCGTGCTCGGCCCCCGCACCGGCTACGGCGACACCGAGGCCAGGGCCCGCACCGACCTCCAGCCCGGCGGCCTGGCGGAGGCGGCCGGGGTGACGTACGACGAGTTCAGCAACCTGGGCGACCCGCTGCCCGTCACCGGCACGGACTCCCTCCCCCTCCCGGCCGACGCGCACGCCCTGCACTGGGCGGACGGGCTGCTGCCGCAGGGCGCCGAGACGCTGGCGGCGTACACGCATCCGCACTTCGGACGCTGGCCCGCGGTCACCACGCACCGCCACGGCGCCGGGCGCGTCACCTACGTCGGTACCGTCCCCGACCCCGTCTTCGCCCGGGCCCTGTTCGACCGGTACGCCCCCGAGGGCGCCTGGCGCCCCGCCCACCCGAGCGTCACGGCCACCTCGGCGACCGCCCGGGACGGCCGCCGCGTGCGCTTCCTGCACAACTGGTCGTGGGAGGAGGTCTCCGTGCCGGTGCCCACCGAACTGCGGGACGTGCTGTCGGACACCGTCTACGGCGAGTCGGTGCCGCTCGGGCCGTGGGACGTGAAGGTGCTGCTGGAGGAACAGGTCTAGGAGCCGTCGCTTCCGGCCGGAAAAGTTCCGGCCGCCCCTTCGCCGGGCATCGTGTCAGGGGCGTGGGCCGCGCCGCCCCGGAGGGGGAGCGGGCGGGCCGTGTGGGCCGGGCCGAAGGGATGGGAAGCCATGACGTCGACGCTGCCCTCGGGAGAGACGCAGCCACAGCCGGTGCTGAACCCGCCGGCGGACTTTCTGGAGTCGCTGCCCGAGGGCTGACCGGCTCAGGCCACGGCCGCCGGCCGGTCCGCCGCCCGCAGGGACAGCGCCCGGCCGTAACGGCGCAGCAGGAGCAGGGCGGTCGCGGCGAGGCCGGTGAGCAGGCCGAGCCAGACGCCCCGGGTCTCCAGGCCGGCGAGGTGCCCGAGGAGCCAGGCGGCGGGCAGCCCGATCAGCCAGTAGCCGACGAGGGTGATCCGGAAGCCGCTCTTGGTGTCGTCGAGGCCGCGCAGCAGGCCGACACCGATGTTCTGCGCGCAGTCGAAGAACTGCAGCACGGCGGCGACCAGCAGCAGGCCGGTGGCGATGTCCGTCGCCGTGTGTCCCTCGGCCGTCGACGGGTCGATGAACGGGCGCAGCACCAGGCCGGGCACGGTCAGGTAGGCGACCCCGACCACGGCCATCACGGCCGCGGCGCACGCCAGCGCGGTGTTCTTGATGCGCCGCGCGGCGGCGATCCGGTCCAGGGCGAGTTCCCGGCTGACGTTGAGGGACGCGGCGTGGGACAGGCCGACCGCGACCTGGAACACGATGTAGATGAGCTGGTTGACGGCGGTGTGCGCGGCCAGCGCCGCACTGCCGAACGTGCCGATGAGCAGGGCGACGACGGAGAAGAAGCCCGCCTCGGAGCCGTAGGTGGCGGCGATGGGCACGCCCAGGCCGGTCAGCCGGCGCAGGGTCGCCGGGCGGGCCTTCCAGAACCGGATGTCGAGGAGCGGGGCGAGCCGGGGGTCGCGGCGCGCGGAGACGTACAGGGCCACGCAGGTCAGCGCGTACACCAGCGAGGTGGCGAGGCCGATGCCGGGCAGGCCCAGCTTCGGCAGGCCCCAGGTGCCATGGATGAAAACCCAGTTGAGGCCCGCGTTGACGGCGACCGACGCGATCGTGATCCGCAGCAGCGCCTGCGGGCGGCGCATGCCGACGGTGAACTGGCGGATCGCCTGGAACCACAGGCAGGGGACCAGGCCGGGGGCGAGCGCGAGCAGCAGCGGCCAGGCCGTGTCCACGACCTCGGGGTCCTGACCGAGGTAGGCCAGGGCGCGCCCGATCAGCAGGATGACCAGGGCACCGGCGACCCCGGCCAGGGTGGCCAGCGCCAGCGCGGCGCGGACCACGTCCCGGACCTCCTCGACGGCGGCCTCGGTCAGCTCCTCCTCGTCGTCGGCGCGGGCGGAGGCGGCGGAGACCTGGTTGCCGACCGCGGTGACCAGACCGACGCCCATGGTCCGCAGCTGGTTGAAGACGACCATCGCCAGGCCGCCGCCGGCCAGCGCCTCGGCACCCATCAGGCCCATCATCACCGTGTCGGTGGTGGTGAGGGCGACCTGGGCGAGCTGGGTCAGGGCGAGCGGTACGGCCAGGGTGGCGAGGGCCCGGCTGTCCCGGAGCAGGGTGGAAAGCGGTGTCGGCATCTGATGGGTTCTCGTCAGTTCTCGCGGAGTTTCGTCAGCAGCTCGTCGACCTCACGTTCCACGGCCGGGTCGATGAGGGATCGTGCGGTCATCCAGTCGTCGTCGAAGACGGTGTCCATGTACTTCTCGCCTCCGTCGTTGACCAGGGCGACCATAGTCGTGCCCGGCGGCAGCGCGGACATGCGGGTCAGCGCCTCGTGCACGACCCCGCCCGCCGAGCCGCCGATCAGCAGCCCGGTGCGGCGCGCGACGACCCGGGCCGTCGCGAAGGCCTCCACGTCACCGACCTTCACGCCCTCGTCGATCAGGTCGAAGTCGACGAGCAGGCCGATCGTGGCGCCCTCGGGGGTGCCGGTGCCGGACTGGTAGTAGTCGTGGGCGGGCCCGCCGAACGCGATGGACCCCTTCGGCTCGACGCCCACGATCCGCACGTCCGGCACGGTCTTCCGCAGCTCCCGCCCGGTCCCGCACAGCCCGCCGCCCGTGCCCACGGCACCGACCAGGACGTCGACGCGGCCCTCCAGGGCGGCGTCGAGCTCATGGGCCACGGCGTGGTAACCGACCGCGTTGGCCGGGTTGTTGTGCTGCTCGGTGAAGAACGCGGTGTCGTCCTCCTCGGCCAGCTTCTCGGCGAACTCCTCGCGGGCGGCGGTCGCCAGCTCCTCATCGCCCTCATCGGCGACGTAGACGAGCTCGGCGCCCAGGGCCTTCATGCCGCGCAGCTTGTCGGCGCAGGCGTGGTGGTCGACGACCGCGGTGAAGGTGTAGCCGCGCTCGGCGGCGATGACGGCGAGGCCGAGCCCGGTGTTGCCGGAGGTCGACTCGACGATCCGGCCGCCCGGGGGCAGCAGGCCCCGCTCCTCGGCGTCGAGGACCATCTGGCGGGCCATACGGATCTTCGCGGTGCCGGTCGGGTTGAACTGCTCCAGTTTCAGCAGCAGCCGGCTGCCCGTCTCGGTGCGGCACAGCTCGAACAGGGGTGTGTGGCCTATGAGGTCGGAGACCCGGCTGACCACGGCGGGACGCGTGAGCGTCTTGTCCATCGGATGGCTCCAGGGGGAGTGGGGAGTCAGGCGAGGGGATGGCGGTCGAGCCGCCAGCGGGTGCGGCCGCCGTCGTCGGTCTCGACGACGACCTTCGGGGGAAGCGGCAGCTCGTGAAAGGGGGACTCGTTGGAGTCCATCTGGTATCCGGCGGTGTTGGGGTAGACGAGCAGGTCGCCGGGGGCCGGGCGGGCGGGCAGCAGCACCTTGCGCCAGGTGAGCATGTCGGACTCCAGGCAGGTGGCGCCGCCGACGCAGGCCGCGTACGGCCCGGTGGCGCCGTCCGGCCGCGCGGGCAGCAGCACCGGATCCGGCAGGTACTCGCTGCTGAACCACTGCTCGGACAGGCTGAGGCTGCTGCCGTCCACGGTGACGATGCCGTATCCGGAGGGCCGGTCCTTGACGCCCTGGACGCGGAACACCGTGCACCCGGCCCGGTCCAGCAGCGCCCGGCCGGGCTCCAGCAGGAGCCGCACCCCGGCCGCGCGCAGCCGTCCGGCGAGGTCGTGCGCCTCCAGGACGGCCCGCAGCGCGTCGGCGCCCGCGACGGGGGAGTGGTAGGGGTAGAAGTCCGCCGGGGCGAAGGACTTGCCCGCGTGGTACTGCTCGGGCCGCTGCTCCCGCAGGAAGCGCGCCCAGTGCCCGGCGTCGGTGTAGTCGACGGCGAACCCGCCGCCGATGCTGATCCGGTCCGCGCGCAGCCCCAGCACCCGTGCCTTGAGGCACAGATCGACGAGCTCGCCCGCCGACCGTGCGCGCTGCTCGGTGTCGTAGCCGGACAGATGGAAGGAGAAGCCCTCCATCACCACGGCCTCCCCGGCCTCCGCGCACCGGGCGAGGGCCGACTCCAACTGCTCGTCGTCGAGGCCGAAGCGGCTGTGCGGCTGGGCGGGCGGCAGGCGCCGCAGCAGCACCCGCGCCGGGCGCGCGGTCGTCTGCGCCAGGGCGATCACCTGCTCCAGCTCGTCGAGTGCGTCCACGGCGATCAGACAGCCCTGAAGGACAGCGACCCGCAGCAGGCCCTCGGCCTTGGCGGGTCCGGTGACCACGACGTTCTCGCCGCGTACCCCGTGACCGAGCGCGTCCCGCAGTTCACCGGCGCTGGCCACGTCCACGCCCGCGCCGGACAGCGCGCAGCGGTCCATCCAGACGGCGGCCTTGTTGGCCTTCTTGGCGTAGTACACGCGGCCTTCCACGCCGGCCTCGCTCAACACCTCGGTGAACGCGGCCAGGTTGGCGTCGAAGCGGTCGGGCAGCAGGAGGTGGAAGGGGCCACCGAGCGCGTGCGACAGCTCGTGCGGCAGTTCGCTGCCCAGCAGGGTGTCGAGCTGCGGATCCGGGTGGGCGGGCAGCGGCGGGGCGGCGGACGTACGGGTCACTGCCACAGCGACACCCGCGTTCCCAGGCCCTGTTCGACGGCCAGCTGCGCGAAGCGGTGCCCGAGCGCGATGTCGGTGACGACCAGGCCGCTGTTGTAGGCGAAGATCCGCTCGTCGGCGGAGCGCCGGCCCTCGGCCCGGCCCGCCACGACCTCGGGGAACTCCGCGTCCACCGGCGGGAAACCGCCGTCCGCGTCGGCCATGTCGGTGCCGGTGACCTTCATCTGCGCCTCGCTCGTCGCGACCACCCGGTCCGCCTCGTGCAGGGTCGACGGGGCGATGCCGTGGCCGACCAGGATCGACAGCGCGCCCGGCTTCAGGTCGGCGGCCTCGACGGCGGCGGGCGTGTGCTGGCCGGCCGTGGCTACCACGACATCGGCGTCCGAGGCGGCGGCCCGTACGTCGTCCACGACCTCCACCTCCCGCTCCGGGAAGTAGTGGTGGAGCCGCTCGCGTACCGCGGCGAGGCCGTCCGGGTGGGTGCCGTACACCATGAGCCGGTCCAGGTCCGGCAGCGTGGTGAGCAGGAAGGGCAGCGCCAGGCGGCCCTGGGTGCCGGTACCGATGACGAGCGCGCTGCGGGCGCCGGGCCGTGCGCACTCCCGGGCCAGCAGCGCCGAGACGGCCGGGGTGCGCAGCGAGCCGATCCGGCCGCAGTCCATCATCGCGACCGGCAGTCCGGTGACGTCGTCGTAGATCGTGAGCGTCGTGTAGTAGTGCTGCTCGTCGCGCGACTTGTCCAGGCCGTGCTTGTACGAGGTCTTGATCGCGACGACCTTGCGGACCCCGTCCCGGCCGAGCATGGCGTACGAGACGGAGTGGCCGTCCTCCGGTTTGACGGTGAGCTTGCGGGGGTTGGCCGACCTGCCGTCGGCGAGCGTGCGGTAGGCCTGCTCGACGACGTCGACCACGTCTTTCAGTGATATGTCGATGCCGGCGATGTCGCTGGTGCTGAGGATGCGCAGGGTCCTGTCGTCCGCGGTCACGGCTGTTCCCTTCCGGTGCGGGTGGGTGGGCGGCGGATCAGATGTGGGCGACCAGCGCGGCCTGCCCGTATCCGTGCTCGTCCGCCTCGGACAGGGGGCGGCTGCGGCGGCCGGGCACGCGCACCGAGGCGCGCTTGAGCCAGCGGTCGGTGCCGTCGTAGCGGGCCTTGAACGGCACACGGCCGTGCACCACCAGGTCGTTGTCGACGACCAGGACGTCACCCGGCTCCAGGGCGACGGCGACCGAGACGCGTTCCAGTTCGGCGGTGAGCCGGCCGTAGGCGGCGCGGTAGTCGGCCGGTGCCTCGTCGAGCGGGGTGTAGGCGGGGTCGTAGCGCAGGGTGGGGCCGGCCTGGGTCTGCCACAGGGCCGGGACCTTCGGAGGTTCTCCGGCGAAGGAACGGGCCTCGGCGTAGGCGTCGTCCGGGAGGATCGGCAGGACCGGGCGGGACAGCAGCGCCAGGTCGTCCGCGGCCAGTCGGGTCCTGCGGACACTGGCGGCGGTGGTGGCGACCGCGTCGTGGTTGCGCATGCAGGCCAGCAGCAGCAGATGGGCGCGGCCGGGGTGGAAGGCGTCCTCGGTGTGCGGGCTGAGCAGCACGGTGCTGCTCGCACCCGTCTGCTCCTGCTCGTGGCCGGGCGAGGGCACGATGTTGTGCACGAACCGGCCTTCCTGCTGACCCTCCCAGGCGATGGGGTGGCCCATGGCCGTGGCGAGCAGCAGCAGGAGCACATCCCAGGCGGCGGCACGGTCGCCCGCGGTGTCCCAGCCGGAGGGCGTGGGGCCGATGCCGGCGTCGTCGACGGGCAGTCCGCGCAGGACGTACAGGCCGTCGTCCGTGTCGACGGGGCGGCAGGTGTGCAGGATCGTTTCGTCAAGGCGGGCCGCGGCGTTCGCGACCCGGCGGAGCAGCTCCGGCCGCGCGGCCGAACTGCCGGACTCGGCAAGGATCTTGTGGGCGGTGTCGGTCAGCTCGTCGACGTCGTGCGGGGCGAACTGGCGAAGGGGTACGGCTCCCGTGGGCATGGCGCAGACATCCGTTTCGGGGCGGGCGCGGGTGCGGGTGGATGGAGCTCGGAGTGCCGACCCTGTGTGTTGCCTGTGGGACGGCTGGTGATCGCTGCCGAAACCTAACAGGCGAATTTAGGTAAGGCAATCCTCACTAGGAGCGAGGCCTCTACTTGCGAATGTCTTGCAACAAGAGGGGTGATGCGTGCGCCTGTGCGCCCTTTGACGCCCCGGCAGAGATCGTTCAGGCATTGCGCTGGGGGCTCTATTTAGGGTAGGCACGCCTAAGCAATGTGCTCCCGCGTGGCTGAAAGAGGTCGTACGTGAACGTGAACAGACGCCAAGTGCTGTGGGCCGGCGGCGCGATAGGCGCTTCCGCGCTCCTCGCCGCCTGCGGCAGCGGTGACGACACCTCGGCCAAGTCGCCGGCGGGCAAGAACGAGAAGCCGCGCCGCGGCGGCACCCTCCGGGTCGGCGCCCTGGGCCGCGCCTCGGCCATCACCCGCGACCCGCACGGCACGCAGGCCAACGAGAGCGACTACCTGATCATCTCGCTGGTGCACGACACCCTGACCGTCCCCGGCACCAAGCCCAACACCGTCCCCCGCCTCGCCGCGAGCTGGAAGGCCTCGGACGACCTGAAGACCTGGCGCTTCACCCTCGCGAAGGGCGCGAAGTTCCACGACGGCACCCCGGTCACCGCCGAGGACGTCGTCTGGTCCCTGAAGCGGCTGCGGGGCACCCCCTCCGGCGCCTCCCGGCTGCCCGGCATCAAGGCCGAGAACATCAAGGCCGAGGGCACGGACACCGTCGTCCTGGTCTCCGACTACGCCAACGCCGAACTGCCCCAGCTGACCCGGCTGACGACGTTCGTGCTGAAGAAGGACACCAAGGACTCCGACCTCGGCAAGGCGCCCGGCACCGGCCCCTTCAAGCTGGACTGGTTCCGTTCCGGCAACGCCCGCCTGGTCCGCAACGCCGACTGGTACGGCGGCGACGTGCACCTCGACGCCATCGAGGTCAAGATCTTCGAGAGCCCCCAGGCGATGGCCAACGCCCTGCTGGCCGGGCAGATCGACGTCGCCTCCAACGTCGGCGCCGTGGCGGCCCGTACGGCCGAGAAGCGCGGCGACGTCCAGGTCGTGCGCCGCCCCAACGACATGGCGATGCCGATCGTCATGCGCACCGCCGACGGGCCGTTCGCGGACGCGAAGGTGCGGGAGGCGCTGCGGCTGGCCGTGGACCGCGAGGCCATGGTCAAGCAGGTCCTCTCCGGCTACGGCACGGTCGCCAACGACATCCTCGGCACCGGCGACCCCGCCTACGCCAAGGACGTCCCGCAGCGCACCCGCGACCTGGCCAAGGCCAAGCAGCTGCTGAAGGAGGCCGGCTTCGACACCTCGAAGACGTACAAGCTGCTGACCACGGAGGACATCGCCGGACTCGCCGAGTCGGCGACGCTGTTCGCCTCCCAGGTCCGCGAGGCCGGCGTGAAGGTCGAGGTCGTCCGGCAGGAGTCGGCGACCTTCTGGGACAAGACCTGGCTCAAGGGCGACCTCTACACCACCTACTGGGGCACCAACGACTCCGTGGTGTTCTTCGCCAGCAAGACCATGGTCTCCGACTCCGGGCAGAACGAGGCCGGCTGGAAGAACAAGGAGTTCGACGCCGCCTACCGCAAGGCCATGGCCACCAAGGACGCGGCGGAGCGGGCCCAGGTCCTGCACGAGCTCCAGCAGATCGAGCACGACGAGTCCGGCTACCTGCTGTGGGGCATGGCCGACGGCATCGACCTGGCCGGCGCCGCGGTGCGCAACCTGCCCACCCTGCCCGGCTACGGGCGCGTCCAGCTCGAGCGGGCATGGCTGGCACGCTGACCCCGACCGCACGGCAGGAACCGGCGGCGGGCTCCCGGCAGCCGGGGCGTGCCGTCCTGCGCGCGGCCGGGGTGCTCGCGCGCCGGTTCCTGCTGCTGGCCGGGCTGCTCGCCGCCGTCTTCGCCGCCGTGGAACTGCTGCCGGGGGACGCGGCCGACGCCACCTCGGAGCGGGGGGAGAGCGCGGCCGACCTCGCCCAGCGCCGTCAACTCCTGGGCTTGGACCGGCCCGTGGCGGAACGGTTCTGGGACTGGATGACCGGCCTGCCCACCGGCGACCTCGGCACCTCGGCGCGCGGCGAGCAGGTCGCCGACCTGCTCGCCCGGCCGTTCCCCAACACCCTGCTGCTCGGCGGGCTCGCGCTGCTGCTCACCCTCGTCGCCTCCGTCGCCCTCGGCTGCTGGGCGGCGGCCCGGCCCGGCGGCCCGCTCGACCGGGCCGTGTCGGCGAGCGCCACCGGCATCCTCGCGCTGCCCGAGTTCGTCGTCGCCGTGGCCCTCGTCCTCGTGTTCGCGCTGTGGACCGGCTGGCTGCCCGCGGTCACCCTCACCGACTCGGACGGCTCGCCCGCCTCCTGGCGGATGCTCGTGCTGCCCGTCCTCGCCCTGGCCGTCCCGCAGATCGGCTGGAACACGCGGATCGTGCGGGCCGCCCTCGCCGACGAGGCCAGGGCACCGCACATCGACACCGCCGTCCTCGACGGGCTGCCCCGGCACCGGATCCTCACCCACCATCTGCTGCCCGGCGCCCTGCCCACCATCGCGGCCGGGGTCGCCACCTCCACGGGCATGCTGCTCGGCGGTGCGGTCGTCGTGGAGACCATCTTCAACTACCCCGGCATCGGCTCGGTCCTCGCGGGCGCGGTCGCCGACCGGGACAGTCCGGTCATCGCCGGGGTCGTCGCCGTGACGGGAGCCGTGATCACCGGAGTGCTGCTGCTCGCCGACCTTGTCCGTACGTGGGCCTCGGGAGGCCGGACGTGATGCCGAAGACCGTGGGTGCCGTGTGCGCCTGGGGCCTGGGAGGCCGGACGTGACCCCGGTCCTCGATGCCATCGAGCCGGCTCCGGCCGCGCGGGTGGGGCGGGCCCGCCTCCGGGTCGCCGTGCGGGTGCTGCCCGCTCTGCTGCTCACCGCCCTCGCCCTGGCCGGACCCTGGCTCGCCCCGCACGCCATCGACGCCCCCGTTGCCGCGCCCTACGCGGAACCCGGCGGCGGTGCCCCGCTCGGCGGCGACCAGCTCGGCCGGGACGTCCTCAGCCGGCTCCTCGCCGGAGGGCGCGAACTCGTCGTCACCTCCCTGCTCGTGGCCGTCCTGGTGACCGCCCTGGCCGCCGTCCTCGGCGCGGTCAGCGCCCTGCGCCCGGCCGTAGGGCGGATCGTGGAACGCACCTGCGACGTGCTGATGCTGCTGCCCGCCGTGCTCGGCATCCTCCTCGTCACCCTCTCCTGGCCGGACGGCGGACGGCTCGCCGTCGTCACCGCCTCCGTCGTCCTCGGCGTGCCCTACGCGGTGCGTCTCGTGGCCGGCGCGGCGGCGCCCGTGGCCGCCTCGGGCTACGTGGAGGCGGCGTCCGTCGGCGGCGAACGCCTGTGGTACCTCGTGGCCCGGGAGGTGCTGCCCAACCTGCGGGCCACCCTCCTCGCCCTGTTCGGACTGCGTTTCGTCGCCGCCGTCTACCTCGTCGCCACCGCCGGTTTCCTCCAGGTCGGGCCGCAACCCCCGGCCGCGGACTGGGCGTTGATGATCCGGGAGAACTCCGGCGGCATCCTCCTCAACCCCTGGGCCGTCCTGGCCCCCAGCGTCGCCGTGGGCCTGCTCGCCATGAGCGTCAACCTCGCGGCCGCCGCCCTCGTCCCCGCGACCGGCCGGAAGGCGGTGCCCACGCTGTGAACCAGCACTGGACCTCGCAGAGCGACGCGGCGGAGGGAGAGCACACGGTACGGATCCACGGACTGACCGTCTCCGCCCCCGGCGGCCGCCTCCTGCTGGACCGGGCCGGCCTGGAACTGGCCCCCGGCCGTGTCACGGCTGTCGTCGGTCCCTCCGGCTGCGGCAAGACGACACTGCTGCGGGCCGTGACCGGTGCGCTGCCCCCGGGCACCGAGCGCACCGCGGGCACCGTCACCGTCCTCGGCCAGGACCCGCTCACCCTGCCCGCGCCCGCGCTGCGCGCCCTGCGCCGCGACCGGCTCGCCTACGTCGCCCAGGACCCGGGCTCCGCCCTCAACCCGCGTATGAAGGTGCGCCGTCTGCTCGCCGAGGTCGCCGTCGACACGAGCCCCGAGGCGATCCTCGGGCAGCTCGACGAGGTGCGGCTGCCCACCGGCGACGGACTGCCGGACCGCCGGATCGGCGCGCTGTCCGGCGGCCAGCAGCGGCGCGTGGCGCTCGCCCGCGCGCTGGCCCGCCGCCCCGCCGTCCTGCTTCTCGACGAGCCCACCGCCGGACTCGACCCCGCACTGCGCGACGAGATCGCCGACCTGCTGCGCCACCTCGCCGCACGGCACCGGATCGCCGTAGCCCTGTCCTGCCATGACACCGACCTGGTCACCCGGCTCGCCGACGACGTCGTGGACCTGACGGGCACGAGTCCCCGGCCGATCGCACCCGTCCGCCCGCCTTCCGACGGACCGGCGGCCTCGACGGGGCCCGGGGCCGACGGGGCGTCATCCGTGGCAGGGGCGGACGCCGTCCGGCCGTCGGAACGGGACGCGTCGCCGTCCCCTCGTGGGGCCGCACCCGGCCGGGGCGCGCCCCTGCTCACCGCGACCGGCCTCCAGGCCGCCCACAGCCACCGCGGCCGGCGCGTCCCCGTGCTGCACGGCATCGATCTCGGACTCGCCGCCGGGAGCAGCCTGGGGGTCGTCGGGGTCTCCGGCTCGGGCAAGACGACCCTGCTGCGCGCCCTCGTCGGGCTGCACCGGCCCACGGCCGGCACGGTCAGCCTGCACGGCACGCCGCTCGCCCCCGGCGCCTCCCGCCGCTCCCGCGACCAGCGCCGCCGCCTCCAGCTGGTGCCGCAGGACCCGCTCGGCACCCTCAACCCGGGCCGCACGGTCGGGGCCGCCCTGCGGCGCCCGCTGCTGCTGCACCGCCGCACCGGCCGCGCGGAGGCTCCCGCCCGGGTGCGGGAACTGCTGGAGCAGGTCGGCCTGCCCGCGACGGCCGCCGACCGCTACCCCCACGAGCTGTCCGGCGGGCAGCGCCAGCGCGTCGCCATCGCGCGGGCCCTGGCCGCCGACCCCGACGTGCTGTTCTGCGACGAGGTCACCTCCGCGCTCGACGCGGAGACGGCCGTCGCCGTGATGGACCTGCTGACGGAGCTGCGGGACCGGCGCGGCCTGGCCCTGGTGCTCGTCAGCCACGACCTCCGGCTGGTCGCCGACCGGACCGACGAGCTGATCGTCATGTCCGGGGGCCGGGTGGCCGAAGCCGGCCCCACGCGGCTGCTGCTCGGGTCTCCGGAGGGGCTCACCAGCCCCTCGGCGGCGGGGGCCGAGTAGCCGTCAGAGCACCTTGCGGTGCAGCAGGGCCGACAGCACGAGGGCGCCCGGCAGCAGCGGCAGCCACACCGTCAGGACGCGGTAGCCGATGACGGTGGCCGTGGCCGTGCCCACGGGCGCCCCGAACGCGGCCATGGTGAAGACCAGCGCCGCGTCCACGGGGCCGATCCCGCCGGGCGCGGGCACGGCCCCGACCGCGGTGCCGGCCACCATCAGCGCGAGGACCACCTGCGCCCAGGACAGCGGCAGCCCGAGCGAGAACCCGACCGTGGCGATCACACTGCCCTGGAGCAGCGGGGTGGCCGCGGCACCGCCCCACAGGGCGAGCACGCGGCCGGGGCGGGTGTGCAGCTCGCGGGCGTCGGTCAGGGCGGTGCGCAGGAAGCCGAGGACGGGGCGGCGCAGTGCCCGTACGGTCACCAGGAGCACGGCGGCCGCGGTGAGCGCGAGCACGGCACCGCCCGCCGCCAGGAGCAGCGTGCGGTCGTCGGGGACGAGCGCGCCGAGCCGCAGGACGTCCGGGAACGCCACCAGGAACACCAGCAGCACCAGCGTCCGGGCGACCGGCTTGACCAGGGAGTACAGGGCGAGCGACGCGGTGGCCCGGGGGAGGGCGATGCCGCGGCGCTGCAGGAAGCGCAGCGTCACGGCGTGCGCGCCGAGGCCGGCCGGCAGCACCTGGTTCGCGGCACCGGCGGCGAACTGCGAGGCCACCAGCAGGCCGGGCGGCAGCCGCTCCGGCAGGGCGCCCTGCCGGACGCAGGCGGCGGCCACCCAGGTCAGGCAGGTGAACACCAACGCGGCGAGCAGCCACCACGGGTCGGCGGAGGCCAGCCGCGCGGCCCCGTCGTACGCGGCCCGCCGGTCGACCAGGGCCCACACCCCGATCAGCATCAGGGGGAGCAGGACCAGGGCCGGGCGGACGAGGCGGAAGAGGAGGGCGGCGGCGCGGGAGCGGCGCGGGGCGGCGGGGCAGGGGGCGGCGGGGAGCGGTGCGGGGAGTGTTTCGAGCTGGAGCTGGGACACGGCGTACGTCGTCCTTCCGCGTCGCGCCCCGGGGACAGGGCGGAGGCAGGGCGAGGCAAGGGGACGGCGGAAACGTGCCCGTCCGGTGTGACGCCCCGGTGTCCGCCAGAAAAAGCGACAGGGGCGGGAGAACGACACGGCCGGATCCGGCCGATCGCGTCACACGACTCGCCCTCCCGCACACGCGTGCGCCACCACCTCCCGCCACCCCGCGCGGCCTGCGCCGCCATCGCCGGACCGGGGATCCCTGCACGGCCCTGCGCCGCCATCGCCGGACCGGGGATCCCTGCACGGCCCTGCGCCGCCATCGCCGGACCGGGGGATCCCCGCATGGCCCTGCGCCGCCATCGCCGGACCGGGGGATCCCCGCATGGCCCTGCGCCGCCATCGCCGGACCGGGGAATCCCCGCATGGCCCTGCGCCGCCATCGCCCCACCGGGGAATCCCCGCACGGCCCTGCGCCGCCATCGCCCCACCGGGGAATCCCCGCACGGCCCTGCGCCGCCACCGCGGGGACCCCCTCACGGTCTACGCCGCCATCGCCCCCACCACCGGGAACCCGGGACTGCGCAGGACCCGCCGCTCCGTGTCCACCGCGAACACCTCGCAGTGCTTCCGGGCCGCCGCCCACCGCACCCCCTCCGCGCCGAGGGCGAACGCCGCCGTGGCGACCGAGTCCGCCTCGGTCAGGGTCGGAGCCACGACGGTCATGCTCAGCAGGCCGGTCGCCGGGCGGCCCGTGCGGGCGTCGAGGATGTGGTCGCCGCGTTCGTAGCGGGCGGAGGTGGCGACGGCCCGGTCGGTGAGGTCCAGGACCGTGCAGAGCCGGTCGGCGTGTTCGGGGTGGCGTACGCCGACGCGCCAAGGGCCGCCGGAGGCGATCACGTCGCCGCCCGCGTTGAGGCAGAAGCGCCGCGCCCCGGCCGCCGACAGCAGCTCCGCTCCCTTCTGCACCGACCAGCCCTTCACCACGGCGCAGGGGTCGAGGCCGCGGCCGGGCAGCCGGACGTCGAAGGCGCCCCCGGTCGCGATCCGGAACTCCTCGCACAGGTCCAGGACCTCCCGGAGCGCCGGACTGGGGTCCGGGACCTCCCCTCGGTCCAGCCGGGACACCTCGCTGTCCCGGCGGAACGGGCTGAACCGCGCGTCGACCTCGCGCAGCCAGGCGAAGAAGCCGTCCACCGGTGCCTCGGGGAAGCCCTCGTCGTCGATCCGCACCGACACGGGGAATCCCATGACGTGCTCGACGCGCCGCATGCCGTCAGCCCCTCGCGTCGATCGCGGCCTGGAGCGACTCCTTGTAGCCGTCGCTGGTGATCGTGGCACCGGACACCGTGTCGATGTCGGCGCTCTGCGCCTGGAGCGTCTCCTCGATCAGCTTGGGCACGGCGGCCGTGGTCTGCGGATGGTTCGGCTGCTGGAGCATCCGCACCGAGGCGATCCTGTCGCCGGAGAAGGTGACCTCGACCTGCACCGGGCCCTTCTCGGTGTCGAGCTTCGAGCCCGCGACGACCGTGGTCGTCGTGCCGCCCGACGATGAGACCGAGGGTGTCGACGCGGGCGCGGCGGCCTCCGTGGCGGACGACGACCCCGTGTCCTGCGACGGCGTGTACCGCCAGAGCGGGATCAGGCCCGCGACGCTCAGGACGAGGACGGGTATGGCTCGCTTCACGGTGTTCTCCTCGTTCCCGTCAGCCGGCCAGGCTGAAGCGCTCGAAGTGGGTCTGCGTCCTGGGCACGCCCAGCTCGCGCAGGCTGCCGAGCACCGCGTTCATCATCGGCGGCGGGCCGCACAGGTACACGTCCCGGCCGGTGATGTCCGGCACCAGACGCGCGAGTTCCTGCGGCGCCAGCCGGTCGGGCACGGCCGGCCCGGTGACCAGGTGCAGCTCGGCGCCCTTGGCGAGGGCGAGTTCGCGCAGTTCGTCGTAGAGGACGGCGTCCCGGTCCGTGGCCACCCGGTAGATCACGACCGCGTGGCCGTGCAGTTCCTCCAGCAGGGCCCGGATCGGGGTGACACCGACGCCACCGGCGATGAGCAGGGCGTCCGGGCGGGTGCGGTGCAGGGTGGTGAAGGCGCCGTAGGGGCCCTCGGCGAACACCCGCGTGCCGACCTTCAGGTGCCGCAGGGCCGCGCTGCCGTCGCCCGCCCGCTTGACGGTCAGGCGCAGGGTACGGCCGTCCGGTGCGGCGGACAGCGAGAACGGGTTCGCCTGCCACCAGCGGTCCTTCGTCAGGAACCGCCACAGGAAGAACTGTCCCGCCCGGGCGGGCAGCCGGTCCAGGTCGCGGCCCGTGACGTAGACCGAGACCACGTCGTCGTTCTCGGGGACGACGGCCGTGACCCGGAGCCGGTGGCGGAGGTTGCGCCACAGCGGCAGGACCAGCCGGCCCGTGAACACCGAGGCGAGGGCCACGCCCCACACGCCGTACCAGTACGTCTCCGCCACGGCCGACGAGGTGAACGTCGTGCCCGCCGCGACCTGGTGCGTGAACGCCAGCACCACCGCGACGTAGGTGTACAGGTGGATGAAGTGCCAGGTCTCGTACGCCAGCCGGCGCCGGGCGTAGCGGGCCGAGACCGCGCCGACCACGATGATGATCGCCAGGGCGGCGATCGCGCGCAGCACTCCCTCGACGGTCTCCGCGAGATCCACCAGCTGGTTCACCGGGTCCAGGGACGAGGACTGCGCGTAGCCGAAGACGATGAACACGGCGTGCGCCAGCAGCAGCCACAGCACCGAGAAGCCCGTCCAGCGGTGCCAGGACGTCAGCCGGTCCATGCCGATCCGCCGGTCGAACCACGGCAGCCGCGCCACCAGCAGCAGCTGGAACGCCATGAGCAGCGCCCCGTACAGCCCCGCCAGCCGCCCCAGCACGATCAGTGTGTTCGAGGCGAAACCGGCCTGGACGAAGAAGACGGCCACCACGACCGCGTTGGCCAGCAGCACCGCGTACAGGCCGGTGCGGCCCACCACTCTCGGGCGCACGCCCGGCCGGGTCGCCGCGGGGGGTTCTTGGAGGGTCGTCACGATCGGCAGCTCCTTGATCGGATCCTGGGACACCGAGCTTGGCGCGGGGGAGCTGTCGGAATACTGTCGCTCAACTTTCAAGTGTTTATCGATCCGGCGGCGAAGGGACGAGCGGCTATGGGGGCACGGGACACGTGAAGCACTATGAGCGGGTGGAAAAAGTACGACTCCTCGTCGTCGACGACGACCCGCCCATCGCCGACCTCGTCGCGACCGTCGCCCGCTACGAGGGCTGGGAAGCGGTCACGGCGTACTCCGGCGAGGACGCGCTGCAGCGGGCCGCCGAGTTCCACCCGGACATCGTCGTGCTCGACCTGATGCTGCCCGGCGTCGACGGCTTCGGCGTCCTCGACCGGCTGCGCGCCTCCGGCACGATGGTGCCGGTGGTGTTCCTCACCGCCCGCGACGGCGTCGCCGACCGGGTCGCGGGCCTGACCCGGGGCGGCGACGACTACCTGGTCAAGCCGTTCGCCGTGGAGGAGCTGATGGCCCGGCTGCGCACCGTGCTGCGGCGCAGCGCCGGCCCCGCCTTCCAGCGGTCCGTGCTCCAGGTCGGCGACCTGACCATGGACGAGGACACCCGCGAGGTGCGGCGCGGCGAGAAGCTGCTCTCGCTCACCCCGACCGAGTACGAGGTGCTGCGCTACCTGATGCGCAGGTCGCCCACCGTGCTCACCAAGGCGCAGATCCTCGACCACGTGTGGGAGTACGGCTTCGGCGGCCGCTCCAACGTCGTCGAGCTGGTCATCAGCCGGCTGCGCCGCAAGCTCGACGAGACGGACGAGAGCGGCGCGCCGCTGATCCACACCGTGCGGGGATTCGGGTACGTCGTGCGGCAGGCCTCCGAGTGATCGCCCGGCTGCGGCGGGCCTACCGCGGGATGCGCCTGGGCACCCGGCTGGCCCTGGGCCTCGGCGCCCTGGCGCTGGTCGTGTTCGCCGTCGTCGGCACGGCCCTCACCACGTACATGCGCGACTACCTGTCGGCCCAGCTCGACACCCAGCTGGCGCAGGCCCAGATCGCCCAGTCCAAGAGCATCGCGGACTACGGCACGCTCTCGGGCAAGAAGTACTACAGCTGGTTCTACGCCGTGTACGACGTCTCCAAGGGCACGCCCGAGCTCCGCAGGCCCGAGGACCCCGCCGACCTGCCCGAGGACGTCGACGACTTCACCGCCCTGGCCTCGGCGCAGAGCGTCGCGCACACGGAGGTGCTGCGCACCGAGCACCTCAAGGGCGCGGGCACCTACCGGCTGCGCGCCTGCGAGGTCGAGCCCGGGGTGGTCCTGGTCAGCGCCGCGCCCATGGAGGACATCGAGGACACGGTCGGGCAGCTCATCACCATCCAGGTCGTC
Source organism: Streptomyces afghaniensis (assembly GCF_044327915.1). Lineage (NCBI taxonomy): Bacteria > Bacillati > Actinomycetota > Actinomycetes > Kitasatosporales > Streptomycetaceae > Streptomyces > Streptomyces afghaniensis. Next base: position 501,274 of record NZ_JBIRGJ010000001.1, read on the forward strand.
ACCTTCGCTCTCGCCCTGCTCGCGCTGGTGGTCTTCGGCCGCCGCATGCTGCGCCGCGGGCTGAAGCCGCTCAGCGACATGGCGTCCACCGCGCACGGCATCGCCTCGCACGACCTGACCGAGTCGGCGGCCCGGCTGCCGCTGCGCGCCGACGGCCGGGACGGCGGCCCGGAGGTGGACGAGCTGCGCACCGCCTTCAACACCATGCTGGAGCACATCGACGACTCCCTCGCCGTGCGCGCCGAGGCCGAGCAGCGGCTGCGCCGGTTCGTCGCGGACGCCTCGCACGAGCTGCGCACCCCGCTGATGTCGGTACGCGGCTACGCCGACCTGTTCCAGTACGCAGCCGCCAACGCCCCCGAGGAACGCGACCGGCACCTGGCCCGGCTGCGCGCCGAGGCCGCCCGGATGGGCATCCTCCTGGACGACCTGCTGCTGCTCGCCCGGCTGGACGCGGCGGAGGTGGAGGCGCCGCTGCGGTGCGAGGACGCCGACCTGGTGGAGCTGGTCCGGCAAGCCGCCGACGCCTTCCGGGCCAGCCGGCCGGACCACCCGCTGACGGTGGCCGCCGGCCCGGGGGCGATCGAGGTGCGCCTGGACCCGCAGCGCGTCCGGCAGGTCCTGGACAACCTGCTCGCCAACGCCGCCGTGCACACCCCGCCCGGCACCCCGGTGTCCGTGGGCGTCACCGTCGCCTCCGGCACAGCCCTGGTCCGGATCGCCGACGCGGGCCCCGGCATCCCGCCCGAGGACCAGGAGCGCGTCTTCGACCGCTTCTACCGCGTCGACAAGGCCCGCAGCCGCGACCGCGGCGGCAGCGGCCTCGGCCTGGCGGTCGCCCACTCCCTGGTCCGGGCCCACGGCGGCCGCATCGAGCTGAACAGCGAACCCGGGGCGACGGTGTTCACCGTGCGGCTGCCGCTGGACGGGGCGGGGCTCCCCGCCGCCCCGGGGCCGGAAACGACCGCGGTCTAGACTCGACCGGCAACAGCCCGTACGACCAGCCCGTACGACCACGGCCAAAGTCTCCGCCAACCGAAGGGCCCCGGCGTCTTGATACGGATCGATTCAGTCACCAAGCGCTACCCGGACGGCACGGTGGCGGTCGACCGGCTCTCGCTGGAGATACCCGACCGCTCCATCACCGTCCTCGTCGGACCGTCGGGCTGCGGCAAGACGACCACGCTGCGGATGATCAACAGAATGGTCGAGCCGAGTGAGGGAACGATCCTCCTCGACGGCGAGGACATCCAGCGGCAGCCCGTCACCACCCTGCGCAGGTCCATGGGTTACGTCATCCAGAACGCCGGCCTCTTCCAGCACCGCACGATCGTCGACAACATCGCGACCGTCCCCCGCATGCTCGGCTGGGGCAAGCAGAAGGCCCGGGCGCGGGCCGCGGAGCTGATGGAGCGGGTCGGGCTCGACGCCGCGCTCGCCAAGCGGTACCCCTACCAGCTGTCCGGCGGCCAGCAGCAGCGCGTCGGCGTGGCCCGGGCCCTCGCCGCCGACCCGCCGGTGCTGCTCATGGACGAGCCGTTCTCGGCGGTCGACCCGGTGGTGCGCAAGGGTCTCCAGGACGAACTGCTGCGCATCCAGGACGAGTTGGGCAAGACCATCGTCTTCGTCACCCATGACATCGACGAGGCGATCAAGCTCGGCACGATGGTCGCCGTGATGCGCACCGGCGGCCACCTCGCCCAGTACGCGCCCCCGGCCGAGCTGCTGTCCAGCCCCGCCGACGCCTTCGTCGAGGACTTCCTGGGCGGCGACCGCGGCATCCGGCGGCTGTCGTTCTTCCCGTCCACCCGGCTCGAGTTGACGAGCGACCCGGTGATCCCGCTGGACGCCACCGCCGAGCAGATCGCCGCCCCCGACGCCCCCTACCTCCTGGTCACCGACGCGGACGGCAGGCCGCTCGGCTGGAGCGAACCGCGGGACCTGGTCGCGGGGGACATCCGGCCGGACCGGCTGCTGTCCCACGGACGGCCGTTCGTGCCCGGCACCGACTCGCTGCGGGTCGCCCTCGACTGCGCGGTGCTGTCGCCGACCGGCTGGGCCGTCGCCGTGGACACCGGCGGGCGGGTGACCGGAGTCGTCTCGCAGGCGACCATCGGCGAGGCGATCCGCAGCGCCCACGCGGCGGGACTCGACGACGAGAAGGTCGCCGGATGAGCGAGTTCCTCCACGACTTCTTCGACATGCCGAGCGACCTCCAGCACAGCTGGATCGGGCTGGTCGGACTGCACTTGAGAGAGGCCCTGCTGCCGGTCGCGGCCGGACTGCTCCTGGCACTGCCGATCGCCCAGCTCTGCATCCGCTTCCGCTGGCTCTACCCGCCCGTCCTCGGCGTCACGACCGTGCTGTACGCCGTCCCGTCGCTGGCGTTCTTCGTCGTCCTCATCAACTACACCGGGCAGACCGAGCTCACCGTGATGATCCCGCTGGCCGTGTACAGCCTGGTGGTGCTCGTCCCGGCGATCGTCGACGGGGTGCGCTCGGTGCCGCAGGAGACTCTGTCCGCGGCCACCGCCATGGGCTTCGGGCCCGTACGGCGGTACTTCCAGGTGCAGTTGCCGATCGCGGTCCCGGCGATCATCGCCGGCCTGCGGGTGGCGACCGTGTCGAGCATCTCCCTCGTCAGCGTCGGCATGCTGATCGGCAACCAGGGCGCGCTCGGCAACCTGCTCCACGACGCGCAGATCTACAACCGGCCCGAACTGACCTGGAACTCCGTGATCACCACGGCCCTCCTGGCGATCCTCGTCGACGCCCTGCTGGTCCTCGTGCGCGTGCTGCTGACGCCCTGGATGCCCAGCGGCTCGGCCGGTCGCAAGCAGGCGCCCGCCCTCAAGGACGCAGCCCGGTGAACGTACTCAACTTCGTCAACGCCTTCTTCAGCGACAGCGCCCACTGGCAGGGCTACGACGGCATCCCGGCCCGCCTCGCGGAACACGTGCGGTACACCCTGGAGGCGCTCGCCCTCGCCGCCGCGATCGGACTGCCGATCGGCCTGGTCACCGGTCACTACGGGCGCGGCGGGAACGCCCTGTCCCTGGTCGCCACCGCCGGGCGGGCCCTGCCCAGCTTCGGCCTGCTGGTGCTGATGACGACCCTGCTGGGGTTCGGGATGCTGCCCGTGATGATCCCGCTGGTCGTCCTGGCCGTCCCGCCGATCCTGGTCACCACCTACGAGGCGATGCGGTCCGTCGACCCCTCGCCGGTGGACGCCGCCCGAGGCATGGGCATGCACGAGTCCCGGATCCTCTTCCAGGTCGAACTGCCGGTCGCGCTGCCGCTGATCCTGAGCGGCCTGCGCTCGGCGGCCATCCAGATCGTGTCGACGGCGACCATCGCCGCGTACGTCAGCCTGGGCGGCCTCGGGCGGTACATCGTCGACGGCCTCTACCAGCGCAACTACGAGAAGGTGGTGGGCGGCGCGACGCTGGTCGCCTTCCTGGCGCTGGTCACGCTCGCGCTGTTCTGGGCGGTGGCGCGGGTGGCGGTGTCGCCGGGCGTGCGCAGGAGTTGAGAGCCCGGGTTGCCGTGGTTTGTCGCACATCGACGCCGATTGGTAATCAGGCTGCTCTTGACTGACCGATTATCGGCTGGCTTGGATCAATGGGTGATTACTACGGCGAAGAGCAGCACCCGGTCCATCACCAGGCACCCCGGCACGGCCGCGGTCGCGCTCGCCGCGGCGGCGGCTCTGCTCGGAGGCTGTTCCTCCGGCGGCACCTCCGAGGACCCGCTCAAGGGCGGCGGAGCGGAGAGCGGCACCGTCGTGGTCGGCTCCAACAACTTCGCCGAGAGCATCCTGCTCGCCGACATCTACGGCGAGGCCCTCAAGGCCAAGGGCATCAAGGTCACCTACAAGCCCAACATCGGCAGCCGTGAGACCACGTACGGTCTGATGAAGAACGGCGCCATCACCCTGCTGCCGGAGTACAACGGCTCCCTGCTGGCGTACCTCGACGCCAAGGCCAAGCCGAAGACGGTCGAGGAGACCACGACCGCGATCAACGGCAAGCTCGACTCCAAGCTGGAGCTGCTGAAGCCGTCGGCCGCGCAGAACAAGGACTCCGTGACCCTGAACGCGGAGACCGCGAAGAAGTACAAGCTCACCTCCGACTCCTCCATCGGGGAGCTCAAGGACGTCGCCAAGGACCTGGTCTTCGGCGGCTCACCGGAGTTCCAGACCCGGCACCAGGGCCTGGCGGGCCTGAAGTCGGTGTACGGCCTGGAGTTCAAGTCCTTCAAGTCCCTCGACGCGGGCGGGCCGCTGACCCAGGCGGCGCTGAAGAAGAACACCGTGCAGGCCGCGGACGTCTTCACCACCGACCCGACCATCGCCCGGGAGAAGTTCGTCGTCCTGAAGGACCCGGAGAACCTCTTCGGTTTCCAGAACGTGCAGCCGCTGGTCCGCAAGGGCGAGCTGTCCAAGGAGGGCGTCGAGGCGCTCGACGCGGTCTCGGCCAAGCTCGACACGAAGACGCTCCTCGAACTGGACGCGCAGGTGCAGCTGGAGAAGAAGGACCCGCTGGACGTGGCCAAGGCATGGCTGAAGTCGGCCGGCCTGAACTGACCCTTCGACCGGGGGGTGTCCGGAGCACGGACACCCCCTAGGCCTGCACCGCCGTCGCGATGAGCTGGTCGAGCAGGGCGATCAGCACGTCCCGGCACGACTCCCTGTCGCGCGCGTCGCACAGCAGCACCTGCACGTGCTCCGGGACCGCGAGCGCGTCCCGGATGTCCTCGGGTGGATACGGGTGTTCCCCGTGGAAGCCGTTGACCCCGACGACGAACGGGATGTCCCGGCGTTCGAAGAAGTCGATCGCGGCGAAGCTGGACTCGGGTCTGCGGACGTCGACCAGGACCACGGCACCGAGCGCGCCCAGGGCCAGGTCGTTCCACATGAACCAGAACCGCTGCTGCCCCGGCGTACCGAACAGGTACAGCACCAGGTCCCGGCTGATGGTGATCCGGCCGAAGTCCAGGGCCACGGTGGTGGCCCGTTTCTCCTCGATACCGTCCAGGTCGTCGACGCCCAGCCCTGCCATGGTCAGGGGTTCCTCGGTGCGCAGCGGGGCGATCTCGCTGACCGACCCGACCATCGTGGTCTTGCCCACGCCGAAGCCGCCGGCGATGAGGATCTTGACCGTGTCGGGTGCCGAGGACGCGTCGGTTTCGACGTCAGAGCCGGCCAAGGCCGTCCCTCACTTTCTTCAGCAGGTCCAGGTCCGGAGTGGTACGGGAAACCGGGCGCGGCGGACGGACGGTGATCCGGCCCGCCTCCAGCAGGTCGCAGAGCAGGATGACGACCACGCTCACCGGCAAGTCGAGCCGGGCGGCCAGCTCCGCCACGGCCATCGGCTCGGCGCACAGCCGGAGGATCCGGGTGTGCTCGGGCTGGCACCGGGCCGCCGCGGCGGGCTGGGGATCGACCGCGGTCACCGTCGCGATGAGCGTGAAGTCGGCGCGGCTGGGCCGGGTCCGGCCACCGGTCAGCGCGAACGGCCGTACGAGCCGTCCCGCCGAGTCGCCTCCGCCCACCTCACACGCCGGGGTCGACGACGGGCCCGGCCATGCCCCGCGGTGCCGCGCTGAGGTGCTCGCCGATCTTCTTCACCAGCATGTTCATCTGGTACGCCACCACACCGACGTCCGCGCCCGGCCCGGTCAGCACGACCAGGTGGGCGCCGGGACCGGCGGAGGTGAGGATCAGATAGCTGTTGGCCATCTCGATGAGCGCCTGGCGCACCGGACCACCCCGGAAGTCCATGCTGACGCCCTTGCTGAGGCTCATCAGGCCGGACGCGGTCGCCGCGAGCCGCTCGGCGTCGTCGCGCAGGAATCCGGTGGACTTGCTGACCACCAGGCCGTCCTCGGACAGCACCACGGCCTGGTTCACGTCGGCGACGCGCTCCACGAGTCCGGTCAGCAGCTGGTCGAGCTGGGTGTGCGTGGCGGGGATGGGGCGTGTCATTGCGGTGTCCTTCGTCAGCGGTCGGCGGGCGGAGTCGAGGGGACGGGGTCGGCGGCGGCCAGCCGGGGTGCCGCGGCCGCGCCCTCGTCGTACGGCGGCTCGGCGTCGTCGTCACGGGCCCGGAGCGTGCCGCGCTGGAAGCCGGCCAGGGAGGAGGCGGCGGCTTCCGCGGTGAAGTCGTCGGGGGATCCGTCGTCCTCGGCGGGCGCGGACTCCTCGCGCAGTTCCTCCACCAGGCTGGTCTGCGGTACCCGGCGGGGGAGCGGGGCGAGTCCGTCCCGGCGGGGGATGACCTCGCGGGCGGCGGACACGGCGGCAGGGACGGCTGCGGTGGTGGCGGTGGCGGTGGCGGTCCGGGCCGAGGTGAGGGGCCGGGGCTCGCGGGCGGTCCCGGCGGCACCCTCCGGCTCCCCGGCGGCCACGGCGTTGCCGCCGTTGTCGGCGGTCTTGGCGGTCTTGGCGTCCATCGGGCTCTGCCCGTTCGCCGGGATCTCCCGCACCACGATGTCGTGCGGTATCAGCACGATCGCCGTGGTCCCGCCGTACGGCGAGGCGCGCAGGGTGACGGTGATGCCGTGCCGGTGGGCCAGCTGGGCTATCACGAACATGCCGAGCCGCAGGTCGTCGGCGAGCGCCACCACGTCGAACTGCGGGGGGACCGCGAGCTGTTCGTTGAAGGACGTGTAGTCCTCCTCCGACATGCCGAGGCCGCGGTCCTCGACCTCGACGGCCAGGCCCTTGGCGACCATCCCGGCCCGCACCGTGACGGGGCTCGGGGCGGGCGAGTAGGCGGTCGCGTTGTCGATGAGCTCGGCCAGCAGATGGATGACGTCGGCCACCGCGGGCGGCGCGACGAACACCTCCTCCTCGGTGTGCACCTCCACCCGCTGGTACTCGGCGACCTCGCCGACCGCACTGCGCAGGATGTCGATCAGCGCGACCGGCTCGGTCCAGCTGCGGCCGGGCCGTTCGCCGCTGACGATGACGAGGTTCTCCTCGTAGCGGCGCAACTGGCTGGCCGTGGAGTCCAGTTCGTACAGACCCTTGAGGATGTCGGGATCGGTGTGCTCGCGTTCCAGTGTGTCGAGCCGGCTGAGCTGGAGGTTGACCAGGTTCTGGCTCTGCCGGGCGATGCCCAGGATGACCTTCTGGAAGCCGCGCCGGGTGTCGGCGAGTTCGACCGCGGTGTGCACGGCCGTGCGCTGGGCGGTGTTGAACGCCTGCGCCACCTGGCCGAGTTCGTCGTGCCCGTAGTCCAGCGGTGTCGTCGCGGACTCCGGGTCGACCGTCTCGCCCCGGTCGAGGCGGGCCACCACGTCGGGCAGCCGCTCCTGCGCGAGGCTGACGGCGGCCCGGCGCAGGCCGCGCAGCCGACGGGACAGCGAGCGGGTGATCCGCCAGGACATGCCGACGCACACCAGCAGCGCGAGCAGCCCGCCGGCGCTCAGGATCCCCGCCTTGATCAGCAGCGCGTCCGCCTTGTCGGCGCTGCGTTCGAGCAGGCCCGTCGTCTGCCGCTGGATCAGGCTCGCGTAGTGCTCGGACAGTTTGTCCATGGCGGCGTTCCACCGCTTCTGGGTGTCCGGCAGGGCGATCCGGTCCGCGGTGGCGCCGGCGTTGCGGGCCGCCAGCACCTGGTCCTCGATGGACTGGAGCGTCTGCCACTCGGGGCTCGCCAGGATCCGCTCGGTCTGGGCCTTGGCGCTGCCGGTCAGCTGGGGCACCACCTGGTCCTTGACGAGCCAGCGCCGGGTGTTCACCAGCTCCGTGAACTGCACCCAGGCCTTGTCGTCGAGGTGCCCGGACGGCCAGGCCAGGGTCAGCTGCGCGTCCTCGCGGGAGACCAGTTCCGCCGCGTGCTCCAGGGCGACCAGCGGACCGGCCTGCGAGGTGAGGTCGCCGTCGTCGACCTGGGAGAGCTCCTGGAAGGCGTGGATCTGGTCGTCGATGATCGAGGAGTACTGGTCCAGCGCCTGCTGCGCGGTGATGTCGGTCGGGTGGTCCACCTGGTCGCGGTAGTACTCCAGGCTGCCCACCGAGCCCAGCACCGAGTACAGCCGGTCCGATATGCGGGAGGGCGCCCTCTCGATCGCGTCCGCCTGCCCGACCAGCTTCGCGACCGCCGCGTCGGTCTCCTCGCGCTGCGCGTCGAGAGCGGCCCGGGAGCCGTGCGGCGAGGCCAGCCAGGCCGCCGACAGGCTGCGTTCCCGCTGCAGGGCGAGTGTCGTGTCGGTGCCCATGGCACCGGTCGACCGGCTCAGCTCCGTCTGGTCACGCAGCCGAAGCCCCTCCGAGAACATCTGGATGGTCGTCACGCCCCACATGGCGGCGAGGGTGACGCTGGGCACCAGGGCCAGGAGCACCAGGGAGAGGCGTATGGATCCGAGGCGGCGCCGGGCACCTGTCCGTCGAGACATCGTCGTCCTAGGGCGATCAGCGGGGAGCGAGGAACGGGGAGGCGGAATGGGCGGGGCGGGGGGGTGGGGGTGGTGGACGGGCGCGGAGGGTTTCGTGTGCCGGTTACGGCACATGGGATGCGCAGGATGTTATCCGTACAAGTGACCGCAGGGCCCGGGCCTGACCGAATCTTTGGCGACACCGTCACAGGAAGTGTCCGGTCACCGGGTCCCGGCGGCGGCGAACCGCGCCACCGCGGAGACGTTGGACCTGGTCACGAACGCGGGTCCGGTGAGCACCGGGGCCGCCCCGCCGCCGCTGACGTTGCCGTTGGTCCGGTACAGCCACAGGGCGTCCACCGCGAGGTATCCCTGGAGGTAGGGCTGCTGGTCCACGGCGAACTGCACCTTGCCGTCCTGGACGGCCTTGACCAGGTCCTTGTTGAGGTCGAAGGTGGCGACCTTGGCTCTGCTGCCGGCCTGTTCGACGGCGTCGACCGCGCTGAGCCCGTACTGGGCGCCCAGGGTGACGACCTCGTCGATGCTGGAGTCCTGCCGCAGCCGGGACGCGATCGTGGCGGTCACCGCCTTCATGTCGGTGCCGTCCACGTACACGTTGTCGGTCTCGCCGTCGAACGTCTTCCGCACGCCGGCGCAGCGGGCCTCCAGCGCGACGTTGCCCCGCTCGTGCACGACGCACAGGGCGTGCTTGGCCCTGACCTCGTCCAGCTTGTCGCCGACGGCCCGGCCGGCGACGGACTCGTCCTGGCCGAAGTACTCCAGCAGGCCCGCCGGCCGCCAGGCGTCGATACCGGAGTTGAGCCCGACGACGGGGATGCCGGCCGCCTTGGCCTGGGCGATCGGGCCCCGCATCGCCGCCGGTTTGGCGAGCGTCACCGCGATGCCGTCGACCTTGTCGCGGACCGCGTTCCGCACCAGCGTGGCCTGTGCGGCCGCGTCGGCGTCGCTGGCGTACGTCAGGTCGATGCCGTCCTTGGCGGCCGCCGTCTCGGCGCCCCTGCGCACCAGGTCCCAGAAGGCGTCGCCCTTGCCGCCGTGCGTGACCAGGGCGACCTTCATCCCGCCGCCCGGACCGCCCACCGGGTCCGCGTCCGGCCCGTCGTCACCCGCGCCGAGGACGGAGCAGCCGGCCACCAGCAGACACACGGCGGACACCAGCGCCGCGACACGGGTGAGTCTCGCGGAGGTGTGCGGCGGGGGAGGAGTGTTCATGAGGGGCGGACCTCGCTGTGCGGCCGAGCAAGAGCAGGATGAGAGCCGGGCGGACCGCAGTTGAGCACGGGCCGGATGACTCTCGTTGGCCCGGAGCCAACCGTGTGTGACCACCGGGCGTCAAGTGAGCGGCCACTTGCCGTGAGTTGGCGCTGCCGCATCGTGATGATCTGTCCGACGGGTCGAACATGGGAGGTCATCCCCATGATTTTCATACCGTCCGTGCGGTTCGGGCCCCGGCATCCCGCACCGAAAAGGCCTCCCGTGGCGGCTGCCGGGGCCGCCTAGACTGGTGCGGCTCGCAGGACGACGGAGGCGACGGAAGGGACGGCGACGGTGGCGGCAGCCGGCAGTGGCTTCGAGGACCCGCCCGCCGACGTGGTCGCCCAGGCGGCCGCGGCCTTCGGGCTGCTGGCCTCGCCCGCCCGGCTGCACATCGTCTGGGCGCTGGCCCAGGGCGAGAGCGACGTCACCGGGCTCGCCGAGCGGGTCGGTGGCGCGCTGCCCGCGGTCAGCCAGCACCTCACCAAGCTGAAGCTGGCCGGACTCGTCGGCTCCCGCCGCGAGGGCCGCCGGCAGGTGTACTACGTCGACGACCCCGACGTCGTCGACGTCGTACGGCTCCTGGTGGGCCGCCTCACCGACCGCGCCGCGCCGCCGCGCCGCCGCCTCCATGGCCTCTGAGACCGCCGACGGCACCACCCTGGAGGTGCTGCGGCGGCTGGAGTCGGGGCCCCGGGGACTGACCGAGACCGAGGCCGCGGCCAGGCTGCTCAGTCACGGCGAGAACACCCTGCCGGACCGGCGCACGCCGTCCTGGCCCCGCCGGTGCGCGCACGCCCTGCGCGACCCCTTCACCGCCGTCCTGCTCTGTCTCGGCCTGGTGTCCGCCGCCGTCGCCTCCTGGGGCACCGCCGTCGTCATCCTCGCCCTGGTCGCGGTCAGCTGCGTGCTGCGCGCGAGCGGGGAGCACCGGGCCGACCGTTCCATGGCCGCCCTGCGCGAACTGGTCGCCGGCACGGCCACGGTGCTGCGGCGCGACGACGCCGGGGAGCCGCCCCGGGCCCGGGAGGTCCCGGTCACCGAGCTGGTTCCCGGCGATGTGCTGCGCCTAGGCCCCGGGGACCTGATAGCGGCGGACGTGAGACTGCTCCGGGCCCGGGGGCTCGCCGTGTACCAGGGGGCCCTGACCGGGGAGTCGGCGCCGGTGGGCAAGACGGCGGAGGAGGTACCCGGCGAGGGCGCGGCGGACGGTGGGCCCGGGGGCGACGGGGCGGACGGGTCCGGGCCGGTGCGTTTGTCCGGTGGTGACGTGTCCTCGTCTGCGGTCGGGGCGGGGGGCGGGTCGGGAGCCGCCGCGGGGTCCGGTGGTGACGTGCCCTCGCCCGCGGTCGGGGCGAGGGGCCGGCCGGCAGCCGCCGCGGAGTCCGGTGGTGACGTGCTTTCGTCCGCGGTCGGGGCGAGGGGCGGGTCGGGAGCCGCCGCGGAGTCCGGTGGTGACGTGTCCTCGTCCGCGGTCGGGGCGAGGGGCCGGCCGGAAGCCGCCGCCGAGCCCGGTGGTGACGTGCTTTCGTCCGCGGTCGGGGTGACGGGTCGGTCCGAAGCCCCCGCCCGCGGGTCCGAAGCGCCCGGCGGCAACCCCTTCGAGGCGCCCCACCTGTGTTTCCAGGGGAGTGCTGTCGCCCGGGGCACCGCCACCGCCGTCGTGGTCGCGACCGGGGACGGCACCCGGTTCGCCGCCGCTCACCGGCAGCCGGCCGCACGCCGGGAGGGCGGTGCCTTCGACCGGTCCGTGCACGGCATCTCCTGGGTGCTGATCCGCTTCATGCTGCTGACGCCGCCCCTCGTCCTGATGGCGAACGCCGCGCTGCGCGGACGCGGCCTGGAGACCCTGCCCTTCGCCGTCGCGGTCGCCGTCGGGCTGACGCCCGAGATGCTGCCGGTGATCGTCACCGCCTGTCTGGCCCGGGGCGCCGCCCTGCTCGCCCGTACCCACGGCGTCATCGTCAAACGGCTGCCCGCGCTGCACGACCTGGGCGCCGTCGACGTGCTGTGCGTCGACAAGACCGGCACCCTCACCCAGGACCGGCCGGTCGTCGAACGCGCCCTCGACCCGGCAGGCCGCGACGACCCGGAGGTGCTGCGCTGGGCCGCCGTCGGCGCCTGGTGGACCCTGCAGCTCGCCGAACTGCCCGCGCCCGACGCCCTCGACGAGGCCCTGCTGGAGGCGGCCGGGCCGGTGGGCGAGGAGTACGACGGGGTGGACGCCGTGCCGTTCGACCCGGTACGGCGCTTCTCGACGGCGGTGGTGCGCGGCTCCCTCGGACGTCACACCGTCGTCGTCACCGGCGCCGCCGAGGCCGTGGTGGAGCGCTGCACGACGGAGCCCGGCGAGCGCGACCGGCTGCTGGCGTTCGCCGCCCGGGAGGCGGACGCCGGGCTGCGGGTGCTGGCCGTCGCCACGGCCGACCGCCGTGCCGGCGCGCCCGGGCCGCCCGACACGCGGGGCTTGACCTTCCGGGGCCTGGTGACCTTCCGGGACGCCCTCGCCCCGACCGCCGCCGAGGCCCTGCGCGACCTGGCCGACCGGGGCGTCACCGTGAAGGTCCTCACCGGCGACCATCCGGCCACCGCGGCCCGGGCCTGCCGGGAACTCGGTCTGGATCCCGGGGAGGTACGGACCGCCGCACAGCCGACAGACCCCGAGGCCGCCGGCGAGGCGACCGTCGTCGCCCGCTGCACCCCGCAGGACAAAGCCCGGATCGTCGCCGCCCTGCGCGCCGCCGGGCACACCGTCGGCTTCCTCGGCGACGGGGTGAACGACGTGGCCGCGCTGCGTGCCGCCGACGTAGGCCTCGCGCCCCGCTCCGCCGTCGGCGTGGCACGGGAGAGCGCCGACGTCGTCCTCGCCGAGAAGGACCTCAGGGCGATCGGCCACGCGATCACCGCAGGCCGGCACGCGAGCGGCAACATCGCCTCGTACCTGCGCGTCACGCTCTCCTCCAACCTGGGCAACGTCGTCGCGATGCTCGCAGCGGGCCTGCTCCTGCCTTTCCTGCCGATGCTCCCCGCCCAGGTGCTCGCCCAGAACCTGTGCTTCGACGCGGCCCAGCTCGCCTTCGCCCACGACCGCCCCGGCGCGGCGGCCCTGCGCGGTCCGGCCGTGCTGCGGCCACGCTCCTTCCTCCGGTTCGTCACCGGCTTCGGCCTGCTCAACGCGGTCGCCGACCTCGCCACCTTCGCCGTCCTCGCGTTCGCGCTCGACGGCCCCGACGCCGTCGACGACGAAGCCGTCTTCCACTCCGCCTGGTTCACCGAGAACCTGCTCACCCAGGCCCTGGTGATGCTGCTCCTGCGCACCGGCCGGCGTGACGAGGGAAGCCGTGCCCCCGGCCCGGTCGCTCTCGCGGCGGCCGGCCTCGCCGCCGTCGGCCTGCTGCTGCCGCCGAGCCCCCTCGGCACAGCCCTCGGCATGACGGCCCTGCCCGCCGCGTACTACCTCCTGCCGGCCGTCGTCCTCGGCCTGTACGCCCTGGCCCTGGCGGCGGCCCGGGCCCGGCAGGTGCGGCGTCAGCCGTAGGTGAGGTTCGAGCACGGGTTGTCGTCCGCGGACCGGGCCCCGTCGGCGACCTCCGACGGCACGGCGGTCGGAGCCGGGGACGCGGACGGGCTCGCCGCCGGGCTGTCGCTGTCCGCGTACGACTGTCCCAGCACGACACTGATTCCGCTGCCGGTCACGGGCTGGAGCTCCGCGCCAGGGAAGGCCGCCGCCACCGTCCGGGCACGGACCTCCAGGCCGGGGCCGTACTCGACCAGTGTCGTGGTGTGGTCCTGGGCGGACGCCGTCGCCGTGCCCGTGACGGTGAAGCCGTCCGCGGTGAGAACCGCGGTGGCGCGGGCGGCCAGTCCGGGGACCGAGGTGCCGTTGTAGACGGCGACGTCGATGCCCTCACCGGAGACCGGCGTGGGGGAGGGGGAAGCCTCGGAACCCGGAGTCCCGGTCCGCTTCCCGCCGGCGTTCTTGCCGTCGATCGTGCGGTCGGCCCTGAGCGCCGCCCACAGGTCGTCGGCGTCCGGCTGCACGATCGCGACCCGTGATCCCTCGTAGCGCCAGGGCAAGGTCACGAACTTGGTGTTGTGCAGGTCGATGTCCTTCAGCGACATCGCGAAGGCCATCAGCTTGTCGGCGGAGCCGAGGCCGGGGTCGACGGTCAGCGACTTCGTGGCGGCCTCGGCCAGCGGCAGCAGCCGCGTCGGCGTGAGGCCCTGGCTCTTCACCTGCTTCAGCAGGCTCGCCACGAACGCCTGCTGGCGCTTGATCCGGCCGATGTCGGAACCGTCGCCGATGCCGTGCCGGATCCGGACGTAGTCCAGTGCCTTCTGGCCCGCGACGGTCTGCTCGCCCTTGTGGAAGAGCAGCTTGCCCGGGGTGGTGAGGTGGGGGTTGAGGTCGTTCTCGTAGACGTCCTGCGGCAGGCACACCCTGACACCGCCCACCACGTCCGTCAGCCGGGCGAAGCCCTTGAAGTCCACGACGACGGTGTGGTCGACGCGCAGGCCGGTGAGCTGTTCGACCGTGTTCTGCGTGCAGGCGGGGTTGCCCTTGGCCGTCTGGCCGACCGAGTACGCCGCGTTGAACATCGTGTCCGGCTGGGCCTTCGTCCAGCTGCCGTCGGGCAGCTTGCACGGCGGGATGGTCACCAGGGTGTCGCGGGGGATGGAGACGGCGAGGGCGTGCCGGTGGTCGGCGTAGACGTGCAGCAGGAACGCGGTGTCGGAGCGGCCCACGTCGTCCTTGTCGCCGCCGCCCAGCGCCTCGTTGCCGCCGGTGCGCGTGTCGGAGCCGATGACCAGGACGTTCTCGCCCTGCGACGAGCCGGCCTCGGGGCGGTTGTCGGAGAGGCCGCCCGAGTCGAAGGTGCTGATGTCGCCGTCCAGCTTCAGGTAGAGCCAGCCGGCTCCGCCCGCGGCGAGCACGAGCAGGGCCAGACAGACGGCGAGACCGACCCGTATGCCACGGCCACGCCGGCGACCGCGCCGCCGCCTGTGGTCCCGCACGGCGGCCCTGTGCCGCGGCTGCTCCGTCCTCCGGTTGCTGGTGACCGTCATCGGCGTCTGCTTGCCTCTCACCCGGGGGTTGTACAGTTGCGCAATGTAGCAACTGTTGAAGAGAGGGAGGGCATGACGTGCTGCGCAACGGACTGGAGCCCTGGCATCTGCTGATCGTGGCGATCGTCGTGATCGTCCTGTTCGGCTCGAAGAAACTGCCCGACACGGCACGTTCACTGGGCCGCTCGATGCGGATCCTCAAGAGCGAGGCGAGGGCGCTGAAGGAGGAGGGCGCGGCGGACCCGGCCTCCGGAGATCCGGCCGGGCCCGCCGCGCAGCCCGTCAGCCCGTCAGGACCGGCAGCGACCGATGGCCGTGGGAGATGAACGAGTCCACCGGCCGCAGCTCGTCCGCCGGTACGGCGAGAGCGAGGCCGGGGAACCGTTCGAACAGGGCCGGCAGGGCCACGCGTGCCTCCAGCCGGCCGAGCGGGGCGCCCAGGCAGTGGTGGACGCCGTAGCCGAAGGCCAGATGGTCCTTCACGGCGCGGGTGACGTCGAAGGTGCCGGCGTCCGGGCCGTGCTGCTCCGGGTCGCGTCCGGCGGCGGCGTACGCGGCGAGGATCGCCTCGCCCTTGCGGATCACACTGCCCTCCGGGCCGCCCAGTTCACCGAGGGGCAGGTCCTCGACGGCGTACCGCAGCGGCAGGCTGGCCACCGGTGCCTCGGCGCGCAGGGTCTCCTCGATCACATCGTCCCAGGAGGCGCGACCGGCGCGGACGTGCGCGAGCTGGCCGGGGTGGGTGAGCAGCGCGTGGACGGCGTTGTCGAGCAGGTTGACCGTCGTCTCGTGGCCGGCGCTGATCATCAGCATCAGCGTGTCGAGCAGCTCCTGCTCGCTGAGCCGCGTACCGCTCTCCTCCTCGCGGGCCGCGATCAGCGCGCTGGTCAGGTCGTCGCCGGGTGCCGCCCGCTTCACGGCGACGAGCTCACCGAGGACGGCGTAGAACCGGGCGTAGGTGTCGGCGACTTCGGTCGCGTCGGCCGAGGTGTGGAAGACGCCGTCCACCACGGCGCGCAGCTCGGGCCCCAGCTCCTCGGGTAATCCGAGCAGTTCGCCGATGACCTGGATGGGCAGCGGATAGCAGAACTCCTCCCGCAGATCGACCGCGTGGCCGTCCGCCCCACCGCCCGCCCCGGCCTTGGCGACCCGGTCGAGCAGCGCCGCGGTGATCTCCTCGATCCGGGGCCGCAGCGCGGCGGTGCGGCGGGCGGTGAACGCCTTGGAGACGATGGTGCGCAGCCGTTTGTGGTCGGTTCCGTAGGCCGTGAACATGTTCTGCACCGCGACCCAGGTGAACAGCGGCCAGTCCGGTGAGACCTCGCCGTCGAGCCAGCGGTGCCAGTGCCGGCGCGCGTCCTTCGACACCCGCGGGTCGGTGAGCAGCCGCTTCAGCAGCGGGGCGCTGCTGACCGCCCAGGCCGGGACGCCGTGGGGGAGCTCGACGGGGGTGACGGGTCCGCGCTCGCGGATCCGGGCGGCCTCGCCGTGGATGTCGCGGCCGGTCGGGTCGATCACTATCGGTTGTGTGAACTCCATCGGACTCTCTCCCTGGGCTGGAGGCAGCGGTTCGCAGGGCACGCGGACGCCTCGTGGGCGGGCGCGTGCCACGTCCAGCCAAGGGGCCGCGGCCGGGTGGCGCCAGGGGGTCGAGAATCACTGGCCTGTTTCAGGCGGTCTGGCCGGCAGCCTGTTTCAGGCGTTCTGGCCGGCCTCCCGCTCCACGGGCTGAGCCACCGCCTTCGCGGCCCGTACCGCCTTCCTGCGCTGCCGCCGGCTGACGCGCGGCTCCTGGTCCGGCAGCCAGCCGAAGGTGAGGCAGCTGCCGACCACGCCCAGGAGCAGGCCGACGAAGAAGCCGCCCAGGTTCGAGGTCAGCCAGGTCCCCAGGGAGACCAGCACCCCGATGACCGAGTAGAACAGGCGCTGGGAGGGGTTGAAGAGGATCAGCACGCCGCACAGCAGCATCACGGCCGGGAGCAGGTAGCCGGCCAGGCCCTGCATGCCGACGTGCAGGATGACGTCCAGCGACGCCTTGAGGGTGAGCAGGACCTCCGCCCCGCCCAGGGCGAGCAGCAGCCCGCCCCAGAAGGGACGGCCCGCCCGCCACCGGCGGAAGGCGGGCCGGATCTTCCCGCGTGGACCGCCGGGCATCAGCAACCCGACCCGCTGAAGCCCAGTTTCAGCCCGGGCAGCTTGAACACACCGGCTGTCGTGGCGTAGTTGGTCTGCCGCAGGTTGGCGATGTGCACCGTGTCGGACTGCTGGCTGAACACGCCCTTCGGCCCGCGGCCCTTCGGCCCGGCCTTGTTCAGCGTGCTGGCGTCGTTGCCGATCTCGATGTTGTTGAAGGCCGCGTCGCCCGTGAGCTCCGTCGAGTCGGTGGTCAGGTCGCTGGCCCGGACCTTCGCCGCGCCCTCACCCGCCCTGATGACCAGGTTCGTGCCGCCCAGGTCCACGCTCTGGCACAGCTTGCTGAGCGTCGCCTCCTTGATCACGGAGGTGACGACCAGGACCTGACCGCCGGTGTCACCCGCGTTGGGGCTGCCCTCGGCCATCTCGTCCAGACCGCCGAACTGCGCGAAACCGGTGCCGTTCAGCTCGGTGGCGGTGACCGTGAACGGCATGCCGGAGATGGCGAACTGCACGCCCAGTGCCCCCTCGGCCGTGAGGATCGCGAGGCCGGCGGCGACCGCGGCGGCCGGCACCGCCATCACGGCGGCCCGGCGTGCCCGGACCCGCCCGCGGCGGGCGGGAACGTCACCGGTGTCCGCGGCGGCGGAACCTTCCGGTCTGTCGGAGGTGTTCTCGGCGGAGGAGGTCATGTCTGCTCCAGGTGCATGTCGGTGCGGATCGGACTTCGTGGCACGTTGCGACGTTGGTGGCGCATTGCGACTCGGATGGCACGTTGCCCTGGCGCGGACACCGACCGCGTACGCACGTCTCCCCGCAACTCCCGGTGGTTGCAAGGGCTTTCTCGTTACGCCGCAGTAGCCGACTCGAAGTTACCGGGGGTTACATGAAGGGTCAAGGGAAGTGTGAACAAAGAGTGTCGAATGTGCGCCGCATGTGAGTCACCGCCCTTCGGAAAGTCTCAGCGAACGCACAACTCCCTTGCAAAGCCTTGACGTTGACAGACCCGCAGGTCTACAACTCTCCTCGTCCCACCGGATCCGTGGCGCCGGGTCCGCCGCGCGGCACCGTCCGCGTGTCCCGGAACCGCTCGTCCCGTACGGACATCTCGCCGCCCGGTGCGTCCGCACGGGCTTTCCACTGCACGGGTCCGACCCTCAACGGCACCGGCACGGGCCCTTCCCCGGTGCGCCGCGCCACCAGCCACCCCCCGCCCGGCCCGGCCGACGGCCCGTCCCCGTGCGTGCCTCCGGCCGGTCACCGGTCTGCCGTTGCCGGTCCGTCACGTACGGAGAAGGCGTGACGGGCCGGCAACGGCGGACGCCGAACCGCGTCCCCGGCACCCTCACCCCCCGCTCAGAGAAGAGGTACACCCGCATGCGTACACGCACCCTCCTCACCCTCACCGCCGCCGTCGCCGCCCTGGGGCTCGCCGCCCCCGCCTCGGCGGCCGAAACCCCCGTCCTGACCACCACCGACGGCGCGGCCGTCGCGGTCGGCGACGTCCTCAACGCCTCCCTGGCGAGCGGCACCGCCGCCACCTTCTACTCCAGCGCGACCGGCACCAGCGGCATCTCGTGCACCTCGTCGGCGTTCGCCGCCACCGTCACCGACAACCCGGCCGCTCCCGGCACCGCCACCGAGTCCCTGACCTCGCACACCTTCGACACCAGCGGCTGCACCGCCAACGTCGTCGGAGTGCTCGGTGTCAGCGGCATCACCGTCGACAACCTGCCCTACACCACCAGCGTGTCCTCGGACGGCACCGTCTCCGTGACCCCGGGCGCCGGCTCCGCCATCCAGTCCACGGTCAGGCTGCGCACCCTGCTCGGCACCATCAACTGCGTCTACCAGGCCCCCAGCCTGACCGGCAAGGCGAGCAACGCCGACAACAGCATCTCCTTCACCAACCAGCAGTTCACGAAGACGTCCGGCTCGTCGCTGTGCTTCGCCAACGCCTTCTTCACCGCCAAGTACGCCCCGGTGACCAAGGGAGGCGTCGCCGTCAACGTCAACTGACGGCCGATGAGCGCCGGTTCAGCGCCGACGCAGCCGTGCCGCCAGGGCGGCGCCGCCGGTGAGCACCAGCACCGCCGCGGCGCCGCCCGCCAGCATGGGCGTGGACGGGCCGGAGGCGGGCTCGGAGACCGGCTCGGAGACGGGCTCGGAGAGGGAGGCGGGCGGGGCGCTCTCCTTCGCCCCTCCCTGAGCCTCCTTCCGCTCCTGCTCCTGCTCCTGCCTCTTCTCCGGGAGCGCCGTGTCCTTCTTCTCCGGGGGCGCCGCCTCCTTCTTCTCCGGGAACACCACGTCCGAGCACGAGTAATACGTGTCCGGCGTACTGGTGTTCTGCCAGACCGTGTACAGCACGTGCCGCCCGGTCCGGTCGGACGGCAGGGTCGCCTCGAAGCGGTACGCGCCGTCCGTCAGGGCCGGGTCCGTCACCTCGGCGAACGGCTTCTCGGGCAGGTCGGACCAGGACAGCGGCCCGGCCGGGTCGTAGCCGGGCTTCGTCAGGTACATCCGGAACGTGCCGGTGTGCGGGATCGTCGAGACGTACCGCATGGTCAGCGTCTCGCCCGGCGTCATCCGGGTCGCCGGCCAGTCGGCGCGGGCGAGGTCGAGCCCCTGGTAGCCGGGCAGGCCCCCGCTGCACAGCTCCCCGTCGGGGACGACCTGCCGGTCCCGGCCGTCCACGTTCGCCACCCGCAGGTTGTCCCACGCCGTGAAGGGCGCGCCGTTCGCGGTGACGGCCGCGCGGCAGGCCGCCGAGCCCGCCCGGTCGCCGCCCTCGGGGGAGCAGGCCACCACCCGGCTCACCGGATCCGTCGGCGCACCGTGCGCCCGCGCCGGCTCCGCCGCCCACAGCGGCAGCAGCAACGGGGTCACGAGGGCGGCCGCGAGTGCGGCGCGGTGTGCGGTCGTACGGGGCATCCGTCTGCGTCTCCTCGGCCGGGCCGGAGCGGTCGGTAGTGCAATACGGGCAACCGGCCCGGTGCGTTCACCGCGCCACGACCTGTTCGAAAAGGGGTTCATTCGCGCCCAACTGCCCGCCATAGAGGGTGGGTTTCAGGCCGGATCGAGGGTTTCCCCCGTATCCCGATGACCTGCCCTTTGCCTATCGTTCGACCACAGCTGACCCACAGGTAACCCCGAACGGGTCGCTCCCCACACGCCTGGCCGGCCACCGCGTCGCTCTTTCGAACCACCCCCCTCCGCTTCAGCGAGGAAGCGCATCCACCGCCGCTCCGCCCAGCCCGGAGTCCGGCCACGAAAGGCAACGACCGTGCGTATCTCCCCAGAGTTCAGACGGAAGCTGATATCCGTCGCCGCTGTCTCCGCCGCCCTGCTGACCGCCGCCCCCGCGTCGGTCGCCGTCGCCCAGGAGACCGCCCCCGGGCCCGCCGCCGTCCCGGCCGCCCGGACCGAGGCCGCCCCCGGCACCCCGGCCGAGCGGCTCATCGTCGGCTACAAGTCCGGCGCGACCGAGGCGAAGTCCGACAAGGCCGCCGCCGCCGACGCCGCCGCCAAGGCCGAGAAGACCGGCGAGGACGTCGACTTCCAGCGCCGCCTCGGCACCGGCGCCGCCCTCGTCGACCTGGGCACCGACCCCGCCCGGGCGGACGTCGCCGACGTCGTCGCCCAGTACCAGGCCGACCCGCAGGTCGCCTACGTCGTGCCGGACCGCCTGAACAAGCCGACCGCCACCCCGAACGACACCGACTACGGCAAGCAGTGGGACCTGTTCGAGTCCACCGCGGGCATGAACGTCCCGGCCGCCTGGGACACCACCACCGGCAGCGGCGTCACCGTCGCCGTCATCGACACCGGCTACGTCACCCACTCCGACCTGGCCGCGAACATCGTCGGCGGCTACGACTTCATCTCCGACACCGCCGTCTCCGTCGACGGCAACGGCCGTGACAGCAACCCGGCCGACCCGGGCGACTGGTACAACGACAACGAGTGCGGCCAGGGCATCCCGGCCTCCGGCTCCTCCTGGCACGGCACCCACGTGGCCGGCACGATCGCCGCAGCCACCAACAACAGCAAGGGCATCGCCGGTATCGCCCACGGCGCGAAGATCTCCCCGGTCCGCGTCCTCGGCAAGTGCGGCGGCTACGACTCCGACATCATCGACGCCATCACCTGGGCGTCCGGCGGGACCGTCTCCGGCGTCCCCGCCAACACCAACGTCGCCAAGGTCATCAACATGAGCCTCGGCGGGAGCGGCGCCTGCTCCAGCGCGACGCAGAGCGCCATCAACGCCGCCGTGAGCCGCGGCACCTCGGTCGTCGTCGCGGCCGGCAACGAGAACCAGAACGTCTCCAATGCCTCTCCGGCTAACTGCAACAACGTCATCGCGGTCGCCGCGACCAACCGCGCCGGCAGCCGGGCCTCGTACTCCAACTACGGCTCGCTCGTGGACATCTCCGCCCCCGGCGGCGAGACCCGCACCTCCACCGCCAACGGCATTCTGTCCACGCTGAACTCCGGCACGAAGACGCCGTCGAGCGAGAGCTACGCCTACTACCAGGGCACCAGCATGGCCACCCCGCACGTCGCGGGCCTCGCCGCGCTGATGAAGTCGGCCAACTCCGCCCTCACCCCGGCGCAGATCGAGTCGGCCATCAAGGCCAACGCCCGTCCGCTGCCCGGCACCTGCTCCGGCGGCTGCGGCGCCGGCCTCGCGGACGCCGCGAAGACGGTCCAGGCCGTCAAGGGCGGTTCGTCCACCGGCACGACCTTCTCCAGCACCACCGCCGTCGCCATCCCCGACAACGGCGCGGCGATCGAGTCGCCGATCAGCGTCACCGGCCGCAGCGGCAACGCCCCCTCCGCCCTCCAGGTCGGCGTCGACATCACCCACACCTACCGCGGCGACCTCGTCATCGACCTGGTCGCACCGGACGGTTCGGCGTACCGTCTGAAGTCCGCCGCCTCGGACTCCGCCGACGACGTGAAGACCACCTACACGGTGAACGCCTCCGGCGAGAGCGCCAACGGCACCTGGAAGCTGCGCGTCCAGGACACCGCGGCGCAGGACACCGGCACGCTCAACGGCTGGAAGCTGACCTTCTGAACCTTCTGAATCTCCCGGTCCTCCTTCGGCGAGGACGGTGAACGGGCAGCTCACGAGCGGGCGGGCCGGCCGGTGCGGATGGGGCACCGGCCGGCCCGTCTTTACGTGCGGCCGCACAACCCCCACAGTTAGATACCGAACGCGCTGTTTTCTTTCACCAGTTGCGATTGTTTTGCCGGATGTGCACCCGCACTCCGGCACACTGGTGTGGTGAACGCCGTCTGAGGGTGAGTTATCGTGTACGGGGGGTAAAAACAAACGGCATGACCCGTTCATTTCTGTCCCGGGAGAGTTCAGTCGATGGCGAGGCAGTTGCGAGCCGAGCAGACCCGCTCGACGATCATCACGGCCGCCGCTGACCTGTTCGACCGTCGCGGCTACGAATCGACCAGTCTCAGCGACATCGTGGAGCACGCTCAGGTCACCAAGGGTGCCCTGTACTTCCACTTCGCGGCGAAGGAGGATCTCGCCCACGCGATCCTCGAACTCCAGTCGCACACCGCCCGGCGGCTGGCGGCGGAGACCGACCATCGCGGCCACACGTCCCTGGAGGCGCTGATGCGCCTCACGTTCGGCATCACCCGCATGTCGGTCGAGGACCCGGTCCTCAGGGCCGGACTGCGGCTCGCCACCGGCGGGATCCGGCCCCGCCCGCCGCTGAGCCATCCGTTCACGGAGTGGCTGGACATCGTCACGGCCCGATTGGTCGGCGCGGTCAAGGAGTCCGACGTCCACCCGGACATCGACATCGACGTCGTGGCCCACTCCCTGGTCTGTTTCTTCGTCGGCACCCGGGTCGTGGGCCGCTCCCGTGAGCCGGTCGCGCGCCAGCCCCGCCGGACGGCCGAGATGTGGAACATACTCATCCGCGGCCTGGTCCCGGTCACCCGCCGCGCCCGCTACCTGAGCCTGGCGGCCCGCCTGGAGCGGGAACTGGCGCCGGTCTGACGGGTTTTCGGCCGGGACGATCCGACGGGCCCGGCCGGGACGCCGGCCGGTTCGGTCGGGCGGGACGCCCGCGCTACGGTGAGCCGCATGCCCGACACCCCATCCGCACCCCTGCTCCTCGGCGACCAGCCGGGCTCCTTCCCCCACAGCGTGCTCGCCGAGCGGCACCCGGCCATCATCCGGCAGGTGCGCGACGCCTTCCCGTACGAGCCCTGGCAGCACCGCGCGCTCGACGAACTGCTGGCGAACTGCACCAAGGGCGAGATCGAACCGCTCCCCGCCGACGCGCACGACCGCGA
This sequence comes from Streptomyces afghaniensis, assembly GCF_044327915.1. NCBI lineage: Bacteria > Bacillati > Actinomycetota > Actinomycetes > Kitasatosporales > Streptomycetaceae > Streptomyces > Streptomyces afghaniensis. The sequence goes on from NZ_JBIRGJ010000001.1 coordinate 524,458, forward strand.
CCTCTGGGAGACCTGGGGGCTGCGCGAGTACGCCGGCCGGTCCTGGTTCGACGTGCCGTGGCTCTGGTCCGAGAGCTGGTTCTACCGCCGGCTCCTCCAGGCCGTCGGCTACTTCGGCCCCGGCCCCTGGCAGGGCATCGACCCCTTCCGCCCCTCCAAACTGGCCGAACTCGACTCCCCCGAGACCGACGAGGAACTGGCCGCGCTCGACGAACTCGCCGGCCGGACCGCCGGAGAACAGGCACAGGCCCTGCTGCACGGCTCCCTCTGGGGCAACCGCGCCGACCTCGGCTTCCGTCTCTCCGCCGAGGGCGCACGGGCCGCCGACGCCGCCCCCGGGCTGGTGGCCGACGACAGCGAGAGCCTGTGGGCCCTGCTCGGCGGCAGTGGCACGGGAACCCTGTGCCTCGTCGCCGACAACGCCGGCCGCGAACTCGTCCCCGACCTGCTCCTCATCGCCCACCTCCTGGCCCACGGGCGCATCGGACGGGCCGTGCTGCACGTCAAGCCCTACCCCTACTACGTCTCCGACGCCACCACCGCCGACGTCGTCGACGCACTGCGCCGCCTGACCGGCGCCGGGGGAGCGGCCGCCGAGTACGGACAGCGCCTGTGGTCCGCCCTGGCCGACGGCCGCCTGACCCTCCGCGCCCACCCCTTCTCCTGCGCTCCGCTGCCGTACGAGGAGATGCCCGCGGACCTGCGCGCCGACTTCGCCTCGGCCACGCTCACCGTCGTCAAGGGCGACCTCAACTACCGTCGCCTGGTGGGCGACCGGCTCTGGGCCCCGACCACGCCGTTCCCGGACGTCACCGCGTACTTCCCCGGCCCCGTCGCCGCCCTGCGCACCCTCAAGTCCGACGTGATCACCGGCCTCGACGCCCGCACCGAGGCCGAACTCGTCGCCGCGGAGGCCCAGCGCTGGCGCACCAGCGGCACCCACGCGCTGATCCAGGTGCGGCGGCCCTAGAGGATCCCACCAGCTCCGGCGAGAACTCCCGTACTCAGCCCCGATTCACGCGATGGTGTGATCATGTCCGGCGCCGTGGATGCCGCCGCGAGGCGCCGGGTAGGGCCCGGCCATGACGCAGCCGTTCGAACTCCCGCACTTCTACATGCCGCATCCCGCGCGGCTGAACCCCCATCTCGACGAGGCCCGGGCCCATTCGACCGAGTGGGCGCGCGAGATGGGCATGCTGGAGGGCTCCGGCGTCTGGGAACAGGCCGACCTCGACGCGCACGACTACGGCCTGCTCTGCGCCTACACCCACCCCGACTGCGACGGACCCGCCCTCTCCCTCATCACCGACTGGTACGTGTGGGTCTTCTTCTTCGACGACCACTTCCTGGAGAAGTACAAGCGCAGCCAGGACCGCGTCGCCGGCAAGGCCCACCTGGACCGGCTGCCCCTGTTCATGCCGCTGGACCTCTCGACTCCCGTACCGGAGCCGGAGAACCCGGTCGAGGCGGGCCTCGCCGACCTGTGGGCGCGGACGGTGCCGACGATGTCGCAGGACTGGCGCCGCCGCTTCGCCGTGGCGACCGAGCACCTGCTGAACGAGTCCCTGTGGGAGCTGTCCAACATCAACGAGGGACGGATCGCCAACCCCGTCGAGTACATCGAGATGCGCCGCAAGGTGGGCGGCGCCCCCTGGTCGGCGGGCCTCGTGGAGTACGCGACGGCCGAAGTGCCCGCGTCCGTCGCGCAGTCCAGGCCGCTCAGGGTGCTGATGGAGACGTTCTCCGACGCCGTGCACCTGCGCAACGACCTGTTCTCCTACCAGCGGGAGGTCGAGGACGAGGGCGAGAACAGCAACGGCGTGCTCGTCCTGGAGACCTTCTTCGGCTGCACCACCCAGGAGGCCGCGGACACCGTCAACGACGTCCTCACGTCCCGCCTCCACCAGTTCGAGCACACGGCGTTCACCGAAGTGCCCGCGGTGGCCCTGGAGAACGGGCTCACCCCCGGCGAGGTCGCGGCCGTGGCGGCGTACACCAAGGGGCTCCAGGACTGGCAGTCCGGCGGTCACGAGTGGCATCTGCGCTCCAGCCGCTACATGAACGAGAACGCGGTGCGCGGCGGCAGCCCATGGCCGGGATGCACCGGCATCGGCACCTCGGCCGCCGACGTCCGCGCCCTGCTCGCGACGGCCGGCGCGGAGCGGCTGCGCTCCTACACGCACGTGCCGTACCAGAAGGTGGGGCCGTCGCGGATCCCCGACATCCGCATGCCGTTCCCCCTGGAGCTCAGCCCGCACCTGGACAACGCCCGCCGGAGTCTGCGCGACTGGGCGGACCGCATGGGCATCCTCGCCGAGGGAGTCTGGGACGAGGACAAGCTCCGGGCCTACGACCTCGCGCTCTGCTCGGCAGGCCTCGACCCGGACGCCACCCCCGAGGCCCTCGACCTCAGCGCGCAGTGGCTCGCCTGGGGCACCTACGGCGACGACTACTACCCCCTGGTCTACGGCCACCGCCGTGACCTCGCCGCCGCCCGGCTGACCACGGCCCGGCTGTCCGACTGCATGCCCGTCGACGGCGATGAGCCGCTCCTCCCGGTCAACGCCATGGAGCGCGGCCTGCTCGACCTGTGGATGCGCACCACCGCGGAGATGACGCCCGAGGCGCGGCGCACCCTGAAGGACGCGATCAACGTCATGACCGAGAGCTGGGTGTGGGAGCTGTCCAACCAGCTCCAGAACCGCGTGCCCGACCCGGTCGACTACCTGGAGATGCGCCGGGCGACCTTCGGCTCCGACCTCACCCTGAGCCTGTGCCGGATGGGACACGGCCCGGCCGTCCCGCCCGAGGTCTACCGCAGCGGCCCGGTCCGCTCCCTGGAGAACGCCGCGATGGACTTCGCGTGCCTGCTCAACGACGTCTTCTCGTACCAGAAGGAGATCGAGTTCGAGGGCGAGATCCACAACGCGATCCTCGTCGTACAGACCTTCTTCGGCTGCGACTACCCGACCGGGCTCGGCATCGTGCACGACCTGATGAGCCAGCGCATGCGCCAGTTCGAGCACGTCGTCGAGCACGAACTGCCCGTCCTGTACGACGACTTCCAGCTCACGGAGGAAGCGCGCGCGGCCATGGGGACGTATGTGCAGGACCTGCGGAACTGGATGGCGGGCATCCTCAACTGGCATCGCGAGGTGGACCGCTACAAGGACGAGTGGTTGTCCCGGCGGGCCCACGGCTTCCTCCCGGACCGGCCGCCGGCCGTGCCTGTCCCCGCCTTCCGCTGAGCCGACGTTTTCCGGCCAGATCAACGCGGAACGGGACATGACGGAACCCTCGGTGGTGCGCCGGAAGTCTTCCTGGGTGAGGGGAACAGACAACGCACCACACGGGGGTTTCACCTTGACCGAGATCATCGACAAGCCGGCCGACGCCATGGACACGCGGGACCAGGCACCCGCCCCGGCCGAACTGACGCCGTACGTCGCGCCGCTGCCCGTCCCGCCCGTCCTGCGTCCCGCCTCCGGCGACGTCCTGCGCGAGACCGAGATCGCCCTGCGCCCCACCTGGGTGCGCCTGCACCCGCAGCTCCCGCCGACCCTGATGTGGGGCTACGACGGCCAGGTGCCGGGCCCGACGATCGAGGTCCGGCGCGGGCAGCGCGTGCGCATCGCCTGGACCAACCGCATCCCGAAGGACAGCGAGTACCCGGTCACCTCCGTCGAGGTGAAGCTGCGCCGGGACGGCCGCCCGCAGACCACCACCGAGCCGGGGCGCGACGGAGTCGAACCGAACAAGGACGTCGCGGCCCTGCCCGCCTGGTCCGTGACCCATCTGCACGGCGCGCAGACCGGCGGCGGCAACGACGGCTGGGCCGACAACGCGGTCGCCTTCGGCGACGCCCAGCTCTCCGAGTACCCGAACGACCACCAGGCGGTGCAGTGGTGGTACCACGACCACGCCATGAACATCACCCGGTGGAACGTGATGGCGGGCCTGTACGGCACCTACCTCGTCCGTGACGACGAGGAGGACGCCCTCCGTCTCCCGCGCGGGGAGCGGGAGATCCCGCTGCTGCTCGCCGACCGCAACCTCGACACCGACGAGGACGGCCGCCTCAACGGCCGGCTGCTGCACAAGACGGTGATCGTCCAGGACGAGAACCCGGAGACGGGCAAGCCGGTCTCCATCCCGTTCACCGGCCCGTACACCACCGTCAACGGCCGTATCTGGCCGTACGCCGACGTGGAGTCCGGCTGGTACCGGTTCCGGCTGGTCAACGCCTCCAACGCGCGGATCTACGACCTCGTCCTCGTCGACGAGGAGAACAACCCGGTCCCGGGCGTCCTCCACCAGATCGGCAGCGACGGCGGGCTGCTGCCGCGCCCCGTCCCGGTCGACTTCGACGAGAGCCTGCCGGCGCTGACCGCGGCCCCGGCCGAACGCTTCGACCTGCTGGCCGACTTCCGGGGGCTCGCGGGCCGAACACTGCGCCTGGTCAACAAGGGCCGCAACCAGCCGCCGGGTGTGCCGGACCCGGCGGGCGACGTGCCGTATCCGGCCGTCATGGAGTTCCGGATCGGGGAGACCTGCGAGCCGGACACCTTCGAGCTGCCCACGGTGCTCTCCGGCTCCTTCCGCCGCCTCACCCACGACATCGGGCACGACCACCGCCTGGTCGTCCTCACCCCGCCCGGCACGAAGGGCGCCGGCGGCCACCCCGAGATCTGGGAGATGGCGGAGGTCAAGAACCCGGGCGACATCCAGGTCCCCACCGAGGGCGTCATCCAGATCACCGGCCCCGACGGCAGGACCAAGACGTACCGGCGCACGGCACGCACGTTCAACGACGCCCTCGGCTACACCATCCCCGAGGGCAGCCACGAGCAGTGGAGCTTCCTCAACCTCGCGCCCATCGTCCACCCCATGCACATCCACCTCGCGGACTTCCAGCTCCTGGGCCGTGACGCCTACGACGTGTCGGGCTTCGACCCGGCGGTGGGCGGCACCCGCACGCCGATCCGCCACGACGCCGGCACCTCCATCCCGCTCGCACCCAACGAGCTCGGCTGGAAGGACGTCTTCCGGGTGCCCGGGAACCAGCTGCTGCGCGTCATGGGGAAGTTCGACGGCGCGCACGGCCGGTTCATGTACCACTGCCATCTGCTGGAGCACGAGGACATGGGCATGATGCGGCCGTTCGTCGTGATGCCCGCGCAGGTGCTGAAGTTCGACCACGGCGGCGCCCACGGCGGCCACGGGGAGGGCCACACGGGCTGACCGACCCGCCTGTCCGGCCGCCTCGGACCCGGTCAGTCTCACTCGTTCGTGGCTCGTCGGCCGCCGATGTGCCGGGTAGAGCATCTGCCGTGATCGTTCCGGGACCCGCCGGAGGCGATCGGCACCATCCGGAGGCGAGCCATGGAACAGACCGCTCTGCGACCCAAGCCGATGCCGGGTCAGGAGCCCGAGGGGGCGGCGAAGGCGACGGGGCCGGGCCCGTCACGGCCCCGTCTGCACGCCGCCCGGCGCCGTGGACGGCGGCTGCTCAACGTGCTGTTCGCCGGGTTCGCCGGCGCGGTCCTGGTCCTGTCCGGAATCGGCCTGGGGGCGATGGGCGCCACAGTGATCGGCAAGGGCGCAGGCATCGATCCGCGCGGGCGGCACACGCCGTCGCCGCCCGGCCCCACGCCGTCCGCCGCCGCGTCCGCGCCCGCCGCCGTGACCCTCGGCGTCGAGGTGATGGACACCGGGAAGCCGGGTGCCCTGGTCGTCGGGCTCCACGTCCCCGGGCCGGCCCAGGAGGCGGGGCTGGTCCGCGGCGACCTGCTCCTCGTCTTCGGCACGACCCGCATCGACACGGCCGCCGACCTGGCCCGGGCCGTCGCCCGCGCCCGCCCCGGCACCGAGGTGGAAGTGACGGTGCGGCACCGCAGCGGCGGGTACCAGCAGCTGACGGTCGTACCGGCCGTCGTCACGTGACCACCCTGAAGTGGCTGGTGAGCCGCCCCGTGTCGTCCAGGACGTGGAAGGCGATCCCGGGCGGCGCGTCCCGGTCGGCGATCTGCTCGCCCTCCCAGGGCAGCCGCAGCGTCCACGTCACGCCGGGGCCGATGACGAGCGGCCGCCCCGCGAACGAGGTCGCGGCGGGCGTGTGCGCGTGGCCGGTGACCAGACCGGCGATCTCGGGCCGGCGGGCCAGCAGTCCGGCCAGCCTGCCGGACTCCCGCAACCGGCAGGAGTCGGGCAGCGGGTGGTGCAGCGCCACCGGCGGGTGGTGGAAGGCGAGCAGGACCGGAAGGCCGCCGTCGAGTTCCTCGAGGGTCGTCTCGATCCAGTCGTACGTCTCCTCGTCCAGCTCCCCGTCGTCGCTGCCGGGGACGCTGGAGTCGCACATCAGCACGGCACCGTCGTCGAAGACCTGCACGCTGTTGACGGGGCCCTCCGCCCCCGGCAGGCCCAGCAGCGCCTTGCGGTAGGGCGCGCGGCTGTCGTGGTTGCCCGGGCAGGTCAGCACGGGGAACGGTGCGTCGCCGTCACGCAGCCCCAGGATGCGTGCGGCCTCCTCGTACTCCGGTTCCGTGCCGTGGTCCGCGATGTCGCCGGTCACCAGCAACGCGTCCACCTGGCCGGGCAGCTCCCGCAGTCGCTCGCACACCCGCTCGGCGCGCTCCGTCGCCCGCGCGCTCCCGTCCAGATGCAGATCGCTGATGTGTGCGAGTACGAGCACGGTCGTACGCCCCCTCGATCGAGCAATTAATGGATGCGGAGCATCTAAGCATTATCTCTAACGGCTGAGCAATCCTCTGCCATTAGTGGCGATGCTCGGGCGAAGTGCGCAGACGGCTCGCGCAGCCCCCTCCGGCCGGGCAGGATGCTGCCCGTAGCCCCTTCGTCCGTCCCTGGGAGGCCCGGATGTCAGGAAGCACGGCCGCGTCCTTCACCGCCGACGACTACCGGGCCCGTATGGAGCGCGCCGCGCGGACGGCCGCCGAGGCCGGTCTCGCGGGCCTGCTGGTGGCTCCGGGACCGGACCTGGTGTGGCTCACCGGCTACACGCCCCCGGCGGTCACCGAACGGCTCACCCTGCTGGTCCTCGCCGCCGGACAGGATCCCGTCCTCGTCGTGCCCGCGCTGGAGGCCCCGGACGCGCAGAAGGCGGCCGGCGCGCCCGCCCTGGCCCTGCGCGACTGGACCGACGGCAAGGACCCCTACGCCGCCACCGCCGCCCTGCTCGACGCCTCGGGCCGGTTCGGCATCAGCGACAACGCCTGGGCCCTGCACCTGCTGGCGTTGCAGCAGGCCCTGCCCGGCAGCTCCTACACGTCGCTCACCGAGGCCCTGCCGATGCTGCGCGCCGTGAAGGACACGGCGGAGCTGGAGCTCATGACGGCCGCGGGAGCCGCCGCCGACGCGACGTTCGAGGAGATCCGCGACGTCCCCTTCGCCGGCCGCCGGGAATCACAGGTGGCCGCCGACCTCGACCGGCTCCTGCGCCGGCACGGACACGAGCAGGTCGACTTCACCATCGTCGCCTCCGGCCCGAACGGCGCCAATCCGCACCACGAGGCCGGCGACCGCGTCATCGAACGCGGCGACATGGTCGTCCTCGACTTCGGCGGCCTGAAGGACGGCTACGGCTCCGACACCTCCCGCACGGTCCACGTCGGCGAACCCACCGACGAGGAGCGCCGCGTGCACGACATCGTGCGCGAGGCCCAGGAAGCGGGGTTCCGCGCCGTGCGGCCGGGCGCCGCCTGCCAGGACGTCGACCGGGCCGCCCGGGCGGTCATCGCAGGCGCAGGCTACGGCGAGTACTTCATCCACCGCACCGGACACGGCATCGGCGTCACCACCCACGAGCCGCCGTACATGATCGAGGGCGAGGAACGGCCCCTCGTGCCCGGCATGTGCTTCTCCGTGGAACCAGGCATCTATCTGCCCGGCCGGTTCGGCGTGCGCATCGAGGACATCGTGACCGTCACCGAGGACGGCGGGCGGCGTCTGAACACCACCTCCCGCGAGCTGGTCATAGTGGAGTGACGGCACCGATGTCCACCACACGCCTCCCGATCGGCAACGGCGCGACCATGACCCAGGCACCGACACCCACCGCGGACACCGTCCGCCGGCTGGTCCGTTCCCTGCTCAAGGACGGCGGCCAGGACGGCCGGGGCGGCCGGGGCGGCAGGGGCAGCAGGGGCGGCAAGGAGCCCGGGCAGGACAGGGGCCCCGCCGCGGGCCCCGACGTCCGGCCCGTCACCGAGGGCGCCGACCCGGCCACCTGGTGGGTCGGCTCCCGCCATGTGCTGCGCCTCGCCCCCGACCGCGAGGCCACCGTGCGCCAGCGCCGCGAACTGCGCCTGCGCGACCTCGTCCGCCCGCACGTCCCGGTGGCGGTGCCGGTCAGCGTGGCGCACGGCGAGTGGGCGCCCGGGCTGACCTATACGCTCGACACCAAGGTGCCGGGCGGCTCGGGCGAGGAGCACGACGTGTCCGCCGTCGGCGAGGCCGACCTCGCCGGACTGCTCTCGGGGCTGCGCGAGGTGCCCGTCCGGCAGGCCGAGACCCTCGGCGTGCCGCGTGCCGCGCCGCGCTCCCTGGAGGCGCTGCGCCGCGCCGCCGTACGCGCCGCCGAACGCCTCGCCGACGCCGACGAGTTCGACGCCACCCGCCTGAACCAGCTCACCGCGCCCGCCGCGGCCCAGCTCGCCGCCCAGTCCGGCTCGGCGGTCCTCACCCACCACGCGCTCACCGGCGGCCATCTCGTGGTCAGCGCCGACGGACGGGTGCGCGGCGTCCTCGGCTGGGCCGGCGCGGTCGTCGGTGACCCGGCCGAGGACATCGCGGGCCTCGCGCTCGCCGTCGGCTCACCCGCCGCCGTACGCGCCGCCACCCTCGCCGGCTACGGCGCCCGCCCCTGCCTGCGCGGCCTGTGGCTGGCCCGCTGCGACACGGTCGTCCACCTCGCCGGGGCCCTCACGGGCCGGGACCAGGGCCGGCTCACCCTGCTGCGGACGCAACTGCGCCGGGCCTGGGAGCCGATCCTCCTGGAACGCGTGACGGACCTGCGGGACACGGACGACGCCCTCTAGCCCCGGGCACTGGCGGACCTCACTCCTGCAACAGCACCACGCCCGACTCCCCGGGCACATGCACCACCCCGTCCGCCCCGGGCGTCTGCACCGGTTCCCACGCGGCCAGCACGCGTGCGTGCGGGACGCCGAGCGACAGCGCGGCCGGTTCCGGCGCCAGGTTCACCGCCACGAGGACGTCCCCGCGCCGGAAGGCGATCCAGCGGCGCTCCTCGTCGTAGGCGACCTTGGTGTCGGCGAGGTCGGGATCGGTCAGGTCGGGCTGCTCGTGGCGCAGGGCGAGGAGCTGCCGGTACCAGGCCAGCACGCGCGCGTGGGGCTCGCGTTCCGGCTCGGACCAGTCGAGGCAGGAGCGGTCCCGGGTCGCCGGGTCCTGCGGGTCGGGCACGTCCTCCTCCTTCCAGCCGTGCGCGGCGAACTCCCGCCGCCTGCCCCGCCGTACCGCGTCCGCCAGCTCCGGGTCGGTGTGGTCGGTGAAGAACTGCCAGGGTGTGCCCGCCGCCCACTCCTCGCCCATGAAGAGCATCGGCGTGAACGGGGCCGTCAGGGTCAGCGTGGCCGCGCAGGCCAGCAGCCCGGGGGAGACCAGGGCCGAAAGGCGGTCCCCCTGGGCGCGGTTGCCCACCTGGTCGTGGGTCTGGCTGTAGCCGAGCAGCCGGTGCCCGGCCACCCGCGTACGGTCCAGGGGGCGCCCGTGGTGCCGCTCCCGGAAGCTGGAGTACGTCCCGTCGTGGAAGTAGCCGCCGGTGAGGGTCTTGGCGAGCCCGGCGAGGGGAGCGCGCGCGAAGTCGGCGTAGTAGCCCTGCGACTCGCCGGTCAGCGTGGTGTGCAGGGCGTGGTGGAAGTCGTCGTTCCACTGCGCGTGCAGCCCGAGGCCGCCCTCGTCCCGGGAGGTGATGAGCCGCGGGTCGTTCAGATCCGTCTCGGCGACCAGGAACAGCGGCCGGTCCACCTCGGCGGCCAGGGCGTCCACGGCCGTCGACAGCTCCTCCAGGAAGTGGAGCGCGCGCGTGTCCACCAGCGCGTGCACCGCGTCCAGGCGCAGCCCGTCGATCCGGTAGTCGCGCAGCCACGCCAGTGCGCTGCCGACGAGGAACGCGCGCACCTCGTCCGAGCCGGGCGCGTCCAGGTTGACCGCGGCGCCCCAGGGCGTGTGATGCCGGTCCGTGAGATACGGCCCGAAGACGGGCAGGTAGTTGCCGGACGGGCCGAAGTGGTTGTGCACCACGTCGAGCACCACGCCCAGACCGAGTTCGTGGGCCCGGTCGACGAAGCGTTTCAGCGCCTCGGGCCCGCCGTACGGCTCGTGCACGGCCCACAGCGAGACGCCCTCGTACCCCCAGCCGTGCGTGCCCGGGAAGGGGCACAGCGGCATCAGCTGCACGTGTGTGACACCCAGTTCGGCGAGATGACCCAGCCGCTCGGCGGCCGCGTCCAGGGTGCCCTCGCGCGTGTACGTCCCGACGTGCAGCTCGTACAGCACCGCGCCGGGCAGCGGCCGCCCCCGCCACTGCGCGCGCCACTCGTACCGCTCGTGGTCGACGACCGCGCTCAGCCCGTCCGGACCGTCCGGCTGCCGGCGCGAGCACGGATCGGGCCGCACGGGGCCGTCGTCCAGCGCGAAGCCGTACCGGGACCCGTGGCGCGCGTCCGCCTCGCCCCGCCACCACCCCGCCCGTTCCGGATCGCGCTCCAACGCGCGCGTGACGCCGTCGCACTGGAGCGTCACACGGCCTGCCTGCGGTGCCCACACCTCGAACTGCACGGACGGTTCCCCTTCGTCTGCTCACCGTGATGTAGCCCGTCCATGGTGCGCCAAACGCGATCAATCCGCTGGTGCATCCACCCATTTGCGGCGGGTCTCGGCGGATGCGGGCGCGTGGCGGGCCTTTTCCCGTTTTCTGGACAGCCCGGCCGCACTGCCCGACAATCACGAGCGTGACGTCGTCCTTCGAGTTCAACACGTACCCCGCGCGGCTGTCCGACGTGGAGCGCGACAGGGCGCTGAAGGTGCTCCGTGACGGCGTCGCCATGGGCCGCCTGTCCCACGACACGTTCATCCGCCGCATGGAACTGGCGCTCGCCGCCCGCCGCGCGGACGAGCTCGCCGTGCTCACCGCGGACCTGCCCACGGAGAGCCGGTTCTCCCGCCTGGTGTTCGGCACCGTCGAGGCGGTCTCCGGATTCACCGTACGGCTGCGCAGAGCCTGGCAGGCCGAGAAGCTGCCCAAGCTGCTGCTGCCGCACCCCTCGCACAGCCATCCCCTGCGCATAGGCCGCGACCCCGCCAGCGGACTGCGCCTCAACCACGAGACCGTCTCCCGCGTCCACGCCGAACTCCGCCACCAGGGCGGCATGTGGGTCCTGCGCGACCTCGGCTCCACCAACGGCACGACGGTGAACGGGCGGCGCGTGGTCGGCGCGGCCGTCGTCCGCGAGGGCGACCAGGTGGGCTTCGGGCGGATGGCGTTCCGGCTGTCGGCCGACTGACCGCACACCGGCCCGCGGCCGCTGACCGGAAACCGAGCCATGCCTTAGCTCTGGCCTTGGGTTTACCAGCTGTCGCTCCCTGGGGAGTGGCTCAAAACCCATTGCGCTCCACGGTGTTGACGTACCCCTGAAGTCGTGACTGACTGTGCGTACGCCATGTACAGCTGGTGAAGCGACGGCACCGCATCGGGGAGGTGTGCCCTGCCGCCCCTCCTGCGCTACCCGACCGTCGACGAACTGGGCGCCCGGGCCGCCGCACTCGTCGCACGCCACCCGCGAGACGCCCGGCTGCGCAGGATCGGCACGTCCCGAGCGGGCACGCCCCTGTCGCTGCTCTCCGTCGGCCACGGCAGCCGTCAGGCCCTCGTGGTCGCCGGCCCCCACGCCAACGAACCCGTGGGCGGTGCCACCGTGCTGCGCCTGGCCGAGCGGGCCCTGGCCGACCCGCGGCTCACCGAGGGTGCCGACGCGACCTGGAACCTGCTGCTGTGCCTCGACCCGGACGGGCTGCGCCGCAACGAGGGCTGGCTGACCGGCCCGTACGCACTCGGCCAGTACTTCCGGAACTTCTTCCGGCCCGGCTTCCTGGAGCAGCCCGAGTGGCTGCCGGACGGCGCGGCCGGCGCCGCCCTGCCGGAGACCCGCGCCCTGCTCGACGTCCAGGACGAACTGCGGCCGTTCCTCCAGTGCTCCCTGCACGGTGTCGACGTCGGCGGCGGCTTCGTCGAGCTCACCGACGACCTGCCCGGCCTCGACCGGCGCCTCGCCCACATCGCCGCCCGGCTCGGCATCCCCCGCGAACTCGGCGCCTACGACGCCCTGTACTGGCCCGGCCTCGGGCCCGCCGTCTACCGGATCCCGCCGCCGCGCCCGGCCGGCCTGGCCGCGGCCATAACAGAGGCCGCCGTCGAGTCGACGTGGTTCCACCCGCACCGGCACGGCACCCTCACCGCGGTCGTCGAAGCACCCATGTGGGGCGTGGCGGCCGTGACGGACGGCTCCCCGCCCGCCGACCGGGACGCGGTGCTGCGGGCCGTGAGCCGCACCCTGCGCCACGACACGGGGCTCCTGCGGCACCTCCTGGCCCGCATCCGGCCGCACCTGGTCGCCGTGCCCGACGCGGCGCGCCTGCTCGCCCCGGTCGACGACTACATACTGGTCTGCCCCGGCCTCGCCGACGCCTGGGACCCCGACACCGGCGACGGCGCGGCCCACCCCCTGCCGCCCCTGAGCACCGCCCATCTCGCCGCCCTGCGCATCTCCGGGCGGCGGCTGGCCCTGCGCACCGCAGGGCTCCTGCACCAGCTCGTGCGGGCCGCCGGACACGACCCGGCCGGGGTGCTGCCGGAGCTGGACCGGCTGATCGACGAGTGGTGCGCCGACTACCGCGACGGCTGCGGGGCGCGCTGGATCCCGGTGGCGCGCCAGGCGGAGTACCAGGCGCGCGTCGTTCTCGCCGCCTTCGAACTGGCCGTGCGGAACACGAGCGCGCGCTCCCGCTCGGGGGAGCCGGGGTGGGAGTCAGGGGCGGCGGTGCCGCTGCAGCGGGAGTGACACCGCGATGACGGCGCGGGCGTGGCCGGCGTCTACGACGCACCCTCGCGCGCGTGCAGCGCCGCGGCGACCACCGTGCGGGTCTGGTGCTCGACCTGGTGCTCCAACGGCACCCAGCGGGCGCGGAACCGTTCCGCGAAAGCGTCGCTCCAGGTCGCCACGAGTTCCTCCAGCTGCCCGGCCGCCCGGTCGTCGGTCCCGCTCAGCACCCGCCGCAGCATCGCCGCCGCCCGCAGAGGCACCCGGCGTGCGAACGCGTCCACGCTGCCGACGTATGCCCGGGTGCGGTCGGCGGGCGGGGTGTGCACCAGGTCGTCGGCCAGTCCCGGCACCAGCTCCAGCCCCCACCGCGCGGCCCGCAGCAGCGGCCCGTCCAGCTCCGCGAGCCGGGGCAGCGCGCCGTCGAGCACCCGCGTCACCTCCAGCGCGTCCCGTCGCAGCCGGCCCGCGAGCCGCCCGATCGCCGCCGCCGGAGCCGGATGCGGAGCCGGGTCGTCCACCAGGTCGCTCGCCCACATCGGCACCTCGACCACCGCGGTCAGACCGCCGTAGCGGTGGGCGTGGTACCAGGTGCTGTGCCGCGCGTCGTCCGGCAGGCTCGGGTACGCGGGCCCCGCCCCCGGCGCCGGCATGACGTGCACCCCCGGCCCGGACGCGGGCCAGCCCGCGGCGTCCGAGGCGCCGGTCTCCACCGGGATGTGCAGCTCCGCCGCGGACTTGGCGAACGGCTCGGCCAGCCCGGGCACGTCCTTCGTCAACTGCACCCAGCTGCCGCCCAGGTCCGTGCCGTGCAGGGTCACCTGGAGGTAGGGGCGCAGCTCGTCGATGACGCCGGTCAGGGCCAGGGTCTCGGGCGGCAGCCGGTCGGGCGGCAGCACGGACGGCGCCCACTCCGGCTGCTCCGGGCCCGCGGGGCGGAAGAAGCCGAGGTGGTAGTCGAACAGGCTGCGCGGGGCCGGCGTCACGTGCAGGCTGGCCCCGTCGGGGTCCGCGCACAGCAGGAAGTGCCAGGAGATGCCGTCGCGTAACTCCCGCTGTTCCAGCACCCGTCGGGCGAGCGCGAGCAGCGTGCAGGAGCCGGTCGGCTCGTTGGCGTGGGCGCCGGCGACCACCAGCACGGCACGGCGGGCGCGGCCCACCGACAGCAGGTGCAGAGGCCTGCCCGCACGCGAGGAACCCACCTGCCGAAGGGTGCACAGCCCGGGCCGACGAGAGGTCAACGCCCGGGCGGCTGAGACCTGTTCGGCCACCGTCGGGTAGCGCAGCTCCGGCAGGACACTCACCCCCGTCACATCCGCCCGAGTTCGCCCTCGCAGTACCCCACGGCCATGGTGCGCTGTCAAGGGCACGACGGGGGAGGCTCCAGGGGGCGCCCGGAAGCTTGCCGGCCGGTGCGCGGCGGGCGCCCCGGGCGGTGTGCCGTCACCGCCGCCGGCGTGGCGTCACCGGTGCGGTGTCACTGCTGGTGCAGCCCGCGTCCGGCCAGGGTCAGGAACGCCTCACCGACCGCCTCCGACAGAGTCGGGTGCGGGTGGACGTGCCGGGCCACGTCGGAGGGCTCCGCGTCCCAGCCGACGATCAGCTGGCTCTCGGCGACCATCTCCGACACGTGCGGGCCCACCAGGTGGACGCCCAGCACGCGTCCGCCGCCGGCCTCGGCGACGACCTTCACCATGCCGCCCTGCCCGTGCACCATGCCCTTCGCGACGGCGGTCAGCGGCATGCTGTTGGTCTCCACCTCGTGCCCACGCGCGCGTGCCTCGGCCTCGCTCAGACCGACGGCCGCGGTCTGCGGCGACGAGTACGTGACCCGGGGCACGGCCGCGTAGTCCACGGGCGCGGACGGCACGCCCGCCAGCGTCTCGGCCACCAACAGCCCTTCCGCGAACGACGCGTGGGCCAGTCCGAGCGACGGGGGCGGCAGCAGGTCGCCCACGACGTGGACGCCGGGCACGGCCGTCTCCAGCCGGTCCCAGTCGGCCGGTACGACGAAACCGCGCTCGTCCGTGGTGAGGCCCGCGGCGGCCACGTCCAGGCCGTCGGTGACCGGGGCCCGGCCGACCGCCACGAGCAGCCGTTCGGCGTCGACCGTGAGGGTCTCGCCCCGGGCGGTACGCACGCGTGCGCGTACCCCGTCGTCGAGGACCTCGGCGTCCAGGAGCCGGGCACCGGCCCGCACGTCGATGCCGCGCTTCTTCAGGCCGCGGGTCAGATGCCGGCTCACGTCGGCGTCCTCCAGCGGCACGATCCGGTCGGCGGCTTCCACGAGGGTGACGTCGGCGCCCAGGGAGCGGTGGAACGAGGCGTACTCCACGCCGATCGCACCTCCTCCGAGCACCAGCACGGATGCCGGGAGCCCGGGCGCGAAGAGCGCGTCGTCGCTCGTCACCACGCGCCGCCCGTCCGGTGCGAGCCCCGGGAGCGTGCGCGGCCGTGAGCCGGTGGCGAGCACGATTCCACGGCGCGCGGAGAGGCCGTACACGCCGGGTTCGCCGTCCACGCCCGCCACCCGAACGGAGCGCGGCCCCGTCAGCCGCGCGCTGCCCCTCACCACCCGCACGCCCGCGTGCGCGAGATGCGCCTCCACGCCCCTGTGGTTACGGGACACGATGTCGTCGCGCGTGGCGACCAGGGCCGGCCAGTCCACGGTGTCCAGCGTCGCCTTCACGCCCCAGCGCTCGCGTGCCTCGGCGATGCCGTCGACGAGTTCGGCCGCGTGCAGCATCGCCTTGCTCGGGATGCAGCCGCGGTGCAGACACGTCCCGCCGACCTTGTCCCGTTCGACGAGCACGACGTCCAGACCGAGGGCCGCGGCGCGCAGGGCGGTGCTGTAACCGCCCGTGCCGCCGCCGATGACGATGACGTCCGATGCGTTCATGTCCTCAGCGTCCGTCCGGCCCTTGTCATGAGTCCAAGGCAATGTTCTTGTGGAATCGATGCAGGGTGTTTATGGGAGGGGCGGCCGGTCATGAGCCTGCGGCAGATGGAGTACTTCCTGACGGTCGTAGAGGAGGCGTCCTTCACCCGTGCGGCCGAGCTCCTGCACGTCTCGCAGCCCGCGCTCTCCCATCAGATCAAGGCCCTGGAACGGTCGGTCGGCGGCGCGCTGCTGGAGCGCATGCCGCGCGGCGTGCGCCTGACCCCGATGGGACGCGCCTTCCGGCCGCACGCCGAACTCGCCGTGCGCAGCGCCGCGCAGGCCCGCCGCGCGGCCCGCGCCGCCGCCGGCGCCGAGGGCGGCGAACTGCACGTCGCCGCCGTCCACTCCGTCGCGGTGGGTGTCCTCCCGGACGTCTTCGCCCGCTGGCGCGCCGCCCATCCGCGCGTGCGGCTGCACCTCCACGAGTACGCGACGTCCGAGGCCCTGGAGGAACAGGTCGAGCGCGGCACCGCCGACCTGGCCGTCGGCCCGGCGCCCGCCGACTGGCCGGGCACCGTCGTGCCGGTCGGCGAGGAGGACATCGTCCTCGTGGTGCCCTTCGACGACCGTCACGCCGGCCGTACGACGGTGACGCTGCCGGAGCTCGCCGACCGCCCCTGGGTGCGCTGCGCCATGGAACCCGTCGTCCACGGCGAACGCTTCCTCGACTGGGCGTGCGGACGAGCCGGCTTCACCCCGCGCACCGCCGTGGTCACCGAGCACACCTCGACGGCGGTACGGATGGCCGCCGCCGGTGTCGGTGTCTGCGCCGCGCCCGCCCACCTCGTCCGCGACGCGGTCGGCGACGGCTGCGTCGTCCTCACCCCGGACCCGCCCTGGAAGCGCACGCTGACGGTCTTCTCCCGCCTGCCTCCGACCGGGGCGGCCGAGGCCTTCGTGACCCTGCTGCACTCCGCCTGGCCCCACCCGCGCGTCCCCTCCGACGCACCGCTGCGCGCATACCAGGACTGTCCTGAGGACGGCGCGGCGGTGGCCTGACGACCAGCCCGCCCGACTCACTCCCCGACCCGCTCCAGCAACGCCACCGGGAGCCGCTCGAACAGCTCCTCCACGCGTGCGTGCCCCGTGAACTCCCGTCCCGGCTCCAGCACGTCCGCCCAGCGCCCCGGCGGCAGCGGCAGGCGGGTGTCCCGCCAGCCGCCCGCCTGCGCGAGCCGGAGCGACAGGCGGGTCACGGCCGTCACCACCTCACCGGAGCGGGCGAACGACAGGCAGTGGGCCGCCGCCGGTCCCTGTGCCGGCAGCGCCATGTACGTCGCCGTGTCGCCGAAGGCGTCGGGCCGCCGTGCCCTCAGCCCCAGCGCCGCCCGTGTCACCGCGCTCTTCTCCCCGGACGTCCCGCCGGACTCCTCGGGCGGGAAGCCCACCGCCCGCCGGTTGTCGGGGTCGACCAGCGACCGGTACTCGGCCTCCGTGCCCTGGTAGACGTCCGGCACCCCCGGCATCGTCAGCTGGACCAGGGCCGTGCCCAGCACGTTCGCCCGGATGTGCGGCTGGAGAGAGTCCCGGAACGCGGCGACCCGTTCACCCGGCGCCCCGCACGGCCCGGCCGCCACGAACCGTGCCACCGCCTCCTCGTACGGCGGCTCCTGTTCGGTCCAGCTGGTGTACAGGCCCGCCTCGCGCACGTGCTTCAGCAGCGCCCCCTGCACCCGCTCGCTCGCCCCGGACGCCGGGCCGAGCCCGAAGACCGTCTGCCAGGCCGCCCAGGCCAGTTGCGCGTCCGGCACGCCCTCGCCGGTGCGCGTCACCTCGGCGAGGACGTCCGCCCAGCGGTCCGGGCACTCGGTGAGCACATGCAGCGCCGCCCGGACGTCGGCACTGCGCTTGGTGTCGTGCGTCGAGACGACCGTCCCGGCAACCGGCCAGTCGCGCTGCACGCGCGCGCAGTACGCGTGGAACTCCTCCGGCGACAGGGCGGGGCCCCCGGGATTCCCGCCCACCTCGGTGGCCGACAGCAGCGGCACGTAACGGTAGAACGCCGTGTCCTCCACGGACTTCGCCCGCAGCGCCGACGAGGTCTGCGCGAACCGCGTCCGGAACTCCACCTGCGCGGGCCCGTCGCCGTGCCGCCCCAGCACGAGGTTCCGTACGACGTCCACCGCACCGGCCTCCTCCGGCACGGTGAAGGCGAGCCGGGCCTCGGCGGCGGCCTCCTCGGTGACCACGGAAGCCGCGTCGACGGACTCGTACGGCCGGTACACCTCCATCCGCACCAGCAGCTCCTGGAGAGCGGTGCGCAGCGCCCAGGGCGCGCGGTCGCGCAGCGCCGGCTCCGGGGAGGTCGCGCACAGCCGGGCCGCCACCCGCACCAGCCGGTCGGTCTCGGTCGCCAGCTCGTGCGTGAGGACCTTGTACGCCGCCCGCCGCACCGTCGCCTCCCACTGCCCGCCCCGGTCCGTCTGCGGGGCCGCGAACCGCCGGTACTGCCCCAGCAGCTCCCCGAACCCGGCCGGATCCATGAAGAGCCCGTCCACGTGCCGCAGGGCGTCGTAGCCGGTGGTGCCCGCGACGGGCCAGGAGGCCGGCAGCCGCTCACCGTCGGCCAGGATCTTCTCCACGACGGTCCAGCGGCCCCCCGTCGCCTCGTGCAGCCGCCGGAGGTAGCCGTCGGGGTCGGCGAGC
This sequence comes from Streptomyces afghaniensis, assembly GCF_044327915.1. NCBI lineage: Bacteria > Bacillati > Actinomycetota > Actinomycetes > Kitasatosporales > Streptomycetaceae > Streptomyces > Streptomyces afghaniensis. The sequence goes on from NZ_JBIRGJ010000001.1 coordinate 543,124, forward strand.
CCGTCGGGGTGGTCGACGCGCAGCCCGTCGATCACGCCCTCGTGGAGCAGCTGGAGGATCTTGTCGTGGGTGGCCTCGAACACCTCGGGGTCCTCCACCCGCACCCCGATCAGCTCCGAGATGCTGAAGAACCGCCGGTAGTTGAGCTCGGTCCGGGCCAGCCGCCACCACACCGGGCGGTACCACTGCGCGTCCAGCAGGTGCGGCAGCGGCAGGTCCCCAGTGCCCTCGCGCAGCGGGAACACGTGGTCGTAGTAGCGCAGGACGTCACCGTCGACGCGCAGGTCCCCGAGCACCTCGCCCAGCGGCCCGCCGAGCACCGGCAGCAGCACCTGGCCGTTCTGGGCCTCCCAGTCGATGTCGAACCAGCGCGCGTAGGGCGACGTCGGGCCCTCGCGGAGCACCTCCCACAGGGCGCGGTTGTGGCGCGGGGCCATGGCCATGTGGTTCGGGACGATGTCCACCACCAGGCCCAGTCCGTGCTCGCGCGCCGTGCGCGCCAGCGCCCGCAGTCCCTCCTCGCCGCCCAGTTCCTCGCGCACGCGCGCGTGGTCGACGACGTCGTAGCCGTGCATCGAGCCCGGCACGGCCTCCAGGACGGGGGACAGATGCAGGTGCGAGACGCCGAGCGAGGCCAGATACGGCACGACGGCCGCCGCGGCCCCGAAGGGGAACTCGGGCTGCAGTTGCAGCCGGTACGTGGCCGTGGGCACCACCGGGTCAGGTCGCTCAGGTGTCATGCAGACCTACGTACCCTCCCTGCCGCCGTTCGTGTCATCGCCCGCGCCAGGTGCGCCGCCCGTCGCCCGGACGAGTGGCTCTGTCCGGGCGACGAGCCGGGCGACGAGCCGGGCGACGACCGGGCGGCGACGGGACCACGGCCGCCGCCGGCTACACGGGCCGCTGGAGCACCGTCATGCTCCGGTCGGTCAGGGTCAGCCGGTCGCCGGCCTGCACCTTCGGGCCCGTGCCGGGCGGCACACCGTCGGCGCGGGCCGTGTCGACCACTACCTGCCACTGCCGCCCGTGATTGACCGGAACCAGGAACTCCAGCGGCTTGGGCGAGGCGTTGAACATCAGCAGGAACGAGTCGTCGGTGATGCGCTCCCCGCGCTGGCCCGGCTCCGAGATCGCGTTGCCGTTGAGGAACACCGTCAGCGCCGAGGCCCGTGCCGAGTCCCAGTCCCGCTGGGTCATCTCGCGGCCCTCGGGGGTGAACCAGGCGATGTCGGACAGGTCGTCGTGCGTGCCCTCCACGGGCCGGCCGTGGAAGAAGCGCCTCCTGCGGAAGACCGGGTGGTCCCGGCGCAGCCACACCATCGCGCGCGTGAACGCCAGCAGCTCCCGGCTCAGGCCCCCCTCGGTGTCCTCGCCCTCCTCGCCGTCCTCCGGCCACTCGACCCAGGCCAGCTCGTTGTCCTGGCAGTAGGCGTTGTTGTTGCCGCGCTGGGTGCGGGCGAACTCGTCGCCGTGGCTGATCATGGGCACGCCCTGGGACAGCATCAGGGTCGCGATGAAGTTCCGCATCTGCCGGGCCCGCAGCCGCAGCACGTCCGGGTCGTCGGTCTCGCCCTCGGCCCCGCAGTTCCAGGACCGGTTGTGGCTCTCGCCGTCGCGGTTGTCCTCGCCGTTGGCGTCGTTGCGCTTGTCGTTGTACGACACGAGATCGTGCAGGGTGAAGCCGTCGTGGCAGGTCACGAAGTTGATGGAGGCCAGCGGGCGCCGCCCGTCGTCCTGGTACAGGTCGGACGAGCCGGTCAGCCGCGAGGCGAACTCCGCGAGCGTGCGCTGCTCACCCCGCCACAGGTCCCGCACGGTGTCCCGGTACTTGCCGTTCCACTCGGTCCACAGCGGCGGGAAGTTCCCCACCTGGTAGCCGCCCTCGCCCACGTCCCACGGCTCGGCGATCAGCTTGACCTGCGAGACCACCGGGTCCTGCTGCACCAGGTCGAAGAACGACGACAGCCGGTCCACCTCGTGGAACTGCCGGGCCAGCGTCGCAGCGAGGTCGAAGCGGAACCCGTCGACGTGCATGTCCGTGACCCAGTACCGCAGCGAGTCCATGATCAGCTGGAGCACGTGCGGGGAGCGCATCAGCAGGGAGTTCCCTGTCCCTGTCGTGTCCATGTAGTAGCGGGGGTCGTCCGTCAGCCGGTAGTAGCGCGAATTGTCCAGGCCCTTGAAGGACAGGGTCGGGCCCAGGTGGTTGCCCTCGGCGGTGTGGTTGTAGACCACGTCGAGGATCACCTCGATCCCGGCCTCGTGCAGCGCCTTCACCGCCGACTTGAACTCCAGCACCTGCTGGCCCCGGTCGCCCCAGGAGGCGTAGGCGTTGTGCGGGGCGAAGAAACCGATCGTGTTGTAGCCCCAGTAGTTGTTCAGGCCCATGTCGACCAGACGGTGATCGTTCACGAACTGGTGTACGGGCATCAGCTCCAGGGCCGTGACGCCGAGCTCGGTGAGGTGCTCGATGATCGCCGGGTGCGCGAGGGCCGCGTAGGTGCCGCGCAGCTCCTCCGGCAGGCCCGGGTGCCGCATGGTGAGACCCTTGACGTGGGCCTCGTAGATCACCGTGTGGTGGTACTCGGTGCGCGGGCGCCGGTCGTCGCCCCAGTCGAAGTAGGGGTTGACCACGACCGACGTCATCGTGTGCGGCGCGGAGTCCAGGTCGTTGCGCCGGTCGGGCTCGCCGAAGTGGTAGCCGTAGACCTCCTCGCCCCAGCTGATCGAGCCGCTGATCGCACGCGCGTACGGGTCGAGCAGGAGCTTCGCGGAGTTGCAGCGCAGCCCGCGCTCCGGGGCGTACGGGCCGTGCACCCGGAACCCGTACCGCTGCCCCGGCATGATGCCCGGCACGTACGCGTGCCGCACGAACGCGTCGCTCTCCCGGAGCTCGATCGCCGTCTCGGAGCCGTCGTCGTGCAGCAGACACAGCTCTACTCGGTCCGCGGCCTCCGAGAAGACCGCGAAGTTGGTGCCGGCGCCGTCGTACGTGGCACCGAGTGGATACGCCTCTCCAGGCCAGACCTGCATGGATACGACTCTTTCAGGTGAGCGGCGCCGGTGGGGACGCCTTGGCTCCGAGTCTCCCCGAAAGTGAGGGAACCTCCTATGACTTATGTCCCTCTTACCGGGTGACCAGTGCATACGCGTTATGCCGAACCAGTGGGGCAAGTGATACTCCCGGGGCTCTTGAGGGAGTAGAGGGAAGATATGTCACGGGGACCCGGGCGGGGCAGCCCGCCCGGGAGAAGAACTACCCTGCCCATCCGGCTGCACCGCCGACCGCTCCCGGAGTACCCTTCCTTGATCGTTGGGTGGGGCCGGACGCCGCGGAGCAGACGGGAATGTGACGCCAGGCCCCTCGGGAGTGCTCGGGGGAGCGGAAGGCGGTGCGCGGGTGGGCTCGGGAGGGCTGGAGCTGCCCCCTGGTGACGAGGGTCACGAGGGGACCTCCACAGACGTCCCGACCGGTGCCGTGTCCCTGGCACGGCCGATGGACGCGACGGGCTCGATCGGCCCGGAGCTGGACTGGGACGCCGACGCCTGGCGCGAGGTGCGCACCCGCGCCCAGCGGGCCGGCCGGGCCTACATCTGGCTGAACCTCGTCGAGCAGCGGCTGCGCGCGGTGGTCGCCGCGGTACTGCGCCCCGTGTACGAACCCGTCCACGGCGAGGACTGGGTCGTGGCCGCCGCCGGACCCGCCGGGCAGGAGTGGGTGCAGCGCGCGGTCGCCGTGCGCGAGGTCAGCCGCCGCAAGGGCTATCTGCTCGACCCGGCCGACGACAACGTCCTGTCCTTCCTCACCCTGCCGCAGCTGCGCGAGCTGATGGTGCAGCACTGGCCCTGCTTCGAGCCCTACTTCGACGACCGCCGGGACGTCGAGCTCGCCCTGGACGAGCTGGAGGTCACCCGGAACGTCGTCTCCCGCAACCGGGCCCTGTCCGAGGCCGTCCTGAACCAGGCCGAGCGCGCCTCCGCCCGGCTGCTGGAGATGCTCGGCACGGGCGGTGACGTGCCCTCCGCGCGCCGGCTGCCCATCGACGCCGTCGAGGACCTGGTCGGCGACCGGTACGCCGACGTGGTCGCCGTCCACCCGGACCGGGTGCGGCTGATGCGCCAGTTCCCGGCCGAGGACATCTTCGGCGGCGCCCGCCGGCTCGACGCCATCGGCATAGGCCTCAACCTGCTCGTGCAGAACTTCTCCGGCCGTCGCCTGGTCCGGCTGGCCGAGTCCGGCTGCCGGGTGCGGCTGCTGTTCCTCAACCCGGCCTCCAGCGCGGTCAAGCGGCGCGAGCGCGAACTGGGCATCAAGCGCGGCGAGCTCAGCCGGGCCGTCGAGATGAACATTCTGCACATGCGCCGGGTGCGCGCCCGGCTGCGCGATCCCGGGGCCTTCGAGATCCAGGTCTTCGACGAAACACCCCGCTTCACGGCCTATCTGGTCGACGGCGACGGTGCGGACGGCATCGCGGTCGTGCAGAACTACCTGCGCCGGACCCGGGGGATGGAAGCGCCGGTGTTCGTGCTGCGCAACAGCGGCAAGGTGGTCAAGTCGGGCGAGATCGACGAAAGCGGCCTCTTCCCCACCTATCGCGAGGAGTTCGAGGTGATGTGGGCGGATTCGCGACCGGTGTCGTGAACCGTCCCTCCTGGTCGTGTGGTTCGGCGCCCAAGCGGAATGCGGCCCTCTGATTGTCAGTGGTGCATGGGAAGGTGGAGACCACTGGGGGAACGCACCATAGAAGGGGGGCCGCCCATGGGCTGGCACCGGGAGCTGCTGATCGGCTTCGACCTGGAGACGACGGGCACGGATCCGCGCGAGGCGCGCATCGTCACGGGAGCCGTGATCGAGGTCAGGGCCGGGGAGCCGATGGGGCGCCGGGAGTGGCTGGCCGACCCGGGGGTGCCGATCCCCGAGGACGCGGTGGCGGTCCACGGCATCAGCAGCGAGCGCGCGGCGGCCGAAGGCAGACCGGCCGACCAGGTGGCGGACGCCCTCGCCGACGTCCTCACCTCCTACTGGAAGACGGGCGTGCCGGTCGTCGCCTACAACGCGGCCTTCGACCTGTCCCTGCTCTCCGCCGAGCTGCGCCGCTACGGACTGCCGTCCCTGCGCGACCGCCTGGGCGGCGTGGACCCCGCCCCGGTCATCGACCCGTACACCATCGACCGCTGGGTCGACCGCTACCGCCGGGGCAAACGCAACCTCGAAGCGGTCTGCGCCGAGTACGGCGTCGTCCTCGACTCCGCCCACGACGCCATGGCCGACGCCCTCGCGGCGGCCCGCCTGGCCGGTGCGATAGCCGCCCGCCACCCCAAGATCGCGTCTCTCGGCCCGGCGGACCTCCACCGCCGCCAGATCGAGTGGTACGCGGAGTGGGCGGCGGACTTCCAGAACTTCCTGCGCGGCAAGGGCGATGCGACGGCCCTGGTGGACGGGGCATGGCCGTTGAGGGAGCCGGCGGACGCGTGAGCCACGCCCACCGTCCCAAGTCCCGGCGCTCTCTGCGTCACCCCGGTGCGGGCGCCGCGATGCGTTCGACGCGGGGCTTGGCCAGTCGCTCGTAGTCGGCGCCCGAGATGAGGAGCGAGCGGTCGAGCCGGGCCGCGTTGAAGTACAGCCTCGGCCGGGCCACGACGTCCGGGTCGGCGACCAGTTCGAGACCGGGATCGAAGCTGAACGGCAGGACCGTGCCGGGGGCGGCGCGGGCCAGGCGTTCGGCGGTTTCGGGGTCGCTGAAGCCGGCATAGCGGGCCGCGAACAGGGCCTTGACGGCAGCCAGGTCCACGCGCCGGTCCCCGGGGACGACCGCGAGGACGTGGCGTGTGGTGCGGCGGTCCACCTTGACCCGCAGCACGATGCATTTCGCGGCCTCGGAGGCCGGATGCCCGCGCAACGCGCAGACGGCTTCGGTGGCGCCTTCGGGCTCGTGGTCGATGAGGCGGTAGTCGACGGACGCGGAGTCGAGCAGGGAGATCAGGTGGTGGTAGGTGTCGTGCCGGCCGGTGTCGTGCCGACTGGGGGTGTGGTGAGTGGGGTCGGGCATGCGGAGTCCTTGTCGAGAGGGCGGGACGGGGGAGGCAGGGGCCCGGGGGTGCTTCGGTGCGCGCGTTCCACCGCCTGGCCCCAGTACGTACCGGCCACCATCAGGGCCGCCCCGAGGCCGGTGAGGGGCGTGAGGTGTTCGCCGCCGAGGGCGATGCCCACCGCGACGGCCCAGACCGGCTCGGTGCCCAGCAACAGGCTGGCCCGGCTGGCGGAGGTGCGCTGCACGGCCCAGGTCTGGGCCAGGAAGGCGAACACACTGCAGAACAGGGCGAGATAGACCAGCTGGGCCCAGGTGGCCGGGTCCGCGCGGACCAGCGTCGCCAGGTCGGGCGCCGCGACCGGCAGGAACAGGGCCGTGCCGACGAGGGTCTGCACCGTCGTCAGATGCAGGGGCCGGATCGCCCGCCCGGTGGTGAAGCGGCCGACCAGCGCGACATGCACGGCCCGGATCAGCGCGGCGCCGAGCATCAGCAGATCGCCGAGGCGCGGCGCGTGGAAGCCGTTGCCGGACATCAGCAGCCCGACGGCCAGGACGCACACGCCGGTCGCGGCGAAGAAGGAGAAGGGCAGCGAGCCGCGGCGTCCGCCACGGTCGAGGAGCGGGGTGAGGACGATGGTCAGACTGATGATGAGCCCGGCGTTGGCGGCGCTGGTGTGTGCGACGCCGTAGGTCTCCACGATCAGGACCGCGGCCTGGGTCAGCCCCAGGGGCACCCCGGCCCGCAGCTCGTCACGCGTCCACCGGCGCGACCCGCGCCGTCGGGCGGCGACGACGCCGAGGCAGGCGAGTGCGGAGAGGGCGTAGCGGGCGAACAGCACCAGCAGGACGGGGAGCGCGGCAGTGGCCGTCTGGGCGGACAGATAACTGGATCCCCAGACGAGCGCGACAAGGAGGAGTACCGCATCGGTACGGCGGACGTCGGACACGCGCCTACGGTGCACCGGAGACATCCATGAAGCCCAGTACCAGTCTCTAAAACGATCATTTAGCAGTACTGCATCGTCCCTACACTGAGGCGATGGACGAACGTCAGCTGCGGATCCTGCGGGAGCTCGGCGAACTGGGCAGCGTCACGGCGGTCGCCGAGGCGCTGCTGGTGACGCCGTCGGCGATCTCCCAGCAGTTGCGGCTGCTTCAGCGCGCGATCCCGGTGCCGCTCACCGAGCGTCAGGGGCGACGGCTGGTGCTCACCGACGCCGGGCAGGCGCTGGCGGGCGCGGCCGTGGAAGTGGAGACGGCGCTGGCCCGCGCGCGGCACACCGTCGAGGAGTTCGCGGGGGCGCCCGACGGCGAGGTGTCGGTGGCGGCGTTCCACAGCGCGGGCGCTGCGTTCTTCCCGCCGTTGCTGCGCGCGCTGGCCGGTGCGGGCAAGCCGGTGCCGAGACTGGCCGACGAGGACGTACCGCAGGAGGACTTCCCCCGGCTCACCCGGGAGTACGACGTGGTCCTGGCCCACCGCCTGGACCACGCCCCGCCGTGGCCGGACACGGTGGCCACGACGACGCTGCTGCGCGAGCCGCTGGACGTGGCCATGCCCGCCGGCCACCCTCTGGCCACCAAGCGCCGCGTCACCCCGCGCGACGTGGCCGACGAGCCGTGGATCACCGTGCACGAGGGGTTCCCCGTCCTGGCGACGATAGAGGCCATCGCCGCCGCGGCGGGCCGCAGGCTCCATCTCGCCCATCGCATCAACGAGTTCTCGGTGGTCGCCGAGGTCGTCGCCGCCGGGGGCGGTATCGCCCTGATGCCACGCTGGACCACGCGCCCGCATCCGGCGCTCGTGCTCCGGCCTCTCAGCGGAGCGCAGGCCCGACGCCACATCGACGCCCTGTACCGCCCCGAGCGCACGGCCCGCACAGCGGTCCGCACAGTCCTCGCCGAACTACGCCGAGCCGCCCGAAGCATCCAGGACAGCGGCGGGTAGCCCTCGCACCACAGGCGCTCAGAACGGATACCACCGCACCGTCTCGTCCCCCTCCCGCAGTGAAGCCACCCGCCGCCGAAACTCCGCCAGCGCCTTCGGATTACTCGGCGCGTGCTGAGCCACCCACGCACAACTGGCCGTCTCCCGGGCACCGCGCAGGACCGGGCATCCCTCCCATGCGCGTACATCCCAGCCGTATGTCGCGGTGAACGACGCGTACGCGTCGTCCGGGAGCCCGTAGCGGTCATGCGAAAGCACCATCACCACCAGATCGTGCTCCCGCAGATCCACCGACACGGTCTCCAGATCGACCAGCACCGGTCCATCAGGTCCGACATGCACATTGCGCGGCAGCGCGTCCCCATGGATCGGCCCCGGCGGCAGATGAGGCGCCAGTGCCGCAGCCTCGGCGGCGAACCCGTCCCGCCGCTCCCGCAGATACGCCGCGTCCGCCGGATCGATCGCGTCCCCCGCCAGCCGCAGCCAGCGCTCCACACCGCCCAGCAGATCGCGGGGCGGCAGATCGAAGGAGGGAGCGGGCAGGGCGTGCACGACCCGTAGCAGTTCGGCCAAATCCCGCGGCTCGGCGGGCCGTACCGCTTCGGGCAGCCGGTGCCAGACCGTCACCGGGTGCCCGTCGACCAGCAGGGGCTCGGGCTCGGCGGCCCGGACCGCCGGCACACCCGCCTCGGCGAGCCACAGCGCGATGTCCAGTTCGCGCCGCGCCCGGTCGAGGAGTTCCACGTCGCGGCCCACCTTGACGACCCGGTCACCGGCGGCGAAGACCGCGTTCTCGCCCAGCGCGAGCAGCCGCGCGTCGCGGGCCGCACCGGGCAGCACGCCCGCCGCGGCCAGTACGTCCCGAGCCCGTGCCTCGTCCATCGTCCGCCTCCGTCGTCACGTTTTCCGCCGTCGTCCGCGTCGTGTGCCGTCGGGTTCCGGCCATCCGCCGGTCAGTGTCGCATCGGCACAGGTCGGGCGGCGTGCGCGGTGCCTTGACGAGGCAGAACGCCTTCACGACCATGACGTGGCCGGCCGAGCCGTCAAAGGGGCTGATTCCGTGACATCGGTGACCGAGGCTTCTTCCCCTTCGCCACCGAGGGGACCGGCCGGACACCAGCCCGGCGGGGCCCGGCCCCGGCGGGCCGTGGACCACGGCGCCTGGTTCCTGGTGCTGCCCGCCCTGCTCCCCATCCTCGTCCTCAGCGTCGGACCGCTGCTGTACGGGATCCTGCTGGCCTTCACCGACGCCCAGTCGGGCCGTACCGAGCCGACCCAGTGGATCGGCGGCCTCAACTTCCGGGACTTGCTGCAGGACACGCTGTTCTGGGAGTCGTTCCGGATCGGGCTGGTGTGGGCGGTCGGGGTGACCGCGGTGCAGTTCCTGCTCGCGCTGGGCCTCGCCCTGCTGCTCAACCAGGACCTGCGGCTGCGCTGGCTGGCCAGGGCCCTCGCGATCATCCCCTGGGCCATGCCCGAGGTCGTCGTCGGCATCATGTGGCGGCTCGTCTACAACCCGGACGCGGGCATCCTCAACGAGACCCTGCGCGACCTCGGCCTGGGCGGCGGCCGCGACTGGCTGAGCGGGCCGGCCACCGCGCTGCCCGCCGTGATCGTCGTCGGCGTCTGGGCGGGCATGCCGCAGACGACGGTCGCGCTGCTCGCCGGACTCCAGAACACCCCGCGCGAACTCCACGAGGCGGCGGCGGTCGACGGCGCGGGCGCCTGGCGCCGCTTCCGCACGGTCACCTGGCCCGCCCTCAGACCCATCGCCCTGGCCATCACCGCACTCAACCTCATCTGGAACTTCAACTCCTTCGCCCTGGTCTACGTCCTCACCAGCGGCGGCCCCGGCGGCCGGACCCGCCTGCCCATGCTCTTCGCGTACGAAGAGGCCTTCCGCTACGGGCAGTTCGGCTACGCGGCGGCGATGGGCTGCGTGATGGTGGCCGTGATCTCGATCGCCCTGGCCGTCTTCCTCGCCGGCCGCCTCAGGGGAGGTGACGACGCATGAGAACCAGCACACCGGCCCGCGTCGGCCAGTACACCGCGCTGCTCGCCTACCTCGTCTTCCTGGCCTTCCCGTTCCTCTGGCTGGTCTCCACCGCGTTCAAACCGCCGCGCGAGCTGGGCAGCCTGCACCCGACCTGGATCCCCGAGAACCCCACCCTCGCCAACTTCCGGCAGGCCTTCGACGAACAGCCGCTGCTGCACGCCGCCCTCAACTCCCTGCTCGCGGCGCTCGCGGCGGCGCTGATCGCCGTGCTGATCGCGACACCGATGGCCTATGTCATGGCCCGGCGCCGCACCCGGCTCGCGAAGGCGGTGACGGGCTGGGTGGTGGTCAGCCAGGCGTTCCCGTTCGTGCTGCTGATCATCCCGCTGTTCCTCGTCCTGAAGAACCTCCGCCTGATCAACTCCGTGCCGGGGCTGGTGCTGGTGTACGTGGTGTGGGCGCTGCCGTTCGCCTTGTGGATGCTCGCCGGGTACGTACGGGCCGTACCGCCCGAGCTGGAGGAAGCCGCCGCGGTCGACGGAGCGGGCCGGGTGCGCACGCTGGTGTCGGTGACGGCGCCCCTGCTCGCGCCGGGCATCGTGGCGACCGCGCTGTTCGCGTTCATCACCGCGTGGAACGAGTTCTTCTTCGCGCTCGTGCTGCTCAAGACACCGGAGAAACAGACCCTTCCGGTGGTGCTCACCCACTTCATCGGCGCCGAGGGCGTCGCCGACCTCGGCCCGCTCGCGGCGGCGGCGTTCCTCGCGACGCTGCCCTCGCTGGTCGTCTTCGCGATCATCCAGCGCCGGATCACGGGCGGCATGCTCACCGGGGCGGTGAAGAGCTGATGCGCGCACGCCTGCCGGCCCTGGTCCTGATCCTGCTGCTGCTCCTCGCCGGGTGCTCCTCCGGCGGCACCCGCGACGACGGCCGGATCACCCTGCGCTTCCAGTCCCTGGCCTGGCAGGAGGAGTCGGTCGAGGCCAACAAGGAACTGGTGAGGGAGTGGAACGCCACCCACCCGGGCGTCCGGGTCGAGTACGTCCAGGGCAGCTGGGACAGCGTCCACGACCAGCTCCTGACCGCCTTCGAGGGCGGCGAGGCACCCGACATCATCCACGACGCCTCCGACGACCTCGCCGACTTCGCCTACGGCGGCTACCTCGCCGACCTCACCGATCTGCTGCCCGCCCGGCTGAAGTCGGACATCCCGCGGCGCAGTTGGCAGACCACCACCTTCGGGGACGGCATCTACGGCGTGCCGTTCCTCCAGGAACCACGCGTGCTGATCGCCAACGCCAAGTGGCTCGAGCGGTCCGGCGTACGGATCCCGACCACCGAAAAGCCGTGGAGCTGGGCCGAGTTCCGCCGCATCACCGAACGGCTCAGCGGCCGGGGGAAGTACGGCGTGGCCTGGCCCCTGAAGGAACCGGTCTCCGCCACGCTCAACCTCTCCCTGTCGACGGGCGGACAGCTCTTCCACCGCGGGGCCGACGGCAGGGTGACGGTCCGGTTCGAGGCGGCCGACCAGGTGGTGCCGCGCACCATCCACGCCCAGGCCGGCCCCGACCGCAGTGCCTCGCCCACGACCCTGGGCAGCGGCGGCTCCGACACCCTGCCCGGCTTCTTCGGCGGCAGATACGCGATGGTCCCGCTCGGCTTCTCCTACCGCCAGCAGATCGTGCAGCAGGCGCCGAAGGACTTCGCCTGGCAGGTGCTGCCCGCCCCGGCCGGCGCCGGGGGACTCACCCAGGGCGTCAGCCCGCAGACGCTGTCCGTCGCCGAGGACTCCCCGCACAAGAAGGAGGCAGCCGCCTTCATCGACTTCCTGCTGCGGCCGCGGAACATGGTCCGCCTCGCCCTCGGCGACTGGATGCTGCCGACCGGCACCCGGGCGCTGCACGACCCGGCCCTGCGCACACCCGAGCACGGCTGGGCCACGGGCACCGCGCTCGCCGCCCACCTGCGCCCGGCGCCCGCACAGACCGTACGGGGCTACCCCGAGTGGAAGGACAAGGTGGCGACCCCGGCCCTCCAGGAGTACTACAGCGGCGCCATCGGCATCCGTGAGCTGCGCAAACGCCTGGAGGATGACGGCAACCTGGTGCTGGCGCGCTACCAGCGCTGAAGCCCGGCGAAATCCCGTTGAGCGTCGTCACGTGCGGCGCCTAGCGTGTTGCCCGTGGGAATCAACGCGATCTACGTCTCCGGTCACGGCCGGGGCTGCCCGCACGCCGCACGCGTGCGCAGCGGCCCCGGAGCCCTGACCGGCCCGGGGAGCCACGCCCGCTGAGCCTCTGAGCCCGGCGTCTCACCTCTCCGCTCTCCCGCTGTCTTCCGGTCGGGGCCTTCGGCTGCCCTCACACCCCTCACGGAAGACAAGGACCGCAGGCCATGGCCCGCCCCACCGCTGTTTCCCGCGCGCTCTCGCAGAACTTCCTCGCCGACCGCGCCACCGCCGAACGCTTCGCCCGGCTCGCCGCCCCGCGGGCCCGGCCGGTCCCGCTGCTGCTCGAAGTCGGCGCGGGCAAAGGCGCGTTGACCGCACCGCTGGCGCGACGCTGCCGGGAGCTGCGCGCGTACGAGATCGACCCGAGGCTCGTGTCCGTCCTGCGCGGCCGTTTCTCCGGCACCCCGCAGGTGCGGGTCGTCGGCGCGGACTTCCTGGCCGCACACCCGCCGCGCACGCCCTTCTCTGTCGCCGGGAACGTGCCCTTCTCCCGCACCGCGGCCGTCGTCGACTGGTGCCTGCGCGCTCCCGCCCTCACCGACGCCACGCTGCTCACCCAGCTGGAGTACGCCCGTAAGCGCACCGGCGACTACGGCAGGTGGACGCTGCTGACGGTGCGGACCTGGCCCCGCTACGAGTGGCGGCTGCTGGGCCGCGTCGGCAGGCGCAGTTTCCGGCCCGTGCCGCGTGTGGACGCCGGGGTGCTGCGCGTCGAGCGGCGTGAGACTCCGCTGCTCGACGCCGCCGGGTACCGGAGCTGGCTCGGTCTTGTGGAGCTGGGCTTCTCCGGAGCCGGCGGTTCACTGCGCGCGTCGCTGCGGCAGGCCCATCCGAGGCGGCGGGTGGACGCGGCGTTCCGGGCGGCGCGCCTGGACCCGGGCGTGCTGGTGGGCGAGGTGGCGCCGGAGCGGTGGCTGCGGCTGCACGAGGAGCTGACCCGCTGAACCCAAAATGGTTGCACGAGACGTCTCGTCTCGCATACGGTCGGGCGCATGACCAGTCGCGCTCATATCGCCATGTTCTCCATCGCCGCCCACGGCCACGTGAATCCGAGTCTGGAGGTGATCCGCGAGCTCGTGGCGCGTGGCCACCGCGTGACCTACGCGATCCCGCCGGCCTTCGCGGAGAAGGTCGCGGACACCGGTGCCGAGGTGAAGCCGTGGAACTCGACGCTGCCCTCGCCCGACGACGACCCGGAGGCCTGGGGGAGCACACTGCTGGACAACGTGGAGCCGTTCCTCGACGACGCGATCCAGGCCCTCCCGCAGCTGATCGAGGCGTACGAGGGCGACGAGCCGGACCTCGTGCTGTACGACATCGCCTCCTACCCGGCCCGCGTCCTGGCCCACCGCTGGGGCGTGCCCGCGATCTCCCTGTCACCGGCCATGGTCGCCTGGGAGGGATATGAGGAGGAGGTCGCCGAGCCCATGTGGGAGGAGCCCAAGAGGACCGAGCGCGGCCGTGCCTACTACGCCCGTTTCCACGCCTGGCTGGAGGAGAACGGGATCACACGGCACCCCGATGCCTTCGGGGGCCGTCCCGACCGCTCGATCGTCCTGATCCCCAAGGCCCTTCAGCCGAACGCGGACCGGGTCGACGAGACCGTGCACACCTTCGTCGGAGCCTGCCAGGGCGACCGCACCGCCGAGGGCGACTGGCAGCGCCCGGCGGGGGCCGAGAAGGTCGCGCTCGTCTCGCTCGGCTCCGCCTTCACCAAGCAGCCCGGGTTCTACCGCGAGTGCGTCAGGGCGTTCGCTGACCTGCCCGGCTGGCACCTGGTGCTCCAGATCGGCAAGCACGTCGACCCCGCCGAGCTCGGCGAGGTCCCCGCGAACGTCGAAGTGTGCTCCTGGGTGCCGCAGTTGGCGATCCTGAAGCAGGCCGACCTGTTCGTCACACACGCCGGGGCGGGCGGCAGCCAGGAGGGCCTGGCCACGGCCACGCCGATGATCGCCGTACCGCAGGCCGTGGACCAGTTCGGCAACGCGGAGATGCTCCAGGGCCTCGGTGTCGCCCGGTACCTCCCGGCGGAGGAGGCGACTGCCGAGGCCCTGCGCGAGGCGGCCCTCGCCCTCGTAGGCGACCCGGAGGTCGCCCGCCGCCTGAAGGAGATCCAGGCGGAGTTGGCCCAGGAGGGCGGCACCCGGCGCGCGGTCGACCTCATCGAGGCCGAACTGCCCACGCGCCAGGCGTAGTCGGGGCGGCCGTCGCCCGCCGGTCCGTCACACCGTGACGGCCTGGCGGGTGAGGTTGATGCGGGCGTGGTCGAGAGCGGCGTCCATGCGCGCCGCCTGTCCCTTATGCGCTGCGACGAGGACGTACTGTACGTGCGGCGGCTCACCGGCTGAGAGGGCCCGCCGGTTCCCCCGGAACCGACGGGCCCTGCGCACAGCGACGGGGAGCGATCAGACCTTGACGGGCTCGCCCTCGTCGTCCCGTGCCGTCGGTCCCGCGACCGCCTGCGGCGTCTCGTCGTGCGTGAGGTCGGGCAGCCGGTGCAGCCACTTGGGCAGGTACCAGTTGCGCTCCCCGAGCAGCGCCATCACCGCCGGCAGCAGCACGCCCCGGATGATCGTCGCGTCGATGAGCACCGCTGCCGCGAGGCCGACGCCCATCTGCTTCATGGACTGCATGGACAGCGTCCCGAAGATCGCGAACACGGCGACCATGATCACCGCGGCACTGGTGACGACCCCGGCCGTGGTGACCACGCCGTGCCGGATCGCGTCCTTCGTCGCCAGACCCCGCAGCCGCGCCTCGCGGATCCGGGAGACCACGAACACGTGGTAGTCCATCGACAGGCCGAACAGGATCACGAAGAGGAACAACGGCAGCCAGGTGATGATCGCGCCGACACCCTCCGCCCCCACCAGCGAGGCACCCCAGCCGTGCTGGAAGACCGCGACGAGGATGCCGTAGGCCGCGCCCACCGACAGCAGGTTCAGCACGATCGACGTCAGCGCGACGGTCAGCGAGCGGAAGGACAGCAGCATCAGCGCGAAGGCGAAGACCACGACGAACGCGAAGACCGGGACGACGGCTCCCGCCAACTGGTCGTTGAAGTCCTTCGAACCCGCGACCTGCCCGGTGATCGGGGCCTCGACGCCGTCGACCTTGCCCAGCGTGGCGGGCCGCACGTCGTCGCGCAGCTTGTCCAGGCTCGCGCCCGCCTTGTCGAGGTCGGAGCCGCCCACCAGCGGGACGGAGACGACAGCGAGGTTCTGCGCGTCGTGCAGCTCGATCTCCACCGGGCCGCGCGAGGCCCCCGAACTGACCGCCCGCTCACGGAAGCCGGCCAGCGCCGACCGCACCTCGGGCGCGTTGATGTCGTCCGCCTTGACGATCACCTGGGCCGGATCCGAGCCGCCCGGGAAGGCCTCGTTGAGCCGGTTGTACGTCTGCACGATCGGCAGCGAGTCGCCGAACTCCTGATCCAGCGTGAGGTTCTGGGTCTTCATGCCGACCGCGGGAGCCGCGATGGCGAGCAGCGCTCCGGTCGCCACCGCGACGGACACGACCGGCTTGGCGAGCACCCGCCGCAGCACGGCCGTCCAGAACCGGCTCTCCCCGTTGCCGCCCTGCCCGCGCCGGCGCAGGAACGGGATACGGCCCTTCTCCACGCGCTCGCCCAGCAGCGACAGCAGCGCGGGCAGCACGGTCACGGACCCCACCATGGCCACGGCCACCACGATCAGCGAGGCCAGACCCATCGCCTCGAACTCGGCCAGCCCGGTGAACAGCATGCCCGCCATGGCCACGCACACCGTGACACCGGAGACCACGATCGCGCGGCCACTGGTCGCGGCGGCGATCCGCAGCGCCGTCTGCGCGTCCCGGCCCGCTGCGCGCTCCTCCCGCTCACGGCGCAGGTAGAACAGGCAGTAGTCGACACCGACGGCCAGACCGACGAGCAGCATCACGGAGTTCGCGGCGTCCGTCATCGGCACCGCATGGCTGATCACCCCCATCAGGCCCATCGTCGCCATGATCGCGGTGAGCGCCAGCGCCACCGGCAGCAGCGCCGCCACCAGCGCGCCGAAGGCGATGAGCAGAATGCCGAACGCCACCGGCACCGCGGAGTACTCGGCCTTCTTGAAGTCGTCCCCGAACGCGTCGGCGAACGTCTTCATCATGCTGGCGCCGCCGATCTCCTCGATCCGCAGCGACCCGTGGTCCTTCTGGACGCCCTCGACGGCCTTCAGCACCGGCTCGACCCGCTCACCGGCGGTGTCCGGCTCGCCGCGCATGTCGAACTGCACGAGCGCGCTGCGCCCGTCCTCCGAGATGGTCTTCGTGTCGTACGGCGAGGTCACGTGGGTGACGCGGCCGGTCCCCTCGACGGCCCGGATCACGGCCGTGACGGCGTCCCGGAACTCGGCGTCGGTGGCCTTCGGACCGGAGCCCTTGGCCTGTATCAGCACGGTCTCGCCGGCCGGTTCGTCGATGCCGGCGTCCTCGATGATCTTCGCGGCGGTGTGCGTCTCGCCCTTGAGCTGGTCGCTGTCCTTGACGTCGACCCGGCCCGCCGCCGAACCGAGCCCCATCGCCAGGACGACGAACAGCACCCAGATCCCGACGGCAGCCCATCGGTGCCGGGCGCTCCAGCCGCCGGCCCGGGCGGCCAGGCCCCGCACCCGTGCTTCTCCGTTCCCCATGACGGGCTTGCCCCCTTGTGATGCGGGGCCGGCCCCCTGCCGCCCCCTTTCGTTTCGAAGGTATGGGCCGGATAAAGCCGCCACGTCGTGCTGCCCGGTGAAGTCGCGGGACCGGACCTCGTTCCCATGGCCCGCTCCCTCTCCCCACTGGGGAGGACGGTGACGGGCGGTGGCCCCTTACACGTATCGGGACCCGAAGGGGGATATACCGGTCTCCTCGGGTGTGTGGATCCTGAGCAGAAGGTTGTGCCCCGCGGTGACCGGTGAGTAATTTACGGGGCTCGGGCAGCCGCCCACCGGCCGTCGTGCCCACCCCCACGGGGCACGACGGCCGGCCTTATGGTGAGCGGATGACGACGACGTACGCGGCACTGTTGCGCGGCATCAACGTGGGCGGCAGCAGAAAGGTCCCGATGGCGGACCTGCGCACACTCCTGACAGGCCTCGGCCACGAGGATGTGCGGACGTACCTTCAGAGCGGCCAGGCCGTGTTCGCCTCCGGCCACGGTGACGAGGAGTCGCTCGCCGTCGAGATCAGGCACGCTGTCGAGAAGCACTTCGGTTTCGGCGTCGACGTGATCGTGCGCGACCACGCCTACCTGAAGGCGATCGCCGACGCCTGCCCGTTCCCGGCCGCCGACCTGGAGCCCAAGCAGCTCCACGTCACCTACTTCTCCGCCCCCGTGACCCCCGAGCGCTTCGCGGAGATCGACGAATCCGCCTACCTGCCCGAGGAGTTCCGCCTGGGAGACCGCGCCCTGTACCTGTACGCCCCCAACGGCCTGGGCCGCTCCAAACTGGCCGAACACCTCTCGAAGCCGCGCATCAACAAGGGCGTCATCGCCACGACCCGCAACTGGAACACCGTCGTCAAGCTGGTGGAGCTGACGGGTGCCTGACCACGACCCGGCCGTCGAGGCCGCCGTCGAGGGCGAGCTGGCGCTGCTCGACCCGGACGTGCGCCGCTCGCCCGAACGGGTCGGGGCGCTGCTGCACCCCGACTTCCACGAGTTCGGCGCCTCCGGACGGCACTGGAGCCGGGCCGCCATCATGGCCGCCCTGGCCGAGACCACCGACCCCGAGCCGCCGCCGCCCATCGTCACCTCCGCGCTGCACGGCGTACGGCTGGCCCCCGATCTCGTCCACCTCACCTTCGACACCGAGTACGACGGCAGACACGCACACCGCAGTTCGCTGTGGCGGCGGACCGAGGACGGATGGCGGCTGTACTTCCACCAGGCGACGCCGTTCACCGAGCGGCAGGAGTGACCGGACGTTTGGCCGAATCACCCCCGTAGGAACCGGGGCCTTGGCACGGTAGGACCATGACGAGCACTGATGACCAGGCCACTCCAACCGGTCGGACGACGGCCCTCCAGGCCATGCGCGGCGCGGCGGCCCAGCTTGCCGAACTGCTCGGCACGGCCCCCGACTCGGTCACCGCCGTCCGGCCGACGCCCGAGGGCTGGACGGCCGACGTGGAGGTCGTGGAGCTGGAGCGGGTCCCCGACACCATGACCATCATGGCGACCTACCAGGTCACCCTCGACCCGCAGGGCCGGCTCCTGGGCTACGAGCGGGTGCGCCGGTACGCCCGCGGCCAGCTCGACCGAGGCCGCTAGCGCGCCTCCTGCTCCTCTCGGCGCCCCTCCGCGGGACCCGTTTTCCGTGTTTGCGTGAACACGCCCGCCGCCACCGCCGTACCTACGGGCGGCACGAGAACGAGTCTCGCGAGAGGAATCGCACCGTGACCGTCATGACGCACACCGGCGGGACGCAACCCGCCACCACCTCCAGCGGCTCGGGGACCGGCGGCCTCTTCGACATCCTGGAACTGATCCTGGACCGCGGGCTCGTGATCGACGTGTTCGTCCGTGTCTCCCTGGTCGGCATCGAGATCCTGAAGATCGACATACGGATCGTCATCGCGAGCGTCGACACCTACCTCCGGTTCGCCGAGGCCTGCAACCGCCTCGACCTCGAATCCGGCCGCAAAGCCCCCGACAAGCTCACCGACATCGTCGGCAACCTCGTCGAGAGCGGCGCCCGGGGCAAGACCAGCGGAGCGATCGGCGGCGCCATCGACGCGATCGGCGACATCTTCGACCGCGACGACAAGGACGGCAGGGAGGAAGACCGGTGAGCGGCGTCTACGTCTACGCCGTCACCCGCTCCGACCACCCCCTGCGGCTCGACGGCCTGCGCACCGTCGGCGGGACCGACGACCCCCCGCGCGTGGTCGTCCACGGCCCGCTCGCCGCCGTGGTCAGCGCCGCACCCCCCGACCTGCGTCCCAAACGGCGCGACCTCGCCGCCCACCAGGAACTCCAGGAACGGCTCATGGCCGACGGCTCGGTCCTGCCCATGCGGTTCGGCCTGCTCGCCCCCGACGACACCGCCGTCAGGACGGCCCTGGAGGAGCAGGGACAGAACTACGCCCGAAGGCTCGGCGAACTCCACGGCACCGCGGAGTTCAACCTCAAGGCCGCCCGCGACCAGGACGACCTGCTGCGCGAGGTGCTCGACGCGTCCGAGGAAGCCCGCCGGCTCAACCAGCGCACCCGCGACGGCACCGGCAGCCACGCGGACCGCATCGCCCTCGGCGAACTGGTCGCCCGGCAGGTCGACGCCCGGCAGCGGCGGCAGGCCGAGGAGATCGTCGGACGGCTGTCCGGACTCGCCAGATCCAGCGTCGTGGCGGACCCGGCCAAGGACGACTTCCTCAACGTGTCGTTCCTCGTCGAACGCGCCCGCGCCGAGGAGTTCACCGCGGCCGGCCGGCGCCTGGCCCAGGACTACGGCGCCGCCTACGACTTCCGGCTGCGCGGCCCCCTGCCCCCGTACAGCTTCGCCGCCTGACATGGGACTGCTCACCGGCATCCTCACCCTCCCCCTCGCGCCCCTGCGCACCACCCTCTGGGCCGCCGAGCAGCTCCAGGCCGCCGCCGAGGCGCAGTACTACGACCCGGCCCCCGTCCGGCAGGCCCTCGTCGACCTGGAACGAGCCCTGCTGGAGGGACGCGTCGACGAGGACGAGTACGACCGCCGCGAGGACGAACTGCTGGACCGACTCGACGAGATCACCGCCCGGAGACGAGCCCCGCGACCATGACCCATCCGGCAACAGGCGGACTCACCGGGCCGCCCCGCCTTCCCTCCCCCTACGACCACGGGCCCGGCGCGCAGAGCGCCAACCTCGCCGACATCCTCGAACGCGTCCTCGACAAGGGCGTGGTCATCGCCGGCGACATCCGGATCAACCTGCTCGACATCGAACTGCTCACCATCAAGCTGCGCCTGCTCGTCGCGTCCGTCGACAAGGCGAAGGAGATGGGCATCGACTGGTGGGAACACGATCCCTCCCTCTCCTCCCGCGCCGCCCGCTCCGAGCGGTCCCTGGCCGACGAGAACGAACGACTGCGCGCCGAGATCGCCGCCCTCAAGGCGGCCGACAGGAGGCCGGAGCCATGACCGACCCGACCGACCGGAACGTCGTCTACGTCTACGCGGTGCTGCGCCGCAGCGCCGAGGCCGCCGCGGCGGTGACGGCCGTGCGCGGCGTCGCCGGCGACCCGATCCACCTGGTGGCGCCCGCCGACCCCACCTCCCGGCTGGCCTTCGCCGTCGGCCACGTCCCGGCCGCCGACTACGACGAGGCGCCCCTCAAGGCGCACCTCGACGACCTGGACTGGATGGAGTCCACGGTCCGCTCCCACCACGCCGTGGTCGCCGCGCTCGTCGCGAGCGGCACCGCCGTACTGCCCCTGCGCCTGGCCACCGTCTACCCCGACGAGGACAGCGCCCGGCAGGCCCTCGACACCCGCCGCGCGTACTTCCTGTCCCTCCTGGACCGCCTGACCGGCCACGTCGAACTCGGCGTCAAGATCTACGCCGCACCCGACATCACACCACCCGAGCCGGACTCCGGCGCCGCACAGGAAACGCCCACCGGCCTCGGTGCCGGCCGCGCCTACCTGTCGATCCGCCGCCGCAGGCAACGCAGAAACGAGGAAGCCTGGCGTACGGTCGCACAGGCCGCCGCACACCTCACCCGGACGGCCGGCGCCCTCGCCGTCGACCGCGTCGCACACACCCCGCAACGCGGAAGCCTCGCGGGCCCGGCCCCCGGCACCAACGTGGGCAACGACGCGTACCTCGTCCCCGCCGACCGCGTCGCCGCCTTCCGCGCCGCCATACAGGCGGCCGCCGAGAACATCCCCGGCCTCCGCGTCGAGGTCACCGGCCCCTGGGCCCCCTACTCCTTCGCACTCCAGCCGGAGCCGGAAACCGCCGCGTGACGGCCCGTCGGGGCCCCTGCCCTGATGGCCGGTCCCACCTCAGGCACTCACGGCAGCCAACGCCGGCACCCGAGCCGCCTCGTAGCGCTCCAGCACCACCCGGGCCACCTCCGGCGCCGCTCCCAGTACGTCCGCCAGGACGTCCGCCTCCGCCGCGCCCCGCGCGATGCGGTCCGGGAGGAAGCCGGGGGCGAGGACGTAGGGGGCGACCGCCACTCGGGCGCAGCCGAGGGCGCGGAGTTCCCGGACGGCGTCCTCCGTGCGGGGGAGGGATGCGGAGGCGAACGCAGGCCGCACGGCGCACCAACCGGTGTGCCGCCACTCCCGCGCGATTTCTGCGATCACTGCGATCGCCTCCGGGTCGGTGGACCCTGCCGAGGCCAGCACGACCCCGGTCGAGGGCTTGTCGGCGGGGGACAGGCCCGCCTCGTGCAGGCGGCGTTCCAGGGCGGAGAGCAGCAGGGGCGACGGGCCCAGGACCTCCGCCTGGCGGATACGGAGCTGCGGGGGTGCGTCCGCGAGGACCGCCGGGATGTCCGCCTTCGCGTGGAACGCCCGGGTCAGCAGGAGGGGGAGGGCCACGACGTCACGGACGCCCTGGACCGCCAGGGACTCCAGGACCCCCTGCACCGAGGGCACGTTGAAGTCCAGGAAGCCCGTCTCCACGCGTACGTCGGGGCGCAGGGAGCGGACCCGGCGCACCAGGGCGTGCACGGTCGCGGCGTGCCGCGGGTCGCGGCTGCCGTGCGCGATGACGAGGAGAACGGGCTTGTTGATCACGGTCACTTCACCAGCAGGCCGCGGCTGCGCAGCACCCACCGCTCCAGCGGGCTGAAGATCAGCAGGTCGATGGCGATGCCGACGATGAGGATGAGCAGGATGGCTTCGAAGACCATGGCCATGTCGCTGGCGTTGCGGCCGTTCTCCAGGAGCTGTCCGAGGCCGACGCCGAGGTCGGGGAAGGAGGCGATGATCTCGGCCGCCATCAGGGAGCGCCAGGAGAAGGCCCAGCCCTGCTTCAGGCCCGCCACGTAGCCGGGCAGCGCGGCCGGGAGGACGATGTGCCAGGTGCCCTTCAGACCGGTCGCGCCGAGGGTGCGGCCCGCGCGCAGGAACAGCGGGGGCACCTGGTCGACGCCCGAGACCAGGCCGTTGGCGATGGACGGGACCGCGCCGAGCAGGATGACGGCGTACATCATGGAGTTGTTCAGGCCCAGCCAGATGACGGCCGGGGGGACCCAGGCGACCGACGGCAGGGACTGCAGGCCGGACAGGATGGGGCCGATGGCCGCGCGGATGAACTTCACGCGGGCCACCAGCAGGCCGAGCGGGGTGCCGATGACCAGGGCGAAGCAGAAGCCGAGCAGGCCCCGGGAGACGCTGGTCCAGATGTAGCCGAGCAGTTCGCCCTGGAGCCAGGCCTGGTGGACGACGTCCCACACCGCCGAGGGGGCGGGCAGCTTGGTCGGGTCGTCGACGACCTTGAAGGAGACCAGGGCCTGCCAGACCGCCAGGACGAGGGCGACGGCGAGGACGGGCGGCAGGATCTTCTCGGTGAAGGTCTGCCGGAACGGCTTGCGGCTGGTCTGCCGCGTCTCCAGCGCGTCGAGACCCGCCTCGAGACCGGCGAGATCGTTGCCGTCCTTGTCGACGGTCGTCGTCGAGTCAGTGCTGGCCATGACGGCGGATCTCCCCACGCAGTTCTTCGGTGATCTCGACGGACAGCTCCGCCACAGCGGTGTCCTCGATGCGGCGCGGCTGCTCGATGTCCACCGTCCACTCGCGGGCGATGCGGCCCGGGCGTGAGGACAGCAGCACCACGCGCTGGGCGAGGCGGACGGCCTCGCGCACGTTGTGGGTGACGAACAGGACGGACACCTGCGTCTCGCGCCAGATACGGGTCAGCTCGTCGTGCAGCACGTCCCGCGTGATGGCGTCCAGGGCGGCGAAGGGCTCGTCCATCAGCAGGAGCCTGCTCTCCTGGGCCAGCGCACGGGCCAGCGCCACGCGCTGGCGCATACCGCCCGACAGCTCGTGCACCCGCTTGCCGTACGCGCCCTTGAGCCGGACGAGTTCGAGCAGCCGCTCCGCCCGCTCGCGGCGCTCCGCCTTCGGCACACCGCTGAGCTTCAGGGCCAGTTCGATGTTCTTGCCGGCGGTCAGCCACGGGAACAGGGCGTGTTCCTGGAACATCAGAGCCGGGCGGCCGTCCGTGGTGATCTCGCCGGCGGAGGGCCGGTCCAGCCCGGCGACGAGGTTGAGCAGAGTGGACTTGCCGCAGCCCGAGGCCCCCAGGAGGGTGACGAACTCGCCGGGCGCGACATCGAGAGTGATGTCGTCCAGGACGAGCTGCTGCCCGGCGGGGCCCGCGAACGACTTCGAGACGTGCTCGATCCGGGCGGCGTGGGTGGCCGCCTCCGTGCCGTCGGCGGCCTTGGCGAGGGTCGTGGCCATGGTCGTCACCTCCTGGGACTCTTCGGGCGGGCTTACTTGACGCCGAGACCGGCGTCGTCGACCGTGGGCTCGCCCTCGGCCTTGAGGACCTTGTTCAGCGGCGCGAGGTCGTAGATGCCCTTCAGGTCGGGCTTCTGCAGGAGCCCCGCCTTCACGGCGTGCTCGGCCTCGGTGTTGAGGGTGGAGGCCAGCGGGTCGTCGGTGAACCGGATCGACTTCCACGCCGGGTCCAGCACATCGGCCGGCAGGGCCTTGCCGGAGTCCGTGGCCAGCTGCTCGTTGGCGGCAGCCTTCGCCGCGTCCGGGTTGGCGTTGATCCACTTGTTGGTCCGGACCGAGGCCTTCAGCACGGCCTCGACGACCTTCGGGTGCTTCTTGAGGAACTCCTGGCGCACGATGATGTTCGTGATCACGAACTTCTTGTCCGGCCACAGCGACGCCTCGTCGAGGAGGACCTTGCCGCCCTCGGCGACCAGCTTCGACGCGGTCGGCTCCGGCACCCACGCACCGTCCACCGAGCCGGACTTGTAGGCGTCGGGGGTGACCTTGTTGTCACTGCGGACGACGGTGACGTCGCCCTTGCCGCTCTGCGGGTCGATCTTCCAGCCCTGGTCGGCGGCCCAGTTGAGGAACGCCACGTCCTGGGTGTTGCCGAGCTGCGGGGTCGCGATCCGCTTGCCCTTCACGTCCTTCAGGGACTTGATCTTGTCCGGGTTCACGACCAGCTTGACACCGCCGGACGCCGAACCGCCGATGATCCGCAGGTTCTTGCCCTGGGACTTGACGTAGCCGTTGATGGCCGGGGAGGGGCCGATCCAGCCGATGTCGAGGGAGCCGGAGTTGAGGGCCTCGATCTCGGACGGGCCGGCGTTGAAGATCGCGGGATCGACCTTGGTGGCGCCGAGCGCCTTCTGGAAGAAGCCCTTCTGCATGCCCACCAGCGCGGTTCCGTGGGTGAGGTTGCCGAAGTAGCCGATCTTGACGGTGTCGAGGCCGTCGATCTTCTTCGCCCCGGCGGCGACCTTGGCGGTGCCGTCGTCCTTGGCCTGGGAGCCGTAGCCGCAGGCGGCCAGCGTGAGCAGGGGCAGCGCGGCCAGTACCGCGAAGGATCGGCGCAGAGCGGATGATGCAGGCACGGGAGGGTTTCCTCTCGGAGGCCCGGCGGTCACGGTCTCTCAGGTCGTGGCCGGGAGGTCGGCAGGTTTTCGTCTACGGCGGTGGGGGGTGAGGGCGCGCAGGCAGTGCGCGTACGTCAGCACACACATCGCGCCACTCCGCCCTGCCCGCTGCCGAGAGCACCGCTGCCGACGCGGCCGCCCTCCTTGGCGAACATGGAGTAGAAGTCGGGGGAGGTCATGTCAGAAGTCCCACCCGTCGTCCTCGGACTCGTCCTTGACCGGCTCCGGGGCGGCGAAGGACTCGCCGACCATGCCCGCGGTGAGGGTGGTGCCGTCGTTCGGGTCGATCAGGATGAACGAGCCGGTGCGGCGCGAGTCGGAGTAGGAGTCGACCGGCAGCGGCTCGGCGGTACGGATCTTCACCCGGCCGATGTCGTTGGCGACGAGCTGTCCCGGGTGCGGGTGCAGGGACAGGTCGTCGAGCGTGAGGCGGGAGGGGATGTCCTTGACGATCGCCTTGACCGTGCGGGTGCCGTGCTTGAGCAGCACCCGGTGGCCGACGGTCAGCGGGGCGTCCGCGACGTGGCAGACGGTCGCCTCGATGTCCTGGGTGGTCGGCGGCGCGTCCTTGCTGGGCACGATCAGGTCGCCGCGCGAGATGTCGATGTCGTCCTCCAGCAGGAGGGTCACCGACTGGGTGGTCCAGGCGACGTCGACCGGCTCACCGAGCAGGTCGATGCCGGAGATCTTCGTGGAGCGGCCCGACGGCAGCACGGTGACCTGCTCGCCGACGTGGAAGGAACCGGCCGCGATCTGACCGGCGTAGCCGCGGTAGTCGGGGTGGTCACTGCTCTGCGGCCGGATCACGTACTGCACGGGCAGCCGGGCGTGGCAGTGGCTCAGGTCGTGCGCGACCGGCACCGTCTCCAGGTGCTCCAGCACGGTCGGGCCGCCGTACCAGTCCATGTTCGCGGACGCGTCCACCACGTTGTCGCCGACGAGGGCGGAGATCGGGATCGCGGTGACCTCGGGGACACCCAGCTCGGTCGCGTACGCCGTGAACTCCTCGGCGATGGCGGCGAACACCTTCTCCTCGTAGCCGACCAGGTCCATCTTGTTGACGGCGAGGACCACGTGCGGCACGCGCAGCAGGGCGGCGATGGCCGCGTGCCGGCGGGTCTGCTCGACGACGCCGTTGCGGGCGTCGACCAGGATCACCGTCAGCTCCGCGGTGGAGGCGCCGGTGACCATGTTGCGGGTGTACTGCACATGGCCCGGGGTGTCGGCCAGGATGAACCGGCGCCGGGGCGTGGCGAAGTAGCGGTACGCCACGTCGATGGTGATGCCCTGCTCGCGCTCCGCGCGCAGACCGTCGGTCAGCAGCGCGAGGTCCGGGACCTCCTGGCCGCGGCTCGCGGAGACGCGCTCGACGGCCTCCAGCTGGTCGGTGAGGACCGACTTGGAGTCGTGCAGGAGCCGCCCGACGAGGGTGGACTTGCCGTCGTCGACGGAGCCTGCGGTGGCGAACCGCAGCAGGGTGGTCTCCGAGAGTTCCTCGGTGGTGATGGTGCTCATCTCTAGAAGTACCCCTCGCGCTTGCGGTCTTCCATCGCGGCCTCGGACATCTTGTCGTCGGCGCGGGTGGCGCCGCGTTCGGTGAGCCGGGAGGCGGCGATCTCCAGGATCACCTTCTCGATGGTGTCGGCGTCGGAGTCGACCGCGCCGGTGCAGGACATGTCACCCACGGTCCGGTAGCGCACCAGGCGCTTCTCGACGGTCTCGCCGTCCTTCGGCCCGCCCCACTCGCCGGCGGTCAGCCACATGCCGCTGCGGGAGAACACCTCACGCTCGTGCGCGTAGTAGATCTGCGGCAGTTCGATGCCCTCACGGGCGATGTACTGCCACACGTCCAGCTCGGTCCAGTTCGACAGCGGGAACACACGCACGTGCTCGCCGGGGGCGTGCCGGCCGTTGTAGAGGTTCCACAGCTCCGGGCGCTGCCGGCGCGGGTCCCACTGCGAGAACTCGTCGCGCAGGGAGAACACCCGCTCCTTGGCCCGGGCCTTCTCCTCGTCGCGGCGCCCGCCGCCGAAGACGGCGTCGAACCTCTCCGCCTGGATCTTCTCGGTCAGCGGCAGCGTCTGCAGCGGGTTGCGGGTGCCGTCCGGACGCTCCTTGAGCACACCGCGGTCGATGTAGTCCTGCACGGAGGCGACGTGCAGCCGCAGCCCGTGCTTCTCGACCGTGCGGTCGCGGTAGTCGAGGACCTCGGGGAAGTTGTGCCCGGTGTCCACGTGCAGCAGCGAGAACGGCACCGACGCCGGCCGGAAGGCCTTCAGCGCCAGATGCAGCATGACGATGGAGTCCTTGCCGCCGGAGAAGAGGATCACCGGCCGCTCGAACTCGCCCGCCACCTCGCGGAAGATGTGCACGGCCTCGGACTCGAGGGCGTCGAGGTGCGACAGCGCGTACGGGCTGCCGGTCTCCTCGGAAACGGTGGCGACGGTCGTCATGCCAGTCCCCTTTCGGTCAGCAGGGCGAACACGGAAGCGGCGGACTCCTGCACGGTCTGGTTCTGCGACTCGATGCGCAGATCGGGCGACTCGGGTGCCTCGTACGGGTCGTCGACCCCGGTGAGTCCCTTGAGCTCGCCCGCGGCCTGCTTGGCGTACAGGCCCTTCACGTCCCGCTCGCTGCACACCTCCACCGGAGTCGCCACGTGGATCTCCACGTACGCGGTGCCGTTCGTCTGGTGCCGCTTGCGCACCGCCTCGCGGCTGTCCTGGTACGGCGCGATGACCGGGACGAGGGCGAGCACGCCGTTGCGGGCGAGCAGTTCGGCGACGAAGCCGATGCGCTGCACGTTGGTGTGCCGGTCCTCGCGGCTGAAGCCGAGGCCCGCCGAGATGAACTCGCGGATCTCGTCGCCGTCGAGCACCTCGACGCGGTGGCCCTCGGCGCGGAGCCGGCCGGCCAGCTCGTAGGCGATGGTGGTCTTGCCGGCACTCGGCAGACCCGTGAGCCAGACGGTGGCTCCGGTCGTCACGTCGGTCTCCTGAATCGTCTGAGTCTGGGGCGTCTGGGTCGTCTGGGTCTGAGACGTCTGAATCCGAGGCGCCGTCATCCGTGCAGCCCGCACTCGGTCTTGCTGCGGCCCGCCCAGCGGCCGGCGCGCGCGTCCTCGCCCTCAAGGACCCGGCGGGTGCAGGGGGCGCAGCCGACGGAGGCGTAGCCGTCCATCAGCAGCGGGTTCGTCAGGACGCCGTGTTCGGTGACGTAGGCGTCCACGTCGTCCTGGGTCCAGCGGGCGATCGGGGAGATCTTGACCTTCTGGCGCTTGTCGTCCCAGCCGACCACCGGGGTGTTCGCCCGGGTCGGGGACTCGTCGCGGCGCAGACCGGTCGCCCAGGCCTGGTAGTCCTTCAGGCCTCGCTCCAGAGGCTCCACCTTGCGCATGGCGCAGCACAGGTCGGGGTTGCGGTCGTGCAGCTTCGGGCCGAACTCCGCGTCCTGCTCGGCGACCGTCCGGCGCGGCGTGAGCGTGATGACGTTGACGTCCATCACGGCGTCGACCGCGTCACGGGTGCCGATGGTCTCCTCGAAGTGGTAGCCGGTGTCGAGGAAGACGACATCGACGCCGGGCATCGCCCGGGAGGCCAGGTGGGCGACGACCGCGTCCTCCATGGAGGACGTCACGCAGAAGCGCTTGCCGAACGTCTCGGCCGCCCACTGGAGGATCTCCAGCGCGGAGGCGTCCTCCAGGTCGCGGCCGGCCTGCTCGGCGAGGGCCTTGAGCTCCTCCGCCGTGCGCTGTTCCTGAACCGTGGTCATATCTTCGCCCCTCCGGTGTCGGATCGCTTCAGTCCCTGGGCCAGCAGCCCGAGGAACTTCAGCTGAAAGGCTCGGTTGCACGCCGCGCATTCCCACGCGCCGTGGCCCTCCTCGTGCGGACGCAGGTCCTCGTCACCGCAGTAGGGGCAGTAGAAGGGGGCCGCACGTTCGCTCACGACAGGGCCTCCTCGCTGGCCCGGGCCGCCCAGGTGGCGAACCGCTCGCCGTCCTCGCGCTCCGCCTGGAACCGCTTCAGGACGCGCTCGACGTAGTCGGGCAGCTCGTCGGCGGTGACCTTCAGGCCGCGCACCTTGCGGCCGAAGCCCGCCTCCAGGCCGAGCGCGCCGCCCAGGTGCACCTGGTAGCCCTCGACCTGCTCGCCCTGGTCGTTGACGACCAGCTGGCCCTTGAGACCGATGTCCGCCACCTGGATACGGGCGCAGGCGTTCGGGCAGCCGTTGAGGTTGATGGTGATCGGCTCGTCGAAGTCCGGCATACGGCGCTCCAGCTCGTCGATGAGCTGCGAGCCGCGCTGCTTGGTCTCGACGATGGCCAGCTTGCAGAACTCGATGCCGGTGCAGGCCATGGTGCCGCGCCGGAACGAGGACGGCCGGGCGGTCAGGTCGAGCGCCTCCAGGCCCTCGACGAGCGACTCGACCTTGTCCTCCTCGACATCGAGGACGATCATCTTCTGCTCGACGGTGGTGCGCACCCGGCCCGAGCCGTGGGCCTCCGCGAGGTCGGCGATCTTCGTGAGCGTCGCGCCGTCCACGCGTCCCACGCGCGGGGCGAAGCCGACGTAGAAGCGGCCGTCCTTCTGCCGGTGCACGCCGATGTGGTCGCGCCACTGCTGGACCGGCTGCTCGGGAGCGGGGCCGTCGACCAGCTTGCGCCTCAGGTACTCGTCCTCGAGGACCTGCCGGAACTTCTCCGCGCCCCAGTCGGCGACGAGGAACTTCAGGCGGGCCCGGGTGCGCAGCCGGCGGTAGCCGTAGTCACGGAAGATCGAGATGACGCCCTCGTAGACGTCCGGGACCTCGTCGCTGGGCACCCAGGCGCCCAGCCGCACGCCCAGCTTGGGGTTGGTGGACAGGCCGCCGCCGACCCACACGTCGAAGCCCGGGCCGTGCTCGGGATGCACGACGCCGACGAACGCGACGTCGTTGATCTCGTGCACGACGTCCAGCACCGGCGAGCCGGAGATGGCCGTCTTGAACTTCCGCGGCAGGTTCGAGTACGCCTTGTTGTTCAGCACCCGGCGCTTCATCTCCTCCAGCGCCTCAGTGCCGTCGATGATCTCGTCCTCGGCGATACCGGCGACGGGCGAGCCGATCATCACGCGCGGGGTGTCGCCGCAGGCGGTGACCGTGGACAGGCCGACGCCCTCCAGCCGGTTCCAGATCTCGGGCACGTCCTCGATCCGGATCCAGTGGTACTGCACGTTCTGCCGGTCGGTGATGTCGGCGGTGCCGCGCGCGAACTCCTGCGAGATCTCGCCGATGACCCTCAGCTGCCGGGTGGTCAGCGCCCCGCCGTCGATGCGGACGCGCAGCATGAAGTACTCGTCGTCCAGCTCCTCCGGCTCCAGGACCGCCGTCTTGCCGCCGTCGATCCCGGGACGGCGCTGGGTGTACAGACCCCACCAGCGCATCCGGCCGCGCAGATCGTTCGGGTCGATCGAGTCGAAGCCCCGCTTGGAGTAGATCGTCTCAATGCGTGTCCGCACATTGAGACCGTCGTCGTCCTTCTTGAACTGCTCGTTGCCGTTGAGCGGGGTGTGGTGCCCCGCGGCCCACTGACCCTCACCGCGGTGACGGCTCACCTTGCGGCGGGGAGTCGCGGCGGCAGGCTTCTGCGGGGTGGCGGCCATGGTTGATACGTCCTTCGGGACAGGCGGGAAAGCGGCTCTGACCTGCGCGTGCGGGCGCATGGGCAGAGGGCGCGTCATTGCGCGGGAAATGCGACGAAAAAGGGGGATGTCGGGCGCTGCGTGAGTGCTCTCAGCGCGCCGGACAGATGGCGCTGGACATGCGGCCGAGGTCGACGTGGCGTCGACTCACCAAGGCAATCCCAGTTCCAGGCATGACGGAAGCGTGTCACGGCGATCTGGACACAGTCCAGCTTCGTCCAAGATTCGGACACTCGTGTCTCGCTATCCAAGACGTGAGTGTCCTTGGTCACATCGGGCCGCCCCGGGGTGTCCGACCAGGTCAGACGGGGAACGCCCCAGGCCACGGTCCCGGAGCGGTCACGTCCGGTTCCTCCTCGACCTTGGTGTCGAACAGTTTGAAGCCGCGGCGCTGGTAGTTGTCCATCGCGTGCTCGCCGTCCTTGCTGCACGTGTGCAGCCAGACCCGCTTCGTCGGCGTCAGTCCCGCCCAGCGGTCCGCGAGGTCCCAGGCCCGGGCCGTGCCGTACGACAGCAGGTGCCCGCCGATGCGCCGACCGCGGAAAGCGGGGATCAGCCCGAAGTAGACGATCTCCACGACCGCGTCGTCCTGCGCCTCCAGCTCCACATAGCCCGCGGGCGTGCCCCGGTCGTACGCCACCCACGTCTCCACGCCGGGCCGCTGAAGGTGCTCGAGCCACCGCGCGTACGACCAGCTCAGCCGGTCCGTCCAGAGGATGTCGCCGCCGACCGAGGCGTACAGGTACCGGCTGAACTCGGGCGAGGGCACCTCGGAGCGGACGACCCGGACGTCCCCGTCCGGCGCGGCGGCCGGCAGCAGGTCGGTCGGGGCGGTCTGCTCCAGGGACCAGGTGGTCACGGCGATGGTGGTCATGCGGGCCAGAAAATCATCTGACCCACTGGTCTGTCGATCGTGGCCTAACGGTCCGCCGATCGGCCCAGGGACCGGTCCACCGACGCCAGCGGCAGCGCGAACAGCATCCGCCCCGACTGGGACCAGAGCTCACCGGTCTCCTCCCAGTAGGACAGGGAACCCGACCGGCCGCTCCAGCAGTGGCGCGTCTCGTCCGTCGCGCACTCCGTCGCCCGCGCGCCCTTCGTGTCCTGGCGCCACAGCGTCCCGTGCCCGCCGGGCGTGCCCGCCGCGCGGTCGAGGTACCAGCCCGAGCGGTACGACAGCACGCCCCGCACGTCGGCCGTCTTCGTCTCGTACGCCTCCACCGGGTCCGCGTGTCCCGAGGAGTCCGTGGCGAGCAGTCCGGACCGGGCCGGGTCCCGGCTCAGCGCGTAGCGCCACAACCGGGTGCGCCGGTCGCCGTCCGCGGGCACCCACTCGCTCGCCACCAGGCTGTCGGGGATGGTGCTGCGGTCGAGGGAGACGGCGGCCGGGTGCGGCACGTCGTCCCCGCCGGGCAGGGCGTACGAGGCGACCGCGGGCAGCACGTACCGGTAGCCGGACGCCGACCAGCCGCCCCGCACCCGGCCGACCGCGCCGGAGTCGACCGTGGCGCGCTGGATGCGGTCCATGTCGTACACGTACAACGCGTCCCGGTCGCTCTCGCGCGTCGTCACCAGCAGCTTGTCCTGGTACCAGACCATGCCCGACAGCGGGGAGACCAGCCCCCGGTAGTCCCGCCCGCCGTCCACCGGGACGGCCAGCAGCGCCCAGGTGTAGCGGAGCCGGTCGGGGTCGTTCGCGTCGACGAAGGCGACCTTGGCCAGGCCCTGCTCGGGGGCCGGGCCGTCCAGGGAGCCGCCCGCGGCGCCGCCGCGGGTCCAGCCGGAGAGGATCACGCGGTTGTGGCCCCAGCGGCCGTCGTCGTCCGCGTCGCCCGAGGTGGTGACCGCGCCGGGCTGCCAGCCGCGGGTGTCGGCACCGTCGAAGCAGTACGCGCGCGTGGCCGCCGGCTCGACCGGCAGGCTGTGCTTGTCGGCGGTCGGGCAGTCGGCCGCGTTCCGCAGCGTGCGGTCGGCGCTGCCCAGCACCGTGCCGGCACCGACGGGCCGGCCCATCAGAGAGGTGAGACGGTCGAGCCACCGCCCGGGCACCCGGTGCTCGGCCAGCGGCAGCCGCCCGGCCGCGGCGGACGCGCCGATCGGCTTCAGGGCTCCGGGCGCGTCGGCGACCGTGGCCTGCGAGGCGCTGATCAGGGTGGCGGCGGCGGTGAGCGCGAGCGCCGTCCCGGCCAGGACCCCACGCAGCGCCCTGCCCCGCCTGCGCCGCCGGTGTCTGCCACGATGCTTCATAACGTCCTCCCGAGGCGGGCCAACTGCGCCTTGTGGTCCGTACGTTGACGGAGGAGCAGGTGGGGTGGCCCGTAGAGGATGCTACGGCAGGTGGGCGGGGCGGGGGGCGAAGACCTTGCAAATATGCGCAAGATGCACCCCTGGGGCGGCCGGACGGCACGTCCCGTGAACCTCAGGGGGCCGGTGCGGAGCCGCGCAGCCTCCCCACCGCCGGTGCCGTCGAGTGCGGCAGCAGGCCGTTCGGGTCGTCCGGGAGGAGCACCTCGACCTCGGCGTCCTCGGCGAAGCGGTACGGCCGGTGTTCCAGGAACGCGCCGAGGTAGCGCCGTACCCGCGACATCTCGGCACGCACCGTCACCGTGCGGGCCGGGTCGCCGAACACGTCGCCGGCCAGGTCCGAGGCGCTGCGGCCGGTGCGGTGAACGGCGAGGAGATACAGCAACTCGGCGTGCCGGGGACTCAGTTCACGGGTCCAGGAGCCCGCGCCGCCGGAGACCGCCACCGTCCAGCCGCGGGCCTGTCTCAGGTCCAGCACGATCCTGGCCGCCCCGCGCGCCGCCGGCTCGTCGGCGGCCGACCGCAGCAGCCAGCCCCCGGCCAGCGGCTCCACCGAGCACAGCCCGAGCACCGGCACCCACCTCGGGCCCGGCGTCAGGGACTTGGGCACGGCCACGCGCCGCGTGTACGGCATCCCGCTGACCGCGGCGGTCCAGCCGTCCCGGTCGACGACCAGGGCACGCCCGTCCAGCCGGGCCAGCACCGGCGCCGCCACCGCGCGCAGCCGCTCCAGCGACTCCAGGTGCCGCTCCCGCAGCCGGGCCTCGGCTAGTTTCGCCACCGAGTCGACCCAGGCGAGCGTCGCCGGATGCATCGTCTCCAGCGGACCGCTCACGTCCACCACGCCGAGCAGCCGGCCGTCCCGCGGATCCGTCAGCGGAGCACCGGCACAGGTCCAGCCGGCCTGGGAACGCACGAAGTGCTCGGAGGCGAAGACCTGTACGGGCCGGCGCACCACCGCCGGGGTGCCCAGACCGTTCGTGCCGACGACGTCCTCACGCCAGTCCGCGCCGAGTTCGAAGCCCAGCCCGTCGGCCTTGCGCAGCACCGGCGCGCTGCCCTCGCGCCACAGCACCCGGCCCTCCTCGTCGGCGACCACCATGATGTGGTGCGCGACGTCCGCGAACCCCAGCAGCCCCTCCCGCAGCACCGGCAGCACATGACGCAGCACCGACGTCTCGCGCCGCCGCTGCACCTCCTCGCGGGACAGCAGATCCGATCGGAAGTCGTGGTCCGGATCGACACCGCTACGCAGCATCCGCTCCCAGGACTGCTCGATCACCCGGCGCGGCGGCACGGGCACGGGCTGCCCGGACAGCCGGGCGGAACGGACCTCGCTGAGCACCCGGGCAGCACGCGTGGTGTCCCCGGCGGCGAGCTGCGTGACATCCATAGGCGTGGGCCCCCCGGAGTCCTTTCCGACTCTCTTCTGACTGTCCGTCTCATAGTGCCGTCTGCCCCCTGACGGACGCGCCCAGTCCGCTCACAGTCACCAGCAAGTTGCAACCCCTTGCAACCCTGGTGGACAGCCCGGCCGTGTCCGAAACTTGAGCGGCGCCGTCCCGAGCGGCGTTCAGTGGCTCGAACGGGCCAGTGCGGCGGGGGTGGTGCCGTGTCGGCGCAGCACCACCTCCGCTTCGGCTGCCCGGATCAGGCCACCGGCCGGGCCCGCTCCACCACCGACGCCAGATCGAGCGTGTGCGGCAGCGTCCCGAACGCCGCACCCCCGTCGCCGCCCAGCCGCGCCGCGCAGAACGCGTCGGCGACCTGCGGTGGCGCGAAACGGACCAGCAGCGACCCCTGGAGCACCAGCGCCAGCCGCTCCGCCAGCCGCCGCGCCCGCCCCTCAACGCCCTCCAGATCGGCGAGTTCGGTCAGCAGGTTCTTGATGGCCCCGTCGAGCCGGTGATCGGCGCCGCGCGCCTGCCCGACCTCCCGCAGATACGCGTCGAGCGCCCCCGGCTCCCGCTGCAACGCCCGCAGCACGTCGAGGGCCTGGACGTTGCCCGCACCCTCCCAGATCGAGTTGAGCGGCGACTCGCGCACCAGCCGGGGCAGCCCGGACTCCTCCACGTAGCCGTTGCCGCCGAGGCACTCGGCCGCCTCCACCGCCACCGGCGGGCACCGTTTGGTCACCCAGTACTTGGCCGCCGGCACCGCGATCCGCAGCAGTGCCCGCTCCTGCTCGCCGCCGTCGTCGCAGGCCGCAGCGAGCCGCAGCGCCAGCGTCGTCGCCGCCTCCGACTCCAGGGCGAGGTCGGCGAGGACGTTGCGCATCAGCGGCTTGTCGGCGAGCTTCCCGCCGAACGCCTCCCGGTACGTGCAGTGGTGCACCGCCTGCGCCACGGCCTGCCGCATCAGCCCCGCCGAGCCCAGCACACAGTCGAGCCGGGTCGCCGCCACCATCTCGATGATGGTGCGCACCCCGCGCCCCTCCTCGCCGACCCTGCGCGCCCATGTCCCGTCGAACTCCACCTCGGCCGAGGCGTTCGACCGGTTGCCGAGCTTGTCCTTGAGCCGCTGGAGCAGGAACACGTTGCGCGTGCCGTCCGCCAGCACCCGTGGCACCAGGAAGCAGGTGAGCCCGCCCGGCGCCTGCGCCAGCACCAGGAAACCGTCGGACATCGGCGCCGAGCAGAACCACTTGTGCCCGGTCAGTTCGTACGTCCCGTCCTCGGCGAGCGGCCGCGCGGACGTCGTGCCCGCCCGTACGTCGCTGCCGCCCTGCTTCTCCGTCATGCCCATTCCGAACAGCGCCCCTGCCTTGAGGCGCGCGGGCCTGAGCTCACGGTCGTAGACCATGGACGTCAGCCGCGGCTCCCACTCGGCGGCCAGGGCCGGGTCGGTGCGCAGGGCGGGCACCGCCGCGTGCGTCATCGACAGCGGGCAGCCGTTGCCGGCCTCGGCCTGCGTCCACACCAGGAAGGCGGCGGCCCGCCGCAGATGCCCGGCCGGCCGGTCCCACGCCGCGGTCAGACCGGCCGCGACGCCCTTGCCGAGCAGCCGGTGCCAGGACGGGTGGAACTCGACCTCGTCGATCCGGTGCCCGTACCGGTCGTGGGTGCGCAGCCGGGGCGGGTTCTCGTTGGCCTGCGCCCCCCACTCCTGCACCTGGGCCGAGCCGGCGGACCGCCCGAGCGCCGAGAGCTCGCCGAGCACCTCGTCGCGCGGGCCGGGATCCAGATGCCGTTCGACCGCCGCCGTGAGGGCCCGGTCGGCCGAGAAGACGTCGTACCCGACCAGCGGCGGGACCTGGTTGTTCACGGAGTGGGTGCTGCCAGCCATGGTGCGAAAGTACCCCGGGGCGGCACCTTGGTCACCCGGCGGCGGGGGCCGGATGCCGCAGACCAACCTGTGGGTGAGTACGGTCAGGCGCGGCGGATACCGTTAGGGGGTGCAGCCAGCAAGTGAAACCCCCGACACACCCTCCGGGCGCCTCCACCGGGCGCGTGCTCTCTACCGGAACGTCTCCAAGCGCAGGACCGCCTGGCTGTTGCTCAAGGACACCGTCAACTCCTGCATCGAGTACCGCATCCTGGGCCTGGCGGCGGAGGCCGCGTTCTTCACGCTGCTGTCGGTGCCGCCGCTGCTGCTCAGCATGATCGGACTGCTCGGCTACGTCGACGCCTGGACCGGCGCCGACACCATCGAGAGCCTCCAGGCCAACATCCTGGAGGCCGCCCGCACGGTGCTGTCCGACCGGGGCGTGCGGCAGATCGCCGAGCCGATCCTGCACGACGTGATGAAGGGCGGCCGGCCCGACGTCATCTCCATCGGCTTCCTGTTCGCCCTGTGGTCCGGCTCCCGCGCCGTGAACGTCTTCATAGACACCATCACCGTCATGTACGGCCTCGACGGCGTCCGGGGCATCGTGAAGACCCGCCTGATGGCCTTCGCGCTGTTCATCGTCGCCCTGCTGATCGGCTCGATCGCGCTGCCGCTGATGGTGGCCGGGCCGGACGCGGTCGTACGGATCGTGCCGTGGTCGACCACGGTCGTACAGGTCCTCTACTGGCCGGTCGTCATCCTCCTGTCGATCGCCTTCCTGACCACGCTCTACCACGTGTCCGTCCCCGTCCGCTCCCCGTGGATCGAGGACGTGCCCGGCGCGCTCGTCGCCCTCGGCATGTGGGTCCTCGGCAGCTTCCTGCTGCGGATCTACCTGACCAGCACGGTCGAGGGCCCGACGATCTACGGCTCCCTGGCCGCGCCCGTCGCCGTGCTGCTGTGGATCGGTGTGTCCGCGTTCGCCGTGCTCGTCGGGGCCGCCGTCAACGCCGCCATCGACCGGGTCTGGCCGGCCGCCGCGACGGCCGCGGCCCGCGAGGCCAACGAACGCCTGCGGCAGGCGCAGGTCGCCGAGTACGTCGCCCGCGCCGCCGCCGCGGGAGAGTCCGACCCCGACATGCCCTCCGAGTTCCCGGAACGCTGGTCCCGCTTCCTCCCCCCGGAGGACGTCACGGCCCGCCTGCGGACCCACGTGAAGAGCACCCACACGAAGGGCCCCGGCCACTCCAACGGGGAGCCACCACCGCCCGCCGACAAGTAATCGGCCTGCGTATCGCCGCATCGCCGCCGGGGCGGGCGGGTCCGGCCTGCTCGCAATGCGCCCTGCCTGCCCTGCGGGCGGCTGGCCGTCGTCGCGGCTTCCGGTGTCCGGCGGCTGGATGTCGGTGGGCGACGTGCCGTCACTCGGCTTCTGGGTCGCGTAACGGGCACGCGTTCGGCCCCGCCCGACGGGACTGTGGCTGCCGCGTCGCCGCCGGGGTGGCTTCGGGCGTGGCCTGCTCGCGATGTGCCCTGCCTGCTCTGCGGGCGGGTGGTCGTCGTCGCGGCTTCCGGTGTCCGGCGGCCGGCGGCTGGCGCTGGATGTCGGTGGGCGACGTGTCGTCGCTCATCCCTGGCCCGGCCCGCCGCCCGGCGTCTGGCTGTCACTCGCCCTGTTGGGGTCCGGCCTGGCCGTGGCCCGTGCCGGCAGGCGGCCCGGCGGCGTCGCCTCGTTCGGGTCCTGGCCTGGCCGGGGCCTCGGGTGTCGTTCGGCGGGCGGGTCGCCGTCGGCAAGACTTCCGGGGTCCCGCGTGCTCGTCGGCAGGCGACGCACCGTCACGTGTCTCCGGGGCCCGGCCCGTCGTCGTCACGCCTGCCATGTTCCCGCCGCCGTCTCCTCCCGTACGAAGGCCGCGAAGTCCCTGGGCGCGCGGTCCAGGACCTCCCGTACGCCGTCCGAGACGTGTGCGTTGCGGCCGTCGAGGAGGGTGTCGAAGATTCCGGTCAGGGCCGTGACCTCCTGCGGCGGGACG
The DNA here is from genome assembly GCF_044327915.1 of Streptomyces afghaniensis. Lineage (NCBI taxonomy): Bacteria > Bacillati > Actinomycetota > Actinomycetes > Kitasatosporales > Streptomycetaceae > Streptomyces > Streptomyces afghaniensis. The sequence continues at coordinate 581,196 of NZ_JBIRGJ010000001.1, forward strand.
CCGAAGCCGAGCAGGATCTCGCCGTACTCCTGTGTCGACACCGCCCGGTAGGCGAGTGGGCGGCCCGTCGACTCGGCGATTTCCGCGACCGCCTCACCGAAGGTGAGCAGACGTGGCCCGGAGAGGGTGACCGTCCGGGCCACGTACCGGTCGCCGGACGTCAGGGCGGTCACCGTCACGTCCGCGATGTCCCGCACGTCGAGGAACGGCTCCCGCACCCCGTCGGCCGGGAACACCAGCTCCCCGCGCTCCCGCAGCTCCGCCACCAACGGTCCCTCGCTGAAGTTCTGCGCGAACCACGCGGCCCGCAGGACCGTCCACTGCGCCCCCGACGCGTGCAGCGCCTCCTCGGTCGGCAGGGCCTGATCCTCGCCGCGCCCGGACAGCAGCACCAGCCGCCGCACCCCGAGCCCGACCGCCTCCCGCGCGAGGTCCCCGACCGCCTCGGCGGCGCCCGGCGCGCCGACGTCCGAGGGGTACGCGAGGTAGGCCGCATCGGCGCCGCGCAGGGCGTCCGCCCAGGTCGAGCGGTCCCACCAGTCGAAACCGGTCGCCCGCGACGCCGCCCGTACCGTGAGCCCGGCCGCCTTCGCCGCCCGTGCCACCCGGCTGCCCGTACGGCCAGAGGCGCCCGTCACCACAACTGTCATTCCCTGTGTGTCCCGCGTCGTGTTCGTCATGCCGTCGAGTCAACTGCCGTACACCGCACGGAACCATCGCTGAACGGCTCATTCCCATACGCCCGCGTCTAGGCTGATCCCATGGACGCGCCCCCACGCTCGAACACGCTCACGCGGGGGGACCCCCTTGCAGGGTTGCTGGAGGGCCCGCGCGCCAGGGGCGCGTTCATGATCAGGGCGTGCTTCGACCCGCCGTGGGCGGTACGCGTGGAGGACCGGGCGCCGCTCACCGTGATGCTCGTCGTGCGCGGCGAGGCCTGGGTCCTGCCCGACCGGGGCGAGCGGACCCTGCTACGGGCCGGGGACCTCGCCATCGCCCGCGGCCCGCACCCGTACACCTGCGCGGACGCCCCCGGTACGGCACCGCAGGCCCTGATCCTGCCCGGCCAGGAGTGCCGCTACCCGGACGGACGCCCCCTCAACGGCTCCATGGACCTGGGCGTGCGCACCTGGGGCGACCGGCTCGACGGGTCCACGGTGATGCTGATCGGCACGTACCCGATGCAGGGCGAGATCAGCGGCCGGCTGCTGGACGCGCTGCCGCCGCTGCTCGCCCTCACGTCCGACGTGTGGGACTGCCCGCTCACGCCGTTCGTCTCCGAGGAGATCGTGCGGGACGAGCCCGGCCAGGAGGTCGTCCTGGACCGGCTGCTGGACCTGCTGGTCATCGCCGCGCTGCGCGCGTGGTTCGCCCGCCCCGAGGCGGAGGCCCCCGCCTGGTACCGGGCCCTGGCCGACCCGGTGGTCGGCGGCGTCCTGCGCCTGCTCCAGGACGACCCCGCCCACCCGTGGACCGTTGCCGCGCTCGCCGCCAAGGCCGGGGTGTCCCGCGCCGCACTCGCCCGCCGCTTCACCGCCCTGGTCGGCGAGCCTCCGATGGCGTACCTCACCGGCTGGCGCCTCGCCCTCGCCGCCGACCGTCTGCGCGACTCCGAGGACACGCTCGACGCGGTGGCCCGCCGGGTGGGGTACGGCAGCGCGTTCGCCTTGTCGACGGCGTTCAAGCGGGTGTACGGGTTGAGCCCGGTGGAGTACCGGGGCCGGGTGGGATAGCGGCCGGGAGCCACGGTGCCCTGGCCGGGCGCCCTGGTCAGCGGTGGTGGGGCAGCCCGGCCCGGGACGCTCGCGGCAGCCTCGCGGCCGGCGGCGTAGCCTGGCCTACGTGTACGTGGAGCGGGCGTCACGGCTGTCGGGAGCGGTCGTGTGGAGCAATGCCCCGGAGCGGGACGGGGCGGCGCGTGTGCTGCCCGACGGGTGCATGGACCTGCTGTGGCACGAGGGGCGGCTGCTGGTCGCGGGGCCCGACACGCACGCGTACCTCACCGACGGCGAGACCGGTACCTGGGCCGGCGTCCGCTTCTACCCGGGCACGGCCCCGGCCCTGCTCGGCGTACCGGCGCACGAGCTGCGCGACCGCCGCGTCGAGCTCGCGGATCTGTGGCGGGCCTCGGAGGTACGGCGACTGGCGGCACGGGTGAACGCCGCCGCCGACCCGGCGAGCGGACTCGAGGACCTCGCCCTGCGGCAGGCGGCCGGTGCCGACCCGCCGGACCCGCTGCTGCGGCAGGTCGTGACCGCCCTCGGCGCGGGCCGGCCCGTCGCCGCGACCGCCGACGAACTCGGCCTGGGGGCACGCCAGTTGCACCGCCGTTCGCTGACCGCGTTCGGCTACGGACCCAAGACCCTGGCCCGGATCCTGCGGCTGCGCCGCGCCCTCGCGCTGGCCCGTCGCGGTGTGCCCTTCGCGGACACGGCCGCCCGGGCCGGTTACGCCGACCAGGCCCATCTCGCCCGGGACGTCAGAGAGCTGGCGGGCCTGCCGCTGGGGGAGCTACTCGCCCGTCGCGGCTAGCGGAGCGAACAGGTCCACCCCGTTGCCGTCCGGGTCGAGCACGACGGCGTACCGCTGCCCCCAGAAGGCGTCCCAGGGCTTCAGCTCACCCTGGCACCCGGCGCTCACCAACTCCGCGTACAGCGCGTCCACTTCCTCCGGCCCGTCACACCGCAGGGCCAGCGAGGTCCGGCCGCCGTCCGTCGGCGGCCGCCACTCGGGCAGGAAGGAGCGGACCGTCTCCTCGGTGTCGAGCATCAGCCGCAGTCCGCCGGGCAGCCCGGCCTCGGAGTGCGGCTGGTTCTCGGCGCCCTCCGGGAAGGCGAAGCCGAGCCGGCGGTAGAAGGCTACGGAGGCGGCCATGTCGGAGACGACCAGGCCGATGGCATCGAATCGTGCAGTCATGGGCCCACCGTAGGCAGGCCCGCGGCGCTCGGTCTTGAAGGAATCGGACACCCCTCGCGCGGCGTCCGATCCGTTCAAGACGGCCCCCCGGGCAGGCCCGTAACGTCGCCGCCATGACGACCACGACACGGCATTCAAGGCACCTCGGCATCTCCATCGACCGGCCCGCCCGGGAGGTCTACGACTACGTCTCGGACCCCGCCAACGTCCCCGGCTGGGCTCCCGGACTGGCCCGTTCCATCGAGCTCGTGGACGGCCGGTGGGTGGGGGAGTCGCCCCTGGGGCGGGTCGTGGTGGACTTCACGCCCAGGAACGACTTCGGCGTGCTCGACCACGACGTCACACTGCCCTCGGGGGAGACCGTCCACAACCCGATGCGGGTGCTCACCGACGGCCCCGGGTGCGAGGTGGTCTTCACCCTGCGCCGCCGGCCCTGGATGCGCGACGAGGACTTCCACCGCGACGCGGAGGCGGTGACCGCCGACCTCACCGCCCTCAAGCGGCTGATGGAACAGACTTAGGCCGTCCCGTGGTGGATCGTGCCGTCCCCCATCCGGCAGGCGCCGGGCGTCGTGCCGCGTGGCCATCGGGGCGCCGCCCCAACCGCGGCGTGCGACCGCGGCAGACGCCTGCAACGGCGGTCCCGGAAGGATCCGTCCCGCCCCGGCCCATTCGGGTCCCGTGCGTCCCACCCTCCGCCGGGACGCCGCCGCCCCGCTCGTGAACCGTCCCTGGGCGGTCCGCGTACGGCGGGAAAGCTCGCTCCGGCCGCCCCCGGCCCGTGAGGCTGTGCCGTGCCAGATGAGACGAGCCGCCCCAGGGGGAACCCACGGGTGACGGCGGTTCGGAAAGGAAGACCGCATGAGCATGCGCAATCGGGCCATGGCGATGGTGACAGCCGTACTGCTGGGGGCCGGTGGCACCGGAATCGCCCTCGCGCCGGCCGCGGGCGCCGCACCCGCTTACTTCGGAATCGACGGCGGTGGTGCCGTCGGCAACGACTGGGAGGACGAGGAGAACCTCGGCGTCGAGGCCTACGCCAGGGGCAACGCCATCGCCCTGTGGGAGACCGTCCTGTGGGCGGACGGCGCCCAGTGGGAGGACGACGAGGGGGAGTGGCGGCCCTTCAAGAAGAGCCAGATCGACGGCTCGTTCGGGCCGGAGACGGAGTCGGCCACGCAGTGGTGGCAGAGCCGGCACAACCTGCCGGAGACCGACGGTGTCGTCGTCAGCGAGAGCTGGGACTTCGCCCAGACCCGGCTGCAGAGCCACCCGGGGAACATCGTCCAGTACAAGGGCGACACGCGGAACGTCAACTTCAAGCGCGTGAGCGGCAAGTACCAGGTGAAGCTGAAGAACGTCGGGCCCTGGAAGAACGCCCACTACCGCAGCCTCGGCTGACCTGCCCTCACCCGCTCCTGGCCGGCAGCACCCACAGCAGCCCGGCCAGCAGCACCACGATGACCGCGAAGGAGACCAACGCCGCCGCCCGCCACCGCCGGTACTCGGCGCCGGGCGGCGGCATCGCCGCGTCCACCGCCTGCCCGGCCGGGGCCACCGGCACCGCCGCGCCGTGCGGCCACGTCTGGTCCGCCAGGTCCCACAGCGCCAGCAGCCGCGCCTGGTCCGCCCCCGCCACCCGGCACAGCGCCTGCACCGCGCCCCTCGGCGGCTGCTTGGCCCCGCTGAGATACCGCTGCCACGACGACTTGCTGTACGCCGTCCGCCGCGCCAGCTCGGCCAGGCTCAGACCCGTGCGGTCCTTCAGGGCCCGCAGTTGCGCGACCAGATGCCGTGCCTCCCTCGGCAGTGCGTCCGGAAGCGGCCGCCAGCGTGTCATGGTCGTCCCCCAACTGCCCGCCGCCGCCCCGCCCCGGGCAACGGCCCCTCCCCACCGCATCGTTCGACGCCGACCGGTTCCGGCCAGTTCCCCACCGCGACAGGCGCGCGGCGCGCGTAGGGGTGTGCGGCTGCCGACCGGGCGACCGTCACACGCGCCTACCGGGCGTCAATCATCATGATCTTGGTGCTGGTCGGGTGCCGCCCAATGCAAAGCTGAACCTCAGCTCCCTGGCGATCCGGCGTGTGATGAGAGGCATTGTTCCGATGGACATCTTCAGGACGGAGAACGGTGCGGTCCAAGGTTTTCGGGCTTCCGCCGAAGTCGTCGCCGTCCTCGGCATCCCCTATGCCGCCCCGCCGTTCGGCGCCAATCGGTTCCGGGAACCCTGCCCGGCGCCGGCGTGGAGCGGAGTGCGGGACTGCACGGCCTTCGGCCCGGTCGCTCCGCAGTCGGCAGAGCTGCCGGGCGCACCCGTGTGGTCGCCCGACGATGAGGACATCCTCACCGTCAACATATGGACCCCAGCCCCCGAGGGCGGCCGTCTGCCCGTCCTGGTCTGGATCCACGGCGGTGCCTACACCTTCGGGTCCTCAGCCCAACCCGATTTCGACGGGACCTGCCTGGCCGGCGCCGGTCTGGTCGTGGTCACCCTCAACTACCGGCTCGGTTTCGAAGGTTTCGGCCACGTCCCCGCCGTCGAAGCGACCGCCTATCCGGACAACCGGGGTCTGCTCGACCAGATCGCGGCCCTGCGCTGGGTTCGTGAGAACATCGCGGCCTTCGGTGGCGATCCTGGCAACGTCACGGTCGCCGGCCAGTCTTCAGGAGCCGCTTCGGTTGCCTGCCTGATGGTGATGGACCGCGCCCGCGGCCTGTTCCACCGTGCCATCGCTCACAGCCCCGCCAGCCCTTGTTACACGCTCGACATCGCCGCGGCGACCACCCGTGAGATCGCTGCGGCAGCCAGCTGCCCCGCCACACCCGAGGGCCTGACATCCGCGACTCCGCAGGCCCTGGTCATCGCCTCCGACAAGGTGGTCGACGCCTACCGGCGTGACCCGGCCTCCGGATCCCGCCACTACGACCCCGCCCTCTACGCCCCCGTCCTCGACGGTGCCGTACTGCCCACCGACCCCCTCACGGGGATGGCATCCGGTGCGGCCCGGGACGTGGACCTGCTGGTCTGCCACACGACTGAGGAGTACTGGCTGCTCGATGCCGTCGGCAGCAGCGCGAAGGTCACCACCGATGAGCAGCTGGCTCTCTTCGCCGAGGACTTCAACCTCCCTGACGGTCTGGTGGCCGGCTATCGCGCTGCGATGCCCCATGCCCCGGTGCTTGATGTCTACCTCGCCGTTTTCGGGGATCTCCTGTTCGGCGAGTACAGCAACCGACTCGTGGAGCTTCACGCCCGAGCCGGCGGCCGGGCGTTCCTGTCGCGTTTCGACCGTCGGCGCACCGGCCCGAACGGGGCCGTGCGTGCCTGGCACTGTGCGGACATCCCCTTCGCCTTCGGCAACCTCGACACCGACTGCCTGGCATTCCTCATCGGCGGCGCACCCACACCTGCGGACCACGCACTGGCACGCCGCATGGTGCGCGCGTGGGCCGATTTCGCCGCCACCGGGAACCCGGGCTGGCCATCGGTCGACAACGCCACCGCCCAGGCCAGGATTTGGAGCACTGAGGACGCCCCCGCCGATGACACGGCCGCCGCCATCCGAGCCCTCTGGGTCAAGGCCGACTTTCCCGTTCGGTGTCCGTGAACTGGGGTCGTGGAGGGTGGCCGGGTCGGTGATCGTGCGCGAGTCGCGCGTCATGACCGGGCCGTCCTTGGCCACTGTGCACCGCCGCTACCCGCGCGGCGCCGCCGTGCTCGCCCGTTCCACCAGTCGCGTCGACAGCTCCGTCCGCGTGCTCTCCGGGTGGTGGCCGTCCATCAGGCGCAGCAGCGACCGCAGGGCCGTCGCGGCCATCTCGGACAGCGGCTGGCGGACCGTGGTCAGCGCGGGGGAGGCCCAGCGCGCCTCGGGCAGGTCGTCGAAGCCGACCACGCTGACGTCGTCCGGGACCCTCAACCCCCGCTCGGCCAGCGCCTCGTACACCCCGAGCGCCATCCCGTCCGAGCAGACGAAGACGGCCGTCGGCGGCTCGGGCAGGTCGAGCAGTTCCAGCATGCGGCGGCGGGCGAGGCTCTCGTCGAACCCGGCGTGCCGGACGTACTCGGCACGGTGCCGGAGCCCGGCCGACGCGAGCGCCGAGCGGTAACCGGCGACCCGGGCGCTGCTGCACATCGTGCGCCGGTGACCGGCGATGACGGCGATGCGCTCGTGGCCCAGGGACAGCAGATGCTCCGTGGCCGTCAGACCGCCCTGCCAGTTCGCCGCGCCCACCGACGCGACACCCTCCGGCGGTTCCTGGACCGGGTCGATCATCACGAACGGGATGCGGTGCTGCTCCAGCCAGGCGTACTGGGAATCGCTCAGTTCGGCGAGGTTGAACAGGACCCCGGAGGAGCCCCGGGCGACGAGTTTGTCCAGCCAGCCGCGCTCCGGACGGCCGGCCCGGGTGCGGGTCAGGGCCGCCGACACCACGACCTCCAGGCCCGCGTCGTGCGCTGCCTCCTCCACCCCGTGCAGCACCGCGCCCGACCAGGAGCTCTCCAGCGAGTGCACGACCAGGTCGACCAGCCGGGGTGCCTTCGACGCGTCGAACCGGGGTCTGCGCACATAGCCGAGCCGGTCGAGTGCCTCGGTGACGCGGCGGCGCGTCTCGGGCGCCACGTCCTCCCGGCCGTTGACCACCTTCGACGCGGTCGGCACGGACACCCCCGCCTCGCGGGCCACGACCGCCAGCGTCGGACCTGCCGCCACGCTCGCACTCGCCGTACGGACCATCGGGAACCCCACCTCTCCGGCCCGCCCGAGGGCCGTGGAAAGTTTCGACCAGCGCTGCTCACGGCGGTCCGGAGTCCGACCGGGCAGAAAGCGCTTCCTACTGTAGGTGCGGCGCAGGACGGCGGGAAGACAACTGAAATCATCGGTTCTCGCCGGTCAAAACTTTCGAAACCCCGAACAACGCGATCAGTCGGGTCTGCAGGTCAGCCGGAACAGGTCAGCCGGAACCCCGTGAAGTCCGCCGTGAACGCCGCGTCGACGAGGTCCCGGGCGTGGATGCCCGCCATCGCACCGGTGAAGCGCAGCCGCGAACCGTGGTCGTCGGAGAGCCGGCCGAAGTCCAGGGCCGGGCCGATCGCCGTCCGCACCCCGTCCCGGACGTACCAGAAGCGCGCCTCGGCCCCCTCGATCGTCACCCCCAGCGTCACGGGCGCCGTCACCGGCACCTCCACGACCGCGACCTGCCGGGTGCCCTGCTCCTCACGCTCCACGAGGCTGAGCACCGTACGGCCCCCCGCACCGGGCGTTCCCCGCCACTGCTGTCCGCGCTGCGGCTCGCCCTCGGGTTCCGCCCAGGTCAGGTCCAGGCTGAGGTACGCCTCGGGGTTGTACCAGAGCACCAGCCCGGCGGCCTGGGTGAAGGTGACCGGCCGCGCCTCGACGGTGACCTCGGCCTGAGCGTGGTGCTCGGTGACGCGCTGCGCCAGCAGGCTGCTCGCCCAGCGGGACTCCGGCCCGTGCCGGCCGCGCAGCCGGATCCAGCCGGGCCGGGACGTCGTGTCGGCCCAGGACGGGTCCGGCGGCTCGCGCAGGGAGCTCCACGGCCAGGACAGACCCCCGGACGGGGCAGCGGGGGGCAGCGGGTGCGGCCGCGTCGGTACGTCGACCTCCACCTCCGGGTGCCAGCCGCCTTGCCGCAGCCGGGGCCAGCCCTCGGCGTCCCAGGTCACCGCCTGGATCGCGGTCTCCCGGCCGAGCGGGCAGCGGCGGCCCTGCGGCGTGTGCAGCGGACGCGCCGTCAGATGACTGAGGAGCCACTGCCCGTCCGGCGTCTCGACCAGCTCGCCGTGCCCGGCCTTCTGCAACGGCACCTCCGGGTCGTCCCGGGTGGTCAGCAAGGGCCGTTCGTCGAGTTCGTACGGCCCGGTCAGCTCCCGGGCGCGGGCCACCCGCACCCCGTGCTCCCAGCCCGTGCCGCCCTCCGCGAGCACCAGGTAGTACCAGCCGGCCCGCCGCAGCAGCTTCGGCCCCTCGATCAGCCGGTCGTGCTGGAGCAGCAGACGCGTCGGCCCGACGGGCGCCAGGGTGTCCCGGTCCAGCTCCGTGACGACGATCCCGGCGAACCTCCGGCCGCCCGGCCGGTGGTCGTTCTGGAGGTTCAGCAGCCACAGCCTGCCGTCCTCGTGGAACAGCGCCGGGTCGAAGCCGTGGCTCGCGACCCGGCGCGGCGTGCTCCACGGGCCGCTCACGTCGGTGGCCGTCGAAACGTAGGTGTCCAGGTCGAAGTACGGCGTGCCGACCGAGCGCACGACGGTGTACGTCACCCAGAACCGTTCCCCGTCCCAGCTCAGCGACGGCGCCCAGACGCCCCCGGAGTCGGGCACCCCGGCCAGCGAACCGCCGGGGGCCGCGCCCCGGACGTGACCCGCGTACTCCCAGTGGGCCAGGTCGCGGGAACGGTGGACCGGGATCGTCGGGAACCACTCGAAGGAGCTGGTCGCCACGTAGTACCAGTCGCCGACCCGGATCAGGGAGGGGTCGGGGGCGAAGCCGCGGAGGACGGGGTTGTGCAGGACGGTCACGCGAGGGCTCCGGGAGGATCGGGCACCCGGGGACCGCAGGGAGTCAGGGTCACCTGCGGCCCCCGGGAGTCAGGGAGAGGCGAGGGGGATCACTCGGGCGCCGGTCACTTGAGGGCTTGGACACCGGTCACTTGAGGGCGCCGAGCGTCACGCCCGTCCGCCAGTAGCGGCGCATCGCGACCATCATGATCGCCATCGGGACGATGGACAGCAGCGCACCCGTCAGCACCAGGCCCGTCAGGTCGATGCCGGACTCCAGCCGCGTGCCGGTCCAGTTGTAGAGGCCGAGGTTGAGCGTCCAGTTCTCCTTGCCGCGCAGCACGGTCAGCGGGAGGAAGAAGGCGTTCCAGGTGTTGACGAAGGCCAGCAGGAACACCGTCGCGCCGCCCGTCGTCATCATCCGCAGCACGATGCTGAAGAAGATCCGCAGCTCGCCTGCGCCGTCGATCCGGGCCGCCTCCAGCAGCTCGTAGGGGACCGTGGCCTCGGTGTACACCTTGGCCAGATACACGCTGAACGGGTTGATCAGGCAGGGAACCAGCATCGCCCACGGGGTGTCCACCATGCCGAGCGCGGAGAACAGCAGATACAGCGGCAGCGTGAGCAGCGCGATCGGGATCAGGAACGAGCCGACGACACACGCGAAGATGACATTCCGGCCGGGGAAGTCGAAGCGTGCCAGACCGTAACCGGTTGCGAGCGCGATCAGCGTGCCGCCGAGCGAGCCGACCCCGGCGTACAGGAACGAGTTGGCCGTCCACCGCAGGAAGATGCCGTCCTGGTAGGTGAACACCTGCTGCAGGTTGTCCCACAGGTGCCAGCCGGAGAACCACAGGCCGTTGCTCTGGTACAGCGCCGTGCGGTCCTTGGTCGCGGCGACGATCAGCCACCACACCGGGAACAGGCTGTAGACACTGGCCAGGATCAGCCCGACCAGCAGGAAGCGCTGACCACCCCGCCCGCGGGAGGCGGCGTCCGGACGGGTCAGGCGCCGGACGCTGCGGACGGGGGGCCGCTCGGTGGTCTGCTCGGTCAGCACCATCAGTCGGCCTCCTTCGAGGTGAGCCGGTAGAAGAGGAAGGAGGCCACGCCCAGGATCAACGCCAGCAGCACGGACAGGGCGGCCGCGTAGTTGTAGTTGCCCGCGTTGAACGCCTGGTTGTAGATGATCATGATCGGGGTGAAGCTGTCGCTGACCGTCTGCGGGGTGATGTTCCGGAACAGCGCCGGCTCGTTGAAGATCTGGAGCATCTGGATGATCGACAGCAGACCCGTCAGCACCAGCGCCCCGCGCACGTACGGGATCTTGATGCTGCGCGCGATCCGCAGCTCGGAGGCGCCGTCGAGCCGGGCCGCCTCGAACAGCTCGCGGGGCACGCCCTGCAGCGCCGAGTAGATGATCACCATGTTGTAGCCGATGCCGTGCCAGGTCAGCAGGTTGCCGATGGACGGCCACACCATCGACGGCGCGAAGAAGTTCCAGTCGAACCCGAGGGCCTTGCCGATCGGGGTGAGCGGGCCGACGTCCGGGCTGTAGAGGTTGACCCACACGATCGCCGCGACCACGCCGGGGATCATGTACGGCACCAGCAGCAGGATCCGGAACCGGCTCGCCACCCTTGAGGTGACCGCGTCCAGGAACAGCGCCAGCAGCAGGCTGATCAGCAGCATGAACGGGATCTGCACACAGGCGAAGAGCACCACCCGCAGGATCGAGTTCATGAACGCCGAGTCCGTCAGGCCCTGGGTGTAGTTGTCGAGCCCGACGAACTCCGTCGTGGCGCCGCCGAGCCCCAGCCCGGACTGCTTCTCCGTGTACAGCGACTCGTAGACGGCGTAGCCGATCGGGAGCAGATAGAGAAAGACGAAGCCGAGCTGGAAGGGCACCGTGAACGCGGCACCCTTCCAGCGCATGGAGCGAATCATCGAATGCCTCAGCCCTTGACGCTGATACCGCGGGACTTCAGGTCCTTGACCGTCCACTCCTGCATGTGCGCGAGCAGGTCGGTGACCGTCTGCTCCTTGCTGACGACCTTGGCCCAGCCCGCCTGGAGCTCGGTGAACATCGCGGTCCAGTTGGGTCCGAAGGTCCAGTCGGTGGTGACGGTGCCCAGGCTGTCCGTCACGACCTTCTGCGCCGGCTCGTAGTTCTTGCCGAGCAGCTTCTGCGAGATCGACTCACCGACGTAGGACTTGCTGTCGGCCAGCGCCGGCATCACGCCGTTGCCGGTCTCCGGGCTCGCCATCGTCTTGACCGCGTCCTGGTTCGTGGACATCCACAGCGCGGCCTGCGCCGCCTGCTCCTGGTTCTTGCACTGCTCGGTCACCAGGGTCACGCTGCCGGTCAGGTTGGTACCGGCCGGTGTCTTGGGCGCCTCGCCCTTGTACGTCGGCCACGGGGCCAGGGCCCAGTCGCCGAACGACTTGGTGAAGTTCTGCACCATGCCGGCCATCTGCCAGGTGGAGATCTGCCGGGTGGCGGTGGCGCCGGTGTCGTAGCTGCGCTGCACGGCCGCGTAGTCGGCGAAGGACAGCTTGGCGTTCAGGTCGTTGTCGATGATCTCCTGGATCACCTTCGCGGCCTTGAGTGTGCCCTCGTCCTGGAAGTTCACCTTCCAGGCGTTGCCGTCGATCGCGTACCAGTGCGCACCGGCCTGCATGGCGAGCACCTCCAGGGTGCTCGGGTCCTCACCGGCGTAGTTGGTGATCTTGATGTTGTGCTTCTTCAGCTCCTTGCCCGCGGCGATGAAGTCGTCCCAGGTCGCCGGGGGCTTCAGGCCGTACTTCTTGAAGATGTCCGTGCGGTAGATCGTGAACTGGGGCGCCGAGCTGGTCGGCACGCCGTAGAGCTTGCCCTGCACCTGCGCGCTCGCCCAGGCGCCGGTGTTGAACTTGTCCTTCTCGCCCTCGACGTAACTCGTGATGTCGGCGAGCGCGCCCTGCGAGACCCAGCTGGTCACGTACTCGGCGGTGTTCTGCACCAGGCAGGGGGCGTTGCCGGCCTTCACCGCGTTGGTCAGCTGCTTCTGCATGGTCAGCTGGTCGGTGACCTTGGTGTACTTCAGCTGGATGTCCTTGTGCGAGGCGTTGAACGCCTTGACGACCGCCTCCTGGCCGTTGGCCCAGCCCCAGAAGGGGAGGGTGACCGGGCCGGACTTCGACGCGGCGTCGTCACCCGAGCCGGATCCGCCGCAGGCGGAGAGCAGACCTGTCAGCGCGATACCCGCGACAGCGGCGGAGGCGAACCTTCTCCGGGGGCTGGTGAAGTTCATCTGACCGTGATCCTTCGGAATAGGCGTTCTCAGAACGAGAGGACGGCAGCGGCTCGGGTGTGCCGGCCAGGAACGGCGGCCGGAAACCATCGGCTCGCGGTTGCGGGGGGTTCGGCCAAGCGTCAGCAGAAGCTGTAGTAAGCGGTTGCTGGGACGGTAGGCGGCTGGCTCGGCTCTTAGCAAGAGGTGCGCGGAAATTTGTTACGGCGGATTGTCCGGCCGGTTATCTCCGGACGCACGGCTCGCGCTCGCGCGTGGGCTTATATCCGCGCAGGTCAGTGCGGTGTCGGACCGGCCGGTGCAAGGCCTCGGCGGGTACGCCGACGAAACCTCGAACCGGCCGTAAAGTCTCTGGAAAACGGTTACGTAACTATCTCTAGTGGTTATCCATGCTGACTCGGCGGCTGCACCGAGTTGCGGACCACGACATGCGTGCCCAGTACCAGGTGGTCGCCGTCGGCGCTCTTGCGGCGCCCCGCGCCGCCCTCGCGCCGGTCGGCCACCGCGCGCAGCGCGACGCGGCCCATCTCCTCGTACGGCACGTGCACGGTGGTCAGTTGGGGGGTGAGCTGGGACGCGAGCGGGATGTCGTCGTAGCCGACGATCGAGACGTCCTCGGGCACCCGCAGGCCGGCCGCGCGCAGCGCCTGCATGGCGCCCGCCGCGACCACGTCCGTCCCCGCCAGCACGGCGGTGAAGTCAGGCGTGTCGTGCAGGGCCGCCTCGACGGCCTCGTAGCCGTGCTCGTAGTCGTACGGGCCGTGCCGGACCATGCCCGGGTCGAACGGCACGCCGTACGCCTCGAAAGCCCGCTGCGCTCCCCTCAACCGACCCTGCGCGGTGGTCAGTTCGGCATGCCCCGGCAGGACCAGGACGCGCCGGTGACCGGCCGACAGCAGGTGGCTGGCCATCGCGTAGGCGCCGCCCTCGTTGTCGTAGTCGACGGTCGTCGCCGGGACGTCGCCCTCCAGCGGGGGCCGGCCCACCAGGACCAGGTGCGAGCCTGCCGCGTCCAGGGAACGGGCGAAGCGGGCCATGCGCAGCTGGTACTCGTCGTAGTCGTACGCGCCGCCGAGCAGGATCACGGCGGCCACGCCCTGCTGGCGCATCAGGTTCACCAGGGCCAGCTCCCGCTCCGGGTCGTCGCCGGTGGTGCCGACCAGGGAGAGCCAGCCGCGCAGCGTGGCGGCGCCCTCGACACCCTTGGCGACATGCGCGAACGCGGCGCCGGTGATGTTGTTGATGAGGATGGCCACCGTCGGTGTGCCGCCGCCGGCGAGCGAACGGGCGTGGGCGTTGGTGACGTAGTCCAGGTCCCGGACCACCTTCATCACCCTGCGGCGCAGCTCCTCCGACACCGGGTAGTTGCCCGACAGCACCCGCGAGACGCTGGCCACGGAGACGCCGGCCCGCTCCGCGACGTCGCGAATGGTCGCCCGTCCGGCGTCGCTCGTCGCCTTGCGCTGACTCACCCTTGCGGCTCCTTCACGGTAGTGGCCCGGCCTGTTGTCGTCCGGTCGGTGGCGGGCCGCGCCGCGCCTGCTGCCGGGGTCGTGCCCGCGCCGTGCGGAAACCGTATCCCATCGTTACTCCAGGGCTGGAGGGCCTGTGGACAGGGGCTGCACCCGCCTGCCCGGCATGACGTGTGCCGGAATCGCCTGCCCTGCCGTGACCGGCCGCAGCGCATCCCCCGGCCGCTGGTCACCGAGCGGTGAGGCGTTCTGTGGCGGAGCGCCTCCGGCAGGCACACTGAGTGGCGGTACGGAGGCGCTGGTGGCACGGGGAAGGCGCGATGGACTCGACTGTGGCAGGCCTGCTGGCGGCGGTGGTGGGCGTGGGCGGCACGCTGGGTTCGGCGTGGTTGACCCAGCGCCGCGGCGACGCGTCCCGCCGAGAGGAATGGGAACGACTCGAAGGAACACGCCGCGCCGAGATGGCCTCCCAGCGCGCGGAGTCGGGCCGTGAGGCCCGCAGAGCGGCGTACACGGAGTTCAACGCCGCCGCCCGCCACTATCTGGCGACCCTCAACGACCACTCCCATGTACTGCGCATCGGGCACGACCCGCAGGAGTCGCTGGCCACGGTGGAGGCGGCCCGCGTGGACTACCGCCGCCGCTACGCCGAGGCCCAGATGATCGTGCCGGACCTCGTGCTGACGGAGGTGAGACGGGTCGACAGCGACCTGAACTCCGTCTACGGCGTCCTGGCCCGGCTCACCCGCGGCACCACGCGCGACGGTGACGACATCGAGGACGTGCGGGATGCGATCAAGCAGGGCTGGCAGGACCTGTCCAGGATGCGCACCACGATGCGCGAGGACCTCGGAGTGACGAGGCCTTCCCCCGAGTGAGGGCCCGTCGGCCGACTTCGCGCCCCATCCTTGTCGTCCGGTCGCAGGGCCACCTCGTCCGGTCGCAGGGCCACCTCGTCCGGTCGCTGGGCCGCGTCGTCTGGTCGCCGGGCCGCGTCGTCCGGTCGCACGGCCGCCTGTCACGGCGTGTCCGACGGGGAACGGTGCCGGTCCTGCTCGATCCGCCCTGAGTCCGGACCGTCCGGCCACCACGGCGTCACGCCACCCGCGCCAGATCCGCCCGCAGCACCTCGTGGGCCGGCTGCGCGCCCGCCACCAGGCGCTCCAGTTCCTCGACGACGATGCGGCCGAGCCGCTCCAGTTCGTTGCCCAGCGAGCCGGCGATGTGCGGGGTCAGGAACACGTTGGGCAGGCTGTACAGCGGGGAACCGGCCGGCAGCGGCTCCGGGTCCGTGACGTCGAGGACCGCGCTGAGCCGGCCGGAGACCAGCTCGTCGGCGAGCGCGTCATGGTCGACCAGCGCGCCGCGGGCCGTGTTGATGAGCACGCCGCCGTCCCGTACCAGGGCGAGCCGGCCGCGGTCGAGCATGTGGTGGGTCTCGGGGATGTCGGGGGCGTGCAGACTCACGATGTCGCTCTGTCCGAGCAGGTCCTCAAGCGACAGTGACTCGGCACCGAGGGCGGCGGCCTCGGCCGGGCTGACGTACGGGTCGTGCAGCAGGACCGTGAGGTCGAACGGCCGCAGCAGCTCCAGCAGCCGGCGGCCCACCCGGGACGCGCCGATGACACCGACCCGGCGGCCGAGGTTGCCGGTCGCCGCGGTCTCCGCCGGGCCCGGGTAGGTGTGCGTGCGGCGGAAACGCTCGCGGTGGTCGAAGGCGTCCTTGCCCACGAGCAGGATCATCGCGAGCGTGTACTCCGCGACGGGCAGGGCGTTGCCCGTCACCGCGCTGGACACCTTCACACCGCGCTCCCACAGGGCGTCGCCGACCAGGGAGCGCACGGAGCCGGCCGCGTGCAGGACGGCGCCCAGCTTCGGGGCCGCCGCAAGGGCACCGGCGTCCAGATGCGGGCAGCCCCAGCCGGTGATCAGCACCTCGGCGCAGGCCAGGGCGCCGGCCGCGGCCGGATCGGTGAAGTCCCGCACGACCAACCCGGGGTCGATGTCGGCCGTGCGCCTCAGCCGCTCCATCAGCGGCGGAGGAAAGAGCAGCGGGAGGTGTACCGGATCCATCGCGAACACGGCCCGCGGCAGCTGAGGGCTGGGCATGACTCTCCTGGAGCAGAGGACGGAAACAGTTTCAGAAAGCGCCTTCTACCGTAGATCCGCCGGGAAGCGGCGGTCAATCGGCAGGGCCGGAGCGACAGCTGTGGGAAGTGAGGGGGCCGGGACCTTCGCCCCTTGGGGGTCTGGCATGAGCCTGTCTGGTAATCGGTTACTGACGTTTCAGTGCGCGGAGGCGGAGGCGGACTGCGCCGCCGTCGGTACCTGAGCCCCCAGCTGGCCACTTCGGCAACCGGTTCCCAAACGTGTTGCCGAGACGGGCTCCCACCCGCCCCTGGTCAGGAGCGTCCCACCGCCCATCGACGGCTTGATCGCGACGGCCGAAAACAGGACTCACGGGCGCTCTGACTGATGACGCCGAGGTTACACAGTCTTTTCGAAAATTCGTCAAGGCTCTTGACGCGCCATCCCGACCGCAAGAAGCTCTGCCCCACGCACAACAACCGGTTGCCACAGCGAGCCGGAAAAGCAAGGAGGTGGTGCGTTCATGCACCCACATGCTGGTGCTTCCCTGAGCCGCCGCCGTTTCCTCGCCCTGTCCGCGGCCGGTGCCGCGACCGGCGCGGCGGCGCTGAACGGCTGCGCGATGCAGGTCTCCGGCGGTGTCAGCGGCGGCGGTGAGACGGTCACGCTGATGGTCAAGCCCGACGACATCTCCCCGGAGCTGGTCAGACAGGCCCAGAAGGACATCGGCGTCAAGATCGTCACGGTGCGCTACGACATCACCAAGCTCATCGGCATGATGACCAACGGCGCCCCACCCGACCTGGTCCGCGGGGTCGGCGCCACCGACGCGCCCTACTTCGCGGCGCGGGACGTGATGGAGGACCTGGACCCTTACTTCGCCCGGAGCAGCGTTCTCAGGGTCGACGACCTCGACCCGGTCAACGACCTCTGGCGCTATGACGGCCGCACCCAGGGCAAGGGCCCCCGCTACGGCATGGCGAAGGACTTCTCCCAGGACTCCATGTACTGGTACAACACCGCCCTCTTCGACAAGGCGGGCGTCGACTACCCGCCCGAGACCGAGCCGGTCACCTTCGAGGAGTGGCTGGAGGACGCCAAGCGGCTCACCCGGCGCAAGAGCGGCCAGACGACCGTCTTCGGCGGCAGCTACAACGGCGTGCTGACGCCCAACCTCCTCGCGAGCCTGACGGCGGCGGCGGGCGGGAGCCTGTTCAGCGACGACTTCTCCCGGGTCGACTTCACCACGCCCGAGGCCCGCAAGGCGCTGAACTGGTACATCGAGTACGGCCGGACCCGCGTCGGCCCCAGCATCATCCAGCCGGACCCCAACGCCTGGGACGGGCCCACGTTCCAGGCGAACCGCATGGCCATGTCCAACAACGGCTACTGGCTCGGCGGCCTGATCAACGCGGACAAGAAGCTGGCGCCGCTCGCCCGCCTCGCCCCGGCTCCCAAGTTCGAAGGCGGTCAGCGGATCAGCCCCTGCCAGGCCGGCACCGGACTGTGGATGCCGAAGAAGGCGAAGAACAAGGACGCCGCCTGGCGGGTCTTCGAGTGGTTCTTCGGCGAGGGACCCGCCAAGGCCCGCGCCTCCAGCGGATGGGGCATCCCCACCCTGAAGTCCCTGCGCCCGCTGATGCCCGCCCAGGAGGACTACCAGAAGCGGGCGCTGAAGGTGCAGAACGCCGAGCTGAAGCACTTCTCGGTGATCGCCTACACCCCCTACGCCACGGCGGACTCGCTCTACGCCCTCTTCAACCAGGAGGCTCCGGCCGCGATGAACGGCCGGATGTCCGTGGACGCCCTGGCGGGCCGCCTGAACTCGGCCATGAACGAGCAGCTCAAGCGCGGTAAGGAGCAGGTGGGATGACGGTCGACCAGATACCCGTCACGGGGCGGACCGGCCGGGCAGCAAGTGCCGACCGCGGCACGCCCGCTCAGCGGCCCCGGATCTCCATGACCGCGCGCAGGCATCGCGCTTTCTACCTGTTCACCTCGCCCTGGATCATCGGTTTTCTGCTGCTGACGATCGTGCCGATGGCGTACGCGCTGTGGCTGAGCTTCACCACGTACGACGGCATCTCCCCGCACTGGCGCTACGTCGGTCTGGGCAACTACTCAGAGCTGTTCTCCGACCCGCAGACCTGGAACTCCCTGGGCCGCACCGGTCTGTTCGCGCTCACGTCGGTGCCGCTGTCGATCATCGCCGGGCTCGGGCTCGCCGTCCTGGTCAACCGGCCGATCAAGGCGCGCGGGCTGTTCCGCACCCTGCTCTATCTGCCGGCCGTGGTGCCCCCGGTCGGTGTCGGCCTCACCTTCAAGGCGCTCTTCGACCAGAACTCCGGTGCCGCCAACGGCGTCATCACCCTGTTCGGCTTCGACGCGCTCGGCTGGCTCGCCGACCCCTACGCCCGCTACGTGCTGCTGATGAGTGTGCTGTGGGCCGCCGGAAACGTCATGATCATCTCGCTGGCGGGCCTCCAGGACGTGCCCCGGGAACTCCACGAGGCCGCCCGGATCGACGGGGCGAGTGCCTGGCGGACCTTCCGCAGCATCACCGTGCCGCTCCTGTCGCCGGTGCTGCTCTTCCAGACGGTGACCGGCGTGATCGCCTCCGTGCAGACCATCATGCCGCTGCTGCTCTCACCGGACGGCACCACGGCCGGCGTCACCGCCCTTCCGCAGTCCAACTACCTGTACATGATGCACGTCTTCTCGCAGTACTTCGCGCTCGGCCGCTACGGCTACGCCTCCGCACTGCTGTGGGTGCTCTTCGTTCTGATCCTCATCGTGACCGGACTCATCTTCAAGTTCACGTCCGGCGTGGTGTTCTACAACGTCGACCCGGAGGCGAAGAAGTGACCGCCACCAGCCTGCCCCCGAACTCCGCGCCCAGGGTGCGGGTGCGCGTCAACCGCCTCGTCCTCTACACGGTCCTCGTCGCCCTCACCGGGCTGTTCATCGGCCCCTTCGGGTGGCTGATCCTCTCCGGCCTGAAGACCCCGGCGGAACTGGCCGCCTCGCCCGTGCACTGGCTGCCCACCGACTTCCAGTGGCAGAACTTCGCCGACGCCTTCAACCTGATCGACTTCCTCGGCTACGCCCGCAACTCCCTGATCATCGCCCTGATCTACGCGACGCTCGTCACGCTCAGCTCGGCCTGGGTCGGCTTCGGCTTCGCCCGCCTGGACGCCCCCGGCAAAAAGACCCTGTTCGGCATCCTCATCGGCTCGATGATGCTGCCCCAGATGATCACCCTGCTGCCGACCTACCTGATCTTCGCCAAACTCGGCATGGTCGACACGTACTGGCCGTGGGTGTTCTGGGGACTGGCCGCCGCTCCCTATCTGGTCTTCCTCTTCCGGCAGTTCTTCGCCGGACTGCCCCGTGAGCTGGAGGAGGCCGCGATCGTCGACGGCTGCGGCTACGGCACGATCTTCTGGCGGATCTTCCTCCCGCAGTCCTGGCCGGTGCTGTCCGCGAGCTTCGTGATCGCCTTCACCTGGTCCTGGGGCGACTACATCGCCCCGCAGCTGCTGCTGTCCACCGACAAGTCGACGCTGGCCGTCGCCGTCATGAGCACCTACGTGACATCGGCCGGGACGCCCGTCGCCAACCTCCAGGCCGCGGCCTCCGTGATGTACGTCGTGCCGATCCTGCTGATCTTCCTGATCGCCCAGCGCGGCTTCGTGGCCGGGATGTCCACGACCGGACTGAAGTAGCCCCTCTTACCGAACCTTTTGCAAGGAGTTACGCATGAACACGCCCCTGTCCCGCCGTACCGCTCTCCAGGCGGCCGGTGTCGTCGCTGCCGCCGGCCTGGCCGGCAGCATCGTGGGCACCGCACAAGCCGCCGCGGCGGACGAGACCGGCACCACCGGCGACAGCGTGGTCGTCCACCCGACCCTTCCGCAGGTGCCTGTCAACAACTCCTTCACCGTCAAGGTCCGGCCGCTCGGCGGCACCTGGCAGAAGCTCGGCGTCTACCTTGCCAAGCTCGCACTGATCGACGCGAACACCGGCAGCAACAGGGCGCAGAACTCCTCCTGGGCCGCCTTCGACTTCTCCGGCACCGTCGAGGTCGAGGTCACCTACAACCCGGGCGGCGCGGAGAAGTTCCGTATCCGCCCGGACTCGTACGGCATCAAGCCCGAGGTGCTGGGCAGCACCGCGCGCTTCACCCTGGACCGGCCCCGCAACGTCGTCGTCCAGGTGGACGACAAGATCTTCGACTGCCTGCACCTGTTCGCGAACCCGATCGAGCAGGACGTGCCCGCCGAGGGCGACAAGAAGGTCATGTACTTCGGGCCCGGACTGCACACCACCACCGACCGGTTGCTGAAGGTGCCCAGCGGCACCACCGTCTACCTGGCCGCCGGTGCCGTCCTCACCTCACAGGTGATCTTCGAGAACGTGGAGAACTCCCGCCTCATCGGCCGCGGCGTGCTCTACAACTCTCCCAACGGGGCGCTCTTCATCCGCAAGACCGAGAACGTCACCATCGACGGTGTCACGATCCTCAACCCCCGCTACGAGAACGTCCGGGTCGCCGAGTCGCAGAACCTCACCATCAAGAACCTGCGCGCCTTCAGCCACCAGGGCTGGGGCGACGGCATCCAGCTCTACTGCTCCGAGAACGTCACGATCGACGGCTGCTTCCTGCGCACGTCCGACGACTGCGTCGCCCTCTACACCCACCGCTGGGACTTCTACGGCGACACGCGCAACATCACCGTCAAGAACTGCTCCCTCTGGGCCGACGTCGCCCACCCGATCAACATCGGCGTGCACGGCAACTCCGACACCCCCGAGATGCTGGAGAACCTGCGCTACGAGAACATCGACATCCTCGACCACCGCGAGCCGCAGGTGACCTACCAGGGCGCCATCGCCTTCATGGTCGGTGACAGCAACCTCGTCCGGGACGTCACGTTCGACGACATCCGCGTGGAGGACTTCCGCTGGGGCCAGCTCGTCCACATGCGGGTCGAGTACAACCCGAAGTACAACACGTCGGCAGGCCGCGGCATCGAGTCCGTCTACATCAAGGACCTCAGCTACAACGGCCAGAACGCCGACCTCTCGATCATCGCCGGCCTCGACGCGGAGCACGCGATCAAGGACGTCACCTTCGAGAACCTCCGCGTCAACGGCAGGGTGATCGCGGACAGCACCGGCAAGCCGAAGTGGTATCTGGCCTCGGACGGCGTGCCCATGTTCGTCAACGAGCACGTGACGAACCTGAAGTTCCTCACCACCGCCGAGGCCGCGGCGGCCGCCGCGTCATGAGCACCGACCCCGTGAGAAGCACCCCCATGAGCACTCCCGCACCGAGCCGCCGGAACTTCCTCGGCGGCGCGGCCGCCCTGCTGCTGGTGTCGGGCGCGAGCGGCCTGCTCGCGTCCGGCACCGCCCGGGCCGCCGCCCAGGACGGCACCACCGGGCTCCGCGCCTTCACGCACCCCGGGCTGCTGCACAGCGCCGACGATCTGGCCCGCATGAAGGCCGCGGTCGCCGCGAAGGAATCCCCGGTCTACGACGGCTACCTCGCCCTCGCCGCCCACGCGCGCTCGAAGTCGACGTACGCCGTCCAGAACACCGGCCAGATCACCTCCTGGGGCCGCGGCCCCACCAACTTCCAGAACCAGGCCGTCGCCGACTCGGCAGCCGCCTACCAGACCGCGCTGATGTGGTGCATCACGGGCGAGCGGGCGTACGCCGACAAGTCCCGCGACATCCTCAACGCCTGGTCGGCGTCCCTGACGGCCGTCACCGGCGCCGACGGGCCGCTCGGCGCGGGCCTCCAGGTCTTCAAGTTCGTCAACGCCGCCGAGCTGCTGAGGCACAGCGGCTACGACGGCTGGGCGAAGGAGGACATCGCGCGCTGCGAGGAATCCTTCCTGCGCGTCTGGTATCCGGCCATCTCCGGCTACATGCTCTACGCCAACGGCAACTGGGATCTGACGTCCATCCAGTCCATCCTGGCCATCGGCGTGTTCTGCGAGGAGCCCACCCTCTTCGAGGACGCGCTGCGCTTCGCCGCCGCCGGCGCGGGCAACGGCAGTGTCCCGCACCGCATCGTCACCGACGCGGGACAGGGCCAGGAGTCCGGCCGCGACCAGGGCCACGAGCAGCTCGCCGTCGGCCTGCTCGCGGACGCCGCGCAGGTCGCCTGGAACCAGGGCGTCGACCTGTACGCCTTCGACGACAACCGGCTGCTGAAGAACGTCGAGTACGCCGCCCGCTACAACCTCGGCGGCGACGTGCCCTTCGTCCCCGACCTGGACCGCACCGGCAAGTACGTCAAGAAGTCCGTCTCCGCCGTCGGGCGCGGAAACCTGCCGCCGATCTACGAGATGGCCTACGCGCACTACGCCGGCGTCCGGGGCCTCGACACCCCCTACACCAAGGCGGCCGTCTTCCGCGGCACGGGCGGGGCCCGCGTCGTCGAGGGCAGCAACGACGACCTGCCGAGCTGGGGCACTCTCACCTTCGCGGGCACGAAGGCTCCAGCCGCGGCCGAGCCCACCGCTCCGGCCGGTGTCACGGCGGTGGGCGGCGACAAGTCCGTCACCGTGACCTGGGTGCCGTCGGCGTGGGCCGAGTCGTACACGGTCCTGCGGGCGACCGAAGCCGACGGACCGTACGAGACGATCGCGACCGGCCTCGACAAGCCGGCCCACACCGACCGTGGCGCCCGCGCGGGCAGGCCCTCCTACTACCGGATCACCGCCACCAACTCCCGGGGTACCAGCGCCCGTTCGGCCTGGGCGGCGGCGGTCCCCGGGCTGCCCGATTCCTGGGGGACGCGGGACGTCGGGGACGTCAGGATCCCCGGCTCGGCCGTCTTCGACGGCGAGCGCTTCGTGCTGGAGGCGTCCGGCACCGCCGACACCCACCGCCTGGCGTACCTGCCGCTGCGCGGCGACGGCACGATCACCGCGCGGATCGTGTACCCGCTCAGCTCCCAGTACTCCAAGATCGGCGTCACCGTCCGGGCCGGCCTGGACGGGGACGCCGCGCACGCCGCCATGCTGATCCAGGGCCTGCCGCTGCACACCTGGAGCGGCGTGTGGTCCGTACGGCCCAAGGCGGGAGCCGCCGTCAAGGGCACCGGCAGCACACCCGTGCCGCCGTCCCAGCAGCAGTCGATCACGACGAGCGCCGCCTTCCCGATCTCCTCCCTCGGCACCCTGCCCGAGTCGGCGACCCCACTGCGGGCCCCGTACGTCGAGGGCGCGGGCGACGGCTACCGGCTGCGCATGCCGTACTGGGTCCGCGTGACCCGCCGGGGCGACCGCTGCACCGGCGCCATCTCCCCGGACGGCATCCGCTGGACCGAGGTCGGCTCCACCGACGTCGACCTCGGCAGCACGGCGTACGTCGGTCTCACGCTCACCTCCTGCCTCGGCGTCGACGAGGACTACGCCGAGACCGGCACCGGCGCCTTCGACAACGTCAGCGTCGTCTCCCGGACCGCAGGCGAAGTCTGGTCCGTGCCCCGCCCGGCAACCGCCGCCGGCGACCTGCGGGCCACCGCGGGCGCCGACGCGGTCGAGCTGGCCTGGACCGACCCGGACCTCTCGGCCCGCTACAAGGTGCTGCGCGCCACCACGGCCGACGGCCCCTACGAGACGATCGCCACCGGCATCGGCGCGGTCGGCTTCGGCACCCGCGTCCGGTACGCCGACGCCACCGGCACACCCGGCACGACGTACCACTACGCCGTCGCCAAGACCAACTGCGCCGGACGCGGCCCCCTGTCGGACTCCGCCACGTCGACGATGCCGACACCGTCCAAGCCGCAACTCACCTCCGCGACCACGGCGTTCGCCAACAAGGGCGTGCCCTTCAGGCACCTCCTGCGCGCCTCGCACGAACCTGTACGGTTCACCGCGGACGGGCTGCCCGACGGCCTGCGCGTCGACAAGCGCACCGGCCTGATCTCCGGAACACCCACACGGACGGGCGAGTTCAAGGTCACCACCAGTGCGGGCAACGCCGCCGGAGACACCGGCGGCACCCTCACCCTCACGGTGGGCACCCCGCCGCCGGCGCCCTGGACCTACGGCGACCTCGGGGACGTAATCCTCGACGACCGCGCCTACGGCACCCTCGGCGTGGTCGCCGTCCGCACCCCCGGCAGCACCGCCCACGAGGACGGGACCTTCGTGGTGCGGGGCGCCGGAACCGACCTCACCGTCAACAACCAGGGCATGACGGGCCAGTTCGTACGACGGCCCGTCACCGGTGACTGCGAGGTCACCGCCCGCCTGCTCTCCCGCGCCGGAGCCGCCGGCGACCGGGTCGGCCTGCTCATGGCCAAGTCCCTGTCACCGTTCGACCAGGCGGCCGGGACGATCGTCACCGGCGGCACCAGCGCCCAGCTGATGCTGCGCCCGACCGTCGCCGGACGATCCACCTTCACGGGCAACGCGGCGGTCACCGCCGGCTGCCTGCTGCGGCTGAAGCGCACCGGGACGCACTTCACCGCATCCGCCTCGACCGACGACGGCGCCACCTGGACCCCCCTCGCCGAGGGAGACATCCCCGGCTTCGGTGACGCCCCCTACTACGTGGGCCTCGTGGTCTGCTCCCGCGACCCCCTGGCCCGCAGCACCACCGAGTTCGACGAGGTGAGCATCACCCCCATGTAGTCCTCCACGGATCGGAGAACCCCACATGAGCCGCACGTCCCCCCACACGCACCACGAGGGCGGCCAGGTGAGCCGCCGCGGTCTGCTCAAGACCGCCGGCGGCCTCACCGCGGCCCTCGCCCTCGGCGCCACCGCCACCGCCACCGCCACCACGGCGGACGCGGCCCCGGCGACCTTCACCCACCCCGGCATGCTGCACAACGCCGGCGACATCAACCGCGCCAAGGTCAGGGTCGCCGCGGGCGACGACCCCTGGGCCTCCGGCTGGAGCCGGCTGACCGCCAACTCCCACTCGGCGTCCACCTGGACGCCCCGCCCCACCGCCACGATCATCCGCGGCGGCACCGGCGAGAACTACCCCCAGCTCTACAACGACATCCACGCCGCCTACCAGAACGCGCTGCGCTGGCACGTCGGCGGCACCGCCGCGAACGCCGACTGCGCCGTGCGCATCCTCAACGCCTGGTCGTCCACACTCACCAGCATCACCGGAAACGCCGACCGGTACCTGGCCGCCGGCCTCTACGGCTGGCAGTTCGCCAACGTCGCCGAGCTCATGCGCGGCTACGCCGGGTTCGACCTGGGCCGGTTCAAGACGATGATGCTCAACGTCTTCTACCCCCTCAACAACCAGTTCCTGACCGGCCACAACGACGCCTGCATCACCAACTACTGGGCCAACTGGGACCTGTGCAACATGGCCTCGATCATGGCCATCGGGATCCTGTGCGACGACGGCGCCAAGTACGACCAGGCCGTCAACTACTTCAAGAACGGCGGCGGCAACGGCCAGATCCAGCGTGCGGTGCCGTTCCTCTACCCGAACGTCGAGGGCTACGACCTCGGCCAGTGGCAGGAGTCGGGCCGCGACCAGGGCCACACCGTCATGGGCATGGGCCAGATGGGCGCCCTGTGCGAGATGGCCTGGAACCAGGGAGAGGACCTGTACTCCTACGACGGCCGCCGCTTCATGAAGGCCGCCCAGTACGTCGCCAAGTACAACCTGAACATGAACGTGCCCTACACCACCTACACCTGGGGCAGCGGCCAGACCTGCTCCCAGCAGTCACAGACCGTGATCGGCTCCGGATCGCGCGGCCAGGTCCGCCCGGTGTGGGCGATGCTCCACTACCACTACGGGCGGCGCCTGCTCCTCGACGACAAGTACATCGCCCAGATGTGCTTCTCCGTCGCCCCCGAGGGCGGAGGAGGCGACTACGGCACCACCAGCGGCGGCTTCGACCAGCTCGGCTTCGGCACGCTGATGTACGCCAAATAGCGTGTTCGCTGCCCAAGAGTCCGCCAAATAGCGGTCAAGCGGGCTCGTGCACCGGAATACCGATGGGCGATGTGGTGCTCTGGTCTTCCCGGTGCACGAGCGCGGCGAAGGGCTGGTGGGCGTATGACGGCAGGCCAGGCGGATCCCGTGGTCAGGAGCCCGTACGGGACCGTACGCGGCAGGTACGAGCGGGGAGTCGCGGTCTTCCGCGGTATCCCGTACGCCGCGCCCCCCTTCGGCCCCCGCCGCTTCCGCCCGCCCGTACCCCTGCCGCCCTGGGACGGCGTCCTCGACGCCGGTGCCTTCGGCCCCACCCCGCCCAAGCCCCCGTACTCCGAGGCCTTCGCGCACTACCTGTCCGACCCGGTCGTGCCGGGCGACGACTGCCTCAACCTCAACGTCTGGAGCCCGCAGCCGGATCCCGGAGCCCGGCTCCCCGTCCTGGTCTGGCTGCACGGCGGGGCCCTGACCAGGGGCTCGTCCGCCGTCCCCGTCTACGACGGCCATGCCTTCGCCCGCGACGGCGTGGTGTGCGTCTCGATCAACTACCGACTGGGTGTGGAGGGCTACGGCCTGTTCCCGGACACGCCCCCGAATCCCGGCCTGCGCGACCAGATCGCCGCCCTGACCTGGGTGCACGAGGCCATCGAGGCCTTCGGCGGCGACCCCGGCCGCATCACCCTCTTCGGCCAGTCCGCCGGGGCGATCAGCATCGGCGCCCTCATCGCCGCCCCGCAGACGCAGGGGCTGGTCCGGCGGGCGGTCCTCCAGAGCGGGCCGCCGGAGGCGTCCGAGCGGGCCAAGGTACGGCGGATGGTGCGCCGCATGGCCTCCCGGCTGAAGATCCCCGCCACCGCCGAGGCCTTCGCCGGCGTCGACCGGGACCTGCTGCTGCACACCCAGGCCGAGGTGGGCAGGCTCAGCAGCCCGGTGGTCGGCGGCCCCGCCTTCGGCATCGTCATCGACGGCGACACCGTCCCGCGCGACCCCCTTCAGGCCCTCACCGAGGGCGGGGCCGCGCCGGGCGTCGAGCTGATGATGGGCTGGACCCGCGACGAGTACCGGCTGTGGCTGGTCCCGGGCGGCCTGCTGGAGCGCGTCGACCGCCTCGGAGCCGTCGCCTTCGCGGGAGCCATGGCCCGCTGCCACTGCGGCAGCGAGGTCCCGCGCGGCTACCGGGCCCTGCACCCCGAGGCGGGCACGGCGGAGATCGTCGGCCAGCTGGTCACCGACCACCTCCTGCGCATCCCCCTGCACCACCTGGCCGACGCCCGTACGGAACCGTCGTACGTCTACGAGTTCGCCTGGCCCTCGAACCTGCCCGACCTCGGCTCCTGCCACGCGCTGGAGCTCGGCTTCGTCTTCGACACCGGCGATGCCCCCGAGGCCCGCAAACTGGCCGGGGAGGGCGCCCCGCAGGAGCTGGCCGACGAGATGCACGCCGCGTGGGTGCGCTTCGCCACGGACGGCGACCCGGGCTGGAAATGCTGGGACGCCGCCCACCCGGTGCGCGTCTTCGGAGACCGCGCACCGGACGCCGAGAACGGCGTGGCCTACACGGCGTACGGCCCCCGGGACCGCGAACTCGCCCTGTGGGCGACGGATGCCGCCGCGGTCACTCCTGAGGAGCCAGTGCGGACAGGAAGGCGGTCCAGGTGGCGGGGGTGATGGTGATGTGGGGGGTGGTGGGGGTCTTGCTGTCGCGGATGTGGACGGCGGTGGGCTGGGTGGCTACTTCGAGGCACTCGCCGCCCTCGCTGCCGCTGTAGCTCGACTTGAACCACTCAAGTGCGGTGCCGCTCATGCTTCTCCCAGAAGACGGTCCAACAGGTCCCTCGTGTCTTCGGTGTTGAGGG
This sequence comes from Streptomyces afghaniensis, assembly GCF_044327915.1. Taxonomy (NCBI): domain Bacteria; kingdom Bacillati; phylum Actinomycetota; class Actinomycetes; order Kitasatosporales; family Streptomycetaceae; genus Streptomyces; species Streptomyces afghaniensis. The sequence continues at coordinate 609,281 of NZ_JBIRGJ010000001.1, forward strand.
CCTGCGTCCGCAGCATCGCATACTTCTGGGTCAGGATCCCCACCCCATCGGGGTCCGCAATCAGCTGGCTTCCACGCTGCGTCTCCATGTACGCGAGCCGCTGGTGCTCGGGGGTTTCCAGGAGAACGAAGGGGCCGTCGAGCCCGGCGTGGGACGTGCGGCCGAGCGGCAGGACCTGGATGGTGATGCCGGGCATCTCCGCGTACTCATGCAGCTTCCGCAGCTGCTCGGCGCAGACTTCCCGGCCGCCCAAGCAATCGCGCAGCACCGCCTCCCAGATGACGAAGCTCGTCGTGGGCGGGTTCTTGCGGTGCACGATCTCCTGGCGTTCCATACGCGTCGCGACGAGTTGCTCGATCTCGTCCTCGTCGTAGACCGGTACGCGGCTGCGGAAAACCGCCCGCGCGTAGTTCTCGGTCTGGAGCTGGCCGGGCACGGCCAGACTCGCGTAGACGGAGATCGCGATTGCCTCACGCTCGCGATCCAGGTACTCCTCCGCCCACAACGGGATGAGATCCACCTCCGGCATCTCCGACAACGCAGCCACCAACGCCCCCTTCGTGTCCAGGAGTTGGTCCAACTGCTCCGCGAGATCCATCTTCAGCGGACGTCTGCCCTGCTCGATGGACGCGATCTGCTGCTCGCCGACGACGAAGATCTCCCCGAGGGACTTCTGCGTGTACCCGGCCGCCTCCCGGAAGAGGGCGAGCAGCGCACCCACCATCCTCATCGCCGAGGCGTTCCTGCGTGACCGTCGTGACCGTGTCGTGGTGCTCATGGCGGCGAACTCCCCACCCGCGCGCGTACTTGCACTGTTGCGCGCTCGTACAACATGGCTGTACGGGTGCGCGCTCTGTTCTATGATGGCCACGGAGTGTGACTGTCGTCCCGTGAATGACGAATCTCCACTCCTGTTCCAACCTCCGTCCCCGCGCGAGCGGTTCTACCGCCGGGAGCGCCAATCCGTTCCGGCCGCACGCGCGTTCGCACGCGCCGCGCTCCAGGACTGGGGCGGCTACGGCCGCGTGGAGGACGTGCTGCTCTGTGTGAGCGAACTGGCGACGAACGCGCTGGTGCACGGCGTGCCGCCCGGCCGTGGATTCCTGCTGAGGCTGGTGCCGTTCGGCGAGGGCGGCGGCGTACGGGTCGAGGTGCACGACAGTGGTGAGGGCGTGCCGGTGCTGCCGCGGCAGGACGTCCAGGAGCCCTGCGAGGGCGGGCGGGGCCTGTTGCTGGTGTCGGAGCTGGCGGACAAGTGGGGGGTGGGGACGAGGTGTCCCGGAAAGATCGTGTGGTGCGAGTTCGAAAGCCGGGGTCAGGCCGTCGCCCCGGTCGCTTCGCCGTCCTGGTCGCGGTGCTCGTAGGCGAGGGGTGTCGCGATGCCCTGTCGCCACAGGTCACAGAGCGCCTCGTTGGCTTTGGTCTCCGCTTCCATGTCGGAGGGCTCCGGCAGTCGCAGTGCGCGGAGCAGATCGAAACGGTGGAGGTCGAACGCCACGTGCACGGCCTCGGCGTAGGCGAGCGCGGCCCGGACGGCGCCCGCGTAGGCCACCAGGGACACCAGCAGGGGGACGAGCGCGAGCAGCGCCCACCATCCCGAGCGCATCAGCAGAACGGCCGACGCCACGGCGACGACGAGCCCCATGACAGTCAGCCGCGCGGACGTGTCCAGGTTGTCTCGGCGGTCGTCGACGACGGCTCGTGCGGCGGCACCGAGTACCGGATACAGGCGCGGCCACGCCACGACCGCGTCCATGCCGTACATCCTCCCGGCGGTGTCCTCCATGGCGGTCAGGACGTTGCCGAGGGCGGTGGGTCGCAGCAGATGGCCGGCGGCCGGGAAACAGCGTCGCAACCGTGCGTCCGCAGCACCGGCCCGCTGCACGGCGGCGGGCGTGGGCTCCTCGTCCTGGGGAAGCAGCGCGGCCTCGGCCATCCGCCGTTTCCGGACACGCTGCCATCGGACGCCCAGGCCCGCCCCCAGCCATCGGGGCCAGCTCCCTTCCAGAAGGCGGACGAGTGACAGCTGCAGCGGTGCCGTCACCACCGCGGTCAGGATGACCGCCAGGGCGGTAAGCATGATCTCCCCGGCCCCGAGGCGCGTCATGGTCCGCCACGCCCGGGAGGGATCCAGTCCTTCTCCCGGCGCCCCCGCCCAGACCAGTGCCAGCAGGTACCAGATCCCCGCGTACGTCGGCAGATACCCCACGAGGAAGAACCGTCTGGTGGCCACGGACCCCGCGGAGACGGACAGGGGCGTGAGACTCATGTGCGCGGCCTCATGGCGCCGTGGCCGGGCTCATCGCACTCCGGCACGTCCCGCGGGTCATAGGACACGCGGAAGACGCGGTGGTCGCAGCCCGTGCACTCAAAACGGATGAGCTTGTACCAGGTGGACTCTCCTGGCTGGGTCGCCCGGTCGGCGTCGGAACTGCGTTGCCCTGCGGACGGCAGGGCCAGTTGCAGGAAGTCCCGAGAGGTGGCGCCGAGGCGTTCCCCGGCCACCTTCAGAACGAATCCGTTGACGCCGGGCTCCTGGTGCAGCAGTTCCTCGACGACCCGGCCGGCCAGCAGCACAGGTGTGTCGTCGGGCAGGTCCAGGACGGTGCGCTGGTGTTGCGTCCGCGGTGCGGGGTCGAGGAACAGCGTGTACTCCGGCGGCACCCGCTCGAACGGCCCTGTGCTTCTCACATCACATCCCGAGGTGAATGTACGGCGCCCAGACATCGGGCTGATGGGGATACCGCTCTCGCAGCGTGCGGACCGCACGGTGCAGGGCTGCCGCTGCCCGCCGTACGTCGGGGCCTTCCCGCGAGTCGGCGAGAACTCCGTAGACGGTTTCTGCGACGTCGGGGGCCACTTGGTCCTGGGCGCGCCACAGCGTGGCGATGACGTGGGGATAGCCCACCATCTGAAGTGCGGCTGCCAGGTGCACGGCCTCGTCGATCAGCTTGGTGCCGCCGAGGGCCGTGTCGCATGCCGACAGATAGGCGAGTTCGGCCCTCGGCAGGTTACGGGCGCCCATCTCGCGGACGGTCAGGACACCGTCCCACAGGTGGACGCCGCCCTGCCCGGGGTCCTCCAGCTTCTGCGAGCCGTGGCAGGCGAAGTGGACCCAGGGGTGGGTGTCGAGCAGCCGCAGTACCGTTTTCCGTTCGGCCTCTTCCCCCACCAACGGGGTCACTGTGACGGCCCGGTCCAGGCGCTTCGTCAGGCGGGTGAGTTCCTCCGGCACGTACGGCAGCGGTGTGCCACCCGGTGTCGTTGCCATCCCGATCGCCAGCAGCGACGGCGGGATGCGCTCTTCGGCCGACGCGGAGGCTGTGGTGTGCCTGCGGACCCGGGCGAGTGCGGTAAGGGTCGGTGTGTACGACGACACCACCCGATCGAGCACCGTGTGGCCGTCCGGTCCTCCGGGGGAGTGGTCACCCGCGGCGTGCAGCGGGAGGAAACTCAAGGGACCGACCGGCGACCAGCACACCTGCGGCCACGGCTGTCCGGGCGCGGGGCGGTCCTCGTGTCCGAGGTGCCTCAGTACCGGTTCGGCGACCGTGTGCCACAACCAGAGTGCTGTCGACGCGAGGTTCGCACGCATTGCCAGAGCGCCGGTCAGGCCGGCGGCCCGGCCCTCGGTCGCCGCCCACAGGAACGCGTCGCAGATGCGGACGGCGGCCTCCACGTCGAGACCCGGGAGCGGAACGACGGCGGCCCCTCCGTCGGCGACGACGAGGGCGTCGCAGCGGAAGTGGCTCACATTGATCAGGACCACAGGTGCCGGGTCGGCCACGGCGGCAAGGTCCGCGAACTTCGGCGGCGCCAGGAACTGCTCGAATCCGGGGATCCGGCGCGCTCGGGCCACGAGTTCCTCCCACTCCCGCGCCCAGCGTGCCCGGTGCCGCCGACCCGCGTCGGTTTCGAAAGTGCCTCCCGGCGATGCCGCCGCCTGCTCCGCCTCGTCCGCGTTCAGCAGGGTCCGGACCTCCAGCAACCGGGCCACGAGACCGGGCGCGGTGGCTCGCAGCTCGGACAGCTCGTCGCGTACCTGGAGCGTCTGGCCCCACAGCACCGAACGTCCGTGTTCGAGTAGTTCGACGGCGAGTTCCGGCCGGCCGGCGGAGACCGCGCAGGCCGCCGCGTCCGCCGCCAACCCCGACCACTCGGACACCAGGCGTTCCCGGCTCTTGAGGTCGGCGCCTCGCCAGGCCACCGTGGGCAGCAGCCTGACCGCCGCGACATAGGCCTCTGTCGCGGCCGCCGCGCCCCAGTGCGCCGCGGTCAGCGAGGCCTCGGCGATGGCACAGCGGATACGCACCCAGGGCCTCACCTGCTCGTCCGCCGCGACCTCCCGGTTGGCCAGCACCGCGTCATGGACGTCGGACTCGGCTCCTGTGTGCTGAGCCTTGTCGACGAGTTTCATCGCCAGCGCCACCCGACGGGCGACGTGATCCCCGCCGGGAGCCGCGGCAGCCTGCCGTTCCCGTTCGATCGCCTCGTCGAGGTGCTCAGTACGCCGACTGGTGCCGAAGAGGGTCATCAACGTGTCACTGAGCTGGCCGAGCGCCTTTCCGCGGAAGGGGTCGTCGTCCGCCATTCCCGCGATGAGGTCCCGGCATATCGCCAGGGACTCGGCCAGGTCCTCCGAACGGCCGGGGAGGGTCGCACGCAACTGAAGGACGCCGGCCAGTTGGGTCCGCACCCGGGCGCGGAGCCTGTCACCGGGAGGCGTCTCGGCAAGCACCCGGCGCAGGGTCTCCACCGCCCGGTCGAGATCGCGGACGTCCTGGTGCTTCTTCTCGGCTCCGGCGAACCTGACCGTCAGCATCCGGGCGAGATTGATCTCTGCCGCCCTTCGGTGCACCTCATCGAGGTCGCCCCCGGAGCGCTGCCCGGCGATCCGGACCGCTTCCTCCAGATCGCTCGCCTGCCTGGTGTAGGCGTGACGTTCCGTGAGAGCGGCCAACAGATTCCCGAGGGCCGCGGCCTGTTGGCTGCTGCCGGGTACAGCCGCGTCGGCAGCCTGGTATCCCGCCTCCAGCGCCGCGTCGATGTCGGCCGGCCGGCCGTGTACCCGGAATCTCCGGGCGAGAGCACCGCACAAGGTGGCGAGGACGGCGGTGCGATGCGGATCACCGGGGCCCAGTTCGCGGTCCGCCTGCCGACAGCAGGCAACGGCCTCCTCCAGGTCCTCGGTCCGGCCTGGCCGTTGACAGGACTCCATGAGGGACTGCGCCAGGCTCGTCAGATACCGAGGCCGGTCGGGATGCCCCGGGGCGACTGCGCTCACCGAGGTCCGTGCCGACTCCACCCACCCGTCAAGGTCCTTTGTCCGGCCGAGGAGCACGTACCGGCGCCCCAGCGCGAGGCCCAGTTTGTTGTGCGTTTCGGCGAACTCGGGGGTGCCGGACGGGGTGAGGGCGAGGGCCTCCCGGCCCGCCGCGACCGCTTCGTCGAGGAAGGAACCCTCATTGCTGCAGTCGAACCGCAGTCGTGCGGCTCGGCACAGGTTGGACAACACCAGGGCCCTGTACTTGGTTCCAGGGGGAGCGGCCCGCAGCGCTTCGTGGATGGTCTCCCAGGCTTCGATCAGATCGGAGCCCTGCTCCGTCTTCTCGAAGCGGCTCAGCAGGATGTTGGTCAGGTCTCCCAGGTACGACGGCCGGCCGGCGTCTGCCACGGGGACCGTGCGGACCGCCTCGCGCAACACCTCGATCGCCTCGTCGGCGTGGCGGAGCTCGTCGTCCCGCCCGAAGCGCGTGGCCAGGGCGGTGCCCAGTCCGTGCAGGAGGACCGGCCTGACCTCGGAGTCGTCCGCCACCGCGCCGACGGCGGTGCGGTGCCACAGTTCCGACCGGTCGATGTCATCCGTCAGGCCGGTGCACTGGAAGCGCAGCCGGTGGACGGTTCCCAGCCGGTGCCGGGCGACGAGGACCTCGGACGGCACCGGCTGCGCGATGACCAGTGCCTGCCGGAGCAGGGCAGCCGCCTCGTCCAGAGCCGAGACGCGGCTCGCGGTATCACCGGGCCGTTCGGCCCGTGCGATCGCCGCCTCACTGAGCACCGTGACCTTCAGGGACACCAGGCGAGCGTCGCCTTCTTCCACGAAGGCGCGCATGGGCGGGGCCAGCAGGCTGGGGTCGATGTCGTACAGAACACGGCAGAGCCGCAGGGCCGTACGGAGATCTTCCTCGGCGAGCGCGGGCGGCAGCGCTTGGTAGCGCATCCAGTGCAGCGAGGCCACAACCGTGAAGACGCCGACATCCACACCGCCGGGCCGCTCCCGGCTGTGCCACGCCATGAGTTCGCGGGCCGCCCGTAACGCCTCCGGATCCAGACAGTGACCGAGGTCGTGGTCGGCGAAGACGCGACTGACAGGGGTCGTGATCCGGGAAATCAGCGTGTCGCGCATGCAATGGCCCCCTCCGCCCCAGAACGGCCCCCCGCCGGAGTCGGCCCAGGGTAGCGCCGATCGTCATGCTTGAGCAGCAGGTTTCGCCCGATTCGTCTCCCCTCGACAGCGCATGCCTCATCCGCAGCGCCGGACTCGGCGCGAAGGGCCCGCGCTCCTACGACCGGGCCGGCGGACCCACCGAGTCGCGTACGACGACGTGCGTGCCCAGCAGCAGGTGCTCGTCCGGGGCGCCCGGCGTGTGTTCGAGTGCCGTGCGGACGGCGAGGCGGCCGAGTTCCTCGTAGGGGACGTGGACCGTCGTCAGGGCGGGGTGCAGGTCGCGGGCGAAGGGGATGTCGTCGTAGCCGGCGAGGGAGACGTCGCCGGGGACGCTCAGGCCCGCCTCGTGCAGGGCGGTGAGGGCGCCTGCCGCGACCATGTCGGTGGCCGCGACGACAGCCGTGAAGTCGAGGCCGTCCTTGAGGGCTTGCTGCATGAGGCGGTGGCCCGCGTCCCGGGTGAAGTCGCCGTGCAGGAGCAGGGAAGGGTCGGGGGTGAGGCCCCGGGCCCGGTGGGCCGCGAGATAGCCGCGTTCGCGGCCCAGGGCAGTGGTGTGGTCAGCCCGGCCGCCGAGGAACAGCACCCGGCGGTGGCCCTGGGCGAGGACGTGGGCGACCAGGGTGTAGGCGCCTCCCTCGTTGTCGTACTCGATGACGGTCACCGGGGCGCCGGGGTCCAGTGGCGGTCTGCCGCAGAGGACCAGGCGGGAACCGGCCGAGGCGAGGGAGTCGGCCATGCGGTGGGTGCGTTCACGGTACTCGGGGGTGTCGGCGGTGCCGCCGACCAGGATCACGGCGGCGGCGCGCTGGGCGCGCATCATCTCGACGAACTCCAGCTCGTGCCGGACGTCGCCCTCAGTGCTGCACACCAGGCAGAGGTGGCCGAGGCGGGTCGCCTCGCGCTCCACGCCGTGGGCCATGTGCGCGAACGACGGGCCGGTGATGTCCTCCAGCACGAACGCCAGCGTGGGCGTGCCGACGCCCGCGATCGCCTTCGCCCGCGCGTCGGCCACGTAGTCCAGCTCACGGACCGCCCGCATCACGCGCCCGCGCGTCGCCGCGCTCACCGGGTACACACCGCCGAGCACCCGGGACACCGTCGACGCCGAGACCCCCGCGCGGGCGGCCACGTCTCGGATCGTGCTGCGGCTCGCGTCCCCGCTCTTCCTCGTCATGACTGCCTCGTCTCTCCGGGCGCCGGTCCGCACCCACCCCTCGGGAACAGCGGCAACACCATGGCAACCGGTTCCCTGACGGAGGCTAGCAGTGGGGAGGGGAGGGGGAGGAGTGGTGTGCGCCCACTGGTGTCAGGGTTGAGGGTCGAGCCGTTCCTGGAAGTAGGGCCGGTGGGCAGCGGGCCGGTTTGCCGGACCGGCAACAACAGTGGCAGCCCCGGACCCCGGTGGGCGACGGTGGGCCCATGACCGACAACATCGCAGCAGGATCGCCTGCGTCCGGAATCTCCTGGCCTGCCGACGGGTACGTCGGGGACCCCGCGGTGCGGGCGGAGTGGGACAACCTGTATGCCGACCGACAGCAGTTGTGGAGCGGCCGGCCCAACGGTGCGCTCGTGGCAGAGGTCGCCGGGCTCACACCCGGGCGGGTACTCGATGTCGGCTGCGGCGAGGGCGCGGACGCCGTCTGGCTCGCGCGCCACGGCTGGGACGTGACCGCGCTCGAGGTCTCGGGCGTGGCGCTGGAGCGGGCGGCCGGGCACGCGCGGGACGCCGGCGTCGCCGTTCACTGGGTACACGCCGCACTCACCGAGGCGGCGCTCCCGACCGCCTCCTTCGACCTGGTCTCCGCGCAGTACCCGGCCCTGCTGCGCACCCCCGACGCCGCGGCCGAGCGAGCGCTCCTCGCGGCCGTCGCACCCGGCGGCGTGCTGCTGGTCGTACACCACGCGGGGATCGACGCCCGGCAGGCGGACGACAGCGGCTTCGATCCGGCTGACTACGTCTGGCCCTCGATGGTCGCCGACGCGCTCGACGACGACTGGGAGGTGGAGGTGAACGAACAGCGGCCGCGAGTGGCACCCGACGGTGGCGCCGGCGCGCACCATACCGACGACCTCGTGTTGCGCGTGCGCCGGCTGCGCTGAGAGCGCCTCGGCACCCCCTCGGCCTCTTCCGCTGCCGGAGGTCCGAAACCGGAACCGGCCGGCGGCCCTACGCCGCCCCCAGCACCCCCGCGATGCCCGAGATCGCCTCCGGGCCCACCCGGCAGCAGCCGCCGATCAGACGGGCGCCGGACTGCTGCCAGCCCTGCACCTGGCCGGCGGTGAAGGTGGAGCGGCCGGTCCAGGCGCGGGCGTCGGCGTCCCAGCTCTCGCCGCTGTTGGGGTAGACGACGACCGGCTTGCCGGTGACCCGGGCCGCGGTCGCGGCGGCGGTGTCCGCGTCCTCGGGCGCGCAGCAGTTCACGCCCACCGCGATCACCTCGTCCGCGTCGGCGGCCAGGGCGAAGGCCTCCTCCAGCGGCTGCCCGGCACGCGTGCGGTCACCGGCGACGGAGTACGTCAGCCAGGCCGGCACCCCGAGCCCGCGCACCGCCCGCAGCAGGGCGGTGGCCTCGTCGGCGTCGGGGACCGTCTCCAGGGCGAGGACAGCGGGTCGGGCGGCGGCCAGCACCTCCAGGCGGGGGCGGTGGAAGCGCTCCAGTTCGTCGACCGTGAGGCCGTAGCGCCCCCGGTACTCGGAACCGTCCGCGAGCATCGCCCCGTACGGGCCGGCCGAGGCCGCCACCCACAACGGGCGGGAGCCGCGGGCCAGGCGGGCCGCGTCGCGGGCCAACTCAACGCTGAGGGCCATGAGTTCGGCTGCCCGGTCGTGGTCGATGCCGTGCTCGGCGAAGCCCTCGAACGTGGCCTGGTAGCTGGCCGTGATCGCCACGTCCGCGCCCGCCCGGAAGTAGGCCAGGTGCGCCTCGGTGATGGCTTCCGGCTGCTGCGCGAGCAGCCGCGCCGACCACAGCTCGTCGCTCAGGTCGTGCCCGGCCGACTCGAGCTGGTTGGACATGCCGCCGTCGAGGACGACCGTACCGGCGGCGAGGGCTTCGGCGAGGGTGAGGGTGCTGGTCATACGGACGACCGTAGTCCAGATCCGGCGGCGGACCCCAGCCGATTGTGTCCAGTACATGAACAGGTCGCCCAACATGTGGGACAGCGGGTTACGATCACGGTCCTCCCCCCTCTCCGCTCGTCAGGAACGCCGATGACCGTCCCCAGCCCCGCCGAGGCCGCCGAACCCGTCGACCCGGCCCCGGCACCCCCACCGCGCCGCACCTTCGGCCTGGCCGCCGCCACGGCCCTCGTCATGGGCAACATCATCGGCGGCGGCATCTTCGCCCTGCCCGCCACCGTCGCCCCCTACGGCACGGTCAGCCTGCTCGCCTTCGTCGTGCTCTCGGTCGGCGCGGTCGCCCTCGCCCTGCTCTTCGGCAGACTGGCGCGGCGCAGCCCGGTCACGGGCGGGCTGTACGTGTACCCGCGGGACGCGTTCGGCGATTTCGCCGGGTTCCTGTCGGCCTGGTCGTACTGGACGATGTGCTGGGTCAGCATCGCCGCCCTGGCCGTCGCCGTCGTCGGCTACGTCGACGTCCTGATACCCCTGCACGGCAACCACGTCCTCCAGGCCGCCGTCGCCATGGCCGCCCTGTGGCTTCCCGCCGCCGCCAACTTCGCGGGCACCCGCTGGGTCGGCGCGGTGCAGGTCGTCTCCACCGTCCTGAAGTTCGTGCCGCTGCTCCTGCTGGCCACCATCGGCCTGTTCTTCGTCGACGCGGACAACTTCGGCCCGTTCAACGCCTCCGGCCAGAGCGTCTCCGGCGCGCTGGCCGCCTCCGCCGCGCTGCTGCTGTACAGCTTCCTCGGCGTCGAGTCGGCCGCGGTCAGCGCCGGCGAGGTCCGCGACCCCGAGCGCACGGTCGCCCGGGCGAGCGTCCTCGGCACCCTGGCCTCGGCCCTGGTCTACATCCTGGGCACGGTCGCCGTGTTCGGCCTCGTCCCGCACGGCCGGCTCGTCGACTCGGGCGCCCCGTTCGCCGACGCGGTGAACGCCCTCACGGGCAGCTCCTGGGGTGGCACGGCCATCGCCATGGTCGCCGTCGTCTCGATCACCGGCTGCCTCAACGGCTGGATCCTCATGGCCGCGCAGATGCCGTACGCCGCCGCCCGCGACGGTCTCTTCCCCGCGCCCTTCGCCCGGGTCGGCAAGGGCGGCGTGCCCGGCTTCGGCGTCTGGGCCTGCGCGGTCCTCGGCACGCTCCTCATCGCCCTCAACTACACGGCGGGCCCGGACACCACGTTCCGCATCCTCGTCCTGATCACCACCTTCACCGGCTGTGTGCCGTACCTGTTGTCGGCGGCGGCCCAGCTCTACTGGCTTGCCCGCGGTACCCGCGAACGCGTCCGCCCCGCCGGTCTGGTCCGCGACCTGATCGTCGCCGTCCTCTCCTTCGGCTTCTCGTTCTGGCTGATCGCGGGCGCCGGATACGCGGCCGTCTACCAGGGCGTGCTGTTCCTGTTCGCCGGGATCCCGGTGTACGTGTGGCTGCGGGGGCGGCGCGAGGAGGCTGCCTAGCTCCCACAGCTGCCTAGTACTCCCACAGCTGCCTAGTACTCCCACAGCAGGAACGAGCTGTCGTCAGCGGGACGCCGGTAACCGTCCAGGTACCGACCGGTTTCCAACGCGTCGGCGGTGCGGTGCAGCAGTGCGGGCAGCGAGGCCCACATGGGGTGGGAGGACAGGTGGGAGGCGCCCAGCTTGTCGTGCTCCTGGATGCGCTCGTGCGGCCGGGAGACGTCCAGGTGGAGCACACCGCCCGTGCCGTCGGAGGCGACGGGGATCCACTCCGGGGCGTAGGCGGGGGGAGACCCGTCACCCCAGACCGTCCTCTTGGTCCGCCAGGCGGTCACGACCTCGTCGGTGCTCAGGATCTGGTAGCAGGGCGGAAGACAGAAGCCGCCGCTGCCGTTGTGGCCCAGCAACAGGAGGGCGTGGTCGGGGTGGAGGGCCGTGCCGAGCTGCTCCTCGGCCCGGGCGATGTCCGCCGGGGTGGCCGCGGGAGCCAGCTCCCGGGGGCTGCCGCGTTCCTCGAGCCAGCGTTCCACGCGCTGCCACGACTCGCCGAGCGGAGCGGGCTCCATGTCTCCTCCTGCCGGTCCGGGAAGGAGCTCACCGTAAGCTGGCGGGATGCCTGAAGTCGCCGTGGCGGAAGCCGAGTTTCGCGAGATCTTCGATTCCGCAGCCCCCGGAAGGACGACCCTCGTACCTCTCACGCACAACCCGTCGAACGGCGTCACCGCGGGCGTGTGGCGCGTCACGGGCGGCGGCCGGTCGGCCGTCCTGAAGGTGCTGACGCGGACCAAGGAGACCAGCGTCGCCTGGGCCGCCTCCAACGACCCCCGGCACTGGAACTTCTGGCGCCGCGAGGCGTACGTCTACCAGTCGGGGCTCGCCCGGATCTGGCAGGGGCACGGCATCCGCGCGCCCCGGCTGCTGGCCTGCGTAGAACGCCCCGACGGTGACCTGGCGTTGTGGCTGGAGGACGTGCCGGGCGATCCGGCGACGGCCTGGCCGCTCGACCGGCACGTCGAGCACGCGCACCGGCTCGGGGCCGCGCAGGGCGCGGTGGGTGCCGGGGAGGACCGGCCGTGGCTGTCGCAGCGCTTCCTGCGCGACTACACCGCCTCCAAGACGACGGGCCAGGACCTGCTCGATGACGACGAGGCCTGGCGGCACCCCCTGGTCCGGGCGCACTTCCCGGCGGGCCTGCGCGCGGACATGGTCCGCCTCCACCATGACCGCGAGTGGTTCCTCACGGTCATGGAGTCCCTGCCGCGCGCCTTCTGCCATCTCGACCAGTGGCCTGCCAACGTCCGCTCCGACGGCCGGGGCAGTGCCGTCCTCGACTGGGCGTTCGCCGGGGACGGGGCGCTCGGCGAGGACCTCGGCAACTACCTCCCCGACTGCGTCTTCGACCTGTTCGTCCCCGCCGCCGACCTCCCCGGCCTGGCCAAGGCGGCATACGACGCCTACCTGCACGGCCTGCGTGAGAGCGGCTGGCCCGGCGACGAACGGCTCGTACGGCTCGGCGTGTGCGCCTCGGCCGTGAAGTACGACTGGCTCACCGCGACCATGCTCGCCCGGGCGGACGACGAGCAGCCGGCCTACGGCGGCCAGGGCGCCGTCCCCGCCGAACTCCGCTACCGCGAACGCGGCCTGGCCCTCGCCTTCCTCGCGGACTGGGCGGCCGAGGCGCGGCTGCTGGCGCCCCAGCTCGGCTTCCCCCAGGCGCCGAGCGGTCGCTGACACCGGACGTCCGAGGCTCGTTGCCGGGAGAAGGGAAGGGCATGGCCCGCGTCGTCGAGTTGTCGTACTACCCCGTCAAGGGATGCGCCGGGACACCGGCGACCGAGGCACTGGTGACCCCCGCCGGGCTGGCGCACGACCGCAGCTTCATGGTCGTCAGCGAGGAGGGCGTGTACCGGACCCAGCGCCGGGATCCCCGGCTGGCCGTCATCCGGCCCGCCCTCACCGCCGACGGCGGCCGCCTCACGCTCAGCGCACCGGGGACCGAGGACCTGCACCTCCGGGTGGACACCACGGGCACCCGGCAGAAAGTGGACCTGTTCGGGACCGCGTACCAAGGCATCGACCAGGGCGAGGAGGCAGCCGACTGGCTGTCGGAGGTGCTGCGCGCCCCGAGCCGGCTCGTGCGCGTACCGCCGGAACACGACCGGGTGACCGACGGTCTGACACCCGGCACCTCCGGCTACGCCGACAGCTGCGCCCTGCACGTCGTCTCGCGCTCCACCCTCGGCCTCCTCAACCGGAAACTGAGCGAACGCGGCGCGAGCCCGCTGCCCATGAACCGTTTCCGCCCCAACATCGTGCTCGACGGCGGCGACGGACCCGATGGCTGGGACGAACCGCACACCGAGGACCGTGCCCGCCACCTGCGCATCGGTGACACCGAACTGGGCTATGCCAAGCTCGCCATCCGCTGCGCCGTCACCCTGGTCGAGCAGGAGTCCGGGGACAGGGCGGGCCCCGAACCGCTGCGCACCCTCGCCGGTTACCGGCGGGCCTGCGAGGGCGGCGTCGCCTTCGGCGCGAAGTTCGCCGTGCTGCGGCCCGGCAGGGTGGCCGTCGGCGACGACGCGGCCGTCACGTCGTGGGGCGAGTCCGAGCTGTGAGCCTCACCGCCGTGCGCGGCCCGCATGCCGGCCGCCGCCTCGGTGGCGCCGGCCGCGTCGCGTCGCCATCGGCACGGCGAGGCTGACGACGAGGGCCAGCCCGAGGGCGTACGGCCACCAGCCGAAGCCGACGCCCTGCGACGCGCCGGCGCTCCGGGGCGCCACGGCGCCGGACGCGGACGCCCCGGGCGCACTGGGGGAGGGGCTCGGGGCGGTCTTCGCGGTGAGGGCGACGTCGTTGCCGTCCCCGGCCCGGTAGTCGATGCGGTAGGTGGTGTCGCCGAGCTTCAGACGGGCGCCCTGCCGCAGTCCCTCGAACGTTCCCGAGGTCCTGCCGTCGCCCCGGTGGTCGAGGACGGTGATCTCACGAGCGGGCCCGCCGGACCGGCCCCGGCCTGCCACGGCCGATACGTCGAGGTCCCCGGCCAGCCGCACGGCCCCCCTCACCTTCAGCGGCCCCTCCCGCAGGACCAGGGAACCCTCCGGGCTCTGCCGGTAGGCGCCGTTCACGGTGAGGCCGGTCGTGACGGCACCGTCGTTCGTCACCGCTCCCGCGACCGTGCCCCTGCCCGTGAGCGCGGTCGCGACGCGCAGGCCCGCCGGACCCGCGTCGAGCCGGGCCCCGGCCGACGTGAGCCGTACGGCCCTGCTGCGCGTGAGCGTGGCGCCTTGGCGCAGGGCCAGCGTGCCCCGGGAGACGGTGGTCGTCCCGGTGTACGTGACGGCGGGTCCCGTCAGGGTCGTCGTGGCGGCTCCCGACTGGGTGAGCGAGCCGCTGCCGCCGATGCGGGAGAGGGTGAGGGGCCGGTTGGTGTTGCGCAGGACGAGCGAGCCGTCGTTGACGACCTTGTAGCGGGCGCCTGCCGTGTACAGCCCGCCGTCCCCGCCGCGCTTACCGCTGCCCAGACGCAGCACCGCGCCCTTCTCCACCGTCGTCGAGCCGTCGTAGTGCTGCACGGCCGCGAAGGTCACGTCGTTGCCGGGCGTGCCGGCGATGACGATGTCGCCGGCGCCGGGGGCCGAGAGGGTGTCGTGGAATCTGCCGCCGCCGATGGGGGCGCCGAGCGTCACCGGGCCGTCGTAGTCGAAGGTGAGGCGGGAACGGGAGCGGGCGGCCAGGAGGTTGATGTAGACCGTCTCGGCGGTCCCCGGCATGAAGATCCTGTTGGTCGTGCCGTCGCCCCACTGGACGTTCGCACCCTTGATGTTGGTGCCGCGCTTGTTGACGTTCTTGCGGGCGGGCGTCCAGTTGAGGGCCGGGTCGCTGAGCGACGGGTCGCTGTCGCCGCCCCGGTCCGACCAGCTGTACTGGCCGGTGAGGATCACCTTGCCGCCGGGCCGCGACTGGACGTTGATGTCGCTGCCGTACTCGCGCTGGTAGAAGTCCATGCCCATCGTGACGGTCCGGCCCAGGGGCGTGTCGACTGTCCAGGTGCCCTGGTTGAGGACCTTGCGGACGTTCGGGAGCGAGGTCGCGTACTCCGGGCGGCCGGCGTTCAGCTGCGTGCCGTTGTCGATCACCCCGGAGAAGGAGTGGGTGCCCGACAGGTCCCAGGTGCCCCACAGGAACCTCGGCTGGGTGATCAGCCCGGAGCCGCTGATGGTGCCCAGGTTGTACGCGCTCGTCAGCGACAGCCGCAGGGTGCCGTCGACCCGGATGTTGTCCTGGTTGAGACGGAACGCCGGGGTGTTGTACGGGAAGCGGCCGATCAGTCCCGTCGTACCGCCGTCGCCGTACTGGAGCGTCGCCCCGCGCTCCACCGTGACCGCCGGCGGGTCCGGGTCGGCGACGGTGACGTACGGGTGGTTCCCGCCCTGCGTCCGCACCTGCTGCCGCCGCCGGGACTCGGGGAGCGCGAAGTCGCTGTCCCTGGTGAGGACCAGCGTCCCGCTGCCGCGCACCGTGAGCGTGCCCTCGCCGCGGAACACTCCGTCGTACGTCGTCGTCCCCGGCGGCACGGTGACGACCGTGTCGCCGGTGAGCGTCACGTCCCGGTCGGCCAGCACGTCGGCGGTGACGTCCCGGGGACCGGCGGCCACCGCCGGGGGAGCGGCGAGCAGGGAGGCGACCGCCGCGAGGACACCGGCGGCCGCTGCTGTGGTGTGGGTGAGACTGCGCACGGGAGGGGAGACGCGGGGCGCGGGCGGCCGATAACAGAAAATCGACGGTCGCCTTTCAGTGCCGGGCGAACTGCGCACGCGTCGGCCGTACGGCGTCCGGACGAATCGCGATGCCGTCGACGGTGAGTTGTTCGCCGTAGATGTCGGTGAGCCTCAGAGGGCCGCCGCAGCCGGTGCCGGAGGGGGAGAGGAAGTAGTTGTACTCGGTCCGGGTCAGCCGGCTCCACCCGCTGCTGGTCCTGACCTCCAGCCGGGCCAGCGGGTTGCGGTGACCGAGCGCCTGGATGCCGCACCAGTGGCTGCTGGAGCCGGTCTTGTAGCGGATCGAGACGGTGTCGGACGTGCTGGGGCTCAGGAGGCTCCAGGTGATCGGTATCCGGCCGGCGGAGAGGCCGGCGAGCTTGGCGAAGGCCTCCTTGCTGAGGTCGAGCTGCCCGGGGGCGCAGGGCAGCGGGCATTCGTTGGTGACCCGGACCGTGACGGAGGCGCCGTTCGCCGCGCGGACGAGGATGTGCGCCCCGCACGCCTTGGACGTCTCGTAGTCGGTGTGGTTCATCGCCGCGACCATGAGGTCGGGGCTCGGGCCGTACAGGCAGGCGCCGTTGCCGTCCGCCGCGTCGTAGTGGGTGGCGACCCCCTTGTAGGTGACCTGGGGCTGGATACGTCCCGCCAGCGGCGCCGTGCCGGACGCCGGCCGCGGTGAGGACCGCGGGGCGCCGGTGGGCGAGGGCCGTGCCGACGGGGTGGTCGCGGCCGGCGTCGGGGATGCCTTGGACGGCTTCGGCTTCGGCTTCTGCTTCGGGCTCGGTTCGGCCTTCCGTTCCGGGGTCGCGGCCGGGGCACTCGACTGGTTCCCGGCGGCGGGCTCGGCAGCGGCTCGCACGGCGTTCGGCTCGCTGTCGGGGCGGAGGGCCATCACCAGCGACAGCAGAACTCCCACCGCTGCTACGGCGACGGCGACGAGGGCCGTGCGCCGCTCACGGAGGGGACGGCGGCGGGAATGGGATGCCACGGTTTGCGTCCTTACGTGGTTCAGGGGAATGCGCGCTTTCGACCCACCAGTCGTCGCCGGGGCCGGAAAGGTTGCCGTCCGTCCCGCACCAGGTTCTCTTCGTCCCGTCAGACCCGTTGACCTCCTCGTGGCGCACCCTTACCTTTTCGGCGTTCGTAATGACAGATGGTGTTCGAAATGTCAGACGACGTGTCAGGCAACGCATCAGACAACGCCGTGTGTCCCCAGTGAGAGGCAGGCCCCACCGCATGAGCCGCGACCGCGACCACGCTCTGCCCGAACCCCCCAGCCGCAGACTGCTGCTGAAGGGCGCCGCAGCCGCCGGTGCCCTGGCCGCAGTCCCCGCCGTCCCGGGTGTGGCCCAGGCCGCCACCCAGACCAGGCCCCCGAAGCCGGCTCCCTTCGTCAACCCGCTCGTCCGCAACCGGGCCGACCCGCACATCAACCGGCACAAGGACGGCTTCTACTACTTCACCGCCACCGCCCCCGAGTACGACCGCATCATCCTGCGCCGCTCCCGGACCCTGAACGGCCTGGGCACGGCCGCCGAGTCCGTGATCTGGCGCGCCCACCCCACGGGCGACATGGGTGCGCACATCTGGGCGCCCGAACTCCACCGTATCGGCGGCAAGTGGTACATCTACTTCGCCTCCGCGCCCGCCGAGGACGTGTGGGCGATCCGCATATGGGTGCTGGAGAACGCCCACCCCGACCCCTTCAAGGGCACCTGGGTGGAGAAGGGTCAGGTGAAGACGGCCTGGGAGACGTTCTCCCTGGACGCCACCACCTTCACCCACCGGGGCAAGCGCTACCTCGCCTGGGCGCAGCACGAGCCCGGACTGGACAACAACACCGGCATCTTCCTCTCCGAGATGGCGAACCCCTGGACCCTGAAGGGCCCGCAGGTCAGGCTCTCCACGCCGGAGTACGACTGGGAGTGCATCGGCTTCAAGGTCAACGAGGGCCCGTACGTCATCAAGCGCAACGGCCGCCTCTTCATGACGTACTCGGCCAGCGCCACCGACTTCAACTACTGCATGGGCCTGCTGACCGCGGACGCCGACAGTCACCTCCTGGACCCCATGAGCTGGTCCAAGTCGCCGACGCCGGTCTTCACCAGCAACGACACCACCAAGCAGTACGGCCCCGGCCACAACTGCTTCACCGTCGCCGAGGACGGCCGCACCGACGTCCTCGTCTACCACGCCCGCCAGTACAAGGAGATCAACGGCGACCCGCTGAACGACCCCAACCGGCACACCCGCATCCAGAAGCTCGGCTGGAAGCCGGACGGCACCCCGGACTTCGGCATCCCGGTCGCCGACACCGTGAAGGCGGGTGACTGAGATGAGACGCGCCTGCGCGGTCCTCCTCGCCCTGTGCATGGGCATGTTCGGTGCCCTCGCCACCGCCGGCCCCGCCCAGGCCGCGCCCCAGACCATCACCAACGGCACGCAGTTCAAGGACACCTCCGGCAACCCCGTCCACGCGCACGGCGGCGGGGTCCTCAAGGTCGGCTCCTACTACTACTGGTTCGGCGAGCACCGCAACGCCGACAACACCTTCCGGTACGTCGACGCCTACCGTTCGACCGACCTGAAGAACTGGGAGTTCCGCAACCACGTCCTGACCGAGGCCAGCGACCCCGAGCTGGCGACCGCCAACATCGAGCGGCCGAAGGTCATGTACAACGCGTCCACCGGCAAGTTCGTGATGTGGATGCACAAGGAGAACGGCACCGACTACAGCGAGGCCCGCGCGGCCGTCGCCGTCTCCGACACCGTCGACGGCAACTACACCTGGAAGGGCAGCTTCCGTCCGCTCGACCAGCACATGTCCCGGGACATCACCGTCTTCACCGACACCGACGGCGCCGGGTACATGATCTCCGCCGCCCGCGAGAACTACGACCTCCAGATCTATCGCCTCACCGCCGACTACACCGGCATCGCGAGCCTGGTCGCCAACCCCTGGCCGGGCGGCCACCGCGAGGCCCCGGCCCTGTTCAAGCGGGGCAGTGTGTACTTCATGCTGACCTCGGGCGCCACGGGCTGGAACCCCAACCAGCAGCAGTACGCCACGGCCACGAGCATCTCCGGCCCCTGGTCGGCCATGAAGAACATCGGCGACTCGACGGCCTACGGCTCGCAGACCGCGTTCGTGCTCCCGGTCCAGGGCACCTCCGGCACCTCGTACCTCTACCTGGGCGACCGCTGGGGCAACTCCTTCGGCGGCACCGTCAACGATTCGCGCTACGTCTGGCTGCCGCTGACCTTCTCCAACTCGACCACGATGGCCATGTCCTGGTCACCCGAGGTCACCGTCGACACGGCCGCCGGGACCGTCTCCGGCACGAGCGCCACGTACAACACCCTCGTCGCCCGCCACTCGTCCAGGTGCGCGGACGTCACCAGCCAGTCGCTGTGGGCCGGTGCCCAGCTCAAGCAGTACGACTGCAACGGCGGCGGCAACCAGAAGTACTGGTTCAAGTCCGTCGGAAGCGGTTACTACCAGCTGATGGTCAGGAACAGCTCCCTGTGCGTGCAGGAGAACGCGAGCACGGTCACGCAGGAGAACTGCTCCTCCGCGACGAGCCAGCAGTGGTCGCTGACCACCACCGGCTCGTACGTGAACGTCAAGTCGCGCGCGTCCGGCGAGTGCCTGGACGTGAACGGCGCGTCCACAGCCAACGGTGCCGCGCTCATCACGTACACGTGCAACGGCGGCACCAACCAGCAGTGGACGCGCGGGACGTGACCACCGCGGTGACGGCCGCTACGCCAGCAGGTCGATCGCGTCGACCGCCGTCCCCGCACTGAGGAAGCCGGTCGTCCCCGACCCGCTCACCACGTCGATCCTGAGCACGTTGTACTGACTCGTGTCCGTCTTCCAGGCGGACGCCGGGACGCTGTACGTGAACGTGTGGTTGTTGCCGCGGTACGAACCGTTGGTCAGCGACCGGGTGTTCGGCTGGGTGGGCGGGGAGGGGATGGCGGACGTCCAGGCATCGTTCACCGTCACCTGTGGGCGGCCGTTGGCGTACGCCGTCGTCACCCCGATCCGCAGGGTGTGCGCGGCCGCCGCCTGGGCCGCCGTCAGCCGGAAGTACACGAGGATCCCGCTGTTGACGTCCTTCCAGAGGTAGCAGGGGAAGGCCGCGGTCGCGCCGTCGCCGATGACGACGTTCCCCGTCCAGGACGCGGCCCGTACGTCGGACGGATGCGCGTACGTCATCAGGTCCGCGTTCTTGAACCCGGCCGGCGTGCCGTTCCAGTCGCCGATCCGCCAGATCGCGCTCGCGTTGGACGGGTCGTTGGAGGACGGGATCGCGATCGTGTTCACGGTGGTCGTGCCGCCCGCCGAGACACTCACCGAGGTGGTGTACACCGCCAGTTCGCCCTTGAAGACGGTCAGCGTGTACGTGCCCGGCAGCACACCCGGGATGGAGAAGAAGCCGTCCGAGGAACGCGCCGAACCCCAGTACTGCGCCGTCGCGTTGGCGAGGCCCACGGTGTATGGGTACGCCGTGTTCCGCCCGGTTATCCCGACCCCCGCCACCTTGCCCCGGCCGCTCGCCGGCACGTACCCGGCGATGCCGAGCGAGTCGGCCCACGGCGTGGTCAGAGTGCCCGGGAACAGTGCCGAGGAGGGGGCCCCGCCGTCCGTGAAGGCGATGACGTACGGGCCCTGGAGACCGAACCGCTGGTCCTCGGTCTGGTTCTGCCCGTAGTAGAGGATCTCGTACAGGCCGCCGCCGTCCGCGCTCTGGTGGCGCAGCAGCGAGCGGTAGAAGGGGCCGCCGGAGGCCTTCTCGTGGTTGCTGCGCACCATCCACAGACCCACGCCGCCGGCGGACCAGCCGATGTGGTCGTAGTCCATGACGCGCCGCCTGGCGTAGTGCTTGGAGCGGGTCTGCCCGTCGGACTTCCGGAACACGTCCGAGGCCTCGATGGTGGTGGGCGCGTACGTGTACGAGTCGGGCTCGTCGTTGAGGAACGCGCCCTTCTTCACCCGCACGATGTACCGGGTCGCGGAGACGGACGTGTCGGCCTTGTTGGTCCACAGGTAGACGTTGTTCTCGCCGCTGCGGGCCGCGTAGTAGTGCCGGAGCGTGCCGTGGGTGACCGAGACCAGGATCGTGGAGCCGGACTGCCTGATGGTCACGGTGGAGGCGCCGAGGCCGGACTCGATGTGCGAGTTCATGCCGCCGTAGCCCTGGTACTCCGTGCCCCGGTAGACCAGGGAGGTCAGGTCGCCGGTGGACTTGCTCACCTTGAGGACCAGTTGGGCGCCGGTGTCGACGACGTAGTTCGAGCCGTCGTCGGTCCAGCCGAAGCCGGCTGCGTGTGCCGTGCCGGTCGCCGTGCCGGTGAGGGCCGTACCGGCGGTGGCGGTGGCGCCGAGGACGAAGGCGCGGCGGCCGACCGGTCTGTTCGCGGATCCGGGCATGGGGGGCCTCCTTCGGGAGGTGGGGGGCTGCGGTGTGAGCGAGAGTGACAGTTGAATCGATTTCGCGAAAGGGATTTCACGCGTCTGGTGGCAGCATCTTTGCGAAATGTGCCCGAGGTCTAGAAAGCGCTTGCCAGAGGCGATACGTTCAGCCGCCAGGTCTTGTCACCGTGACGGAGGAGTTGCGAGTGAGACGTTTCAACATCGCCGTGCCGGCGGCCGTGATACTGAGCACCGCCCTGTCCGTCGTACCCGCCCACGCGGGGGACGCCGGCGGACGGCCGGGCCTCGCGCACTGCGCCGCGGGCGCCTGCCACTTCGACGTCCCGCCCGGTACGTACGACGTAAGGGTCGTGCTCGGCGGGGAGGCCGCGTCCGCCACGAGCATCAGCGGCGAGACCCGCCGGTCCCTGCTGCCGGAGACGGCCGCACCGGCGGGCGAGCGCGTCACCCGCACCTTCACCGTGAACGTCCGCACCCCCGAGGGCGAGCCCACCGGCCCCGACGGGACCCCCGGCCTCGATCTGCGCATCGGCGGTTCCGCCCCCGCCCTGGCCGGCATCAAGGTCACCCCGGCCCGCCACGCCCGCCAGATCTTCCTGGTGGGCGACTCCACCGTCTGCGACCAGCCCGGCGACCCGTACTCCGGCTGGGGCCAGCAGCTGCCCCAGTACCTCCGCCAGGGCGTGTCCGTCGCCAACTACGCCGATTCCGGCGAGAGTACGGTCACGTATCTGGGGAACCCGCGGCTGTGGGCCACCGTACGGCCCCTGATCCGCCCCGGCGACCTGGTCCTCGTCCAGCTCGCCCACAACGACAAGACCACGGACGAGGCCACCTACCGGGCCAACCTGGAGACCCTGGTGGCGGCAGTCCGGGAGCGGGGCGGACAGCCGGTCCTTGTCACTCCCATCGTGCGGCGCTGGTTCAACCCCGACGGCACGCTGAACAACGGAACGGCGCTCCTGGTCAACGGCCTGGGCGTCGACCACCCGGCGGTCACACGCTCCGTCGCCGCCGCGCAGGACGTCCCGCTCATCGACCTCACGGCGAAGACGAAGGCACTCGTGGAGTCCCTGGGCGTGGAGGGCTCCAAGGCCCTGTACCTCTACAACGAGAAGCGGGACAACACGCACACCTCCGTGCGCGGTGCCACCGCCTACGCGGGCCTGGTCCGCGACGAACTCGTCACCCGGCATCTGGTGCCGAAGGGCAAGGTGCGGGTGGGATGAACCCCTGGGGCGCCCCGACCGGAACCGGGGCGCTCCAGGTCCAGCCTGTTCCGGCCCGTCCCAGCACGAAAGAGACGCGATGCAGCTGCCCCCCGCCGACCGCACGGCCTCCTCGTTCACCGGCTACACCCGCGCCCACTGGGAGGCGGCGGCCGACGCCCTGCTCACCGCCGTCGAGCCGTACGCGACCGAGGACCGCGCGCTCTACCACCTGCCCGGCGACCGCACCAGCTGGTCCGGTCGCCTCTCCGACGGCCTGGAGGGCTACGCCCGCACCCTGCTGCTGGCCGCCTTCCGCCGCGACGAGAAGGCCCTGGAGCGCTACGCCGACGGTCTGGCCGCCGGAGTCTCGGGCGTCTGGCCCCGCATCGAGGACCGCGGCCAGCCCCTGGTGGAGGCGGCGTCGATCGCACTCGCCCTGCGGCTGACGCGGGAGCTGCTGTGGGACCGGCTGGACGACGGCGTACGGCAGCGGGCGGCGGCCTGGCTCGGCGACGCGCTCACCGCCGAGGCCTGGCCCTGCAACTGGGAGCTGTTCCCGGTCATGGTGGGCGGCTTCCTGGCCGAGACCGGCCACGAGCCGGACGCGTCCCGCGCGGCGATCGACCGCGGCCTGGAGCGCATCGAGCGGTGGTACCTGGGCGACGGCTGGTACACCGACGGCGACGGCCGCAAGTTCGACTACTACAACGGCTGGGCCATGCACCTCTACCCGGTGCTGCACGCCTGGCTGGAGCGGGACGAGCGCCTGCTGGACCTGTACGGGACGCGTCTCGAGCGCCATCTCTCGGACTACGCCCGCCTGTTCGGCGGCGACGGCGCTCCCCTGCACCAGGGCCGCTCCCTGACCTACCGCTTCGCGACGACGGCACCCCTGTGGCTGGGCGCACTGACCGGCCGTACGCCGCTCTCCCCGGGCGAGACCCGGCGCCTGGCCTCGGGAGCACTGCGCTACTTCCTCGACCGGGGCGCGGTGGACGACCGGGGTCTGCTGTCCCTGGGCTGGCACGGCCCCGACGAGTCGGTCCTCCAGGGCTACTCGGGCCCGGCCTCCCCCTACTGGGCGAGCAAGGGCTTCCTCGGCCTGCTCCTGCCTCCCGGCCACGAGGTGTGGACGGCGGCGGAGGAACCGGCCCCGGCCGAACGCGCGGACGCCGTCACCCCCGTCGGACCTCCCAACTGGCTGCTCCAGTCCACCCGTTCCGACGGGGTGGTCCGCCTGCACAACCACGGCAGCGAGGACGTCCGCTACGACCCGTACTACACGCGCCTGGCCTACTCGACCGTGACGGCCCCGTCCCCCTCGTACGACAACTGCGTGCTCGTCGGCGACGACCCGAGCCGCACCGGCATCGAACCGCTCGGCGTCGGCGACGGCTGGGCGGCCTCGCGCCACACCGCGGGCGGGGGAGCCGGTGTGACGAGCGTGGTGCTGGCGCGCGGGGCGGCGGAGGTGCGGGCACACCTGGTGACGGGGGCGGAGCCCGGGACGCCGGTGCGGGTGACCGGCTGGCCGGCGGGAGAGGGCCTGCGGGCCGAACTCCTGCCTGCGGCGGGGCTCGACGCGGCCCTCACCGGCGTCACCGGCGAGGGCGCCACGCTCTTCGTCGCCTCGGCCCGGCTGACGGCGGAGCCGGACCCGGTCCCGCTGACGGAGCTGGTCTCCGTGCGGGTGGACGGGACAGGGGCCGTCGAGGTCCGCTGGAGCGACGGGGACGGGGCGCGGGTCCGGCTGGACGGCTCGGGAGTGGAGGTAGCGCCGCTGACGTGACGCGCTGACTCCTCGAAACCGCCGACGACATGGCAAAGGCAAGGAGAGAACTCTCCTTGCCACTCTCAACTTATAGCGCCCTGGGGGGCTTGCCGCAAGGCCCGGGTCAGGGCGCAGAATCGTCGGCCGGTGCCACAAACTGCGGAAATGGGGAACGCGTCGGATGGCTGAGCATTACGTGCGGGATCTTCGAGAGATCGACGAGACACAGGTCGCGGTCGTCGGCGGCAAGGGGGCGCACCTGGGCAGGCTCTCGCGGATCGAGGGCATCCGCGTACCGGCCGGGTTCTGCCTGACGACGGACGCCTTCCGGCGGATCATGGCGGAAGAGCCGTCGATCGACGATCTGATCGATCAGCTGTCGCGCTCGGACCCGGACGACCGGGAGGCGGTCCGCACGCTCAGCGCGCAGATCCGCCGGACCATCGAAGGGATCGCCATCCCGGACGATCTCGCCGCGGCGATCACCGGCGCGCTCGCCCGGCACGGTGAGCAGGCCGCTTACGCCGTCCGGTCCAGCGCGACGGCGGAGGACCTGCCGACGGCCTCCTTCGCCGGCCAGCAGGACACCTACCTGAACGTCGTGGGGCCGACGGCGGTCCTCCAGCACGTGAGCCGGTGCTGGGCCTCGCTGTTCACCGAGCGGGCCGTGACCTACCGCCGGCGCGGCGGCATCGACCACCGTACGGTCCACATGGCCGTGGTCGTGCAGCGGATGGTCTTCCCGCAGGCGTCCGGCATCCTGTTCACGGCCGACCCCGTCACGGGCAACCGGAAGGTCGCCACCGTGGACGCCGGCTTCGGCCTCGGCGAAGCCCTGGTCTCCGGTCTGGTGAACCCGGACGTCTTCAAGGTGCGCGACGGCGAAGTCGTCGCCAGGACGATCGCCGCCAAACAGCGTGCCGTTGAGGCCCTGCCCGCCGGCGGTACGCAGGAAGTGGCGATCGACGCGCAGCGGCAGGGGCAGTCGGCGCTGACGGATGAGCAGGTCGTACGGCTCGTGCGGCTCGGGCGGCGGATCGAAGCGCACTTCGGCCGCCCGCAGGACATCGAATGGTGCCTGGACGGCGATGACTTCCAGATCGTCCAGAGCCGGCCGATCACGACGCTGTTCCCCATCCCCGAGACCGGCGACCAGGAGAACCACGTCTACGTCTCCGTCGGTCATCAGCAGATGATGACCGACGCCATGAAGCCGCTGGGGCTCTCCATCTGGCAGCTGACGGCCATGGTGCCGATGCAGGAGGCTGGCGGGAGGCTGTTCGTCGACGTCACCCGGCGCCTGGCCTCGCCCGCGAGCCGCGCCGGCCTCCTCGACATGGTCGGGAGAGGCGATCCGCTGGTCAGGGACGCGCTGGAGACCGTCCTGGACCGCGGCGACTTCGTCCCGCCGCTCCCGGACGCGGGCCCCGGCGGGCCGCCTTCGGGCGGTCGCACGTCCGCTTCGATCGAGACCGATCCGGCCATCGTCACCGAGCTGATCGAGCGCAGCGAGGCGTCCGTCGCCGCCCTGGAGCGCGACATCCGGGCGAAGAGCGGACCGGCGCTGTTCGACTTCCTGCTGGAGGCCTTCGAGGAGCACAAGCGAGTCCTCGGTGATCCGCTGAGCATACAGGTGATCATGGCGGGGATGGAGGCCACGTGGTGGCTCAACGACAAGCTGCAGGAGTGGCTGGGCGAGAAGAACGCGGCTGACACGCTCACCCTGTCCGCCCCCGACAACATCACCTCGGAGATGGGACTGGCGCTGCTCGACGTCGCGGACGTGATCCGCCCTCATCCGGAGGTGGTGGCGTTCCTGGAGGGCGTCGAGGACGACGGTTTCCTGGACGAGCTGGAGAAGCTCCCGGGCGGCACCGAAGCGCGCGACGCCATCGAGGCCTACCTGGACCGGTACGGCGTGCGCTGCGTCGGCGAGATCGACATCACCAGGCCGCGGTGGCGCGAGCGCCCCAGCACGCTCGTGCCGGTGATCCTCGACAACGTCAGGCACTTCGAGCCGGGCGCCGCAGAGCGCCGCTTCGAGGAAGGCCGGCAGAAGGCGCTGCAGCAGGAACAGGACGTGCTGGCACGCTTGCGGGCCCTGCCGGACGGGGAGCGGAAAGCCGACGAGACCAAGCGGATGATCGACCGGGTCAGAACCTTCATCGGCTACCGGGAATACCCGAAGTACGGCATCGTCAGCCGCTCCTTCGTCTACAAGCAGGCCCTGATGAAGGAAGCCGAGCGCCTCGTGCACGCAGGCGTGCTTCCCGAGCAGGAGGACATCTTCTACCTCACGTTCCAGGAACTCCACGACGTCGTGCGCTCGAACCAGGTGGACGACCGGCTCATCCGGCAGCGCAAGGACGCCTTCCGGTCGTACCAAGCGCTCACACCGCCCCGGGTGCTCACCTCGGACGGTGAGGCCGTCACCGGGGCGTACCGGCGCGACGACGTGCCGGACGGTGCCCTGGTCGGCTTGCCGGTTTCCGCCGGGACCATCGAGGGGAGGGCCCGCGTCATCCTCGACATGGCGGAGGCCGATCTCCAGGCCGGCGACATCCTGGTCACGACCTACACCGACCCCAGCTGGTCGCCGCTGTTCGTCTCCGTCGCGGGCCTGGTGACGGAGGTGGGCGGCCTGATGACCCACGGCGCGGTGATCGCCCGGGAGTACGGTTTGCCGGCCGTGGTGGGCGTGGAGCAGGCCACCCGGCTGATCCGGGACGGGCAGCGGATCCGTGTGCACGGAACCGACGGGTACGTCGAGATCCTGCCTTGACCACCCCGCGTCTGTGATCTGATCCCAACGACAGGCCGCAGGCCGCAGCGTCAGGTGTCGAGCGCGGCGACCAGCAGCGACACGGCAGCGAGGTCCGGCAGGCTCCGCAGACAGGTGAGGGCCTGCCGGCCCGCGAACTCGCGCTGCGCCGCGGTCACCGCCGGATCGACGGCGCACTCGGCCTGCACCCGGATGTAGTTCAGGTCCGTGGCGAAGAGCATCGAGAACGACTCCGGGCCCGTGACCTCGGCCCGGCCCCCGGCATCGCGGTAGGCCCGGGCCAGACGCCGGGCGGCCGCGATGTCCACCTCGCCCCGGCCCGACCACACGTACACGGCTCGCGCGAACTCCCGTTCCGCCGAGACCGGCCCGGCGTTGTCCCAGTCGAGGAGGACCGGCCCGGCCGGTCCCACCAGGACGTTCTGGGGCTGGAGGTCGAGGTGCGAGGTCACGAGGCCGTCGGGGGCCGACGGCGTCACCCAGTGCGCCAGCCGGGGCGCCGACGTGGCGATGAACCGGCCCAGCTCGTCCGACCACGGCAGGCCGGCGTCCCGCACCTTCTTGAGGACGTCCTCCCAGTCGGCGTCGTCGGGACACCGCTCGTACCAGTCGTCCGGCGTCTCGACGGCGCCCTCTCCGGCCCGGTGCAGCAGCGCCATGGTCCGGCCGAACCAGTCCAGGACGTCCGGGTCGGACGCGTCGGCCCGGCTGCCGTCGACCCAGTCGTACAGCTTCACGTACGACCCGCCCGGGCCGAGCCGGGAGACGTACGCGCCCTGCCGGTTCGGGTGGAGCCGGGGTGAGGCGATGCCCAGGTCGGCCGCTGAGTCCCGCAGCGCGGCCTCGCGGCGGACCTGCGCCTCGTCGCAGCCGAAGAGAAGCTCCTTCACGGCCCAGGAGGAGCCGTGTCCGGACAGCTTCCAGATCTGGCCCAGGGCGCCCCGCGTCACGGGTGCCGACGTCCAGGGGCCGGTGCCGAGCGAGTAGATCTCCGCTATGGAGCCGGCTGTGTCACGCATCGGTCGTCCTCTGTTCGCGGGGCCAGTTCTCCAGCAGCACGTGCAGGGCGTCGATCGACCGGTCCCAGGACGCCTGTACGTCACGGGGCGCGCCGAAGGCGCCGGTGGACTCCAGGGCGCAGTAGCCGTGGAAGGTGCTGCGCAGCAGGCGCACCGCGTCCGTGAGGTCGGGTTCCTCCAGGCCGTAGGCGCGGAGCATGCCGTAGGTGACGTCGGCTGTGCGGCGCATCGCGGGGGAGTCCGTGAGGAGGTCCTGGTCGATCGGGAGCTGTGTCGCCGCGTACCGGCCGGGGTGTTCCAGGGCGTACGCCCGGTAGGCGCCGGCGAAGGCGCCGAGCGTGTCCCGGCCGGCCTCCCGCCCCTCCACCGCCGCCGCGATCCGGTCGATCATCTCGCCGCCCGCGAGGAGGGCCAGACGGGTGCGCAGGTCCTTCAGGTTCCGGACGTGGGTGTACAGACTCGCGTCCTTCACGCCGAAGCGGCGGGCCAGGGCGGAGAGGGTGACGTGGTCCAGGCCGGCCTCGTCGGCGAGGTCGGCCGCGGCGGCGACGAGGCGGTCGGGCGTGAGGCCGGCTCTGGGCATGAGGGAAGAGCGTAGTACGAGCTCAGCGGATCGGCGCGTAGATCACCCCCAGCTTGTCGATCTCCGCGCCCGCGCGGCCCGTGAAGCCCACGATCTGCCATCCGGACGGGGCCGTGAAGGTCTTCGCGTCGGACGTGGCCGTGCCGGCGGACAGGGTGCGGTTCTTGTCGGTCGTGAAGGACGCCGAGAAGACCCTGGTCCGGCCGTCCTTCTGCCCCTGCGTCAGCTTCACCGAGGTCAGGTGCTCGCCCTGGGCCAGCGTCAGCGAGGCCGCCGTGCCGCCCGTGCCGCCGTGGGTCAGGGCCGTACCGCCGTCGTGGGTCAGGGACACCGCGTCCAGGCGGTCGGCGCCGCGCAGGGTGAGGGAACGGGGAGCGGGGTTCGCCGGCAGGTCGTCCGCGTCGTTGAAGGCCGTGCCGTGCGGACCGCCGATGAAGTCGCTCGCGCGCAGGGACGAGTTGAGCGTGTAGGAGAAGTCGACCGCGTGCGGGAAGTGGTCGGAGAGGTGCTTGCCGTCGGAGCGGAGGAAGGCTTTCCAGTCGTTGGCGTAGCGGGTCGCGGTGAGGGTCAGCAGCTTGCTGCCCCGGTAGAGGACCTTGTCCACGACCTCGCAGTCGTTGGCCGGCGCCGCCGCGTCGCAGACCAGCGCGTCGCTGCCCTGGGCCGGGGGCGTGCCGCCCTTGACCAGCTTCACCCATGCGTCCGTCAGGCCGTTCTCGGACAGCAGGGTGCGGATGTTGTCGCCGGTGCGGGTGTACCGGGTGTTCGTGTCGCCCATGACGATCACCGCGTTGCCCGCGGAGTTCGCCTGGATGAAGTCCGAGAGCTGCTGGACGTTGGCCCGGCGTGCGGCGAGCGCGTCGTCGGTCGAGTCGGCGTTGGTGTGGACGTTGTACAGGTCGACGAAGACGCCCTCCGCGAGCCTCACCCGTGCCAGCGAGAAGCCCTTGGGCGTCAGGCAGTTGGTGCCGGTGCAGTCCTTCCACTTCACCCGCTGGAAGTCCTCGAAGGGGTGGTCCGACAGGGTGTTGAGCCCGTCGCCGAAGGCCGCGCCACCGCTGGTCGCCGTGCGGTACGGGTGCTTGTCGTTGGCGTACAGCGAGGCGTGGTAGTTGAAGTCCTCCTGCACGTTCACGATGTCGTACGGCCCGAGCCGCTGCCCGATCAGCGGGGTGTTGGTCTCGGGGTCGCTGTCGCCGAGCCCGAGGGGCAGGCCAGCGATGTTGTACGTCAGCACGTTGAAGGAGCCGGAGTCCGCGGCGGCGGCGGGCGTCACGGAGGTCGCGGTCAGTCCGGTGAGGGCCAGAGCGGCAGCGGCGAGGGAGCCGAGAAGTCGTCTCATGGTGGGGGGTGTCTCCGGTCGGGGAGGCGGAGCGGGACATGAACGATGTTCAGGTTCGACGCCAACTCGGGTGAGGCGCAAGGGACTCGGGGGAAACAATTGAAGATGAAAGGGCGGCCCGGGACTTTGCGGACACGACCTAGGACCACGCCCACGGCCGCAGCTTCTCCGGGTTGCGGACCGCCCAGATCCGGGTGACGCGCCCGTCGGAGACGTCGAACGCGGCCACCGTCATGACGACGCCGTCCCGCTGGGCCACCAGGCCCGGCACGCCGTTGACCGTCCGCTCCAGGAGTTCGAGCCCCGGAGCCTTGTCGGCGATGGCGACCATGTACTGGGCGATGCGCGCGCCGCCCTCGACCGGGCGCAGGACGGTGCCGACCATGCCGCCGCCGTCGGCGGTCATCACGGCGGCCGGGTCGAGGAGCCCGACGAGGGCCGCGATGTCCTTGCTCTCCCAGGCCTCTTTGACGTGCCGCACCACGTCGGCCCGGCCGGTCGCCGGCACCGGAGCAGGCGCGGCGCCCACCCGCCGCCGGGCGGAGGCCGCCAGCTGCTTGCAGGCCGCGGGAGTCCGGCCGAGAACGCCGGCGATCTCGGCGAACGGATAGCGGAAGACGTCATGCAGGACGAACGCCACCCGCTCGGCGGGCGTCATCGACTCCAGGACGACGAGGAAGGCCATGGACACCGACTCGTCCAGGACGATCTGGTCGGCGGGGTCCGCGGGAACGGCGGGCCCGGTGCCGCCCGCGCCGTCCCACTCGGTCCGGTCGGGCAGCGGCTCGGGCAGCCACGCGCCGACATAGCGTTCCCGGCGGGCCCGGGCCGAGCCGAGCAGGTCCAGGCAGATGCGGCCGGTCACCGTCGTCAGCCAGGCGCCGGGGGACAGGATCTCCTCCTGCCGGCTGCGGGGCAGCCCGTACCAGCGGGCGTAGGCATCCTGCACCGCGTCCTCGGCCTCGGTCACCGAACCGAGCAACCGGTAGGCGACATTGATCAGCCGGCGTCGCTCGCCGGCTGTCCCGTCCGTGCCGCTCCCGACAGTCCCCATGCTTCCGGCCGCCCCCTCGCCTTACCTTTCGCAGGCCCGCGTCGTCGAGTTGGTGAGACCTTATCGATCGACTGCCCGAGGGCGGACAAGGGGAACTGTGACATGGCCACTCAGGTGACGGCGACGACGACGGCGGACGCACAGCGCGGCGGCTCCTCGTTCCTGCGGATCGCGATCGCCCTGCAGACCCTGACGATCTTCCTTCAGGCGGTCTCCGCGGGACTGCTGCTGACCTCGTCCTACGGAGAGACGCTGCACAGTGCCGGAGCCCGCGTGATGTACGGGGCGTCGATGCTGTACCTGCTCGCGGCGGTGCTGGCGTGGAAGCCGGGCGGTGGCTCCGCCCGGCCGGTCTGGCACGCGTCGGGTTTCCTCGTTCTCGCGTCGGTCCAGGTCGTGCTCGGCATCGCGCACGTCCCGTCGGTCCATCTGCCCCTGGGGGTCCTGATGTTCGGTCTCAGCGTGCTGGCGCTGGCCCGGCGCTGAGGCCCCCGATCAGTCAGGGGTGCCGCAGCAGTTCCAGTTCCGTGCCCCAGGCGTCGAGCACGGGGTCGTGGCCGGCCCGCCGTGCCGCCT
Source organism: Streptomyces afghaniensis (assembly GCF_044327915.1). Classification (NCBI taxonomy): domain Bacteria; kingdom Bacillati; phylum Actinomycetota; class Actinomycetes; order Kitasatosporales; family Streptomycetaceae; genus Streptomyces; species Streptomyces afghaniensis. Next base: position 640,849 of record NZ_JBIRGJ010000001.1, read on the forward strand.
CCTCGATGTCGGAGAAGAGGGCGCGCTGGGTGGGCGGGTCGCCGTCGGCCAGGATGCGGCGGACGACCGGCAGGAGCCGGCTCGCGTCCCACCGGGGCTCGCCCAGCGGCTGCCGCTCCAGCTCCCACTGGAGGTACTTGTTGTAGGGCCGGACGCGGCGGTGCAGGGCGAAGAGCACCTCCAGCGCGTGGGGGACGGACTCGGCGGCGTCCAGGTGGCCCATGGCGGGGCGGCCGTCGCGGTAGCTCTTCAGGGAGCGGTAGGTCTGGTTGACGTACGCGTCGAGCCAGCCGTCGACGGCGGCCCGGGCCTCTTCGGCGCCCAGCGTCCGTTTCCCGTCGAGGATGCGGGCGATGGTCCCGTCGAGCCGGTCGAGCAGTACCTGTGCGTGGACGTAGGAGTAGCGCGCGAAGTGGTCGGGGCGGCCGGGCATGCCACGGGTGCGGAACTCCGCCAGGTCAAGGACCACGAGGTCCAGGTGGGCGGAACGGAACCAGTCCAACTCGGCGATCGGCGAGGCGTGCCGGTCCTTGAGGATCACATGCAGGTCGTAGTCGGAGTGGATCGTCGGCATGCCCTCGTGGACCCGGGAGCCGCTGAGGACCAGCCCGACGACGCCGGGATCGGCGGCCGCCTGTGCGGTGAAGGCGGCCAGGGTGTCGTCGGGAGTGCTGCCCAAGGTGATGTGCATGGTGATGTCTCCCCGCGGAGCGTCAGGGGTACGGGTCGGGGTCGCGTCTGCGGTGTCCGGGACACCGCGGGAGAGATCACCTCACGGTGCGGACGCTACTGCGCCCGCACCGCCCACCGGTAGTGAATTACGCCTGCTCGGTGCACGGCGCGCCATAAGGTTGCCGGGGACGCGGGGCGCGGGACTCCTGACGCGGGGGAGGCGGTATGACCTACGAGGCGGCGCGGCGCGGGGACGAGCCGCCCGGCGGCACCGCCCCGGAGGCCGACGGCGGCTTACCCGGCGCCCGACCGCTGTGGCGGCAGCGGGACTTCGGGGTCTTCTGGGTCGCCCAGACCCTCTCCGTGCTCGGTGACTCCTTCGCGCTGATCGCCCTGCCCCTGCTGGTCCTGGAGGCCACGGGCTCGGTCGCCCGCATGGGCCTGCTGACGGCGGTGGGCGGGGCGGCGGCGGTCGTGGCGGCCGTGTTCGCCGGGGCGGTGGTGGACCGGGTGGACCGGCGCCGGCTGCTCATCGCCTGCGACCTCGTCCGCATGGCGCTGTACGGGCTGATCCCGCTGGTGTGGCTCTTCGGCCCGCAGATCTGGCTGCTGTACGCGGTGCTGCCGCTGTGCGAGGCGGTCGGCATGCTGTTCGCCGTCGGCTACGTCACGGTCGTGCGCGGCCTGGTCGGCACCGAGCGGCTCACCGAGGCCAACGGGCGCCTCAACGCGACCGCCGCGGCGGCGGGCGTCCTCGGGCCGCTGTGCGCGGGCCTGGTCGCCGCCTGGTCCGGCCCGGCCGCCGCGGTCGGGGTGGACGCGGCCAGCTTCGGGGTCTCGGCCGTGTGCCTGTGCTTCGTACGGTTCCGCTCCCGCCCGGGGGACGAGCGGACGGGCAAGCGCGCGGGACTGTGGCAGGACCTGCGCACCGGCGTCGCCTTCCTCCACGGCCACCCGGTGCTGCGCTCGCTCACCGCCCTCCTGTTCGTCTTCAGCTTCCTCACCCTCGGCCTGAACGACCTGGTCATCTACCACCTCAAGCACGACCTCGGCCACGACGACGGCACGGTCGGCACCGTCATGGCGGTCGGCGCGCTCGGCACCATCACCGGCGCCCTGCTGGTGGCCCGCATCCGCCGCCGCCTCGGCTTCGGCCCGACGTGGACCGGCTCGGTAGCGGTGTGCGGCCTCGCCTTCGCCGGTCTCGGCTGGGCCCGCGACGTCCCGGTCGTCGCGGCCCTGAGCGCCGCGTTCCTCGCCTGCGCCGGCATGGCGGGCACCTGCTCGATGTCCCTGCGGCAGGAGGTGACCCCGGAACACCTCCTGGGCCGGGTCACCTCCGCCTTCTGGACCCTCCAGTACGCCGCCGCCCCGATCGGCGCCGCCGTCATGACCTGGGCCGCGGAACACCGGGGCACCGCCCCGGTCAGCCTGGCCGCCGGCGCCTGCTGCGTGCTGATCGCCGTGGCCGCGCTGTTCACCCCCGTCCGAAAAGCGGGCCGGGGCTGACGGGACACAGCGGCGCCGGTGCCGGTCAGAAACCTGTTCCTGCAGGCTGCGGGCCCTCCAGGAGCGCCGGTGGCGACCGTCAGCCGTTGACCCCGCTGTAGTGCCGCAGGCTCCACCGCCACAGCAGCCGCGCCGCCAGGTATGCCAGCAGTCCGAGCAGTGGTGAGGCCGCCGCCAGCCAGTACGGCACGCCGGTGGTGTGGCCGTGGCCGGTCAGAACCGCGGCCGGGAAGTAGGCGACGAACGCGAGCGGGAGCCCGTAGGTCAGGAAACCGCCCACCGCCTTGGGCAGGACGTTCAGCGGGTAGCTGCCGAACGTGCCGAGGAGCTCCTCCAGCCAGCGGCCCCAGTAGTCGGCGGCAGGGAAACGCAGGGACGCGCTCGCCACGACCGTGAACAGGGCCGCCTCCAGCAGCATGCCGCCCAGCACGGCCGCGACCAGGTACGTGATCCGGCCCGCCGTCCAGTCCAGGTCGCTGCGGGACAGCGCGCCCGCCATCAGACCCGCCGCGACCGTCAGGTCCCCGATGGCGTTGGTGGGGAAGAAGGCCAGCTGGATCTGCCGGTGGACCGGCATCGGGCGCATCAGGTAGATGTCGACCCGGCCCTCCTGGATCTGCCGGCCCGCCCAGTGCATCCGCCCGAGGAACAGCACGAACAGCCCGTGCGCCAGCATCCGCGTCGCCGGGATCAGCAGCACGTCCGAGCTGTCCCAGCCGCCCATCCCGGCGAACCGGGACAACAGCACCGTGGCGAACACGATCACCGACACCTGCCAGATCGCCCCGATGGCGATCATCAGCAGGAACTCGGTGCGGTACTCCATCTGCGCGCGGAAGTTGAGCGCGGTGACGCGCCACACGATCCGCAGAGCCTTCACCGACATCTCAGCCTCCCTGCGAGATCACGCGCCGGGCGGCCCGCCGCCACAGCAGCCGGGTGAACAACGCCAGCACGACCACCCAGGCCGCCTGCACGGACAGCTGGAACGCCGCGTCGGACAGCGGGATCCGCCCCACGTACAGCGACAGCGGCACGCTCAGCGTCGCCTGGAACGGCAGGAAGGCGCTCATCGTCACGAACCAGTCCGGGAAGAACCACAGCGGCGCGTACACCCCGGACAGCAGGTTCTGCGCGAACAGCAGGATGAGCATGGCGGCGGTGTTGCGGACCGTCCAGAAGCACAACTGGTCGAGCACGAGCATGACGTAGTACAGGACCCACTGGCCCAGCAGCATGCTGAGCAGGAACACGCCGGCCACCGCGGCCGAACCGGGCGGCTCGACGACGCCCGCCGCCAGGCAGATCACGTACCCCGTCAGCGCCCACGCGAGCCCGTACAGCTGCTCGCCCGCGGCCCGCAGGGCGTAGTAGCGCTGCGGCGGCAGCGGCCGCAGGTACCAGTAGACGATGGTGCCGAAGTGCATGTGCTGGAGGACCGTGTCCCGGCCCGCGTACTGGTCCAGCTCCCGCAGCCGGGAGGCCAGGACGGCCAGCACGGCGTAGGTCACCGCCTGGTCGCGGCTCAGCCCGGCGGTCGTGCCGGTCTGCGCGTACAGGCCGCGCCACAACGACCACACCAGCACCACCTGGACGGCCAGCCGGAGCGCGACGGCGGTCATCCGGGGCGGGGCGTTCAGCTCGCCGAGCGGGGTGACACGGGCGGCGCGCCAGGCGTGCAGCACGGCCATGTCAGACCTCCCCGGCGTGCACGTACGCGGCCCGCATCACGTCCTCCAGGTCCGCCTCGTCCAGGGCGATGTCCGTGACCTCGAACCGCTCGATCACGGCCTTCAGCGCCTGCTGGACGGTGGGCGCGTCCGCCCCGTCGGGGCCGAAGACGACCTGCGCGCCGCCCCGCCGCAGCAGCGTGATGCCGGGCGGCGGTACGACCTCGGCGTGCGGGTCGGCGAGCGTGGCCCGCACCTGCCAGGTCGAGCCGAACTTCCGGCGGATCTCGTCCAGGGTGCCGTCCAGGACCAGCCGGCCGTGGTTGACCAGCACCACCCGCTCGGCGAGCCGCTCGACCTCCGTCATGTCGTGCGTGGTCAGCAGCACGGTACGGCCGCGCTGTTCGACCTGGTGGCGCAAAAACTCCCGCACCTGCTCCTTGACCACCACGTCCATGCCGATCGTCGGCTCGTCCAGGAAGACCACCGGCGGGTCGTGCAGCAGGGCGGCGGCCAGATCGCTGCGCACCCGCTGGCCGAGCGAGAGATGGCGGACCCGGGTGTCCCAGAAGGACGACAGGTCCAGGATCTCGTCGAACTCCTTCAGCCGGGCGGCGTGTTCGGCCTTCGGCACCTCATAGATGTCCCGCAGGATCGCGAACGACTCGCGCACCGGCAGGTCCCACCACAGCTGGGTGCGCTGCCCGAACACCGCGCCGACGTTACGGGCGTTGCGCTCCCGCTCCCGGTAGGGCACCACGCCCGCGACCCGGGCCTCGCCGGAGGTGGGCGTGAGGATGCCGGTCAGCATCTTGATGGTGGTGGACTTGCCGGCGCCGTTCGGGCCGAGCAGGGCGAGCAGTTCGCCCGGGGCCACGTCGAAGGTGATGTCGGAGACGGCGTGCTTGGCGACTCGCTCGGGGTTGACCAGGGAGCGGACGGCACCCAGGAACCCGGGGCGGCGGACGGTGGTGTGGAAGGTGCGGGACAGCCCGCGGACCTCGATGGCGACACTCAACCGACTCACCAACTTCCTTGTGGTGAACGCGGTGCGGCCGGTCGGCTGTGAGGGGCCGACCGGCCGCGGATGACGTCCCGACCCTGTCGGAATGTCGATCAATCGGTCAATCGATTAATCGAGTTCTTACATCGATTTCTTACCTGGTGGTCGAGAACACGAACGCGAACTGAGCCGGCTCGGCCTTCAGGAAGTACTGCGGCAGCGGACCCGGGCCGCACGACTGCGAGCCGATGCCGTGCTGCCCGTGGTCGAGGTTGACCCACACCGTGTCGCCCGGCGTGAGGTCGGTGCGGTGCCGGGCCGCGTCCAGCTGCTCGGTGGTCCAGCGCCGCGCGGTGAACCAGAACTCCGGGTCGCCCTCGATCCTGAGGCCGCCGAGCTCCACCCAGCGGACGTCGGCGCGGGCGCCGTTCTCCTGGGGGCGCACGTACGGCGTCTGGAGCCCGTCCACCGTCGACTGCCAGCGCCCCACCATGGACGCCGCCTTGGTGTCCGGGTACGCCTCGCCCGGGCCGCCGCCGAACCACTCCACGGCGTCGGCCTCCGACAGACCGAACCGGACGCCGAGCCGGGGCAGCGGCACCGTCCAGTCGCCTTCCGGCGTCACGGACACGTCCAGCCGCAGCCGCTCGCCGTCGGACGTCCAGCGGTACACCGTGTCCAGGCCGACCTCGCGGGCGGCCGGCGCCACCCGGGTGCGGACCGTCAGCGCGTCGTCGCCGGCCTCGACCGAGACCAGGCGGTGCCGCATGCGGTGCAGGCCGAGCGTGCGCCACAGCGTCCCGTAGCGGGTGTCGGTCTGCCACTCCGCGCCGTCGTCGTTGTCGGTCGGCGCCCGCCACACGTCCAGCCGCGGGGCGCTCACCCCGACCTCGCCGATCGACAGCAGCGCACCGGTGCGGGCGTCGAACGCGGCCGGGCCGAGCGTGAACCGGTCCCCGTCGCGCACGGGCCGGTCGGTCGCGGGGAAGGACGGCAGCGGCCGTGCCCCCGCGGCGAACTGCCCCCAGGCGACGACGTGGTCCTTCGCGGCCCACAGCGTGTCGTCCGCGAGCAGCGCCCGCACGGTCCACTGGCGTTCGCCGCCCCGGCCGTCCACGGGCGGCTCCGGCAGCTTCACCTCGGCGCTCTCGCCGGGCGCGAGCGCCGGCACCGACAGCGAACCCGACTCGACCGTCTCGCCGTCCACCTGGCACGACCACTCGAAGGTCAGCGCGGACAGGTCGGCGAAGTCCTGCTTGTTGGTGATCCGCACGATGCCGTTCGCGCCGTCGCCCTCGATGTGGACGGGCTCGATCACCTTCTTGTACTCGACGAGGCCCGGCGACGGCGTCCGGTCCGGGAAGACCAGCCCGTCGCAGACGAAGTTCCCGTCGTGCAGCTCCTCGCCGAAGTCACCGCCGTAGGCGTAGCCCAGCCCGGCGTGCTCGACGCCGTGGTCGATCCACTCCCAGATGAACCCGCCCTGGAGCCGCTCGTACTTCTCGAACAGCTCCTGGTAGTCGGCGAGCCCGCCCGGGCCGTTGCCCATGGCGTGCCCGTACTCGCACTGGATGAACGGCAGTTCGCGGCGCCCCCGGGTGCCGCCGTCGAGCCGCTGCCCGATCTTCTCGACCTCGTCGTGGAAGGCGTACATCCGCGAGTACACGTCGGTGTCGCGGCAGTTCCAGTCGCCCTCGTAGTGCACCAGCCGCTCGGGGTCGCGGTCGTGGATCCACTCGGCCATGGCGGTGAGCCCGCGACCGGTGCCGGCCTCGTTGCCCAGCGACCAGAACACGATGGACGGGTGGTTCTTGTCCCGCTCGACCATCCGCGCCGCACGGTCCAGCAGGGCCGGGGTCCAGCGGTCGTCGTCGACCGGGTTGTCCCGCCAGTCCTGCTCGGTGAAGCCGTGGGTCTCCAGGTCGCACTCGTCGATGACCCACAGGCCGTACTCGTCGCACAGGTCGAGGAAGGCCGGGTGCGGCGGGTAGTGCGAGGTGCGCACGGCGTTGAGGTTGTGCCGCTTCATCAGCAGCACGTCCTCGCGCATGGTCTCCAGGTCGAGCGCGCGGCCCTTCTCGGGGTGCCACTCGTGCCGGTTGACGCCCTTGAAGAGGACGGCCCTGCCGTTGACCTTGACGAGCCCGTCCTCCAGGACGACCGTACGGAAGCCGATCCGCAGCGGCACCCGTTCGCCCTCGGTGGCCAGCACACCGTCGTAGAGCCTCGGCGTCTCGGCGGTCCACGGCTCGACCGCGACCGTCACCGCCTCGCCGGTGGCGACATCGATGTCCAGGGCGGGGACGGTCACCCGCCCGTCGACGTCGGAGTCGACGCGCAGGGTGCCCTCGCCGGTGGTGTGGTCGTACGAGGCGTGCACGAAGAAGTCGCCGGCGCTGCCCGCGGGGCGGTGCAGCAACGTCACGTCACGGAAGATGCCCGGCAGCCACCACTGGTCCTGGTCCTCCAGGTACGACCCCGCCGACCACTGGTGCACGCGCACGGCCAGCACGTTCCCGCCCGGCTTCAGCAGGTGCCCTACCGCGAACTCGTGCGGCAGCCGGGAGCCCTTGAACTCGCCGAGCTCCGTGCCGTTCAGCCAGACGCGGGCGCAGGACTCGACACCGTCGAAGCGCAGCACCGCACCGCCGTCCGACGGCCAGTCGGAGGGCAGGTCGAAGAAGCGCAGATGGTCACCGGTCGGGTTCTCCGTCGGGACGTGCGGCGGGTCCACCGGGAAGGGGTACAGGTGGTTGGTGTAGATCGGGGACCCGAACGCCCCGTCCCCCTGGAGGACCCAGTGCCCGGGGACCGTGACCTCGGCCCAGTCCCCGGCCTGGTGGCCCTCCTCGGCGAACGAGTCGTCCTCGGCGTCGATCGTCGCGGACAGCCGGAAGCGCCAGCTGCCGTTCAGGGACAGGGACCGCGCGTCCGAGGACGCGTACCAGGCACGGGGCGGCAGGGCACCGCTGCCCGGGGAGACGTCCTCGACGTAGTCGACGGATGGGGTCGTGCGGAAAGACATCGGTCTCCTAGCTCAGCCCTTGATGCCGGTCTGTGCGATCCCCTGCACCAGCCAGCGCTGGAGGAAGAGGAAGACGAAGATCAGGGGCAGGATCGAGATGGCCGTGGCCATGAAGATCAGGTGGTAGTTGACGGTCTGGTTCGTCATATACGACGACAGCGCCACCTGGACTGTCCAGGCACTCGGATCCTGTCCGATGACCAGGGGCCACAGGAAGGCGTTCCAGCCGTTGATGAAGGTGATCGTGGCGATGGCCGCGAAGAAGTTCAGCGAGTTCGGCACGACGATCCGCCAGTAGGCGCCCCAGTAGCCGAGCCCGTCCACGCGCGCCGCCTCCTCCAGCTCCTTCGGGAACCCGAGGAAGTACTGCCGGAACAGGAAGCACGTGAAACCACTGAAGAGGCCCGGGATGATGAGACCCCGGTAGCTGTCCACCCAGCCGAGCGACGAGACCAGCACGAAGCTCGGTACGAAGGTGACCGCCGTCGGAACCATCAGGGTCACCAGAACGGCGTAGAACACCTTGTTGGCGTGCTTGTACGGGATGCGGGCGAGGCCGTAGCCGGCCATCGAGCAGATCAGCAGGATTCCCGCCGTGTGGAGGACGGCGACGACCACGGAGTTCCACAGGGACTGCGCGAAGTCGACGGTGACGTCGTCGAACGGCTCGGTGATGTTGCCCCACTGGATGGAAGTGGGGAACCACTTCCAGCTCTCACCCGTGATCTCCGGGTCCGTCATCAGCGCGTTGCGGACGATCAGATAGAAGGGGATCAGGAAGAGGAGGGCGGCGACGCCGGTCGCGATGTACAGACCGGTGCTGCCCATGACGCCGCCGCCGCGCTTGACCTTGGCCGGCTTCGTCACCTTGCTGATGTCGGGTGCTGTGGTGGTCACCTGGACTCCTCACCCCTTCCGAAGCCCATGATCTTGCCCTGGAGCAGTGTGACGACGCAGATGAGCAGGGTGAGCACGACCGCGCCCGCGCTGCCCGCGCCGTAGTTCTGGTTCTGGCCGAGGGCCATCTTGTAGAGCTCGACCAGTGGGGGCTGGCCCCAGGTGGCCTTGCCGAGCAGGTTGAAGAACTCGTCGAAGGCCTGGTACGCGGCGACCAGCAGGAGCAGGATCACCGCGGTGGAGGTGGCCCTGAGCTGGGGCAGGGTGATGTGCCGGAAGGTCTGCCAGCCCGGCTTGGCGCCGTCGATGGCGGCGGCCTCGTACAGCTCCCGCGGGATGTTCTGCAGCGCCGCGATGAACAGGATCATGTAGAAGCCCGACTGGAGCCAGAGGCGGACGGTCACGATGACCAGCCAGTACCAGGGCGGGTCGGGGTTGGCCAGCCAGGCGATGTTGTCGATGCCGAACCAGCCGAGGACGGTGTTGGCCAGACCGAAGCGGACGCCGTTGAAGATGGACATCTTCCAGATCAGCGCGGCGGCGACATAGCTGACCGCGGTCGGCAGGAAGAACACCGACCGGAAGAACGCCCGCATGAACCGCAGCCGGTTGACCAGCAGCGCCAGACCCAGCGAGAGGGCCCAGGTGGCGGGCACGATGAACGCGGCGAACACGGTGAACGTGACCAGCGAGTTCCGGAAGTTCGTGTCCGTCAGGATCTGCTTGTAGTTGTCGAAGCCGACGAACTCGCTCGGCGTCACGGTGAAGCGCGCCTCGAAGAAGCTGAGCCAGATGCTCCAGCCGATCGGCACGAAGACGAATATCACCAGGCCGATCAGGAACGGCCCGGTGAAGAGCCAGAAGTTGAAGGTGCTGTTCGCCCTCAGGCCCCGCCTCGGCCGGGTCTTGGAGACCTTGGCCGGGGCGGGCTGGGCGACCCCGCGTGTGGTGGTGGTCGACATGTCGAGATCCGTCCGGTGGTCTATCCGAAGAGCTTCTTGAGTTCGGCGTTGACCTTCTTCTCACACGCGTCGAGCTGGGCCTTCGGGTCGCCGTTCTTGCGGACGGTGTTGGCGATCACGTCCCAGAACGCGGCGATCATGGCCTGCGTCCAGCCGATGTTGTCGAAGTGGCCGAACTCGTTGAAGAGCTTGACCCCCTCGGCCGGCAGGCCGGACTTCAGCTTGGTCGCGGAGGCGGCGAGCGAGGTGCGCGGCGGGATGTGGAAGCCGTAGGAGGTGGCGAAGTCCTCCTGGTACTCCTTCTGGTCGATCCACAGCCACTTCACGTATTCCTTGGCCGCCTCGACGTTCTTGCTCTTGGCGTTGACGAACATCGACCAGCCGCCGTTGTAGACCGACTGCTTGCCGGCCGAGCCGACCTTCGGGAACGGGAAGATGCCGATGTCGTCGCCGAGCGCCTTCTGCATGGCCGGCATGGCCCACATGCCGCACCACTGGATCGCGGTGAGGCCCTGGATGAAGGCCGACGGGTCCCACGAGTCGGCGGGGGCGTCGAGGAGCAGGTTGCCGCTGGTGAACAGGCCGCGCAGCTGCTTGAGGCCCTCGGCGACGGCGTCGGTGTTGAAGGCGGGCTTGTTGTCCGCGGTGAGCGTGTCGGCGCCGGCCGACCAGATCAGCGGGCGGTCGATCGAGGTCAGGTCGTTGCCGAGGAAGATGCCCTTGACCTTGCTGGTGGTCAGCTTGTCGGCGGCCTCGATCAGCTCTTCCAGGGTGGTCGGCACCTCGACCCCGGCCTTCTCGAACAGCGAAGGCCGGTAGAAGAGGAACTGCGGGTCGTCGATCATCCGGACGCCGTATATCTTGCCGTCGACCGTGTGCGACTTGATGTCGGCCTGGTTGAAGTCGTCCTTGGCCGGTCCGATGATGTCGGTGAGGTCGGCGACCTGACCGCTCTTGATGAGCTGGATCTGCGGGTGGAACTCGAAGACGTCGGGCGCGTTCTTGGTGAGCAGCGCGGCGAAGAGCTTCTGCTCGTAGTTGTTGCCGGTGATCCACTGCGTGGTCACGCTGGCGTCCTTGTAGGCCTTCGCGTACCGCTTGACGGCCTGCTCGACGCCGGCCTCGCCGTACGCGTGGAAGTACTGGACGAGGCCGTCGCCCGAACCTCCGCTGCCCCGGCCGGTGTTGCTGCCGCACGCGGCGAGTCCGCCGGCGGCGGCCAGGCCCATCGCGGCCCGCAGTACGTTTCGGCGGTCCCAGTTCATGTTGCTCGATGCCGGCATGCTGACGTCCTTGTCTCGAGTGCGGCTGCGGCTCTGCGGCTCACTGCCTGATGGCTCACGGCCCGGGGGCTCGCGCCAGATGGCTCAAAGAGAGGTGCGGTGCGGGACGCTAGAGCTTCGGCTAAGGCTTCGGCAAGGGGTTGGACGAAGTCTGTTCGAAGCGTTGCGTCCGGTTCGCGATTTCGAACAAGCGGGCGTGGCGGAGGAGTTGCTTCCGCCGTTACGAGGGTGGAGCGGTGGTGCGGCTCCTCGCGCGGGTGGTGCGTTTGCCGTTCTTCTGCCCGACGGCCTGGAGCGCCCCTTCGAGCGCGAACGTCGCCGCGCCCAGGCACACCGGGTCGGTGGGGATCGGGGAGAGGACGATCTCGGTGGCGGCCAGCGGCCGTGGCAGCGCGTGCCGGGCGACGGCCTCGCGCACCTCGTGCAGCAGCGGTTCGCCCAGGGTGCGGGCGACCCAGCTGCTCAGCACGACGATCTCGGGGTTGAACAGGTTCACCAGGTCGGCGACGCCGGCGCCCAGATAGCGCGCGGTCTCGTGGACGGCCCGGCGGGCCACCGGGTCGTCCGCCGCCACCCCGCGGGCCAGCGCGTCGATGGTCGCCGTCTGGTCGTCCGGGTGCAGCAGCGCGCTGTCGGGGCCGACCTCGCGCAGGTTGAGCATGATGCCGCGCGCGCCGACGTAGGTCTCCACGCAGCCGTGGTTGCCACAGCGGCACAGGCGTCCGTCCAGCACCATCGTGGTGTGGCCCCACTCGCCGGCGCTGTTGCTCACGCCGCGGTGCAGCCCGCCGCCCAGGACGAGCCCGGCGCCGACCCCGGTCCCGAGGTTGACCACGACGGCGTTCCCCCGCCCCCGCGCGGCCCCGAACCACAGCTCGGCCACCGCGCTGGCGCGCAACGGATTGTCCAGGTACAGCGGGTAGGCGATGTGCTCGGTGAGCAGGTCGAGCAGCGGTACGTCGTGCCAGTCCCAGTTGGGCGCGTACTCCGAGGTGCCGGTGGCGCGGTCCACCTGCCCCGGCACGCTCACCCCGACCCCGAGCACCCGGGCGCCCTCGATACCGGCCTGCATGACCACCGAGCCGACGGCGGTGGCCACGTGCCCGACCACCTGCTCGGGCAGGCTCTCGCTGGGGCGGACGTCCTCCTCGGCTCGCGCGAGGACGTTCAGCCCCAGGTCGAACAGCTCGACATGGACGTACGTCTCGGCGATGTCGACGCCGATCAGCGCGCCCCCCGAGGAGTTGACCGCCACCAGGCCCCGGGGGCGGCCGCCGGCCGAGTCCTCGAAGCCGACCTCCGTGATCATGCGGAGGTCGAGCAGCTCGCCGACGAGTGTGGCGACCGTGGCCAGACTGAGGCCGGTGGCGGCCGCCAGCTCCTGCCGGGAGGTCGGTGACTCGGCGATGATCTGGCGCAGCACCTCGTAGCGGTTCGCGGTGCGGATGTCACGTGATGTGCGCTTCACCGGGGTGCCCATCCCTTCCCAGGCCGGCTCGGGCCGGGTCGATTCGGCACCGGCGCGGCGCAAGGCTATGGGCTGCCGGGACTTTCGACAAGGGGTTAGGAAAGGGGCTTTATAAAGTGCGGCCCTGGTGGGAGCCGGTCATGGCCGGTCGGCGCCCGACGGCGGCCTGCTCATCATGCCCCAAGGGGTGGCCCGGGTGCCGTTTGTCCCTGACCCGCACGGCTCGCCACGGCGGCCGCGAGTTGCTGCTGCACCGGCTCGGGCAGCGTGCCGCCGTGCACCGTGTCCACCAGGTCCCGGGCCAGATGGTGCAGCTTGGTGTTGGTGTTCTGGGAGGTCCTGACCAGCACGCTCCAGGCCGCCGAGGGGCTCAGGCCGAAGGAGGCCATCAGGATGCCGCGGGCCAGGTCGATGGTCGGCCGGGTCTGCATGGCCCGCCGCAGCTGGGCGACTTCGGCGCGGAGGTCCTCGTCGTCGGCCGGCCCTGGGCCGGGCTCGTCGGCGGCGGCAGGGGATACGGCGCCCTCGTGCGGGCCCGGCGCCATGAACAGCTCCCGGGTGCCGGTCAGGTCGAGCAGGCGCTCCACCGCGCGGCCGCTGGAGCGGACGGCGACCGTCTTGCCCTGGTCGAGGGCGCGCACGCGCAGGTCGAGCAGCATGTTGAGGCCGGAGCAGTCGCAGAACCCGATCGCGTCCAGCCGCAGGTCGATGCCGCTGACCGACAACGTGAGGATGTCGTGCAGATCCGGCAGCAGCCGCCGGCTGCCCAGGTCGAGTTCGCCCCACACGGTGACGGTCATCCGGTCGCCGTCCGGTGTGACGTCCATGGTCGCCATGCACGGCGGGATCTCCGCCGGCGCGTCGGCGCCCGCCGCGGATACGGCGCCCTCCTGGGTGTGAGACCGCGCAGTGTGCGCAGCGTCCGGCATGGCCCCGTTCTCCCTTGTTAGTTCGCCGTGCCTCCGTGTTCCAGCGTTGCCTCTCTACCCCACACCCGTCAACCAATACATGAAACGAAGTACGTGTTTTTGAATGCGTGTACGTGAGGTCGGTAGAGTTGGGGCATGGATGGAGTGCCCGAGCCACACACCGGATGGACGTTTCTCACCAACCATGCCCGGGTGCTGGCAGCCATCGCCGACAACCACAGCGCCCGTATCCGGGACATCGCGGCCCACTGCCGGCTCACCGAACGCGCCGTCCAGAAGATCATCGCCGATCTGGAGCAGGACGGTTATCTCTCCCACACCCGGGAGGGCCGCACCAACACGTACCGGATCGACCCCGCCAAGGTGCTCCGGCACCCCGCCGAGGCCGGTCTGACCGTGGCGTCGCTGCTCTCCCTGCTCGTCAAGGACGAGGCCGACCGCGCCACGGCCCCCGACGACCACAGCCGGCCGCACGCCACGACCTGACCCGCGGACCCGCTACGCCTCCCTCAGTACGTCCCGCACGAAGGCGTTGGTGAACGTCCCCTCGGGGTCCAACTCCCGCGCCAGCACCCGGAAGTCTCCGAGCCGCGGATACAGCCCGCGCAGGTCGGACGCCGGCACGGTGAACACCTTCCCCCAGTGCGGCCGCGCCCCGAACGGCTCCAGCGCCTCCTCGACCCGCCGCACCACCGGCAGCACCGCCGGCGTGTCCTCGACCCAGGTGAAGTGCGCCGCCACGGTGTCCCGGCCGTAGGAGGGGCTCAGCCACTGGTCGTCGCCGGCGACCGTACGCACCTCGCAGGTCTGCAGGACGGGCGCGATGGTCTCCCGGATCGCGTCGAGCGCGTGCAGCATCTCGACGGCGTGCCCGCGCGGCAGCAGGTACTCCGACTGCAACTCCGCCCCGCTGCTCGGGACGAACTCCGCCCTGAAGTGCGGCAGCCGCTCGTGCCACGGCCCCGGCACACCGAACTGCTCGGTGCAGTTGACCGCGGGCATCCCCGGCACGGGGTGCGTCTTCTCGGTGGCGGGAGCGGCCCAGGGGAAGGCGGGCAGCGGCTGGTCGGAGCGCCGCTTGAGCCACACCTGCCGGAAGCCCGGCGCGCGCCAGTCGGTGAACAGGCTGACGCTGTACGCCGTCGCCATCACCGTCTCGAAGGTCCCGGAGTCCAGTCCCGCGAAGGGCAGTTCGGTGAACACGTGCTGCTCGACCTCGAAGGTGGGCTCCAGGTCGAGGGTGAGCGCGGTGACGACACCGAGCGCGCCCAGCGAGGTGACGGCCCCGCCGAACCGCTCCTCGTCCCGGCCTATGGTCACCGTCCCGCCGTCCGCCGTGACCAGCTCCACCTCGCGCACGGCCGCCGAGAGCGGGCCGTTGAGCACGCCCGAGCCATGGGTGCCGGTCGCGACCGACCCGGCCACCGAGATGTGCGGCAGGGACGCCATGTTGTGCAGTGCGAGCCCCTGCCCGTGCACCCGGCGGGCCAGCTCCGCGTAGCGCACGCCGCCGCCGACCCGGACCGTCCGGGCCTTCGTGTCGACGTCGATCTCCGGGGGGAGGCCGGCCAGCGACAGCAGGACGCCCTCGGCGCCCGGTTCGGCGATCTCGTTGAACGAGTGTCCGCTGCCCAGCACCCGCACCCGGTCGCTGTCCGCGACGAGCGCGCGCAGCGCGCTGAGGGAGCCCGGCCGGTGCAGTTCCTTGGCCGCGTAGGTGATGTTCCCCGCCCAGTTGGTCACGGTCCCGTTCATCGCGTCGTCCTTCCCCGAAACAGCGGGGACCGGGACAGCCCCCTGCCGGAACCTACCCCGGCCCGTCGTCCGTTGCCGCTGCCGCCCGGCCCGGTCTACCGTGGAGAGGCGGTAGAGAGCGTTTTCTATCGCTGGTGGGAACGACACGCCCCAGCCCTTCTCCGAGCCGGAAGGTCACCTCCTTGAGCCAGCGCCCCAAGGCACTGTTCGCCATGACCGCCGAGAACGTGCCGCAGGTCTTCCCGCCCGAGGTGCTGGCCCGGCTGCGGGAGGCGGTGGACATCGATCCGGCGCTCGTGGCACGGGACTTCGCCGACCCGGGCGTGCGCGAGGTGCTGGCCCGGACCGAGATCCTGGTGACCGGCTGGGGCTGCCCCCGGCTCGACGAGGCCGTCCTCGACTCGGCTCCCCGGCTGCGCGCCGTGCTGCACTCGGCCGGCTCGGTCAAGTCCTTCGCCACCCCCGGGATCTGGCGGCGCGGCATCGCCGTCTCCTCGGCCGCCGCCGCCAACGCGCTGCCGGTCGCCGAGTACACCCTCGCCATGATCCTGCTCGCCGGGAAGGACGTCCTCGCCGCCCGCGACCGGATGCGCACCACCCGCACCTCCTCCGGCTGGGGCGTCGTCCCCGGCATCGGCAACTACGGCCGCCGCGTCGGTGTCATCGGCGCCTCCCGCATCGGCCGCCGCGTCCTCGAACTGCTCCGCCCCTTCGATCTGCGGCCCGCCCTCACCGACCCGTACGTCGACGAGCGGGAGGCCGACGCGCTCGGCGTCCCCCTGCTGCCGCTGGACGACCTGCTGCGCACGTCCGACATCGTCACCGTCCACGCGCCCGAGACGCCCGAGACCCACCACATGATCGGCCGTCGTGAACTGGCCCTGATGCCCGACGGGGCGGTGCTCATCAACACCGCGCGCGGCGCCCTGGTCGACCACGACGCCCTCGTGGCCGAACTGCGCGCCGGGCGCCTGACCGCGATCCTCGACGTCACCGACCCCGAGCCGCTGCCCGCCGACTCTCCCCTCTACGACCTGCCCGGAGCCTTCGTCACCCCGCACCTCGCGGGCTCCCAGGGCAACGAGCTGGCCCGCCTCGGGCTGACGGTCGCCGAGGAGGCGGAACGGCTGCTGACCGGGGGGAAACCGGCGTACGCAGTCGACCTCGCGGCACTGGACCGCGAAGCCTAGGGCCTCTTGACCGTTCCTCGGTCAGGGCCATGACCCCAGCGCGTGCCATGCGAGGACGATGCACAGCACCAGTTGGACCGCTCCGATGAACCAGTGCCCGAGCCGCAGCAGCAGGACGCCCGTCACCCCCAGTGCCAGGGCCAGGGCGCCGAAGGACAGCAGTGGTGCCCAGTCCGCCGGTGGTGCGCAGGTCGCCGGCTGCCCGGCGCAGGCGTCCATCCGGCCCAGCCCCCGTACCGAGAGCAGGAGGACGACCAGAAAAGCGGCCGCCACGTCCGCCACCAGCACGAGCAGCAGGAGGCATCCCGCGGTGAGCGCATCGCTCCCGGCGGAGGGCTGCCTGTCGGCGCGTTCGGGCATGTCCATATCGTCGGGCGGAACCCACCCTTCCACCCGGGTCGTCGCAGACTTGCAACCCGTGCGTGCCCAGAAGGGACATCCGCCCGAGTCGGGGGGACCCGGTACCGGCCTCGCGCACCCATGGGCATACCGTGAGGAGTCGTACGTTCGAACCGGGAGGAGACACGGCATGGGCAGCGGCAGCCGTACCGCGCTGGTCGAGGATCTGATGGAGCGGTTTCCGCACGTCCCGCGGGAGGCCGTCTTCAAGGAGGACCTGCTCCGGGGCGGCGTGGCCTTCGACCCGTCCGCGCTCAGCGACAACGAGGGCGGCGAGGTCAAGCCGAAGTCGTACTTCATCTTCTCCTTCGACCACGGCACCCTGCCCGAGCTGGGCGAGGCCGCGCTGCGCCGGCCGCCCGAGGAGATCATCCTCACCGGCGGCCCCTACGACCTGCGGCGGACCGTCGTCTCGGTGCGGGTGAACCCGTCGTCGCCGTACCGCGTCGCCGCGAACGAGGACGGCGTGCTCGGCCTCTACCTCGACGGCAAGCGCATCTCCGACGTCGGCGTGCCGCCGATGCCCGAGTACTACCGGCACACCCTCGCCAGCGGGAAGTCGGTCATGGAGGTGGCCCCGACCATCCAGTGGGGCTACCTGATCTACCTGACCGTCTTCCGGGTCTGCCAGTACTTCGGCGCCAAGGAGGAGTGCCAGTACTGCGACATCAACCACAACTGGCGCCAGCACAAGGCCGCCGGGCGCCCGTACACCGGGGTGAAGGACGTCGAGGAGGTCCTGGAGGCCCTGGAGATCATCGACCGTTACGACACGGCGAAGGCCTCCACCGCCTACACCCTCACCGGCGGCGCCATCACCAAGACGGTCGCGGGCCGCGACGAGGCCGACTTCTACGGCCACTACGCCAAGGCCATCGAGGAGCGCTTCCCGGGGCGGTGGATCGGCAAGGTCGTCGCCCAGGCGCTGCCGCGTGACGACGTGCAGCGGTTCAAGGACTACGGCGTGCAGATCTACCACCCCAACTACGAGGTGTGGGACGAGTACCTGTTCAAGATGTACTGCCCGGGCAAGGAGCGCTACGTCGGCCGCGACGAGTGGCACAAGCGCATCCTCGACTCGGCCGAGATCTTCGGCGCGCGCAACGTCATCCCGAACTTCGTGGCGGGCGTGGAGATGGCCGAGCCGTTCGGCTTCACCTCGGTCGACGAGGCCATCGCCTCCACCACCGAGGGCCTGCGTTTCTTCATGTCGCACGGCATCACGCCCCGCTTCACCACCTGGTGCCCGGAGCCCACGACGCCCCTCGGCAAGGCCAACCCGCAGGGCGCGCCGCTGGAGTACCACATCCGCCTGCTCCAGGCGTACCGGCAGACCATGGAGGACTTCGGCCTCTCCTCGCCTCCCGGCTACGGTCCCCCCGGCGCCGGCAACGCGGTCTTCTCCGTCAGCTCCTTCATGGACAGCCTCCCGGCGGACGAACCCACCGCTGTTTGATAACGCTTCGATGACGTCGTCCATCATTGCGGTACGGGGTTGAGTCACAGGGCGGCCGTGTCCGTATGGCGTACAAAGGCCAAAGCCGTGGGGGCCGCCGCCCTGTGCTGACATCTGAACAGGGCGCTTGTCAGTTGTGTGGGTGGCGTGAAAAGCTCTGGCCCTGCCGCGAGGTTTCCCCCAACTCCATTGCCGAAGTGGTGAGTTGACCTCGCTTGTGGATGCAGGAGACCCATGCCCGACCTGCCGACCCCTCAGGACGCCGCCGAGGCCGCGCTGTTCTCCGAGTGCTGGGACGCGGTCCTCGCGTACGCCGATCTGTGCACGTCCGGCTCCAGCGCCGCCGCACAGCTGGGCCGCGAGGCGTTCGCACACGGCACGCGTGAGGCCCGCGCGGCCGAGACCGGCCAGGCCAGAAGCGCCGGCCGCCGCGCGGCCCGGCTGCCCCGGATACCCCTGCTGCTGACCGCCGTACGCACCACGGCGGCGGCCTGGGAAGAGGAGGGGCAGGGCCACAAGCTCGACCCCGACCTGCGCCTGTGGCTCAACTCGGACAAGGCCGTCCGCTACACCGGCCCGCCCCTGCAGCGCCCGCTCGCGCTGCGTGGACTGCGCGACCTGCAGCAGGCCGACGCCGAACTGCTGTGGCTGGCCGAGGTGGAGGCGCTGCCGCTGTCCGTGGTCGCCCGCCGCCTGGGCCTCGACCCGGCCACCGCCGCCGACGAACTCCAGCAGGTGCGCACCCTGTTCCGGGACCGCTGCCACCGCAACCACCTCGACACCCCGATGGACGCCCGGTGCCGCAGCTACGCCCGGCTGCTGGACGCCGTCACCCGCTCCTCCGCCGCCGACGCCCCGGGTGACCTCTCCCGGCACCTCGCCACCTGCGTCCAGTGCGCCGAGGCCGCCGCCTGTCTGCGGCTGCACGGCGGCGGACTGCCCGGGGCACTGGCCGGCGGGGTGATCGGCTGGGGCGGCCTCGCCTACCTGGAGCGCCGCCGCCGCGCCGCCGAGGTGCGGCTCGGTGCCGGCCGGCCCGACGGGGCGGGCAAGGCGCCGGGAGAACCGGAGGACGGGGAGCAGAAGGCGCGCGTCGCCCGCAACGGACTCCTCGTCGCCGCCGTCCTGGTCTCCGTGCTCGCGCTCGGCGTCTCGATGATGCCCTTCGGCGGCTCCGGCGACGACCTCGGAGCACCCGGCGACGCCGGCCGTCAGCCGGTGGCCGACCCCAACCCCGAACCGCCCCTGCCGTCCGCCCCCGACCTGCCGCCCGCGACCTCGAAGCCGGCCGACGACGCCACCGAGAACACGGGCAAGTCGGAGAAGCCCGCCAAACCGGAGGGCACGAACCGCCACACCGAACCGCAGGGCACGTCCTCTCCCACAAAGAGCGGCGAGAGCGGCGAGAGCGAGAACCCCACCTGCCGGGTCGAGTACGACCTGGTCAACCAGTGGCCCGACGGCTTCCAGGCCACCGTCACGGTCACCAGCAGCAAGCCCCTCGACTCCTGGCGCGTGTCCTGGTCCTTCCGCGACGGCCAGCAGGTCGGCCAGATGTGGGACGCCTCCGTCTCCCAGGACGGCTCCCGCGTCACCGCCGCAGCCGCCGACTACAACAAGTCGGTCCCCGCGGGCGGCGACCTGGCCTTCGGCTTCCTCGCGTCCTGGCACGGCAAGAACTCCCCGCCGTACGACTTCACGCTGAACGGACGGGACTGCGCGAAAAGCAGTTGACGCGGCCGGGCCGTGACGGGATAGCGTGACGGCGGTTCCACGAGGGGCCGGGTTTCACGAAGAGCCGAGGACCGAGGAGGTGTTGACCGATGGCTGTCATTGCGATGGGCGCTGCCCGCATCCAGTTCATCAAGTCCACCTCCATGGCCGCCGGCTGATCCGACCGACTGTCGGGCCGGGGGCCGACCTCGAAAGGGTCACCCTTGACTTCCAGCTCCGCTTCATCCGTTTCCTCCGCGCTCGCTCCCTACGGCTGGGACGACGCATGGGCGGACGAATTCGCCCCGTACGGCACCGAAGGACTGCTGCCCGGACGCGTGATCCGGGTCGACCGGGGACAGTGCGACGTCGTCACCGCCGACGGAGTGCTGCGGGCCGACACGGCGTTCGTCACCCCGCACGATCCCCTGCGGGTCGTCTGCACCGGCGACTGGGTCGCCGTCGAACCGGGCGGGAACCCGCGCTACGTCCGCGCGTATCTGCCGCGCCGTACCGCGTTCGTCCGCTCCACCTCCTCCAAGCGGTCCGAGGGGCAGATCCTCGCGGCCAACGTCGACCACGCCATCGTCGCCGTGCCCCTTTCCGCCGAGCTCGACCTCGGCCGTATCGAACGGTTCCTCGCGCTCGCCTGGGAATCCGGGGCGCAGCCCCTCGTCGTCCTCACCAAGGCCGACCTCGTGCCGGACGCCGTCACCCTCTCCCACCTCGTCCAGGACGTCGAGACCAGCGCGCCCGGCGTGCCGGTGGTGCCGGTCAGCGCTGTGGACGGGGCCGGTCTCGACGTGGTCGCGGCGATCGTCGGCGGGGGGACGTCCGTGCTGCTCGGGCAGTCCGGCGCGGGCAAGTCGACCCTCGCCAACGCGCTGCTCGGCGAGGACGTCATGGCCGTCCAGGCCATCCGGGACGTCGACGGCAAGGGCCGGCACACCACGACGACCCGCAACCTGCTCGCGCTGCCCGGCGGGGGCGTCCTGATCGACACGCCCGGACTGCGGGGCGTGGGGCTCTGGGACGCCGAGACCGGCGTCGGGCAGGTGTTCTCCGAGATCGAGGAACTGGCCGAGCGGTGCCGCTTCCACGACTGCGCCCACGAGGCCGAGCCGGGCTGTGCCGTGCTGGCCGCCGTCGAGGAGGGCGACCTGCCGGAACGGCGGCTGCAGAGCTACCGCAAGCTCTTGCGGGAGAACCAGCGCATCGTCGCCAAGACGGACGCCCGGCTCCGGGCGGAGATCCGCAAGGACTGGAAGCGCAAGGGCGCGATCGGAAGGGCCGCGATGGAGGCCAAGCGCGGACCGCACTGGCGTGCGTAGCCGCCCGGTATCCGGATCGAGGGAGGGAGCGGCGTCCGGAGCGTCGTGTCCGATTTCCGCCAGCGGCAGCCCCGCCGACGGCGGAGACTGGACACCGTGAGGGACGAAGACACGAGGGAAGACCCCAGGTACGAAGCCGTACGCAGTCGTGACGGGCGTTTCGACGGCGCCTTCTTCTTCGCCGTCGAGACGACCGGCATCTACTGCCGGCCGAGCTGCCCCGCGGTCACCCCGAAGCGGGCCAACGTACGGTTCTTCGCCACGGCCGCCGCCGCGCAGGGCTCGGGCTTCCGGGCCTGCCGGCGGTGCCGCCCGGACGCCGTGCCCGGCTCCGCCGAGTGGAACGTCCGCGCGGACGTGGTGGGCCGGGCCATGCGGCTGATCGCCGACGGCGTGGTCGACCGCGAGGGCGTCGCCGGGCTCGCCGGACGGCTCGGCTACAGCGCGCGGCAGGTGCAGCGGCAGCTCACCGCGGAACTCGGCGCCGGACCCGTCGCCCTCGCCCGGGCCCAGCGGGCCCACACCGCCCGCGTCCTGGTGCAGACCACCGACCTGCCGATCACCGAGATCGCGTTCGCGGCGGGCTTCGCCAGCGTGCGGCAGTTCAACGACACCATCCGTGCCGTGTACGCGTCGACCCCGAGCGAGCTGCGCGCCGCCGCCGCGCCGAAGAGCGGCCGGTCCCGTCGTACGGCCACCCCGAACGCCGGCATCCCGCTGCGGCTGGCTCACCGCGGCCCCTACCAGGCCGGCCCCGTCTTCGACCTGCTGGAACGCGAGGCCGTGCCCGGCGTCGAAGAGGTCGGCGGCCCGCCCGGCGCGCGCACCTACCGGCGCACGCTCCGCCTCCCGTACGGCACCGGCATCGTCGCCGTCGACGAACGCCCCCGCACCGCCCGGGCCGGGTCCGGCGCCCACCCGGGCGGCTGGCTCGACGCCCGGCTGCACCTCACCGACCCCCGCGACCTCACCACCGCCGTGCAGCGGCTGCGGCGGCAGTTCGACCTCGACGCCGACCCCTACGCCGTCGACGAGCGCCTCGGCGCCGACCCGGGGCTAGCACCCCTGGTCGCCGCCCGGCCCGGCCTGCGCTCGCCGGGCACCGCCGACCCGGAGGAACTCGCGGTACGCGCACTGGTCGGCCGGGCGGAGGCCGAACGGCTCGTACGGCGGTACGGCAAGGCCCTCGACGCCCCCTGCGGCAGCCTCACGCATCTCTTCCCCGAGCCCGCCGTCCTCGCCGGGGCCGAACCCGGCGGCGCCCTCGGCGCGCTCACCGCCGCCCTCGCCGACCACGCCGTACGCCTGGACCCGGGCGTCGACCGGGACGACGCTCAGGACGCCCTGCGGGCCGTGCCCGGCCTGGACGCCCGCACGATCGCCGAGATCCGCACCCGCGCCCTCGGCGACCCCGACGTGGCCCCACCCGGCGCCGACGTCCCCGACAGCTGGCGCCCCTGGCGCTCGTACGCCCTGAACCACCTGCGCGCAGCAGGGAAGTGGGAGTTGTGATGACCTCGACGTACTGGACGAACGTGGCCTCCCCGCTGGGGCCGCTGCTCCTCACCGCCGCCCCGGACGGTGCGCTGACCTCGCTGTCCGTGCCCGGGCAGAAGGGCGGACGCGTGGTGGACGACGACTGGCGGCAGGACCCGGGACCGTTCCGCGAGGCCGAGGAGCAGCTCGCCGCCTACTTCGCCGGGGAACTGAAGGAGTTCCGGCTGGCCTGGCGCACCGACGGCTCCGTCTTCCGGGAGAAGGTCTGGGCCGCGCTGGACGACATCCCGTACGGCTCGACCGTGACCTACGGCGAGATCGCCGCGCGCATCGGGGCGCCCAGGGCCGCCGTACGTGCCGTGGGCGGGGCGATCGGCGCCAATCCGCTGCTGGTCGTCCGGCCGTGCCACCGGGTGATCGGTGCCGACGGGACGCTGACCGGCTATGCGGGCGGCCTGGAGCGCAAGGTAGCGCTGCTCACGCACGAGGGGGTGCTGTAGGAGTGTGCTCTCACGCCCCGAAAACGGCCCCCACCCAGGCCGCCGCGATCAGCTGGCAGGTGAACAGTTCCGCCAGCACGCTGGAGCCGCCCGCGCGCATCGCCGTGCGCACGGCCGCGACGGCCTCGGCGTGGCGGCCGAGGCGGAGGCGTTCGGCGAGGTAGATGCCGGCCAGGAAACCGGGGATCGAGCCGATGACGGGGAGCAGGACGAAGCCGAGGGTGGATCCCGCTCCGGCGTAGGCCAGCATGCGCTGGGTGGCGCCGCTCGCCCGCAGCCGCCGGGGAGGCAAAGCCCAGCGCACTCCCTGGGAGAGGAACATCAAAACCGTGGCTCCCACCAGGATCCACCAGGCGACGGGCTGCGGGTCCTTCAGCGCCCACCACATGACCGCGGCCCACACCAGCAACGAACCGGGCACCGCGGGCAGCAGCACTCCGCACAGACCGAGCAGGATGACCAGCCCGACCAGCAGGAGGTCCCACACTCCCATCTGACCAGCCTGCCGGAATATGGGAGAAGGCGCAGGTCAGAAGCGTAGTCGCGGTTCAGACGCGCAGGTCAGCCGCGCGGTCGCCGGAACATGGTCATATCGCATGACCGTTCTACGGCTCACTCGACGTGTGGTTCGCGGCGCCGTGAGAGGCCGGTTTTTCCACAAGCCCCGTTTCATCCGGCTCCTGCGGTGGACAATTAGGGGCATGAGCCAGCAGGGGGGAAGGCCCACCGGTCCCGAGGACGACTGGTGGGGGCAGTTGTACGACGACTCCACCGGCGACACGGGCCCCACACCCGCACCCGATTCCCTCGACGACCGCTTCGCCTCGGCGGCGGGGGCGGTGGGCGACCGGGGCGTTTCCGTCTCCGAGCCGGTGGTTCCGGCGCCTCGCCCCGGCGCCGACGACGTCATGGACACCCCACGAGTTTCCGGCCGGTCACCCCGTCGCGCCCCCTGGGAGCCACCACCCGCCCGTCCGCCGGGGCCGGTGACGTTCCCGACTGCGGCGAAAGCGGAGGGACGAGAGGGAGCGGCCGAGGAGGAGTCGATGCCCGGGGCCGACTCACCGGGCGGGCGGACGTCCCCGGCCGGTGCGTCCATGCCGGCCGGGCCCGGTGGCCCCTCGGACAGTCCGGGGGAGACTCCCGGGACGACGATCCCCGCCTCGGGGACGTCCCCCGGCCCACCGACGGTCCCCCCGCCGCCCCCGGCCCCTCCCGTCCGGCCGGGGCCCGAGGCCCGCTCGACCACGGCGGATGCCCCGCCCAGGGGGCCCACAGGGCCGACAGCCGAGCCCCGCCGAGGCGGGGCCGAAGTCCCCGCCGCCGAGCGGGGCGGCGCTGACTCCGGGACCGGGCCCGGCGGGGCCGCGCTCCGCACCCCCCGGCCCGGCGGGAGCGCATCCCCCGCCCCAGCCGAACCGCCGCCCGCACCACCTCGCCCCGCAGGCCCCCCGCCGACCTCACCACCGCCCGTCGACTCCCCGCCCATGCCACCCCGGCCGGCCGGCTCGCCCCTCATGCCTCCACCGCCCGCCGACCCCCCGCCCGATCGACCCGAACCCCGGTTCGAGCGCCCCGCGTCCTCCCCCCGGCCCCGTGGCCACGTCGGCTCGCGGCCGCCCACCTACGACGCCGAACCCACTGCCCTTCCGCTCGCCGACCCCGATGACCTGGACGACCTCGTCGCGGACACCGTGCTCGACGGAGCCCGGTACGGGGCCTGCACGCTGCGGGCCGTGTCCGTGCGGGGGGACTCGGCGCGGTACCGGGGAGAGCCGCGGCGGGACTCGCTGCTGACCGCGCGGTTCGGCTCCGGCGAGCAGGCGCTGCTGCTGGTGGCGATGGCGACCGGGGCCAGGGCCACACCGGGGGCGCACCGGGCCGCCGCCGAGGCCTGTCACTGGATCGGCCGGGCCGTCGGACGCAGTCACGCGCGGCTCGTGGAGGACATAAGGGCGGGTCGGCGCGGCGACCTCAAGTCCGGACTGCACCGCCTCACCGACCGCAGCCTCGGCAAGCTCCGCGCCAGCGCCGCCGAACAGGGCGTCGACCCGGAGGAGTACGCGGCCGGCCTGCGCTGTCTGCTGCTGCCCGCCGACCCCGAGTGCCGTACGCGCGTCTTCTTCGGCGTCGGTCCCGGCGGGCTGTTCCGGCTGCGGGACGGCGAGTGGCAGGACATCGAACCGCAGGTCGCCGAGATCAAGGGCGAACCGGTCGTGGGCTTCGGATCGCCGCCCTCCGAGACGCCCGACGGCGACCGGCTCACCATGGACCTCGGCATCCCGACCCCGCCCAGCCCCTACGAACCGGCCCCGGAACCACCCCGCGAACCCTTCCGGTTCCGCACCTCCGTCGCCCGCCCGGGTGACACGCTCCTCGTGTGCAGCACCGGCCTCGCCGACCCGCTGCGCGGCGAACCCGAACTGGGGGAGTACCTCGCCGAGCGGTGGTCCCGCCCCGAACCGCCCGGCCTCGCCGCGTTCCTCGCGGATTCCCAAGTACGGGTCAAGGGTTATGCGGACGACCGTACGGCCGCGGCCGTTTGGGAGGCGTGAGGACGTCTCCTGTGACTTGATGGAACCCGGAGGGATCCCAGGAGACCGAAGGGGCAGACGAGAGACATGGCCAAACAGAACGTCGCGGAACAGTTCGTCGACATCCTGACCCGCGCCGGAGTCAAACGCCTCTACGGAGTCGTCGGCGACAGCCTCAACCCGGTCGTCGACGCCGTCCGCCGCAACTCCGCCATCGACTGGATCCACGTCCGGCACGAGGAGACCGCCGCCTTCGCCGCCGGGGCGGAAGCCCAGATCACCGGCAAGCTCGCCGCCTGCGCCGGCTCCTGCGGGCCCGGCAACCTCCATCTCATCAACGGCCTCTACGACGCCCACCGCTCCATGGCCCCGGTCCTCGCCCTCGCCTCGCACATCCCGTCCAGCGAGATCGGCCTCGGCTACTTCCAGGAGACCCACCCCGACCGGCTGTTCGCCGAGTGCAGCCACTACAGCGAGCTGATCTCCAGCCCGAAGCAGATGCCCAGGCTGCTCCAGACCGCCATCCAGAACGCCGTCGGCCGCTCCGGCGTCAGCGTCGTCTCCCTGCCCGGCGACATCGCCGCCGAGCCCGCCCCGGAGAAGGCCGCCGAGACCGCCCTGGTCACGTCCCGTCCGACGGTCCGTCCGGGCGACGCCGAGATCGACCGGCTCGTCGAGATGATCGACGACGCCGACAAGGTCACCCTGTTCTGCGGCAGCGGCACGGCCGGCGCGCACGCCGAGGTCATGGAGTTCGCCGGGAAGATCAAGTCCCCGGTGGGGCACGCGTTGCGCGGCAAGGAGTGGATCCAGTACGACAATCCGTTCGACGTCGGCATGAGCGGGCTGCTCGGGTACGGCGCCGCCTACGAGGCCACCCACGAGTGCGACCTGCTGATCCTGCTCGGCACGGACTTCCCGTACAACGCCTTCCTCCCCGACGACGTGAAGATCGCCCAGGTCGACGTACGGCCCGAGCACCTCGGCCGCCGGTCGAAACTGGACCTCGCGGTGTGGGGCGACGTACGGGAGACGCTGCGCTGCCTCATCCCGCGGGTGCGGGAGAAGAAGAACCGCCGCTTCCTCGAACGGATGCTGAAGAAGCACGCGGACGCGCTGGAGGGGGTGGTGAAGGCGTACACCCGCAAGGTCGACAAGCACGTGCCGATCCACCCCGAGTACGTGGCGTCCGTACTCGACGAAGTCGCCTCCGACGACGCCGTGTTCACCGTCGACACCGGCATGTGCAACGTCTGGGCCGCCCGCTACATCTCACCCAACGGCCGCCGCCGCGTCATCGGTTCCTTCTCCCACGGCTCCATGGCCAACGCGCTGCCCATGGCGATCGGCGCGCAGTTCACCGACCGGAAGCGGCAGGTCGTGTCGATGTCCGGCGACGGCGGCTTCTCCATGCTGATGGGCGACTTCCTGACGCTCGTGCAGTACGACCTCCCGGTCAAGGTCGTCCTCTTCAACAACTCCTCCCTCGGCATGGTCGAGTTGGAGATGCTGGTCGCCGGACTCCCCTCCTACGGCACCACCAACAAGAACCCCGACTTCGCCGCCGTCGCCCGCGCCTGCGGTGCCTACGGGGTACGCGTCGAGAAGCCCAAGGACCTCGCCGGTGCCCTGAAGGACGCCTTCAAGCACAAGGGCCCTGCCCTCGTCGACGTCGTCACCGACCCCAACGCCCTGTCCATCCCGCCGAAGATCAAGGCGGAGATGGTGACCGGGTTCGCCCTGTCCGCCTCCAAGATGGTGCTGGACGGCGGCGTCGGCCGGATGGTCCAGATGGCCCGCTCCAACCTGCGCAACGTGCCGCGGCTGTAGGGGTTTCCGCTAGCTGTAGGGCACCCACCGGCGTGCCGAGGTGTCGTACATGTACCGGGGCAGTTCCTTGATGCCGCTGGTGCGGAACGGGCGGCCGGCGTCGTCGACGCGGACGGTGCCCTTGCGGCCCTGGGAGGACCACTCCAGCTCCAGGAACCAGCGGCAGTCGCACCCCTGTGTCCTGGCGTTGACCAGCAGCACCTCGGGGTCGCGGGCGGAGACCCGGTAGGGCATGCGCACCGCCGGGATCGGCGTACCCGCGTCGCTCCCGGCCACCGCGCGGGCGATGGGGCGGTCCTTGTCCAGGTTCACGTCGAAGGAGCGCGGGGTGATCGAACCGCCGCAGCCCTGGTCCATGGCATAGGCGTTGCCCGGCGCGGGTGCCGAGCGCCCCACCACGCGCACGCGCAGCGCCTCCAGCACGACCGCCGTGTCGGTCCGCCCCTGCACGGACAGCCGCACGAGCGTCTCGCCGCCGTGCACCGCGTTCTGCGACGCGGCCCAGACCCCGGCGTCCTGCGGGACGGGCGGCGGGGGCACCTGCGCAGGCGCCTTGGCGACGACGTAGTCGTGACCACAGCCGAGCTTCCACGCCTGGGAGTCGGCGGCCCAGGTGAGGGGTGGGGCGGAGGCGGGTTTGCCGGCGGGCGGGGTGGTGCGGACGGAGGGGGACGGGGAGGGCTTCAGCCGCTTCGGGGTGGCGGAGGGCGAAGACCGCCGCGGAGCGGGGGAGGTGCCGCTCGGGGCCGGGGAGGGGCTCTTCCCGTCCGGGGCTTCCGTCTTCGCCGTACCGGACGGGGCCGGAGCGGCAGTGCCGGGCCGGTCGCCCGCGGACGCACGCCGCCCGTCCGGCAGCGCAGCGAGGCTCCCGAGTGCCGCTGACACCGCGCAGACGGCGGCCAGTCCGACCGCGACGCGTCTGCGGCGGTACCAGGGCCGACGAGGGAGCGGCGGCGCCTCCTCCGCAGGGCCGTCGACGCCGGCCGGTGCGGCCTCCGGTTCCTCCGCCTCGGCGGCGACCGCGCCGTCCTCGGCCGTATCCGCCCCGCTCGGCGTGCGGGGCCGCTGCCGCGCCGCCACCGCGAGGAGCCAGCGGCGGTGCAGCTCCAGACGTTCCTCCGCTGACGCCCCGCACAGGGCGGCGAAGCGCTCCACGGGCGCGAAGTCGACCGGGACCGCCTCGCCCGCGCAGTAGCGGTGCAGGGTCGAGGTGTTCATGTTCAGGCGGCGGGCCAGTGCACCGTAACTGCGGTCCGTGCGCTCCTTCAGCGTCCTCAGCAGCGCCGCGAACTCCCCGACGTCGTCGACGTCGCCGTGTACCGACACCGTTCCCCCGTCCTTCTTGCTCGGCCCGGCCCGGTACGGCATCCCAGGCACCCCATGTACCTGCACGTCAGAGGGGCTGGGATGGTTCCACCGTGCCGGATCGGATGCGAGCTGTTGCATCCGGGCGGTGGGACCGCTGATGCTCTTGGTGTCGCACCGACCAGGCCCGGGCCGACCAGCCGGCCTCGTCGCGGCATCCACATCCACGTACTCGTCCACGGGGGAACATCCATGCCCATGCGCATCCGAGCAAGCGCTCTCACCGCCCTGACCGTCGCCGCCCTCGCGGCGGGCTCGGTCCTCACGGCACCGGCCGCCGGTGCCGCGCCGAAGGCCGCCGCACCGAAGTTCCTGTCGGCGTCCCAGCTGCCGCCGCACCCGACCTCGGCCTGGACGGCCGGCCCGGTCACCGAGGGGTTCCCGGAGGGGCTCGGCACCTGCGTGGACACGGAGGGCGTGCCCTCCTACGACTACCGGCACCGGGAGTTCCGGACCGACCTGGACACCGGCGCCGTGCAGCTGACCGTCGTGGCGGACACGGCCGCCCTGGCCAAGGCCCTGGCGAAGCACTACGACGACCTGATCCGCACCTGCGCCGACCGCATCGAGAAGAACGACCCGGACGTCGAGGCCGAGGGCCGGGACTACGGTTCGCTGCCCGTCGAGGAGGGCGCCCGCGTCCGCGGACTGCACACAGAGACGTCCTGGGGCGCCACGGACATCTCGCTGCTGTCGGTCGGACGGGACGGCAGGACCGTCACCGTCGTGTCGTGGGGCCAGATGGGCGACTTCGACGACGCGCCCGTGGCCGCCTTCAAGAAGACGACGACCACCGCCGTCAACAAGCTGTACTGACCCGGCGGCCACCGGCAACAGACCGGGGCCGTCCTCCCGCCACGGGGGTGGGGAGGACGGCCCCGTACCGGCCGGGAACCCCGGGAAGACCGTCGTACTTCGGCCAACTTCACCGGTTCGCCGCGCGCGGGGACCAGCGGCCCCGCGGCCTCGTCCCGTACGGAAGGAACGGCAGCCGGCCGTCGGCAGTTCGTCCGATCCACGGCGGTCAGGATCCGTCGCGGGACGCACACGGGCTACCCTCTTGTCTCCCTTCTCCGCGCCGCCGTACCGCTCAGCGCCCGTCCGCCCGGCCCGCCGGTCCCGGCCGGATGGCCGAACACCCGGTCGTTGACGATTCGAGATGACTGCCGCGTGCCCGACGGGGCATGGATCCCCGTGAACGTGTTCGAGCAGGAGGGGAACCGACATCGGCGCGCGGGCGGGGGTCATGGAGAGGCAGGCACGAGGAGGCGGTCCCATAACGATCGGGGCCTTCTCGGCGAAGACGGCGGAGGACCAGACCGAAGACGTCACGGAGCAGGTGGCGGCGCCTCAGTTGAGGCGCAGGCTCGGGCGGGCGGACCTACGGGCCGTGCCGGAAGCCCGCAGGGCGCTGCGCGAACTGCTCGGGCAGTGGGGGAGGACCGCACGAGCGGACGTGGCGGAACTGCTCACCAGTGAACTCGTCACCAACGCGATCGTCCACACCGACCACGACGCGGTCCTGACGGCCACCGTCGGACCCCGTGGACTACGGGTGGAGGTACGGGACTTCGTGGCCCGCAGACCCCGGCTGCGCGTACCGGTCGCCGACGACGGTACGAACGGCAGAGGCCTGTTCCTGGTGCAGTCCCTCGCGGACGCCTGGGGTGTCAGGCCGCACGGAGTGGGCAAAGCCGTCTGGTTCGAGCTGGAGGCCGAGGCGGCGTGAACAACGGAGCAGCACGGCGGAAGAGGAACGGGGAAAGGGGCGCGGCCCGCAGGCCACGCCCCTTCCCGGCTCTGTCCGAGTGCGGCCGGATCAGCCGAACTGCTGCTCCAGGTCCTTGAGCTTGCGCTCCAGCGAGTCGAGACGCGGCAGCGCCTGCGTGTCGTCCTCAGCGGTGAGGTCGACGGTCACCGGGTCAGCTCCATGGCGAACGGGCTGAAGGGAGGGACGCGAGCGGACGGGCAGTTGTTCCGGCGCGGATATGGCAGGCTCCGCGGAGACCTGCGAGGAGCCGCGCTCCACCTGCACCTCCAGCTGCCGGCCGCCACCACGGCCGAAGTGGCCGCGGTGCCCGCGGCTGATCGCCTTCAACTGGGCGCGCTCCACGCGCTGCTGGTCGCGCCGCCGCTGCCGGGCCTCGTCCTTCTTGCGCTTGTCGTCGCGCACCTCGTCGACGGCCTCGTCCAGGCTGCGCACACCCTCCAGAAGCATCAGCGACCAGGCCTTGTACGTCTCCCGGGGGGCCCGCAGCCAGCGCACGATACGGATCTGCGGCAGTGGGCGCGGCACCAGGCCCTGCTCCCGCAGGGCGGCCCGGCGGGTCTGCTTCAGCGCGCGGTCGAAGAGGACCGCCGCCGAGAGGGACATGCCGGCGAAGAAGTGGGGAGCGCCGTCGTGGCCGACGCCCCTGGGCGCGTGCACCCAGTTGAACCAGGCCGCGGCGAGCGCGAACGTCCATACCAGTATCCGCGAGCCGAGCGCCGCGTCACCGTGGCTGGCCTCGCGCACCGCGAGTACGGAGCAGAACATCGCCGCGCCGTCCAGGCCGAACGGGACGAGGTACTGCCAGCCGTTGGAAAGGCCGAGGTTCTGCTCGCCGAAGCCGACCAGGCCGTGGAAGGAAAGCGCGGCGGCGACGGCCGCGCAGCAGAACAGGAGGACGTAGGAGACGGTGCCGTAAAGGGCCTCTTTGCGTCTGCGGCGTTCCTCGCTGCGCTCCCAGGAATCGTCCGCGCTCGTGTCCTTGACCGAGGAGCGCTTGCCGCGCGCGAGCACCGCCACCGCCGCCAGCATGCCCAGGAGAAGCACGGCGCCCGGAAGCAGCCAGTTCAGCGATATGTCGGTCAGTCTCATCTGGGTGGTCCCTTGCATTGGGATAGGGCGTAACGCCCGCCATAGTGGCCCAATCCCACCGGCCCTCAGGGGGTTTCGGGGCAAGAGGCCGCCAAGGAAGTGCAAGGGATTGCCCAGGGCGGCATTCTGCTCGAACTGCCGCTTGAGGGGCAGGAGTTGAGTTCGAAGAAGAGTACCCGTACGGGTGGTTCCACGGAAAGTTTCCGTGACCCGTGAGGAGGGTGTGAATCGGCTGCGCGCGAGTGGGTGGCCGGCTCGGCGATGATCCTACCGGGGCAGTGGGACTGCTCTGTCCCGGTCTGCCCGGGGTTGCCTCAACTGGCCGTGGCCAGCAGCTTGATGACCCGGTCGGCGTCGCAGGTGCGCGGGCAGGTGGCGCAGGTGTCCTCGGGGCGCAGGGTGTAGAACATGCAGCAGCTCGCGCGGTCCCGGGTGCGCAGCGGCTCGCCGTCGGGGCCGGTCAGTTCGCGGAAGGCCGCGGTGCCCACGTACGGCTTGGTCGCGCCCGGCAGGAGCAGCTCCAGCTCGCGCATCGCGCGCCGCTCCTCGATCCCGCCGAGCAGCTGGGCGACGTACCAGAGCCCCTCGACGATCTCGTCCGTCGCCATACCCCACAGCGCCCGGCCGCGGCGCCGCATCCGGGGGCCGAAACCGGCCAGGACCGGCTCCAGGTGCTCCGCGACCGCCGACCGCACCTCGGCCCGCAGCGCCTCCTCGTCCGGGACGACCCGCGCTCCGGGCAGTGCGGCCGCCTCGTCGCCGGGCAGGCAGGCGAAGCCGGCCGGGCGGACGGCCAGGTGGCCGACGGGGTGGGCGGGGGCGGTGCGGTCGTACGAGACGTGCGTCACCGGGTAGCGGGGCACGCGGCGGTGCAGGAACCAGGGGACGGTGATCAGGAGGCAGGCGGGCCAGGCGTACCGGTGCAGGCCGAAGCTGGCGATCACGTCGGGCCGCGCCTGCCGGCCGTAGTCCCGGTGTATCTGGGCGTCGTCCCAGGACAGGAAGGTGTCGAGGCCGGGGCCTGCCTCCGCGAGCGCGGCGGCGGTGGTCCAGTTGCCGCCCTGGGGGGTCTCGTCCTCGGCGGTCAGTTCGGTGATGGCCAGCCCCGGGAGGACCTCGGTCAGCCGGGCGTACGCGCCGGAGAGGGCCGAAGGGGGCAGGGGCATGTGATCACCGGTCCGCGTGAGGCGTTTGAAGGTAAGGCTTACCTTACCCAAGATCGCCGGGATTTGAACTGGCGGCCGGTGCGCTTATGGTGCTTGACGGACGAGTAACAACCCGCCGTAATGACCCCAAGTACCGATACGTCCGGAGGAGGAGCCGTGAAGCAGGGCGCGCAGGGCTCCGCCGGGGCGGGGGTGCCTGGGGGAGAGGTGCCGAGGGGAGACGTGCCGAGGGGAGACGTGCCGGGTGGGCAGGTCCGGGTGCCGCAGCAGGCCGGGGCCGCTGATGCGGGCCGGGTGAGGCCTGGAGCCGGTGCCGAGGCGGTGCGGGGTGAGCACACGCACAGTGAGCCTGTCCTGCCGGCCGCGCCGCGGGGACGGCCTGTCGTTCAGCGGTCCTCGGTGCGTGGGCAGATCGTCCATGCGCTGCGGGCCGCGCTGGTGGCCGGGGACCTGAGGCCCGGGGAGGTGTACTCGGCTCCGGTGCTGGGGGAGCGGTTCGGGGTCTCGGCGACGCCGGTGCGGGAGGCCATGCAGCAGCTGGCCCTGGAGGGTGCCGTCGAGGTCGTGCCGAACCGTGGGTTCCGTGTGGTCGAGCGGGGAGCGCGGGAGCTGGCGGAGCTGGCCGAGGTGCGGGCGCTGATCGAGGTGCCGGTGATGCTGCGGCTGGCCCGTACCGTGCCGGCGGAGCGCTGGGCCGAGCTGCGGCCCCTCGCCGAGGCGACGGTCCGCGCGGCGTCATCCGGCTGCCGCGCGACCTACGCGGAGTCCGACCGGGGGTTCCACCGGGCGGTGCTGTCCCTCTCCGGGAACGAGCAGCTGGTCCAGATCGCGGAGGACCTGCACCGGCGGGCACAGTGGCCGCTGGTGGGGAGCAGCGGGCCGGGGATGCGGGGCCGGGCCGATCTGGTGGCGGACGCGCACGAACACACGGCGTTGCTGGACGCGTTGATCGCCCGGGACCTGGAGGTCGTGCGGGCGCTGGTGGGGGAGCACTTCGCGGGCGCGGGCGCGGGTGCGGGCTGAGCGGTGTCCGCGTGCGCCGTTTGCGCCTGCTCGCCGGTGGTGGGTCGGGGCCGCGCCGGGGGGTGTCCGTCCTCGGAACGGCGCGATGGGGTTGCGTACCGACTCACTGTCCGTTGACGCGCCAACCGCT
This sequence comes from Streptomyces afghaniensis, assembly GCF_044327915.1. NCBI lineage: Bacteria > Bacillati > Actinomycetota > Actinomycetes > Kitasatosporales > Streptomycetaceae > Streptomyces > Streptomyces afghaniensis. The sequence goes on from NZ_JBIRGJ010000001.1 coordinate 675,016, forward strand.
GCGGGCGGACACCCCCCGACACGGCCCCTTCCGTGCGTCGGCGGGTGCGGGTGCGGGTGCGTCTCGGCTTGGCTGCCGCGGGCAGTCGTGCCGCCGGGTTGCGGACCCGCCCGGCCCGAGCGGCGACGCCGGGTGCCTTCCGACGCCGTCAAGCTGTCGCCGCCGGAGGGGCCGGGGCCAACTGGCGTGCCAGCCACGTCGGCACACCCCCGAGCAACCGGAACAACCGCCGGGCCTCCTCCCGCAGCCGGGCCGCCTCCGGCTCGGGCTCGGTGTCGGCGAGCGACACCAGCGCCGGGGCCGTACCGACGAGATAGCCCAGCTCCTCACGGATCCGCAGCGACTCCGTGAAACCGTGCCGCGCCTCCGCCAACTCCCCGTCCCGCAGCGCGAGTCCGGCCAGGTGCCGCCACGTGAACGACAGCAGCAACGGGTCGGACTGCGCCGTCGCCCCCGCGTGCGCACGGCGATACGCGGCCCGCGCCGCCTGCGGGGAACGCGTCAGGTTCTCCGCGAGCAACCCGCGACGGAAGTCAAGCAGGGCCCGCTGCGGAGCCCCCGGAGGGATCAGCGCCGCGGCCCGCCCCAGCGCCGCCCGCGCCTCGTCGGCCCGGTCGCGCACCGTGAGCAGCGTCGCGGCGTAGGCCAAGTACCCGCGTTCACAAGCGGCCGCGCCCCGCTCGTCGTCGCTGTGGGCCAGCGCCTCCGCGGTGCGCAGGGCGTCCTCGGCCTCCTCCCAGCCCTGCTCCGTGTACAGACACCGTTCCACCAGCAGCGACGCGCGTTGCAGCGCCGCCGCGGGGGTGTCCGGCAGGAGCAGGGCGGCCGCGTCGGCCCAGCACGCGCGTGAGCGCAGCCGCCATACCGCGGTCTGGAGGGGATCGTCACCGGCGGTCGTTCCGTTACCAGACATGGCGGAATGCGCCACGTTGCCCTCCCCGAGCACGCCATCGAGCTGTTGAGTGGTGGCGGCATCTCAGCACGAATCGCGGCGCCGGGCCAAGAGGGTGGGTGAAGGATTTCACAAAGTCGTGGGACTCCTGGGCGCCCGTGTTCGCGCCGGGGCGCCCCCCGCGTCTCAGCTCATCCGCAGCGCCAGGAAGAAGTCCAGCTTGTCCTCCAGGCGGGACAGGTCACGACTCGTCAACTGCTCGATGCGCCCCACCCGGTAGCGCAGTGTGTTGACGTGGAGGTGCAGCCGGGCGGCGCAGCGCGTCCACGAGCCGTCGCAGTCCAGGAACGCCTCCAGCGTGGGGATCAGCTCGGCGCGGTGGCGGCGGTCGTAGTCGCGCAGGGGGTCCAGCAGGCGGGCCGTGAAGGCGCGGCGGACGTCGTCCGGGACGAAGGGCAGGAGGAGTACGTGGGAGGCCAGTTCCTGGTGGCCCGCCGCGCAGACCCGGCCCGGGCGGGCCGCCGCCACCCGGCGGGCGTGGCGGGCCTCCTCCAGTGCGCCGCGCAGGCCCTCCGCCGAGTGCACGGCCGCGCTGACTCCCAGCGTGAGACGGCCGTCGTCGTCCAGGCCGGCCGTCAGGGGGTCCCGTACGGACTCCAGGAGCGCGTCCGCGAGGATGCCGGTCTCGGAGCCGTCGTGCTCCGTCGAGACGGCGGGGAGCGGGACGAGGGCGACGGCCTCGTCGCCCGTGTGGGCCACGGCGATGCGGTCGGAGTGCTCCGGGCCCGCCGACAGGGGGTCCACGAGGATCTCCTCCAGCAGGGCCTGGGCGACCGGGCCCTGCTCGATCTCGGCGCCGTCCCAGTCGACGCTGGCCACGATCACCTGCCAGTGCGGCGCGGCGCCGAGGCCGGGCAGCAGGACCGGGGCGGCCACCCGGAGGCGGGCGGCGATCTCGCCGGGGGCCGCGCCCGTCTGGACCAGTTCCAGGACCTCCTGGGCGAGGCGGCGGCGGACCGTGCGCGCGGCGTCGCGGCGGTCCCGCTCGACCGCGATCAGCTGGGTGACGCCGTACAGCAGGTCCAGGCGCTCCTCCGCCCAGTCGCCGGCGTCCGCCTCGACGGCCAGCAGCCAGTCGGACAGGACGGTCTCGCGGGCGTCCCGGGCGGTCTGCTGGGCGCGGCCCGTCGAGCGGATGGGGAAGAGGGAGTAGGTCGTGCCGCCCAGCAGGACGCGGTGCGGGGCGCGGCGGCCCGTGCGCGTGGCGGTCAGGTGTTCCGCCGCCAGCCGGCCGCAGGCCTCGGCGGTGAGGGCGGGACCCGACGTCTTCGGGCCCGCGATCAGGCGGCCGGTGGGGGAGAGGACCCAGGCGCGCAGGTCCAGGTCCGAGCCCAGGAGGTCCAGGACCACGTCCGGGCCGCCGCCCGCCGGGCCCGACGTCATCATCCGGCGGTGGCGGTCGACCACGGCCGCGAGGTCCCCGGCGCGCTCGCCGGAGACCTGCCGTACGACGTGCTCGGTGATGGTCGCGAACGCCACCGACTCGTGCACCGCGAAGAGCGGGAGGCGGTGGCGGGCGCAGGCCTCGACCAGGTCGTCCGGGACGTCCCCGAGCTCGGCCTCGCCCGCGGCGAGGGCCGTGACCCCCTCCTGCACCAGGATCCGCACGAACGGCTCCGAGTCCGTGGCGTCCCGGCGCCAGGCCAGGCCCGTGAGCACCAGCTCGCCGCCCGAGAGGTAGCGGCTGGGGTCGCGCAGGTCGGTGGTCATCACACCGCGCACGGTGCGGTCCAGCTCGTCCTCGCCGCCGAGCAGCTTGAGGCCCAGCGCGTCGGTGTCCAGCAGTGCGCGCAGCCGCATTCTCGTCGCCGCCGTTCTTGTCTCGAAATCCGCGGTGGATCTTGCCGGTCCAGGCTGTGTCCCAGGTCACGCGGCTGTGTCACGCGTTTCCACAGGAAAACGGGGAGGTTTCTGATGGCCTCCGTTCATATGAATCTACAAGATGCCCGCCCTGGCCAGCCAACTCCTTCATGGTTTCCGTGACTGACCCCTCCGGAGCAACGGCCTGTGTACTGAGTCCACTACGCGTGAACAGCACATGAACGAGCCGGGACCGCCGCACACGGATTGGCTCAATCTGAACGCCCCACGAGAAGACGAAGAAGAGAGCCGGTCATGGACTTCCTTCGCCCCGCCAGCTGGGAGGAGGCGCTCGCCGCGAAAGCCGAGCATCCCACCGCTGTGCCGATTGCGGGTGGCACCGACGTGATGGTCGAGATCAACTTCGACCACCGCCGGCCCGAGTACCTCATGGATCTGAACCGCATCGGCGACCTCTGCGAGTGGGAGGTCGGCGAGGAGAGCGTGCGGCTGGGTGCCTCCGTGCCCTACACGAAGATCATGGAGAACCTGCGCGCCGAGCTGCCGGGGCTCGCCCTCGCCTCGCACACGGTCGCCTCCCCGCAGATCCGCAACCGCGGCGGTGTCGGCGGCAACCTCGGCACCGCCTCCCCGGCCGGCGACGCCCACCCCGCCCTGCTCGCCGCGGGCGCCGAGGTGGAGGTGGAGTCGGTGCGCGGGGTGCGGCGCATCCCGATCGACGAGTTCTACACGGGTGTGAAGCGCAACGCGCTGGCCCCCGATGAGCTGATCCGCGCCGTGCACGTGAAGAAGGCCGACGGGCCGCAGCAGTTCTCCAAGGTGGGGACCCGGAACGCGATGGTCATCGCCGTGTGCGCCTTCGGGCTCGCGCTGCATCCGGAGACGCGGACCGTGCGGACCGGCATCGGTTCGGCCGCTCCGACACCCGTTCGGGCCAAGACCGCCGAGGAGTTCCTGAACGCCGCTCTGGAGGAGGGCGGCTTCTGGGACAACGGGCAGATCATCACCCCGTCCGTCGCCAAGCAGTTCGCGGACCTGTGCGCCGCGGCCTGCAATCCGATCGACGACGTCCGGGGCACCGCGAGCTACCGCCGCCACGCGGTCGGCGTCATGGCCCGCCGCACGCTGACCTGGACCTGGGAGTCCTACCGCGGCGCCCGCCGCACCACAGAGGGAGCTGCGTGATGCGCGTCAACTTCACGGTCAACGGCCGTCAGCAGGAAGCCGACGACGTGTGGGAGGGCGAGTCCCTGCTGTACGTGCTGAGGGAGCGGCTCGGGCTGCCGGGCTCGAAGAACGCCTGCGAGCAGGGCGAGTGCGGATCGTGCACGGTCCGGCTGGACGGGGTGCCGGTGTGTTCCTGTCTGGTCGCCGCCGGGCAGGTGGAGGGCCGCGAGGTCGTCACCGTCGAGGGGCTCGCCGACTTCGCCAAGCAGCGCGCCGAGGGCGGCTGCGCCTCCGGTGCGTGCGGTACGTCCTTGCAGAACGCGCAGCAGTGGGAGGCCAAGGGCACCGACTCGCAGACCGGCGAGGGCACCGAGCTCTCCCCGATCCAGCAGGCGTTCATCGACGCCGGCGCCGTCCAGTGCGGCTTCTGCACGCCCGGACTGCTGGTCGCCGCCGACGAGATGCTGGAGCGCAACCCGAACCCGACCGACGCGGACATCCGCGAGGCCCTGTCGGGCAACCTGTGCCGCTGCACCGGCTACGAGAAGATCATGGACGCGGTCCGCCTGGCGGCCGCCCGGCAGGGAGAGGCGGTCTGATCATGTCTTCCCCCAACGGAACCCCGACCAAGATCACCCAGGGCTCGCAGACCAAGGGCGGCATCGGCGAGTCCACGCTCCGCCCGGACGGCACCCTCAAGGTCACCGGCGAGTTCGCGTACTCGTCCGACATGTGGCACGAGGACATGCTCTGGGGCCAGATCCTCCGGTCGACCGTCGCGCACGCCGAGATCGTGTCCATCGACACCGGCGAGGCCCTGGCCACGCCGGGCGTCTACGCCGTGCTGACCTACGACGACCTGCCGACCGACGTGAAGAACTACGGGCTGGAGATCCAGGACACCCCGGTCCTCGCCCACGGCAAGGTCCGTCACCACGGCGAGCCGGTCGCCCTCGTCGCCGCCGACCACCCGGAGACCGCGCGCCGCGCCGCCGCGAAGATCAAGGTGGACTACCGGGAGCTGCCCGTCATCACCGACGAGGCGTCGGCCACCGCGCCGGACGCGATCCTCGTCCACGAGAACCGCGACGACCACCACGCGGGCCATGTCCCGCACCCGAACATCGTCCACCGCCAGCCGATCGTCCGCGGGGACGTGGCGGAGGCCCGGAAGCGGGCGGACGTGATCGTGGAGGGCGAGTACACCTTCGGCATGCAGGACCAGGCCTTCCTCGGCCCCGAGTCCGGCCTCGCCGTGCCGGAGGAGGACGGCGGCGTCCACCTCTACATCGCCACCCAGTGGCTGCACAGCGACCTGCGCCAGATCGCGCCCGTGCTCGGCCTGCCCGAGGACAAGGTGCGGATGACGCTGTCCGGCGTCGGCGGCGCGTTCGGCGGCCGCGAGGACCTGTCCATGCAGATCCACGCCTGCCTGCTTGCCCTGCGCACCGGCAAGCCCGTCAAGATCGTCTACAACCGGTTCGAGTCCTTCTTCGGACACGTCCACCGCCACCCCGCCAAGCTCTACTACGAGCACGGGGCGACCAGGGACGGCAAGCTCACGCACATGAAGTGCCGGATCGTCCTGGACGGCGGCGCCTACGCCTCCGCCTCCCCGGCCGTCGTCGGCAACGCCTCCTCCCTGTCCGTCGGCCCCTACGTGATCGACGACGTGGACATCGAGGCCATCGCCCTCTACACCAACAACCCGCCCTGCGGCGCCATGCGCGGCTTCGGCGCGGTCCAGGCCTGCTTCGCCTACGAGGCGCAGATGGACAAGCTGGCGAAGAGGCTCGGCATGGACCCGGTGGAGTTCCGGCAGCTCAACGCCATGGAGCAGGGCACGATCATGCCGACCGGGCAGCCGGTGGACTCACCGGCCCCGGTCGCCGAACTCCTGCGCCGCGTCAAGGCGATGCCGATGCCGCCGGAGCGCCAGTGGGAGAGCAGTGAGGGCGCCGACCTGCGGGAGCTGCCGGGCGGCCTGTCCAACACCACGCACGGTGAAGGCGTCGTACGCGGGGTCGGCTACGCGGTCGGCATCAAGAACGTGGGCTTCTCCGAGGGGTTCGACGACTACTCGACCGCGAAGGTCCGGATGGAGGTCGTCGGCGGCGAGCCCGTGGTCACCGTCCACACGGCCATGGCCGAGGTCGGGCAGGGCGGTGTCACCGTCCACGCGCAGATCGCCCGCACCGAGCTGGGCGTCACGCAGGTGACGATCCACCCGGCCGACACACAGGTGGGCAGCGCCGGTTCGACGTCGGCCTCCCGGCAGACGTACGTCACCGGTGGCGCCGTGAAGAACGCCTGCGAGCTGGTCCGCGAGAAGGTGCTGGAGCTCGGACGCCGCAAGTTCGGCACCTACCACCCGGCCTGGGCGACGGCCGAGCTGCTCCTGGAGGGCGGCAAGGTCGTCACCGACGGCGGCGAGGTCCTGGCCGGCCTGGCCGACGTCCTGGAGGGCGAGAGCGTCGAGGTCGAGGAGGAGTGGCGGCACCGGCCGACCGAGCCCTTCGACCTGCGCACCGGCCAGGGCAACGGGCACGTCCAGTACTCCTTCGCCGCGCACCGCGCCGTCGTCGAGGTCGACACCGAGCTCGGCCTGGTGAAGGTCATCGAGCTGGCCTGCGCCCAGGACGTCGGCAAGGCGCTCAACCCGCTGTCCGTGCTCGGCCAGATCCAGGGCGGCACGACACAGGGCCTGGGCGTGGCGGTCATGGAGGAGATCATCGTCGACCCCAAGACGGCGAAGGTGAAGAACCCCTCCTTCACGGACTACCTGATCCCGACCATCCTCGACACCCCGACCATCCCGGTCGACGTCCTCGAACTCGCCGACGACCACGCCCCGTACGGGCTGCGCGGCGTGGGCGAGGCACCCACCCTGTCGTCCACCCCGGCGGTCCTCGCGGCCATCCGGAACGCGACCGGGCTCGAGCTGAACCGGACTCCGGTACGGCCCGAGCACCTGACGGGTACGTCACTCTCCGAGGCCTGAGCAGGAGAGCTCCGTCCGGGGGACCGCGTCCCCCGGACCCCCTTCGTTCGTCTCGGGCCGTCCCCCGGGTCGTGCATCCCAACCCCCTATGAAACTTGGGAGTAGGCCCACATGACCCAGCAGTCACTGGAGCCGAGGACCACAGCCGAAGACGCGGGCGAAGGCACCCGCGTCCCGGCCGGACGGTCCTGGCTCGACCGGTACTTCCACATATCCCGCAGAGGGTCCACGGTCGCGCGCGAAGTGCGCGGCGGCGTCACCACCTTCATGGCGATGGCGTACATCCTCCTGCTCAACCCCCTGATCCTGTCCGGCAAGGACGCGGCGGGGAACACCCTCGCGCAGCAGGGCCTGATCACGGCGACCGCGTTCGCGGCGGCCCTCACCACCCTGCTGATGGGTTTCGTCGGCAAGGTGCCGCTCGCCCTCGCCGCCGGCCTCTCCGTCTCCGGGGTCCTCGCCTCCCAGGTCGCGCCCGAGATGACCTGGCCACAGGCGATGGGCATGTGCGTGATGTACGGCGTGGTCATCATGCTGCTGGTCGTCACCGGCCTGCGCGAGATGATCATGAACGCGATCCCGCTCGCGCTCAAGCACGGCATCACGATGGGCATCGGCCTGTTCATCGCCCTCATCGGCTTCTACAAGTCCGGTTTCGTGCACCAGGGGAAGGCCACTCCCGTCACGCTCGGCCCGGCGGGCGAACTGGCAGGCTGGCCGGTGCTGCTCTTCGCCGGCACCCTGCTGCTGATCTTCATGCTGCAGGCCCGGAACATCCCGGGCGCCATCCTCATCGGCATCGTCAGCGGTACGGTCGTCGCCGCGATCCTGAACGCCGCCGGTGTCATCGACCCCAGGCAGTGGGCGGCCGGCGCCCCCGAGCTGCACGGCGGCGCGGTGTCCATGCCCGACTTCTCGCTCTTCGGGGACGTGGAGTTCGGCGGCTGGGGCGAGGTCGGCGCGATGACCGTCGGCATGATCGTCTTCACGCTGGTGCTGGCCGGGTTCTTCGACGCGATGGCCACCATCATCGGCGTCGGCACCGAGGCGAAGCTCGCCGACGACAAGGGCCGGATGCCGGGCCTGTCCAAGGCGCTGTTCATCGACGGCGCCGGCGGCGCGATCGGCGGGGTGTCCGGCGGCTCGGGCCAGACGGTGTTCATCGAGTCGGCCACGGGCGTCGGCGAGGGTGCGCGCACCGGCCTGGCCTCGGTCGTCACCGGTCTCTTCTTCGCGGCCTGCCTGTTCTTCACGCCGCTCACGGCGATCGTGCCGCAGGAGGTCGCGTCCGCCGCCCTCGTCGTCATCGGCGCGATGATGCTGATGAACGCCCGGCACGTGGACTGGGCCGACCGGGCCACCGCCATCCCGGTGTTCCTGACGGTCGTGCTGATGCCGTTCACGTACACCATCACCACCGGTGTCGCCGCGGGCGTCATCTCCTACGTCGCCATCAAGACCGCCCAGGGCAAGGTGCGCGAGATCGGCGCCTTCATGTGGATCCTGACGGCGGTGTTCCTCGTCTACTTCGCCCTCAACCCGATCGAGAGCTGGCTGGGCGTCCACTGACACGGACGCCCGTCGCACTCTCGCCGCAGCCTCAAGGAGACCGAGACAGATGCTGGACATCGCCGAGGAGTTGAACCGGTGGGTCGAGCAGGGCCGTGACTTCGCCGTGGCCACCGTGGTGGCCGTCGGCGGCAGCGCGCCCCGGCAGCCCGGCGCCGCGCTCGCGGTGGACGCCGAGGGCACGGCGATCGGCTCGGTCTCCGGAGGCTGCGTGGAGGGCGCGGTCTACGAGCTGTGCGAGCAGGCGCTGCGGGACGGCGAGACCGTCCTGGAGCGCTTCGGCTACAGCGACGACGACGCCTTCGCCGTGGGTCTGACCTGCGGCGGCGTCATCGACATCCTGGTCACCCCGGTGCGGGCCGGCGATCCGGTCCGCCCGGTGGTCGCCTCCGCGCTCACCGCCGCCGCGGGTGGGGAGGCGGCGGCGGTTGCGCGGATCGTGTCGGGCCCGCGCGAACTGACGGGCCGGGCCCTGCTGGTCCGTCCCGACGGCTCCTACGACGGTGGCTTCGGCGGCCATCCGGAACTGGACCGCACGGTCGCCGCCGAGGCGGGTGCCTTCCTGGACGCCGGCCGCACGGGCACGCTGGAGATCGGAGAGCAGGGCTCACGCTGCGGAGCACCGCTCACGGTCCTGGTCGAGTCCTCGGTCCCGGCGCCCCGCATGATCGTGTTCGGCGCGATCGACTTCGCCGCCGCTCTGGTCCGCATCGGCAAGTTCCTCGGCTACCACGTCACCGTGTGCGACGCCCGGCCGGTCTTCGCGACCCGGGCGCGCTTCCCGGAGGCCGACGAGATCGTCGTCGAGTGGCCCCACCGCTACCTGGAGCGCACGGACGTCGACGGCCGCACGGTCCTGTGCGTCCTGACCCACGACGCCAAGTTCGACGTCCCCCTGCTGAAACTGGCCCTGCGGCTGCCGGTGGCGTACGTCGGTGCCATGGGCTCCCGGCGCACCCACCTGGACCGCAACACGCGCCTGCGGGAAGTCGGCGTCACCGAGCTGGAGCTGAGCCGGCTGCACTCGCCGATCGGCCTGGACCTCGGGGCCCGTACGCCCGAGGAGACGGCCCTGTCGATCGCGTCGGAGATCGTCGCCGGGCGGCGCGGTGGCAGCGGGGTCCCGCTGACCGGGGCCCACACGCCGATCCACCACGAGCCGGAGTCGAAGGCGGTGGGGCGGATCGGGTCGGTGGCCTGAGCAGCCACGACTGCTGCTCAGCCGTCAGGGGCGTCTGAGCAAGCGGTTGAGGGCACGGCCGAACACGTACCGCGCCGAGGGCCGCAGTACGCCGTCGAAGAGCGACGGCAGCAGCCGGATCCGGATCTCCTCCCGCCAGACCACACGGGTACGGCCCCCGGGCCCCGGCCGGACTTCCAGCTCCGCCCAGCCCAGCACCACCCGGCCCCGCTTCTCCAGGCGGCACATCCCCGGAGCCCCGTCCTTTGGCGGCTGCCACACCGTGACCTCCATCGGGTCCTCGAAGGACAGCGGCCCGACACCCGACCGGGCCACGACGACGGTCCCCGGGCCGGTGGGCGCGGGCGGCACCACCGAGACGCGCGTCCACGGCACCACCTCACCGTGCCGCCGCCACTGCGTGATCCGCCGCCACGCCTCGTCGAGGGGGAGCGGGACCGTACGTTCGAGCAGGATGTTCGCCACGCCACGATCGTAGGCACTCTGGCTACGGAGCCAACCGCGCCACCGCCCCGGTCTCCAGGGCCGCCCACACGGTGCCGTCCGGGGCCGTTGTGATGCCGTGTGGTTCGGAGTGCGGGGAAGGGAGGGGGTGTTCGAGGAGTTCTCCCGTGGCGGTGAGGTGGCCGATGCGGTTGGTGCCCCACTCGGTGAACCAGCAGTCTCCGGGAGCGGTGGCGGTGATGGCGTGGGGGCGGGAGGTCCGGTCGGGGAGGGGGAACTCCTCGATCCGGCCGTCCGTGGCGGCCTTGCCGACCTGGCCCGCCGCGATCTCGACGAACCACAGGCTGGTGCCGTCGCTGGTGATGCCGACCGGGGCGGCGTCCGGGGTGGGCAGCGGGTACAGGCGGATGTCGCCGGTGACCGTGATGCGGCCGATGGCGTTGGCCTGGTTGAGCGTGAACCACAAGGCGCCGTCCGGACCCGGGGTGATCGCCGAGGCGAAGGCGCCTGTCACCGGGAGGGCGAACTCGGTGATCTCGCCGCCGGTCGTCAGGCGGCCGATGCGGTCAGTGTTCATCTGCGTGAACCAGAGCGCGCCGTCCGGGCCGGCCGTGATGCCGTAGGGGCCGCAGTCGGGCGTCGGCAAGGCGAAGGATTCCGTCTCGCCGTCGACCGTGACACGGCCGATCCGGTGATCCGCGGAGCGGGTGAACCACAGCGCCCCGTCCGGCCCGGGCGCGATGACCATGGGGCGGCAGGACGGCGAGTCCAGCGCGTACTGCGTGAGCTCGCCGTCCAGGGTGAGACGCCCGATCCGGCCACTGTGGACGAACGTGAGCCACAGGGCCCCGTCCGGCCCGGCCGTGATCCCGTACGGCCCGGCATCCCGGTCCGCCACGGCGAGTTCCTGGACGACCGGCGAGTCCGAGTGCGACAACGGTTCTCCCTTCAGCGCGTCCTCGCACCCTCCCCGCGCGCGAAGGCGTCCGCAACCCCTTTTCCCCGCCGGGGCGTTGAAACGTCCTACCGGTAGACCTTCCCCGGCTCCGCCTTCCCGGGGGCCAGCAATTGCGGCACCGTCACGAACACGTACCCCCGTTCCTTGAGCGCGTCGATGATCCCCGGCACCGCCGGCACCGTGCCGTCGTAGATGTCGTGCAGCAGGATGATCCCGTCCCGGGACGCCCCGGCGAGGACGCGGCGGGTGATCAGGTCCGGGTCGGTCGTCGTGTAGTCCTTCGCCGTCACGCTCCACAGCACCTCGGCGAGGCCCAGCTCGCGGCAGATCTCGTGGACGGTGTCGTCGGTGCGGCCCTGCGGCGGGCGCATCAGGGTCGGGCGCTGTCCGGTGAGGCGTTCTATCTCCTGGTTGGGGCGTTCGAGCTCCTCGCGTATCTCCTCGGGTCTCAGCCGGGTCAGGATCTTGTGGTCCCAGGTGTGGCTGGCCACCTCGTGGCCCTCGTCCGCCATCCGCCGCACCAGCTCCGGGTACTTCTCGATGTGCCGCTTCCCCAGGAGGAAGAAGGTCGCCGGGACCCGCTTCTCCTGAAGGATGTCCAGCAGGCGTGCGGAGTGCTCGCTCGGCCCGGCGTCGAAGGTGAGCGCGATGCACTTCACCTCGCGGCAGTCGACGGTGCCGAAGCGCGCTGCCCGGACGTCCGCCGCCGCCTGTGCGCGGACGGCGCTGGGAGCCGTGGTGTCGGGCCCTGAGCAGCCGCTCAGCGCCAGTGTCAGGGCGACGGTCGCCGCGAGCGTTCCGGCCGTTCGGAACGCGATCCCCGTTTTCTTCATCTTCTTGGTCAGAGAAGGCATGCCGGGACTATACACACCGTGTATACGCCCAGTTCATAGTGTTCCGGCTCCTCGCCTGGTTACTCGCGCCGACACGCAAGTGAAAGCCAGTGGGAGGAGAGTCCCGTGAGCGGAGATGCCTGGCGCCGGGCCCTGGTGACGGGCGGTGCCGGATTCGTGGGGTCCCATCTGTGCGCGCGGCTGCTGGACGCCGGCACGGAGGTGGTGTGCCTGGACAACCTGGCCACCGGGTCCCGCGCCAACGTCGCCGACCTGGAGCAACGCCCCGGCTTCCGCTTCGTGCGCGGTGACGCCACCGACCCGGCCGCCTGGCAGGCCCTGCCAGGCCGGTTCGACCTCGTCCTGCACTTCGCGTGTCCCGCCTCGCCCGCCGACTACCTGCGGCTGCCGCTGGAGACCCTCGACGTCGGCAGCACCGGCACCCGCCACGCGCTGGAGCGGGCCCATGCCGACGGTGCCCGCTTCGTGCTCGCCTCCACCTCCGAGGTGTACGGCGACCCGCTGGAGCACCCGCAGCGCGAGACGTACTGGGGCAACGTCAACCCGATCGGCCCGCGCAGCGTCTACGACGAGTCCAAGCGGTTCGCGGAGGCCCTGGTCACGGCCCACCGCCAGGCGCGCGGCACCGACGCCGCCATCGTCCGCCTCTTCAACACCTACGGCCCCCGCATGCGCACCGGCGACGGCCGCGCCGTCCCCGCCTTCATCGCGCAGGCCCTGGACGGCATGCCCCTGACCGTCGCCGGCGACGGCGGGCAGACGCGCTCGCTGTGCTACGTCGACGACACCGTCGACGGCGTGCTCGCGCTGGCCGCCTCCGCCGAGACCGGGCCGGTGAACATCGGCGGCGGCGACGAGATCACGATGCTGGAGCTGGCCCGCCGGATCGTGGAGATCACCGGCTCCGCCTCCCGGATCCGGTTCGTGGACCGCCCCGTCGACGACCCGGCCCGGCGCCGCCCGGACACCCGGCTGGCCCGGGAACGGCTCGGCTGGCAGCCCCGCGTCGGCTGGAGCGAGGGACTCGAACGGACCGTTGGCTGGTTCTCGCGCTCCGTGGCTGCCTGAGCATGGCTACAGCCTGAGGTTTCAGTACTGCATGAGGTGAAAAATCCGGCTATGAGGCGGTGAGTTGTCTCCAAGTGTTTGAGACAGCCGCCGTACGGCACTCGGCGAGACGCCGGAGTACGCCACACAGCTCGGGACGGAGCACATGCGCATCCTTGGTATCAACGCCCTGTTCCACGACCCGGCCGCAGCCCTCGTCGTCGACGGCCACACGGTGGCGGCCGCCGAGGAGGAGCGCTTCAGCCGGCGCAAGCACGGCAAGCGCCCGCTGCCGTTCTCCGCGTGGGAGCTGCCGGAGCTGTCCGCCCGCTGGTGCCTGGAGCAGGCGGGACTGCGGCCGGGGGACCTGGACGCAGTCACCTACTCCTTCGACCCGAAGCTCGCCCGGCCCGCCCGAGACATGGGCCTGAACGACCCCTGGGACCCACTGCGCCTGGAGTACGCGCGCCGCGCCCCCGAGTTCCTCGCCGAGGCCCTGCCGGGCCTCGACCCCGAGCGGGTCGTCTTCGTCCCCCACCACGTCGCGCACGCCGCCTCCGCCGGGCCCGCCTCCCCGCACCCCGACAGTGCCGTCCTCGTCCTGGACGGCCGCGGCGAGGCCGCCTCCCACCTGGCCGGCCGCTACCGCGACGGCAAGCTCGACACCCTCGCCACCCAGGCCTTGCCCGACTCCCTCGGCCTGGTCTACGAGGACCTCACCGAACACCTCGGATTCCTGCGCAGCAGTGACGAGTACAAGGTGATGGCCCTCGCCTCCTACGGCACCCCGCGCTTCCTGCCGCAGCTGCGCCAGTACGTCCACGCGACCGGCCACGGCGGCTTCCGCGCCCACGGAGTCGACTGGGCCGCCTTCGCCCCGCCCCGCGCCAAGGGCGAACCCTGGAACCAGGACCACGCCGACCTGGCCGCGAGCACCCAGGCCGTCCTCGAAGAGGTCCTGCTGGAACTCGTGCACTGGCTGCACCGCGAGGCCGGGGGCGAGGCACTCACGATGGCCGGGGGCGTCGCCCTCAACTGCGTCGCCAACTCGAAGATCGCGGCCAAGGGCCCCTACCGGGACGTGTGGGTCCAGCCCGCCGCCGGGGACGCCGGCACCGCGCTCGGCGGAGCCCTGCACCTCGCCGCGACGGAGACCGGACAGGCCGACCCGATGCCCGGCGCCGACCTCGGCCGCGGCTGGAGCGACGACGAACTGCGCGCCTGGCTCGACACCGCGGCGATCCCCTACGAGAAGCCGGACGACATCGCCGAGACCGTCGCCGGGGAACTGGCCCGGGACGGCGTCGTCGCCTGGTTCCAGGGCCGCGGCGAGTACGGTCCGCGCGCCCTCGGGCACCGCTCCCTGCTCGCCCACCCCGGCCGGGCCGAGAACCTGGAGCGCCTCAACCACGTCAAGGGCCGCGAGGAGTTCCGGCCCGTCGCCCCGATGGTGCTCGCCGACCGCGCCGCCGACCTGTTCTCCGGCGGCCCGCTGCCCAGCCCGTACATGCTCTTCGTGCACGACGTCGCCCAGGCGTGGCGCGACCGCATCCCGGCCGTCGTGCACGTCGACGGCACCGCCCGCATCCAGACCGTCGAGGAACGCCGCGAACCCCTGGTGGCGCGGATGCTGCGGGCCTTCGAGCGGCGCACCGGACTGCCCGTGGTCGTCAACACCAGCCTCAACACCGCCGGACGGCCCATGGTCGACGACCCGCGCGACGCCCTGGAGTGCTTCGGCTCCGCACCCGTCGACCTGCTGGCCATCGGCCCGTACGCGGTCCGCCGGGGGCGGGTGTTCGACGCGGGGAGGGCAGCGGCATGACCTCGTACGCCGTCGTCATCCCCACCCTCGTACGGGACACCCTCGCCGACTGTCTCGCCGCGCTCGCCGCCGCGACCGGGCCGCGCCCCGAGCAGATCGTCCTCGTCGACGACCGGCCCGACCCCGAACCCGGAAAGCTGGAGCACCCGTTGAGCGTCCTCGGCGACCTGCGGGAACGCACCACCGTGCGCACCGGCGGCGGACGCGGGCCCGCCGCCGCCCGCAACACCGGACTGCGGGCCGTGACCGCGCCGTGGACCGTGTTCCTCGACGACGACGTCCAGGTCGGCCCCCACTGGGCCGACCAACTGGCCGAGGACCTCGCCGAGGCGACGCCCGACATCGCCGGCGTCCAGGGCGACATCACCGTCCCGCTGCCCGGCGAACGCCGCCCCACCGACTGGGAACGCGGCACCGCCGGACTCGCCCGCGCCCACTGGATCACCGCCGACATGGCCTACCGCACCGACGCCCTCAAGCAGGCCGGCGGCTTCGACGAACGCTTCCGGCGCGCCTTCCGCGAGGACGCCGACCTCGCGCTGCGCCTCCTCGACGCGGGCTGGCGCATCCGGCAGGGCCGCCGCACCACCCGCCACCCCGTGCGCCCCGCCTCCCGCTGGGTGTCCGTGCGCCAGCAGCGCGGCAACGCCGACGACGCCCTCATGCGGCAGCTGCACGGACCCGACTGGTGGGACAAGGCGGTCGCGCCCCGCGGCCGGATCCGCAAGCACGCGGCGATCACCACCGCGGGCGTCGCCGCGTGCGCCCTCGCCGCCACCGGACACGGCCGGGCCGCGGCGGCCTGCGCGCTCGGCTGGGCAGCCGGCACGGCGGAGTTCGCCCGGGCCCGCATCGCGCCCGGCCCGCGCACCCGCGAGGAAGTGATGACCATGCTGGCGACCAGCGTGCTCATCCCGCCGGCCGCGACCTGGCACCGGCTGACCGGCGCCCTGCGCCACCGCCATGCCCCCTCCTGGCAGGAGGTGACACGGTGAGCCAGGTCAAGGCCGTGCTGTTCGACCGCGACGGCACCCTCGTCGAGGACGTCCCCTACAACGCAGACCCCGACCGCGTACGCCCCGTCGACGGCGCCCGCGAGGCCCTCGCCCGCTTGCGCGCACGCGGCATCCGCACCGGCGTCGTCACCAACCAGTCCGGCGTCGCACGCGGCCTGCTCACCGACGCCGACGTCCGCCGCGTCAACCACCGGGTCGACGAACTCCTCGGCCCCTTCGACGTGTTCGCCGTCTGCCCGCACGGCCCCGACGACGGCTGCCACTGCCGCAAGCCCGAGCCCGGCATGGTGCTGTGGGCGGCCGGGCGGATCTGCACCGACCCCGCCGACCTGGTCGTCATCGGCGACATCGGGGCGGACGTGGAGGCCGCCCGCCGCGCCGGCGCCCACGGCATCCTCGTCCCCACCGCGCAGACCAGGCCCGAGGAGATCGCGGACGCGGACCACGTCGCCCCCGACCTGCTGACCGCCGTCCGGGCCGTACTGGACGGACCGCCCAAGGGCCGCGTCCTCGCCGACGAACGCCCTATCCAGGAGGCCTACACGGCCGACCCGAGGCAGGGGAGGGACGCGTGAAGGCACTCGTCACCCGTCTCGACAGCTTCGGCGACGTCCTGCTCGCCGGACCCGCCGTCCGCGCGGTCGCCGCCCGCGCCGACACCGTCACCCTGCTGTGCGGACCGCGCGGCGCGCCCGCCGCCCGGCTGCTGCCGGGCGTCGACGACATCCTGGTGTGGGACGCGCCCTGGGTGGGCTTCACGCCCCCGCCCGTCGGCCGCGGGGAGGTCGAGCTGCTCCTCGACACCATCGACGCCGACACGGCCCTGGTCCTGACGTCCTTCCACCAGTCCCCGCTGCCCACCGCTCTGCTGCTGCGCCTGGCCGGTGTGGACTTCATCGCAGCCGACAGCGAGGACTACCCCGGCTCCCTCCTCGACGTACGCCACCACCGCGCACCGCACGCCCACGAGGTGGAGGCCGCGCTCGACCTCGCCGAGGCCGCCGGGTTCCCGCCGGCCGACGACGGCCGGCCCCGAGTGCTCCCGCCGCCCGCCACCGCCGGACTCACCGGCCCGGAGCCGTACGTCGTCCTGCACCCCGGCGCCAGCGTCCCCGCCCGCGCCTGGAGCCCCGGCCGCTGCGCCGAGGCGGTGCGCGAACTGGCCGCCGCCGGGCACCGCGTGGTGGTGACCGGCGGCGCGGGGGAGAGCGACCTGACCGCGTACGTCGCAGGCTCGCACGCCCTCGACCTCGGCGGCCGCACCGGGGCCGCGGAACTCGCCGGCGTTCTCGCGGGCGCCACCGTCGTCGTCACCGGCAACACCGGCCCCGCCCACCTCGCCGCCGCCGTCGGCACCCCGGTCGTGTCCCTGTTCTCCCCGGTCGTCCCCGCCGAGCGCTGGCGGCCCTACGGCGTCCCGTACGTGCTGCTCGGCGACCAGGACGCCCCGTGCGCGGACAGCAGGGCGCGGGAGTGCCCCGTGCCCGGTCATCCCTGCCTGGACACGGTCACCGCGCACGACGTGGTGACCGCCGTGGAGAAGCTGATGGGGGAGGCGGCATGAGGATCCTGCTCTGGCACGTGCACGGGTCGTGGACCACCGCGTTCGTGCAGGGCCCGCACACCTACGTCGTCCCCGTCACCCCCGACCGGGGCCCCGACGGACTGGGCCGGGCCCGCACCTGGGACTGGCCCGACTCGGTCGTGGAAGTGCCGCCGGAGCGGCTGCGGGACGAGGACATCGACGTCGTCGTGCTGCAACGCCCGCACGAACTCGACCTGGTCGACTGGTGGCTGGGCCGCCGCCCGCCGCTGGTGTACCTGGAGCACAACGCCCCGCACGGCGACGTGCCCGACACCCGCCACCCGGCAGCGAGCATCCCCGGTGTCACCCTCGTCCACGTCACGCACTTCAACCGGCTGATGTGGGACGCGGGTCCGACGCCCAGCACCGTCATCGAGCACGGCATCGTCGACCCCGGACCGCTGTGGACCGGGGAGCTGGAACGCGCCGCAGTCGCCGTCAACGAGCCGCTGCGGCGCGGCCGTACCACCGGCACCGACCTGCTGCCGGCCTTCGCCGGGGCGGCTCCGCTGGACGTCTTCGGCATGGGCACCGAAGGCCTCGCCGGCCATCTCGGCCTCCCGGCCGACCGCTGCCGCTCCCATGAACTCACCCAGAGCGAACTGCACTCGGCCATGGCGCGGCGACGCGTCTACGTCCACCCCGTCCGCTGGACCTCCCTGGGCCTGTCCCTGCTGGAGGCGATGCACCTCGGCATGCCCGTCGTCGCGCTGGCCACCACCGAGGTCACCGAAGCCGTACCGCCCGGCGCCGGAGTGGTCTCCAACCGGATCGACGAACTGACCCGCGCCGTACGGGACTTCGTCGTCGACCCGCTGCACGCGCGCATGGTCGGCGAGGGAGCACGGGCGGCGGCGCTCGCCCGCTACGGGCTGTCCCGCTTCCTGGACGACTGGGAGCGGCTACTGAAGGAGGTGGCCCGATGAGGATCGCCATGGTGTCCGAGCACGCGAGTCCCCTCGCCGCGCTCGGCGGCGTCGACGCAGGCGGCCAGAACGTGTACGTGGCCCGCCTGAGCGAGGAACTGGCCCGGCGCGGCCACGACGTGACGGTCTACACCCGGCGCGACGCGGCCGGCCTGCCCGACCGGGTGCCGCTGCCCGGCGGGGCCGTCGTCGAGCACGTGCCCGCCGGACCGGCCGCGCCCGTCCCCAAGGACGAACTGTTCCCGTACATGCCCGGCTTCGGCGCCTGGCTGGCCCGCGCCTGGGCCCACGAGCGGCCCGACGTGGTGCACGCCCACTTCTGGATGTCCGGCATGGCCTCCCGGATCGGCGCCCAGCCGCACGGCGTGCCCGTCGTGCAGACCTTCCACGCCCTCGGCACCGTCAAGCGCCGCCACCAGGGCCGGCTCGACACCAGCCCGCCCGAACGCGTCGGCATCGAGCGGCAGATCGGCCGCGGCTGCGCCCAGGTCCTGGCCACCTGCACCGACGAGGTGCACGAACTGGCCGAGCTGGGAGTGCCGCGCCGCCAGGTGTCCGTGGTGCCCTGCGGGGTGGACGCCGAGCAGTTCCGGCCCGGGGTACGGCCCGACGGCGTCCCGGCACGCCGCGCACGGCACCGGCTGCTCGCCTGCGGCCGGCTCGTCCCGCGCAAGGGCTACGACCAGGCCGTACGGGCCCTCGCCCGGATCCCGGACGCCGAACTCCTCATCGCGGGCGGACCCGCCGCCGACCGGCTCGCCGACGACCCCGAGGCGCGGCGGCTGCGGCGGCTCGCGCGGAGCACCGGCGTGGCCGACCGGGTGCGGCTGCTCGGCGCGGTGGACCCGGCCGGCATGCCGGCCCTGATCGGCAGCGCGGACCTGGTCCTGTGCACCCCGCTCTACGAGCCGTTCGGCATCGTGCCGCTGGAGGCGATGGCCTGCGCTGTGCCCGTCGTCGCCACCGACGTCGGCGGCCACCGCGACAGCGTCGCCGAGGGCACCACGGGCCGGCTCGTCCCGCACCGGGACCCCGAGTCGATCGCGGCCGCCGTACGCGAACTCCTCGCCGACGACGCACTGCGCCGCCGCTACGGCAGCGCCGGCCGCGAACGCGTCCTCGACCGCTACACCTGGCGGCGCGTCGCCGACGGCGTGGAGCGGGTCCACCGCCAGGTCCTCGCCGGACACGCACAGCAGAAGGAGGTGGCGTGATGAGCGTGCACCCGCCCGTCACCGGGCACTGCGACGAACTCCAGGACGCCCTGGCCTCGTTCCGCGCCTCGGCGCACATCACCCAGCGGTGGGGCGAGCACCTGGCGGCCGTGCTCACCGGCGGCGGCCGGCTGCTGGCCGCGGGCAACGGCGGCAGCGCGGCCCAGGCCCAGCACCTGACCGCCGAACTCGTCGGCCGCTACCGCGACGACCGGCCCGCCTTCTCGGCGATCGCCCTGCACGCCGACACCTCCAGCACCACCGCCATCGCCAACGACTACGGCGTGGACGAGGTGTTCGCCCGCCAGGTGCGCGCCCACGGCCGCCCCGGCGACGTCCTGATGCTGCTGTCCACCAGCGGCGCCAGCGCCAACCTGCTGTCCGCCGCGGACGCCGCCCGCGCGGCCGGTGTGCGGGTGTGGGCCCTCACCGGCCCGGCGCCCAACCCGCTGATGGCGGGCAGCGACGAGTCCCTGTGCGTCGAGGCGCCGACCGGGGCCACCGTGCAGGAACTCCACCTGGTGGCGGTGCACATGGTGTGCGAGGCGTTCGACGCGGCGGTGGAGAACGGGACCTGGCGCAGGCGCGACGCCGGCCGGCGGGACGGGCACGGCGGCAGGTGGGACGGCGACAGCCGGCAGGACGGGCACGGCGGCCTGCGTGACGGTGACGGCCGGTGGCTTGACGGCGGCGGCGTCCGGCAGAACGGGCACGGCGGCCGGCGGGACCGCGACGGCCGGTGGCGTGACGGCGGAGGCGCGCGGCGCGACGGCAGCGGCAGGAGGTGACATGAACGGCAAGGCACCCCTCGTCGTGGTCGGCGACGCGCTGCTGGACCGGGACGTGACCGGGCGCGCCGAGCGGCTCGCGCCCGACGCGCCCGTGCCGGTCGTCGACGACTGCGGGGAGCGGACCCGGCCCGGCGGCGCGGCACTCGCCGCCTACCTCGCGGCCCGCGACGGCCGCGACGTCACACTGGTGGCGGGAGTGGGCGACGACCCGGCCAGCCGCGCACTGCGCCGCCTCCTGGAGCCCTGGCTCACCCTCGTCCCGCTGCCCCTGACCGGTCCGCTGTCCGAGAAGACCCGCGTCCTCGCGCAGGACCGCCCGGTGGTCCGGCTGGACCGCGGCGCGGGCCGCACCCGCGAGGCCACGGACGCCGCCCGCGAAGCCGTCCGCTCCGCGCCCGCCGTCCTGGTCTCCGACTACGGACGCGGCACCGCCGACGCCCTGCGCGACGTCCTCGCCGCCCGCCCGCCGCTGGTCTGGGACCCGCACCCGCGCGGCGGCGCCCCCGTGCCCGGCACCCGGCTGGTGACGCCGGCCGAGAAGGAGGCCCACGGCCTCGCCCCGCAGGACGGAGCCGCGCGCCGGGACCTGCACGCCGCCGCCCACAGCGCCGCCGCCCTCGTACGGCACTGGCGGGCCGCCGCCGTCGCGGTCACGCTCGGTGCCCGCGGCGCCCTGCTGTCCTACGGCGAGCACCCGCTGCTCGTCCCCGCGCCCGCCGCGCACCACGGCGACAGCTGCGGGGCCGGGGACCGGTTCGCCGCCACCGCCGCCGGGCTGCTCGCCGACGGCGTCCTGGTCGCCGAGGCCGTCGAGGGCGCCGTCGCCGCCGCGACCGGCTTCGTCGCGGCGGGCGGAGCGGCCGCCGTACCGAGCGCGGACGCCGCACCGGCACCGCCGCCCGACGAAGACGACCCGTACGCCCTGGCCGCCCGGATCCGCGCCGCCCACGGCACGGTCGTCGCCGCGGGCGGCTGCTTCGACCTGCTGCACGCCGGGCACGTCGGCCTGCTCCAGGCCGCCCGGCGGCTCGGCGACTGCCTCGTGGTCTGCGTCAACTCGGACGACTCGGTACGGCGTCGCAAGGGCGGTGGCCGCCCGGTCAACCCGCTCGCCGACCGGGTCCGGGTCCTGCGCGCGCTGGCCTGCGTCGACGCGGTCGCCGTCTTCGACGAGGACACCCCCGAACGCCTCCTGGCCGGTCTGCGCCCCGACGTCTGGGTCAAGGGCGGCGACTACGCGGCCGCCGACCTGCCGGAAGCCGCCCTCCTGCAGCAGTGGGGCGGCCAGGCGGTCCTCCTGCCCTACCTCGACGGCCGCTCCTCGACGGCCCTGATGGAACGGGCGGCGGAAGGAGCACGATGACGGGCCGGCACTCGATGAGCGGGGCTGCGGGGGCACGTGTGCAGGTCACGAGGCAGGCTGCTGGCATGACACCGGACACGGCACCCGAACCGACGTCACCCCGTCTTCTCGTCCTGCGCGCCCTGGGCCTCGGCGACCTCCTCGCCGGGGTCCCCGCGCTGCGCGCCCTGCGACGGGCCCACCCCCGGCACGAACTCGTCCTGGCCGCGCCCGCCGAGCTGACGCCGGTCGCCGAGGCGACGGGGGCCGTGGACCGGCTGCTGCCCGCCTCCGCGCCGGGGCGGGGCGTGCCGCGCTCGCTCGACTGGAGCGGTCCGCCCCCGGACGTCGCCGTCGACCTGCACGGCAACGGACCGCCCAGCCACCGGCTCCTCATGGGGCTGCGCCCGCTGAAGCTGCTCGCCTTCGCCCACCCGGACACCCCCGAGATCGACGGCCCGCCCTGGTACGCGGAGGAACACGAACGCGACCGCTGGTGCCGGCTGCTCCAGTCGTACGGCATCGACGCCGACCCGGGCGACGTGCGCCTGCCCCGTCCGCACACCGCCTCCCCGGCACCCGGCGCGGTCGTACTGCATCCCGGTGCGGGATCACCCGCCCGCTGCTGGCCCGTCGAGCGGTACGCGGCCGTCGCGGACGGGCTGCGCGCGCGAGGCCTCAGGGTCGTCGTGACCGGCGGCGCGGACGAGAGCGACCTCGTGGCCCGGCTCGCCAAGCAGGCCGGCCTGCCCGACACCGACGTGTTCGGCGGTGGCCTCCCGTTCGGCAGGCTGGCCGCCCTCGTCGCCGACGCGCACGCCGTGATCAGCGGCGACACCGGCATCGCCCACCTCGCGGTCGCCCACGCCACGCGCTCCGTCACCCTCTTCGGCCCCGTCGCACCGAGCCGCTGGGGCCCGCCGCCCGGCCCGCGCCACCGCGCGCTGTGGTACGGCCCGGAGGGCGACCCGCACGGCCGACGCCCCGATCCCGCGCTGCTGCGCATCACCCCCGACGACGTCCTGCACGCCGTCGACGAACTGCCCGGCATCCGACACATGTGAGGGGGGACCGCACCGATGACCATCCCGCGTCCGGAGGCCACGCCCGTCGGCATCGTCATCGCCACCCGCAACCGCTCCGGCGCCCTCGCCGAGGCCCTGCGCCACCTCGTCGCCCTCCCCGAACGACCCCGGATCCTCGTCGCGGACAACGCCTCCACCGACGACACGCGCGCCATGCTCGCCCGCTACTTCCCCCAGGTCGGCGTCCTGGCGCTGCCGTTCAACCACGGCGCCCTGGCGCGCAACTACGGCGCGCGTGCCCTGGACACGCCCTACGTGGCGTTCAGTGACGACGACTCCTGGTGGGCACCCGGCGCCCTGGGCAGGGCGGCCCGCCTGTTCGAGCGGCATCCGCGGCTCGGCCTCATCGCCGCCCGCACCCTCGTCGGCCCCGCCGCGGCCCCCGACCCGCTCAACGAGGTGCTCGCCGCCTCGCCCCTCGGACACGCCGCCGACCTGCCCGGCACCCAGGTCCTGGGCTTCCTCGCCTGCGCCTCCGTCGTCCGCCGCAGCGCCTATCTCGACGCGGGGGGCTTCCACCGGCTGCTGTTCTTCGGCGGTGAGGAGACCCTCCTGGCCTACGACATGGCGGCCCGCGGCTGGGGCGTCACCCACTGCCCGGACGTCACCGCCCACCACCACCCCGCGCCCTCGGCCCGCACCGGCCGGCCGGTCGTCCAGCGCCGCAACGAACTCCTCACCGCCTGGCTGCGCCGCCCCGTGCCCTACGCACTCGCCCGCACCCGGGCCCTGGCCGTCGAGGCCCGGCACGACGACCACGCCCGGCAGGCCCTGCGCGGGACGCTCGCGCGGCTGCCCGCCGCCCTGCGCGCACGCAGGCCACTGCCGCCGCACGTCGAGCGGGCCGCGCGCCTGCTGGAGGGAGCCGCCGCATGACCGACCCCCGTACCACCGTCGTCGTCATCACGCACAACCGGCGCCGGGAGCTGCTGCGCACCCTCGACCGGCTCGCCGAACTGCCGGAGAAGCCACCCGTGATCGTCACCGACAACGGCTCCACGGACGGCACGGCCGACGCCGTCGCCGGCCGTCACCCGTGGGTCCGGCTGCTGCGACCCGGCCGCAACCTCGGCGCCGTGGGCCGCAACCTGGCGATCCGGCAGGTCCGTACGCCCTACATCGCCTTCTGCGACGACGACTCCTGGTGGGCACCGGGATCGCTGGCGGGGGCCGCCGACCTGCTCGACCGGTATCCGGCGCTGGGCTCGGTCACGGCCCGGATCGTCGTCGAGCCGGACGGCACCGACGACCCGATCGTCGAGGAACTGCGCGACTCGCCCGTCCCCGGGCCCGGTTGGCTGCCCGGGCCGGCCCTCGGCTCGTTCCTGGCCGCCGCGACCGTGCTGCGCACCGACGCCTTCCGGGCGGCGGGCGGTTTCCATCCGCGGCTGTGGCTGGGAGGCGAGGAGGAACTGCTCGCCGCGGACCTGGCGGCTGACGGCTGGTGGCTGACGTACGCCGACCACCTGGTGGTGCACCACCACCCGTCCGTCGCCCGGGACGCCACCCTGCGCCGGTCCCACGGCATCCGCAACACCCTGTGGTTCACCTGGCTGCGCCGCCCGGCCGGTCCGGCCCTGCGCCGGACCGTGGACCTGGCGCGCACGGTGCCGCGCGACACCGCGTCCCTGCGCGCCTTCGCCGAGGCCGCCGCCGCTCTCCCGTGGGTGCTGCGCGAACGCCGCGTCCTCCCGCACGAGGTCGAGTCCCGACTGCGCCTGCTGGAACCGGCCCAGCGCGCTTCGAAGGCCCGCCGCTACACGGGCTGAATCCGCACCCTCACGTCCGCACCCTCACGGGGCGCGGGTTCGCTCGCGGGTCAGCGGCGGACGCTCAGCTCCCGCACCACCGGCACATCAGCCGGAACAGGGCGAACAGCGCCGGCGGCCAGATGAC
Organism: Streptomyces afghaniensis; assembly: GCF_044327915.1. NCBI lineage: Bacteria > Bacillati > Actinomycetota > Actinomycetes > Kitasatosporales > Streptomycetaceae > Streptomyces > Streptomyces afghaniensis. The sequence continues at coordinate 699,710 of NZ_JBIRGJ010000001.1, forward strand.
GGCGAACGCCCAGATCACCCCCGGCTCGGAGGTGACCATCCCGGCCACCATCAGCCCGACCGACACCGCGAGCAGCACTGCCACGGTCCAGACACGGGGCCGGTAGGAGCCGAGGCGGGCCAGCAGCCGGGCGGGGTCGGGGCGGCGGCTCAGTCGCAGGGTGCGCAGCCGGCGGTCGAGGCGGCGGTCGCGGCGCAGCGCGCGTTCCATCTCGTCGAGGATGCGCTGCTCGTTCTCGGGAAGTCGGCCGATGGACACGCGCTTTCTCCTTCCGGGCGGCCGGACCGTCTTTCCTCCCAAGGGGACGTACCAAGCGGACGTACTGGCGGGGGACGTGTGACGGGGGACGTACAGCGGCGGACGTACAAGCGGGTGCCCCCTGAAACCCGGGAACTAACCGGGGACCGGCCGCGCCAGCGCCTCCACGAGCCGGTCCGCGCTGTCCGGCACGGTGCCCTCGCGGAAGCCGTCCCGGATCTGCCGCGCGGTCACCCGGCCGCCGGTCAGGCACCAGTCCCACCAGCGGTCCAACTGCCGCGCGTCCAGCCGCTCGGCGGGCACCAGCGCGGGCCAGCCGCAGGCCCGGGCCTGCGCGGTCATCTTCGCGCCGCCTTCGACCGGGTCGACGGCCAGCACCGGGGTGCCGACCCGCAGCGCGATGACCAGCCCGTGCAGCCGGTCGGTGACGACGAGGTCCAGCCGGGCCAGCACGGACTGGAGCTGCGCGGGCGTGGCACTGAGGTGCCAGTCGTGGGTGTCGAGCCGCGTCTCCAGCTCCAGCCGGCCGCAGTCCTTCCCGGCCAGCCAGCGTGTCACCTCCTCGGCGACCTGCCCGTGCCGCCGCAGTTCCCCGTACTCCTGCTGCCCGTGCGTGAGGATCACCCCGACGACCGGCCGGGCGGGCGCGTCCGGGGCGCGGGCCGCGAGGTCCTCCACCGGCTCGCTGTCCGGCGCGTCCCGGGGCAGCACCCGGTGGAAGCCGGTCACGGCCGCGCTGGCGGGGTCGATCACCGAGGTGCCGACGGCGATCCGCACACAGTGGGCGAACCGCCGGTGCAGCTCCTCGATCTGCGGCCCGTGCAGCGGGCCGCACACGAACACCAGGTGGGAGTAGTCCTCCGGCCACAGCCGGTCCAGGTGCAGTGCCTCCGGACGGAAGCCGGGACTCCAGGCGACGTCGTAGGGGATGCCCGTGCCCAGCAGTACGTCTTCCACCCGGCGCAGGGCCAGCACGTCCCCGGCGGTCGCCTCCCCGTCCCGGAAGCTGAACCACCCGGTCAGCAGAACCTTGCGCGGTCGCATGCCGTCTTGTGTGTGCACACGCCCTGAGTGCCCGCCCAGCGGGAGGGCAATCAGGGCATTACGGGCAACCGACCCTTGGTCACTGGGCGTAGAACGTGGCGTCCGCCCGGTCGGTCGCCGTGCTCACCGCCTGCACGTTCAGCAGGTACTCCCAGTGGCGGACGTATCGCCCCGGGTAGTTGTACGACTCGTACGAGACGCCCGCGGAGTCGGCCAGCCCGGCGCGCCGGTGGAAGGTGGCGTCGGACGCGAACTGCGCGCTGCCGTCGTTCTTCTCCAGCCACACCTCGAAGTTCTTGTGCCGCAGGTAGTAGCCGGGGAAGTTCGCCGACTCCAGCGAGACCGTGCCGCTGCCGGCCAGCCCGGGCACGACCCGGAACTGGGAGTCGGCGAGCTTGGTGACGTTCGCCTCGATCCGGGCCCGGTAGTCGTAGTGGCGTATGAACCGGTCCGGGAAGTTGTACGAGGAGAAGCGCTGCGGGGTGACGCCGTCGGCCACGGGGATGCCGAAGTTCGGGGTGCCGTCGGCGTTCCAGTAGACCTTCTGCACGCGGGTGCGGCGGTTGGGGTCGTTCAGCGGGTCGCCGCTGATGTCCTTGTAGCTGCGGTCGTGGTAGACGAGGATGTCGCTCTTTCCGTCCTCGGAGACGGTGAAGGAGTTGTGGCCCGGACCGTACTGGCTGGTCGCGGCGCTGCTCGCGAACACCGGGGTGGGGCTCTTGCTCCAGGACGCCTGGCTGAGCAGGTCCGCGCTCGCGGAGGCGGTGAGCATGCCCAGGCAGTAGTTGCTGTCGGTGGCGCTGGCGGAGTACGTCATGAAGACCTTGCCGCCGCGCTGGATCACCGCCGGGCCCTCGTTGACCTTGTAGCCGACGGTCTCCCAGGAGTAGGTGGGCCGCGAGAGCATCACCGGAGTGCCGGTGATCGTCCAGGGGTTGGCCATCTTCGCCAGGTAGATGTCGGTGTTGTTGTTCACGGACGGGTCGCGCTGCGCCCAGGCCAGGTAGCGCACGCCGTTCACGACGAAGGTGGTGGCGTCCAGGGAGAAGCTCTCCCACTGGGTCCTGATCTGCCCCTTCTCGGTCCAGGTGGCGGTGAGCGGGTTGGCGCCGGTGCCTTCCAGGACGTACATCCGGATCGCCCAGATGTCGTTCGTGGCGCCCGCCGCGAAGTACACGTACCACTTGCCGTCGATGAAGTGGATCTCCGGCGCCCAGATGTGGGCCCCCATCACGCCACTGGCGTGCTTGGTCCAGATGGTCGTCTCGGGGGCCGACTTCAGCCCCTGGATGGTCGTCGCCCGGCGCAGCACGATGCGGTCGTACTCGGGGACGGTCGCGGTGAAGTAGTAGTAGCCGTCGGTGTGCTTGAAGATGTGCGGGTCGGCCCGCTTCTCCGCGATCGGGTTGGTGTAGGTGGCGGCGGGGGAGTCGGGCACGGCGGCCTGTGCGGGCGCGCCCGCCAGGCAGGTCGCGAGGGCGACGAGGGCGGCCAGGAGCAGCCGGACGGCTCTGCGTCTCAAGGGAGTTCTCCAAAAGGGGCCACCGTGTCCGTTATTTCGAACACGGTTCGTGAATTCGATCAGAAGATAAGTGGGGCTCTTACCTCCGTCAACGGTTTGCGCAGGCGTGACATGTGGGCGGACTCGAGTCGGTCATCGCGGTGAAAACCATGTTCATCTAGCATGGGGGCCGATGACCGCGCCGGCCGAGCAAGGAGTCCAGTGATGGGCGAAGCGGAGGAGAGTCCGGCCGTGGAGCGCCTCCACACGCCGGGGCTGCGCAGTACGTGGCAGCGCCGGGCCGTGCTCGATGTCCTCGCCCGCCGCCGCGAGTTCGTCTCCGCGCAGGAACTGCACGCGCTGCTGGCCGGCTCCGGCAGCACCGTCGGGCTCACCACCGTCTACCGCACCCTGCGCGAACTGGACCGCGCCGGGTTGGTGGACGTCGTACGCGACGAGGGCGGCGAGCGGCTCTACCTGGGGCGGCCGGCCGGCGAGCACCGCCACTACCTCATCTGCCGCCGCTGCGGCCGCAGCCGGCCCGTGGACGCGGAGGCCGTCGAGGAGTGGGCCGCCCGGCTCGCCGAGACCACGGGCTACACGGAGCTGGAGCACACCCTCGAACTGAGCGGCGTCTGCGGCCCCTGCGGACCCGGGTCGGTCACGGCGTCCTGCCCGCCGCCCCGCCCGGCCGGCCGGTCAGCCGGAGAAGCGGGCCGTGCCCGTCAGGACGCGTACGTCGAGGTCGGTGACCGAGTCCGCGGTGAGCCGGGCGGTGAACTCGGCACGCACCCGCTCGACGGCGGCCGGTGACAGCCCGTCCAGCATCCGGCGCGCCCCGCTGCCGATGGCCAGCTCCCAGCCCGTCTCCGGGGACAGCGGAGCCTCGAAGTGCCGCTGGAAGACCCGGGGTTCACTCCCGCCCAGGTCGGTCAGCCAGGCGGCGAGGGTGCCGGCGGTGTCGATCCGGGCCAGTTGCTCCAGCTGCGGCGGGCGGGGCAGATCGCGCTCCGTCAGGACCGCGCCCCGCAGCGCCGCCTGCCAGCCGCCGAGCGCGCCCTTCTCCCACACCGTCACGACGAACCGGCCCCCGGGACGCAGCATCCGCGTCAGCGCGGCGGAGTCCCGGTCCATGTCCGGGAAGAAGAACACCCCGAGCCCGCACTGCACGACGTCGTAACCCGGGCCGGGCACGGGCCACGACGTGACCTCGTGGCGGTGGAAGCGGATGTTCGCCAGGCCCTCCTCACGCGCCCGGCGCTCCCCGATCGCCAGCAGCCCGTCCGCGAGATCCACGGCGTCCACCCGGCCCGCCGCCCCCACGGCACGTGCGGCCGGCAGCGCCGACGCCCCGGCCCCGCAGCAGGCGTCCAGCACCGACTCGCCGCCGGCCGGGGCGGCCACGTCCGCCGTCGCCTCGCCGACCGGGTCCCACAGTGCCCGGGACCAGCTGTGGAAGTCCTCCGCTCCCGCGCTGAAGACGTCCCCCACGGTGTTCTGGCCGGTGGTCATGCGCATCCGCCCCCTCGTTTTCGGCCGAGTCTAGGGTGGGCGCGTCCGTGATCACACGGCGATTTCCGTCAGCCCGAGGGCAGTTGGGGCAGTTCTTCAGGCGCCTTCCAGGACGCGGGGGGCGGGGCAGTGGTGGTCCGAGGGATCACATGGGTGGGCAGCACGACGTGCCGTTCGCGGTCCCCGTCGGGGTCGTTGACGAGTGACAGGGCGAGCGCGCCGGCCTCCCGGCCGATGGCCGAGGGCGACTGGGCCACGGTCGTCAGATCGAACCACTGGGCCACCGGCTGGTCGTCGAAGCCGGCCACGGACACCTGTCCGGGCACCTCGACACGCGTCGCGCGCAGCGTCCAGATCACGGCGACGGCCACCTCGTCCTGCTCGGCGAAGACCGCGGTGGGCGGCTCCCGCAGCCCCAGCAGCCTGCCGACCGCCTCGGCGGCGCCCCGCTTGTCGCCCGCCGGGGTGGCGACCACCAGCTCGTCGTCCAGGGGCAGGCCCGCCTCGGTCAGCGCCTGCCGGTAACCGACCAGCCGCTCCTGCGAACTGAAGGAGAAGCCGCCCGTGCCCACCGTCCGTACGTAGGCGATCCGGCGGTGGCCGAGGTTGAGCAGATGCCGGGTGCCGCGCAGGGCGCCGGCCACGTCGTCGACGTAGACGCTCGGGCGTCCGTCGACGTGTTGGCTGACGTACACGACCGGCATGCCCAGACCGTCCAGCCGGGCGGTCTCCTCCTCGGTGAGGTCGAAGGAGAACACCAGCAGCGCGTCCGCGTTGCGCCGCGCGGGAAGGTGCTCGAAGAACGCCGTGCGCTCGGCCATGCCGGGGATCACATAGACCGTCAGTTCCATGCCGGCCGCCCGCAGGACGAGAGCGAGACCCGACAGGGCCGTGCCCACGAACCACGAACTGAGCGTGGGCACCAGCACCGCGATGGTCCACGTCCTGCCCGTCACCAGGCTGGCGGCATGGCGCGAGACCGCGAAGTTCAGCTCCCGGGCGGCCTGTTCGACGCGGGCGCGGACCTCCGGCGAGACGGTGGACAGGCCGCGCAGAGTGCGCGAGACCGTGGAGGTGGAGACCCCGGCCCGTTCGGCGACGTCAGCCATCGTGGGGTGCCGCTGACCTGGTGGCATGCGCCGGACGCTAGCACAGGAACCCTGCGCACCACGGCACTTGGTGGCAGCGCTGTCTCACCTGATTCTTGCCTTCTTACCACGTCGCGACGCATTGACTTCCCGGTCGGGCGCTCCTAGCGTGCAAACGTTGTCTCGACAGGTTCGAAGTCGCCCCGGAGGGACGCCTCTCATCCGCTGTGAACTGCGGTTTTTATCAGCGGAATGCCGTGGCAACGCAATCTCATGACCAAAGCCATCCCGGGGGAAGAGACACGACTTCGGTCCATCACGACCAGGAGAGACAGTGAAGACCAGCACCGCCAGAGCGATTCAGTGTTCCGCAGCGCTCGCCGCCGCCGGGCTCCTCCTCACCGCCTGCGGCTCGTCCGGGGGCAGTGGCTCCGGACCGTCCGCGCAGGCCGCCCCGGCGACCTTCAAGGGGCGCGGCCCCATCAGCTACGTCGCAGGCAAGGACACCACCGGCACCGTTCAGACGATCATCGACCGCTGGAACAAGGCGCACCCCAAGGAGAAGGTCACCTTCATCCAGCTGCCCACGGACGCCGACTCGCAGCGCCAGCAGATGATCCAGAACGCGGAGACGAAGTCCGACGCCTACACGGTGCTCGCCACCGACGTCGTGTGGACGTCGGAGTTCGCCGCCCACCAGTGGATCGAGCCACTGCCCGCGAACCAGTTCCCGCTCGGCAAGATGCTCCAGCCGGTCGTGCAGACCGGCCAGTACCGGGGCAAGCTCTACGCCGTCCCCGCCAGCTCCAACGGCGGCCTGCTGTTCTACCGCACCGACCTGCTGAAGAAGGCCGGCGTCACCGGGCCCCCCACCACCTGGGCCCAGATGACGGCCGACTGCGCCAAGGTGAAGAAGCTCCCCGAGGCGAAGAACATGTCCTGCTACGCCGGGCAGTTCCAGAAGTACGAGGGCCTCACGGTGAACTTCGCCGAGGCCGTGAACTCCGCCGGCGGCAAGATCGTCGATGCCGACGGCAAGCCCGACGTCGACACCCCGCAGGCCAAGAAGGGCCTCGACTTCCTCGTCGACTCCTTCAAGGACAAGACCATCCCCAAGGAGGCCATCACCTACCAGGAGGAGGACGGCCGCCAGGCCTTCCAGGCAGGCAAGCTGATCTTCCTGAACAACTGGCCGTACGTGTACTCCCTGGCCCAGAAGAGCGCCGTCAAGGGCAAGTTCGCCGTCGCGCCCCTGCCCGGCCTGAACGGCCCCGGCGCCTCCAGCCTCGGCGGCGCCAACCTGGCCCTGTCGTCCTTCGCCAAGAACAAGGCCACGGCACTGGACTTCATGAAGTTCTTCACCAGCGAGGAGAGCGCGACCTACTTCCTCAAGAACGCCTCCCTCGCCCCGCCCTACGCCGACCTCTACGACAACGCGTCCCTGGACAAGCAGTATCCGTACCTGCCCGACCTCAAGCAGTCGATCACGAAGGCCGTGCCGCGCCCGCGCGTCGTGCAGTACGGCGACGTGACCGCCGCGATCCAGAACGAGGTCTACGCCGCGCTCACCGGTAAGAAGAGCAGCGCACAGGCGCTGAAGGACCTCCAGGGGGACCTTCAGAAGCTGACGGCACAGTGAGGCCGCGGGTCATGTCCGACACCGCGATCCCGTCCGACACCGCCCCGCACGAGCCCGGGACGGCGGCCCCCCGCCGCCCCGGGCGGCCCCCGGCCCCCGAACGCCCCCGGCGGCGTCCACGCTCCCGGGCCACCGCGGGCACCGGCCGCCTGGCCGCGCTCCTGGTCTCCCCGACGCTGCTGGTGCTGACGGTCGTCGTGCTCTACCCGACGCTCATGGCACTCGACGAGTCCCTGTACGGGCCGAAGGGCCTGGACCCGAAGACCGGGTTCATCAGCGACACCGAGCCGTTCGTCGGGCTGAAGAACTACACCGACATCTTCACCCAGGCCGGCGACCGCTTCTGGAACGCCTTCTGGAACACCACCTTCTTCACCGTCGTCACGGTGTCGCTGGAGACCGTGATCGGTGTCGCCATGGCACTCATCATGCACCGGGCCTTCAAGGGCCGGGCCCTGGTACGGGCCAGCATCCTCGTGCCCTGGGCCATCCCCACGGCCATCTCCGGACTGCTCTGGAAGTGGATCTTCAACGCCGACGGGATCGCCAACGTCCTCCTCGGCCACCAGGTCCTGTGGACCGCCGACGGCTTCTCCGCCAAGATCGCGGTCGTCATCGCCGACGTGTGGAAGACCGCCCCCTTCATCGGGCTGCTGGTCCTGGCCGGCCTCCAGGTGATCCCGAGGGAGGTCTACGAGGCGGCCCGGCTCGACGGGGCGAGCGCCCTCCAGCAGTTCCGGCGCATCACGCTGCCGCTGGTGAAGCCCGCGCTGATGGTGGCGGTGCTCTTCCGCTGCCTGGACGCGCTGCGGATGTTCGACCTGCCCTACATCCTCATCGGCGCCCAGAAGGGCTCCGTCGAGACGCTGTCGATGCTCGCGCAGAACGAGGCGTCCAACGTGCGCTTCGGCCCTGCCTCCGCGTACGCGGTCCTCCTCTTCCTCTACGTGTTCCTCATCGCGCTCGCCTTCGTCCGGCTGCTCGGCGCCGACCTCATCGGGGGCGCGGGCGGGACGAAGAAGCACAGGAGCCGCGCGGTCAGGACGCCGCGCCGCCGTGTCCGGGAGGTGACGGCATGACCCTCACGGCCAAGTGGCGGCAGTGGCTGCCCTATCTGGGCATCGCCGTGGTGGTGGCCTACTGCCTGGCCCCGTTCTACTGGATGCTGGTCTCCAGCCTCCGCAGCACCGGCGACATCTTCAGCACCTCGCTGTTCCCCTCGCGGGTGTCGTTCGAGAACTACCGGTCGGTGTTCAGCCCGGGCCAGGGCTTCACCAGGGCCCTGCTCAACAGCCTGATCGTCGCCGGCATCACGACCGTGATGTCGCTCCTGCTGGCCACCTTCACCGCGTACGCGATGGCCCGGCTGGAGTTCCGTTTCAAGCGGCTGATCCTCACGCTGATCATCGCCACCTCGATGTTCCCGGTGGTGTCGATCGTCGTGCCGCTGCTGAAGCTGTTCACCGACATCGGCTGGATCAACACCTACCAGTCCATGATCGTGCCGAGCATGTCCTTCACGCTGCCGCTGGCGGTGTGGAACCTGACCACGTTCTTCCGGCAGATGCCCGACGAACTGGAACACGCCGCCATGGTCGACGGCTGCACCCGCGGCCAGGCCTTCCGCAAGGTCATCGTCCCCCTCGCGGCACCGGGCATCTTCACCACCGCGATCATCACCTTCATCGCCGCCTGGAACGAGTTCCTCATCGCCCTGTCGATGACCAACAAGCCGAGCATGCAGACCGCGACCGTCGCCATCTCCAAGTTCTCGGGGGCGACCACGTACCAGACGCCGTTCGGCAGCCAGATGGCCGCGGGCGTCGTGGTGACCATTCCGCTGGTCGTGATGGTGCTGCTGTTCCAGCGCCGTATCGTCGCCGGGCTCACGGCCGGCGCGGCGAAGTAACCCACCCGTCTTCCACAAGGAGCCACGTGTCCCCCACCGCACCCTGGTGGCGCAGTGCCGTCATCTACCAGGTCTACATCCGCAGCTTCGCCGACGGCGACGGCGACGGCGTCGGCGACATCGCCGGCATCCGCTCCCGGCTGCCGTATCTGAAGTCCCTCGGCGTGGACGCCATCTGGATCAACCCGTGGTACAAGTCGCCGATGGCCGACCACGGTTACGACGTCGCCGACTTCCGGGCGATCGACCCCCGCTTCGGCACCCTCGCCGACGCCGAACAGCTCATCACCGAAGCCCACGAGCACGGGATCCGCGTCATCCCCGACATCGTGCCCAACCACACCTCCGACCAGCACGTCTGGTTCCAGGCGGCGTTGGCGGCAGGTCCCGGCAGTGCGGAACGCGAGCGCTACGTCTTCCGGCCCGGGCGCGGCCCCGACGGCACCGAGCCGCCCAACGACTGGGTGTCCTGCTTCGGCGGTCCGGCCTGGACCCGGCTGCCCGACGGTGACTGGTACCTGCACCTGTTCGCTCCCCAGCAGCCCGACCTGAACTGGCAGCACCCCGAGGTGAAGGCGGAGTTCGAGTCGATCCTGCGGTTCTGGTTCAGCCGGGGCGTCGACGGCTTCCGCATCGACGTCGCCCACGGCCTGATCAAGCACCCGGAGCTGCCCGACCTGCCACCCCGCGCGGAACCCGCGGTGACGGGCCCGCTCACCCGCCGGGAGGAGATCCGCCGGCATCTCGACCATCCGCACTGGGACCGGGACGAGGTGCACGAGATATACCGGGCCTGGCGCAAGGTCGCCGACGAGTTCCCCGGCGACCGCTCCTTCGTCGCCGAGGCCTGGGCCGACACCCCCGAACGTCTCGCCGCCTACGTCCGCCGGGACGGCCTGCACACCGCCTTCAACTTCGACTTCCTGATGTGCGGTTGGGACGCCAAGGACCTGCGCGCCGTCATCGACGACTCCCTCGCCATGCTCGGCGCGGTGGGCGCACCCGCCACCTGGGTGCTCTCCAACCACGACGTCATGCGCCACCCCAGCCGCTACGGCCGTACCGCCTCGCGGAGCTGGATCGTCAACGCCCGGTTCGAGCCCGGCGGTCCCCTCGACCTGGCCCTGGGCACCCGGCGCGCCCGGGCCGCCGCCCTGCTGATGCTCGCCCTGCCCGGCGGCGCCTACGTCTACCAGGGCGAGGAACTCGGCCTCCCCGAAGTCGAGGACCTGCCCGAGTCCGCCCTCCAGGACCCGATCTGGGAGCGCTCGGGCCACACCGACCGCGGCCGTGACGGCTGCCGCGTCCCGATCCCCTGGTCGGGCCAGGTGGCCCCTTACGGCTTCAGCCCGGCCGGTGCGACCGCCGGACCCTGGCTGCCACAGCCCGCCGACTGGGCCGTATGGAGCGCCGAGGCCCAGACCGGCGACCCGGCCTCCATGCTGGAGCTCTACCGCACCGCCCTGCGCATCCGCCGCGAGCACCCCGCCCTCGGCGACGGCACGATGACGTGGCTGGAAGCTCCCGAGGGAGTGCTGTCCTTCAGCCGCGAGCCCGGCTTCCTGTGCGTGGTCAACCTCTCCGGCGAGCCGTACGAACTGCCCGCACACTCCGAGCTCCTCCTGGCGAGCGGCCCGCTCGACGACGGCCGGCTGGGGCCCGATCAGGCGGTGTGGCTGGCGCTGTAGCGGAGATCCTAGGCTGGGTGCATGGCTCGCACGGCGGAGGAGATTCCCGTCTCGCTCACGGTCCGGCCGTCGGCGCCGGCGCTCGCGCCGCTGATCGGTGCGCTCGGCTACGTCGAGGGACGGTTCGCGCACTCCGCCGAGCTGGCCCTGCCGACGGGCGGGGCGCAGCTGCTGGTGAACCTCGACGGGGACACCCTGTCCTCGTCGGACCGGCGGACCCGGGGTGCGGCGTTGCAGGGGCCGTACACGGAGCCGGCGGTGATCGACCCGGCGCAGCAGCGTGCCGTCGTGTGGGTGGCGTTCCGTCCCGCGGGGGCGTATCCGTTCCTCACCGCCCCGGTCAGTGCGGTCCAGGGCCGGCTCGCCGGGCTCGACGAGCTGTGGGGCACGGACGGCGCGGTGCTGCGCGAGCGAATGCTGGAGGCCATGGCCGCCGGTGGCCCGCAGGCGGCTCTGCGGGAGGTGGAGGCGGTCCTGCTGCGGCGGGCGGGACGTCCCCTGGAGCCCGACCCGGCGGTCCGCCTCGCCGCGGCGCTGCTCGACCGCGGAACGCCCGTGGGCGAGGTCGCCGACCGGCTCGGCTGGACCTCCAGGCGGTTGGCCCGCAGCTGCGCCGAACAGCTGGGACTCCCGCCGAAACGCTATGCGCGGGTACGGCGCTTCCAGCGGCTGCTCGGCCGGGTGAACGCCGGGTCCGGCCGACCGGACTGGGCGCTCCTGGCCGCGGAGTGCGGCTACCACGACCAGGCGCACCTGATCCACGAGTTCCGCGCGCTCGCGGGCATCACCCCGACCGCGTACAGGCCGCGCTCGCCCGGGGAACGCAACCACGTTCCGCTCGGCGGGTGACGGGTCCTGCCCGGCCGGCCTTTTTCTACAATCCACGGCCGCCCCGACCGGCGATCGTGAAGGCATGACGAACGCAACCGGCAATCCGACCCTCACCCGGCTCTACGCCCGGCTCGTGGTCTCCGACGGGCCCCGGGCGATCGACTTCTACCGGACCACGCTCGGCGCCGAGGAGACCGAGCGGTACACCGGCCCCGACGGGAAGATCGTGCACGCCATGCTGCGGCTCGGCGAGGCGGTGATCGCGGTCAAGGACGCCGACGAGAGCGATCCGGCGCCGGACTCGCTCGGCGGCAGCCCGGTGATCATGGCCCCGGACGTGTCCGATGCCGACGCCGTGGCCGAGGCCATGCTGCGGGGCGGGGCGAGCGTGGTGTACCCCGTCGCCGACCAGCACTACGGGCAGCGCGGCGGCCGTCTCGCCGACCCGTTCGGCCATCTCTGGATGATCTCCCAGACGATCGAGGAGCTGACCCCGGAGGAGATCCAGCAGCGCACGACCGAGCTGTTCACCTGACGAGTTCGCCCAACGGGCCTGACGACTTCGCCGTACGGTCGCCGGGCGGTTCGTCAGTGCGCCTGTGCGACCGGCTCCTTCGCCGTCGCGGTCGTGGCCGCCCGGCCGCCCGGGTGGCGCAGGGCGCACAGGAACCCGATGCCCAGGGCGATGGCCATGCCGTAGAACACCCACTGGTTGGCCTCGGCGAAGTCCATGCGGACGGCGCTCATCGTGTCCCGTGCCGCCTCGGCTGCGGGGCCGGTGCCGGTGGGCGGCCGGGAGTCGCCGTTGCCGGTGACCGACTCGGTGATGTCCCGGGCCACGGCGTCCGCGTCGCCGGCGGGCATGCCGCGGGCTCGCAGGGTCTGCACGACCTTGTCGGTCGTGACGTGCGTCAGGACGGTGCCGTAGACGGCCAGGCCCACGCTCGCCGCGTAGTTGCGCACGGTCTGGGTGATGCCGGTGACCTCGCCGTACGAGGCGCCGATGGCTCGGTTGACGGCGTCCGTCGAGGCGGGCGCGAGAACGAAGCCGATACCCGCCCCGGCCAGGGCCGCGTAAGGCCACTGGTCGTGCATGGACAGGTCGGTGAGCTTGCTCGCCCACAGGGCGAACCCGGCGCAGCCCACCGCGGTGCCCAGCTTCAGGGCCGGGCGGGCGCCCTGCTTGTCGAGGATCCGGCCGCCCCACTGCGAGGCGATCGCGAAGCCCGCGAAGAAGTACAGCAGGAACAGGGCCGCCTGGTTCGGCGAGGCGCTCAGGGACACCTGGGCGTAGACCGAGCTGAAGAAGAACACCGGGACGAAGGCGAGCATCGCGAAGAACAGCACCGCCGCGTCCACGGTGAACGCCTTGTCCCGGAAGACCCGCAGGTCGATCAGCGGATGCCGCACCCGGTGCTCGAACCGGACGAAACCGTGGAGCACCGCGAGCCCGCCCGCGATGCACACCCAGGTGGCCCAGCTGTCCCAGCCCCAGGACCAGGCCTGCTGAAAGCCGAGGACGCTCAGGCCCATGCCGACCGCGATCAGGGCGGCGCCGGGCACGTCCAGGGTCCCGGACCGCCGCCGGTCGGAGATATGCGCCAGGGCCGTGAGGACCAGCGCCACGATCGCCACGGGCACGTTGACCCAGAAGACCGCCCGCCAGGTCCAGGCGGTGAGCCAGCCGCCCAGCAGCGGGCCGAGGGCCGTCAGGGCGCCGGAGACACCGAAGAACAGGGCGAGGGCACGTCCGCGTCGCTCGACCGGGAACACCGCCACCACCACGGCGAGCGCCGCGGGGAAGAGCAGTGCCGCGCCGAGCCCCTGGGTGGCGCGGAACACGATCAGCCAGGCCTGCGCGGCGCCGCCCGCCGGGACGCAGCCGCACAGCACCGACGACACGACGAACACCAGTGTGCCGATCACGACGATCCGGCGCGGCCCGTAGAGGTCCGCGAGGCGCCCGCCCAGGGCGAAGAACGCCGCGAGGGACAGCAGGTAGGCGTTCACCACCCACTGCATGCCGGACGACGACAGACCCAGTTCGCGGACGATGTCCGGTGCCGCGATGGACACGATGGTCTGGTCGATGAAGGTCATGGCGACGGCGAACATCATCGCTGCCAGCGCCACAGTCTGCTGCGGCACCGTTCGGGAGGGGGACGCGGGTCCGCCGCGCCCCGGGCGCGTGCTGCTCACGCTCTCAGTCTGCGCCCGGCTCGGCCCTGACGCATCAGAGGACTCTTGCGTCCCGGCAGTCGCAGCGATACCCCCGAAAGCGTCCCACGGCAACCCCTCGGCAGTGTGAGGACGACCTCGTCGGCCATGTGACCACGGTCCGCCACGGACACGGCGTCGAGCGTGCAGGATGCGGGCACCAAGGAGGACAGGCACCCCAACAGACGGAGAGGCAGACGATGGTCCCAGCGGAACCGGAACCCCAGAGGATCGGCATACCCGCCGAGTCCACTGCGGGCGAGACCAGGGTGGCGGCGACGCCGGCCACCGTGGGAAGACTCGCAGCACTCGGCTACGAGGTGGTGGTCGAACCGGGGGCGGGGGCCTCGTCCCGCTTCTCCGACGCGGCCTACGAGGAGGCGGGAGCCCGGCTCGGCGACCCGTGGCAGGCGGAGATCGTGCTCAAGGTGAACGGCCCCTCCAGCGAGGAGATCGGCCGGCTGCGGGACGGGGCGACGCTGATCGCGCTGATCGGCCCCGCGCTGCACCCGGAACTGGTCGACGAGCTGGCGCGGCGGCCCATCACCGTCCTCGCCATGGACGCCGTGCCGCGTATCTCGCGCGCCCAGTCGCTGGACGTGCTCAGCTCGATGGCGAACATCGCCGGATACCGGGCCGTGGTCGAGGCCGCGCACGCCTTCGGCCGGTTCTTCACCGGCCAGGTGACCGCCGCCGGCAAGGTGCCGCCCGCCAAGGTGCTGGTCGCCGGTGCCGGCGTGGCCGGACTCGCCGCGATCGGCGCCGCCCGCAGCCTCGGCGCCGTGGTCCGCGCCACCGACCCCCGGCCCGAGGTCGCCGAGCAGGTGCGCTCGCTGGGCGGGGAGTTCCTGACGGTGGGCGTCGAGCAGGAGGTGAGCACCGACGGCTACGCGCGGGCCACCTCCGAGGACTACGACCGGCTCGCCGCGCAGCTGTACGCCGAGCAGGCCGCCGACGTCGACATCATCATCACCACCGCGCTCATCCCGGGCCGCCCGGCGCCGAGGCTGGTCACCGCCGAGGACGTCGCGCGGATGAAGCCCGGCAGCGTGATCGTCGACATGGCGGCGGCCCAGGGCGGCAACGTCGAGGGCACGGTCGCCGGAAAGGCCGTCGTCACCGACAACGACGTGACGATCATCGGCTACACCGACCTGCCCGGCAGGCTCCCCGCCCAGGCCTCGCAGCTGTACGGCACCAACGTCGTCAACCTGATGAAGCTGCTCACCCCGGGCAAGGACGGCCGGCTCGTGCTGGACTTCGACGACGTGGTGCAGCGGTCGATGACCGTGGTCCGCGACGGCGAGAAGACCTGGCCGCCGCCCCCGGTCCAGGTGTCCGCCGCACCCGCACCCGCCCCGGCCGGCGGTACGGAACCGGCCGCGCCCGCCACGGCACCGGCGAAGCCCGCCCGCCCCGCGTGGTCCTCGTACGCCCTCGTCGGGGCCGGGGCGCTCGCGCTGTTCCTGGTGACGGCCTTCTCGCCGAGCGAACTCATCGGCCACTTCACGGTGTTCGTGCTGGCGATCGTCATCGGCTTCTACGTCATCGGCAACGTGCACCACGCGCTGCACACCCCGCTGATGTCGGTCACCAACGCCATCTCCGGGATCGTCGTGGTCGGTGCACTGCTCCAGATCGGGCACGGGAACACCGCCGTCACCGTGCTGTCGTTCGCCGCGATCCTGCTGGCGAGCATCAACATCTTCGGCGGATTCGCCGTCACCCGCCGGATGCTCGGCATGTTCTCGAAGGGCTGATCACGGATGACCACAGTCACGGCCTCAGAAGCCGCCTACGTCGTCGCCGCGTTGCTGTTCATCCTCAGCCTCGCCGGGCTCTCGCAGCACCGGACCTCCCGCTCGGGAGTCGTCTGGGGCATCGCCGGCATGGTCGTCGCCCTGGCCGCCACCGTCGGCCTCGCGTCGAAGAGCATCACCGCGACGGGTCTCGTCCTGATCGCGCTCGCCACCGCCATCGGCGCGGGCATCGGACTGTGGCGGGCCCGGGTGGTCGAGATGACCGGCATGCCCGAGCTGATCGCGATCATGCACAGCCTCGTCGGGCTCGCCGCCGCGTTCGTCGGCTGGAACGGCTACCTCGACGTCGACGCCGAGCTCACCGGTTCGCTGCTCGGCATCCACCACGCCGAGGTGTTCATCGGGGTGTTCATCGGCGCCGTCACCTTCACGGGTTCCGTCGTCGCCTACCTGAAGCTCTCGGCGCGCATCAACTCGCGCCCGCTCACGCTGCCCGGCAAGCACGTCCTGAACATCGGTGCCCTGGTCGCCTTCGTCGCGCTCACCGTCGCGTTCGTGGTCCGCCCGAACATGGGCCTGCTCATCGCGGTCACCGTCATCGCCCTCGCCCTGGGCGCGCACCTGGTCGCCTCCATCGGCGGCGGTGACATGCCGGTGGTCGTCTCCATGCTCAACAGCTACTCCGGCTGGGCCGCCGCCGCGTCGGGCTTCCTGCTCGCCAACAACCTGCTGATCGTCACGGGCGCGCTGGTCGGCTCCTCCGGTGCCTACCTGTCGTACATCATGTGCAAGGCGATGAACCGGTCCTTCATCTCGGTGATCGCGGGCGGCTTCGGCACCCCGGCGGCAGTGGCCGACGACGGGGAGCACGGGGAGCACCGGGAGATCAGCGCGGAGGAGACCGCGGAACTCCTGCGCGACGCCTCCTCGGTGATCATCACACCGGGCTACGGCATGGCGGTCGCCCAGGCCCAGTACCCGGTCGCGGAGCTGGCGCGCAAGCTGCGCGAACGGGGCGTCGAGGTGCGCTTCGGCATCCACCCCGTCGCCGGCCGGCTGCCCGGGCACATGAACGTGCTGCTCGCGGAGGCGAACGTGCCGTACGACATCGTCCTGGAAATGGACGAGATCAACGACGACTTCGCCGCCACCTCGGTCGTCCTGGTCATCGGCGCCAACGACACCGTCAACCCGGCCGCCACCGACAACCCGGCCAGCCCCATCGCCGGGATGCCGGTGCTGCACGTGTGGGAGGCGGCCAACGTGGTCGTCTTCAAGCGGTCGATGGCCGCCGGGTACGCCGGTGTGCAGAATCCGCTGTTCTTCCGGGAGAACAGCCAGATGCTCTTCGGCGACGCCAAGCAGCGCGTGGAGGACATCCTGCGCAGCCTGGACGCCCTCGACGCGCCTGTCCGGGAGATGGCCGGCACCACGCGCTGAAGGGCGGTCCGTCTGAGCTGACGACGGCCGTACGACGAAAAGGCCGGCTCGGCACCGAGGGTGCCGAGCCGGCCTTTTCGTCAGACCAGGGCGCTGGTCAGTCCGTGCCGGACTCCATCGCCGCGCGGTCCAGCCACGCGTCCTCGTCGGAGACCTCGCCCCGGGAGGCGATGGCCTCGGCGCCGCCCTGCGGCAGCTCCGGCATGGTGCCGATCAGACCGGTCGCGGCCGCCTGCGAGGCGCCGATGGTGGGGCTGCCGGTGCCGATCAGACCGATGCCGGCGTACTGCTCCAGCTTGGCGCGGGAGTCGGCGATGTCCAGGTTGCGCATGGTGAGCTGGCCGATCCGGTCCACCGGGCCGAACGCGGAGTCCTCCGTGCGCTCCATGGACAGCTTGTCCGGGTGGTAGCTGAACGCCGGGCCGGTCGTGTCGAGGATCGAGTAGTCCTCACCGCGCCGCAGCCGCAGCGTCACCTCGCCGGTGACGGCGGCGCCGACCCAGCGCTGGAGCGACTCGCGGATCATCAGCGCCTGCGGGTCCAGCCAGCGGCCCTCGTACATCAGCCGCCCGAGCCGCCGGCCCTCGGTGTGGTATTGGGCGAGGGTGTCCTCGTTGTGGATCGCGTTGACCAGACGCTCGTACGCGGCGTGCAGCAGGGCCATGCCCGGGGCCTCGTAGATGCCGCGGCTCTTGGCCTCGATGATCCGGTTCTCGATCTGGTCCGACATGCCCAGGCCGTGCCGGCCGCCGATGGCGTTGGCCTCCATGACCAGGTCGACGGGGGAGGAGAACTCCTTGCCGTTGATCGTCACGGGGCGGCCCTGGTCGAAGCCGATCGTCACGTCCTCGGTGGCGATCTCCACCTCGGGGTCCCAGAACCGGACGCCCATGATCGGCTCGACGGTCTCGACGCCGGTGTCCAGGTGCTCCAGGGTCTTGGCCTCGTGCGTGGCGCCCCAGATGTTGGCGTCGGTGGAGTACGCCTTCTCGGTGCTGTCGCGGTAGGGCAGCCCGTGGGCGAGCAGCCACTCCGACATCTCCTTGCGGCCGCCGAGCTCGGTGACGAAGGCCGCGTCCAGCCAGGGCTTGTAGATCCTCAGGTGCGGGTTGGCGAGCAGGCCGTAGCGGTAGAACCGCTCGATGTCGTTGCCCTTGAAGGTCGAGCCGTCGCCCCAGATCTGGACGTCGTCCTCGAGCATCGCCCGGACGAGCAGCGTGCCCGTGACGGCGCGGCCGAGCGGCGTGGTGTTGAAGTACGCCCGCCCGCCGGAGCGGATGTGGAACGCGCCGCAGGTCAGCGCGGCCAGGCCCTCCTCCACCAGCGCGGCACGGCAGTCGACCAGGCGCGCGATCTCGGCACCGTAGGTCTTCGCACGGCCGGGCACCGACGCGATGTCGGGCTCGTCGTACTGGCCGATGTCGGCGGTGTAGGTGCACGGGACGGCGCCCTTGTCGCGCATCCACGCGACCGCGACGGAGGTGTCGAGACCGCCCGAGAAGGCGATGCCGACGCGCTCGCCGGCGGGCAGGGAGGTGAGGACCTTGGACATAGAAAGAGTATGTATCACCACGCATAATCATGCAAGTGCCTCGCGTGGGCTCGGCGTCCGGTGACCGGCCGGGGTTCGCGCCGGGGTGTGCCCCCGGCCTCTCGGTCCGGTTGACGGTCGCGGGAATCGGGGGATGCCGGGCGCGATCGCATACGCCCATTTCGGACGCGGATGACCGTTATAAAAGTCAGATGAAAGGGCTTGCGGGCGGCCGATCCCGCGATGTCTTCGGTGCAATTCTGGCCGAATAAGCGGTGGTGTGCGGCGAATGCAGCCTGCTATGATCCCCGGTCGAGACCTGTGAGTCAATAGGGGGTTGACATTAACGCCGGCGTCAGGCGATTCTTTTGTCGCAGCGTCGAACCGCTGGATAGTAGCCGGTGGTTGAAAGTGTTGCAAGGGTACGGGGGTAGATTAAATGGGGCCAATGCTGTACGCACCACACCGGGCCTTTCCCGCATTCGGTGTGCGATTTCATGCGCGCTGTTTCCTGTAGCGCCCTCACGTTGAGCGCGGTGTTGGCGTCTCGTTAAGAGATTGTTTGTTGCCGGTGCTCGCCTCCTGATGTACGACATCTCCCGTATGGACAACGTCGTCCAGTGCGGTCGCCGCCGCAGTCGGCCTGTGGAGTCGACTCGGCATGATGACGAGCCGATGAACATTTCAGTTTCGCGATCCGAAGCTAATGTATGCGCTCCTTGGCGCGGGCGATTTTGTGACCAGGGAAACTGGGGGAGAAATCATGGTGCAGTTTCGCGTTCTCGGTCCGCTCGAGGTTGTTCGAGGCGGTGAACGGGCCGTTCTCGGCGGAGTGAAACAGCGCGCGCTGCTGGGTCGCCTGCTGCTCGAGCCGAATCAGGTGGTCGCGGCCAGCCGGTTAGTGGACTCGCTGTGGCCGGATGACAAGCCACCCGTCACCGCCAGGAAAATCCTGCACAATTCAGTCTGGTCGCTGAGGTCGATTCTGGAAACGCTGCGCGCGGGGGGTCCTTTCCCCGCTCTTATCACACAGCCTCCCGGATATATGTTGAGCATCGACGAGGACATGGTCGATGTCCATGTGTTCTACCGCCAATTGGAACTCGGTCGCAAGAAGATGGTCAACGGCCTTCCGGCGGAGGCGGCCGCGATCCTGCGGGACGCGCTGGACCTGTGGCGTGGGGACGTTCTCGCCGACCTGGCGGAAGTGGGAATCGTCTGGCCCGAATCGAACATCGTCGAGAACTCGCGCATCGATGCCCAGGAGCTGTATTTCGAAGCCATGCTGGAATGCGGTCACCATCGGGAGCTGATCGGTGGCATCGAGAAGATGGTGGAGACCGAACCCCTGCGTGAGCGGGCCCGCGGACTGCTCATGCTGGCCTTGTACCGCTCCGGTCGCCAGACCGAAGCGCTGGACGTCTACAACCGGACGCATTCCGAACTCGTGGACCAGTTCGGTCTGGAGCCCGGGCCGTGGTTGCGGGACCTTCAGCAACGGATCCTGTCGCACGATCCGACGCTCACCGAGTTCTTCCAGCCCGCGGCCACGGGTGATGACCCCGACCGGGCAGGACGTACGGCCGACCCGGTTTCCCGGCCCGCTCCGCACGCACGTCCCGATGAGGCCGAAGTGGCGCGGGACCTGCTGGACGCGCAGAGCAGGCCGCACACCGCGGCGCCGCCCCGGACGCCGTCGCACCGGCGTGAGGCCACCGTCATGATCGTCCGCGCGCATGTCGGGGCCGGGGCGAGCGCGGCGCACCCGGTCGGTGTCGATGAACTTCTCGACGGGATCCACACGCTGGTCCGGGCCGGGGTGGAGTGCTGCGGCGGAGAAGTACTGGCGTCCGTGGGCTCCGCGACGATCGCCCTCTTCGACCTCGACGACCCGAGGGAGGGCGCCGCGTGCGCTACGCAACTCGCCCTTCTCCTGCGCGACAGCCTCGACGTGTCGGACGAGAACAAGCACGGGCTCACCATCAGGGCCATGGTGGCGACGGGCGACCTCCAGCGGCACTCCGACTCGTCCCCGCAGCAGAGCCGGGTGTCGGTCAACGGCACACTCATGGACCAGTGCTGGGAAATATTCCCCCGGGTTCCGGTCGGCATGATCTGGGTGTCCGATCGGACGCGGTCGCTGACCGCCGACCAGGTCTCCTACCTGGCGATGGCCGCTGAGCAGCTCCCGTACTGGGTCGCTGAGGCGCGCTCCGTGGACTATCCGGTCGACACCGAGCCGTTCATGGACCGGGACCACGAGATGGAAATACTGCAGCGCATGTTCGAGCGCGTCGAGCAGCGCAGCATCCCGCATCTGGTGACCATCCTCGGCGACCACGGGACGGGGAAGAGCCGACTCCTGATGGAGTTCTGCCGGCTGGTCTCGCAGAAGAACACGCCGGCACCTCTGATCGTGAAGTACCGGGTGAGCAGGTCAGTGAGCATCGACCCGCTCGCGGTCGTCCGGCAACTGCGCTCGCTGCACCGCGAGGTCGACCCCGCGGGTCTGCCCGAGTTCCCTGAGCGGAACCCTTCGGGGTCGGGAAGTGCCGTCCACGAGGCAGAGGCCTTCGTGCACGAGCTCGCCCGAAAACACCCGATTGTCATCGCCGTCGACGACCTGCATCTCGCCGACGAGGCGACACTCGGATTCATCGAGAAACTCGGGTCGCACGGTGAGTCCGGCATGCTGCTGGTGGTGGCGTGCGCGAACGAGAATTTCCACCGCAGGTTCCCGCACTGGGGTCTGGCTCAGCCGAACAGTACTCGAATCCTGCTCGAGGCATTGTCGGTCGAGGCCGTCGCCCGGCTTTTCGACAACCTGATCGTGACCATAGGCGACTGCATCTCCGAATCGACCTGGCAGATATTTCACCGCATCTTCGGCCACCCCGACTCCGTCTCGGTGAGGCGGGCGCGCCTGCTCCGGGCGCTGCCGCTGGTCGTCGGGACGAACTCCTTTCCCGGCGACCACTCGGTGAGCGACCCCGTGGCGGGGGAGCGAGGGCCCGCGGTCCCGCCTCGCGAAGGTGTCAGTAGCCGTTGAAGAAACCGTACAGCCGGCTGATCCGGTCGCCCTCGAGCGTCGCGACGTCGAACCCGCTCACCACCGGCGCCCCGCCCGTGGGGCCGACCTCCCAGGCGAAGTGGACGGCATCGTGATGGGTCAGCACCGCGCCATGAGTGAAGAGCATTCCGGTGAAGTTCTTCTGCGCGGCGGCGATGTACTCGCCGATCGCCGCTGCGCCTTCGGCGGTGATGTTGGGATCGGTGTACGTGGCGTTCGGGGCGAATACCTCGTCCACTAAAGCCTTTCGGGCGCCATCGTCCGATTCATTCCAGATGGCGATGTACTTTCCGACGAGTTGGGTGACGGAATTTCTGTTCATGGCGCAGGATCCTATCACTGAATGCGCTGCTTCTTGTCGCGGGGAATATCAGTCGAATCTCAGTCGAGTTCGTCGACCAAAGCGAACAACTCCTCGTCGGCCACATCGTCCAGATCCTTTTCGAGCTGCTCGTCCGAGATCGGGCCGGTCGCCGTGCCGCCGAGCAGTTGCCGAAGCCTTTCCACTTCCTCGGAGGCGAGTCGTCCGTCGCGAATCAACGTCTCCAGTTGGTCGAGGAGAGGCGCGGTTTGCCTGGCCGCCAGAATGCTGCGCAGGTTTTCGGCCAAGGTGGCCGGGGTCGGATAGTCGAACACCAGCGTCGTCGGCAGCCGTTCACCGGTCACCGCTGCGAGCCGGTTACGCAGTTCGACCGCCGTCAGCGAGTCGAAGCCCAATTCCGTGAACGGCACGTCGGACGCGATCGCGGACGCGTTGTCGTGTCCCAGCGCCGTGGCGACCTCGCGGCGGACCAGGTCGAGCACGGCACCCGGCTGATCCCACTGGAGGCCGGCCCGGGGCTCGGCGGGCATGGGCCGGTGGGCGCCGGATGCCGCGGCCTGCCGGCGACGGGGCGCGAGATCCCGCAGCACAGCGGGCTGGTTCGCGGCGGCACCGAGAGCCGCCCGGTCGATTCCGGTCACGGCGAACACCGGGTTCCCGGCGTCGGTGGCCTGCGAGCCGGTGATGTCCGCGGTGGCGACGTCGAAGGCCGCCAGCGCGTCCGCCACCGTGATGGGACGCAGCCCCAGTGTCCGGATCCGCCTCAGGTCCGCTTCGGACAGCCCGTCGCCCATCCCGGTCTCCCACAGTCCCCAGGCCAGCGAGACCGTGGGGAGGCCGAGTGAGCGGCGGTACTCGGCCAGGCCGTCCAGGAAGGTGTTCCCGGCCGCGTAGTTGGCCTGGCCCGCGTTGCCGAGCAGCCCGGCGATCGAGGAGTACAGCACCAAGGGGTTGTCCCCGGCCAGTTCGTGCAAGTGCCAGGCGGCATCGATCTTGGGCCGCAGTACGGTGTCGACCTGCTCGGGAGTGAGACCGTCCACCGTGCCGTCCGCCAGCGTCCCGGCGGCATGGACGAAGGCGACAGGCCGGTGGCGGCCGACGAGTGCGGCCAGTGCGTCGCGGTCGGTGACGTCGCAGGCTGCCGCGATGATCTCGACGTCGCCCGCCGAGGCATCGAGCTCCGGAACAGCCCCGCTCCGGCTGACCAGCAACAGCGATCGCACGCCGTGCCGCTCCACCAGGTGACCGGCCAGTGCCGTGCCCAGGGCACCACTCGCACCAGTGATCATGACGGTGCCCTCGCCCCAGGGGATCGCGGTGCCCGCCGGGCTCTGCGGATCTTCAGGCCGGGGCTCGGCCGCTCGCCTGTACCTGATCAGCCTCGGGACGAGAACCTGCTCTTCGCGCACCCGTAGCTGCGGCTCGTCACCGCTGGCGGCCCTGGACAGGAGCTGCTTGACGGTGTCCCGGACATCGGCGGCACCGTCCCAGTCCGGGTGGTCCACCAGCACGAACCGGCCGGGGTGTTCCGTCGCGGCACTGAGGACCAGGCCCCGGACACCCGCGTGGGCGAGGTCCGAGCCGACCACGACGGCGAGGTTTCCGGTGGTGTCGTCCGCCAGCCGGTCACGCAGCACACCGAGGGTGTGGTGCACGGCGTGCCGGGCGCGTCGCGGCAGGTCACCCGCACCGGAATCGACCTGCACCACCTCGTACTCGGCTCCGTCCGCCGGTGCGTCGGCAGCTGCCCCGGACAGGTCCAACTCGCGCCAGACCGGGGTGTGGAGCAGGTTCTCGCCGGCCGGGGCGCCGGTCAGCAGCCCGGTGAACGGACGCAGTACCAGCTCGTCCACCTCGACCAGGACGTGGCCGTCGGTGTCGGTCACCAGCAGGCGCACCGCGTCCGGGCCCGTAGGAGTGATCCGGGCCCGCACGGCCGACCGGTCCGTCATGGAGGGCGCGGCGTGGAAACGCACCCCGGCCCAGGCGAACGGCAGTGCGGCAGGACGGGCACCGGCGACGTCGGGCAGCAGCGGATGCAGGACCGCGTCCAGCAACGCCGGGTGCATGGCGAACTCCGCTGCGGATCCGGCCAGTTCCTCAGCTGCCCCGACCTCGGCGAACAGTTCCTCGTCGCGCTGCCACAGCAGCCGCAGCCCCTGGAAGGCGGGACCGTACCGGTAGCCGTGTTCCGCGACCCGGTCGTACACACCGGTGAGGTCGATCTCCGTCAGGTCGTCCGGCCAGGGCTCGGCGTGCGCGACGGCCCGGTGCTGCCCGGTGTCGAGGGTCCCGGCGGCGTGCCTGGTCCAGGGCAGGTCGTCCGAGCCGGCCTCCTCGCTCCGGGAGAAGAGCGTGACCTCGGTGCCGTCCACCACCATCTGGAGGCTGAGCGCGCCGGTGTCCGGTACGACCACCGGTTCGGTGATGGTGAACTGCGCTATCGGGCCCGCCGACGCGGCGAGTTCGACCAACGCGGTACCGGGCACGATCACGACACCGTCCACCCGGTGGTCGGCCAGCCACGGGTGGGTGGACAGGGACAGCCGGCCGGTCGACACGGTGGTGCCCCCTGCGGGGTCGGCCGTGGCCACGTCGACCGCCGCGCCCAGCAACGGGTGCTCCGCGGAGCGCAGACCGGCGCCGGTCACGTCGGCCCGTCCGGCCGGGGTGAGCCAGAACCGCTTGCGCTGGAACGCGTACGTGGGCACGTCGACGGGCTCGGCGCCGGGGAACACCGCGCGCCAGTCGGCCTCCACACCCCTGGTGAACAGGGTGCCGAGAGCCGCCGCGACGGTGTCCGGCTCGGACCTGCCCGCCCGCCGCAGCGGTACGGCGGCCGGGTTGCCGGCCTCGTCGGCGGGGAAGCCCGCCGCGATCATTCCGGTGAGCACCGCGTCGGGCCCCACCTCCAGCACGGTGCGCACACCCTCGTCCCGTGCGGTCCACACCGCTTCGTGGAACCGGACGGTCGCCCGGACCTGGTTCACCCAGTACTCGGGGTCCGTCCACTCCTCGGCGTGCCGTCCGGTGACCGTGGAGATCGCGGGGATCTCCGGGGCGCTGTAGGTGAGTTCCCGGGCGACCGCCCGGAAGTCCTCCAGCATCGGCTCCATCAGCGGGGAGTGGAAGGCGTGGCTGACCGAGAGCCGCTTGGTGCGCCGCCCCCGGCCGGTGAACTCCTCCTCGACGAAGGACAGCAGCGCCGCCTCCGCACCGGACAACACGATCGAGCCGGGACCGTTGACCGCGGCGATCGCCACCCCGGCGGGCAGGTCCAGCCCCTCCAGTTCGTCGATGCCCGCTTCGACGGCGACCATCGCCCCGCCGCTCGGCAGGGCCTGCATGAGGCTGCCACGGGCGGCGACCAGCCGGGCCGCGTCCGGCAGCGACAGCACCCCGGCCACGTGCGCGGCGGCCAGCTCGCCGATGGAATGCCCGAGTACCAGGTCCGGCCGGATCCCCCAGGACTCCACCAGGCGGAACAACGCGACCTCGACGGCGAACAGCGCGGGCTGTGCCGTACCGGTCTCGTCCAGGCCCGCCCCGGACGCGATCGCCTCCTGCACCACCGCGCGCAGCGAAGCGTCGTAGTGCCCGCAGACCTCGTCGAACGCCGCCGCGAACACCGGGTAGGCGTCGGCCAGTTCCAGGCCCATACCGATGCGCTGCGCTCCCTGGCCGGTGAACGCGAAGGCCAGCCGGCCTCCTGCCACCCGCACCGGCACCGCGTCCCTGAGGGACTGCGGGCTCGTCGCCGCGATCCGGTACGGCATCGCGGAACGGGTGGCCAGGGTGAACGACTCGTCCACGGTGGACAGGGAGGCGACCCGCTCCGCCTGTTCCACGAGGGCCTGCCGGCTGCGGGCGGACAGTACCCACGGCAGCGCGGGTGCGGCCGGAGCCGCCGGGCTCGGGGACGCTTCGGCCTCGGCCTCCTCGATGATCACGTGGGCGTTGGTGCCGCCGAACCCGAAGGAGGACACCCCGGCCCGGCGGGGACGCTCCCCGCGTGGCCACGGACGGGCCTCGGTCAGCAGCTCGATCCGGCCCTCGGACCAGTCGACGTGCCGGGACGGTGTACCCACGTGCAGGGTCGCCGGGGCGATCCCGTGCCGCATGGACTGGACGACCTTGATGATGCCGCCGACTCCCGCGGCCGCCTGGGCGTGCCCGATGTTCGACTTCAGCGAACCCATCAGCACCGGGTTCTCCCGGTCACGTCCGTAGGTGGCGATCACGGCCTGTGCCTCGATCGGGTCACCGAGCTTCGTTCCGGTGCCGTGCGCCTCCACCAGGTCGACATCCGCCGGGTCCACCTCGGCGGCGTCGAGCGCGGCCCGGATGACCCGCTCCTGGGCGGGGCCGTTCGGCGCGGTCAACCCGTTCGAGGCACCATCGGAGTTCACCGCCGAGCCGCGCAGGACGGCGAGCACCCGGTGCCCGTTGCGCCGGGCGTCCGACAGCTTCTCCAGCAGCAGCATGCCGGCGCCCTCGGACCATCCGGTGCCGTCGGCATCGTCCGAGAACGACTTGCACCGGCCGTCCTCGGCCAGCCCGCGCAGGCGGGAGAACTCGACGAACGCCGTCGGTGTGGACATCACCGTCGCGCCGCCCGCCACGGCGAGTTCGCACTCCCCGCGCCGCAGCGCGCTCGCGGCCAGGTGCACCGCGACCAGCGAGGACGAACACGCGGTGTCCACGGTGAGGGTCGGCCCCTCGAACCCGAAGGTGTAGGCGAGCCTGCCGGAGGCGATGCTGCCCGCGCTGCCGCTGTACAGGTATCCCTGGACGCCGTCCGGTGGCAGGTCCGGCCGGGAGCCGTAGTCGCTGTACATGACGCCGACGAACACACCGGTCCGGCTGCCGCGCAGGTCCTGCGGGTCCAGACCGGCCTGTTCGACCGCCTCCCAGGTGGTTTCCAGCAGTTGTCGCTGCTGCGGGTCCACGGCCAGCGCCTCTCGCGGCGACATGCCGAAGAACTCCGCGTCGAACAGGTCGGCGTCGTGCAGGAATCCGCCCCGGTTGGTGGTGGAGGTGCCGGGGTGGTCCGGATCGGGGTGATGGAGATCGCTCGGCCAGCCCCGGTTCACCGGGAACTCCGAGGTGGCGTCCCGGCCGTCGGCGACCAACTGCCAGAGGTCCTGGGGGGAGGTGACGCCGCCCGGGTACCGGCAGGCCATCCCGACGATCGCGATCGGCTCGTCGTGGGCCTCCTCGGCCCTGCCCGCCCGTGTGCTGTCCGGGCTGAGCGACGGCTCCTCGGCCGCGACCAGGCTCAGCAGGTGTTCGGTCAGCGCGGCGGGGGTGGGGTGGTCGAACACCACGGTCGCGGACAGCCGTCGGCCGATGGCGGTGCTCAGTTGGTTGCGGAGTTCGACCGCGGTGAGCGAGTCGAAACCGAGTTCGCTGAACGAGCGGTTCTCCTCGACCTCGGCCGGGTCGCCGTAGCCCAGGACCGCGGCGATCTGGCCGCGAACGATGTCCCGGAGTCCGGCGGGGTCGAGCTCCGGGGCAGGCGACGTGGTGTCCGCTCCGCGCCGCTCGCCGCCCCGCGCAGCCGTCGGTGTCGTGGCCGCGGCCGGTCCGGCCAGGTCGCGCAGCAGCCCCGGGAGGTCCGTCCGGCCTCGCAGCGCGGAGCGGTCGAACCGAGTCAGGGCCAGAACCGGGGAACCGGTGCCGGTGACCGTTTCGAGGGCGGCGTCGAACAGGCCGAGCGCCTCGTCGGTGTCCAGTGGCCGCAGACCCGTGCGGGCCAGGCGGTGGAGGTCGGCGTCGGTCAACTGCTCGGAGACGCCGCTGGACTGCGCCCACAGGCCCCAGGCGAGGGAGAGCGTGGGCAGGCCACGCCCACGGCGGTGCTCGGCGAGGGCGTCCAGGAACGTGTTGGCCGCCGCGTAGTTGGCCTGGCCCGCCGTACCGATCAGCCCGGCGACCGAGGAGTACAGGACCAGAGGCCTGTCACCGGCCAGGTCGTGCAGGTGCCATGCCGCATCCACCTTCGGGCGCAGCACCGTGTCGATCTGTTCGGCGGTCAGCCCGGTCAGGGTGGCGTCGGCGACGACTCCCGCCGTGTGCACCACCGCGGCCGGCTCGTGCTCGGCGAACACCCGCTCGAGGGCTTGCCGGTCGGTCACATCGGCGGCCACCAGGCTCACGGCGGCACCGAGGCCGGCCAGCTCGGCCTGGAGTCGGCTCGCGCCGGGCGCGGCTTCACCGCGCCGGCTGACCAGCACGAGGTTCCGCGCCCCGTGCTTCACGACCAGGTGCCTGGCCAGAACGGTACCGAGGGTTCCGGTGGCCCCGGTGATCAGCACCGGGCCCGCGCTCCAGTCCACGCGGGTGTCCGGGACACTCGCCGGACCACCGGCCGGCCGGGCCAGCCGGGGCACCAGGATCCTGTGGTCGCGGATCGCCATTTCCGGCTCGGACGTGCGAAGAGCGGTGTCGAGCTGCTCCTCGGTGGCCGACTCCCCGGCCTCGATCAGCACGAACCTGCCCGGATTCTCCGACTGGGCACTCCGGACCAGTCCGCGAACCGCGGCGTGCGACAGATCCGGGGTGATCACGAAGGCGTGCCTGCGCTCGTCCTCCCCGGAGAGGATCTCGCGGAGCGCACCGAGGACGGAATGCACCGCGGCCTTCGCCGCTGCCGGGACGTCCCGCCCGGGATCCTCCTTCGCGAGCGGCCCCGCCGGTACGCGGTGCGCTACGGCCGGTTCGGCAGAGCCGTCGGGGCCGGCGGAATCCCGCCACACCACCGTGTGCATCCCCGCCGGCGCGTGACTCCCGCCGATGGGCAGCAGTGCCAGTTCGTCCACCGTCAGCACCGCGTGGCCGTGCTCGTCGTGGACCACCAGACTCGCCGTGTTGCCACGCACCGAGACCCGGGCCCGCAACGCCGTCGCACCGGTCGTATGACGCGTCACCCCGGTCCAGGAGAACGGCAGAACCGCTTCGGCGCCGGAGTCGGCCACCCCGGGGAGCAGCACGTGCAGGACCGCGTCGAGCAGTGCGGGGTGCACGCCGAAACGGCTCGCCTCGGCCCGGTACCGCTGGGGAAGTTCCACCTCGACGAACCGGTCCTCACCGTCCCGGCGCACCGCCCGGAGGTTCTGGAACGCCGGGCCGTAGTCGTAGCCGTGCTCGGCCAGCCGCTGGTACACCCCGGCCAGTTCGACCTCGGCTCCGGCCCGTTCGGGCTCGGCCGGGGGCGACTGCGGCCCGGGAACGAGAACCCCGTGGGCGTGCCGCGTCCACTCGGTCCACTCATCGGCCCCGGACGGAGCGGGCCTGGAGTGGATGAGCACCGACCGTCCGCCACTCGCGTCGGGGGCGTCGACCTGGATCTGTACGGAGACGGTCCCGTCCTCGGGCAGGACCAGTGGCGTGGCGAGGGTCAGTTCGGCAACCGTCGGGCAGCCCACCCACGCCCCGGCGCGCAACGCCATGTCCAGCAACGCGGTGCCGGGCACGACGACCTCACCGCGGATCCGGTGGTCGCCGATCCATCCGGTGGCTCCGATCTCGCCGGTCAGCAGGGTCCCGCCGTCGACGAGGTCCACCACTGTGCCCAGCAGGGGGTACGCGGCGGAGGGTGTCTCCAGCCAGTACCGGCGGTGCTGGAACGGATACCGCGGCAGCGGGACCAGCTCGGTCGCCGGGAGCACCGCCGACCAGTCGAGCGGCACACCCCGGACGTGCAGGGCGGCGAGCGCGGCGAACGCGGTCTCCGCGTCACTGCGTCCGGACCGCAGCATCGGCACGGTGACGCCGATGCCGCCCTCGGCCTCCTCGTCCGCGACCGCCTGGGAGACCATCGCGGTCAGTACCGCGTGCGGGCCCAGTTCGACGAATTCGGTGACACCGTTCTGCCGCAGGGTTCGCACGCCGTCGAAGAACCGGACCGCCTGCCGGACATGGGCCACCCAGTAGTCCGGTGAGGTCAGTTGCTCGGTGGTGGCGATCTGCCCGGTCACGTTCGACACGACCGGGATGCGCGGCTCGTGGAAGGTGACGGTGTCCAGCTCGGCCCGGAAGCCGGCCAGCACCTCGTCCATGTGCGGCGAGTGGAAGGCGTGGCTGACCGAGAGCCGTCGGGTCCGCCTGCCCCGGCTCGACCAGTGCTCGATCACCGCCGCCACGGCGTCGTCGTCGCCGGACACCACCACGGCCCGCGGACCGTTCACCCCGGCGATCGCCGCCCCGGCCACCAGGGAGTCGAGCACCTCCTCCTCCGTGGCCTCCAGCGCCGCCATCGCCCCGTCGTCGCGGGCGGACTGCATCGCGGCGCCCCTGGCGGCGACCAGGCGGCAGGCGTCGCGCAGGTCGAACACCCCGGCGACATGCGCCGCCACCACCTCGCCGACCGAATGCCCGAGCAGGTAGTCGGGGGTGACGCCGTAGTGCTCGGCGAACCGGTGGAGCGCCACCTCCACGGCGAACAACGCCGCCTGGGTGTACGCCGTCTGGTCGAGCAGGGCGGAATCCGCGCTCTCCGGCTCGGCGAACAGGACGACGCGCAGCGGCCGGTCGAGTACCGGATCGAGATGCGCGCACACCTCGTCGAACGCGGCGCGGTAAACCGCGGACCGCTCGTACAACTCGCGTCCCATCCCGGTCCGTTGCGCCCCCTGCCCGGTGAACAGGAACGCCGTCGCGCCTCGGCCCGTTCCGTTCCCCCGCACCACTCCCGGCGCACCGGACGTGCCCGCCGCGAGGGCGTCGAGCCCGCGCAGCAGGGTTTCCCGGTCGGCACCGAGCACGACGGCCCGCTGATCCAGCCGGGCGCGCCGGGCGGCCAGGGTGCCGGCGACGTCGACGAGGTCGAGGCCGGGGTGGTCCTCCAGATGGGTCCGCAGCTGCGCGGCCCGCACGCGCAAGGCCTGTTCGGTCCGTGCCGACAGCACCAGCGGCACCATCGGGCGACCGGCGTAGAGCTGATCCCCCGGGCCGGAAGGCCCGGTCGCCGTGCCGGTGGGACTCGCGACGCCTTCGCCCTGCTCCAGGATCACGTGGGCGTTGGTGCCGCTGATCCCGAACGCGGACACCGCGGCCCGGCGTGGCCGGCCGAGGTCCGGCCAGTCCTGTCGTTCGGCGAGCAGCTCGACCGAACCCGCGGACCAGTCCACGTGCGGCGACGGCTCGCCGAGGTGCAGGGTGCGCGGCTGGATGCCGTGCCGCATCGCCTGTACCACCTTGATCACCCCGCCGACGCCGGCGGCGGCCTGGGCGTGCCCGAGATTCGACTTCAGCGAACCCAGGCGCACGGGTTCGTCGCGGTCCTGCCCGTACGTGGCCAGCAGGGCCTGTGCCTCGATCGGGTCACCGAGCCGGGTACCGGTGCCGTGCGCCTCGACCAGGTCGATGTCACCGCTCGACAGGCCGGCGTCGGCGAGGGCGGACCGGATCACCCGTTCCTGGGAAGGGCCGTTGGGCGCGGTCAGCCCGTTGGAGGCACCGTCGGAGTTCACGGCGGAACCCCTCAGCACCGCCAGCACCTGATGCCCGTTGCGGCGGGCGTCCTCGAGCCGTTCCACCAGCAGCAGGCCGACGCCCTCCGACCAGCCCGTACCGTCGGCGTCGGCCGAGAACGACTTGCACCGGCCGTCGGCGGACAGCCCCTTCTGCCGGGAGAACTCCACGAAGGTGCTCGGCCCGGCCATCACGGTGACACCGCCCGCCAGGGCCAGATCCACCTCACCCGAGCGCAGCGCGTTCGCGGCCAGGTGCAGCGCGACGAGCGACGACGAGCACGCGGTGTCCACGGTGATGGCCGGTCCCTCCAGCCCGTAGCTGTACGCCAGCCGCCCGGAGACCACGCTGGAGGTGTTGCCCGCCAGCAGGAAGCCCTCCACCTCCCGCGGGGTGGCCGGAAGCCGGGAGGCGTAGTCGTCGTACATCACGCCGGTGAACACGCCGGTCCGGCTCCCGCGCAGGGCCGCCGGGTCGATTCCGGCGTCCTCGAACGTCTCCCACGCCGTCTCCAGCAGCAACCGCTGCTGCGGGTCGGTGGCCAGTGCCTCACGCGGCGACATGTCGAAGAACGCCGCGTCGAACAGGTCCGCGTCGTGCAGGAACCCGCCCTGCCTGGTGTAGCTGGTGCCGAGGTGGTCCGGATCGGGGTGGTACAGCCCGTCCAGATCCCATCCCCGGTTGGTCGGGAACTCGGAGATCGCGTCCCGCCCGTCCAGCACCAGCCGCCACAGGTCGTCGGCCGAGCGGACCCCACCGGGGTAGCGACAGGCCATACCGACGATCGCGATCGGCTCGTCGGTCCGGCTCCTGGCCTTCCCCCGCCGCCTCGCGCCACCGGCCCGCTCCTCGCCCGGAGCCGTGTTCGCGTCCTCTGCCAGATGGGCGGCCAGCGCCTGTGGTGTGGGGTGGTCGAAGACCAGGGTGGCCGGGAGCTGACGCCCGGTGGCCGCGATCAGCCGGTTGCGGAGGTCGACGCCGGCCAGCGAGTCGAACCCCTGCTCCCGGAACGCCTTGCTCAGATCGAGCGAGTTCGGGTTCGGCAGGCCGAGCACCGCGGCCGTGGTGGCCCGTACGAGTTCCCGGGCCTGCTTCTCGGTCAGCACCTGCCCCGCCTGCCCGGCCGGTGCGGTCCCGGCCGGCTTCCGGCGCCGCCTGACCAGGCCGCCCAGCACGGCCGGCACGGGGTCGGTGCCGGACAGGCCGGACGGCTGCAGGATCGCGGGGACCGGCAACGCCGAGTCCCCGGCCATCGCTTCGTCGAACAGGGCGAGTCCCTGCTCGGCGGTCAGCGGCGCCACCCCGGACCGGGTCCAGCGGTTGATGTCGGATTCACCGAGGGACTGGCCCATGCCCTCCTGCCACAGGCCCCAGGCCAGTGACGTCCCGGGCAGGCCGAGGGCGCGGCGCTGCGCGGCCAGGGCCTCCAGGTAGGTGTTGGCGGCGGCGTAGTTGGCCTGACCCGCCGTGCCGAGCAGACCGGAGATCGAGGAGAACAGGACGAAGGCGTCGAGGTCCAGGTCCGCGGTCAGTTCGTGCAGGTACCGCGCGGCGTCCGCCTTGACCGCCATGACCGTGCCGATCCGCTCCTCGGTCAACGCCGTGACCGTGGCGTCGTCGAGGACTCCGGCCGCGTGGATCACCGCGGTCAGCGGCGCGTCGGCCGGAATGCCGTCGATCAGTCCGGCCAGGGCCGCCCGGTCCGTCACGTCCACGGCGACCACCTGCGCGCCGTCCAGTTCCGCCGTCAGCTCGGCGGCACCGGGCGCGTCCGGGCCGCGGCGGCTGACCAGCAGCAGGTTGCGCAGACCGTGGCGGTGGTAGAGGTGCCTGGCGAACAACGCGCCCAGTCCGCCCGTGCCACCGGTGATCAGGACAGTGCCGTCGGGATTCCACCCGAATCCGGGCTCGCCGGCACCGGCTTTGTCGGTACCGGCGGCCTTCGCCAGCCGGGGGACCAGGACTTCGCCGTCCCGCACGGCGATCTGGGACTCCCCGGTCCGCACCGCGGCGTCGATCGCGGCTGCCGCCGCCTCCGCGGCGACGGTGCCCGGGACGTCCACCACGACGACCTGGTCCGGGTACTCGTTCTGGGCGGTTCGCACCAGGCCCCACACCGCGGCCGCGGCCGGATCGGTGACCGCTTCACCCGGTGCGACGGCCACCGCGTTCCGGGTGACCAGAACCAGCCGGTCTCCCCGGTCGTGTTCGGCGGCCACCCATTCCTGGATCTCCCGGAGCGACCGGGCGGCCGCGCTCGCCGGGCCATCGGCCGGGGCGACCTCCACGACGGTGGGCCGGAGGGCGTCATCGCCGGCGGTCGTGCTCCCGGCCCGGGCGGTGCCCTCGCGCCGCCAGATCAGCTCGTACATCGGGGAGGTGCCGGAGCTGTCGCGGGAGGCCGCCCGGAAGGCCAGTCCGTCGACGGTGGCCACCGGAGCACCCGTCGCATCGGCGAGCAGCAGTTCGTAGGTGTCGCCACCGGCCGGCGTGATACGGGCGCGCAGTTCCGTTCCACCGACGGCGCCGGTGTGCGTGCGCACCCCGCTCCACGAGAACGGCAGGCGCATCGCCTCCCCGCCGTCGACCAGACCCAGCACGATCGGGTGCAGCACCGCGTCCACCAGCGCCGGGTGGAGCATGAACCCCGGTCCCGAACCGAGGTGTTCGTCGGGGAACCGGACCTCGGCGTACACGGTGTCGCCGTCCCGGTACGCCGACCGCAGTCCGCGGAACTGTCCGGTGTAGTCGTACCCGCGGTCGGCGAGGAGTTCGTAGGCGTCCTCGACCGGCACCGGGTCGCCCTCGGGGGGCCACTCCAGCCGGTCGGCCGCATCGAGGTCCGGGCCGGAGTCCAGGAGCAGTCCGGACGCGTGCCGGGTCCACTCCTGCTCCCCGTCCCGCCGGGAGTGGATCGCCAGTTGCCGGCCGTGCACGGTGACCTGGATCTGCGCGGAGCCGGAGCCGGGCAGTTCGAGCGGACTCTCCAGCGTCAGGTCCGCCACCTCGGGCAGTCCCACGCGCTCCCCGGCGAACAGCGCCAGATCCAGGAACGCCGTTCCGGGCAGCAGGGGCGAGCCGTTGACCACGTGCCCGGCGAGCCAGGGGTGCTCGGCCGACGAGACGGAGCCCGCCAGCACCACTTCGTCCCGGTCGACCAGCTCCACCACCGAGTCGAGCAGCGGATGCCCCGAGGTGCCGTGCGCCCGCCGCGGCGGCAGCCAGTACCGGTCCCGGCGGAAGGGGTGGGTGGGCTCCTCGCCGTGGGCCCGGGCCAGACCCGAGACGAAGACGTCCGTCTCGGGCCCGGTGGACCTGCCGAGCGGAACGACCCTGGTGATCCCGGCAGACCTGATCAGCGGGGTCAGCGCGGCCGACGGTCCGGCCTCGACGAACACGGCGGCACCGGCTTCGCGCAGGGCCGACACGGCGTCGTGGAACCGTACGGTGCCGCGGATCTGGGTGACCCAGTGCTCGGCGTACCCGGTCACATCGGCGGGCAGCGGCCGCCCGGTCACCGTGGAGATCACCGGTATCCGGGGCGGCCGGTAGTCGATCGACTCGGCCACCGCCCGGAACTCGTCGAGCACGTCGTCCATGTGGGGGGAGTGGAAGGCGTGGCTGACGGTCAGCCGGGTGACCCTGCGCCCGCGTTCCCGCCAGCCGGCCGCCACGGCTTCGGTGGCCTCGGCGTCCCCGGCGAGCACGACCGACACCGGGCCGTTGATCGCGGCCACCACGACCCCGTCGACCAGGGTCTCGGCGATCTCGGCCTCAGCGGCCTCCACGGCGATCATCGCCCCGCCGGAGCGGGCCTGCTGCATCAGCCGGCCCCTGGTGGCCACCAGTTTCGCCGCGTCCGCCAAGGAGAACACCCCGGCCACGTAGGCGGCGGCCAGCTCCCCGATGGAGTGCCCGGCGAGCAGGTCGGCGACCAGTCCGTGCTCGGCGGCCAGCGCGGCCAGCGCCACCTCGAAGGCGAACAGGGCCGGCTGGGTGTAGCGGGTCTGGTTCAGCTCCGCGTCCGTGCCGGATCCGGCACGGAACATCAGCTCCTTCAGCGGCTGGTCCAGATAGGGGTCGAACGCGGCGCACACCTCGTCGAGGGTGCGTGCGAACACCGGGAACTCCGCGTACAGTTCCCGCCCCATCCCGGGGCGCTGCGCCCCCTGACCGGTGAACACCACCGCGGTCGGGGTCTTCTCCCCCTGCTCGAGGACGATGTGGGCGTTCGTGCCGCTGATCCCGAACGCGGACACCGCGGCGCGCAGCGGCCGGCCGGTCCGCTGCCATTGCCTGGCGCGCGTCAGCAACTCGACCTGGCCGGACGCCCAGTCCACCCGGGAGGTCGGGACTTCGGCGTGCAGGGTGCGCGGCAGGACCTCGTGCCGCATGGCCTGCACGACTTTGATCACGCCGGCGACTCCGGCGGCGGCCTGGGTGTGGCCGAGGTTCGACTTCAGCGACCCCAGGTACAGCGGTGCGTCCCGGTCCTGCCCGTAGGCGGCGAGGATCGCGTCCGCCTCGATCGGGTCGCCGAGCGAGGTGCCGGTCCCGTGTGCCTCCAGCAGGTCCACCTCGGCGCCGCTCAGGTCGGCGTCGGCCAACGCGGCGTTGATCAGCCGCTGCTGGGACAGACCACTGGGCGCGGTCAGCCCGTTGGAGGAACCGTCGGAGTTGATCGCGCTGCCCCGGATCACGGCGAGCACCGGGTGACCGCTGCGCCGGGCGTCCGACAACCGCTCCAGCACCAGCATGCCCACGCCTTCGGCCCAGCCGGTGCCGTCGGCGTCGGCCGAGAACGGCTTGCACCGCCCGTCGGCGGCCAGCCCGTGCTGCCGGGAGAACTCCTCGAACATACCCGGCGTGGCCATCACGGTCACGCCGCCGGCGAGCGCCGCCGACGCGTCACCGTCGCGCAGCGCCCGGACCGCCAGGTGCAGTGCGACCAGCGACGACGAGCAAGCCGTGTCCACGGTGAGGGTCGGCCCGACGAACCCGAACTGGTAGGCGATCCGGCCCGACAGGACACTCGTCGTGGTCCCGGTCAGCACATAGCCCTTGACGTCGTCTCCCGCCTCGTGCATGCGGGGGCCGTAGTCGGAGGCGGTACCGCCGACGAACACGCCGGTACGGCTGCCCCGCAGGGACTTGGGGTCGATGCCGGCCCGTTCCAGGGCTTCCCAGCCGGTCTGCAGCAGGAGCCGCTGCTGCGGGTCCATGGCCAGCGCCTCCCTGGGGGAGATGCCGAAGAACGCCGCGTCGAACTCGGCAGCGGTGTCCAGGAAACCGCCGACCCGCGCATAACCGTCGCCGGGCTGCCAGCCCCGGTCGGTCGGGAACGAACCGATCACGTCCCGTTCCTCGGACACGACCCGCCACAGGTCCTCGGGGGACTCGATCCCGCCCGGGAACCGGCAGGCCATCCCGACGATCGCGATCGCGTCGTCGTCCCGGCCGGAGGAGCCCGCACGTCCGGCCGGTGCGAGCGCGTGCGCGCTCCGCCCGGTGTCCCCCGGCCCGATCCCGGTCTCGGTGAAGTGGGCGATCAGCTCCTGGGGGGTCGGGTAGTCGAACAGCAGACCGCTGGGCAGCGTGCGCCCGGTGGCGACGGACAGGTTCTCGATCAGTTCCACCGTCATCAGCGACGAGAACCCGAGATCCCGGAAGTTCGTGTCCAGCTCGATGCCGTCGGGGTCGCCCGCGCCGAGCGCTGCCGCCACCTGCGCCTTGACCAGGGCAGCCGGGTCCGTGCCGGCCGGGCGGGAGCCGCCGGGAAGCCCGGCCGCCGGGTCCGTGGTCCGGTGCTCGCCGGTCCAGAACCGTTCCCGCTGGAACGGGTAGCCGGGCAGCCGGACGCGCCCGGCCCCGGCGCCCGCGAACGCCGCCGCCCAGTCGACGTCCGCGCCTCGGACGAACTCGGCGGCGAGAGCGGTCAGTTCCGTGGTCGCCCCGTCGTCGTCCCGGTCGACGAGCGCCTCGGGCACGCTGTCCTGCCGGGGCTCGGCAGGCGGCTGCGAGATCACGTTCGGAGCGGGTGCGCCGTTCGCGACCGCGTCCAGGCCGGTGCGCAGGTCCTCGGCGTTCGAGGCGAGGACGACGGCCCGGTGCCGGAACGCCGTCCTGGTCGTCGCCAGTGAGTACCCGAGGTCGTGCGGTGGGATACCGGTGTCCCGCAGCAGGGCGGCGTGCGCCCGCAGAGCGGCCGGTGTCCTGCCCGAGACGGGGACCGGGACCAGCCGGGTGTCCGGCTCGCCGGCCGGGCGCCCGGGAACCGCAGGCCCGGTCGCCGGCGGTTCGCTCACCACCACGTGCGCGTTCGTGCCGCCCATACCGAACGACGAGACTCCGGCGACCAGCGGCCGGTCCGCGCGCGGCCAGTCGGAGAGGTCCGTGTTGACCCGCAGACCGAGGTCGTCGAGCGGGATGTCCGGGTTGGGGGTCTCGAAGTTCAGGCTCGCGGGCAGCCGGCGGTGCCTGATGCCCAGCACCGTCTTGAGGAGCCCGGTGATACCGGCGGCACCTTCGAGGTGCCCGACGTTGGTCTTGACCGATCCCACCAGCAGCGGGTCGTCGCCCTCGGCGTTGCCGTCCACCCGCCGCGCCGAGAAGACCGCACCCAGGGCGGCCGCCTCGATCGGGTCGCCCACCGGTGTGCCGGTGCCGTGCAGTTCGACGTACTGCACCTGTTCCGGGGAGATGTCCGCCCGTCGGAACGCGGCGCGGATCACGCGCTCCTGTGCCTCGGGGCCGGGCACGGTCAGGCCGGGGGTGGCTCCGTCGTTGTTCACCGCGCTGCCGCGAATCACCGCGTAGACGTCGTCCCCGTCCGCCAGGGCCGCTGCCAGCGGCTTGAGCACCATGACCACGGCACCCTCGCCCCGCACGTACCCGTTGGCCCGGGCGTCAAAGACGTAGCTGCGCCCGTCCGGCGAGAGGCCACCGAACCGCTGTGCCCCCAGCGCTCCCTCCGCGAGGAGGTTGAGGTTCACCCCCGCCGCGAGGGCGACGGGTGATTCGCCCGATCGCACGCTCTGGGCCGCCAGATGGACCGCGACCAGCGACGACGACTGCGCCGTGTCCACCACGACACTCGGCCCGCGCAGGTCCAGGGCGTAGGAGACACGGTTGGCGATGATCGCCCGGTGCGTACCGGTGTTCGTGTGCTGCGTGATCGCGCCGTCGCCGCTGCTCAGCACCAGGCCGGCGTAGTCGTCGCGCAGCGATCCGACGAACACCGAAGCGGCCGTGCCCGCCAGGTCGGCGGGGACGATTCCGGCGTCCTCCAACGCCGTCCAGGCCAGCTCCAGTACCAGCCGCTGCTGCGGGTCCATCGCCGCGGCTTCCCGGGCGGAGATACCGAAGAAGGCGGCGTCGAAGTCTCCGACCGCGTCCAGGAACGCCCCGAAGCGGGTGCCACCGTCCAACCGAACCGAACGTGAGATCCCGTCCCGACGGTCACCGGGTATTTCGGTTATCGAATTGCGGCTGTCACTCAACAGATCCCAGAAATCTGCTGTTCCGGTCGCCCCGGGAAGTCGGCAGGAAACTCCGACGATCGCAACCGGCTGTTCCTGACTCTCCCCGTAACCGTCTTGCCGTGTCGTCATGTGAACAGCTCTTTCCTTCATGATTCAGACAGTCGCAATTCGGTTCCCGGTGCGCCCGCGCACCGGGAACCGTCAACCCGGTCTCCGAAATGCTTACGCGCCGGACTCCCCGGCCGGATCCGTGGGCAGGAGGACGGCGCCGTTCTGGTCCCGGAGCGCGACCAGCAGAGCGCGCAACCCCGACTCCAGCCGGGTCATCTCGGCGTCCGTGATGTGGACGGACGGCTCCAGCCGCAGCGTGTTCGTGGCGCTGGCGGTCGGGAGGATCCGCAGGGCGTGCACGCGCAGCAGGTAGCCGGCCAGCACATAGCCGAGCAGTCCCGCGCGTGACTGCTCGGCGATGACCTGCGAGGCGGAACCCGACTGGTCGTGGAGTTCGAGGCCGATCATCAGGCCCCTGCCGCGGACGTCCTTGATGACGGTCTCGAACTCGTCCTGCAGCTTCCGCAGCATCCGGATCAGCCGGTCTCCGCGCTCCGCGGCCATGCGGTAGACCCTGCCGTCCTCCGCTTCCAGCAGATCCACCGTGCGGCCGGCGATCAACGTGGAGAAGGCGTCCTTCGCGAAGGTGGAACTGTGCACGAGCTCGAACTCCTGGCGGTAGCGGGAGTCGCGCACCAGCGTCATCGCCGCCTTGGCGATCCCGCCGCCCAGGCTCTTGGCCAGTGTGTAGTAGTCGCCCTGGAGCCCGATGTGCGAGCTGGCGAAGAAGGCGCCGGTGCGGCCCATGCCGCTCTGCACCTCGTCGACGATGATCGGGCAGTCGGCCGCCGCGCACACCTGCTGCACGCGCTCCGCGGTCTCCCGGTCGAACGGCCTGATCCCCGCCTC
This sequence comes from Streptomyces afghaniensis, assembly GCF_044327915.1. Classification (NCBI taxonomy): domain Bacteria; kingdom Bacillati; phylum Actinomycetota; class Actinomycetes; order Kitasatosporales; family Streptomycetaceae; genus Streptomyces; species Streptomyces afghaniensis. Next base: position 739,435 of record NZ_JBIRGJ010000001.1, read on the forward strand.
GCCCTGGACCGGCTCGAGGACGAACGCGGCGATGACCGGCAGGTCGCGCTCGACGACACGCACGGTGTCGCCCTCGACCGCGAGGTCGAGCAGCGTCCTCCGCTCCGACTCGATGGTCTTGGCCAGCGCGTCCGGTTCGTGCATCGGCACGAACCGGCACTGCGCCGCCAGTGAGGCGAACGGGGTCCGGAAACCCGCGTTGTGGGTGAGCTGCACACTGCCGACGAGCTTTCCGTGGAACGAGCCCTCAGGGGCCAGGAACACGGGCGCGGCCGTCATGCGCTCGCCGTTGACCCTTCTGATCCCGGCGATCACGTCGTCCAGTGCGGAACCGGGGAGCCCCTCAGCGGTTCCGCGGTTTCCCTCCGCGTCCGCGCCCCGCTGGTCCCAGGACTCGCCGCCCACGACCTCGGCACCGCCGGCGACAGCCGCGCGCGCCTTCTCGATGTTCCGCTCGATGTCCTCGGCCCGTCCGGCCAGCTTCGCGACCCGGTCGAACTCGGCGTGCTTCATCGCGATCTCGACCGCTTCGGCGCCACTGTTGGCGAAGATCGCGGAGTACGCCTCCGGCGTTTTGAGCTCGCGCCGGATGATGGAATTGACCTTCTGCGCCAGCTCGTTGGCGTACGGGTGCTTCGAGAACTGGGCGTGGACCGGCACTCCCTGGTCCAGCAGTTCCTTCGCGTAGGCGACGATGTCGGGGTTGTTGTGCCCGATGATCGTCGAACCGTAGCCGCCGACGAGGTCGAGCACCGGGACCTCTCGACCCGTGTCGTCACGGTAGAAGAGCGTGTCCTTTTCCGCCCTGGAATAGTGGACGCCCAATCCGAGCGAGGCGAGCAGACCCCCGAGATAGGGTTCCGCGAGTTCGCGTTCTTCAATCTCCGGGTGCATTTTCAATCCGGTTCCCAACCTTCGAGGGTCTCCTTTGTCCGGGACTCTACCGCCCGCTCGCGGCGGGCCTCTCATTACGCGCTAACTGGCCCATCAGCCCCCGGTCACCGGGCGTCACTCCACGGGCCGGAGTGCGGAATTACTGAATCGCGACATCGCTCGGGCGACAATGCAGAGGCTGTGAGTCGAGGAGAATTTCTCCGGGGGAAAGGAAGAAAGTCGTGCACGGTACTGAGGAGCCGGCTGGTGCCTCTCCTGAGACGATCCTGGGAGTCGAGGGCGCGTGAGCACTGACGAGAACCAACTCCGGCAGTACCTGAAGCGAGCTGTGGCCGACGCCCAGGCCAGTCGCAGGCGGCTGCGCGAGATCGAGGAGAAGAACCGGGAACCCATCGCGATCATCGGGATGGCGTGCCGGTACCCCGGCGGTGTGAACTCGCCGGAACGGCTGTGGCAGTTGGTCACCGAGGGTGTGGACGCGGTGACCTCGTTTCCCGAGCACCGGGGCTGGCCCCTGGACCGGCTCTACCACCCCGACCCCGAGACCGTCGGCAGGTCCTACACCGACCAGGGCGGATTCCTGCACGACGCGGACCGGTTCGACCCGGAGTTCTTCGGCATGTCGCCGCGGGAGGCCCTGGCCACCGATCCGCAGCAGCGGCTGCTGCTGGAAACGGCGTGGGAGAGCCTCGAACGCGCGGGAATCCCCGCGGAGTCGGTGCGCGGCAGCCGAACGGGCGTGTTCGTCGGGTCCATGTACCACGACTACGGGTCACGCCCGTACCTGCCGCCGGAGGAGTTCGAGGGCTACCTCTACAGCGGAAGCGCGGGCAGCGTCGCATCGGGCAGGCTGGCCTACGTCTTCGGCCTGGAGGGACCGGCGGTCACCGTCGACACGGCCTGTTCCTCGTCCTTGGTCGCCCTGCACCTCGCGGCGGCGGCACTGCGCCGGGGCGAGTGCGAGCTGGCCCTGGCCGGTGGCGTGACGGTGATGTCCACACCACAGGCGTTCGTCGAGTTCTCCCGGCTGCGCGGGCTGTCGGCCGACGGCCGGTGCAAGTCCTTCGCGGCCTCCGCCGACGGCACCGGCTGGGCCGAAGGCGCCGGACTCCTGCTGGTGGAACGGCTCTCCGACGCCCGGCGCAACGGCCACCAGGTGCTGGCCGTGATCACCGGATCGGCGACGAACCAGGACGGCGCCAGCAACGGTCTCAGCGCGCCCAACGGTCCCGCCCAGGAACGGGTGATCCGCCAGGCGCTCGCCGACGCGGGACTGTCGGCCGCCGACGTCGACGTCGTCGAGGCGCACGGCACCGGAACGCCCCTCGGCGACCCGATCGAAGCCAACGCCCTGCTCGCCACCTACGGTCGTGGCCGGCCGGCGGACCGGCCGCTCCGGCTGGGATCCCTCAAGTCCAACATCGGGCACACCCAGGCCGCCGCCGGTGTCGGCGGCGTCATCAAGATGGTGCAGGCCATCCGCCACGGCGTCATGCCCAAGACGCTGCACGCGGACGATCCGACACCGCACGTCGACTGGAGCACCGGCGCCCTGACCCTGCTCACCGAGCCCCAGGACTGGCCGGTGCTGGACAGGCCGCGCCGAGCCGCCGTCTCCGCGTTCGGGTTCAGCGGGACCAACGCGCACGTCATCGTCGAGCAGGCACCGCAACCGGATCCGAAGGAGGCGCCTGCCGCGCCGGCGGACTCTCCCGCCGCGTCGCCGGCACCGGTGCTGCCGTACGTGCTGTCGGCCGGATCCCCCCAGGCCCTGCGCGCCCAGGCCGAGCGCATCGGCGGGTTCCTCGCCGAACGCGCCGACCTCGACCTGCTCGACCTGTCCTATTCGCTGGCCGCCACCCGATCGGCGCTGCGGCACCGTGCCGTGGCACTCGCGGCCGGCCGGGACGAACTGCTCGACGGTCTCGCCGCACTGGCGGACGAGAGCACCGGCACGATCCTCGGCGCCAAGGACGAGGGCCGGATCGCGTTCATGTTCACCGGAGGCGGCGCTCAGCGCATCGGCATGGCACGCGAACTGGCCGAGACGTTCCCGGTGTTCGCGGCGGCTTTCGACGAGGTCTGCGCGGCGCTGGACGAGCACCTGCCCCGTCCGCTGCGCTCGGTGATCGAGTCGGGCGACGAACTGGACCAGATCGACTACACCCTCGCGGCCCTCTTCGCGGTCGGAGTGGCGCTGTTCCGCCTCCTCGAGGAGTGGGGCGTGCACCCGGACTACCTCGTGGGCCACTCGACGGGTGAACTGATCGCCGCACACCTCGCGGGTGTGCTGTCGCTGTCCGACGCGGCGATCCTGGTGACCGCCCGCGGACGCCTGATGCGGTCCCTGCCGGAAGGCGGCGCCATGATCGCCGTCGAGGCGACCGAGGAAGAGGTCCGCGAGACCCTCGACGAGGACGGGCGCGCGGTGATCGGCACGATCAACGGCCCCCGCGCGGTGGTGCTCTCGGGCGACGAGGACGCCGTCCACGCCGTCGCCGCGGTCTGGAAGGAACGGGGCCGCTCCATCAAGGTGCTGCCGATCCTGCGGGCATCCCACTCGCACCGGATGGACCCCATGCTCGACGAGTTCCGTCTCATCGCGGAGGGACTGACCTTCCACCAGCCGAAGTTCGGCATCGTGTCCACGGTGACCGGCCAGGTGGAGCCGGGGGACGGGTGGACCTCGCCCGAGTACTGGGTGGAGCAGATCCGCAGGCCGGTGCGCTTCCTCGACGCGGTGCGCACTCTGGAGTCGGAAGGCGTGTCCACGCTGCTGGAGCTGGGCCCGGACGGAGTGCTCTCGGCGATGGCGGCCGCCGGCGTCGAGAACGCGGTCGCGGTTCCCGCCCTGCGCAAGGGCCAGCCGGAAGCGCGGACGCTGGTCAACGCCCTCGGCGTGCTGCACTCCCGGGGCGTGCCGGTCGACTGGCCCGCCTTCTTCTCCGGGACCGGTGCGCGGCGGATCGACCTGCCGACCTACCCCTTCCAACGCGAACGGTACTGGCTGGAGCCCTCGGCGCCGCCGGCGGCCGGTCAGGGCCCGGAGACCGACGGGCCCGGTCCGCTCGGCGGGCTCCACGACATCGGCTGGATCCCGGACGTCATCGGGCCGTCCGCCCGGGCCACGGCCTGGGCGAGGCTCGGGCGGTCCGGCGGCGAACGGACCGCGATCCCCTCCTACGACGACCTGACGGCCTTCGGCGACGCACTCGAATCCGGGGCCTCGGTCCAGGCCCTCCTCGTCCCGCTGGAGGCCGGCCAGGAAACCGATGCGGCAACGGGCCGGGTCCCGCAGCCCGCCGACACCGCGCACCTGCTGACCCGGCGGGCGATGACCCTCGTCCGGCAATGGCTGACCGACGACCGTTTCGCCGGCATCCGCCTGGTCGTCGTCACCAGGGGCGCCGTCGCCACGACGGACGACGAGGCACCCGACCCGGCCGCCGCGGCGGTATGGGGGCTGCTGCGGTCCGCGCAGTCGGAGGCACCCGACCGCATCGTGCTGGTCGACACCGACGCCGGCCCGGACGCCGAGCCGATCCCCGCGGCCCTGCTCTCCACCTTGCTGTCCGCCGACGAGCCCGAGGTCGCGATCCGGGCCGGACAGGCCCGGGTCCCCAGGCTGAACCGGGTCCGCTCCTCCGCGGTGCCCACCGGGCCGGACAGCCCGGTGTGGGACCCCGAAGGGACCGTCCTCATCACCGGTGGCACCGGCGCGCTCGGCGCCGTCGCCGCCCGCCACCTCGTCACCGGGCACGGCATCAGGCATCTGCTCCTGGCGAGCCGCTCGGGCGCGGAGGCGACGGGGGCCGAGAACCTGCGGACCGAACTGATCGCACTCGGCGCGACGGTCAACATCGCCGCCTGCGACGTCGCGGACCGGGAAGCCCTCGCCGCGCTGCTCGCCGGCATACCCGCCGACCGGCCGCTGCGCGGAATCGTGCACGCGGCGGGGATCCTCGACAACAGTCTGCTCACGGCCATGACGCCGCAGCAACTGGACTCCGTCCTGCGGCCCAAGGCCGACGCCGCCTGGCATCTGCACGACCTGACGCGCGACGCGAACCTGTCGGCCTTCGTGCTGTTCTCCTCGACCGTCGGGCTGTTCGGCGGGCCCGGTCAGGCCAATCACGCCGCCGCCGGCGCGTTCCTCGACGGACTCGCCGCACACCGGCGCGCGCACGGCCTGCCCGCGACGTCCCTGGCCTGGGGCGTGTGGGACGTCGACGGCGGCATCAACGCGGGACTCGGTGACATCGACCGCACCCGGCTCGCCAGGGACGGCTTCGGCACGATCGGCGCCGAGGAAGGGATGGCGCTGTTCGACGCCGCCGTACCGGCGGCCCGTCCGGCGGTGGTGGCCACGCCGTTCGACCTGGACGCGCTGCGGGAACTCGACCGGGTTCCACCGCTGTTGCGGGCGCTGGTCCCCTCGTCGGGCCGCGCCTCGGCCAAGACCACCGAGGTGCCGGTGTCGCACCGGCTGTCCGAACTGACCGGGCCCGAGCGCGAGGAGTTCGCCCTGGAGCTGGTCCGCGGTGAGGTGGCCGCGGTGCTCGGACTCGCGGATCCGGCCGACGTCGACCCCGAGCGGCCGTTCCGCGAGCTGGGCTTCGACTCGCTCACCGCCGTACAGATGCGCAACAGGCTGAACACGGTCACCGATGCCAAGCTGCCGGCGACGGCGGTGTTCGATCACCCGACGCCGTCGAAGCTGGCCGCGTTCCTCCTCAGCCACATCGCGTCCGACGACGCGGCGCAGCCGCGCCCGGCCGCGATCGCCGCGCTGGACGAACTGGAGGAGATGCTCACGGCAGGGGACGGCGGCGACGTCGACGGCGACCGCGAGGAGATCACCGTCCGGCTGCAGACTCTGCTGTCCCGGTGGCTGGAGACCGGTGCCAAGCCGGAGGACGGACCCGAGGCGAGCCAGGCCGACCTGCTCGAATCGGCATCGACCGCCGAACTGCTCGACTTCATCGACAACGAGCTCGGCCGCGCCAAGTACTGATTCCCGCCCGACTTCCGGAACAGGTAAATCTCCCCATGGTGGATGAGAAGAAGCTCGCGGAATATCTGAAATGGGTCACCGCCGACCTGCAGAAGGCCCGGCAGCGCATCGCGGAACTGGAGTCCGGCCGGGCGGAACCGGTCGCGATCGTGGGCATGGCCTGCCGCTATCCGGGAGGCGTGCGCTCGGCGGAGGATCTGTGGCGCCTCGTCGCGGACGGCCGGGACGCCATCACCGAGTTCCCGGCCGACCGCGGATGGGATGTCGACGCGCTCTACGACCCCGACCCGGACGTACCCGGCACCACGTACACCCGCGAAGGCGGATTCCTGGACGGAGCCACCGAGTTCGATGCTGCGTTCTTCGGCATCTCGCCACGGGAGGCGCTCTCGATGGACCCCCAGCAGCGGGTGCTGCTGGAGACCGCCTGGGAGACCTTCGAGCACGCGAGGATCGACCCGACGGCCCTGAAAGGCGCCGACGTCGGTGTCTTCGTCGGCGCGGTGGAACAGTCCTATCTGGGGCTGGCCGGCCCCGAGGAGTTCGAGGGCTACCTGCTGACGAGCAAGCTCGGCAGCGTGGTGTCGGGCCGGATCTCCTACTCCCTCGGCTTCGAGGGCCCCTCCATGACCGTGGACACGGCGTGTTCGTCCTCCCTGGTCGCCATGCACCTCGCGGCGCAGTCGCTGCGCACCGGGGAATCGAGCCTCGCCCTCGCCGGCGGCGTGACGATCGCGGCAACCCCCGGCGGGTTCGTCGACTTCTCCCGGCAGCGCGGCCTGGCGCCCGACGGCCGGTGCAAGTCCTTCGCCGCCTCCGCCGACGGCACCAGCTGGGCGGAAGGCGTCGGGCTGATCCTGCTCGAACGGCTCAGCGACGCCGTGAGCAACGGGCACCGGGTGCTGGCCGTGCTGCGTTCCTCGGCGGTCAACGCCGACGGCGCCTCCAACGGACTCACCGCCCCCAGCGGCCCGTCGCAGGAACGGGTGATCCGGACCGCGCTCACGGGGGCACGGCTGGACGCCTCCGACGTGGACGTCGTCGAGGCGCACGGCACCGGCACCCGGCTCGGTGACCCCATCGAGGCCCAGGCGCTGCTGGCCACCTACGGAGCCGCGCACAGCCCGGAACGCCCCCTGTTCCTGGGCTCGTTGAAGTCCAACATCGGACACTCGGTGGCGGCCGCCGGCGTCGGCGGAGTGATCAAGATGGTCCAGGCGCTGCGGCACGCCGAACTGCCGCGGACGCTGCACGTCGACGCGCCGACACCGCTGGTCGACTGGTCCGCGGGAGCGGTCGAGCTGCTCACCGAGCACCGCGCCTGGCCGCAGACGGGCAGGCCGCGCCGGGCGGCGGTCTCCTCGTTCGGTGTCAGCGGCACGAACGCCCACCTGATCCTCGAACAGGCCCCGGAGGAGGAGCCGGTCGTCGTCGGGAACCCGGCACCCGCACCCGCGTTCCTCCCCCTGCCGCTGGCCGCCAAGAGCCGGCCGGCCCTGTCCGCTCGGGCGCGCGAGCTGATGTCGTACGTCGAGGAGAACCCGGGTCTGTCCCCGGTGGACCTGGCCTACTCCCTGGCAACGACACGGGCGGCCCTGCCGCACCGGGCCGTGGCGGTCGGCTCGGACACCGAGTCGTTGCTCGCGGCTCTGCGTGCGCTGACCGAGGACGGCGCCCGTACCGCTGCGCCCGGCAAGGGCGGAAAGCTGGGTTTCCTCTTCACCGGCCAGGGTGCCCAACGGGTCGCCATGGGCAGGCAGTTGTACGAGGCGTTCCCGGCCTTCGCCGAGGCCTTCGACGCGGTGTGCGCGCAGCTCGACCCCCATCTGGAACACCCGCTGCGCGCCGTGCTCGACGACGAGAGCCGGCTGACCGGGACGGGCCATGCCCAGCCGGCGCTGTTCGCGCTGGAGGTCGCCCTGTTCCGGCTGTTCGAGTCGTGGGGGATCAGGCCGGACTTCCTCGCCGGCCACTCGATCGGCGAACTGTCCGCGGCGCATGTGGCCGGGGTGCTGTCGCTGCCGGACGCGGCGGCCGTGGTCACCGCACGCGGCAGGCTCATGCAGGCACTGCCGGCGGGCGGAGCGATGGTCGCGCTGCAAGCCACCGAGGACGAGATCGAGCTCCTGCTGCGGTCGAACGGAGCCGCGGCGATCGCCGCGGTCAACGGCCCGGTCTCGACGGTGGTGTCCGGAGACCGCGCCGCCGTCGAGGAGATCAGCGAGACCGTCCGGTCCTGGGGCCGCCGCACCAAGCAGTTGACGGTCAGCCACGCGTTCCACTCGCCGCTGATGGATCCGATGCTCGAAGAGTTCGGCCGGGTGCTGCACAAGGTCTCCCTGAACGCGCCGGGCATCCCCATCGTGTCGACGGTCACCGGCCGGATCGCCACCGAGGAACAGCTCCGCTCCCCGGAGTACTGGATCGGCCAGGCACGGCAGCCGGTCCGCTTCCTCGACGCGACCCGGACCCTCGCCGAGCAGAACGTGGACGTCACCCTGGAACTGGGTCCCGCCGGAGTGCTCTCGGCCATGGTCGCCGACAACGCACCCATCACCCCCGTCGCCGCGGTGCGCAACGGACAGGCCGAGGCACGCGACGTGGTCGCGGCGTTGGGCGGCCTGTGGTCCGCCGGGATCCCCGTCGACTGGCCCGCCTTCTTCGCCGGCACCGGAGCGCGCCGGGTGGACCTGCCGACCTACCCGTTCCAGCGAGAGCGGTACTGGCTGAAACCCACCGCGACCGCCACGCCGGCGACGAACGTGCCGAGTGCGCGGGACTCGGTCCTGCGAGTCGACTGGACCCCGATCACCCCGGCCGCACCGACGACGCCGCCGGCCCTGGCGCGGTTGCGCGTCGGCGGGGTCGACTTCCCCGCCGGCCAGGAACTCACCGCCGGTGCACCCTTCGACGAGGTGGCGGACGCCTTGGCCGCGCTCCGCCCGGACGCGCCGTTCGACGCTCTGCTCGTCCCGCTGGTGTTCTCCGCGGGCGGCGACGTGCCCCGGCGTGCCGAGGAAACCGCGCAGCAGGTGCTGACGCTGGTCCAGTCGTGGCTGGCGGACGACCGGGCCACCGACGTCCCGCTGGTCGTCCTCACCCGGGGGGCCGTGTCCACCGGCCAGGACGGCACCGACGTCTCGGACCTCGTCGCCGCCCCGCTGTGGGGACTGCTGCGGTCCGCGCAGTCGGAGGCGCCCGGCCGCATCGTTTTGATCGACGTCGACGAGGACCCGGCGTCGGTGGCGGCCGTGCCGTCGGTCCTGGCGTCCGGACGGCCGCAGACCGCCGTCCGTTCCGGCCAGGTGCTCGTGCCCGGCCTGGCCGAGGTGCCGCCGGGCGGTGAGCCGCGGACCGGTGCCCGGTGGCGTCCCGGTGGCACCGTGCTGATCACCGGGGGGACCGGGGCGCTCGGCGGGTTGTTCGCGCGTCATCTGGTCCGCGCGCACGGCGTGTCCCGGCTGCTGCTGGTCAGCCGCCGGGGACCCGCGGCGGCCGGTGCCACCGAACTGGCCGCCGAACTCACCGGACTCGGCGCCGAAGTGCGCGTCGTCTCCTGCGACCTCGCCGACCGGGAAGCCCTCACGGCACTGCTGGACACCATCCCGGCGGAGCACCCCCTCACCGGGATCGTGCACGCCGCCGGGGTGCTCGACGACGGCATGCTCGCGGACCTGACCCCGGACCGGCTGGCGGCCGTGCTGCGGCCCAAGGTGCACGCGGCGTGGAACCTGCACGAACTCACCCTCGACAGGGACCTGGACGCCTTCGTCCTGTTCTCGTCCGTCGCGGGCATCATCGGCGGTTCCGGCCAGGCCAACTACGCCGCAGCCAACACCTTCCTCGACGCGCTGGCCGGCCACCGAGCCGCACTCGGACGGCCGGCGACCTCGCTGGCCTGGGGCCTGTGGGCGCACGAACACGGCATGAGCGGGCACCTGACCCGGTCCGAACTCGACCGGATCGCCCGTTCCGGCCTGCTCACCATCACCGAGGACACCGGTCCGGAGCTGCTGGACCTCGCGCTCGCAACCGGTCGTCCCGCGCTGGTGGTCACCCCGGTCGACCGGGACGCCCTGCGGAAGAACGCCCGACGAGCGCCGTTGCTGCTGCGCCGCCTGGTCCAGAACGCCGACGGAGGCGCCGAGGAGTCCCCGGCCGAGGACGAGCTGCTGTCCGAGCGGCTGGCGGGACTGTCGCCGTCACGCCGGCGCGAGATCGTGTCGGACTTCCTCCACCGGGAGGTGGCGTCGGTGCTCGGGCACTCCGCGCCGGGCGCGATCGAGGAGCACCAGCGCTTCTCCGACTCCGGGTTCGACTCGCTCACCTCGGTCGAGCTGCGCAATCGGCTCGCGGAGGCCACCGGCCTGAAACTGCCGCCTTCGCTGATCTTCGAACACCCCACCCCGAAGGAGCTGGTGGAGCACCTGTGCACCCTCCTGGCCACCGCTACCGGCAAGACCCCTGAAGGCGCCGAAGTCGATTTCGCCGCCGAGGTCCACCTCGACGAGGACATCCGGCCGGCCGGCGTGATCAGCCGTGTCGCGGCCGACCCCGACGAGATTCTGCTGACCGGCGCCACCGGGTTCCTCGGCGCGTTCCTGCTTCGCGACCTGATGCGGTCGACCACGGCCAGGGTGCACTGCCTGGTGCGGGGGACCGACCAGGCCGACGCGACCCGCCGGCTGCACGAGAACCTGGCCTGGTACCAGGTCCGGGAGGACATCGACCCGGCCCGGCTCTCCGTCGTCGTCGGCGACCTGGCCGCCGAGCGGCTGGGCCTGACCGAAACGGAGTTCGACGACCTCGCCGCGCGGGTCGACGTCGTCTACCACGCCGGCGCGACGGTGAGCTGGCTGCGGCCCTACACCGAACTCGCCCCGGGGAACGTGGGCGGCACCCGGGAGGTGCTGCGGCTGGCCGCGGCACACCGGACGGTTCCGGTGCACTACGTGTCGACGACCGGGGTGTTCCCCGCACCCGGCCCCGGTGCCGCACCCGCCACCGTGACCGACCCGACCGGCCCCGCACACCTGCTGCACAACGGCTACCTGCAGAGCAAGTGGGTGGCCGAGCAGGTCATCGGGCTCGGCAGGAGCCGGGGACTGCCCGTGTCGATCTACCGGGTGGACGTCGTGTGCGGCGACCGGGTGACCGGCGCCTGCCAGACCAAGGACTTCGTCTGGCTGAGCCTCAAGGGCCTGCTGGAGGCCCGGGCGGTGCCCGACAGTCTCGCCGGTGTCGTCCACATGGTCCCGGTGGACTACGTCAGCGCGGCGGTCGTGGCCCTCTCGCGCCAGGACACCGCCAACCGGACCTTCCACCTCTACAACCGGCAGAACCAGACGTTCACGGAGTTCGTCGGCCACCTCAGGTCCTTCGGCTACCACCTGCCCGAGGTGGACTGGGACTCGTGGTCGGCCCGGGTGCGCTCGGACCGGAAGAACGCCGTCGTCCCGCTGCTGGATTCGTTCGAGGGCATGAACGCGGGCCAGGGCACGGCCACTTACCCGCCGATCGACGTCTCGGACACCGAACACGCACTGCTCGGCACCGGCATCGAATGCCCGCCGGTCGATCGAGAGCTGTTCGACAAGTACGTGAATTTCTTCGTCCGTGCGGGCTATTTCCCGTCCCGCGCGCCCGTTCAGGACGAGCAGAGGAGTGACCACACCAGTGGAGAGAACTGATCGTCAGCGCGTGATCGTGCTCGGTGCGAGTATGGCCGGGCTGCTGGCAGCGCGCGTACTGGCCGACCAGTACGCCGAAGTCCTGGTCGTCGACCGCGACGACCTGGCCGAAGACGACGCCGGCAGGGGCCACAGGGACATCCGGCGGGGCGTCCCGCACGGCGGGCACCTGCACAACCTGCTGGCCGCCGGCCTGCTCGCGCTGGAGGACCTGCTCCCGGGCATCACCGAGGAACTGACCGCGAACGGCGCCGTGGCCGGCGACGGCACCGCCCATGTGCGGTGGATCGTGAACGGCACCCGCATGCCCAAGCCGCACTCCGGCCTGCCCCTGCTGTCGGTCAGCCGCCCGCACCTGGAGCGGCGGGTGCGCGGACGTGTGCGTGCGCTGCCCAACGTGACCTTCCTGGAGCGCACCGACATCGCGGGGCTGCTGACCACCCCGGACCGGACCGCCGTCGTCGGTGCCCGCATCGTGCGGGGGGACACCGAAACCGACCTCAACGCGGACCTGGTCGTCGACGCGACCGGACGGCGTACCCGCACCCCCGCGTGGCTCGCGGAGTTCGGCTACCCCGAGGTCGAGGAGGAACGGCTCACCGTCAACGTCGGCTACACCACCCAGTACTACCGGCTGTCCGCGGACCGGATGGCCGACGAGGTCTCCATCGACATCGGTGGCTCGGCGGCACTCCCGCGGGGGGCGCTGTGCGCGAAGGTGGAGGACGGTCTCGCCGTGGTAACCGGCTACGGCATGGCCGGCGATTACCCGCCTCATGACACCGCGGGTTTCCACGACTTCCTGAAATCGTTGGCCAGCACCGATATCTACGACGTGGTGCACGACCAGGAAACTCTCGGGAAACCGCTGTCCTACCGGTTCCCGGCGAACCTGCGCCGCCGCTACGAGCGGATGAATTCGTTCCCCGGTGGACTGCTCGTCATCGGTGACGCCGTGTGCAGCTTCAACCCCGTCTACGGACAGGGCATGACGGTGGCGGCACTGGGAGCAACGGTGCTGCGCGACCACGTCTCACGGCCGGGGACCGTGGACCCGGGAGGGTACCTGGCCGACCTCGCGGCCAGGGCCGTCGACCACGTGTGGGCGCTCACCACCGGCGCCGACCTCGCCTTTCCCGGCGTGGGCGGCGAACCGAGCGAGGAGCAACTGGCCGAGTACGCCTACCTGGACCAGCTGCTGGACGCCGCGTCGCGGGACGGGCGACTGCTGATCGCCTACGCGCGCGTGGCGTTCCTCCTCGACCCGACCGACGCGCTGGTGACCCCGGAGATCCAGGAAGCGGTGGCGCGGGCGTCGAACCAAGCAGGTCAGGCGTAACGAACAGCATTCCACCGCTGGATTCTTCCGCCGGGCGGTCTTTCTCCGGTAATTGAAGCGGTGCACCGCACCTCTGCGCACGATTACCCGAAGGAGACCGGCCCCGGAGTCCACGCTGGTAGCGTGCGAAGAGATCTCCCCCCAGGTTCTTCCCAAGCGAATGGAGTAAATGCGCCGTGGCGGACAGCACTTACACGCTGGTGTCTGACATAGAAAAGCACCAGGAGGCGTTCGGATTAGCGTTCAACTCCGGCGACGCCGACGCGGTGAACGCGATGTACACCGATGACGCGGTCGGAATGTGGGAGCCGGGACATCCGCTCCGCGGTCAGGTGCGTCGTGAATACGTGACCGAGTTCCTGGCGAAGCGCAAGCCCTCCGTGGAGGCGACCGTCCGCCAGCAGCTGGTGGTCGGCGACACGGCGATGCTGGTGGTCGAGTGGCAGATGGAGGCGCTCGACGAGAACGGCGAGCCGGAGTCCCTGGAGGGCATCGCCATCGACGTCCTGCGCCAGGGCGAGGACGGCTACTGGCGCTACGTCGTGGACAACCCCTTCGGTGTCAGCGGCCCGTGGACCGCCGAGGACGAGGACCAGGCCTGACCGGCGGTCCGGGCGCGGGGCCGAAGACAGCCCCCGTGTCGCCACCCGGAACCGGCGAACGAACCATCACACCCACCGCGGCGGACGCCGCACTGAACACGGAGACATACCTGTGTCCACTCTTTCAGCCTCCGAGTCCCCGGTCACCGTTGTCGGCCTGGGCCTGATGGGCCAAGCACTGGCCAAGGCCTTCCTGGCCAAGGGTCACCCGACGACCGTCTGGAACCGCTCGGCCGGCAAGGCCGACGACCTCGTGGCCGACGGCGCCACCCTCGCCGACTCGGTCAAGAGCGCGGTCGAGGCGAGCCCGCTCGTCGTCATCTGCGTCTCCGACTACGACGCCGTCCACGGGCTGCTCGACCCGGTCGGCTCCTCGCTGTCGGGCCGTACCCTGGTCAACCTGACCACGGCCAGCTCCACCCAGGCGCGGGAAACCGCCGAGTGGGCGGCCAAACTCGGCGCCGACTACCTCGACGGTGCGATCCTGGCCCTTCCGCAGGCCATCGGCACCGCCGAGGCCACGCTGCTGTACTCGGGTCCGCAGGCCGCCTACGAGAAGCACCAGGCCACCCTCCAGGTGCTCGGCGAGACCGGAACGGTCTACATCGACGAGGACCACGGCCTGTCCGCCCTGTACGACATGTCCGTGCTGAGCATCATGTGGGGCGTCCTGAACAGCTTCCTGCACGCCGCCGCACTGCTGGGCACCGCCAACGTCAAGGCGACCACGTTCGCGAGCATGGCCACCACCGCCATCAACGTGACGGCCGACTACGTGACCGCCTACGCGGAGCAGATCGACGAGGACAAGTACCCGGCCACCGACGCCACCGTCAACGTCCACGTGGGCGGGATGCAGCACCTCCTCGAGGAGAGCCAGGCGCTCGGCGTCAGCACCGAGCTGCCGAAGTTCTTCCTGGAGCTGGCGCAGCGCGCGGTGGCCGACGGCAACGCCGAGGACAGCTACGCGGCGATGATCAAGCAGTTCCGCAAGCCCTCCGCCTGATTCCTTCTCCGCACCGCAGCCGGCAGAGCCGGGAATCCGGATCACGCGCGTCGCGATCCGCGTTCCCGGCTTTGCCCCGAAGCCATTCGAAAACTGCTCGTCAGAAACCCGATCTCGAGAAATCTGCACAGCCGCACAGAAAACACACGGGGGAAACACGTGTTCAGCAATAGCGACAGAAGGAACAAAGCCGCGTCTCGCAACGCCCTTTCCAGGCGGGCCGTGCTCAGGACGGGAGGCCTGGCCATCGCCGGCACCGCGCTCGGCGCGGGCCTTCCCAACATCGCCGAGGCCGCGGAAGGGGCGGACCTCACCGACCGTCAGGACTACGACGCCATCGTCGTCGGGGCCGGGCTGGCCGGCCTCGTCGCGGCCCGCGAACTGCGCAAGAAGGGCCTCCAGGTACTCGTGCTCGAGGCACGGGACCGCATCGGCGGACGCACCTGGACGGACACCTTCAACGGGTACGAGATCGAACGCGGCGGCTCCTGGGTCGATCCGCTGCAGCCGCACGTCTGGCGTGAGATATCGCGCTACAACCTGAAGATCGTGGCCGACGCGGGTCCCGAACGCGTGCTCATGCCGACCCTGACCGGCTTCGCCGAGTACGACCCGGTCACGGCCTACACCCGGCAGGGCGAGCTGTTCACGCCGTTCTTCGACGGCTCACGGGAGTACTTCCCCAAGCCCTACGCGCCCTTCACCCGCGAGGACCTGATCACACCGTTGGACCGGCTGTCCCTGCGCGACCGCCTCGACCAGCTCGCGTACGCGCCCGAAGACGAGATCCGCATGATCAGCACCACCGGGCTGTACGGCGCGCCGACCTCGCGTGGATCGATGCTTCAGCTCGCGCAGTGGTGGGCGCTGGCGGGCTGGAACTACACGGGCTTCTCCGGGGTCAACACCTACCGCATGGAACGGGGAACCATCGCGCTGGCCAACGCGATCCTGGCGGACGGCAAGCCGGACCTGAAGCTCAAGTCCCCGGTCGCTTCCGTCACTCAGCAGAGCGGCAAGGTGAAGGTGGTCACCCGGGCGGGCGTCGGCTACACCGCGGCCGAGGTCGTCATGGCGGTGCCGGTCAACGTCTGGAAGAAGATCACCTTCAACCCGGTACTGCCGCAGGCGCACCGGGACGCCACCGCTCAGGGCTACGGCGTGCCGCGCCAGAAGAAGCTGTGGCTGGACCTGGCCACCCCCAGCGACCGGTTCATCGCCGAGGCGCCGGAGGACCACCCCTTCGTCATCATGGGCCGGCTGAACGAGAACGCCCCCGTGGTGGCCTTCACCGTCAACAGCACGCTGGACGTCAGCAACCGCGCGCGGCTCGAGTCCGAGGTCAGGAAGATCCTGCCGTCGGCAACGCTGCGCAGCTACACCGTGTCGGACTGGGAAGCGGACCCCTACGCCCTCGGCGGCCCCGCGTTCCGGCAGCCCTTGCAGCTGACGCGCCTGCACCGCGCGATCAACGTGCCGTTCGGGCGGGTCAAGTTCTGCGGCGACGACCTCGCCCTCGGCTGGATCGGCTACATGGACGGCGCCATCGAGTCGGGCCTGCGGGTGGCCGGTTCGCCGACGTTGTCGCCCGTGCCCGGAGCCGCGCCGGACACCCGGGGCCTGGCGCTGCCGGAGGTCGATCCCAGGATCTACCGCTCCATCTTCGGCCTGTGAACAACAACCCAGTGGCAGTCAGATCAGGGGTGGCCATGCCTGCGACAGACACATCCGCGACCGAACCCGTGGACTCGCTGTTCACCTGGTTCCGCGAGATGCAGGACCAGCATCCGATCCATCACGACGACGAGTACGGGTGGCAGCTCTTCCGGCACGCCGACATCACCCGCGTCCTCACCGACCCGAAGACGTTCTCCTCGGAGACGGTGCGGCTGTTCAACGAACCACAGGCCGATCTCGACCTGTTCCTCATGGGCAACCTCGTCACCAACGACCCGCCTCACCACCGCAATCTGCGCCGGGTCATCAACCATGCCTTCACCCCGCGCGCGGTGTCGGGTCTGTCCGAGCGGATCAAGGGGACCATGGAGTCCCTGCTCGACGGCGTGTCCGGATCGAACAGGTTCGACCTGATCGAATCGGTGGCCTATCCCCTGCCGATCATCGTGGTCGCCGAGATGCTCGGCCTGCCGGCCGAGGACGTGCCGATGTACCGGGCGTGGGGTGACGCACTGGGCGCGCTCGACGCGGCGACCGTGCCACCGGAGGTGATGGAGTCCGACATAGCCCCCGCCATCCGGGAGATGAACGAGTACATCCTCGGGCATGTGCGCAGGCGCCGGCAGAACCCGGTCGACGACATGCTCACCGGGCTGGCCCACGCCACCATCGAGGGCGAGCCGCTGCGAGACGGCGATCTGATCGGCCTGGTCGGCCTCACGCTGTTCGCCGGCCACGCCGCCTCCATGGCGATGATCGGCAACGCGATCCTCACCTTCGACCGCCACCCCGAGGTTTTCGCCGCCGTGCGCGCGGACCGCGACCTGCTGCCCGGCGCCATCGAGGAGTTGATGCGGCTCTACCCGCCCTTCTCCAGGATGGCGCGAGTGACCACCACCGAGACCGAGCTCGCCGGGCAGCAGGTCGGCAAGAACGAGCTCGTGACCCTGTGGGTCGGCGCGGCCAACCGGGACGCACAGCGCTTCCCGGATCCCGACCGCTTCGACATCCACCGCAACACCGGTGGACACATCGCCTTCGGGCAGGGCATCCACTTCTGCCTCGGCGCTCCGCTGGCCCGGCTCGAGGTCAGGATCGCGCTCAACGCGCTGTTCGACCGCTTCGACGAGATCGCCGTGGACTACTCGGCCGGTGTGGAGTTCGAGAACCCGATGCAGATCATCTGCCCCCGGCGGCTGCCGGTTCGGGTGTCCGGTTGAGGTGAGGCGTCGCCCCGAACGGCGGCATCGACAGGCAGCTCTGGAAAGGTCCACATCTACATGACCACCGCACCTCTTGACGCGCTCTGGCTCAGGAACCTCAGTCCGGCTCCCGATGCCGCCGTACGCCTGGTCTGCTTCCCGCACGCCGGCGGTTCGGCCAGTTTCTTCTTCCCCATGTCCCAGGCCCTGGCGCCGGACGCCGACGTCCTGGCCGTCCAGTACCCGGGCCGTCAGGACCGGCGCTCCGAGCCGGTCGTCACCGACATCAACCTGCTCGCCGACCGGGTCGCGGACCGGCTGGCCGCCGCGGCCGACGGCCGGCCGCTGGCCCTGTTCGGGCACAGCATGGGATCACTCGTCGCCTTCGAGGTGGCCGAGCGCCTCCAGGCCCACGGCACACCCGTCTCCGCGCTGATCGTGTCCGGGCGCCGCGCTCCCCACCTGCGCCGCGAGGAGGACGTCCACGTGCGGTCCGACGACGGGCTGGTCGCGGAACTGCGCGCGCTGAGCGGCACGGACTCCGAGCTGCTGGGCGACGAGGAGATCCTCCGCATGATCCTCCCCGCCGTCCGCGGCGACTACCGGGCCGTGGAAACGTACCTGCGCCGCACCCCGGCCCGGCTGACCTGCCCCGTCCTCGCACTGCTGGGGGACAGCGACCCCCGCGTCGACCCCGATGAGGCACACGGCTGGGCCGACCACACCACCGCCGGCTTCGACCTGAGGATCCTGCCCGGCGGCCATTTCTACCTCGTACGGGAACAGCCGGCCGTGCTCGCGGCCATCAGGGAACGCCTCGGCATCCTGCCCGTGGCGGGCTGACGGACGACACGCACGGGCCGCGCCTGGTCGACGACGCACTGACGAGGAGTACACCGCGATGTCCCTGACCGAGATACCGAGCGGCCCCGCCGGCGCACGTGGCAGGGTGACCGAGCTGCACGAGATCCGTGCGCGGGCGGTGGCCGGACCGAGCGAGAAGGCGACCGAGGCGCAGCACGCCAAGGGCAAGCTGACCGCGCGGGAGCGCATCGAACTCCTCCTCGACCCGGATTCCTTCCGCGAGGTCGAGCAGCTGCGCCGGCACCGGGCCACCGGCTTCGGCCTGGAGGCCAAGAAGCCGTACACCGACGGTGTGATCACCGGCTGGGGCACGGTGGAGGGCCGGACGGTCTTCGTCTACGCCCATGACTTCCGCGTCTTCGGCGGCGCGCTGGGCGAGGCCCACGCCACGAAGATCCACAAGATCATGGACATGGCCATCGCGGCCGGTGCGCCCCTGGTGTCGCTGAACGACGGCGCGGGCGCCCGCATCCAGGAGGGCGTCTCGGCGCTCGCGGGCTACGGCGGCATCTTCCAGCGCAACACCAAGGCGAGTGGGGTCATCCCGCAGATCTCGGTGATGCTCGGCCCGTGCGCGGGCGGCGCCGCCTACAGCCCGGCCCTCACCGACTTCGTGTTCATGGTCCGTGACACCTCGCAGATGTTCATCACCGGCCCGGACGTCGTCAAGGCGGTCACCGGCGAGGAGATCACGCAGAACGGCCTGGGCGGCGCGGACGTGCACGCCGAGACGTCCGGCGTCTGCCACTTCGCCTACGACGACGAAGAGACCTGCATCGCCGAGGTCCGCTACCTGCTGTCCCTCCTCCCGCAGAACAACCGCGAGAACCCGCCGGCGGTGATGGCGGGCGACCCCGCGGACCGGCGTTCCGAGGTTCTCCTCGACCTCGTACCGGCGGACGGCAGCCGCCCGTACGACATGGCCCGGGTCATCGAGGAACTCGTCGACGACGGCGACTACCTGGAGGTCCACGAGCGCTGGGCCCGCAACATCATCTGCGCGCTGGGCCGGATGGACGGCCACGTCGTCGGCATCGTGGCGAATCAGCCGCAGGTGCTGGCCGGCGTGCTGGACATCGAGGCATCCGAGAAGGCGGCCCGCTTCGTCCAGATGTGCGACGCCTTCAACATCCCCATCGTCACGTTCCTGGACGTCCCCGGTTTCCTGCCCGGCGTCGACCAGGAGCACGGCGGCATCATCCGGCACGGCGCGAAACTGCTGTACGCCTACTGCAACGCCACCGTGCCGCGCATCAGCCTCATCCTGCGCAAGGCCTACGGCGGCGCCTACATCGTCATGGACAGCCAGTCCATCGGCGCCGACCTCACCTACGCCTGGCCGACGAACGAGATCGCGGTCATGGGCGCGGAGGGAGCGGCCAACGTCATCTTCCGCCGCCAGATCGCGGAGGCGGAGGACCCGGAGGTCTTGCGGGCACGTCTGATCAAGGAGTACAAGGCCGAGCTGATGCACCCCTACTACGCGGCCGAGCGCGGCCTGGTCGACGACGTCATCGACCCCGCGGAGACCCGCGAGGTGCTGGCCAAGTCCCTCGCGATGCTCCGGACCAAGCACGCCGACCTGCCCTCCCGCAAGCACGGCAACCCTCCGCAGTGAGGGCCGGCCGGAGGTTCCAAGCCGTCAGGAACCGTCCGGACCGGAGCCCCCGAGTGCCCCCAGGATCCGCTCAGCGGCGAGTGTGGGCGTCAACTCGCCGTCCCTGACCCGCTGTTCGAGGGTCGGCGCCAGCGCCCGTACCGCCGGATCGGCGTGCAGACGGCCGAGGAGTTCCTCGCGGACCATGGTCCAGGTCCAGTCGACCTGCTGGTCACGGCGCTTGGCCGTGAGGCGGCCGGTCGAGTCCAGCAGCGTGCGGTGCTGTTCCAGGCGTTCCCACACCGTGTCCAGGCCGGTCGACTCACGCGCGCTGCAATGCAGGACCGGCGGCGTCCAGAACGCGTCCTTGCCGTGCATCAGCCGCAGCGCGCCCGCGAGTTCCCTGGCGGCGGCCCGGGCGTCCCGCTCGTGCGGCCCGTCCGCCTTGTTCACGGCGATCACGTCGGCCAGTTCCAGGACGCCCTTCTTGATGCCCTGGAGCTGGTCGCCCGTGCGGGCGAGGGTGAGCAGCAGGAAGGAGTCGACCATGTTCGCGACCGCGGTCTCCGACTGGCCGACGCCGACGGTCTCCACCAGGACCACGTCGTAGCCCGCCGCCTCCATCACCACGATCGACTCGCGCGTCGCCTTGGCGACGCCGCCCAGCGTGCCCGCGGTGGGGGAGGGGCGGACGAACGCCGCCGGGTCCACAGCCAGCCGTTCCATCCGCGTCTTGTCGCCGAGGATCGAGCCGCCGGTACGGCTGGAGGACGGGTCGACGGCGAGCACCGCCACCCGGTGCCCGAGCCCCGTCAGCATCGACCCGAACGCGTCGATGAACGTCGACTTGCCCACGCCCGGCACCCCGCTGACCCCGATCCGCCGGGCCCGCCCGCTGTGCGGCAGCAGCGCGGTCAGCAACTCCTGGGCCAGCGTCCGGTGCTGGGGGCGGGTCGACTCGACGAGCGTGATGGCCCGGGCGATGATCGCCCGCTTCCCGTCGAGTACGCCCTTCACATACGCGTCGACATCGATCACAGGTCGTGCCCGAGTCCGTCCGACAGTCGCTTCACCAGGTCGTACGCCGCGTCCGGGATCACCGTCCCCGGCGGGAAGACCGCCGCCGCGCCCATCTCCAGCAACGTCGGCACGTCCTGCGGCGGGATCACCCCGCCGACCACGATCATGATGTCCTCGCGCCCCTCCTCGGCGAGCTGCTCGCGCAGCGCCGGGACGAGCGTGAGGTGACCGGCCGCCAGCGACGAGACACCGACGATGTGCACGTCCGCCTCGACGGCCTGCCGGGCCACCTCGGCCGGGGTCTGGAACAGCGGGCCGACGTCCACGTCGAAGCCGAGGTCGGCGAAGGCGGTCGCGATCACCTTCTGACCGCGGTCGTGGCCGTCCTGGCCCATCTTCGCGACCAGGATGCGCGGGCGGCGGCCCTCGGCCTCCTCGAAGTCGGAGACCAGGGCCCGGGTGCGGTCCACGGACGGGGACTCCCCTGCTTCGTTGCGGTACACGCCGGAGATCGTACGGATCTGGCTCGCGTGCCGGCCGTACGCCTTCTCCAGGGCGTCGGAGATCTCCCCGACGGTCGCCTTGGCGCGGGCCGCGTGCACCGCCAGCTCCAGCAGGTTGCCCTCGCCGGCGGCGGCCCGGGTCAGCGCGTCCAGCGCGTCCTGGCACGCCGTCTCGTCCCGCTCCGCCCGCAGCCGCCGCAGCTTCTCGATCTGCTGGGCGCGCACGGAAGAGTTGTCGACCTTGAGTACGTCGATCTGCTCGTCGCTGTCCACGCGGTACTTGTTGACGCCGATGACCGGCTGCCGGCCCGAGTCGATCCGCGCCTGGGTGCGGGCCGCGGCCTCCTCGATACGCAGCTTGGGGATGCCCGCGTCGATGGCCTTGGCCATGCCGCCCGCGGCCTCGACCTCCTGGATGTGCTGCCAGGCCCGCCGGGCCAGGTCGTACGTCAGCCGCTCGACGTAGGCACTGCCGCCCCACGGGTCGATCACCCGGGTCGTGCCGGACTCCTGCTGGAGCAGCAGCTGCGTGTTGCGGGCGATGCGAGCGGAGAAGTCGGTGGGCAGGGCCAGCGCCTCGTCGAGGGCGTTGGTGTGCAGCGACTGGGTGTGCCCCTGCGTCGCGGCCATCGCCTCGACGCAGGTGCGCGTCACGTTGTTGAACACGTCCTGCGCGGTCAGCGACCAGCCGGAGGTCTGCGAATGGGTGCGCAGGGAAAGGGACTTGGCGTTCTTCGGGTCGAACTGCCGCACCAGCTTCGCCCACAGCAGGCGCGCCGCCCGCAGCTTGGCGACCTCCATGAAGAAGTTCATGCCGATCGCCCAGAAGAACGACAGCCGGGGCGCGAAAGCGTCCACGTCCAGGCCGGCTTCCCGGCCCGCGCGGATGTACTCCACGCCGTCCGCGAGCGTGTACGCCAGCTCCAGGTCGGCCGTCGCGCCCGCCTCCTGGATGTGGTAGCCGGAGATGGAGATGGAGTTGTAGCGGGGCATCCGCTGCGAGGTGAAGGCGAAGATGTCGGAGATGATCCGCATCGACGGCTTCGGCGGATAGATGTAGGTGTTGCGGACCATGAACTCCTTGAGGATGTCGTTCTGAATGGTCCCCGCCAGTTTCTCCGGCGGCACGCCCTGCTCCTCCGCCGCGACGATGTACAGCGCCAGCACCGGCAGCACGGCGCCGTTCATCGTCATCGACACCGTCATCCTGTCCAGCGGGATCCCGTCGAACAGTTGCCGCATGTCGTAGATCGAGTCGATCGCCACGCCCGCCATGCCGACGTCACCGGTCACGCGCGGGTGGTCGCTGTCGTAACCCCGGTGCGTGGGCAGGTCGAAGGCGACCGAGAGGCCCTTCTGCCCGGCCGCCAGGTTGCGCCGGTAGAAGGCGTTCGACTCCTCGGCCGTGGAGAAACCGGCGTACTGACGGATCGTCCAGGGCTGGTTGACGTACATCGTCGGGTACGGGCCGCGCAGATACGGCGCCGCGCCCGGGTACGTGTCCAGGAAGTCCAGGCCCTCCAGGTCACGCCCGGTGTACAGCGGCTTGACCGCGATGCCTTCCGGGGTCTCCCAGAGCAGGTCGTCACCGCCGGAGGCGTTCTTGACCGCCGTACGCCACTCGTCGGGGCCGCCGTCACGGGCCGGGGTCCCCAGCTCGATCCCGGAGAAGTCGGGGACGGAACGGTCGGAGGGGGCGGTCATCAGGACACTCCCATGCGGTCGAGGGTCGCGGACAGCACGGCCACGGCATCGCAGCCGGCGAAGACGTACGCGTCGACACCGGTGTACCGCCCGGGACGGCCGGCGAGGAACACCTGCCGCGCGCCGGCGGCCTTCAGGGCCCGGGCGGTGGCCTCGGCCTGTTCCTCGTACAGCGCGTCGCTGGAGCACAGCACGGCCTCCGTCGCGCCGCTGTCCTCGAAGGTGCCGTCCGTGACGGGTTCGATGCCGCCCGCCTGGAAGAGGTTCGACGCGAAGGTGAGGCGTGCGGTGTGGGCGGCGGCCGGGCCGATCGCGGCGAGGAAGATCCGGGGCCGGGAGCCCGTCGCGGCGAGGTGGGCGTCGGAGCGGGCGCGCAGCGCCTCGAACTCCTCGTCGCGGCGCACCCGCGGCAGCCCGCCGGACGGCGGCTCCGGCGCGCTCTCGCGGACCACCGGCTTCTCCGCGAGATACGGGAACTCGCTGACGCCCGTGACGGGTTCGCGCCGCTTCGCCAGCTTCGTACGACGGGCCTGCCAGGTGTCGGCCAGGTCCTGCGCGAGGTCCCCCGACCGCAGGGCCGCCGCCTGGCCGCCGAGCCGCTCGATCCGCCGGAAGAACTCCCAGCCCGCGTGGGCGAGTTCGTCGGTGAGCCGCTCCACGTACCAGGAGCCGCCCGCCGGGTCGATCACCCGGGACAGATGCGACTCCTCGATGAGGATCGTGGACGTGTTGCGGGCGATACGGCGCGCGAACGCGTCCGGCAGGCCGAGGGCGTGGTCGAAGGGCAGCACGGTGACCGCGTCGGCCCCGCCCGCCCCGGCGGCCAGCGTGGCGATGGTCGTGCGCAGCATGTTCACCCACGGATCGCGGCGCGTCATCATCACCGGGGACGTCACGACGTGCTGGAGCTGCGCCCCCGCACGCGGCGCCCCGCAGACCTCCGCCACCCGCGCCCACAGCCGGCGCGCGGCCCGCAGCTTGGCGATCGTCAGGAACTGGTCGGCGGTCGCCGCGTACCGGAACTCCAGCTGCGCACAGGCCTGTTCGACGCTCAGCCCGGCCTCGGTGAGGTCCCGCAGATACGCCACTCCCGTGGCCAGCGAGCAGCCCAGCTCCTGGGCTGCCGAGCCACCGGCCTCGTGGTACGGCAGGGCGTCCACGGTCAGCGCCCGCAGCCCCGGGTACCCCTCGGCGCACAGCCGGGCGAGCTCCGCCGCCCCGGCGACGTCGCCGTGCCGCCCGCTCCGGGCCTCGTGCCCCAGCGGATCCGCGCCCAGATTGCCGCGCGCCGCCTCCCGGGCGACACCGCGCTCCTCGTACAGCCGCAGCAACTCCCGTGCCGCGGGTGCGGGTTCAGGCCCCGCGTCGAGGACGACGGAGGCCAGGTCGAGATAGACGCCGTCGAGGACCCGGCCGAGCTCCGGCAGCGGAATGCCGCCTTCCCCCACGGCCAGCCACAGGGAGGTGACGCCGTTCTCCAGATCCGCGAGCACCGAGCCGTTGTCGGCCACCGTGTGCCGCTGCCGTACGTCCCAGCCGCCGAGCGTATTCCCCTCGGCCCGGCCGCCCCGCACGAAGGGTGCGAATCCGGGCAGGCCCGGCTCGGGCGCGGTGTCGTGCGCGGTGTAGAGAGGCCGGGTGCGCAGCCCGTCCTCCAGCGCGGTGGACAGGGCTTCCTCGGCCTCGGCGCCCTCCACTTCCTTGCCCGACTTGCGCAGCACACCCGCCACAAGGCGCTGCCACTGCTCATGGGGCACATCAGGGAAGTCGCCGGCCAGCTCGAGCCCGTCGTCAGGCAGGACCGTCATGCTCGGATGCTAGGTCACGGACGGAGGGGAACAGCAGTGGGCGAGGCTGTGACCTTGCCCTCCCCGTTTCTGTGATCCCGATCTCCACTGAGGGGAGAGGTTCACAGGGGCACCGGACAGGGAGCAGCTTCCGGCAGGGAGCCGCCCTACGACAAGGAGTGTGCACGCCATGGGTACCGCCGTCCACGTCCCGCAGACCCGGGACATGATCGGAGACGAGCTCTCCGGAGACGAGGCGTTCACCGCCCTGCGCCGTTACGGAGGGCTGCGGCTGCTGGCCGACTCCTTCGCACGGTTCCGTTACGCGGACGGCTTCACCAACGCCCGGGCCCTCGCCTTCCAGGTCGTGCTCGGGCTGGTCCCGTGCACCGTGGCGCTCGTCGGACTGGCCACGTCGGTGCACACGGAGGGGGTGGGCCGGGTCATCGAGCAGACGCTCGGCCGGATCGTGCCGGGGGCCAGCGCGCAGATCGTCGAGGACGCCTTCGAAGGGACGCGGCGCACCGCGCACGGCGATGTCTGGGGCACGCTCGCCCTGTGGCTCGGTCTGGGCTTCGCGCTGCTGAACCTCGCCTCGGCCATGGGCCAGATCGAGCGCGGCGCCAACCGCATCTACGGCATCGAGCGCGACCGTCCCTTCCCGCGCAAGTACGGGCGGGCGATCGTCCTCGCGCTCGCCGCCGGTCTGCCCCTGGTGCTGGGGTTCGTCGTACTGGTCGCCGGTGAGGCCGTGGGCGACGCCGTGGCGGACTCGGCCGGCTGGGAGGACAGCGGGTCGCAGTGGTGGGGTGTGCTGGACATCCCGGTGGGGCTCGCACTGGCCTGGGTGGCCTCCGCCGTGATCTTCCGCTGGTCGCCCCGCCGCGTCCAGCCCGGCTACACCTGGCTCGCCTTCGGCTCGGCCGTGCATCTGCTGCTGTGGGTGTCGGCCACCTGGCTGCTCGCGCTGTACGTCGAGGAGAGCGGTGCCTTCGGCGCCGTGTACGGACCGCTCATCGCCTTCATCGCCCTGCTGCTGTGGGCCAACCTCACCGCCGTCGCGCTCTTCCTCGGCATCGCGTTCGCCGCCCAGCTCGAAGCGGCCCGCGCCGGAATCACGTCAGCCGTCCGGCCGGACCCGGGACCCGGCGCGTGAGCCCGGACGACAGACAGCAGGCAGGGGCTTCGCGTCAGGACTGTGCGGGGCGTTGCCGGCCGGTCGTCGCGTCGGGGCGCCCGGCGGGCCGGGTTCGCTCAGGCCGAGCAGGAGCATCGCGTTGTGGTCGGGGCTGCCGGGTTCGGCGGTGTAGACACAGAGACGCTGACCGGGCGTGCCTTCGAGGTGCATGTTCTGGCCCCTGAGGGTCAGGACGCCGACCTCGGGGTGGTGGAAGGTCTTCTGGACGTTCTTGCGGCCGACGACCTCGTAGCGATCCCACAGCTTGGCGAAGTCGGGGCTCTTGAGCACCAGTTCGCCGACGAGGCCGGCCAGGTCGGGGGCGTCGGGGCTGGTGCCGGCCTGGGCGCGCAGCCGGGCCACGCACGCGCGCACCAGGGGCTCCCAGTCGGGGAACAGCTCCCGGGCCGCGGGGTGCAGGAAGAGGTAGCGGGCGAGGTTGCGCTGTCTGGCGGGCCAGTCGGCGAGCCCGGCGTACAGGGCGAGGCCGCCGGGGTTCCAGGCGAGCAGGTCCATGCTGCGGCTGACGATGTAGGCGGGGTTCGGCCGCATCGTCTCCAGGAGCAGCTTCAGGTGCGGCCGGACGGTCCGGCTGGGCGGGGGAGGGGGTTCGGGAGCGTAGTTGGCGGCCCGGGCGGCGAGTTCGCGCAGGTGGTGGTGTTCCTCGTCGTCGAGGCGCAGTGCGCGGGCGAGGGCGTCGACCACGCCTGGGCTCGGCCGGGTCTCCTTGCCGCGTTCCATGCGGACGTAGTAGTCGATGCTGACCCCGGCGAGGGAGGCCAGCTCCTCGCGGCGCAGTCCGGGCGTGCGGCGTACGCCCGCGCCCGGGGTGAAGCCGACGCTCTCGGGGCTGGTCTGGGTGCGGCGGGCGCGCAGGAAGCGCCCCAGTTCGTCACCGGTGGTGTGCTGCTCGGCTGCCATGGAAGCCAGTGTCGCAACGCTGCCACCAGGGCGGTATCCGCGAGGGGGGCCCTGTCGTACCCACCGCTGTGCACCCCCCGGCAGCGCCCGGTCTCCCTGGCGGGCACGCAGGAGAGCACGGTGGGTGACGTCGACGAACCTGCGAGAAGAGGAGAACTCCGTGCGCGCAGCCATGATGTACGGCGCCGGCGACGTCCGGACGGAACACCGGCCCGACCCGAAGATCCAGCAGCCAACCGACGCCGTCGTGCGCACCGTCCTGTCGTGCGTGTGCGGCAGCGACCTGTGGCCCTACAAGTCCCTGCCCGCCGCCGGCACCGGCCGCCCGATGGGACACGAGTTCCTCGGCGTGGTCGAGGAGACCGGCTCGGAGGTGTCCGTCCTGCAGGCCGGTGACCTGGTCGTCGCTCCGTTCACGTACTGCGACAACACCTGCGACTACTGCGCCAGGGGCCTGCACTTCTCGTGCCGGCAGGGCGGCCGGTACGGCTTCGACGGCGTGGACGGCGCCCAGGGCGAGGCGGTGCGCGTCCCCCAGGCCGACGGCACCCTGGTCAAGCTGCCCGTCGACGCCGACTCCGCGCTGCTGCCCTCGCTGCTGACGCTCTCGGACGTGATGGGCACCGGCCACCACGGCGCCGTCACCGCGGGCGTCGGCCGCGGCGACTCGGTCCTGGTCGTCGGGGACGGCGCGGTGGGCCTGTGCGCGGTCATCGCCGCCGGGCGGCTGGGCGCCGAGCGGATCGTCCTGATGGGCCGGCACCGGGCCCGCACCGACCTGGGCCGCGAGTTCGGCGCCACCGACGTGGTCGCCGAGCGCGGTGAGGAGGGCGTCGCCCGCGTCCGCGAGCTGACCGGCGGCGACGGTGTGGACAAGGTCATCGAGGCCGTCGGCACCCTCCAGGCGCTCCAGACCGCCCTCGCGGCGGTCGTGGACGGCGGCACCATCAGCCGGCTGGGCGTTCCGCAGTACGAGGAAGGCCCCCTCGGCCCGTCCACGATCATGCGGAACATCACGCTCACCGGCGGCGCGAGCCCGGCCCGCGCCTACATCGAGGAGCTGCTGCCGGACGTCCTGGACGGCACCATCGAACCGGGCCGCGTCTTCGACCAGAGCTTCACCGTCGACCAGATCCCGGACGCCTACCGCGCGATGGCCGACCGCAGCGCCCTCAAGTCCCTCATCCGCTTCTGACCGTCGCGGACCACGACCGGCACGACAATCGCGGCCAGAACCTGTCCGCGACTGTCGCTACCGTGCTCCCATGACGAACACCCAGCGGAGCGTCACGGCACCCCGCCTCGGCACCCGGGCCCTCAACCGCGCCACCCTCGACCGGCAGCTGCTCCTGCGCCCGGCCGGGATCTCCGCCGCCGCGGCCGTCGAGCACCTGGTCGGCCTCCAGGCGCAGAACGTCAAACCTCCGTACTACGCGCTCGCCGCCCGCCTCGACGGTTTCGCCCCCGAGGCGCTGTCCCGGCTGATGGCCGACCGCGAGGTCGTCCGGATCGTCACGATGCGCTCCACCATCCACACCCACACCGCGGACGACTGCCTCACGCTGCGTCCGCTGGTGCAGCCCGCCCGGGACCGGGAGCTGACGAACTTCCGCACGGGACTCGCCGGTGTCGACCTGGACCGGCTCGCCGCCCTCGCCCGCGACCTCGTCGAGACCGAGCCCCGCACCATGAAGCAGCTGCGCGAGGCCCTGCTCCAGGAGTGGCCCGACGCCGACCCGCAGGCCCTGTCCGTCGCCGCCCGGTGCCGGCTGCCGCTCGTGCAGGTGACCCCGCGCGGCCTGTGGGGCCGGAGCGGGCAGGTCAGTCTGACCACCGCCGAGCACTGGCTCGGCCGCCCCTCCGGACCGGCCGCCACGCCCGACGCGGTCGTGCTGCGCTACCTCGCCGCCTTCGGTCCGGCCTCCGTGCGGGACATGCAGACCTGGGCCGGACTGACCCGCCTGCGCGACGCCTTCGAACGTCTCCGCCCGCGACTGGTCACCTTCCGGGACGAAAGCGGCGCCGAGCTCTTCGACCTGCCGGACGCGCCCCGCCCCGACCCGGACACCCCGGCCCCGCCGCGCTTCCTGCCCGAGTTCGACAACCTGCTGCTCTCCCACGCCGACCGCACCCGCGTCGTCCCGCCCGAGTACCGGGGCCGCGCCTGGCAGGGCAACATCGCCCATCGCACCCTCCTCGTCGACGGGTTCCTCGCGGGTCTGTGGCGACTGGACGAGCACGCGCTCGTCATCGAACCCTTCGCCCGCCTCACCGGGGCGCAGCGGGACCAGGTCGTCGCCGAGGGGGAGCGGATGCTGCGGATCATGCACCCGGAGTCCTCGTACGACATCCGCTTCGGTGCCGTACGCGGCGCATGACGGCAGGGCCGGCCCCACGCATGGAAAGGGGGCGTTGCGGGCCGCTCGTGGAGGCCCGCAACGCCCCCTGGTATTTCACCTGAGGGGTGCTCAGGAGCTCTGCCCGGTTACGAGTTGATCTGCGTCGTGACCAGGTTGGAGAAGGTGGTCAGCCGGGTGTAGACACCCGGGTAACCGGCCTGGGCGCAGCCCTCGCCCCAGGAAGTGATGCCTGCCAGGACGCCCCCGATGAGCAGGGGGCCGCCGCTGTCGCCCTGGCAGGTGTCCACGCCGCCGGAGGTCTTTCCGGCGCACACCATGTCGCTCTGCACGAAGTCGGAGCCGTAGGAGCTCGCGCAGCTGGAGTCGGACACGGTCGGTACGGTCGCGGTGCGCAGCTGGTTGGAGGAGCTGCCGCCCGAGGAAGTGGTGCCCCAGCCGAGGATGCGGGCCGTGGTGCCGGCCGCGTACAACGAGGTCTGCGAGGACGAGACGTACTTCGCCGTGGTGTACGGCATCGACGTCGACAGCGTCAGCACGGCCACGTCGTCGCCGTTGGTGGCGTCGGTGTAGCTCGGGTGGACCCATATCTTGCTGACTCTGCTGACCGTGCCGTTGGTGCCGTTGAGGTAGGTGCGGCCGCCGACGACGCGCACGCTGCCGGCGGTCTCGCCGACCATGCAGTGGGCAGCGGTGACGACCTTGGTGGGCGAGACCAGCGTGCCGCCGCAGAACTGGTTCTGCGAGGCGTCCGTGATCTGCATGACGAACGGGTACGCGGTCGTCGTGGTCGTCGTACCGCCGACGATCGGCTGGGGCGCGGCGACGGCGGAGGGAGCGGCGAGCAGTGCGGTCGCGGCGGCGGCAGCGGTCGCCGTGGCGACGGCGGCGGCTTTCCTGACACGGTTGAACCCGAACATGCGTCTCCTCGGGGAGTTGCCGGTGGGGGGTCGCGCGGGTGGTGGTGCACGGTGACCCTGACGCCGTTGTTCGGATCTCCGTGTGCCCGGCGAGCGGCACGCGACAAAGCTAGAGCCCGGCAGGCCGGGCCCCCAATGAGGGAACCCCCTAAGGGAGTTGGGCAGGGAAAACCCTCGGTCGGGCCCGACAGACCCTGGTGGACGCGGGTGGGTCAGGTCGTGCGGCGGCCCGCCGCCAGCCGGACGATGTCCACCCGGGAACGGATCCCCAGCTTCCGGTAGACCCGGGTCAGGGTCGCCTCGACGGTCTTGACGCTGATGAACAGACGGCCCGCGATCTCCCGGTTGGTCGCGCCCTCCATCACCAGTGAGGCGACCTGACGCTCCATCGACGCGAGGCCCTCCAGCGCGTCGAGCGCGACGGGCGGTGCGACGGAGGCGGGCTCCACCGCCGCGGGACCGGCAGCGGCGGCCGCGTCGACCTGTCGCAGCCAGGGCAGCGCCCGGCAGCGCCGGAACAGCCGGGCTGCCTCGTCGTACGACGCCGGTCCCGACGGGGGAGTCCCGCCGGTGCGGGCGACACCCGCGGCCTGGGTGCGCAGCCGGGCCAGCGCGAAGGCCGCCCGGGCCTCCTCCAGGCCGTAGCCCAGCCTGCCGAGCCGGTCCTGAACGGACGTCAGCCGGACCAGGGCCGCCTCGTGTTCGCCGCGTGCCGCCCGCACCAGCGCCTCGGCCCGGTCGAGGACGGCCAGCACGCTCTCCCGGCCCAGGCGCAGCGCGTGCACCCGTGCCGTGTCGATGACGTCCTGGGCCTCGCCCGGTTCGCCGATGCGGACCAGGGCCTCGGCGAGATCGCCGTGCCAGCGGCCGCGCGCCGGGTCGTTGATGCCGAGGCCCTGCTCCAGCTCGCGCACCCGGCGCAGCGAACGGACCGCGGCCGCCGGGTCCCCGGACACCAACTGGGCGTAGCCCAGGGCCGCCAGGGCGCGGGACAGGTACATCTGGTCGCCGTCGACCTCGGCGTGGTCGGCCGCCTCACGGGCGAGGGCCAGCGCCCGGTCGACGTCCCCGGCGGAGGCCTCCGCGAGGGAGGCGAGCATGGCGGAGGCACCCTCGCCGATCCCGGCGTCCCGGGCGAGCCGCAGACTCTCCCGGGCCAGGTCCAGGGCCCGGCCGCAGTGCCCGGAGCGCAGTTCCGTGTCGGCGAGGAAGCGCAGGAAGTGCACCTCGCTCTCGACCATGCCGCGTCTGCGCACCTCGCGCAGCAGCGCGGTGATGGTCGCCCGCGCCTCGGGCAGCTGGTCGCTCATGATCAGCCAGCGGAACCGGGCCGAGCCGGCGCCGTTGTGATGGCAGGCCACATACGGGTCCTGCGGCTCCTTCAGTGCGCGTTTGACGGTCGCGGGGGCGTCCGGGTGGCCCATCAGGGTCTCGGTGGAGGCCTGGAAGGACAGCGCCATCAGCTCGGTGCGCCGGTCCTCGCCGCGGGCGGCCAGCGCCGCCGCGTGCGCGGCCTCCTGCCGGGCCTCGGCGAAGTCGCCCTCCACGACCAGGCCGCGCCAGGCCAGCTGGTAGTGGACCAGGGCGAGCAGCCGCGGGTCGTCGCCCGCGTCGGCCAGGACCTGCGGGAAGACGGCGTCGACGTCGCCGAGCGCCTGCCCCGCCGCCTCGATGACCACCATCCACGCCCGCACCCGCTCCGCGGGCACGGTGGCCCGGGTCAGCACGTCCCGGGCGATGTCCCGGGCGAGATCGGCCTCGCCGGCGGTGATCGCGTCCTCCGCGGCCTGCAGCCGCCGCTCGTCCGGGCCGGGCGCACTGTCCGCCGGGGTGTGCCGCGCCGCGAGCAGCCCGAGCGAGGCGGCGACCGACGGCGCCCCGCGGTCCCGGGCCAGCGCGGCGGCCTCCGCGAGCCGGGCCGCCACCTCCGGGTCGGTGCCCGTGGTCGCCAGGGCCAGATGGCGGGCCCGCTCGATCGGATCGGAGGCCGCCGTGGACAGCGCGGCGTGCACGGCCCGCCGCTCGTGCGCCGGGGCCTCCGCGTACAGCGCGGCCGAGATCAGCGGATGCGCGAACCGTACGGCGGGACCCTCCCCCTCGGTCGCCAGCAGCCCCAGGGACGCGGCCTGGGCGGTCTCGGCCTCGGCGTGCTCCCGGCCGGCCGCGTGCAGCAGCGCCAGCGTGGGACGGGCACCGGCGCTGGCCACGAGCAGGGTGCGGCGCGCCTCCTCCGACAGCATCTCCAGCCGGCTCAGCACCAGCGCCCGCAGCGAGGTGGGCACGGGCAGCGGCTCGCCGGGCCGGGGCCGGGTGGGGCTCTCGGCGAGGGCGCGGCCCAGTTCCAGCGCGAAGAGGGGGTTGCCGCCGCTGGTGCGGTGGATGTCGCGGACCGTGGAGCGGGACAGGGGCGTGTAGCCGCGGTGGTCGAGCAGTGCGGAGACCTGCGCACGGGACAGCGGGCCCAGCCGGACGGCGAGCGTGTCGGGCGGAGACGCGCGTAGATGCCGGTCGTACTCCTGGCCCTCGGTCCGCACCGCGCACAGCATCTGCACGGGCGTGTCGCCCAGCCGGCGGGCGGCGAAACCGAGCAGCTCGGCACTGGCCGCATCCAGCCACTGGAGGTCGTCGGCGACGACCAGCACCGGGCCCTTGGCGGCGAGGGTACGCAGCGCCGACAGCACGGCCAGGCGCAGCGCGAGCCCGTCGCGCTGGAGGGTGGACTCGCCGCGCCCGGTGAGCGCGGACTCCAGGGCGGTGCGCTGGGCGGCGGGCAGCGCACCGGAGACCTCGTCCAGGACCAGGCCGAACAGATCGGCCAGCGCCAGGAACGGCAGGTGGGATTCGGACTCGGTGGCCGAGCAGCGCAACACGGTCCGGGCCGCACCGCCGTAATCGGCGGCCAGCGCCCGCAGGACCGTCGACTTTCCAATTCCCGCGGGGCCGTGGAGCAGCACACTTCCGCCTCGGCCGAGCTGTTCACGCGCCGACGTGAACAGGTCCTCCCGGCCGATGACCACGTCGGGGCGGCTCCTGGGAGGCTCCTGGAAGTCCCGTGGCACGGTCACCGCTCCCCTCCGTGTGGCGTGTCCTGGCCAATATTAGGCAACAGCTCTTTGAATTTCGGACGGACGGTGTGGTGAGGGAAATAACAGCGGAGGTCCGCGCGTGAATTCATCGGTCTCCCGAATGCGGCGGAACACGGCGGTGGCGCCCGGTCGGGAACCCGTCGGCATATCGAACAGCAGGGGCAACGGAAAACATCACAAACCTACGGCAACCATCCCGCCCGGCGCGCCGCGACCACGGCCTCGCCCCGGGTCCGGGCCCGCAGCTTCCGCATGGCCGACCGCAGATACCCCTTGACGGTCTCGGGCGTCACGCCCAGCCGCTCGGCCGTGACCGCGTTCGTGGCCCCCGCGGCGACGCATGCCAGCACGTCCACCTCGCGGGGCGTGAGCCGGACCCGGTCCGACGGTGTGGTGTCGGACGTCAGCAGGGCACACGCGTCGAGCAGCTCGGCCCGCAGCTCCGGATCCGCGATCTTCGGGGCCAGCGCCCGCAGGGCCGCGTGCGCCTCCCGCACCTGTTCCCGCCCCGCGCCGGCCGCGCCCTCCGCGGCGAGCGTGCGGGCCTCCTCCCGCACGACCAGCGCCCGCTCCACGTCCCGTGCCGCCTCGACGGCCTCGTCCAGCATGCGCCCGCCCAGCGGCAGGGCCGTCCGCAGCGCCCCGTACAGCACCCCGCGCACCGAGTGCCGCACCACCACCGGCACGGCCAGCACCGAGCGCAGCCCCTCCACCGCCACCGGGGCGTCGTACTCGTGGCTGATCTGCCGCGACACCGAGTAGTCCGTCACCACGCACGGCCGGGCCAGCACCAGCGTCTTGCCGCCCAGCCCGTTCCCGGACGTCACGACCAGCGACCGCAGGGCGTGCGTCGCCGTGCCGCTCAGTTCGCTGATGCGCATCCGCTGCCCGGCCTCCATCAGGCCGCCGAAGGCGACCGGAAGGCCGGTGGCGCGCCGCAGCCGGAGCAGCGCGTTGCGTATCTCGAGCGCGTCGGACGCGTCTGCTGTCACCTGTTCGCCCCTTCATTACGGCTCCTGCGCGGGCGCACCCCCCGTTCGGGGGTAGTGAGACCTGCATCACGGATTACACGATGGCTCGGAGCCGCCCGGCAATGGTCCGGTACCAAGGAGGACACATGACATCGGCGACGGAGGCCTTCCGCAGCGCGCGGGACTTCCTGCTGGAGCACCGCGAGGACTACGGCACGGCCTATGAGGGCTTCCGCTGGCCCCGTCCCGACTCCTTCAACTGGGCGCTCGACTGGTTCGACGAGATCGCGCACGGCAACGACCGCGTCGCGCTGCACATCGTCGAGGAGGACGGCCACGAGACCCGGCTGTCGTTCGCGGAGATGTCCGTGCTCTCCGACCGGTTCGCCAACTGGCTGCGCGCCCGGGGCGTGCGCGCCGAGGACCGGATCCTCGTGATGCTCGGCAACCAGGCCGAACTGTGGATCACCGCGCTCGCGGCGATGAAACTGCGCGCGGTGGTCATCCCGGCCACCCCGCTGCTCGGCCCCGCCGACCTGCGCGACCGCGTCGAGCGCGGCCGGGTCCGGCACGTCATCGCGCGCTGTGAGGACGCGGGCAAGTTCGCCGAGGTCCCCGGCGACTACACGCGCATCGCCGCGGGAGCCCCGGGAGCCGTGCCCGAGGGCTGGCTGCCGCTGGAGGACGCCCACGGCGCCCCGTCCGGCTTCACGCCGGACGCCCCGACCCGGGCCGACGACCCGCTGATGCTGTACTTCACCTCGGGCACCACCGCCCGGCCCAAACTCGTCGAGCACACCCACACCTCGTACCCGATCGGGCACCTGTCGACCATGTACTGGATCGGCCTCAAGCCCGGCGACGTGCATCTGAACATCTCCTCACCCGGATGGGCCAAGCACGCCTGGTCCAACCTCTTCGCCCCCTGGAACGCCGAGGCGACCGTCTTCCTGCACAACTACACGCGTTTCGACGCCGCCCGGCTCATGTCCGAGATGGACCGGGCCCAGGTCACCACCTTCTGCGCCCCGCCCACCGTCTGGCGCATGCTCATCCAGGCCGACCTGACGCAGCTGCGCACCCCGCCGCGCGAGGTCGTCGCCGCCGGTGAGCCGCTCAACCCGGAGGTCATCGA
This sequence comes from Streptomyces afghaniensis, assembly GCF_044327915.1. NCBI lineage: Bacteria > Bacillati > Actinomycetota > Actinomycetes > Kitasatosporales > Streptomycetaceae > Streptomyces > Streptomyces afghaniensis. The sequence continues at coordinate 774,901 of NZ_JBIRGJ010000001.1, forward strand.
GCAGGTCCGCCGGTCCTGGGGCGTCACCATCCGGGACGGCTTCGGCCAGACCGAGACGGCCGTGCAGGTCGCCAACAGCCCCGGCCAGCCGCTCAAGACCGGCTCGATGGGCCGGCCGAGCCCCGGCTACCGCGTCGAGCTGCTGGACCCCGTCTCGGGTGCGCCGGGCGCGCGCGAGGGCGAGATCGCACTCGACCTGTCGGACCGCCCCGTCGGCCTGATGACCGGCTACCACGGCGACGCGGACCGCACGGCGGAGGCGATGGCCGGCGGCTACTACCGCACGGGCGACATCGGCGCGCGGGACGAGGACGGCTACATCACCTACGTCGGCCGCGCGGACGACGTCTTCAAGGCGTCCGACTACAAGATCAGCCCCTTCGAGCTGGAGAGCGCGCTGCTGGAGCACGAGGCGGTGGCCGAGGCGGCCGTCGTGCCCGCGCCGGACGAGCTGCGGCTCGCGGTGCCGAAGGCGTACGTCGTCCTGGCGGCGGGCTGGGAGCCGGGCCCCGACACCGCGAAGGTGCTGTTCGAGCACTCCCGGGAGGCCCTGGCCCCCTACAAGCGCATCCGCCGCCTGGAGTTCGGCGACCTGCCCAAGACCGTCTCGGGCAAGATCCGCCGCATCGAGCTGCGTGAGGCCACGGCGGCCGGGTCGGACGCCGAGTACCGCGAGGAGGACTTCCGGTGATCTCGTACAGTCATGGAACCGGCGATACGGCTCTGCTCGGCGACACCATCGGGGCCAACCTGGACCGGGCCGTGGCCACCTGGCCGGACCGTGAGGCGCTGGTCGACGTGGAGTCCGGGCGGCGCTGGACGTACGCGCAGTTCGGCGCGGCCGTCGACGAGCTGGCCTCGGCGCTCCTCGCCTCCGGGGTCGTCAAGGGCGACCGGGTGGGCATCTGGGCGGTCAACTGTCCCGAGTGGGTCCTGGTCCAGTACGCCACCGCCCGCATCGGCGCGATCATGGTGAACATCAATCCGGCCTACCGCACGCACGAGGTCGAGTACGTCCTCAAGCAGGCCCAGATCTCCTTCCTGTTCGCCTCCCTCAGCCACAAGACGAGCGACTACCGGGCGATGGTCGGCCAAGTGCGGGGCAGGTGCCCCGAGTTGCGCGAGGTCGTCCATTTCGGCGACCCGAGCTGGGACGCGCTGCTGGGGCGGGGGACTCCCGGCGCCCGGATCACGGACGACGGCCTGTCCTGCGACGACCCGATCAACATCCAGTACACCTCGGGCACGACGGGCTTCCCCAAGGGGGCCACCCTCTCCCACCACAACATCCTCAACAACGGTTACTTCGTGGGCGAGTTGATCGCCTACACCGAGCAGGACCGGATCTGCATCCCGGTGCCCTACTACCACTGCTTCGGCATGGTCATGGGCAACCTCGCCGCCACCTCGCACGGCGCCTGCATGGTGATCCCGGCCCCGTCCTTCGACCCGAAGGCCACGCTGGAGGCGGTCCAGCAGGAGCGCTGCACCTCCCTCTACGGCGTCCCGACCATGTTCATCGCGGAGCTGAACCTCCCCGGCTTCGCCTCCTACGACCTCTCCTCCCTGCGCACCGGCATCATGGCGGGCTCGCCCTGCCCGGTGGAGGTGATGAAGCGGGTGGTCGCCGAGATGCACATGCAGCAGGTCTCCATCTGCTACGGCATGACCGAGACGTCCCCGGTCTCCCTCCAGACCCGGATGGACGACGACCTGGAGCACCGCACCGGCACGGTCGGCCGGGTCCTGCCGCACATCGAGGTGAAGGTCGTCGACCCGGCGACGGGAGTCACGCAACCGCGCGGCACGGCGGGCGAGTTGTGCACCCGCGGCTACAGCGTGATGCTCGGCTACTGGAACGAGCCGGAGAAGACCGCCGAGGCCGTCGACGCGGGCCGCTGGATGCACACCGGCGACCTCGCCGTGATGCGCGAGGACGGCTACGTCGAGATCGTCGGCCGCATCAAGGACATGATCATCCGGGGTGGGGAGAACATCTACCCCCGCGAGATCGAGGAGTTCCTCTACGCCCACCCCAAGATCCAGGACGTCCAGGTCGTGGGCGTCCCGCACGACCACTACGGCGAGGAGGTCCTCGCCTGCGTCATCCCCCTGGACCCCGCCGACCCGCTCACCCTGGACGAACTCCAGACCTTCTGTCAGGGCCGCCTGGCCCACTACAAGATCCCGACCGGGCTTCAGCTCCTCGACTCGTTCCCGATGACGGTGTCCGGGAAGGTGCGCAAGGTGGAACTGCGGGAGAGGTTCGCGGGCGGGCAGGGATAGAAGAGCGGTCCCGGTCAGTGCCGTGTGGTCCGACGGCTCGGCGCGGCGCACGACGATCGTGCCGGGTCCGATGTCGCCCATGGTGCGCATCGTGGCAGCGGCGCGGCCGGGCCGCGCGCGGATTTCCGCGGCCCGGTCACAGTGGTGCCCGCATGCACACGCGGGGCCGGCGGTCCAGGCCGTGTTCGGCCTCCGTCGCGCGGATCCCGCGCAGGCCGGGGGTGAGGTCCGCCTCGGACAGGGTGCGGAAGCCGAGGCGGGCGTAGTAGGGGGCGTTCCACGGCACCTCCGCGAAGGTGGTCAGTGTCAGGGCCGACAGGCCCTCCTCGCGGGCGCGGTCGGCGGCGTACGCGAGGAGTTGCCGGCCCACGCCCCGGCGCGCGGCGCGCGGATGGACCGAGACCTGCTCGATGTGCAGGGCGCCGTCCACGGGTTCGGCGATGAGGTACGCGGCCGGGTGGTCCAGCTCGTCCGCCGCGACCCAGCAGCGGCCCGCCCCGCGGTAGCGCTCCAGTACGTCGAGCGCGGGCGGTTCGTCGTCGGCGATCTCCGGCATGCCGAGGTCGCGGAAGGGGGCACCGGCGGCACGTTCGATGTCCTGGAGGCCGGGGAGTTCGGCGGCGGTCGCGGGGCGGATACGCATGGGACGAGTATGCGGCGCGGTGCACGCCGGGACCCGGTGGCTACTCTCGTTCCTCCACACCGGCTTGAACCGCGAGGGGGAGCAGACTGTGCGCGACGCCGCCGTGACGCCCGAGGGCGATCGGATCCGCTGGGTCGAACTGCCGGGACGGGAACCGCCACGCGTCTACGTGCACGGCCTGGGCGCCACGTCGCCCGCCTACTTCACTCAGGTCGCGGTCCATCCACTGCTGGCCGGCCACCGGTCGCTGCTGATCGATCTGCTGGGGCACGGCATCAGCGACCGGCCGGTGGGCTTCGACTACACCCTGGAAGCACACGCCGACGCCCTCGCCGAGGCGCTCACCGCCGCCGGCGTCACCGGGGCGGAGCTGATCGCGCACAGCATGGGCGGCTCGGTGGCCGTCGTCCTGGCCGCCCGGCACCCCCGCCTGGTCTCCCGTCTGGTCCTGGTCGACGCCAACCTCGACCCGATACCGCGCGCCCCCGGATCGTCGGGCAGCAGCGGGATCGCCGCCTACACCGAGCAGCAGTTCCTGGCGGGCGGGTGGGAAGAGGTCCGTGACCGGGTCGGCCCCCACTGGTGGTCCACGATGCGTCTGGCCGGCCGGGAAGCCCTGCACCGCAGCGCGGTCCACCTCGTCCGCGGCACCGTCCCGACCATGCGCGAACTCCTGCTGGACCTGAAGATCCCCCGTACCTTCCTGCGGCCCGAGGCCGACGGCCCGCTGCCGGGCACCGACGCACTCACCGCGTCCGGGGTGTCCGTCGTCGCGGTCCCGGACTGCGGACACAACATCATGCTGGACAACCCGGAGGCCTTCGCCCGCGTCACCGCGGCGGCGCTCACGGACCAGGAGCACGACCGGGACCCGTCAGAGCGCCGGCCGGGGCGTTCACCGGCCGCGGAGTGCCGGTGAGGTCGAGGACGAACAGGGGGATGCCGAGGGCGTCGGCGCGGGCCCGGGCGTCGTCCGCGTACCCGGCGAGGGAGAAGCAGAGGCAGTCCGCCGACTCCGTCATGGCCGTCAGCCACAGGCACTCCACGTCCCGCAGGGTCGCCGGGCGCACGCACGGGTCGACCAGCGCGACGACACCGCGTGCGGCGAGACCGATCCCGGACGGCGGGCGCTGGTCCGCACGCCGGACGCCCGGGTAGCCGAGCCAGCGCAGATACAGCGCGGCGGCGGTGACGGCGTCGAGCGCGGTACGGATGGTCACGGAACGGAAGGGCGGCCGCGCGCCCCCGGCACTGCCGGGGGCATCGGCCCCGGCATCGGCGTCGGAAGGGGCAGGGGGTCGCCCGGCGCCGGCCGAGGCAGGGGGTCGCTCGGCGTCCGATGAGGCGGCGGTCCGCTCGGAGGCGCCCGAGGCGAAGGCCCGCTCGCCGGGGGCTGCCGCACCGCGCGGCCCGGTCGCCTTGCCCGGGCCCGGCACGGCCTCCCGGCCGACCTCGGCGCCGGCGTCGACAGTGAGGTCCCGCTCAGAGCCGGGACCGCCGTCGGTCGCCCTGTCCTGGCCGGTCGTGCCGCCCGGCGTGAGGCCCTCGGCGGCCGCCGTGTCCTGGTCGACGGTCCTGCCGTCAGGCCTGAGACGCTCGTCCCCTTCCGGGCCCCGGCCCGTCGAACCGCCCGGGCCGACCGCGCCCCGCTCCTCCGTCACCGGCACCCGCAGGACCGCCCCGCACGGGCATCCCACCTCCGGCCGTGGCCACTCGCCGCGTCGGCCGCAGCACTCGCACCGAACCGTCACCCAGTCGTCCTGCCAGACGCGATGGGAGACGGGCGTCACCGTGCCGTTCCGGTCGAGCCGCGGGGCGACGGGCGCTCCGCAGACGCACGGGTACGACGGGGCCGTGAAGCGGTGCTCCCGTCGGCAGGACGGACAGCGCACCGGCACGCTCTCGGCCATGACCACTCCCGTACGGCGTCACATCGGGACAGCGCGTCCATCGTGCGCTGCCGAACCCCTGCCTGTCCGCCGCTTGCCCGTCTCTTGACGCCCTTCGCCCGCCCCGCATACATTCATTCCAGATAGTAGAAGTTACTTTCCATAATACGGAAGAGCTCACCGCGGGGCGCGACGGGAGTGCGAATCCGACAGCCGAAGCAGGAGTACTCGATGGCTCGAATGACCGCTGCCCGCGCGGCAGTTGAGATCCTCAAGCGGGAGGGCGTCACCGACGCGTTCGGTGTCCCGGGCGCGGCGATCAACCCCTTCTACGCGGCGCTCAAAGCCTCCGGCGGCATCCACCACACCCTCGCCCGCCACGTGGAGGGCGCGTCGCACATGGCCGAGGGCTACACCCGCGCCCGCGCCGGCAACATCGGCGTCTGCATCGGCACCTCCGGCCCGGCCGGCACCGACATGATCACGGGCCTGTACTCCGCGACCGGCGACTCCGTCCCGATCCTGTGCATCACCGGCCAGGCCCCGACGGCCGTGATCCACAAAGAGGACTTCCAGGCCGTCGACATCGCCTCGATCGCCAAGCCGGTCACCAAGATGGCCGTGACCGTGCTGGAGGCCGCGCAGGTCCCGGGCGTCTTCCAGCAGGCCTTCCATCTGATGCGCTCCGCCCGCCCCGGCCCGGTTCTCATCGACCTGCCGATCGACGTCCAGCTCACGGAGATCGAGTTCGACCCGGAGACGTACGAGCCGCTCCCGGTCTACAAGCCCGCCGCGACCCGCGCCCAGATCGAGAAGGCGATCAGCATGCTGAACGCCTCCGAGCGACCGCTGATCGTCGCGGGCGGCGGTGTCATCAACGCCGATGCCGCCGAACTGCTCGTGGAATTCGCCGAGTTGACCGGCACCCCGGTCGTCCCCACCCTCATGGGCTGGGGCGTCCTGCCCGACGACCACGAGCTGAACGCCGGCATGGTCGGCCTGCAGACCTCGCACCGCTACGGCAACGCGACCTTCCTGGAGTCCGACTTCGTCCTCGGCATCGGCAACCGCTGGGCCAACCGCCACACCGGCAAACTCGACGTCTACACGGCCGGACGGACGTTCGTGCACGTCGACATCGAGCCCACCCAGATCGGCAGGATCTTCGCCCCCGACTACGGGATCGCCTCCGACGCCAGGGCCGCGCTGGAGCTGTTCGTCGAGGTGGCGCGCGAGCTGAAGGCGGCCGGCAAGCTGCCCGACCGCTCCGCCTGGGCGGCCTCGGCGCAGGAGCGCAAGGCGGCCCTCCAGCGCCGTACGCACTTCGACGACATCCCGATCAAGCCGCAGCGCGTCTACGAGGAGATGAACAAGGCCTTCGGACCGGAGACCCGGTACGTCTCCACCATCGGCCTCTCGCAGATCGCCGGCGCCCAGATGCTGCACGTGTACCGGCCCCGCCACTGGATCAACTGCGGCCAGGCCGGTCCGCTCGGCTGGACCATCCCGGCCGCCCTCGGCGTCGCCAAGGCCGACCCGGAGGGGTCCGTCGTCGCGCTCTCCGGCGACTACGACTTCCAGTTCATGATCGAGGAGCTGGCCGTCGGCGCGCAGCACAAGATCCCGTACGTCCACGTCCTCGTCAACAACTCCTACCTGGGCCTGATCCGCCAGGCGCAGCGGGCGTTCGACATCGACTTCCAGGTCAACCTGGAGTTCGAGAACATCAACGCGCCCGAGCTCGGCGTCTACGGGGTCGATCACGTCAAGGTCGCCGAGGGCCTCGGCTGCAAGGCGATCAGGGTGACCGACCCGGGCGAGCTGGGCGCCGCGTTCGAGCAGGCCAAGAAACTCGCCGCGGAACACCGGGTCCCGGTCGTCGTCGAGGCGATCCTGGAGCGCGTCACCAACATCGCCATGTCGACGACCAACGACATCGGCAACGTCGTGGAGTTCGAGGAGCTCGCCACCGAGCCCGGTCACGCACCGACCTCGATCAGGACGCTGAAGGTCTGACACCCGCGCAGCACAGGGGCGGTCCGTCCGGGAGGACGGACCGCCCCTGTCGCGTTCACGCGTTCACTACCCGCCTCCGCCCCCGCAGCCGCCTCCGCCCCCGCCGCAGTAGGAGTGGCCCGCGCTGCTGCCTCCGTACGGACCGCGCGCGTGCTTGAGGAGGTCCTTGCCTCCCACCTCGACCCGGCGGATCAGACCCGCCCGCAGGGCGAAGCGCGGCACCAGCAGCCGCAGGGCCGCCTCGCCGTGCAGCGCGACGGCCAGCAGCCGGTCGTCGTCGGTCAGGCCGCGCCTGCTCGCGGGCAGCGGGTGGCGCTGCCGCAGCTCCCGCACATGGCGGCGGGCGCCGCGCGTCGGGCCGAGCAGCGGGTAGCGCAGCAGGCCGGCATCCGCGAGCGGGATGCGCATCAGAGCCAGTGCGAGCCGTACGTCCGGGTCCTTGGCCAACGTCCGGAGACCGGCGGGCTCGTGGAGACAGGCGTGCACCTCCTGGGCCAGGGGAGACGGCGGCCGCTCGGCGCTCACGGCGTCCGCGACGCCCGCCCGCACCGTCCCCGGCCGGTCCGCTTCCACCAGGCCCCGCAGATACAGGTCCACCACGGCGACGGTGACGGCGGCCCGGGGGCCGTCCCCCAGCAGTGCGATCTCGTGCGGCTCCAGCCGGACCGCCGTACCGTCGCTCATGGCTTCACCCCCGTACTGGGGCCCGCCGCCCCCGTGCCGGCGGGTCCCGTGTGCCGAGAATGTGCCCGGCCCCGGGGGCGGTTGAAGCCCCCGGGGCCGGGTTCAGAGGTTCATTTGAGGGTTCCGTACGAGGCGTACGACCGGTGCCGTACGCGCGCCCGCGAAGGGCGGGGCGTGTTCACGCCTGGTGGTGCTCCGACAGTCCCGGCCAGTCGTCCGGGCCGCCGCCCTGCCACTCGACGAGGTCGCTCTCCGCCACATCGGTGACGTAGAGGTCGGCCAGTCGCAGGATCTCGGCGACGTCGTCGGCGTGCGTGGCCACGCCCAGGGGCTCCTCGCCCAGGGTGACCCGGCGGGATCCGTCCAGGGCGGGGGGATGGACCACGACATGCGGGTGCTCGGTTGGATGTGCCATGCCTTCAGGCTGCTGCGGCCGGGCTGGTTCCGCACCCCGGGGCCGATGAGTGTGAGGACCGCGGCGGGTGCGACGGAGTCCGGGACGGGCTTCCCTCAGGTCGAGAAGCCCGTCCGGGTCCTTCACCACCGCACTGGCTCGCATTCCGCCGCGGTCCGCGCCCTGCCCGCGTCCGTGCCCGGGGCGACCACCCCTCATCCGGGTCGCCCGGGCGGTCGGACGCGGTCAGGGAGTTCAGTCCTCGCGCAGGGCGCGGACCGCCTCCTCCACGCGCCGCCCGTACTCGGGGTCGGCGGCGTGGAAGTGCGCGAGGTTCTTCTCGATCACGTCGTCGCGGGAGACCTGCGAGAGGCCGCCGGCGATGTTCGCGACCAGGCGGGACTTCTCCTCGGCGGACATCAGCCGGTACAGCTCGCCCGCCTGGAAGAAGTCGTCGTCCTTGGTGTGGAGGGGCGCCGCGTGGGTGCCCGTGTGGCCGGTCACCGCCAGCGGGGCCGACAGCGGGCGGCCGGTCTCCACCGGGCCGTCGTAGGAGTTCGGCTCGTAGTTCTTGGCGTACCGGCCCTGGGGGTTGGACGCCATGAGCCCGTCCCGGCCGTAGTTCTCGGCGGTCGTGGCCCGGGGCGCGTTGACGGCCAGCTGCGTGTGGTTGACGCCCAGGCGGTAGCGGTGGGCGTCCGCGTAGGCGAACAGGCGGCCCTGGAGCATCTTGTCGGGCGAGGGGCCGATGCCCGGCACGAAGTTGTTCGGGGAGAACGCGGCCTGCTCGACCTCGGCGAAGACGTTGTCCGGGTTGCGGTCCAGCACCAGCCGGCCCACGCGCCGCAGCGGGTGGTCGGCGTGCGGCCAGACCTTGGTCAGGTCGAACGGGTTGAAGCGGTACTCCGCCGCCTCGGCCGCCGGCATGATCTGGACGTAGAGGGTCCAGGACGGGCGCACGCCCCGCTCGATGGCCTGGAGCAGGTCCGTCTGGTGGGAGTTCGGGTCCTTGCCCGCGAGCTCGGCGGCCTGCTCGCTGCTCAGGCAGCGGATGCCCTGGTTGGTCTTGAAGTGGTACTTGACGAAGAAGGCCTCACCGCGGGCGTTGGTCCACTGGTAGGTGTGCGAGCCGTAGCCGTTCATGTGCCGGTACGAGGCCGGGATGCCGCGGTCGCCCATCAGCCAGGTCACCTGGTGCGTGGCCTCGGGGGAGTGCGCCCAGAAGTCCCAGACGTTGTCCGGCTCCTGACGGCCCGTGAACGGGTCGCGCTTCTGCGAGTGGATGAAGTCCGGGAACTTGACCGGGTCCTTGATGAAGAACACCGGGGTGTTGTTCCCGACGAGGTCGTAATTGCCCTCGGCTGTGTAGAACTTGACCGCGAAACCGCGCGGGTCGCGTACGGCGTCCGCGCCGCCGAGGCTGTCGGCCACGGTCGAGAAGCGCAGGAACACCTCGGTCCGCTTCCCGGCCTCGCCGAGGAAGTCGGCGTGGGTGAACTCCGTGACGTCGTCGGTCACCTCGAAGTGCCCGTAGGCGCCCGAGCCGCGGGCGTGCACCACGCGCTCCGGGATGCGCTCGCGGTTGAAGCGCGCGAGCTTCTCCAGCAGGTGCTGGTCCTGGAGCAGGAGCGGGCCGCCGACGCCGGCGGTGGCGGAGTTCTGGTTGTCGGCGACGGGGGCGCCGGACTCGGTGGTGAGCACGCGCTGCGACATCGTGACCTTCCGTACGAGAGGGCAGCGGAAAAATGTTTCCGCTTTGTGGAGCCTAGGGTCGGGGCGATCGGAGCGTCAACAGTTTGTTGAAGTGATGGGCATGGCTGGGTCCGGGCGGCGCCGCCCCTTTGGGCGCGACAGGACATGTGTCAGCGGCGACGCCGCCCGGGGACTTGGGGACCCCCGGGTCAACAGGGGGGTCCGGAGGGCGTCAGAGCTGCGCGCCCGAGAGCCGCTCCACGGCCCGCAGCAGCGCCGAGTGGTCCAGGTCGCCGTCGCCCTGCGCGCGCAGGGACGCGACCAGCTGGGCGACCACGGCGCCGACGGGCAGGGCCGCGCCGACGTTGCGGGCGGCGTCCGTGACGATGCCCATGTCCTTGTGGTGCAGGTCGATCCGGAAGCCCGGCTTGAAGTCCCGGCCGAGGAAGTTGGCCTTCTTGCGGGTCAGTACGGTCGAGCCGGCGAGACCGCCGTTCAGGACGTCCAGGGCGGCCTTCAGGTCCACGCCGGACTTCTCCAGGAAGACCACGGCCTCGGCGCACGCCTGGATGTTCACGGCGACGATCAGCTGGTTGGCGGCCTTCACGGTCTGGCCGGAGCCGTGCGGGCCGCACAGCACGATGGTCTTGCCGAGCGCCTCGAAGATCGGCTCGGCCTGGTCGAAGTCGGCCTGCTCGCCGCCGACCATGATGGACAGCACGGCCTCGATCGCGCCGGCCTCACCGCCGGACACGGGGGCGTCCAGGACGCGGATGCCCTTGTCCTTCGCCGCCTTCGCCAGGTCGACCGAGGTCTGCGGGGTGATCGAGGACATGTCGATCAGCAGGGCGCCGGACTTCGCGTTCTCCAGGATGCCGTCCGGGCCGTAGGCGATGGCCTCGACCTGCGGGGAGGCCGGGACCATCGTGATGACGACGTCGGCGTCCCGCACGGCCTCGGCGATCGAACCGGCGGCCGTGCCACCGGCGGCGGCGAGGCGGTCGAGCTTCTCCCGCTCCAGCGTGTAGCCGGTGACGTCGTAACCCGCCTTGATGAGGTTCTCGGACATGGGGGAGCCCATGATGCCGAGGCCGATCCAGGCGATCTTGGGAAGGGCGGTGGTGGTCATGGTGGGGGTGCCTTTCGGTACGGGGGTCAGCGGGGCAGCCAGTCGAAGGCCTCGGTGCTCGGGCGGTCGCCCGGCTTGTACTCGAGGCCGACCCAGCCGTCGTAACCCGCCTTGGTCAGCTGGTCGAGGAGGTCTTCGAGGGGCAGCGAGCCCGTCCCGGGGGCACCGCGGCCGGGGTTGTCGGCGATCTGGACGTGGCCGGTCCGCGCGGCGTACCGCTCGATCACCTGCGGCAGGTCCTCGCCGTTCATGGACAGGTGGTAGAGGTCCATGAGGAAGCGGGCGTTGCCCAGCCCCGTCGTGTCGTTGACCTTGTCGACGACGCCGACCGCGGCCGGTGCCGACACCAGCGGATACGACGGTGACTCGGGCTGGTTGAGCGCCTCGATCAGCAGCATCGCGCCGATCCGGTCAGCGGCCCGGGCCGCGAGCACCAGGTTCTCCAGGGCGAGCTCGTCCTGCTCGGCCGGGTCTACGCCCTCGACGCGGTTGCCGTACAGCGCGTTGAGCGCCTTGCAGCCGAGAGCGGCGGCGAAGCCGGCCGCCACGTCGATGTTGGCGCGGAACCTCTCCGACTCCTCGCCCGGGATCGACAGGGCGCCACGGTCGGGGCCGGGCAGCCGGCCGGCGTAGAAGTTGAGGCCCGTGAGCTGGACGCCCGCGTCCTCGACGGCCTTCTGCAGCGCGTCGAGCTCCGACTGTTCGGGGGTGGGCGAGTCGATCCAGGGCCACCACAGCTCGACCGCCGTGAAGCCGGCCGCGGCGGCGGCCGCGGGGCGCTCCAGGAGCGGGAGTTCCGTGAAGAGGATCGACAGGTTGACGTTGAAGCGCTGGTCTGCGAATCCCATCGGGCCGCGCTCCCTTCGGCTCTGTTCCGCATTGTGGAAGTTGCTTTCTGCTTAACGGAAGAGTGCCGTCGGGTGTCGCGGCTTGTCAAGGGGGACGGGGAGCGGTCGCGCGAGGCCGGTGGGTGGGGTGTGTCCCGCCGCGGCGGGACACCGGCGGGCGCTCCCCGCCCGCCCGCGACTCATCGAAAAGGGCCGGACGGAAAGGTCGTGTCCGGATGCCGCCGCCGAATTCGAGCCAGTTCAGGAGTGCGGTTTCCAGGAGTCGGGGCTATCCCGCTGACCGAAAAACGCCCTTCTTCACGAGTGGCGGAAGACCTGGTTCGCGGATCATTGATCTTGCAGGCCGGAACGGCATCGGTTAGCGTGTCTGCGCTTTGCAATCCGCGTCATCAACGGGGGTAGGGCATGAAACCGCGGATCGGTGTCACCGCGCGCTTTCGATCGGCAATAGAAAGCCATTGTCTGCATGCCGGTTATGTCCATCACGTCATTCGGGCAGGAGGTATTCCACTCGTCATTCCCTGTGTCGACGACAAGCTCGCCGATGCGTATCTCCCGCACCTCGACGGCCTCTTGCTCACCGGCGGTGAGGACATCGACCCCGCCCATTGCTCGGGTACCGAGAGACAGCCGGACTACCAGTACCAGCCCGGCCGTGACGTCTTCGAAATCCGGCTTGCCGAAGCGGCACTCGAAGCCGGGCTGCCGGTCCTCGGTATCTGCCGCGGCTGTCAGGTTCTCTACACCGCCACGGGCCATCCGCTCATTTCCCACATTCCGGATGTCAACGGCGGCAGCGTCGCCCACCGGACTTCCCTGACGGAGACCTCGCGGCACCGCGTCACCCTCACCGGGGGCAGCGCCGTCGCGGCGGCGTACGGCCGGCCCGCCGTGACCGTCACCTCCTACCACCACCAGGGGCTGGGCCCCCTGGCGCCGGACGGTCGCCCCTGGCGGGTCACGGCCCGCTCCGACGACCGGCTGGCCGAAGCGATCGAGTACGCCGGCGAGGCCTGGGCGGTGGGCGTCATGTGGCACCCGGAGCTGCCCGTGGAGGACACCGGCGACCTCGCCGACCCGCTGATCTCGGCATTCGTCGCGGCGGCGGGAGGCGAGCGCTGATGTTCGAGGTCCGACGCCTCGGCCCCGAGGACCTCGACACGCTGCTGGACCTCCAGGAGCGCGTCAAGTCCTCGCTCCCCGACCCGGACGTCTTCCAGACCAGCACGCCCGAGTTCATCTCCTACTGCCTCGCCGACGGCGGGCTCGCTCACGGCGTGACGCACGGCTCCGGCACGGTCGCCTACCGGATGGTCTACTTTCCGCGCGACCGGGATTTCAACCTGGCCAAGGACACCGCGCTGCCGCCCTCCGAATACGCCCGGGTCGCGCACTGGGACACCATCGCGGTGCTGCCCGAATGGCGTGGCCGCGGACTTGCCCGGCTGATGAATACCAGGGCCCTCGCCGATGTCGCCGCCCTCGACATCCGGCACCTCTACGCCACCAGCTCGCCGATGAATCCGAACGGCGTCGGATCACTGATGCGGGCGGGATTCCGCCCTATCCGGCTCGTCACCAAATTCGGCGGAAAACTCCGCTTCCTCTTCTACCGCCCCACCCCGGCCCCCTGGCCTCCGGCACGGAACGGGCAAGAGGAGCGGTCCGTAGGCCTCTCCGCCACCGGCGAACTGGAAAAAGCGTTCCTCGAAGGCTGGGTCGGCGTCCGTCTCGGCACTGACGACCGGTCGGGCCCGAGGCTTTCCCTGCAACGACATTCGCTGCCCTTCACCGACGAGCAGCCCTGAACAACACCGGTGGCATTCACGCACTCTTACGGAAAGCGGAACGTTGAAGACGATCATCACCACCCCCGGTTCCGAGCTGGCGTACTCCGACTTCCTGCGCGGCGGAAACATCGTCCACCTCCCCGACCTGGACACCGCGCCCGCCGACGAGCTGCTGCGCGAGGTGACCGCCCACGGCGCACGCGGCCTGATCATGTCCAGGCGGCCACCGGAAGCCTTCCTGCGGCACTGGTGCGCAAGCGTGCCCGGGACCACGTACCTGTCGTACGTCACCGGCACCCCGAGCCGCTCCGCACCCCGGGACCTCGTCGAGTTCAACCACCCCGACGGCGGCCTCGCCTCGATCGCGACGGCCCTGAGCGGCTTCGAGCGGCGCTTCACCCTGCAACACGCCCCCGCACAGCCCGGGTTACCCGCCACGGGCAGCCGCGAGACCGTGCTGATCGGCGCCGGCGTCGTGAACCTGGTGACGGCCCTGTACCTGTGGCGGGAGGGCTACCGGGTCACCGTCCTCGACCGCTCCCCGGCCCCCGGCGGCGAGCACTGGCGCCGGTACGGCTGCACGCACGCCGGCGACGACGCCCGCATGTTCACGTTCACCGAGATGGACGGCTACAACAACCAGGACTTCCACGGCCGTCCGCCGGCGCACTTCCGGCTGCCCGTCGACCGCGGAGGCTGGCTCGCCGCCGGCGACCGGCCGCTGTCCGCCCCGGAGCGCGCCTGGATCGAGGAGTTCGAACGCGTGCCGTCCTGGCTGGCCCGCGCCTACAACCAGGACATCTTCGCCTTCACCGCCGAGGCGTTCCACGAGTGGACCGCCTTGCGCCAGGAGCACCCCGGCCTCTTCGAGGACGTCGTCCTCACCGACGGTGTGCTGCGTCTGTACGCCGATCCGGACCACCACCGGGCCGCCCTCGCCCGGCACCGCGCCCTCGGCGCTCTCGCCCGCGAACTCACGCCCGGGCAACTGGTCCGGGAGTTCCCGGGACTGGCCGGCGCCTTCGAGACGGGCGCCCTGGCCGGCGGGTTCCTCGTGCCCGGCTTCACCGTCGGCGTGCACCGGTTCACCCAGCGGCTCATCACCTTCCTCCAGGAACGCGGCGTGGTGTTCCACTGGGACACCCCGGTGCGATGGGTCCGGCGCGACGGCACGGGAGCCGTGACCGGGTTCGACTGCCCGGTGCCCGTACCCGCGGACGCACACGTGGTCGCCTCGCCCGGAGCCGACGGCCGGACCCTGCTCATGGGCTCGCCCTGCGAGGGCCGGATCCAGGGCGTCCTGGGCGGCTGGATGCGGATCGGCAACGAGCACGCACGGCTGCCGCACTCGCTGAAGGTCGGCCGCAGGGGCCATGTCACCGAGGACGCCAACGTGACGGTCGCCCGCGACGGCGACGGCCGGCCGACCCTGATCGTCGGGTCCGGGTACGGCTACACGGGCGTCGGCACCGACGCCGACGAGTCCCAGCTGGACGCCATCCGGCTCGGCATCATCGACACCATCGAACGGCTCTTCCCCGACCAGGCCCACCGCTCGGCGTCCTCACGGCCCGCCGACAACTACGACTTCAAGTACTGCGTCCGTCCCTGGACCGCCACGTCACTCGGCATCTACCACGCGGAGACCACCGCACACGGCCGCCTCTTCGTCATCAACGGCGGCCACAACACCGGCGGTTTCGCACAGGCACCCGCCGTCGCCCGGGCCGTCCTCGCCTCCCTCGGCGACCAGCCGCACCCGATGCACGCCCTCTACCACCCGGAACGCTTCACCGCCTTCATGACGGACGCGGCATCCGTCGGCACCGCCCCCAGGGCACCCGCCGCGTCCCGCAGCTGACCACCGCCGCAAGACCGCCAGGAGGCAAGGCACGGTGTCCCCGCACGAAGAGACCACCCCCCTCGACCCGCCGGACTGGGAGGAGTTCAAGGCCCTGGGCCGGCGCATCGTCGACGACATGGCCGACTACCTCGCCGGCCTCCGCGACCGGCCCGTCTGGCAGCCCGTACCCCCGGACGTCCAGGCCCGGCTCGGCACCGCGCTGCCCCGGACCGCCACCCCCATGCAGGACGTCTACGAGGAGTTCCGTACAACGGTCATGCCCTACCCGCGCGGCAACATCCACCCGCGCTTCTGGGGCTGGGCCAACGGCTCCGGCGTGCCCGTCGCCGCCTACGCCGACCTGCTGGCCTCCGTGGTCAACTGCACGCTCGGCTCCGGCGAGAACGCGGCGATGATGGTCGAGCACCAGGTGCTGGAGTGGCTGAAGGAGGCCATGCGCTGGCCCGCCGACGGCTCCGGCATCCTCACCAGCGGCGCGTCGATGGGGCAGATCATCGCGCTCGCCGCCGCCCGCCGCGCGAAGAGCGGCCGGGCGGACATCCGCGGCCTGGGCGCCCTCGCCGACGGCCGGCAGTTCACCGTCTACGGCTCCACGCAGACCCACCACTCGGTGGAGAAGGCCGTCGAACTCCTCGGCATCGGCGGGCAGTACTTCCGGCAGACACCGGTCGACGCCCGCTTCCGGACCGACACCGGTGCCCTGCGCCGGGCCATCCGTGCCGACCGCGACGCCGGACTCCACCCCCTGTGCCTGGTCGGCAACGCCGGCACCGTCAACACCGCAGCCGTCGACCCCCTCGACGAACTGCTCGCCATCGCCCGGGAGGAGGACCTCTGGTTCCACGTCGACGGCGCGTTCGGCGCCTTCGCGCAGCTGCTGCCCACCCACCGGGCCCTGCTGGCCGGGATGAGCGAGGCCGACTCGCTCGTCTTCGACCTGCACAAGTGGCTGTACATGCCGTTCGACGTCAGCTGCGTGCTGGTCCGCCGGGCGGACGCGCTGGAAAGCGCGTTCAGCTCCAGCGCCGACTACATCAGCGGCACGGACCAGGGGCCCGCGGCGTACCCCCTCGCCTTCTCCGACCGGGGCGTCGAGCAGTCCCGGCGGTTCCGGGCGCTGAAGGTGTGGTTCGCCCTCAAGACGCACGGCATCGAGTCCTTCGCCGCGTCGATCGCGGGCAACATCGGCCAGATCGCCCACTTGACGAAACTGGCCGACAGCTCGGACAGGCTGGAGGTCGTCTCCCGCAGCGACCTCAACATCGTGTGCTTCCGCTATGTGTGGCCGGGCGCCACAGCGGACGAGCTGAACCGCGTCAACCAGGCCGTGCTGACCCGGTTGCAGGTCGGGGGACTGGCGATGCCGTCCCATACAGTGATCGACGGGAAGTTCGTCATCCGCGTCGCCAACAACAACCACCGGTCGGAGCGCTCCGACTTCGACTTCCTCGTCGAACAGGTCGTGGCGATCGGCGACGAGCTGGTCGCCACGTGGCAGTGAGGCCCCGTACGACGCCGGCGGACCGAGGAGGGGAGACGGACATGGACCCCACGCAGCGGCGGCGCCGGTCCGTGCCCGCCCTCGTCGGGCTGTCGGCCGCGCTCCTCGCGACGGCCCTGTGGGGCTTCACCTTCCTGGGCCCCGCCGCCGTCGAGCCCGTCAACATCTACTACCTCGTCCTCGGCCGGTACGCGGTCTTCGGCCTGATGTCGGCCGCCGTACTGCTGGCGCGGCCCGGCAGGCTGCGCACCCTGGGGACGCGTGACGTCCTCAAGGCGATGCACCTGGGCGTCGTGGGATACATCGGCTTCTACCTGCTGCTGTCGATGTCCGCGTCCGTCGGCGGCGGTGTCCTCGCCTCGGCCATGACCGGTCTGATCCCCGTCATGGTCTCGCTGATCTCCAACGCCGTCGAGAAGGTCTTCGCCTGGCGCAGCGGGCTGCTGCCCATCGCCGTCATCGCCGCCGGGCTGTTCCTGGTGAACGGCGGTACGGCTTCCCTGGGGACGTCGGGTGACGGGCAGGACCGGCTCGCGGGTGCGGTGCTCGGGTTCGCGGCGTGTGTGGCCTGGTCGTACTTCGTCATCGCCAACCGGATCATCCTGCGGCGTGCGACCCGGGTCCCGGACAACGCCACGTGGACGGCCTGCATCGGTATCGGCGCGTTCCTCGGCTCCCTCGTCCTGCTGCCGCTGGCCGAGTCCGCCGAGGGCACGTCCCCGTTCGCCGACGCCGGCACGCTGGTGTCGTTCATCGCCTGGTGCGCGGCGCTGGCGGTGCTGGGCTCGTGGTGCGCCACGTGGTTCTGGAACATCGCGTCGAAGCGCCTCCCGGCGACGGTCATGGGCCCGATCATCGGGATGGAGGCGGTGTTCGGAGCCTTCTTCTACCTGATCTGGGAACAGCGCCTCCCCACCGCCCAGGAGCTCTGGGGCGGTCTGCTGGTCATCGGCGGCGTCTTCTTCAGCTTCCACGTCTTCGACCGCGCCAGACTCCCGCGGCCGGTCCCGGAGCGCTCTGCGCGTCAGACCCCGACCGGCCTGGGCGGAGACGAGGGGCGGTAGGGGAGAGGAGGTCCAAAGCGCCGCGTTGGCCGACCGTCGCCTTCGGGCCAGACTCGTGGCCGACGGCTCGACAGCCTGGACCGCGGCCGGACCCGGTGTCAGACTCCGTCGCGATCAGAGCAACCTGTCCTTCCCCGGAGTGAAGGGGGAACCGGCTTGGGCAACTCGACCGCGCTGCACGGTGTGTCCGATCACCCTGTCATCGGAGCCGCTGTCACCCGGCGTACCAGTCTGGTCCTGCCACCCGGCTTTTCCCTGGCGGAGTGGAAACGCGTCGGAAAACACCTCTTCCTGATAGCGGATTCCTCCTGCTGGTGGCACGGCGACTGGCTCGTGTACGGCCAGGAGAGATATCCCGGCAAGTACCGCCGGGCGATGGAGGAAACCGGTCTCGATTACAAGACCCTGCGCAACTACGCGTGGATCGCCAGGCGTTTTCCGGCCTCGGAAAGAAATCCCAGACTCAGCTTCCAGCACCACGCCGAAGTGGCCTCCCTGGCCCCCGAGGAACGCCGCAGCTGGCTGGACCGAGCCGCCCGGGAGGGCTGGTCCCGCAACCGGCTCCGGCACGAACTGCGCAAAAGGCTTTCCGACTCGTCCGACGTCCCCGAACCACGTCAGGTGCGGCTCCAGTTGCGTACCACCACGGAGCAGGAGTCCGCCTGGGCCCGGGCCGCCGAGCGCGACGGCCTCGAACTGGCCGAATGGATCACCGCCAGCCTCGACCGGGCGGCCGGACTCGACGACGAGGCCGGCCCCTGAAGGTCCCCGCCCCCGCCGCCCGCGCCTGCTACGGCAGCTTTCGGTCATCCTCGGGCGGCGGCAGGCACCGTCCGGCCCTCTCCGGGAGGCGAGGTCCCCTGGTCGGCAAGGACGGCGAATTCAATAAGGCTTGCCTTACTTTCGAGAAAACCAGTCAGCAGTCTTAATACGATCTCCTTGACGCGTCCGCAATTCCCCCGCCAGTCTTTGCCGAGTCGCGCCCCGACCAGCCGCGCTGTTCTTGCGAAAACGAAGCCCTCCGCATGTCAGCGCGCACCACCTTCGGGTACTTCACCCGTGAGCATGGCAATGGGGGAACTGTTGACCTTCGTAATCGCCCAGCCCTGCGTCGACGTCAAGGACAAGGCCTGTCTGGACGTCTGTCCCGTCGACTGCATCTACGAGGGCTCGCGCACCCTGTACATCCACCCAGACGAATGCATCGACTGCTCGGCCTGCGAACCGGTCTGCCCGGTAGAGGCGATCCACCGCGACACCGAACTCCCCGAGGAGTGGCAGGTGTACGAACGGGTGAACGCCGAGTTCTTCACCGCCACGACCGGCCTCGGCTCACCGGGCGGCGCCACGGAGGCCGGACCCGTCGCGGCCGACCACGAGCACATCGCCGGGCTGCCCCGGTCGGCAGCCCACACCTGACGCCCCGACGAACGGTTCCGCTCCGTACCACCGCACGGCACAACTGCCCACCTCCCCCTGACGGAAGGACAGTCCGTGACGCAGACGACCTGGAACCAGGAACCCCATCCAGCCCGGCTCGAGGAACGACTCGACGACGACGTCGTGCGATGTCACCTCAGCCCGCGCAACTGCCGCATACGCCCCGGACAGCACGGCTTCTGCATGGTGCGCGCCAACCGCGACGGACGCCTGGTCACCCTCAACTACGGGCGTTCGGTGCACGCCACCGAGGAGACCATCGAGACCGAGGCCGTCTTCCACTACGCGCCCGGCGCCCGCATCCTCTCCATGGGCAACGTCGGCTGCATGCTCAACTGCGACTACTGCCACAACTGGAAGACGTCCCAGGCGCGTTACGTCGAGGACAAGGACGTCTACCACTACACGCCCGAGGAAGTCGTCGACATCGCCGTCCGGCACGGCATCAAGGTCATCTCCTGGACCTACAACGACCCGGTAGTGTGGCACGAGTTCGTCGTCGAGACCGCCGCCCTCGCCAAGGCCGCCGGCATCGTCAACCTCTACAAGTCCGCGTTCTTCATCAGCGGCGAGGCGATCGAGGAGCTCATCCCCGTCATCGACATCTTCTCGGTGTCGATCAAGTCCCTCGACCCGAAGTACTACCGCAAGATCACCAAGGGCTGGCTGGAGCCGGTGCTGGAAGGCACCGAGCAGGTCTACCGGGCCGGAAAGCACGTCGAGGTCTCCACGCTGATGGTCACCGACCTCAGCGACGACGAGAAGACAGCCCGCGAGATGGCCACCTTCGTCGGTGAGCGGCTGGACCCGTCGATCCCCACCCACTTCGTGCGGTTCCACCCCGACTACAAGATGACCGACACCATCCGCACGCCCGTGGACCGCCTGGAACGCGCCCGCAAGGTCGCCATGGACATGGGCCTGAACCACGTCTACCTCGGCAACGTCTACGACACCGAGTCCACCAACACCTGGTGCAGCCAGTGCGGACTGCTCCAGGTCACCCGGTACGGCCTCAACGCCGACCTGGTCGGGGTGGACGCCGACGGCAACTGCGCGTCCTGCGGCACCCGCGCGCCCCTGAAGCTGCTGCCGGACGCCCGGCGCCGCGGCAAGGTCCAGGAGCTGCCCGCCGGCGGCGACCTCGACGTGGCGTCCTTCGACTGGCACGGCGACGTCCGCGCGCTCCACGTGCAGATGCGCAACGAGTCCGACACGCCGGCCACCGCGTACACCCGCCGCTACGGCGATCCGGCCGCGGACGGCAGCTGGGAGATCGTCGAGCTCAAGCCGCGGGAGAGCTTCCGCTACATCGCGGCCAAGAGCACGCCCGACGAGCTCGGCGTCCAGGTGGCCATCCCGGACCGGTGCACCTCCAGCCTCCACCAGGTCTTCGACCGGGCCCACTTCCCGACCGTGGAGGTGGCCGCCGGGACCCTGAACCAGGACGTGTCGCCGCTGCCCCTCTTCCAGCCCGGCACCCGCCGCTGAGCCGCGGCCCCGGCACCAGGGAGACAAGGGGAGGAAACACATGAGGCACGGAACCGACTACCGTGTGCTGCCCTTCAGCGACGACACCTCCGCGGTGTTCCTCACCGACAACCACCGGCTGCTGCTGGCCCCGGCCGGCACCGCCGAGCGCCTGGAGTCCGGCGTGGACAGTCTGTTGCCCCCGGAGCGGCAGGCCTGGGAGCGCATGCGGCAGGCCGTGGGCGCCGACGAGGACGTCAACCGCTCCCGGCTGCGGGAGAGTTCGCTGTCCGACGGGGCCGACTTCGCGGTCAACGTCAACCTGACCAACGTCTGCAATCTGGCCTGCACCTACTGCTTCGCGGAAGGCGGGGACTACGGCCGGATCACCGAGGCCATGGGCGAGCACTCGATCGCCTGGATCTTCGACTTCATCGAGCGCAACGCCGTGCCCGGACAGCGCGTCCGCTTCGAGTTCTTCGGCGGCGAGCCGCTGGCGAACTTCGCCGTGATCCAGAAGATCTGCGAGCGCGCCCGGAGCGTCTCCGGGCGGGACGGCACCGAGTTCGTGCACCGCATCTCCACCAACCTCACGCTGATGCCGAAGGGCATCGAGGAGCTGTTCCGCGAGTACCGCTTCATCGTCTCGGTCTCCATCGACGGCGGTCGCGAGGTACAGGACGCCAACCGGCCCTCCAAGAACGGCATGGGGTCCTACGACCGGATCATGCGCAACCTCTGGCGGCTGCGGGAGGCGTGCGGCGACGACATCACGCTGGTGGCGCGGATGACGATCGCCACCGGCGAGCCCAGCCTCAAGGACAGCGTGCACGACCTGTGGCAGCTGGACCTGTTCGACTACTTCCAGATCTATCCGGGCGTGTACCCGGTGGAGAAGGACACGAAGGTCCCCATCGCCCTCACCCTCGGCGACCGCAAGCTCTCCGAGCCGCAGGGCATCCAGTACATCAACCACTTCCTCCAGCCCGGCATCGTCGGGCAGTTCAAGGACTTCCTCCTCCACTACCCGTCGCTCTTCGCACCCGGCAACCGCTTCAAGGGCGTGCTGGAGTACGAGCGGACCGTGCAGATGGTCACCGAGGGGGCCACCTCCCTGGCCTTCTGCTCCGGCGGCCGGACGTACTACACGCACTCACCCGACGGCAGCATCAGCCCCTGCCACCGCCTCGTCGGCGACGAGAGCTTCGATGTCGGCACCGGCTCCGAGGGGATCACCCGGGAGCACCCCGAGTGGCGGCGCACCGTCGACGAGCACCCCGTGTGCGGCGCGTGCTGGGCCCGCTACCTGTGCGGCGGCGGCTGCCGGCAGGAGAACCACGTGGCCTCGGGGGACGTCAACGTCCTCAACGACGAGTCGTGCCAGTACCAGCTGATGCTGGCCGAGGAGGTCATCAAGATGCTGGCCAGGTCCACGGCCGACTACCGGGCGCGCTCCCGGGACCGGTACGACGACCTGTTCGTCTCCTGCGGGCGCCCCGTGGTTCCCAACGACCGGCCCGCCCTGGAACAGCCCACCGGCTACGAACCCTTCCGGGTGCTCTGCTGACGGTCCCCGCACCGCCCCGGTCACCCCTCCGCCGCCGCACGGCGAGCCTGACAAGGAGCAGCAGCCAGATGGCCGAGAAGATCGTTCGCCGCAACATCCACACCTACCCGTTCAAGTACCGCAAGCCGGACTACGAGGAGTACTTCCGGCCCGAGAACGCCGTGCTCTACCTGCACGTGCCGTTCTGCATCACCAAGTGCGGGTTCTGCGACTACACCGTCTACATCAACAAGAACGAGCAGCACTTCGCGCAGTACGTCGACGCCCTGGAGAAGGAGATCCGCGCCTTCGCCGCGAACCGGGTGTTCCCCGCCTTCCGTGTGGACGCCGTCTACTTCGGCGGCGGCACGCCCGGCATCCTCGACGGCGACCAGACGGCCCGGCTGCTCGACGTGTGCCGCGAGTCCTTCGAGTTCAACGAAGGGGCGGAGATCGCCCTGGAGTTCGACCCGTCGACGGTGGACGAGACCAAGATCGCGCGTATGCGCGAGTCCGGCTTCAACCGGCTCAACCTGGGCATCCAGGCGTTCGACGACCGCCTGCTGCAGATCTGCAACCGCTCGCACGACCTGGCCACCGCCGAGCGGGCCTACCGGACCATCGTCGACGGCGGTTTCACCCACACCAACATCGACCTGATCTTCCCGCTGCCCGACCAGTCCCTGGACGACTGGAAGCACAGCGTGGACCGGGCGATCGAGCTGGAACCCGCCTGCATCACCGCCTACGGCCTGGAGATCTGGCCCAAGACCGCGTTCCACTCCCTGATCAAGTCCGGGAAGATGGCGCTGCCGACGCCCGAGGACGAAGAGCGCATGTACGAGTACGCCATCGACGCGCTGGAGGCGGCGGGGTTCAAGCGCCGCAGCTCGACGGGCTACTACCACCCCGACCGCTGCGAGGACTACTCGCGGTTCCTGGAGTACTACTGGCGCACCTGGCCGATGATCGGCTTCGGCGTGTCGTCCAAGAGCGTGATCCACGACCGGCTGTTCGTGAACGTCAAGCCGCTCAAGCAGTACTACGAGCTGGTGGAGGAGGGAAAGGTCCCGCTCGATTTCGCCACGTATCTCACCAAGGAGCAGGAGATGCGCCGGGTCATGATCCGAGGCCTGAAAATGTGCGAGATCTACCGTCACGACTTCGAGAACCGGTTCGGAGTCACGATGGAGGACGTCTTCGGCAGCGAACTGGAACAGCTTCTCGACAAGGGCTGGCTGGAAAAGCAGGGGGACGACGTGTATTCGCTGACCCGGGCCGGCCAACTGCTGTCCACGAATGTCTACGAGATGTTCTACGCGCCGGAGGACCTGAGTCCCGCGGCACCCGGTGAGGTACGCTTCGGCATATCCGAACTCGTCGAATGACCTGACCGACGGGTGTGCCGCAAGGAGGCGGGGGAATTGGCGCGAACCCGTTTATCGGGGACCGGGGTGAACGGCGTGGTGCAGTGGGGGAGCAGACGGTGAGCGTGATCCCGGCCTGGAGTGCGGGTCTCGGACTCGGTTTCCTCGTCGCCCTGCCGCTCGGTCCGATCGGACTGCTGTGCGTGCGCAGTGTGCTGCGCAACGGCTTTCTGTGCGGATTCGCCATCGGCCTCGGCGCGGCGGCCATCGACGTGCTGTACGCCGGCCTCGGCCTCGCGGGTGTCGGCAAGCTGCTGGACATCTCCGTGCTGCGGACCGCGCTCGGGCTCGCCGGTGCCGTGGTCATGGCGTATCTGGGTTTCCGCTCGGTGCGTTCGGCCTTCCGGGCGAGGAGCGCGGTCGTCGACATCGAGGGCGAGACGGTGCAGCCGTGGGAGGCCTTCCGTACGGCTCTCACGGCGACGGCGGCCAACCCGGCGACGATCGGCTACTGGGCGGCGGCCTTCGCCGCCGCCACGGCGGCGAACGTCACGGACACGCTCGCGGACTCGCTCGCCATGCTGGTCGGCGTCGGCTCCGGCACACTGCTGTGGTTCACCACCCTCAGCATCGGGGCCGTGCTGTTCCGCCGCTGGTTCACCGCCCGCATGCTCCAGGGCGTGGACCTCCTGGCCGGCGTGGGCGTCATCTTCTTCGGCGGCGTCCTCGCGTACCAGGCCATCGGCTGACGGAACGGCGAGGCAGCGCCGCGTACGGCGGGCCGTGCCGGGCGTCGGTGACGCATGGGGGTACGGCGGTCCGGCGCGGCCCGGTCCCCTCCGGGCCGAACCGCTCGATGCCGCCCCGGCGCCGTGCCACGAGCCCCGTCCGAGCCGCCCGGCTCCTGCCCTCGACCCGCCGGTGTCCGGTCGTACTTCGGCCACGGCTCCCGCGAGCACACCGAGGCCGTCCGCAGTCGGCAGTGCGGCCTGTCGCCGCTGTTCGCGATGGCGTTCGGCGCGTGCACCAGGATCGAGAGCGTTTTCTGACCGGCTGGAACAGAGCCCCTTCGCCCGTTGCGCAATGGCCTGTTTCATATGCGCACCGAACCTGTCAGCAGTGTTCACAGGAAACAGTCTTGACTGCGAATTCGACGAAGGTAGCCTTGCTGCGCCTGGAGATGTACGGACCGCCTCCCGAGGGGAGACGTACATGGACACCTTCGAATTCGTACCGTCGCCCGCTCAGCTCAGCTGGACGTTCGGCGGAGCGAAAGCGATTACCCGATTACGTCCGGGAACGACGCTGAGACTGTGGACCGAGGACGCCTTCAGCGGTCTGCTCCACAAGAATTCGCACCTGCCCGGCGAGAGAATCCGGCACGGCCGATTCAATCCGCAGACCGGCCCTTTCCACATCGTGGGGGCGGAACCCGGCGACACCCTGGTCCTGCACATCGCCGAACTGACCCCGGCCCGTGACTGGGGCGTCTCCACCCTCGTCGCCGGATTCGGCGGACTCACCTCCACCGATCGCACCGCCACCCTGCAGGACCCGCTCCCGGAACGGACCTGGATCTACCAGGTCGACCCGAAGGCCGAAACGATTCGCTTCGAGGCGGCGGCCGGTGAGTTCACGGTCGACCTGCCCCTGGCCCCGATGCTCGGCACGGTGGGCGTGGCCCCGCAGGGCGCAGAGGTGCGCTCCTCGCTGGCGGCCGGCGCCCACGGCGGCAACCTCGACACCCCCGAGATGCGGGCCGGTGCCACCTGCTACCTCGGAGTCAACGTCGAGGGCGCGCTGTTCTCCGTCGGCGACGGTCACTACCGGCAGGGCGAGGGCGAGTCGTGCGGCACCGCCGTCGAGGGCGCCATGAACGTGACCCTCGTCGTCGACCTGATCAAGGGCTCCGCGCCCGCCTGGCCGCGCATCGAGAACGACGAGTACATGATCACCCTCGGGAGTGCCCGGCCCTTGGAGGACGCCTGGCGCGTCTCCCAGGTGCAGATGGTGAACTGGCTGAGCGAACTCCACGGCCTCGACCGGCTCGACGCCTACCAGTTGCTCTCCCAGATCTCCCGCACCCCGCTGGCGAACGTCGTCGACACCGACTACACCGTCGCCACCAAGGTGCCCAAGGCCCTGCTCCCGGACAGACCCGGGTACGGCGGAGCCCACCGCCGGATGCGGGAGATCGCCGCCCGCCTCTGAGGCACCCCGGCCGCGGCACACCGCCCGCAGCGGCCCGGCCGCCGCCGTACGCCCCCGCCCCGCGGCCCGTGCCCGCCCGGCTGCCACTCCACGACTCCGGCGTACTCCCGCAGCCGCTTTCGGCCTGCCCCGGCCGTCCGGGGCCGTACGGCCGCGGCACGCCCACCCCCGACACACCGCGACGCCCACACCGACACCGAGATTGGTGGCCACCATGGAAATGCGCAGCCTCGACCGCGGCACGCTGGGGCCGGAGAACGGCTTCTCGCAGCCGCTGCTCCCCTGGTCCGCCCTCAACGCCCCTTTCAAAGGCGCCTGGTGCGTGGTCCATCCGGGGGCCTCGACCACCCGGCACGCCCATCCCGACTACGAGATCTTCATCGCCCTGTCCGGCGAGGCCGTCCTCGAATCCCGGGGCGAGCGTGTGCCCTTCCGCGAGGGGGACATCGTGCACTTCCCGCCGGACACGGACCACCAGGTGCACAACGAGGGGGCGGAGGACTTCCAGATGTACACGGCCTGGTGGACCCCCGAGACCGCCGAGGGATTCCTCGCCCGGCACCGCGGGGAGGCCTGAGCGATGGCAGGGACCCCACCGGGAGGTTCCCGGCCCGCCGTCATCATCGACACCTCACCCACCCCCAACGGCGACCTCCACATCGGGCACCTGGCAGGCCCGTTCATGTCGGCCGACATCCACGCCCGGTACCTGCGCGCCCGCGGCCGTCCCGTCGTCTTCTCCACCGGGACGGACGACAGCCAGACGTACGTCATGGCCGGCGCGCGCCGCGGCGGCACCACCCCCGAGGAACTGGCCGCCGTCAACCACGCCGCGATCGGACGGACCCTCCGGGCCGCCGGCATCTCCGTGGACGGTTACGCCCCCTACGACGACGCCTATCGGGCGAACGCCCTGCGCTTCGTCACCGACCTGTACGACGCGGGCAAACTGGAGTTGCGTACCGTCTCCTTCCCCTGCGACGCGCGCACCGGTGAGGTCCTGCTCGAGGGACTGGTCGGCGGCTACTGCCCGGTCTGTGTCACCGAGAGCCGCGGCGGCGTCTGCGAGATGTGCGGCCACCCCAACAACTTCGACGAACTCATCGACCCGTGGTCCACCCTGGACCCGGACGCACCCGTCACCACACGCGAGCACCAGGTGCTGGTGCTGCCCATGGAGCAGTACCGCAAACGGCTGGCGTCCTTCTACCAGACGCGCGAGTCGGGTCTGCGGCCGCGCACCCTGAAGTTCCTCCGCGAGGCACTGGCCCGGCCGCTGCCCGACTTCCCGGTCACCTACCCCGTCGCCCACGGGCTGCCCTCGCCCTTCCCGGGCACCGAGGGGCAGCGGCTCAACGCGTGGGTGGAGGGCATCCCGGCAGCGATGTTCTGCACGGACTTCGCGGCCCGCCGGGTGGCCGACCCGCGCGTCGCGGGCAAGGAGCTCTGGCACCCCGAACACGACCCGGAGATCATCTACTTCATCGGCTCCGACATCGTCTACTTCTGGGGCCTCACCCACCTGGCCCTGCTGATGGCCCACGACGGCCGGTACGCCCTGCCCGACCACATCGTCTCCAACGAGTTCTACGAGCTGGAGGACGACAAGTTCTCCACCACGCGGGGCCACGTCGTCTACATCGACGAGGTGCTCGGCCTCGTCAGCCGCGACGCGTTCCGGTTCCATCTGGCGCTCACCGGACCGGAGCACCAGCGGACGAACTTCAGCCGGGACGCACTGGTGAAGGTCACCCGGGACCGGCTCGTCCGGCCCTGGAACCGGATCGCCGGCGCCCTCGCCCCGGCCGCCGCCGACACCCCCGGCACGCTGCCCGTGTCCGGCGCGGCCCGGCGGCGTGCCCGTGCCGTACTGGACCGGTTCGCCGACGCCTACGAGATCCAGGGCTACAGCCCGTCCACGGCCGCCGACCTCGTGGTGGCGCAGCTGGACCGGCTGGGCAGGGCGACGGCCAGGCTCGCCGGACTGCCCGCCGCGGCACGGGCCGAGGCCCTCGGCGACCTGTTCCTGGAACTGCGCGTCCTGATCGCCGGTGCCTCGCCGATCCTCATCGACCTCGCCGAGGAGGCCCGCCGGACCGGCGGCTGGGACGGCGCGCTGGACGAGGCCCTGGCGGACGCCCGGGAAGTCACCGCCTTCCCGGTGCCGTTCCTCGGCGACGCCGGTGAGCGGCCGGGGGAGTGACCACCGTGCGGGGGACGAACGGGGGCCCGGCCGGAGGGGATCAGCACACCCTGGTGGTGGGCGGCGGCGTGGTCGGACTGCTCACCGCGGTGGAATGCGTCCGGGCGGGGCAGCACATCACCCTCCTCGAACGGGGCTCCCTGCCCCACCCCGGCTCCTCCTCCCACGACCGGCACCGGGTGATGCGGGCCCTGCACCCGCACGACCCCGGCGCCACCCGCGCGGCCGTCACCGCGCACCGGCTGTGGCGGGAGCTGGAGTCCCTGCTGGACGCCCCCTTCCTGTACGGCACGGGCGTACTGACGGCACTGCCGGCGGGCGAGACGGTCTCCGCGGCGGCCGGGCTGACCCGGGCCGGACTCCGGGCGCGTGTGCTCGGGCCACGGCAACTTCCCGAAACGTACCGCCACTTGGCCTTCCCGGCCGGACTGGGCGCCGTCCTGGAGGAGGACACCGGAGTGCTCCTCGCCGACCGGGTGCTCGGGGCGGCGGTCCGCTGGCTCGGCGCCCACCCCAGGGCCCGGCTGCTGCCGCACACCACTGTCAGGGCGGTCGACGCGGCGGCCCGGACGGTGACGGTCGAGGACGGCCGGACCCTGCGCGGCGACCGGGTGCTGCTGGCGGCCGGGGCCTGGTCGCGGGCCCTGCTGCCGCCGGCCCTCGCCGGGCGGCTGACCGTGCACCGGCAGACCATGGTGTACTGCGACCCGCCGCCCCGGGAGCGGGAGCGATGGCGCGGCACCCCCGCCGTGCCCGTCTCCGGCATCCCCTGGGGAGCCTGGCTGGTCCCGCCGGTCGCCGGCACCCCGCTGAAACTGTCCGCCGACGCGCTGCGCCGCGTGGTGGCCGGGCCGGACGCCCCCGAGCCGGATCAGGCACCTGACGGGGAGCCGGCGAGCCGGTTCACCGAACTGGTCCCGGGCCTGCGGCCGGAGTGGGTCATCGGCACACGTGACTGCCACTACGTCACCGACGGCACATCGGGCGGCACACTGCTCGCCGACCTGGGCGGGGGAGCCGTCCTCGCCCACTGCGCCTGCGGCGGCGGCGCGTTCAAGTTCGCCCCTCTCACCGCCCGCACGCTGGCGAGCCGGTTCGGCGGCGTGCCTCCCGCCCCGACCGGACTGCACCCACTGGACCATCCGGTCGCCACCGGTCGGGGCGACCCCGCCCCGACCCCCACCACACAGGAGACGACGCGTGATCGACTACAACGGCAGAACGTTCCGCAACACCGAGGCGGGCCCTGACGGCACCGCACCCGTGGCCACGTACCACCAGGACGGCGACCTCGTGTGGGCGGAGGCCGCCGGGGGCGAGGTCCGCCGCTGCGCCCTGGCCGGGACGTGCGACGCCGACGGCACCATCACCATGGGCTACACCCTGGTCCTGCGCAGCGGCGAGATCGCCGTCGGACGGTGCGTCAGCACGCCCGAACGGCTCGACGACGGCCGCATCGTGCTGCACGAGGAATGGGAGCGTTACCAGCCGACCCCCGCGAAGGGCACCTCCGCCATCGAGGAGATCCCGTCCCACACCGCCGCCACCGAGCCGACAGAATCCGCACCCGAGGGGGGATGAGATGTCCACCGCCACACTCAGCAGGGTCGACGACCACGTACTCGCCTTCGACGACACCGTGACCAAAGCCGTGCGGGAGACGTCGGAACAACTCACGGCCGTCGAAGGGCCGGTGGACGGCGCCGCCTGGACCGCGGCGGCCGGCGACGCCTGGCACCGTCTGCCGGCCGAACTCCGGCAGGCCGTCAGCCGGTTCCGCCGCCACTCCGGCGACCAGGGCGTCCTGTTACTGCGCGGACTGCCCGTGGGCGAGGACCTCCTGCCCGACACACCCGCCACACTCGACTCCGTCCAGTCGGAGCCGTCCGTCTCGGCCGCCGTCCTGATGATGATCGCCAGCGGCCTCGGCGACCCGGCCGCCTTCCGGCCGGAGAAGAACGGCGCCCTTGTGCAGAACGTGGTGCCGGTGCCGGGCAACGAGGAAGTGCAGGGCAACCCGGGCTCCGTCGAACTGACCTTCCACACCGAGAACGCCTTCCACGCCCACCGCCCCGACTTCGTCCTGCTCATGTGCCTGCGCTCCGACCACGAAGGAGTCGCCGGACTGCGCACCTCCTGTGTCCGGCAGATGCTGCCGATGCTGAGCTGGGTGGACCGGGAGGCGCTCTACCGCGCCGACTACGTCACGGCGCCGCCGCCTTCCTTCGGCGGGCGGAACAACCACGTCGCCGAGCACGCCGTACTCGTCGGCGACCTCTTCGACCCCGACCTGAGGGTGGACTTCGCCGCCACCACCACCCGGAGCGGACAGGCCGAACTCGCCATGGCCGAACTGGAGTCGGCCTGCCACGCGCAGGCCCTGGAGTTCCGGCTGCGGCCCGGGGACCTGGCCCTCGTGGACAACCGGGTCACGCTGCACGGACGTACCGCCTACCGGCCGCGCTACGACGGACGTGACCGCTGGTTGCAGCGCACCTTCGTCCTGACCGACCTGCGGCGCTCCCGTCGGCACCGCCCCAACGACGGCAACGTACTGGTCCGGTGACCGGCCCGAGCGCGGCCCGGACCGCGAGCACAGTCCGTCAGGCGTCCGAGACACGGGAGATCGGCACGGTGGAACCCCTTCGACGCGGACCGGACGGCCCGCACTTCGGCTGTGTGGGCATCGGTGTCGGCCCGGCCAACCTGAGCCTCGCCTCCCTGCTGCACGGCCATCCCGAGATGACCAGCCTGTTCGTCGAGCGCCGGGAGACCTTCGGATGGCACGACGACCAGCAGATCGCCGGGGCCACGCTCCAGGTGTCGCTCTTCAAGGACCTGGTGACGCTGGCCGATCCGACGAACAAGTTCTCGTTCCTGTCGTACCTGCACGACCAGGGCATGATCTACCACTTCGTCAACGCCCAGTTCGACGCCATGCCGCGCCGGGAGTTCCGCAACTACCTGGAGTGGGCGAGCCGGAAGAACGAGAACGTCACCTTCGGTGAGGAGGTCCTGTCCGTCGACTTCGACGGGGTCTTCGTGATCCGGACCGGCAAGCGGACCCTGACCGCGGACCACGTGTCCCTCGGCATCGGCAGCCGGCCCTGGGTGCCCGAGCACGCCCGCGGTCTGCTGGGCGAGTCGCAGTTCCACGTCAGCGACTTCGTGCGGCGCTCCGGCGGCCTGGGCGGGCGGCGGGTCGGCGTGGTGGGCGGAGGCCAGTCCGGCGCGGAGGCCTTCCTGGACCTGATCTCCCGTCCGGAGGGGGAGCGCCCGGCCCATGTGGCGTGGATATCCCGGCGCGACAACTTCTTCCCCATCGACGACTCGCCGTTCACCAACGACTACTTCACGCCCTCCTTCTCCGACCACTTCTTCTCGCTCGACCGCGCCCAGCGCGAGGCGTTCAACGACCGGCAGCTCCTGGCCAGCGACGGTGTCTCGCCGGCCACCCTCAAGGAGATCTACCAGCGTTGCTACACCCGCCACTTCGTGGAGGGCGACCAGAAGCTCATCGCGCTGTACCCCGACCGCACCGTCACCGGCGTGAGCGGCGGCGACGGCGCCTGGGAACTCACCCTGGAACCGGGGAACCGGCCGCGTGCCGTCGAACGGCTCACCGCGGACGTCGTCGTCTGGGCGACCGGATTCCGGCCGGCCCGCCCGGACCTGCTGGCCCCGCTCGCCGGCCGGCTGGAGTGGGAGGACGAGGAGATCCGTGTCGACCGGGACTTCGCCGCGTGCTGGGACGGACCGCCCGACCACGGCATCTTCGTCCAGAACGGTGTCCGACGGCAGCGCGGCCTGGCCGATCCCAACCTGAGCCTGATCGCCTGGCGCAGCCGCCGCATCCTCGACCGGATGCTGGGCGTCAAGACCGAGGACCAGTGTGACTCCTTCCTGAGGTGGTCCCCGGAACCGGCCGTCGACAAGTTCCCGCAAGGAGCGTGATCGCCCGTGGCAGGAATCCGGATCGCCGTGGTGGGCGCCGGGATCATCGGCTGCCTCGTGGCGCGGGAGCTGGCCGTGCGGGCACCGCACGCCACGATCGCCGTCCTGGACCGGGACGCGATCGGCAGCGGCGCCAGCCGCCGCTCGGCCGGCCTGCACCTGCCGCGGGGCGCGACGGAGCGGCTGCGGGCGATGACCCGGTACAGCCAGGACTACTACGACGGGCTCAGGCGCGAGCGGCCCACGCTGCCGATCCACCCGACGGCCGTGTCCGTGGTGTCCGCCACCGCCGACGACCGGGCGGTCCGCGAGACGTACCTCGCCGGTGCCGAGCCCGTCCGCGCGGAGCACCGGGACCTCCCGGCCGTCGGCGTCCCGGCGGACGCGTCGGTCTGGCGGGTGAGCGGCGGACACCACACCGCCGTCCACGACCTGACCTGCGTGCTCGCCCGGGATCTGCGCTCCCGCGTCGACTTCCGCGAGGGCGTCGCCGTCACGGGCGTGCAGCCGGGGAGCGGTGGTGTGCTGCTGCGGCTGAGCACCGGCGACACGCTCGCCGCCGACCGGGTGCTGCTGGCGCCCGGACCGTGGACCGCCGACCCGGCGCTGGCACCGTTCGTCGCGCCGTCGGGGGCCCGGGTGAAGAAGGTGGTCGCCCTGCACATCGAGCAGCGCCCGGCCCCGACGGACGGCGCGATCGTCTTCCAGGACGACGACGCCTTCCTGCTGCCGCTGCCCGAGCGGGGGCACTGGCTGTACAGCTTCACCCGCACGGAGTGGGACGTCGACCCCGGGACGGTGGCCCGGGGCCTGAGCCCCGAGGACGTGGAGGAGGCGCGCGGCACGCTGCGCAGATGGGCGCCCGCACTGGTCGAGCACGCGGGGTCGGGCCGTGTCTTCTGCGACGCCTACAGCCCGGGCCGGGAACCGGTCGTCGGCACGGTGGACGACGGGGGGCGTGTGGTGTTCGCCGGTGCCGCGAACGGCTGCGGGTACCGGCTCGCCCCGGCCATCGCCCGGGAGGCGGCCGATCTGGTCCTGGGGGTGGTCGCCTGAAGCGGAGGGCGGGGCCCGATGCCGCGGTGGCCGAAGATCGCGGTGGCCGAAGACCATCGCCGGCAACTCGCCACGGCTATCGGCTTCTTGCGGCGGTATCGGCCCTGTAGCAAGATCGACCGGACTTTTCAGCCCGCCATTCGGATTGAGGTTTTCTGCTGATGGAGTGGGGCGTTCTCGCGGTCGTCGCTGTGGCCGGATTGCTGTCCGGTGCCGTGAACTCCATAGCCGGTGGCGGTTCTTTGCTGCTCTTTCCGGCACTGGTCGGAGTCGGCCTTCCGACCCAGGCCGCGAATGTCACGAATTCCGTCGCCAACTGGCCGGGATTCGCGGGGCAGGTCTACGGTTTCGCACCCGAGCTGAAGTCCGAGCCGAGAGGCCGGATGGTGCTGCTGTCGGTGCTCACGGCCGTCGGTACGGTGGCCGGCTCGGTGCTGCTGCTGGTCACCAGCAGCAAGAGCTTCGACACGTTCGTACCGGCCCTGGTGCTCTTCGCGAGTCTGCTGCTGGCCGGTCAGAAGCAGGTGAAGAAGCTGGTGCGGGCGGCAAGCCCGGCCACCGGCGACGAGCGCCGCGAGCGTGTCGTACCCCTGGCGGTGGTCATGACCGCCGCCGGGGTGTACGGCGGCTACTTCGCCGGCGCGCTCGGCGTGATCATGCTGGTGTCGCTGGCCATGACCACGTCCGAGAGCCTGCACCGCCTCAACGCGCTCAAGGCGGCGCTCTCCCTGGTCAACTCGACCGTCACCCTGCTGATCTTCGCCCTCTTCGGCCCCGTCGACTGGGCCCTGGCACTCGTCGCCGCCCCGACCGCCCTGATCGGCGGTTACCTGGGCGCGAAGGTGTCCCGCTGGATGAACGAGGAACTCCTGCGCTGGACGGTGGTGACCATCGGCGTCACGGTGTCGGTGATCCTCTTCACCACCTGACCGTCCGCTTCACCACCGTCAGCGCAGCGTGACGTGC
Organism: Streptomyces afghaniensis; assembly: GCF_044327915.1. Classification (NCBI taxonomy): domain Bacteria; kingdom Bacillati; phylum Actinomycetota; class Actinomycetes; order Kitasatosporales; family Streptomycetaceae; genus Streptomyces; species Streptomyces afghaniensis. Next base: position 808,914 of record NZ_JBIRGJ010000001.1, read on the forward strand.
TCGGGGCGGAGCTCGGCCGTCGACCGTACGCCCAGCAGCTGCATGGTGCGGACGATCTCGGTGCGCAGGATGTCCACCGCCCGGCGGACACCGCGTTCGCCGCCCGCCATCAGGCCGTACAGATAGGCCCGGCCGATCAGGCAGGCGTCGGCGCCGCGGGCGATCGCGGCGACGATGTCCGCGCCGGACAGGATTCCGCCGTCCAGCCAGATCTCCGCCTCCTCCTGGATCTCGTCGCGGACCCTCGGCAGCAGTTCCAGCGGGGTCGGCGCCCGGTCCAGCTGGCGGCCGCCGTGGTTGGACAGCAGCACCGCGTCCGCGCCGTGCTTGACGACGTCCCGGGCGTCCTCGGTGTTCTGGATCCCCTTCACCACGAGCTTCCCGGGCCAGCTCTGCCGCACCCAGTCGAGGTCCTCGTAGTCGAGCCCCGGGTCGAACATCGCGTTGATCAGCTCGGCCACCGTGCCGTCCCAGGAGCTGAGGGACGCGAACGTGAGGGGCTCGGTGGTGAGCAGGTCCAGCCACCAGGACGGATGGGCCGCCCCGTCCAGGAACGTGCTGAGCGAGAGCCGGGGCGGAATGGTCAGGCCGTTGCGCAGGTCCCGCAGCCGGGAACCGCCCACGGGGGTGTCCACGGTCAGCAGGAGCGTGTCGTACCCGGCCTCCTCGGCCCGCCGCATCAGCTCCGCGCCCGCCCCGCGGTCGTGCCACACGTACAGCTGGAACCACCTGCGCGCGCCCGGCGCGGCCCGGGCGACGTCCTCGATCGACGTCGTCCCCATCGTGGACAGGGCGTACGGGATGCCGGCCTGCTCGGCGACGGCGACGACGGCCCGTTCGCCCTCGTGGTGCATCATGCGGGTGAACCCGGTCGGGGCGAAGGCGAACGGCAGCGCCGACCGCTTCCCCAGGATCTCCGTGCCGGTGTCGGGATCGGCCACCCCGCGCAGCACATGCGGATGGAACTCGATGTCCCGGAAGGTCCGCCGGGCGCGCAGCAGGCTGATCTCGCCCTCCGCCGCCCCGTCGGTGTAGTCGAACACCGCGCGGGGCGCCCGCCTGCGCGCGAGGCGGCGCAGATCGGGGACGGAGTACGCCCTCGACAGCCGGCGGTCGGTCGGGTCCAGCACGAACGGCCTCGGACGCAGGAGCTGGGCCGTCTCACGGGGCCGCGGCAGGCGTCGTTTCGTCACGGAGTACCTTCCTGTGTCCAGGCGACGCGGGCGGGCAGGGGCTTGCGGCTGGTGACGGCCAGCCGGTTGAAGGTGTTGATCACGCTGATCGACCACACGACCGCCGTGTACTGCTCCTTGGTGAAGACCGAGGTCGCCTCCGCGTAGAGGTCGTCGGGCACGTCCTGGCTCTGCGACAGCTTGCTGATGGTCTCGGTGAGCGCGAGCGCGGCCCGCTCCTGGGGGCTGTACAGATCCGTCTCCCACCAGGCGGCCACCAGATGCAGCCGGCGGTCGTCCTCGCCCAGCCGGCGGGCGTCGCGCGTGTGCAGATCGAGGCAGTACGCGCAGCCGTTGATCTGCGACGCCCTGATCTTTACGAGTTCGATGAGCCGCATGTCGAGCCCGGCTTCGACGGCCGCCTTTTCGACGAGGTCCCGGATGTCCCGGAGTTGTCCGAAGACCTGGGGGAGTTCGTTTCCCACATTTATGCGTCGCTCTGTCATGCCGACCCATTGTCGGTGTTTCCCGGCGGGGAATGCAGCGGCTTTTTTCAGCCTTCCCGGCGGTGCGGGAGGATGGCGAGCGAGGGGCGTGAATGCGAATGTGCGGGAAACGTGCCCGTATGCCGGGGGAAACGTGCCCGCGCGGAACACGGAGTGCTCGCGCGGGCGGTCCGGTCCGCCCCGGCGTCGGCTAGGGTCGCACAGGTCACGACGGTTCTGGGGGCATCATGCGACTGAGAGTGGAGTTCACCACCGAGCCCTTCGACCTCGACGAGGCGCCGGCGCACGCGCTGGTCGCCCGCGAGGTCGTGGAGGCCGCCGAACTGGACGCCGTGGACGTCGGCCCGTTCGGCAACACCGCCGAGGGCGGTGCCGACGCGGTGCTCACCGCCGTGGACGCGCTGCTCCGCAAGACCCTGGAAGCGGGCGCCACCCGGGTCTCGCTCCAGATCAACGTGGTCGAGGAGGGCGAGGCGTGAGCGGCGCCGGGGACGAGCCGTTCATCGCGGCCGTGAAGCCCCTGGTCGACGCCATGGGCGGCGAGATGATCCCGCCCGACGAGGCCGGCCCCGACGACGTCGTCCTGTCCTGGGAGGGCCGCGACGCCGTCGCCGTGCGGCTGCCGCAGCTCGCCGACTCCCTCGACCACATCCTGGCGGCCATGGAGCGCCGCAAGGGCATGCCGCTGGCCGATCTGGACCGCAAGGCCAAGCAGGAGGTCGTGCGGATACTCGAGGCGCGTGGCGCCTTCTCCGTACGGCACGGGGTGGAGACCGTGGCGAGCGCCCTGGGCGTCAGCCGCTTCACCGTCTACAACTACCTCAACCGCGAGAAGGGGTCCTGACCGGACCTGCCCGCTTTCGCCCCCTCGTCCGGTTTCGCTGCCTCGCCGGGTTTCGTCACACGGAATTTTCAACAAACTGTTGACGTGTTGTCGTGGGAGGGCGTTAGCTATCGGCACGCCCGTTCAGCACGAAGGCCGTACCCGGCCACGGAGGCTCCCGTGACTTCCACTTCCATGCCGCCGGGCCTGGCCCGGTTCAACGCTCTCGAGGAGCACGCGGCCTTCACCGCGCTCCACGAGGCGTGCGCCTCCACGGCGTGGGCGAAGCGGCTGCTCGCCGCCCGCCCCTACGCCACCCCCGAGGCCCTGTACACCGCGAGTGACGCCGCCATGGCGGAGCTGACGGCGGAGGACCTCGCGGAGGCGATGGCCGGCCACCCGCCCATCGGCCGCCCGAAGCCCGGCGACCCCACCTCGGCCCGGGAACAGCGCGGCATGGCCGGTGCCTCCGCCGAGCTCAAGGCGGAGATGCTGGAGCTGAACCTCGCCTACCAGGAAAAGTTCGGCCATGTCTTCCTGATCTGCGCCACCGGCCGGACCGGCGAGCAGATGCGCGACGCGGTCAGGGAGCGGATCGGCAACACGCGGGAGCGGGAGCGGGAGATCGTCCGCACCGAACTGGGGAAGATCAACCGCATCCGCCTGGCCCGACTCGTCGAAGAGGACTGACAGCAGCATGAGCACCTCCGCCACCGCATCCGTGTCCACGCACATCCTGGACACGTCCGTCGGCCGCCCCGCCGAGGGCGTCGCCGTCCAGCTCTCCGCCCGCAGCGGGCGAGCGGCCGACTGGCAGGCGCTCGGCGGCTCTGCGACCGACGCGGACGGGCGGTGCAAGGACCTGCCGGCGCTGCCGGAAGGCACCACCCACGTACGGCTCGACTTCGCGGTGGAGCCGTACTTCGAAGAAACCGCGAAGAAGCAAGCCGATGCGCAGCAGGACGCCCCCGCGAATCGGGACAGCGGTGCCGTGTTCTTCCCCGAGGTGGCGATCACCTTCGCCGTGACGCCCGGGGAGCACTACCACGTACCGCTGCTGCTCAACCCGTTCGGCTACTCCGTATACCGAGGGAGCTAGCTACTCATGCCCACCATTCTGGGACAGAACCAGTACGGCAAGGCCGAGAACCGAGTCGTCAAGATCACGCGGGACGGCGCCACCCACCACATCAAGGACCTGAACGTGTCCGTGTCGCTGAGCGGCGACATGGAGGAGGTCCACTACTCCGGCTCGAACGCCAACGTCCTGCCCACCGACACCACCAAGAACACGGTGTACGCGTTCGCCAAGGAGCACGGCATCGAGTCCGCCGAGCAGTTCGGCATCCACCTCGCCCGGCACTTCGTCACCAGCCAGGAGCCGATCCACCGGGCGCGGATCCGCATCGAGGAGTACGCCTGGGAGCGGATCGAGGCCTCCGACGCCAACTCGCGGTTCATCGGCGCCGACGAGGTCAAGCACTCCTTCGTGCGCAAGGGCCAGGAGGTCCGGCTCACCCAGATCACCTACGACGGCTCGTCGTGGGAGGTCATCTCGGGCCTGAAGGACCTCGTCGTGATGAACTCGACCAACTCCGAGTTCTGGGGCTACGTCAAGGACAAGTACACGACGCTGAAAGAGGCCTACGACCGCATCCTGGCCACCCAGGTCTCCGCCCGCTGGCGGTTCAACTGGACCGACGACGACCAGCGCATGCCCAACTGGGAGAAGTCCTACGAGCAGACGAAGAAGCACATGCTCCAGGCCTTCGCCGAGACGTACTCGCTCTCGCTCCAGCAGACGCTGTACCAAATGGGCGCGCGAATCATCGACAACCGCAGCGAGATCGACGAGGTCCGCTTCTCCCTCCCGAACAAGCACCACTTCCTGGTGGACCTGGAGCCGTTCGGGCTCAAGAACGACAACGAGGTGTACTTCGCGGCCGACCGGCCCTACGGCCTGATCGAGGCGACGATCCTGCGCGACGGCTGCGAGGCGAGGATCCCCGTGGACCTCACCAACCTCTGACGTCCCTTCCGGCCTTCCCTCTTTCGGCACCCGTGGCCGGGGAACCCTTCACCTCGGCCACGGCACTCAAACTCCCCGGGTCCTGCCGTGCCCCTCCAACCCAGCGCAAAGGACGAACCATGGCAGCAGCCCAGCGCATCGTCATCGACAACTGTGCGATCGCGACCGTCGACGCCGACGACACCGAATACGCCTCCGGGCACGTCGTCCTGGCCGGCAACCGCATCGAGTCGCTCGGCGCGGGCAAGGCCCCCGAGGGCCTGGAGAACGTCGTACGCCGTATCGACGCCTCCGGTCACCTCGTCACCCCCGGACTGATCAACACCCACCACCACTTCTACCAGTGGATCACCCGGGGTCTGGCCACGGACCACAACCTCTTCGACTGGCTGGTCGCGCTGTACCCGGTCTGGGCGCGCATCGACGAGCCGATGGTGCGCGCGGCGGCCCAGGGCTCGCTCGCGATGATGGCCCGCGGCGGCGTCACCACCGCCATGGACCACCACTACGTCTTCCCGCAGGGCTCAGGCGACCTCTCCGGCGCGATCATCGGCGCCGCCCGCGACATGGGGGTCCGCTTCACCCTCGCCCGCGGTTCCATGGACCGCAGCGAGAAGGACGGCGGCCTGCCCCCGGACTTCGCCGTCGAGACCCTGGACGGCGCGCTGGCCGCCACCGAGGAGACCGTCCGGCAGCACCACGACTCCTCGTTCGACTCGATGACCCAGGTCGCCGTCGCGCCCTGCTCGCCCTTCTCCGTCTCCACCGAGCTGATGCGGGACGGCGCCCAGCTGGCCCGCCGTCTCGGCGTACGGCTCCACACCCACGGTTCGGAGACCGTGGAGGAGGAGAAGTTCTGCCACGAACTGTTCGGCATGGGCCCGACCGACTACTTCGAGTCCACCGGCTGGCTCGGCGAGGACGTGTGGATGGCGCACTGCGTCCACATGAACGACTCCGACATCGCAGCCTTCGCCCGCACGAGGACCGGCGTCGCGCACTGCCCCTCGTCCAACGCCCGCCTCGCCGCCGGTATCGCCCGCGTCCCCGACATGCTCGCGGCCGGCGTCCCGGTCGGCCTCGGCGTCGACGGCACCGCCTCCAACGAGTCCGGCGAACTCCACACCGAGCTGCGCAACGCCCTCCTCATCAACCGCCTCGGCGCGCACAAGGAGGCCGCCCTGAACGCCCGCCAGGCGCTGCGCCTCGGCACGTACGGCGGCGCCCAGGTGCTGGGCCGGGCGGCGGAGACCGGCTCCCTGGAGCCGGGCAAGCTCGCCGACCTCGTGCTGTGGAAGCTGGACACGCTCGCCCACGCCTCCATCGCCGACCCGGTGACCGCCCTGGTCTTCGGCGCGGCGGCCCCGGTCACCGCCTCCTTCGTGAACGGCCGGCAGATCGTCGAGGACGGGCGGCTGCTCACGGCCGACGAGGACGCCATCGCCCGCGAGACGCGGGAGCAGGCCCAGCGGCTGGCACGGATCGCCGCCGAGGCCTGACCACCCGGATGACTCCGGCCGGGAGGGACGGCTCCCGGCCGGTGGCCGCGGACCCGAGCGGGGTCCACGGCGGCTGTCTCCGGGGCGTGTGCTGAACGCGCGCGCCCCGGAACGGCCACCCCCCCCCGTCCCGCATGTCCGGTCCCGCACGACCACCAGCACCACCTCCTTGACACCCACGGCCGTCATCCGGCGCAGCCGTGTAACCGACCGGAGGGAAGCCGCCGTGGCCGACCACCCCGTTGACGAAAAACTCCCCGCGCTCAAGATGGCGACGACCGGCCTCCAGCACGTGGCCGCCATGTACGCGGGAGTCGTCGCCCCACCCCTGATCGTCGGCGCGGCCATCGGCCTGACCGCCACCGATCTGACCTTCCTCACCGGCGCCTGCCTGTTCACCGCGGGCCTCGCCACCTTCCTGCAGACCATCGGCATCTGGAAGATCGGCGCCCGGCTGCCCTTCGTCAACGGCGTCACCTTTGCCGGTGTCGCCCCGATGACCGCGATCGTCGCCTCCACCGAGGACAAGTCCGACGCCCTGCCGGTCATCTTCGGCGCGGTGATCGTCGCCGGACTCCTCGGCTTCCTGGCCGCCCCCGTCTTCTGCAAGGCGGTCCGCTTCTTCCCGCCGGTGGTGACGGGCACGGTCATCACCCTGATCGGCATCTCGCTGCTCCCGGTCGCCTTCGGCTGGGCGCAGGGCCCCGACCCGGCGGCGCACGACTACGGTTCGGCGACCAACCTGGGGCTGGCCGCCGGCACCCTCGTCGTCGTCCTGCTGCTGCGGCGCTTCACTCGGGGCTTCGTCAAGCAGATCGCGGTGCTGCTCGGCCTGGTCGCGGGCACGCTCATCGCGATTCCGTTCGGCGCCACGGACTTCGGCCCGGTCGCGGACGCGGCGGTCATCGGCTTCCCGACCCCCTTCCACTTCGGCGCCCCGCAGTTCCAGCTCGCCGCGATCCTCTCCCTGTGCGTGGTGATGGTGGTGTCGATGACCGAGTCGACCGCCGACATGCTGGCGCTGGGCGAGATCGTCGACCGCCCGGCCGACGAGAAGACCATCGCGGCCGGCCTGCGCGCCGACACCCTCGGCTCGGCGATCAGCCCGCTCTTCAACGGCTTCATGTGCAGTGCCTTCGCGCAGAACATCGGCCTGGTCGCGATGACGAGGATCCGCAGCCGGTACGTCGTCGCCGCCGGAGGCGGGTTCCTGGTGCTGATGGGCCTGTGCCCGATGGCCGCCTCGCTGATCGCCGTCGTGCCGCGCCCGGTGCTCGGCGGGGCGGGCGTGGTCCTGTTCGGCTCGGTCGCCGCCAGCGGCATCCAGACCCTGGTCCGGGCCGGCCTGGAGAAGGACAACAACGTCCTGATCGTGGCCGTCTCCCTGGCCGTCGGCATCATTCCGATCACGGCGCCGGAGTTCTACCACGCCTTCCCGGAGACGGCGCGGATCGTCCTGGACTCGGGCATCTCGACGGGCTGCGTCGCGGCGGTCCTGCTGAACCTGGTCTTCAACCACCTGGGCCGACGCGACCGGGACGCCCACGACGTGACCCACCCGATGGAGGCGGGCGAGGAGATCACGGGAGTCCCCCGGACCCCGGCGACACCATGAGACCGGCGCACCGGGCTCCGAACTCCGCTTAGGCTTCTGCCTCGGTCAACTCACCGTTGACCGGGGGGCAGGGGACGAGGGGGAGACGGACCGATGAACCACGCGACCGAGGTGTTCCGGCCGTTGCAGGCGGACGATCCGCCCATGGTGGCCGGATACCGCCTGGTGGCTCGGCTGGGCGCGGGCGGCATGGGCCGGGTCTATCTGTCGCACACGCAGGGCGGCCGGCCGGTGGCGATCAAGGTGGTGCGCCCGGAGCTGGCCGACGACCCGGCCTTCCGGCGCCGGTTCCGCCGGGAGGTGGAGGCGGCCCGGCGGGTCCGGGGCGCGTACACGGCCGAGCTGATCGACGCCGACGCGGACGGCACACCGCCCTGGGCGGCCACCCTGTACGTGCCCGGCCCGTCCCTGACGGAGGCCGTCGCCCGGCGCGGTCCGCTGCCGGTGCCCGCGGTGCTGTGGCTGATGGCGGGGGTGGCCGAGGCGCTGCAGGCCATCCACGGCGCGGGCATCGTGCACCGGGACCTCAAGCCGTCGAACGTGCTGCTGGCCGCCGACGGGCCGCGGGTGATCGACTTCGGCATCTCGCTGGCCGCCGACTTCACCTCGCACACCGCCACGGGCGCCACCGTCGGAACTCCGCACTTCATGGCTCCCGAGCAGGCGTCCGGGGGCGAGGTCACGGCGGCGACCGACGTCTTCGCGCTGGGCCAGACGGCGGCCTTCGCGGCGCTGGGCCGGCCGCTGTACGGGGAGGGCTCGGCGGTCGGTGTGCTGTACCGGATCGTGCACGACGACCCCGACCTGTCCGTGCTGCCCGAGCAGCTCCGTCCGCTGATCGCCCGGTGCCTGGCCGCCGCCCCGGAGGACCGGGCCGATCTGGCGGAGATCGTCGAGTGGTGCCGGCAGGGGCTGGGCGCGGACGCCGACGCGGGCGCGGGCCCGGCCGTCTGGCGGGACGTCACGGGACCGGAGCTGACGGTCCCCTCCCCGGCGGCCCTGGACGCCACCCGGGTGTCCCCGGCGACCCTCGACCCGACCCGGGTGCACATGCAGCCGCTGGTCGTCACGCAGCCGCAGACCCGACCGCAGGGACCGGAGGAGAGACGGGCGCGCAGACGGCGCACCGCCCTGATCACGACCGGGGCCGTGGCGGCGGGGGCGCTGGTGCTGACCGGCCTGGCCTGGACGGTCGCCGACGCGGGGAACCGATTCCGCGACTGGGTGGCGGGCGGGCCGTCGACGCCCGGCCCGGAGAAGTCCGGAGGGCCGGCCGCGCCGGAGTCGTCGACGGGGGCGCGCTCGGGCTCCGGGTCCGCGTCAGGAGCGGAGGCGGAGGCGGGCGGCGGAACTCCGGAGGCGTCCCGTCCGTCCCCGGCCGCGTCCAAGTCACCGCAGGTCATCACGCAGGCGCCGGCGCTGCTGAACGCGAAGACCTCGCTCAGCTTCGAGAAGCCGCTCTGGCGCGAGGACCGCAAGGGAGACATCCGCCTCAACTGTGAGAACCCGAGCTGCGAGCTGGAGAGCGACACCAGCGTGTTCGTCCAGATGTTCACCGACGAGGCGGTTTCCCTCGACGAGTGCCGGCTCATGCTCGGCGCTGCCGACCGCCGGCGCTGGACGCTGGCCTCGATGGCGGCCGGCAGTCAGATCTGCGTCAAGCACTCCTCCGGGGACATCGCCCTGCTCGTGGTCCAGACGAAGTCGACGGCGCTGCCTGAGCTCGCCTCCCTCATGGTGGACATGACCGTCTGGAAGAAGGCGGCCTAGGGGGTGTCCGCAAAGTCCCGCCTGCCCTGCGGGCGGACGACGGGACTTTGCGGACACCCCCTAGAGCCCGAACAGGCCCGGGTCCGACGCCAGCTTCCTGAAGTGCTCCCGGGGGTCCGGGACCAGCTTGCGGGCCTTCAGGTCCAGCAGGCCGCCGACCGCCGTGATCTCGGCCGCCACCGTGCCGTCCGCCTTGCGGACCGTCTGCTCGATGCGGAAGGTCTTGCCTTCGCCCCAGGCGAAGGCGCAGGTCACCTCGACCTCGTCGCCGGCGAGCAGCTCGCGCTTGTAGCGGATGGTCGTCTCCAGGGCGACCGGGCCCACACCGCTGCCGATGAGGGCGGACTGGCTGATCCCCGCGGCCCGCAGTAACGACCAGCGGGCGTGTTCCGCGTAGTTCAGGTACACGCTCTGGTTGAGGTGACCCTGCACGTCGGTCTCGTAACCGCGGACGGTCACCGGGACGGAAAACGGCTCGCTCATGGGCTTCCCTTCTCACACCGGGCACGCGTGGCGTACGCAACGATCCACTGATCTTGGCATGCTCATCACGCCCGGCGGGGCGAGGCCAGGAGATAGCGGGTCCCCGTGCGCGGCTCGCGGTGCTCGCTCACCTGCCAGCCTGCCCCTTCCAGGGTGGCCGCGCAGGTCCGCAGCGCCTCGCCGTCCGCCTCGTACACGGCGACCGCCTCCGGCTGCGGGGTCTCCCGCACCCGGTAGCCCCCGTCGTCCGGCCCGGCCGGGGGGTGTCCGGCGGCCTCCAGCGCGAGTGCGGCGGCCTGCACGAGATGCGTACGCTCCCAGCCGCACGGCCGCTCCACCGCGCCGTCCGGGTTGGTCATCCGGCGCAGCTCCAGCAGCCCCTGCCAGGCACTGTGCACCTCACGGCGCCGGGCGGGCCCGCTCTTAGGCGCCGCCTCCTCGCCGCCGGCGCGCGCGGCGAACACACCGGCGGTGGCGGGGGCCTCGGCGGCGGGCCCGGGCACCTGTGTGACGCCCTGCCGTACCCGGTGGCCCTCCGGCGTCAGGAAGTGGTCGTGCGGCGGCCGCGGATGCCGGAAGGCGAGCCCCCGCTTCACCAGCGAGGCGAGCTGCGCCTCCGTACCCCGCAGCCGGCCGGTCACCGGGTCGGCGGCATCGATGACCCGCCGCTGCGCGGCGGTCGGCGGTCGGGTCACGGCGCGCTCCTCTCCGGCACGGGACAGCCCCCGGGGCACTCGCCCCACCTGCTGGAAGGCTACGACCCGCCACTGACAATCGCGCCTACTGCCGGTACCCGCCGAGGAACCGCCCGATCCGCCCGATCGCCGCCTCCAGATCGTCGGCGTGGGGGAGAGTCAGGATGCGGAAGTGGTCGGGGGCGGGCCAGTTGAAGCCGGTGCCCTGGACCACCTGGATCTTCTCCCGCAGCAGCAGGTCCAGGACGAACTTCTCGTCGTCGTGGATCTTGTGCACCTTGGGGTCGAGGCGCGGGAACGCGTACAACGCCCCCTTCGGCTTCACACACGTCACGCCGGGGATCTCGTTCAGCTTCTCCCAGGCCACGTCGCGCTGTTCGCGCAGGCGGCCACCCGGCAGCGTGAGGTCGCGGATGGACTGCCGGCCGCCGAGCGCGGCCTGGATGGCGTACTGGGCGGGCGCGTTGGCGCACAGCCGCATGGAGGCCAGCATCGTGAGGCCCTCCAGGTAGTCCTTGGCATGCTGCCTCGGCCCCGTCACCACCAGCCAGCCGGAGCGGAAGCCCGCCACGCGGTAGGTCTTCGACAGGCCGCAGAACGTGAGCACCACCAGGTCGGGAGCGAGCGCGGCGGCCGAGTGGTGCACGGCGTCGTCGTAGAGGATCTGGTCGTAGATCTCGTCGGCGAACACCATCAGACCGTGCCGCCGGGCGAGGTCGAGGATGCCCTCGACGATCTCCTTCGGGTAGACCGCGCCGGTGGGGTTGTTGGGGTTGATGATGACCACGGCCTTCGTACGGTCCGTGATCTTCGATGCCATGTCGTCCAGGTCCGGGTACCAGTCGGCCTGCTCGTCGCAGAGGTAGTGGACCGCCTTGCCGCCCGCGAGGGTCGTCACCGCCGTCCAGAGGGGGAAGTCGGGGGCCGGGATGAGGATCTCGTCGCCGTCCTCCAGCAGCGCCTGGACCGCCATCGACACCAGTTCGGACACGCCGTTGCCGAGGAAGACGTCGTCGACGCCGACCTCCAGGCCCAGTGTCTGGTACCGCTGGGCGACCGCGCGGCGGGCGGAGAGGACACCGCGCGAGTCGGTGTAGCCGTGCGCCTGCGGCAGCATCCGGATCATGTCCTGGAGGATCTCCTCCGGCGCCTCGAACCCGAAGAGCGCGGGGTTGCCGGTGTTCAGGCGCAGCACACTGTGCCCCGCCTCCTCCAGCGCGTTGGCGTGCTCTATCACCGGGCCGCGGATCTCGTAACAGACCTCGCTCAGCTTGCTCGACTGCCGGAACTCCATGCGCTGCTTCCCCTCGCCGACTGTGTTGCTTGGTTTTACCAAGTAGCCGCTTGGAAAGTCCAACAACTTGTCTAGACTGCGTCGCATGCCACCTCGCCGAAGCTACGACCAGTACTGTTCCGCCGCCCGCGCCCTCGACGTCGTCGGCGACCGCTGGACCCTCCTCGTCGTCCGGGAGCTCCTCGCCGGTCCCCGCCGCTACACCGACCTGCACGCGGACCTGCCCGGCGTCAGCACGGACGTACTCGCCTCGCGGCTGAGGGACATGGAGCGCGACGGCCTCGCGACCCGCCGCCGGCTGCCCCCGCCCGGCGCGGCGTACGTGTACGAACTCACCTCCCGGGGACGTGAGTTGCTGCCCGTGCTCCAGGCGCTGGGGGAGTGGGGCCAGGCGGAACTCGGGGAACGGCGGCCGACGGACGCGGTACGGGCGCACTGGTTCGCCCTGCCCCTGCTGCGCCTGCTCGACGGGGAGGGGCTCGTCGAAGTCCGCCTGGAGGAGGGGCAGTTCCATCTGCGCGCCGGTGCCGAGGAGGGGCCCGTGTACGGCGACGGGCCCGCTCCCGGGGAGCCGGACGCCCGGCTGGTCCTGGACACCGGCACGTGTACGGCGCTCAGCCGGGGCGAGCTGAGCCTGGCCCGGGCCGTGCGGGAGGGCCGGGTCGAGGTGAGCGGCGAGGGCACGCTCGCCAAGGCGCTCCGCGAGGCGTGAAAGAAGGCCCGTGCGATGCGGGCCTTCTGATTCTTCGTCAGGCGTCCGGGGCCCCGTGTCGGACCTCCGGCCTGATTCTTTGTCAGGCCCCCGGCGGCACCCGTGACGGCCGTCCCGAACCGCGCGTCAGCGCGTACCCGGCGACACCCGCCAGCGCGGCCAGCACGCCGCCCACCCCCGTCCACACCCACCGGTCCGACCACCAGCCGGACGCCCAGCCGTCCTGGGGCTGGAGCCCGGCCAGTACCGCGGCGTTCTCCTGCTGGTCCTCGGACCTCGTCGCGATGCCCGGCACCAGCGGCTCGGCCAGTGAGCCGTCCACCGCCGCCCCGCCGCCGATGTCCCTGGAGTCGGCGCGGACCTCGGCGTCGACCGGGAAGCCCAGGTCGGAGGCCGGGACGCCGGTCGCCGTCACGCGGATGTAGTAGGTGCCGGGCAGCGGGTCGTTCGCCCACGGCTCCGACCAGGCGCGGACCGTGCGCAGCACGCAGGCCAGCTCCACGGAGGGCGTGTCCGCCGCCGCGGTGCGGGTCTGCGCCCCGTACTGGCAGGCCTGACGGCGGCGCAGGCCGTCGTAGACGTCGATCTGCCAGGTCTGCGCGGCGTGGGTGTCCGGCAGCTTCACCGTAGCCCTGACCGTGGGGCGCTGTCCGGTGTCGGCGGGGAACGACCAGTACAGGTAGTCGCCCGTGGAGCCGCTCGCCGTGGCCCGCTGCCCCTGCTCGATCTCCGTGGCCGTACGGAAGGACGTGCCCGCCTGCCTGGGCGCCGCCCCGCCGTCCCGCGACGCACTCGGCCACGGGTCGGCCGCCGCCGGCGCGGCCGCCAGTCCGAGGGTGAGCAGCGCGGCGCTCAACGCGCGTACCGTTCGCATCAGTTGGTCCTCCAGACCGCGACCCGCCAGCGCGACAGCCAGCCCCGGACGAGACCGGCGAGGAAGCCGGTGAGAATCAGCGCGCCGAGCAGCCACCAGCCGCGGCCCAGGCCGAAGGAGGCCACGTCACCCGCCTGACTCGGGCCGTCCACGACGTCGACCGTCAGCTCCAGCGGCAGCCCGGGCGTGCTCTTCACCCCGGAGGTCGGCGAGAAGGAGTGGGTGACCGCCAGGCACACGGTCTCCGCGGCCGGCTTGTCACCGTCGGCGTCGTCACGCTCGGGCTCGGGGTACCTCAGCCCCGTCGAGATCACATCCGTACGGCCGTTGCCCGCCGCCTCACCGCGCACGATCTCCCGGCCGTGCGTCGTGACCGCCCGCAGCAGCACCCCGTAGCCGGGGTTCACGGCACGGTCGGCCGCCACGCTCACGGAGGCCCGCAGCTCCTGGCCCGGCAGCACGTCCACCCGGTACCAGCGCTGCTGCCCGAACTCCTCCCGGTCCGTGAACAGCCCCGACTTCAGCGCCGGTGCCTCGGCGCACTCGGCGGCGCCCTCGACCGGCACCGGCGTCACCACCGGATCGGCCGCCCGGTCCACCAACTGGTTGACCCGGTCGGTCAGTTCGTCCTGGTGCTCCACCGAGGTGTACGTGCCGCCGGTGGCCTCGGCGATGCAGCTCAGCTGCCTGCTCAGCTCGGCGGTCGGCACCAGGCCCAGCGTGTCGATGGTCAGGCCGATGCCCTTGGCGGCGATCTCGCGGGCCACCTCGCACGGGTCGAGCGGGGCGCAGGTGTCCTCGCCGTCGCTGATCAGCACGATGCGCTTGGAGCCGTCGCCGCCGTCCAGGTCGTCGGCCGCCTTCAGCAGGGCCGGGCCGATCGGCGTCCAGCCGGTCGGGCTGAGCGTGGCGACGGCCGTCTTGGCCTCCGTGCGGTCCAGCGGGCCGACCGGGTAGAGCTGCGCGGTGTCCTTGCAGCCCGTCTTGCGGTCGTCGCCCGGGTAGTTCGCGCCGAGGGTGCGGATGCCGAGCTCGACCTCCTCGGGCGTCGCGTCGAGCACCTCGTTGAACGCCTGCTTCGCGGCGGCCATCCGCGACTGCCCGTCGATGTCACGGGCCCGCATCGAGCCGCTCACATCGAGGACGAGGTCGACCTTGGGGGCGTCCTGGCCGGTGGGTTCACCGGCGGCCGCTCCGGCCGGGAAGGCGAACCCGGCCGTCAACGCGGCGACCAGGGCACAGACGCCCGCCGCCAGCCGTTTTCTTGTGATCATCGGCGGATCTTATTGATCAGGGATGCCGTGCTCCAAAACCTGGCTCAGGCAAGGGGATTGGGCAGATCCGCCCACTGGTCGCCGGGCGCCTGCGGCGAGAGCCGCATCAGCGTCAGGGCCTTCGTCGGCAGCGGCTGCGCGCACAGCGCCGCGAGGTCCGGGGTGCGGGGCAGCTCCCGTACGGCCGTCGCCAGGGCCTGCGTGAGCGCCGCCCCCGACCCCGCCGTGCCGGCCAGCGCGCCCGCCACCAGGGAGCCGAACAGCTTGCGCCGCAGCGTGCGTTCGTCGTCCGTGACCATGCGGGCGGGCAGGTCCGGCACCGCGATGCCGTGCCGGGCGAGACGGGCCGGGCTGACGCGGATGTCGGCCAGGTCGCGGTAGACCAGCCGCAGCGGATCGCCCGCCGGCGACAGGATCACCAGCAGGTTCTGGCCGTGCGCCTCCAGGGCCACGCCCAGCTCCAGCAGCCGCAGACCGACGGTCAGGGCGAGGCGCGCGAAACCGGCCAGCCAGGCGGGGGAGCGGGGGAGCTCGGTGGTGGCGAGTGCCGCCACCGGCAGGACCCGCTCGCCGGCCGTCGCGTACGTCTGCGGGGGCTCGCGCAGGACGGCCGCGAAGTCGGGGGAGCCGGCCGCCGCCGCGCCCAGGGTCCGGGTCATGTGCAGCAGGCCGTCGGTGTGCGCCGCCGGCGTCTCGGCGAAGTCCGACAGCGCCGCGGACGCGGCGACCGAGGGCAGCGAGATGTCCCGCACCGAGGACGTCAGCCGGGCACTGAGCGAGGTCTTGACGTGCGGCCCGCCGGGCAGCGCGAGCGTCCGCAGCGCCATCAGGGGATGCCCGGCGCGCCGCTCCTCGCATGCCCGCTTCAGCACGTGCGCCGCCTGCCACGGGTGCACCGGCAGCACCACCCGCTCCCCGTCCCGCAGCTCCCGCGGCCAGGCCCCCGTCACCAGGCACTCCTCCGCCGCCACCGGCACCAGCCCCAGCTCCACCAGCGGCCGGTGCTCGGGCGCGTAGGCGAGCTGCTCCGCCACCGAGAAACCGGGCCGGGACCGGCACGTGGGATGGAACGGATGCCCGTCGACGATCCGCTGCTCCCACTCCCAGTCGCTCTGCGGCCACCCGTGCGTGGCCCGTCCCTCCTGTCCCGCTCTCGACAGCGCCAGCGAGGCGACGCTGTGCCCGAGTTCGGCGGCGAAGGACGCGGAGTGCGGTACGGCGAGGTCGGTCACCAGCCGGGCCGGATCGTCGTACTCCGCCTCGTCGAGCCGTACGACGGTGACGTACGCGCCGGTCGCGTACGGATCCGGCCGCGGGCCGTGCAGCCGCCGACCGTCGGACAGGTGCAGGGTCAGCCCGCCGCGGCCCTGCTCGCGGCGGGTGACCCAGGGCAGCGGATCGTGAGCGAGACCGCGCCACAGACGGGACAGCACGGCCGCCCGGGCACCGGGCAGTTCGGCCTCGTACCGCGGCAGGAGACCGGGCCGCACGACGGCCAGTTCCTCGGCGACCTCGGCCTCGGCGGTGGGGGAACGGTGCACGGGCGGGCTCCTCGGGTACGAATAGGGCGTCACGGCGGGATGACGACGGCACGCATACTGATCATCTCCGCCCGGAAGGCCGGAAATCCTTCAAGGACCGCAGGGAACGAGTGGAACGCGTGGACCTCATGCCCCCGCCCGACGGCGACGACTCCGCCCACGGTGACTGTGCCCATGGTGACTCCGCACACGGTGTCTCCGCCCAGGACGACCCGGTCACCGGCGGCCTCGCCGAACGGGCCGACGCGTACGCCGCCGTGCCGCTGCTGAACTGCCTGCTGCGGGAGGTGGCGGAGCCCGTCGAGCCGGGCGTGTACCGGCTGCTGACCAGCGGCCGTCTGCTGCGGGTGCGGGGCCGCCGCCGGCCCACCGGACCCGAGGTGCGCGCGGACGGCGCCTGGCACCCGCTCACGCACGCCGAGCTGGTCAAGCTCACCGCCGAGGAACTCCGCCGCCGGACCGGCCTGTCCAACTCCGAACTGCCCGCCGAGATGATCGACAGCCGGGACGCCGTGGCCGCGCTGCTGGCCGCCCGCGCCCGGGCGACCCCGCCCGACGACCCCTATCGGCGCTCCGAGCAGTGCCTCCTCACCGGCCACACCCACCACCCGGCCCCCAAGGCGCGCGGCGGCGGCCCCACCGCCGGCTGGCTGCCGTACGCGCCCGAGGCGTACGCCCGTTTCCCGCTGACCCTGCTCGGGCTGCGCGCGGACACCGTCGTCGAGGAGGGCGACACCTCGGCCCTCGACGCCCTCGGCACGGCCCCGCCCGGCTACCGGCTGCTGCCCGCCCACCCCTGGCAGCTCGACCTGGCCGTGCCCGAGCTCGCCGATGCCTTCGCGGACGGCAGACTCGTCCGGCTCGGCACGACCGCCCCCGACACCTGGCCGACCGCCGCGATCCGCACCCTCTACGCGCCCGGGCACGACCTCTTCCTGAAGTTCAGCCTGGACGTGCGCATCACCAATGACATCCGCCGGCTGTGGCGTCACGACCTGCTCGCCCTGCGCCGGACCGACGCGGCCGTGCGCGCCGCCCTCGACACGTTCGAAGGCCCCCCGGCCTGGCTGAGCGACCGCGGGTACCGCACCGCGGACTTCGCCTTCGAGGCCCTGGCCGTCCTCGTCCGGGACGGCTTCGGCGGCCGTCTGCTGCCCGGCGCGACCCCGCTGCTCGCCGCCGGTCTCGTCGAGGGCTTCGACGGCAGCCCGCTCGACCGGGCCGCCGACCCCGGGGCCTGGTGGGCGGCGTACCTGGCGCGGGTGGTGCCCCCGGCCCTGGCGGCCTTCGCCCGGCACGGTGTCGTCATCGAGGCGCACCTCCAGAACACCCTGGTCGCCGTGGACGCAGGCGGCATGCCCGTGCAGGCGCTGTACCGGGACGCCGAGGGCGTGAAACTGCTGCCGGACGTGGAGCGGGAAGCCGGCTGGGAGCGGCTCGTGTACTGCCTGGTCGTCAACCACCTCAGCGAGATCGCCGGCGCCCTCGTGGAACGCCACCCCGGCTTCGACCCCTGGCCCGCCGCCCGCCGCGAACTCGCCCGCCACGACGTCCCCGAGATCCCCGCCCTGCTCGCCTCGCCCACCCTCCCCGCCAAGACCAACCTGCTGCTCCGCTGGACGGGCGCGGACGGCGCGGACGCGCGCTACCTGCCGCTGCCCAACCCGCTGCGCGGCGCCTGAGCGCCCTTCACCCGTCCGGACCCTCCGGCAGGGCACCGGGGCGGGGCCGCGGTCAGGGTGAGGGTGGCTGTCCGCGCCGTGTCCCCCCTGCGAGGAGAGGTATGACCGAGACCGACAGGGCCACCGCCCTCGCCGCCGAGCACTCGGAGCACAGCGACCCGGATCCCGCCAAGGCCGATCTGCGCAGGGTGGGCGCGCACCCGGACCACTGGTATCCGGTCGCCCTGTCCCGGCGGGTGCGCGCCGAGCGGGTGCTGGCGGTCACGTTCGCGGGGGAGCGCATCGCCCTGTTCCGGGGCAGGAGCGGCGACGTGCACGCGCTGGAGGACCGATGCGCCCACCGGCAGGTGCCGTTGAGCATGGGAGTCGTGGAGGGCGAGACGCTCCGCTGCCGCTACCACGCCTGGGCCTATCGCGGCGACGGCCGCATCTCGCAGATCCCCTACCTGGCCAAGGGCGACCGCCGGCCGCCCCGCGGCGTGCGCGCCTACCCCGTACGCGAGGCGTACGGCCTGGTCTTCGTCTTCCCGGGCGACCCGCAGCGAGCGGCGGCCACGCCGCTGCCGCACCTGCCCGCCTTCGGCTCACCGCGGTACCGGACCATGACGTACTCCCGGACCGTGCGCTGCCACTACTCGTTCATGCACGAGAACCTCCTCGACATGAACCACCAGTTCCTCCACCGGGGCGTCGTCGGCAGGCTCCACCCCGAACTGCTGGGATACGAGGCCGACGAGCGGTCCGTGGAGGCCAGGTACCTGTTCACCCACACCGGGGGAAAGCGCAACCGCAGCGCCGGACTGCTGGCCGCCGAGGGCGTCGGGGGCGGAACCGCCGACGTCATGACCATCCGCACCGACTACCCCTACCAGACGCTCGACCTGGTCCCGGAGAACGCCGAACGCCCGGCCTTCCGCCTCTGGGCCGCCTACGTGCCCGAGGACGCCGAGCAGCGCAGGTGCCGCGCCTTCGGCCTGCTCATGATCGAGAAGCCCGGGATCCCCGGCCTCCTCCAGGTGGCCTGGCCGTTCATCAGGCGCTTCACCGAGCGGGTGTTCGCCGAGGACCGCATGGCCGTCGAAGCCGAGCAGCGGGCCTGGGACGAGCAGGGCGAGGACCGCAACCACGAGGTCTTCCCGCTGATCCTCGACGTCCGCGAGGTGCTGCGCGCGAACGGCGTCCCCATCCGGGCCCGGGCCGCCTCATGCGGCAGCGCGTCACCGTGCGACGGTGCGCGGCTCCCCGACGGCGTCCGGGGTCAGGAGTGACCTGACGCCGGTGCCGTCGGCTCCGGCTCCGGGACGGGCAGGGCTTCGTCGTCCATGTCACCGCGCAGGGCGGCGATGACGAAGGCCGTCATGGAGGCCAGGCCGAGCAGCGCGAACGGCCCCCAGATCGCCGGGAGCGCCCAGAACGGCCAGCCGTTGGCATCCTGCGCCCACAGGGTGAAGAGGGCCACGACGGCCAGGCAGACGCCGTGCCACCGCACCACGACCGCCGCCTTCGCGTGCCGCCGGTCACCCCGCGCGACCAGCGGCCACACCCCGCCGACGAGGGCGGGCAGGCCGAACGAGAAACAGGCGAGCGCGCCGCCGAGCCGGTCCTCGGGCCAGCCCACGGGCCCGTCCGACGTCTGCTGCCGCCGCCCGTCGGCGTCCCGTACCTCGACGACCTGCCCGTGCCAGATCAGGCCGACGACCTTCTCGCCCGGCGCCAGCTCCGACACCACCGGATCGGTCTGCCGGAACGTCACGTCCCAGGGCTCGCCGGAGGGCAGCAGCAGTTCCGCCTCCGGCGGGCCGTTGCGCTTCCCACGGTTCAAGTCGGCCTTGCGGACGGTGAACTCCTGCTCCCACCGGCACCCCGACGCCTTCACGGGGGCGGAGGCGCAGGCCGGCGCGGCACGGAACTCCCGCTCCCGGTCCAGCGCACCACGGACCTCCAGAGCCATGGCCACTCCGGCGACGAGCGTCGCGAGCCCCGTCAGCAGCCACATCACGCTCCGCGGCGCCTGCCGTCTCCCCGACCCCATGCTGCCTCCCCACCCCTCACAGGATCCCGCCCGCACGGTATCCGACCCACACACCGCGATCCGGTCCGACGGCCCCATGGAATGATGATCGGCGGCAAGGCGAGGACGGAACGACGAGGAAGCCGGTGTGAGCGACGATCCCCTGGACGCGGCGGCGACCGGTCCGGCACCCTGCCGCATCGTCGTGTGCCGGGACTGCTGTTGCGGCAGCGGCAAGGTGACCGGTGTCGATCACGCGGCCCAGACCGAGCGGCTGCGCGCGGCGGGGCCGGTGCGGATCTCCGCGTGTCTCGACGTCTGCGACCAGGCCAACGTCATCGTCGTCCAGCCGTCCGCCGAGGGCCGGGCCGCCGGCGCCCGACCGGTGTGGCTCGGACTGGTCAACGACCCGGCCGCGACCGAGGACGTCGTCTCCTGGGTCCGCGAGGGCGGCCCGGGCGTCGCCCCGCGGCCCGAGATCCTCGACCTGTACGTGTTCAGCCCCCTCGTGCGGCGGCGCCCGGACCGGTCATGACGGAGCGGGGCAGGGACCAGGGACCGGGTGGGACGGTGTACCCGAGCACAGGTGCGCTGGTCAGCGCCCAGTAGAGTGCGCCTCTGTTGTCCCCGAGCCCCGAGGTACCGCGCAGTGACCCCCGCACCCTCCGCACCGACCGCCGCCGTGACCGTCGTCGGGCTCGGGGCCGACGGCTGGGCGGGACTGCCCGACGCCTCCCGCACCGCACTGCGCGAGGCCGACGTCCTGATCGGCGGACCGCGCCAGCTGGATCTGCTGCCCCCGGAGTGCGCCGGGCAGCGCGTCGCCTGGCCCTCGCCGCTGCGCCCGGCCGTCCCCGGCCTGCTCGCCGCGCACGCCGGCCGCAGGATCGCCGTACTGGCCAGCGGGGACCCCATGTTCTACGGCATCGGCCGCGCCCTCGCCGAGGAGACCGGCGCCCTGCGCGTCCTGCCGCACCCCTCCTCCGTCTCCTACGCCGCCGCCCGGCTCGGCTGGCCGCTGGAGGACGTGGAGGTCGTCACGCTCGTCGGCCGGCCCGCCGCTCGCCTGGCCGCCGCCCTGCACCACGGCCGGCGACTCCTCGTCCTCAGCGCGGACGCCACCACCCCGGGCGAGGTCGCCGCCCTGCTGCGGGACCGGGACTTCGGGCCCAGCCGGATGCGCGTCCTCGAACAGCTCGGCGGCGACCGGGAACGCGTGACCGCCGAGTCCACCGCCGACGACTGGCCCGCGTCGCAGCCGCCCGGCGATCCGCTCAACATCGTGGCCGTGGAGTGCCGCAGCGCCCCCGGCGCCCTGCGGCTGGGCGCCGTACCCGGGCTCCCGGACGAGGCCTACGAGCACGACGGGCAGCTCACCAAGCGGCACATCCGCGCCGCCACACTCGGCGTGCTCGCCCCCGCCCCCGGCGAACTGCTGTGGGACATCGGCGGCGGCTCCGGCTCGATCGCCGTCGAGTGGATGCGCACCCACCCCTCGTGCCGCGCGGTCACCGTGGAGCGGGACCCGGCGCGCGCCGAACGGATCCGCCGCAACGCCGACCGGCTCGGCGTGCCCGGACTGCGGGTCGTCACCGGGGCCGCGCCCGCCGTCCTCGCCGAACTCCCGCCCCCCGACGCCGTGTTCGTCGGTGGCGGGCTCACCGCGCCCGGCCTCCTCGACGCCTGCTGGGAGGCGCTGCCAGGCGGCGGCCGGCTGGTCGCCAACACCGTGACGCTGGAGTCCGAGGCGCTGCTCGCCGATGCCCACCGGCGCCGCGGCGGCGAACTGGTGCGGCTCGCGGTGGCACACGCCGTGCCGGTGGGAGGCTTCACCGGGTGGCGGCAGGCGATGCCCGTGACCCAGTGGGCCGTACGGAAAACGCCCGACACCTCTTCAGGAGCAGACAGATGACCGTGTACTTCATCGGTGCCGGCCCCGGCGCCGCCGACCTGATCACGGTGCGCGGTGCCCGCACGCTCGCCGCCTGCCGGGTCTGTCTGTACGCGGGCAGCCTGGTCCCGCGCGAACTGCTCGCCGAATGCCCGCCGGACGCCCGGCTGGTGGACACCGCGCAGCTCGACCTGGACCAGATCACCGCCGAGCTGCTGCGCGCCCACGAGGAGGGGCACGACGTGGCCCGGCTGCACTCCGGGGACCCCGCCGTGTTCAGCGCGGTCGCCGAGCAGATGCGGCGGCTGGACGCGGCCGGGGTGCCGTACGAGGTCGTCCCGGGCGTCCCCGCCTTCGCCGCCGCGGCCGCTGCCCTGAAGCGGGAGCTGACCGTACCGACCGTCGGGCAGACCGTGATCCTCACCCGCGTCGCCAACCGGGCCACCGCCATGCCCGAGGGCGAGGACCTGGCGACCCTCGGCCGCAGCGGCGCGCTGATCGTGCTGCACCTGGCGGCCAGGTACGTGGACCGCGTGGTCGCCGAACTCCTCCCGCACTACGGCGCCGACTGCCCGGCCGCGGTCGTCGCCCACGCCTCCCGCCCGGACGAGCTGATCATCCGCGGCACCCTCGACGAGATCGCGGGGAAGACGAAGGAGGCAGGTGTGCTGCGCACGGCCGTGATCATGGTGGGGCGCACGCTCGGGGCGGAACAGTTCCGGGACAGCCACCTGTACTCGCCGGAGCGGGAACGCCACGTGTGCTGACAGCGGTGAACGTGTACGGCCCCCGCCGTCAGGCCGGCGCGCTGCGCCCCACCACCGCCCCCGCCCGGTCGATGCAGATCACGTCGACCACGACCGGCGCCCCGCGCAGCACGGCCAGGGCCTGGTCGCGGGCGGTCGTGGCGACCAGGTCGCCGAGCGGCACCCCGGCGGCCAGGCACGACTGGAGCGCGGCGAGCCCGGTGTTGGCGTCCGCCACCTGTGCGGCCAGCGCCTCGTCCGCGCCGCCGCGCCGGGCCAGCTCGGCCAGGAAGCCCTTGTCGACCTGGGAACGGGCCGAGTGCAGGTCGAGATGCCCGGCGGCGAGCTTGGAGAGCTTGGCGAAGCCGCCGCAGACCGTCAGGCGGTCCACGGGGTGGCGGCGGATGTACTTCAGCACGGCGCCCGCGAAGTCGCCCATGTCGAGCAGGGCGTCCTCGGGCAGCCCGTACTCGGCCACGACCGTCTTCTCCGACGTCGACCCGGTGCAGCCGGCGACATGCGTACGCCCCGCCGCCCGCGCGACGTCCACGCCCCGCCGGATGGAGTCGATCCACGCCGAGCAGGAGTACGGGACGACGATGCCGGTCGTGCCGAGTACGGAGAGGCCGCCCAGGATGCCCAGCCGGGGGTTCCAGGTCGAGCGGGCGATCTCCTCGCCGTCGTCGACGGAGACGGTGATCTCGACGTCGCCCGGGGCGCCGTGCCGGGCGGCGACCTCGGCGACGTGGTCGCGCATCATCTGCCGGGGGACCGGGTTGACGGCCGGTTCGCCGACCGGCAGGGGCAGGCCGGGCCGGGTGATCGTGCCGACCCCCGGGCCCGCCCGGAACACCACCCCGGACCCGGCGGGCAGCAGCCGTACCGTGACCCGGACCAGCGCGCCGTGCGTGACGTCCGGGTCGTCACCGGCGTCCTTCACGACCCCCGCCATCGCGTGCCCGTCGCCCAGTTCCTCGACGGCCAGCGCGAACGACGGCGTCTGCCCCTTCGGCAGAGTGATCGTCACGGGGTCGGGAAACTCGCCGGTCAGCAGGGCGGTGTACGCCGCCGTCGTGGCCGCCGTCGCACAGGCGCCGGTGGTCCAGCCGGGCCGCAGGCCCGTGTGCTCCAGCTGGGCCCTGCGGCCGCCCTTCACTTCGCTGCTCATGAACGGACCTGGACTTCCATGCGCGTACTGATTCTCGGCGGCACCACGGAAGCCCGCCGTCTTGCCGAACTGCTCCACGACACGCCCGGCCTGGCCCTGACCAGCTCCCTCGCCGGGCGGGTGGCCAGCCCCCGCCTGCCTCCGGGCGAGGTCCGGATCGGCGGCTTCGGCGGGGTGGAGGGGCTGACCGCGTGGCTGCGCGAGCACCGGGTGGACGTGCTCATCGACGCCACCCACCCTTTCGCCGGGACGATCAGTTTCCACGCGGCACGGGCCGCCGCCACCGCCCATGTTCCCCTGCTCGCCCTGCGGCGCCCCGGCTGGGTCCCCGTCGCGGGTGACGACTGGCACGACGCCGGCTCCCTGGAGGAGGCCGCGCGGCTCCTGCCCGCGCTCGGCCGGCGCGTGTTCCTCACAACCGGGCGCATGGGCCTGGCCGCGTTCGCCGCGCTGGACGACCTGTGGTTCCTCGTACGGTCCGTGGACGCGCCCGAGGCTCCGCACCCGGCCCGCATGGAGGTGCTGCTCGACCGCGGCCCGTTCACGCTCGACGGCGAGCGCGAACTGCTGCGCCGGCACCGTATCGAGGTCGTGGTGACCAAGGACAGCGGGGGAGCGGCCACCGCTCCGAAGCTGACGGCGGCCCGGGAGGCCGGACTGCCGGTCGTCGTGATCCGCCGGCCCCCGGTCCCCGAGGGCGTCCCGGTCGTGCCCGGGCCGCAGGAAGCGGCCCGGTGGGTCGGGGAGTGGCTGCGGGCGGTCGGCTGAGAACCGGCCCGGCCAGGAGGCGGCAGGCCCGGCCGGTACCTGGCCGGGCCCGTTCTCCGAGGCGAGGGTGAGCCCGCCGTCGCTCTTTCTCACGCCTCCGGATAGCGGCGCGGAGTCCACACGATCTCCTCGCCGTCCTCGCGCCGGACGGCCCGGGTCTGGGAGGAGCCGACCAGCAGGATCGTGCGCATGTCGACCTCGGCCGGGTCCAGATCGGCCAGCCGTACGATCCGTACGCGTTCGCCGGTGCCGCCCACGTCCCGTGCCACCACGACCGGGGTGTCCGGCGCCCGGTGCTCCAGCAGCAGCTCGCGGGCCTTGCCCACCTGCCAGGTGCGGCTGCGCGAGCCGGGGTTGTACAGGGCCAGCACCAGGTCCGCCGAGGCCGCCGCGTGCAGCCGCCCGGCGATGACCTCCCAGGGCTTGAGCCGGTCGGAGAGCGAGATGGTGGCGTAGTCGTGGCCGAGCGGGGCGCCCGCCCGGGCCGCTGCCGCGTTGGCGGCGGTCACGCCCGGCAGCACCCGCACCGGGACGTCCGCGTACTCATCCTGGGACGCGGCCTCCAGGACGGCCGTCGCCATGGCGAAGACGCCCGGGTCGCCGCCGGACACGACCGCGACCCGCCGCCCGCGCCGGGCCAGGTCGAGGGCGAACTCGGCGCGCTCCGACTCGACCCGGTTGTCCGAGCCGTGCCGGACCTGCCCGGGGCGCCGCGGCACCCGGTCGAGGTAGGTCGTGTAGCCGACCAGGTCGTCGGCGGCGGCCAGCGCACCCCGGGTCTCGGGCGTCAGCCACAGCGGCCCGGCCGGCCCGGTCCCGACCACGACGACCTCGCCCCGCTCCCGGGCCTGCGGCCGCTCGGTGTCCACCTGGCTCGGCAGCACCGCCACCGAGAAGTACGGCACCGACTCCGCGTCCACGTCGGCCAGTTCGGCGAGCCGCTCCCCGGCCATCGTGGCCCGCTCGACGTACCGGGCGTCGCCCAGCCGTCCCGAACCCTCCAGCGCGCTGCGGACCTTGGTGAAGGTCCGCCCCAGCTTCATCACCACGGCCGCGTCGGTCGAGGCGAGCCGCGCGGTCAGCTCCTCCTCGGGCAGGGTGCCCGGCAGGATGGTCAGCACCTCCTCGCCTTCCGCGAGCGGGGTGCCCAGCCGGGCGGCAGCGGCGGACACGGACGTGACGCCGGGGATCACCTCGGTGTCGTAGCGGTCGGCGAGCCGCTTGTGCATGTGCATGTAGGAGCCGTAGAAGAGCGGATCGCCCTCGGCGAGGACCGCGACCGTCCGCCCGGCGTCCAGGTGCGCGGCGAGCCGGGCCGACGCCTCGGCGTAGAACTCCTCCATCGCGCCCTGGTAGCCGCCGGGATGGTCGGTGGTCTCGGTGGTGACCGGGTAGACCAGCCGCTCCTCGATGTGGTCGGCGCGGATGTGCTTCGCCGCGATCGAGCGGGCGATGGAACGGCCGTGCCGGGCACTGTGGTACGCGATCACGTCCGCCTCGGCGATGACCTCCACGGCCCGTACGGTCATGAGGGACGGGTCACCGGGGCCGAGCCCGACCCCGTACAGCCGCCCCGCTGTGGACTGGTTGCCGCTCACTCTTCCTCACTCGCGATCGCGTTGAGCGCGGCGGCGGCGATGGCGCTGCCCCCGCGACGGCCGCGCACGACCAGGTGCTCGAGACCGGACGGATGCGCGGCCAGGGCGTCCTTGGACTCGGCGGCCCCGACGAAGCCGACGGGCACGCCGATCACGGCGGCCGGGCGCGGAGCCCCCTCCTCGATCATCTCCAGCAGCCGGAACAGCGCGGTGGGCGCGTTGCCGACGGCGACCACCGAGCCCTCCAGCCGGTCCCGCCACAGCTCCATCGCGGCGGCGCTGCGCGTGGTGCCGAGCTTCGCGGCCAGCTCCGGCACGGACGGGTCGGAGAGCGTGCAGAGCACGTCGTTGCCGGCGGGCAGCCGCTTGCGCGTCACCCCGCTGGCGACCATCTGCACGTCGGTGAAGACGGGCGCCCCGGCGCGCAGGGCGGCACGGGCCCGGGCCACCACGGCCGGCGTGTAGGCCAGGTCCCGTACGAGGTCGACCATCCCGCAGGCGTGGATCATCCGGACCGCGACCTGGCTGACGTCGGCGGGCAGGGCCGCGAGGTCCGCCTCCGCGCGGATGGTGGCGAAGGACTGGCGGTAGATGGCCGCGCCGTCCTTCTCGTAGTCGTACGTGGTCACGGTGGTCTTCTCGCTGCTCTCGGTCGTCGTAGGGGTCATGAGGTGATCGCCGCCAGGGCGGCGGCGAGTCGGGCGGGGTCGTTGATCGTGGTGGTCCGGGGTTCCTCGCCGCGTACGGCGGTGGAGAGCCGGTAGCCGCCTCCCGGTTCGGCGACCACGTCCACGCGGTCGCCCCGGGGGTGCCCGCAGCGGCGTTCGCAGCCGGACCAGTACAGGGGCAGGCCGTGCGGGGCGATCGCGCCGAGGGTTTCGGCCGCGTCGGTCCGTACGTCCGCCTGCGACTTGGCGCATCCGGGCCTGCCGATGCAGGCGCCGACGCGCAGCCAGGGGGAGCGGGGGTCGGTGACGAGGCCGGTGGCGGCCAGGCGGGCCAGGGACTCGTCGGCGTGAATCCCCGGTGTGGGAAGAACCACACCGCGCCACGGCGTCAGGCGCAGCTCGCCGACGGCGACATGCGTCAGTTCCCGCCACTGGCGCGCCGAGAGCCGTCCCAGGGGTACGTGGACGGAGAGGCCGTCACCGACCACCCCCGGGGGCGGTCCGTCCGTGCGGCCGGTCTCCCGGCCCCGCCGCTCGTGGCGGATGCCCCCGGCCGTCAGACGCCGGCCGACCGCATCGAGCAACTCGCCCTCAGGGAGGGCCAGTTCATCCACGCGCCAGACCTGCGCCCCGCTCGCCCGGGCCGCCTCCAGGAAGGTCTCCGCGGCCAGCAGCGCGGCCCGCGCCGCCTCCTCGGCGGTGACGTGCAGCGCATCGCCGTCCGCTCCGAGGCAGAGTTGCGCACCGCCGTCCGCCGTCGCCCGCAGCGTCACATCGGCACCGAGGCCGGCCACATCGCCGCGTCCGTCGTCGAGCGCGAACAGGAAACGCCCCGACAGGGCCTGCGCCGCCTCGCTCGCGCACAGCGCCGCGTCGAGGGCCGTCAGCCAGGGCCGTACGTCCCGCACGCCCCGCCCGTCGAGTCCGGACAGCGGCGAGGCCACGATGTTGCGCACCCGCTCGTGCCCGCGCGAGGGCAGCAGTCCGGCCGCGTCCAGCAGCCCGGCCAACTCCCCGCCGCAGCCGTCGTCCAGGCCCCGCAGCTGCACGTTGCCGCGCGAGGTCAGATGCAGGTCTCCGTCGCCCAGCCGCTCCGCCGCGTCGGCGAGCGCCGCCGCCTGCCGCACGGTCAGGACCCCGCCGGGGACCCGGACACGGGCCAGTGCGCCGTCGTCCGCCGCGTGCAGCCGCAGCGTCCCCGGGCAGGCGTCACCGCGGTCCCGGGAGACCGCTGTGGCCTGGGGCGATGAACGGAGGGCAGGCGTGGGCATGGCGGCGAGCATACCTACCATCACACCCGGTGTACGCCCCGCCCTTTTCCCCTGCCCCTTACTATGCTCCTCGGTGGATCATCCGGTCCGCCGACGCCACGACGGCGACAGGGGAGGAAGCCCGGTGCGAGTCCGGCGCGGTCCCGCCACTGTGAGCCCGGCCCACACGGGCCGGGCGAGCCAGGAACTCCCGCCGTCCCACCACCCGCCCGGGGCGCGGACACCCCGAGGAAGGCCAGCCGCCGCATGCTGCACGAATCCGGGGAACACCCCCCGCACCCCCGCATCCTGCTCCTGTCGACCTCCGACACCGACCTGCTCAGCGCCCGCGCGGCCGCCGGCCCGGTCCCGTACCGCTTCGCCAACCCGTCCCGCCTCGCCCTCGACGACCTCCCCGCCCTCCTCGACGGCGTCGGCCTGGTCGTCGTACGCCTCCTCGGCGGCATCCGGGCCTGGCAGGACGGACTCGACCTGCTCCTCGCCGACGGCCGCCCGGTCGTCGTCCTGACCGGTGAACAGGCCCCCGACGCCCAGCTGATGGCGTCCTCCACGGTCCCCGTCGGCATCGCCGCCGAGGCCCACGCCTACCTGGCGCACGGCGGCCCGGCCAACCTGGAGCAGCTCGCCCGCTTCCTCTCCGACACGGTCCTGCTCACCGGCCACGGCTTCGAGGCACCGGCGGCCGCCCCCACGTGGGGCCCGCTGCCCCGGGAGGGCCGGGAGACCGACGGCCCGACCGTCGCCGTGCTCTACTACCGGGCCCACCACATGAGCGGCAACACCGCCTTCGTCGACGCCCTGTGCGAGGCGATCGAGGACGCGGGCGGCCGGCCCCTGCCCCTGTACGTGGCCTCCCTGCGCGCCCCCGAGCCCGAGCTGATCGAGGAACTGCGCGCCGCCGACGCCATCGTCACCACCGTGCTCGCCGCCGGCGGCACCAGGCCCGCCGAGGCATCGGCCGGCGGCGACGACGAGTCCTGGGACGCGGGCGCGCTCACCGCCCTCGACGTGCCGATCCTCCAGGCCCTGTGCCTCACCGGCTCACGGACCGACTGGGAGGAGAACGACGAGGGCGTCTCCCCGCTCGACGCGGCCAGCCAGATCGCCGTACCCGAGTTCGACGGCCGCCTCATCACCGTCCCGTTCTCCTTCAAGGAGATCGACGCCGACGGCCTCCCGGCCTACGTCGCCGACCCCGAGCGCGCGGCCCGGGTCGCCGGAATCGCCGTACGCCACGCCCGGCTCCGCCACATCCGGCCCGCCGACAAGCGCCTCGCGCTGGTCCTCTCCGCCTACCCGACCAAGCACTCCCGCATCGGCAACGCGGTCGGCCTGGACACGCCCGCCAGCGCGATCGCCCTGCTGCGCCGGCTCCGCGACGAGGGCTACGACTTCGGGACGGACGCGGAGGTGCCGGGCCTGGTCTCCGGTGACGGGGACGAGCTGATCCGCGCGCTGATCGAGGCGGGCGGCCACGACCAGGACTGGCTCACCGAGGAGCAGCTGGCCCGCAATCCGGTCCGCATCCCGGCGGCCGACTACCGGCGCTGGTTCGCCACGCTCCCCGAGGAGCTGCGGACGGCGGTGGAGGAGCACTGGGGCCCGGCCCCCGGCGAGATGTTCGTCGACCGCAGCCGCAACCCGGAGGGCGACATCGTCCTCGCGGCCCTGCGCTTCGGCAACCTGCTGATCCTCATCCAGCCCCCGCGCGGCTTCGGCGAGAACCCGATCGCGATCTACCACGACCCGGACCTGCCGCCCTCCCACCACTACCTGGCCGCCTACCGCTGGATCGCCGCCCGGGCCGAGGACGGCGGCTTCGGCGCCGACGCGATGATCCACCTCGGCAAGCACGGCAACCTGGAGTGGCTGCCCGGCAAGAACGCCGGCCTGTCCGCCGCCTGCGGCCCGGACGCCGCCCTCGGCGACCTCCCGCTGATCTACCCGTTCCTGGTCAACGACCCCGGCGAGGGCACCCAGGCCAAGCGCCGCGTGCACGCCACGCTCGTCGACCACCTCGTCCCGCCCATGGCACGCGCCGACTCCTACGGCGACATCGCGCGCCTGGAGCAACTCCTCGACGAGTACGCCCAGATCTCCTCCATGGACCCCGCCAAGCTACCGGCGATCCGCGCCCAGATCTGGACGCTCATCCAGGCCGCCCGGCTCGACCACGACCTCGGCCTGGAGGACCGCCCGGACGACGACGGCTTCGACGACTTCCTCCTGCACGTCGACGGCTGGCTCTGCGAGGTCAAGGACGCCCAGATCCGCGACGGACTGCACGTCCTCGGCAACCCGCCGCAGGGCGCCGACCGCGTCAACCTGGTCCTCGCCATCCTCCGGGCCCGCCAGATCTGGGGCGGCGCCACGGCCCTGCCCGGCCTGCGCGAGGCCCTCGGCCTGGACGAGTCCGCCGCGACCCGCACGACCGCCGACGCGGCCGAGGAGCAGGCCCGCGCCCTGGTCCAGGCGATGGACGACGTGGGCTGGGACCCGGCCGCGGTCCCCGCCGAGCACGGCGAACAGGTCGCCGCCATCCTTGAGTTCGCGGCCCGCGAGGTCGTACCGCGGCTCGCCGCGACCACCGCCGAGGTCGACCACACCGTCCACGCGCTGGCGGGCGGCTTCGTCCCGGCGGGCCCCTCGGGTTCACCCCTGCGGGGCCTCGTCAACGTCCTCCCGACGGGCCGCAACTTCTACTCCGTCGACCCCAAGGCCGTCCCCTCCCGCCTCGCCTGGGAAACGGGCCAGGCCCTCGCCGACTCCCTCCTGCAGCGCTACCGCGCGGACAACGGCGACTGGCCCACCTCCGTCGGCCTCTCCCTGTGGGGCACCAGCGCCATGCGCACCGCGGGTGACGACGTGGCCGAAGCCCTCGCCCTCCTCGGCGTCCGCCCCGTCTGGGACGACGCCTCCCGCCGGGTCACGGGCCTGGAGCCCGTCCCGTACGAGGAGCTGGGCCGCCCCCGTATCGACGTCACGTTGCGCATCTCGGGCTTCTTCCGGGACGCCTTCCCGCACACCATCGGGCTGCTGGACGACGCCGTACGCCTGGCCGCCTCGCTCGACGAGCCGGCCGAGGCCAACCACGTACGGGCCCACGTCCAGGCGGATTTGGCGGCCCACGGCGACGAACGCCGCGCCACCACCCGCATCTTCGGCTCCCGCCCCGGTACGTACGGCGCGGGCCTGCTCCAGCTCATCGACTCCCGCGACTGGCGCACCGACGCCGACCTCGCCGAGGTCTACACGGTCTGGGGCGGTTACGCCTACGGCCGCGAACTCGACGGCCGCCCGGCGCGGGACGAGATGGAGACGGCGTACAAGCGGATCGCGGTCGCGGCGAAGAACACCGACACCCGCGAGCACGACATCGCCGACTCCGACGACTACTTCCAGTACCACGGCGGCATGGTGGCGACCGTCCGGGCGCTGCGCGGCACGGCTCCCGAGGCGTACATCGGCGACTCCACCCGCCCCGAGACGGTCCGCACCCGCACCCTCGTCGAGGAGACCTCCCGCGTCTTCCGCGCCCGGGTCGTCAACCCGAAGTGGATCGAGGCCATGCGCCGCCACGGCTACAAGGGCGCCTTCGAACTCGCCGCCACCGTGGACTACCTCTTCGGCTACGACGCCACCACCGGCGTGGTCGCCGACTGGATGTACGACAAGCTCACCGAGACCTACGTCCTGGACCCGGCCAACCGCGAGTTCCTCCAGCAGGCCAACCCCTGGGCGCTGCACGGCATCGCCGAACGCCTGCTCGAGGCGGAGTCCCGCGGGATGTGGGAGAAGCCCGACCCGGCCGTGCTGGAGGGCCTGCGGCAGGTGTACCTGGAGACGGAGGGGGACCTGGAGGGCGACGGCTGACCGGGCCGCGGCTCACTCCTCGTCGGACGTGGTGGGGCGGGTCCGGCCGGGCTCCGGGAGCTCGCCCTGCTGCGCCCGGACGTGGAGCACGTCGCCGATGAACAGGTCGTACACCAGCACCCCGATCACGCCGCCGACGAGCGGGCCGACGATCGGGATCCACCAGTAGCCGCTGAACGCCCCTGCCAAGCTGCCTGGGAACGCGAGTTCCCCCCAGCCCTCCATCCAGGTGAACAGGCGGGGGCCGAAGTCGCGGGCCGGGTTGATCGCGTAGCCCGCGTTCGCGCCGAAGGACATGCCGATGGCCGCCACGACGAAACCGATCACGAGCGGTCCGAGGTTGGCCTTCACCGCCGTGTTCCGCAGGTCGATGATCGCCACCACCAGCATGACCAGGAAGGCCGTGCCGACGACCTGGTCGATCAGCGGACCCCAGATGCCGCCGTTGAAGTACGGCGCCGGGAAGGTGGAGAAGATCGAGAACGAGGCGAGCGTGTGCCCGCCCGTCTTCGGCCCTTTCATAGCGTCGTCGAAGGTGTTGATGGCGTCGTGGTACACGGCGTAGACCAGTGCCGCGCCGGCCAGGGCGCCGAGCACCTGGGACACCCAGTAGGGGACGACCTTGACCCACGGGAACTTGCGGCGAACGGCGAAGGCCAGGGTCACCGCCGGATTGATGTGCGCACCGCTGACCCCACCGGCCACATAGATACCGAGGATCACGGCCATGGCCCATCCCCAGGTGATCAGCAACCAGTCCCCGGCACCGAGGAAGAACGTCGTGGGCCCCTCGGTACGCCCCGAGCCGGGCAGCGCCGCGACCGCCATCGCGACCACGCCGCAACCGAAGGAGATGAGGACGAAGGTCCCCAGGAACTCCGAAAGGCATTCGCCCCACAAGCCTCCGCGGCGCCTGAGCCGAGAGGGCTTCAGCAGGGGCTGGATCTCGACGGCCATGATGATCCTCCCAGACACTCGCCCGGCCGCGCCTGAGCGCGGCTGCCCGT
Source organism: Streptomyces afghaniensis (assembly GCF_044327915.1). Lineage (NCBI taxonomy): Bacteria > Bacillati > Actinomycetota > Actinomycetes > Kitasatosporales > Streptomycetaceae > Streptomyces > Streptomyces afghaniensis. The sequence continues at coordinate 841,884 of NZ_JBIRGJ010000001.1, forward strand.
GCCGTTGTGGCCTGCTTTCGCTTCATGCCGTGTCGCCAAGGTAAATCCGTGCAGCGACCGCCGCGAGTCGACACCGGCCCGGCCGGTGTCCATCAGGGCGACGAGCAGCCCGCCGGGCCTGCGGGGCGGGTCAAGGGCGCCGCAGCGACCGCAGGGCGGCCCGGCAGGCCGCCGTCGCCGCGGTCGCGGTGAGGGCGGCGGCACCGGCGGTCGTCGCCCACCGCGCCGCGCGGGAGGGCCGGTCGGGGCGCGCGGCCAGGCGTTCCGGGTGTTCGGCCGGGAGGGTGCCCTCCAGGCCGAGGGCCAGTACTTCGGCCAGGTGCAGGGCACGCCGTCCGGTGTCGCCCTGTTCGATCTGGGTGCGGCAGCTGAAGCCGTCGGCGAGCAGCAGGCTGCAGGGGTCCGCCGCGCGGACGGCGGGCAGGACGCCCTGCTCCGCGACGGCCAGGGAGACCTCGTGGTGGCCGCGTTCGAAACCGAAGTTGCCGGCGAGGCCGCAGCAGCCCTCGTCGAGGACGTCGGCGTCCAGACGGGCGCGGCGCATCAGCTCGCGGTCGGCGTCGAACTTCATGATCGCGTGCTGGTGGCAGTGCGTCTGCACCGTCGCCCGCCGGTCCAGCCGAGGGGGTTGCCAGTCGTTAGGCGCGTGCCGGACGAGCTGCTCGGCGAAGGTGCGGACCTGCCGGGCCAGCCGTTGCGCGTCCTGGTCGCCGGGCATCAGCTCGGGGGCGTCGGCGCGGAAGACGGCGGTGCAGGACGGTTCGAGACCGATGACCGGTGTGCCCGCCTCCAGCTGGGGCCGCAGCGTGTCGAGGGTGCGGCGCAGCACCTTCCGCGCGCGGGGCAGTTGGCCGGTGGAGATCCAGGTCAGGCCACAGCACACCGGCTCGGCGGGCACGGCGACGCGGAAACCGGCGTCCTCCAGAACGTGCACGGCCGACATGGCGATGGACGGGTGGAAGTAGGTGCTGAAGGTGTCCGGCCACAGCAGCACGGTGCGCGGATCGGCCGGGTCGGGCTCCTCGGTGGCGCGCCGCCGCCACCACTGGAGAAAGGACTGCCGGGCGAACACGGGTGCCTGACGGGCCTCGTCCACGCCGGCCAGCCGCTTGCCCGCCCGGGCCGGCCCGGGCGCGTGCAGGGCGCTGTTGACCAGCCCGGGGGCGATCCGGGACAGGCGCGCCCACACGGGCAGCCAGCCCATGGAGTAGTGGGCCGCGGGGCGTATCCGCCCCTCGTAGTGATGCGAGAGGAACTCCGCCTTGAGGGTGGCCATGTCGACACCGGTCGGGCAGTCCGACTTGCAGCCCTTGCAGGCCAGGCACAGGTCGAGGGCATCGCGCACCTCGGGGGAGCGCCAGCCGTCCGTGACGGCGGAGTCGGCGTGGCCGCCGAGCATCTCGAACAGCAGCCGGGCGCGGCCCCGGGTGGAGTGCTCCTCCTCCAGCGTGGCACGGTAGGAGGGGCACATGACGCCGCCGGAGTGGCTTCGGCAGTTGCCGATGCCGACACAGCGCAGCACGGCCCGGTCGAAGGAGTGGTCGTCCTCCGGGAAGCCGAAGTGCGTCGCTGACTCGGCCGGGTGCCAGGAAGGGCCGAGGCGCAGCTGCCCGTCGACCGGGTGGGGGTCGACGACCTTGCCCGGGTTCATCCGGTTGCCCGGGTCGAACAGCGCCTTCAGCTCGCCGAACGCGGTCACGAGCCGCTCGCCGAACATGCGGGTGAGCAGCTCGCCCCGGGACTGGCCGTCGCCGTGCTCGCCCGACAGGGAGCCGCCGTAGGAGGAGACGAGGTCGGCGGCCCGCTCCACGAAGCGCCGGAAGTCGGCCACGCCGTCGGCGGTCCTGAGCCCGAACGGGATGCGGGTGTGGACACAGCCCTGCCCGAAGTGCCCGTACAGGGAGGGGTGGCCGTAGTCGAACTCCCCGAACAGCTTCTTCAGGTCCCGCAGATAGTCGCCGAGCCGGTCGGGCGGGACGGCCGAGTCCTCCCAGCCCTCCCACGTCTCCCGGTCGTCGGGCGGACGGGCGGTGACGCCGAGTCCGGCCTCGCGGGCCTTGAGGGTGCGCTGCTCGCGCTCCGGGTCGTCGGAGAAGGCGACAGCGCGGTCCTTCTCGGACCGGCCGACTGCGGCCAGCAGGGCGTGCGCCTGGTCGTCGACGACGTCCTGGCTGTCGCCGAAGAACTGCAGCATCAGCCAGCTGTCGCCCTCCGGCAGGGTGTTCAGGGACTCCAGGTAGGCGCCCTCCTCGCGCATCAGCTGGGCCATGCGCCCGTCCAGGGCCTCCAGCTGGCCGGGGGAGCAGTGCTCCAGCAGGTTGGGGACGTCGTCGGCGGCCGCGCAGATGTCGTCGTAGCCGAGGACCAGCAGCGACTGGTACGCGGGCACCGGCACCAGGTCGAGCTCGGCGCGCAGCACGGTCACCAGGGTGCCCTCGCTGCCGACCAGGGCCCTGGCCACATCGAAGCCGTTCTCGGGCAGGAGCGAGTCGAGGTTGTAGCCGGAGACACGGCGCGGGATCTTCGGGTAGCCGCGCCGGATGTCGCCGAGACAACCGGTGACGATGCGGTCCAGGCCGGCGTACAACTCGGCGCGCCGGCCGCCCTCCTCGGCGATCCGCGCCCGCTCGGCCCGGGAGGTCGGTCCGACCCACATCCGGACGCCGTCGTAGGTGAGCACCTCCAGGCGGCGCACGTTGTCGACGGTCTTGCCGTACGCCTGCGCGGACGCGCCGCACGAGTTGTTGCCGATCATGCCGCCCAGGGCGCAGTGGCTGTGCGTCGAGGGCCTCGGCCCGAACTGGAGGCCGTGGCCGGCCAGGCGCTGGTTGAGCACGTCCAGGACGATCCCCGGCTCCACCACGCAGGTCCGTGCGCCGGGATCGACGGAGACCAGCCTCGTGCAGTACTTGCTCCAGTCGATCACCACGGCCGTGTTCGTCGACTGGCCCGCCAGACTGGTGCCGCCGCCCCGCGACAGGACCGGGGCGCCGAAGCGGGCGCACACCCGCACGGCCTGAGCTCCGGCCTCCACCGTACGAGGCACCACGACGCCGATCGGCACCTGCCGGTAGTTGGAGCCGTCGGTCGAGTAGGCACCCCTGCTGCCCGCGTCGAACCTGACCTCTCCGTCCACCTCCTCGCTCAGCGCCGCCGCCAGCCCGGCCACATCATCCGCCCCGGAGGCGTCGAAAGGGGTGCGAGTCATCGGGGAACCGCCTTCCTGAGCCGTCGACCGTGCGCGACGTCCGGTCGCGCCGGGACGGCCCTCCGCCTGCCGCTCCCGGGTACCCGGCTCCATCGCCGTTCACGGCGGGCCGGTCAAGGTTGTTCCTCACGCAGGCCCTGATCACGTAAAAAGCATGGCCATGACACTCACCTGGTGCGAAGGTCCATTTCGCACAAATGATCTATCGACGGAGATGTCATGAGAAGGATCCGCTTCAAGAAGAAGGCAGCCGCCTGCGCCGTGTCATTCGCGGCAGTGGCGGCCGTGATGGCGACCGCCGGTCCGGTGAACGCGGCCGAGTACACGGTCATGGACAACTGCGACGTTCCGTGGATCAACTGCTCCTACGGTGACCTGTGGTTGTTCTACAACTCGAAGGACATCGCCGTCCAGGACGGCTACTACAAGTCGGCCTTCACGACGTTCTACGGCAATGTGTCCGACCACTGGGGCACCAGCCAGTACCAGGGTTCCTCACTGACGACCTACCGGTACGTGTTCGGCAACGGCGGCTACGGCAACGGCCAGTACATGAAGAACAACGCGGCGTCCGTGCAGAACTGCGCCCCGGACGACAACTACCGCGTGTACTACAACTCCGGCTACGGCGGCACATCGCAGTACTTCGCGAAGAACGGCCCCTACGGAGACTGCAACATCACCGACCTGATCTCCGCCCTGAAGAACAACAACGCCTCTTCCCACTTCGCATAAAGCACACGAAGGAACCCCCGTGAAGTACCTCAAGCAGACAGCCGCCGCAGTAGCCCTGACCGCTTCGGCTCTCATGGTCAGCGCCTGTTCCTCCGGCACGACATCGGACACCACGAAAAACGCGGCCGACACCAGACCGGTCGTGAACAAGGAAAACTGGCCCGAGAGAATCCCCACCAGCGGCCTGACCAAGGGTCTGAGCCTCCCGCTGGAGGCGTACATGCCCTCCTACGAGGACCAGGTCACCGTCGAGCAGGCCGCCAACGATCTCCAGCAGTCCTGTATGAAGGACTACGGCATCGACCTGACGCTGCCACGAGCAGGCGCCAACCCGCCTCCCAGTGACAACGACGCCAACATCGAACGCCGTTACGGCATCACCGACCGGGCCGAAGCCGAGAAGTACGGCTACGAACTCCCCCCGGCGCTGCAGGAATACACCAAGCAGACCATGCGTGATCTGTCCGGTGTCGAGGTGGAGGTCCTGACCGGCCACACCAAGCCCGAACCGCTCAGACCCCCCACGGGAGGCAAGGCCGGAGAGCCGTTGGCCGCCCCCGGCAGGAGCACGAAGCCCGCCCGGGCTGAGTACGACGGAAAGAAGTTGAAGCCAGGCGGCTGTGTCGGCTGGTCCAAGCAGCAGCTCGGCCTGAAGGATGCCGACCCCGCCTTCGTGGCGCAGCTCGCCGGGGACAGCCTGGTGCAGTCGATGAAGGACGACAGGGTCATCAAGGTCATGGCCGCCTGGTCCGCATGCATGGACGGCAAGGGACACGACGGACTCGCCGATCCGTACAAGGCGATGGACCAGGGCGTCACGAATGACGGGCAGCCGTCGCCGGAGTCCATCGCTCTGGCGGTCGACGACATCGACTGCAAGGAACAGACGGACCTGGTGAAGGTCTGGTCCGGCGTGGAGTCCGCCATCCAGGACCAGCAGATCGCCGACAACAGGAGCCGGCTGACCGGCATCAAGGAGCAGCACGACAAGGAAATGACCGCCGCGCGCAAGCAGATGGCGACTTCCGTCCGGTGAGGACCGGTGCGGTAGTGCCCGGACCGCGCATGACCCGGGCACTGTGGCTGACGGCGGCATGTGTGCTGGCCGCCGGGTGTACGGCCGGCGGCGCCGGCAAGGCCCCCGCGCCGCAGCGGCCGGCGACTCCGAGCGCGGAGCAGAGCAGTCCTCGAGTCCGCCCGTCGCCGTCGCCGTCGCCTGTGGCCTCGGTGCACTCCGAAGGCCGTACACGGGTCCTGGAGTACGGAGACCTGACCGTGCGTGCCACACCGGAGAGCAGTGGTGTGCGCACCGAGATCGAGGTGGCCAACACCTACCAGCGGGATGCGACGTATTCCGTCCAGATCAGCATCGCCGACGGTAAGGGCTGGACCGCGTACAACCGGTTCTGGCTGCAGGACGTTCCCCCGGGAAAGACCGGGCGGGACGACGCGGTGATCGGCTCGGGAGACATGGGTCCGGTTCCGCAGGTACCGAAGATCTACGTCGATGAGTTCACTCCCCTCGTCGACCGGAAGTAGCAAGTCGACCTTCCCCTGCTCTCCCGGAGTTCAGATCACCCCCTTCAAGGAGCCCATGATGAGCATGCGCCGTACCGCGGCCTCGGTGGCGGCCGCCGCCGCCATCGCCGCAGCGACGCTCATGACCGGGTGCGGCAGCAACGACACCAGCGCCCAGGACACCCCGGCCGGCACACCGGTCGTGAACAAGGACAACTGGCCCGCGAAGGCCCCCCGGCAGGGACTGGCCAAGAACATGGTGCTTCCCCTGGAGAAGTACATGCTCTCCTACGCCGACCGGGTCACCCTCGATCAGGCGACGACCGGCCTTCAGCAGAAGTGCATGGCCGACTACGGCTTCCACATCACGCTTCCCAAGGCCGGGGCGAATCCGCCGCCCAGTTCCGACGACGCCGACATGGATCGGCGCTACGGCATCACCGACCCGGGCGACGCCGCGAAGTACGGCTATGAGCCGGCACCGAAGTTCCGGGGGTACACCAACCAGAGCATCCCCGACCTCCCGGGCGTGCAGGTGGAGGTACTGACCGGGCACACCAAGCCGGTCATCACCCACTCCAAGAACGGCAAGGGCGGTTTCTACATCGCCCCCAACAGCGTGAAGCCGGCACGCGCCTCCTACCACGGCAAGGCGCTCAGGAAAGGCGGCTGTGTCGGGTGGAGCAAGGAACAGATCGAACTCGACGACTCCGACGCCCAGTTCGTCTCCCAACTCGCCGGGAAGAGCCTGACCGCTTCGCAGCGGGACCGGGCGGTGAAGAAGGCGATCAGCGCCTGGTCGTCCTGCATGGACGCCAAGGGCCATAAAAACCTCTCCGACCCGTACCAGGCGATGACACGGGGCGTCACCGGCGGCCGTACCTCGAAGAGCCGGGACAGCATCGAACTCGCCGTCGACGACGTGGCGTGCAAGCAGCGGACCAACCTGGTGAGGATCTGGTTCGACGCCGAGAGCGAGATCGAGAACAAGCAGATCGCCGGCAACAAGGCCAAGTTGGAGGCGATCGCCGCCCGCCACGTCAAGGCGCTGTCGGCGGCCCGGACCCAGCAGGCCGGATGAGCGGTTCCGGGGCGTAGGAGCCCCGAACGCGGTGGACGACGCGCTCGCGCCCCACTATTGGTCGCCTGAGGCGACCGGTTCGGGCCTCGCCGTACCCATTCGTCAGGACCACGGACCCATCTGACCGGAAGAAAGGAGACCACCATGCGAAGACGGCACAGAAAACGTGCCATGGCTGTCATCTCGGCAACCGCGGTCGCCGCGATGACCCTCACCATGGCGAGTACAGCGCAGGCAGCGGATTCTTCGACACCGCCGAAGAAGGCCGGACCCGCCGGACCGGCCAAGAGAAAGCACCCCCTGGCGATTCCCGCCGGGGACCGGGACAGCGTCCTCGGCAGGAACTGGAAGACCTCCGGCGATCGGGCCGTGACCACCGCCGCCGACAGCGACGGACTGCACCTCCTCGTCGCCGACGCGAAAACCGGCTACCACTGGAAGACCGCCACCGTCCTGTCCGAACCCCGGCTGCCGGCCGACACCTGGATCGGCAACAGCTGCCTGATGGACGACCACCACGCAGCCGTCGTCTACGCCCCCCGCACTTTCACCAACAAACCCGACCTGATGATGGGCGGTGCCCTGACGGCCGTCGTCGACTTGGACAGTGGCGACGTCACCAAGATGCCGTTCACCGCGTCCCTCGCCTACTTCGACCCGACCTGCAACGCGCGGACCCACAGCGCGGCGTTCACCGCCCTGCGCGAGGACAAGACGCGCCTGATCACCGTCGATACGCACGGCGACAGCGTCGCGGACGTCACCGCCCGCGGTGAGATCACCTCCGCCGTCCCCGTCGAGGACGGCCTGATCGGCGCGGCCGGGAACCGCCTCGTCCACATCAGCCGCAAGGGCAAGCAGGCGACGCTCACCGCGACGAAGCACGCCCCGTACGACATCACCGCGGGGAACGACGGAACGGTCACCTACATCGACCGCACCGGTGACACGCAAGCCCGTGTGCAGACGTACGCACACGGCACGAAGACCACCGTCGCCCATGGCGAAACCACCGAGATGGGCCTCGCCCAGGACACCACCGGCAAGGTCTACCTGCTCGGCCGGGCCACCCGCGACGCGGCGTTCGGCCACAGCGGCATCACCGAGAAGAACGTCCCGCACGAAGCGCAGCTGTCCACCCGCGGACGCCTCGCCGTCGACCCCGTCGTCTCCGACGCCGTGGAGCGCGGTGTCGCCAACATCAAGGGCGTCGGCAAGGACCTCTCGCACACCGCGAAGGAGCCGGCCACCGGGCAGGGCGCCGGAAGCGTCAGTCACCTCCTCGACATCACCGCGACCTCCACCGTCACCGGACAGCGCACCACGCTCACGGCCGACGAGCCGGCCGCCACAGCGGGCGGCACCACCTCGCCGGCCCTGACCGGTGACAGCCGGCCGCAGATGTCCACGATGAGCCTCATGACCACGGCCACCGACGACCCGCGCGCGCACGACCCCGTGGACACCGACGCCTGGTGCTCCGTGCCCCGCAACGACGTCGACACCCAGGCCCTCCAGCCCACCCCGAACCAGGTGGAGTGGGCCGTCGACATGGCCGTGCGCGGAGACCTCACCTCCGGCTACATCAGGCAGGGCGGCTGGCGCACCCAGACCGGACTGGCCACGATCGACCCGCAGGGCACCTGGCCCGCCCCCACGCTCAACGGCGGCGGCCGCATCCCCGCACAGGTCGAACTCGGCATCCTCGCCCAGGAATCCAACCTGTGGCAGGCCGAATCCGGCGCCATACCCGGCCAGATGGGCAGCCCTCTGGCCTCCGTGGACGGCTACTACGGACACCAGACCGGGGGCAGCCTCGCGGACTACTGGACCATCCACTGGGACCTGTCGGACTGCGGCTACGGCGTCGGCCAGGTCACCGACGGCATGCGCAAAGCGGGCTTCGAGAAGGACAACGAGACCTCTCTCGACCCCAAACTCCAGCGTGCCGTCGCCCTCGACTACACGATGAACATCGCCGCCTCGCTCCACATCCTCGCGGACAAGTGGAACGAGGTCCACGAGGCCGGCCAGACCATCACCGTCAACAACGACGACCCCGCCAAGCCGGAGAACTGGTTCACCGCCGTCTGGAACTACAACCTCGGCTTCAACCCCAGGTCCAAGGAAGCGGAGAACGGAAACTGGGGACTCGGCTGGTTCAACAACCCCGCCAACCCGGTCTACCCGGCCGACCGTGACCCCTTCATGGACATGGACGCCGACCCTGCCAACTGGCCCTGGGACGCCGCCCACCCCCAGTACTGGCCGTACGAGGAGAAGGTCATGGGGTGGGCCGCCTGGTCCATCGACACCGGCCACTCCTACGCGACCTCCGGGCGCCAGGACTGGCCCGGCGAATCCGGCTACAGCTCCGCCGGTTTCTACCCGGCCTGGTGGAACACCACCGCCGAGCGCACCGCCATCAAGCCGCCACTCGACACGTTCTGCAATGCGGCCAACAACTGTGACGCCGCCAACCCGCCGGACTGCCCGGACGCCGGCTGCTACACCCAGTACTGGTGGAACGCCGCCAATGCCACCTGGAAGGACAACTGCTCCTCCACCTGCGGCAACGAGAAGATCAAATATGCGACGCTGATCAGCGAGCCCGGCCGCGGATACCGCCTTCAGTACGGCACACCTCAGTGCGGTACCGGGAACCTCCCGTCAGGAGCGAAGATCGTCGCATCCGTTCCCGCGGGAACACCCACCTGGAGCGACTGCGGAACGACGACGACCGACGGCTCGTTCCAGTTCACGTTCTACCCCGACCCCAACGCCACCGGGCCCGGCCTCGGCCAGTACGACGCCAAAGCCGACCTCCACCAGATCGGCGGCGGCTACCAGGGCCATTTCTGGTACGCACACACCCGTGACCAGGCTCATCTCGGCGGCGACGGCGGACGCATGACGATCCAGGGCGACTGGAAACTCCCCGGCGCCGTCCCCGAGGAACAAGCGGCCGTCTACGTCCACATCCCCGACACCGGGGCCCAGACCACCAAAGCGTTCTACGAGATACCCACCGCCCTCGGCACCGCCAAGGTCGTGGTCAACCAGGACGCGAACGAAAGCAACACCTGGGTCTATCTCGGCGCTTTCCGCTTCAACGACAAGGCGCCCGAAGTCAGGCTCTCCAACACCACCTACACGGGGTCCGGCGACGACGACATCGCCTGGGACGCCATGGCCTTCGTCCCCGGCGACTACGGCATCCCGAGGGACTACGCCGTCGACCTCGCCCTGCCGGCGTACGACAGCAACAGCCCCAACCCCAACCAGGCCATCCAGTCCCCGGGCGACAAGGCCACCGCGGCGCTGGGCAAGGACGCGTCCAATCCCGGCCCCGACGGCTCGCTGGCGACCAGCGTCTCGTCCCAGGGCCTCGCGACCTGGTGCGACGACGGGAAGATCATCGCCCGTTCCACCCGCACCATCGCCTGCGAGAACCGGGCCGTGCCGTATTACTACATCACCTCGGAAGGTGCCAGCGGAACGATCATGTTCCAGATCCAGCGCGTACTGGAACTGGACGGAACGAACTCCTTCACCGAACACCTCAGCATCGCGCCGGACTCCGTCCCCCTCGACATCGCCGATGTCATGCTCGCCATCAACAAGCACCTGTGCGACACCGGCTGCACACCCGACGAACCAGGAAACAGCGCCTGGAACGGGGCACCCAACTGGACGCCGGGAGACACCCACGCGGCGAATCTCACCACCACCTACACCTGGGACACCTCGGTCGCCGACAAGGAATTCCTCTTCCACCCGGACGTCCAGATCGACGGAGACATCTACCCCTCCGACAACAGCATCGCCCCCACCCACACCGGTTACCAGTGGTCCAAGAGCACGGTCCGCAAGACCGATCTCGACGAAATCCGCTGCGACACGGAGATAACCGCGACCGGAGGCTGCGTCTTCCACAACTACGCACCCACCTACACCTTCAACGCCGCCAAGTATCCGCAGGCGGCAGCCCACGCATGGCTCATCCAGCACGGCAGTCCGAAGAGCCCGGGGCTGAAAAGCATGAACACCCCCCTGTACTACCTGCCGGGCGGACGCAACGGAGCGAATCGTGCCGTCATCTGTGACGTGGACGGATGGGCACGGACCAATTACGACCCGGCAGCCATGAACAGCAGCACCGACGCCCCGAACTGCGACGAGTTCTCCTTCAACGCCTCCTACAACAGCGGAGGACAGCCGGCCGAACTCGACGGACTCAATCCCGTCTCCACCGGGGCGGAGTGCATGCAGACCTACGCGCAGACGGACAACGGAACCGTCCATCTCAGAAACCTTCCCGGAACGATGCCGAGTTTCAGGGAGGCATGCGGAAGGTCGTCCATCTCGGGTGTCCAGAACAGCGGATCCATGGCAGCCTTCTCCTCGGGATTCGCCAAGAACATGCGCCTCATGGACAGGGACGCCTACTGGCTGGACACCAACATCGAGGGTGACTGTGCCACGGGAACAGGAACCTTCATGCACTGCACCATGACCACGAACTAGGTACCGCAGAAACAGCGGGGGCGGCTGGTCCACCAGCCGCCCTTCGCCTGTCAGTAGGAACGTCGCGCGTCACATGAACGGATCCACCAGCAACGCCACGGGAAGATCGCCCGACTCGACGGCCCCTCTGGGAATCCTCAGCCCGGTGTGCTCGCCGACCGATCTCCACACCGCGGCATGAAGCCCGGCGGAACGGTCCTCCACAAAAGCGCGCCACTCCGCGGGGGACGAGAAACCGTCCGGGTCCGGCCACACGGCGCCGTTGCTCCGCATCCGGCTGTCCAGCAGGTGAGCCCTTCCGGACGCGCTCTCCGGAGCAGGACCCGTCAGGCTGTGCCGGAACTCTGTCCTCAGCAGGTTCCCGTCACCGGGTGAATAGAACAACCACGACGGCTGCACCGCCACGTTCGCGTGCAGGCACACGAACTCCTCACCGTCCCGAGGCATCACGGAACTGTTGCCGTCAGCCCAATGCTGATACCAGGCACAAACTCCGGAATCCTCCAGGACGTACGACCACTCACCGGACGTGCCGTACATGCAGGGAGTCCACGGGGCGTCCACGGACAGAGGATCGAAATCACGGTAATGGGCACATGCGCCGATCTGGCCGTCCCCGGCGCCCATGCGCCGCAACAGGTCCTCCACCGCCAGACCACGCACAGCGGTCAACGACACCCCGCCACGCATTCCGGGGCCCCCCGTGGGTTCCTCGAAACAGAACTCACCAAGCCATTCGATGCTGTCACTCATGTCCCTCCACAGCTTACCGCCGAGACGGCTCGTTCAAGGGGAGGCTTCACTTCACCCTGCCGAAAGGGGCATCGATCGCCGGCGATCACCCTCGGTTACTATGGTCACTTCGTGCCGGAGGCTGGCTGCAAGGGGCGGACGGCCATTGACCGACTGAAGTGGGTGGCCTGAGAAAATGCTGAGAGAGGTCACCGCTACCCGCTACATCGCACCTCTGCGGTCCGGCGGCTCCGTCCCGGGAATCGTCGAGGCCGACGACCTCGGCACCTACGTCGTGAAGTTCACCGGCTCCGCGCAGGGCCGCAAGGCGCTGGTCGCCGAGGTGATCGTGGGGGAGCTGGCCCGCGCCCTCGGGCTGCGCTTCCCCGAGCTGGTGCTGGTGCACTTCGACCCGTTGATCGCCGGCGGTGAGCCGCACCAGGAGGTGCGGGACCTGCACGCGGCCAGCGCGGGCGTGAACCTCGGCATGGACTATCTGCCGGGCGCCCGGGACTTCACGCCGGAGATCGCGCGGGTCTTCCCCGTCGATCCCCTGGAGGCGGGGAGGATCGTCTGGCTCGACGCCCTGACCGTGAACGTCGACCGCACGGTGCACAGCTCCAACCTCATGGTCTGGCCCACCCTGGGCGTCGCGCCCCCGCGCCTGTGGCTGATCGACCACGGTGCCGCGCTCGTCTTCCACCACCGCTGGGACGGCACCGACCCCGCCAAGGCCTACGACTTCCGGCACCACGCCCTCGGCCACTACGGGCCCGACGTCCGGGCCGCCGACGCCGAGCTCGCTCCCCGGGTGACCGAGGAGCTGCTGCGCCGGATCCTCGCGGAGGTCCCGGACGCCTGGCTCGCGGACGAGCCGGGCTTCGCAAGCGCGCAGGAGGCGCGCGAGGCGTACGTGGCCTACCTCCACGCGCGCGTGCGGGCCTCCGGTGCCTGGCTGCCCACCGACTTCCCCGACCGGGAGGAACTCGCCGCCGAGGAGGCCCTCCGGGCGGCCCGCAACCAGCAAGGACGCCCCGCGTGGCTCAGGCAGGTCCCCGACCTGCACGGCAAGCCCGCGGCCGAACAAGATTGGTCGGTGCACCTCGGATGACTGGCCGTGTCGAGATCGAGTACTGCACCCAGTGCCGCTGGCTGCCTCGCGCGGCCTGGCTGGCGCAGGAGCTGCTCACGACGTTCGAGTCCGAGCTGACGGAACTGGCGCTGAAGCCCGGCAAGGGCGGGGTGTTCGTCGTCCGCGTCGGCGACGAGGTCGTCTGGGACCGGCGTGAGCAGGGCTTCCCCGAGCCGACGGCCGTGAAGCGGGCCGTACGCGACCGAGTGGCCCCGGGCAAGACCCTGGGCCACTCGGACAAGCCGTCCGCCGAACCGTCCGCGGACTGAGTCAGCCCTTGAGCTGCTCGTACGCCGGGAGCGTCAGGAAGTCGGCGTAGTCCTCGTCGAGGGAGACCGTCAGCAACAGGTCGTGGGCCTGCTGCCAGTTGCCGGCCGCGAAGGCCTCCTCGCCGATCTCGGCCTTGATGTTCGCCAGCTCCTCGGCGGCGACCTTGCGGGCCAGGTCGGCGGTGACCGGCTCGCCGTTGTCGAGGACGACTCCCGCGTTGATCCACTGCCAGATCTGGGAGCGCGAGATCTCGGCGGTGGCGGCGTCCTCCATCAGGTTGAAGATCGCGACGGCGCCGAGGCCGTGCAGCCAGGCCTCGATGTAACGGATGCCGACCTGCACGGCGTTGACCAGACCCGCGTAGGTCGGCTTGGCCTCCAGCGAGTCGATCGCGATCAGATCGGCCGCCTTGACGTCGACGTCCTCGCGCAGCCGGTCCTTCTGGTTGGGCTTGTCGCCGAGGACCTTGTCGAAGGACTCCATGGCGATCGGGACGAGGTCGGGGTGGGCGACCCAGGAGCCGTCGAAACCGTCGTTCGCCTCGCGGTCCTTGTCGGCGCGGACCTTCTCGAAGGCGACCTTGTTGACCTCCGCGTCCCGCCGGGACGGGATGAACGCCGCCATGCCGCCGATCGCGTGGGCGCCGCGCTTGTGGCAGGTGCGGACGAGGAGTTCGGTGTAGGCGCGCATGAACGGGGCCGTCATCGTCACCGCGTTGCGGTCCGGCAGGACGAACTTGGCGCCGCCGTCCCGGAAGTTCTTGACGATGGAGAACAGGTAGTCCCAGCGGCCCGCGTTCAGCCCGGAGGCGTGGTCGCGCAGCTCGTAGAGGATCTCCTCCATCTCGTACGCGGCCGTGATCGTCTCGATCAGCACGGTGGCGCGCACGGTGCCCTGCGGGATGCCGACGTAGTCCTGCGCGAAGACGAAGATCTCGTTCCAGAGGCGGGCTTCGAGGTGCGACTCCGTCTTGGGCAGGTAGAAGTACGGGCCCTTGCCCAGGCCCAGCAGGCGCTTGGCGTTGTGGAAGAAGTACAGGCCGAAGTCGACGAGCGCGCCGGGCACCGGGGTGCCGTCCGCGTCGACGAGGTGACGCTCGTTCAGGTGCCAGCCGCGCGGGCGCATGACGACGGTGGCGAGTTCCTCGTTCGCCTTCAGGGCGTACGACTTGCCCGACTTCGCGTCCGTGAAGTCGATGTTCCGCGTGTAGGCGTCGATCAGGTTGAGCTGGCCGAGGACCACGTTCTCCCAGGTCGGCGCGGAGGCGTCCTCGAAGTCCGCGAGCCACACCTTCGCGCCCGAGTTGAGGGCGTTGATGGTCATCTTGCGGTCGGTGGGGCCGGTGATCTCGACCCGCCGGTCGTTCAGGGCGTCCGGGGCCGGGGCGACCTTCCAGGAGTCGTCGGCGCGGATCGCGGCGGTCTCCGGGAGGAAGTCGAGGGTGGAGGTGCGGGCGATCTCGGCGCGGCGCTCGGCGCGCCGGGCGAGGAGCTCGTCACGCCGGGGCGTGAACCGCCGGTGCAGCTCGGCCACGAAGGCGAGCGCCGCTTCGGAGAGGACCTCCTCCTGCCGGGGCAGGGGCTCGGCGTCGACGATGGCCAGCGGGGACGGCGCTGGTGCGGACATGAACTGTCACTTCCTTCAGCGAGCTGTGAAGACGAACCGGCGGTTCGGCACCGGGTGCCAGTCTTCCCGGATACGGCGTTCGGCGCCCGCGGGGGGCCTCGGGCGCTTCTGAACAGTGGATACTAGTTTCCTCATGGTGGAAGTTCAATCGTCTGTTGATGTCGAGATTCTCCGGGTCGAGGCAAGGTGGCTCTCCGTGCCACGCCGTTCACTCAAGGTGGGCCAGATCGGCCTCCGTGTCGATGTCGAAGGGCCGGGCCACGTCCCCGCACTCGACGAGCGTGATGCGCGGCTCGTGCTCCTTCAGATAGGCGCGTGCCCCCCGGTCCCCGGTCGCAGTCGCGGCGATGCCGGCCCAGTGGGCGGCGCCGAACAGCACCGGATGGCCGCGCACCCCGTCGTACGCGGCCGACACCAGCGACTCCTCGCCCTCGTAGGCCGTGACCACCCGGGCCACCGCCTCGGGGCCGATACCGGGCTGATCGACGAGCGAGACCAGGGCAGCCGTCGCGCCCGTGCCCGCGAGCGAGTCCAGCCCGGCCCGCAGGGACGTCCCCATGCCCTGCTCCCAGTCGGGATTGCCGACGAGGACGCAGCCTGGCAATGAGGCCCGTGCGCGCACCTCGTCGGCTCGCGCGCCCAGCACCACATGGACCCGCTCGCAGCCGCCCTCGCGCAACACCCGCACCCCGTGCTCCACGAGGGGCCGTCCGCGGTGGGTGAGCAGTGCCTTGGGGCGCCCGCCGAGCCGCCGCCCGCCCCCGGCGGCCAGCAGCACCCCCGCAACCGCAGGCGTCCTGTTCCTCGTCTCCCATGTCGTCATGGAACCTGCATACCGCACGACCCCGGGCCGAGAAGTTACGCAGCGGAGCAAGTCGATGACGCAATGGACTGGCGCCTGGTGGCCCGCGTCGTTTACTGTCGCCCGCACCGACCGGCCGGGCGGCCGACCGGCGCCCGGTGTGGGGGACTTCGCGTCGGAAGGGCACGCGCACGACGGAGTGCGAGGGGGAGGACTGTGTTGCGGAGCGTTGAGCAGAGGCGGCAGGGGCCTGTGACCGGCGGCGACGAGGATCCGCGCGTGACGGAGCTGCGCTCCGCCGTCGCCCGGCTGCGTCGTCGGCTCGCCGCCCATCCCGGCGAGTTCGCCGACCGGACCATCGCCGAGGAGGAACTGGCCGCCCTGGACGCGGCGGCGGCCGACGGCAC
Source organism: Streptomyces afghaniensis (assembly GCF_044327915.1). Taxonomy (NCBI): domain Bacteria; kingdom Bacillati; phylum Actinomycetota; class Actinomycetes; order Kitasatosporales; family Streptomycetaceae; genus Streptomyces; species Streptomyces afghaniensis. The sequence goes on from NZ_JBIRGJ010000001.1 coordinate 857,922, forward strand.
CCCCGAGATCCCGCGGCTGCGCCGCTCCCTCCTGCTGATCGCGGGCGCGATCGGCTCTGTGAGCGCGCTCTCCCCGGAACTGACGGAGGTCCGGCGCGCCGTCGACCTCTTCGGAGGGCCGGTGCGGGGACAGGGCTGAGCGGAGGCGGGGCGGGGGTCGGCTGTCGTCCGGGTTCTCGAGGCCCGGAGGCTGCTTACGCGGGGCTCTGGGTGGCCAGGGCCTGCGAGAGTTCGCCGGCGACCTGCTGGAGGACCGGGACGATCTTCTCCGTCGCCGACTCCGTGACCCGGCCCGCCGGGCCGGAGATGGAGATGGCCGCGGCCGTGGGGGAGTCGGGTACCGAGACCGCCAGGCAGCGGACGCCGATCTCCTGCTCGTTGTCGTCGATCGCGTAGCCCTGCCGGCGCACGTCCTCCAGCGCCGCGAGGAACCCGTCGGGCGTCGTGATCGTCTTGTCCGTCGCGGCGGGCATGCCCGTACGGTTCAGCAGGGCCCGCACCTCGTCCGGCGGGAAACCGGCGAGCAGGGCCTTGCCCACGCCCGTGGAGTGCGGCAGCACGCGCCGGCCGACCTCCGTGAACATCCGCATCGAGTGCTTCGACGGCACCTGCGCCACGTAGACGATCTCGTCCCCGTCCAGCAGCGCCATGTTCGCCGTCTCGCCGGTCTCCTCGACCAGCCGGGCGAGGTACGGCCGTGCCCAGGTGCCCAGCAGCCGGGAGGCGGACTCGCCGAGGCGGATCAGGCGCGGGCCCAGTGCGTACCGGCGGTTGGGCTGCTGCCGTACGTACCCGCACGCCACCAGTGTGCGCATCAGGCGGTGGATCGTCGGCAGCGGCAGCCCGCTGCTCGCGGAGAGCTCGCTCAGTCCGACCTCGCCGCCCGCGTCCGCCATCCGTTCGAGCAGGTCGAAGGCGCGCTCCAGGGACTGGACCCCGCCGTTGGCGGAGGACCGGGCGGAGTCGGTGGTGCTGGCGCTGGACCTCGGCACGGGCGTTCCTTTCGGGTAGCATTTCGCTTCCCGGGATGTTAATTCCGCTTCGTGGAAAAGTCCAGGGATGGGGTGCTGGTGTGCCCTGTAGCAGTGTGCCCTTGACGGGGCCGGAACGGGAGTGAAGACTCCTTCAACAGAACGTTGAAGAAAGGGGCTCGGGTGTCCGACGCTGAACTGGTGCTTCGCTCGACGCGTGTCATCACTCCCGAGGGGACCCGCGCCGCATCGGTCGCGGTCGCCGCCGGCACGATCACGGCCGTCCTCCCGTACGACGCACCCGTACCGGAGACCGCCCGCCTGGAGGACCTGGGCGACCACGTCCTGCTGCCCGGCCTGGTCGACACCCACGTGCACGTCAACGATCCCGGCCGCACCGAGTGGGAGGGCTTCTGGACCGCCACCCGCGCCGCCGCGGCCGGTGGCATCACGACCCTCGTCGACATGCCGCTCAACTCCCTGCCGCCGACCACGACCGTCGCGCACCTGCGGACCAAGCAGCAGGTCGCCGCCGACAAGGCGCACATCGACGTCGGCTTCTGGGGCGGCGCCCTGCCGGACAACGTCAAGGACCTGCGTCCGCTGCACGAGGCTGGCGTCTTCGGCTTCAAGGCGTTCCTGTCGCCGTCCGGCGTCGACGAGTTCCCGCACCTCGAACGGGACCCGCTCGCCCGCGCCATGGCCGAGATCGCGGCCTTCGACGGCCTCCTCATCGTGCACGCGGAGGATCCCCGCCTCCTCGCCTCCGCCCCGCAGCAGCCGGGCCCCAAGTACGCCGACTTCCTCGCCTCCCGCCCCCGGGACGCCGAGGACACCGCCATCGCCCAGCTCATCCGTGAGGCGAAGGCCCTCCACGCGCGCGTGCACGTCCTGCACCTGTCCTCCAGCGACGCCCTGCCGATGATCGCCGAGGCGCGGGCGGAGGGCGTCCGCATCACCGTGGAGACCTGCCCCCACTACCTGACCCTCACCGCCGAGGAAGTCCCCGACGGCGCCAGCGAGTTCAAGTGCTGCCCGCCGATCCGCGAGGCCGCCAACCAGGACCTGCTCTGGCAGGCGCTGGCCGACGGCACCATCGACTGCGTGGTCACCGACCACTCCCCGTCCACCGCCGACCTGAAGACCGACGACTTCGCGACGGCCTGGGGCGGCATCTCCGGACTCCAGCTGAGCCTGGCCGCGGTGTGGACCGAGGCCCGCAGGCGCGGACACGGACTGGAGGACGTGGTCCGCTGGATGTCGACGCGGACGTCCGAACTCGTCGGGCTCGACGACCGCAAGGGAGCCATCGCGGCGGGCCACGACGCGGACTTCGCCGTCCTCGCCCCCGACGAGACCTTCACCGTCGACCCGGCCTCCCTGCAGCACCGCAACCGCGTCACGGCCTACGCGGGCAGGACCCTGTACGGCGTCGTGAAGTCCACCTGGCTGCGCGGGCAGCGCATCGTCGCGGACGGCGAGTTCACCGAACCGAAGGGGCGGCTCCTCACCCGGACCAACTGAATCCCATCCAGGACATCGAAAGGCAGAGCTGATCATCGTGACGGCGATTCCCGGCTTCACCGGCGACGCGAACCCCTACGGCGGCGGCGACCCGTACGCGGACTACCGCACCGCCGACTTCCCCTTCACCCAGTACGCCGACCTCGCCGACCGGCGCCTCGGCGCCGGTGTCATCGCCGCCAACGACGAGTTCTTCGCCCAGCGCGAGAACCTCCTGGTGCCCGAGCGCGCCGAGTTCGACCCCGAGCACTTCGGGCACAAGGGCAAGATCATGGACGGCTGGGAGACGCGGCGCCGCCGGGGCGCCTCGGGCGACCACCCGTGGCCGACCGCGGAGGACCACGACTGGGCGCTGGTCCGCCTCGGCGCCCCGGGCGTGATCCGGGGGATCGTCGTCGACACCGCCCACTTCCGCGGCAACTACCCGCAGGCCGTGTCCGTCGAGGGCACCTGCGTGCCGGGCTCCCCGTCGCCGGAGGAACTCCTCGGGGACGACGTGAAGTGGACCACCCTGGTCCCGCGCACCCCGGTCGGCGGCCACGCGGCGAACGGCTTCTCCGTCGCCGTCGAACAGCGCTTCACCCACCTGCGGGTCAACCAGCACCCCGACGGCGGCATCGCCCGCCTGCGCGTGTACGGCGAGGTCGTCCCCGACCCCGCCTGGCTGGAGGTGCTGGGGACCTTCGACGTCGTCGCCCTGGAGAACGGGGGCCAGGTCGAGGACGCCTCCGACCGCTTCTACTCGCCCGCCACCAACACCATCCAGCCGGGCCGCTCCCGCAAGATGGACGACGGGTGGGAGACCCGGCGCCGCCGCGACCAGGGCCACGACTGGATCCGCTACCGGCTGGCCGCCCAGTCCCGGATCCGCGCCCTGGAGATCGACACCGCGTACCTCAAGGGCAACAGCGCCGGCTGGGCCTCGGTGTCGGTGCGCGACGGCGAGGACGGTGAGTGGCGGGAGATCCTGCCCCGCACCCGCCTCCAGCCCGACACCAACCACCGCTTCGTCCTTCCGGCCCCGGCCGTCGGCACGCACGCGCGCGTGGACATCTTCCCGGACGGCGGCATCTCCCGGCTGCGGCTGTTCGGTTCCCTGACGGAGGACGGTGCGCGGCGCCTCGCGGCACGTCACCAGGAGCTGGGCGGCTGAGCCGGCCCACCCCGGGCCGTCTCTCGTCGTGAGTGAAGGGGGCGCACCGGCCCGACAGCACCGGCGCGCCCTCTGCCTCTCACGCCGCTTGCCTCACGCCCTCTGCCTCACGCCGCGTGGCCGCCGTCCACGGCGAACTCCGCGCCGGTGACGTACGCCGCCCCGGCCAGATACGCCACCATCGACGCCACCTCGTCCGCCGTCCCGAACCGCCCCAGCGCCGTCAACGCCGCCTGGCCGGCCGCGTACGGCCCGTCCGCCGGATTCATGTCGGTGTCGATCGGCCCGGGATGGACGAGGTTCGCCGTGATCCCGCGCCCGCCCAGCTCCCTGGCCAGGGCCTTGGTCATACCGGCCAGGGCCGCCTTGCTCGTCGCGTAGAGCGTCCCGCCGGGGCCCGGCACGCGCTGGGCCATGCAACTGCCGATCGTGATGATCCGCCCGCCCTCGGGCATGCGCGCGGCGGCGGCCTGGGAGGCCAGGAAGACACCGCGCACGTTGACGGCGAGGACCCGGTCCACGTCCGCGAGCGACAGGGTCTCCAGCGGCCCGAGCACCCCCACGCCCGCGTTGTTCACCAGGACGTCGAGGCCGCCCAGCGCCTCGGCCGCCGCGGTCACGGCACCGGCCGCCTCGGCGGCGTCCGCCGCGTCCGCGCGCACCGCCACCGCCCGGCGCCCCAGCGCCGTCACGGCCCGTACGACGTCCTCGGCCGCTTCCTTGCCGTTCACATAGCCGACCGCCACGTCCGCGCCCTCCCGGGCCAGCCGCAGGGCCGTCGCCGCGCCGATGCCCCGGCTCGCGCCGGTCACGAGAGCCACCTTGCCGTCGAGAGTTCCTTGAGCAGTGCCGAGAGTTCCTTGAGAAGTCATGGGTCCATCCCACCGGCCGACCGACAGCGGTGCTGGCGGTGAACGGACGTCGAGATGGGCTCCTGGCGGCGCCCCGCCTCGCAGAGCCGTACGGCCGAGCGATGAGTTGCGGGCGCGCACGGGGTCTGAACCGATGAACAACAGACCCAGACCGTTCCGAGAAGAAGGGCACCCGCCATGGGCAAGCTCGTCTCCACCCTCTTCGTCACCCTCGACGGCGTCTACCAGGCCCCCGGCGGCCCGCACGAGGACACCCGCGGCGGCTTCACCCACGGCGGCTGGAGCTTCCCGTACGCCGACGACGACTTCGGCCGGTTCATCGACGAGGTCTTCGCACGCCCGCGCGCCTTCCTGCTCGGGCGACGGACCTACGACATCTTCAGCACGTTCTGGCCGAAGGTGACCGACCCGGCCGATCCGGTCGCCTCGAAACTCAACGCACTGCCGAAGTACGTCCCGTCCTCGACCCTCACGGACCCCGGGTGGGAGGGCACCACCGTGCTCACCGGTGACCTCGCCAAGGAGGTCACGGCCCTGAAGGAGCGCACCGACGGCGAGATCCAGGTGCACGGCAGCGGCGCCCTCGTCCGGTCCCTGCTGGCGCACGGCCTCGTCGACTCGCTCCATCTGCTGACCTTCCCGGTCGTGCTCGGCACCGGGTTCCGGCTGTTCCCGGAGGGCGCCGTACCGACCGCGTTCCGGCACGCCGGAGGGAGCGTCACCAGCACGGGCGTCTCGATCCAGACGTACGAGGTGGCGGGCCGCCCGGAGTACGGCGAGTACACGCTGCCGGAGGACGCGTGACCGCCCCTGCCCCGGTGTCCTCGCCGGCCCTGGCGAACAGCGGGTGGGGGCGCCGGAGGGCAGGTTAACTTCCCGCTAACTCATCGGACTTGACGGGAAAATCTCCGTGCTTGTCATTGACATGCCAGCGTCTACGCGCGTCATCATGTCCGCATGAATTTCCCCCCACGCGCCTCGCGGCTCGGCGCAGCAGCCGCCCTCCTGTCCGCGCTCCTCGTCGGCGGTACCGTCTCCGCCACCACGGCCGACGCGGCCCCCACCGCCGTCGGCACCATCTGTTACGGCGACCTGCCGTCCCAGGCCCACGACACGCTCGACCTGATCGAGAAGGGCGGCCCCTTCCCGTTCGAGCAGGACGGCACCGTCTTCCAGAACCGGGAAGGCATCCTGCCGAGCCAGTCGACCGGCTACTACCACGAGTACACGGTCATCACCCCCGGCTCCTCCACGCGCGGTGCGCGGCGCATCGTCACCGGTGAGGAGAACCGGGAGGACTACTACACGGCCGACCACTACGAGTCGTTCGACCTGGTCGACTACGGCTGCTGAGCCGGGCGGCCACCTCCGTGAACGCCGGCCGGAAGTCCGCCCGCGTACTCAGGCGGACTTCCGGCTCCCGGCCGCCGCGAACAGGGCGACACCCAGCACGAGCAGGGCGACGCTCGCGTAGATCTCGTAGCCGTCGAGGAACCCCAGTCGTTGCACGAGGCCCCAGTCCCAGTCGGTGAACTCGTGCACCAGGCCCGCCACGCCCTGGACGAGGGCGAGGAAGCCGAGAATCTCCAGCACTTGCTTCATGGCCCCAGCCTCGCCCCGCGGACCCCCCACGCACATCGGCCGCGGGGCGAGCGTCCGTTGGACGGAAGTCCCTGTCCGGACCGGGTCGGCCGCGTCGAAAGTCTGCGATGCGGTGACTTTGGTCGACGATTCCGGCCGGAGCGAGGTGAAGGGGCCCCGGCCTGCGTAGATTTGTCGACCGTGAGTGGTGACAACGCGGGGCAGGCCTCCCCGGTGCCGGCGGTCGAGACACCTGCGCTGTTCACCGGACGTAGATGGTTCATCCCCTCCGCCCTGCTGCACGAGCTCGACCCCGACGCCGCACGGGCCGGGCGACGGCCCCGGCGTACCGCCCGCGACTGGGTCGTCGACTTCTCCTGCTTCCTGCTGGCCGTGCTGGTGGGCGCGGTCGCCATAGAAGCGCTCAACGACAACCCCCACGTTTCGGAAGGGCTGGCCGTCGTCGACCAGCTGATCGGGGCGCTGGCCTGCGCGGCCGTCTGGCTGCGCCGCCGCTGGCCGCTGGGGCTCGCCGTGGCGATGACCGCCGCCACCTTCGTCTCGGACACGGCGGGCGGGGCGGGGCTGATCGCCCTGTTCACCCTCGCCGTGCACCGCCCCTTCCGATACGGGGCCTGGGTGGGCGGCATCAACGTGGCCCTGGTTCCGCTCTACTACTGGCTGCGTCCCGACGCGGACATCCCGTACCTGGTGAGCGTGCTCCTCGCTGGTCTGCTCACGCTGGCGATCGTCGGCTGGGGCATGTTCGTACGGTCCAAGCGGCAGCTCATGGTGAGCCTCAGGGACCGGGCCCGGCGGGCCGAGACGGAGGCGCGGCTGCGGGCCGAGCAGGCGCAGCGGCTCGCCCGTGAGGCCATCGCGCGGGAGATGCACGACGTGCTCGCGCACCGGCTGACCCTGCTGAGCGTGCACGCGGGCGCCCTGGAGTTCCGGCCCGACGCACCCCCGGCGGAGACGGCCCGGGCGGCGGGTGTCATCCGGGAGAGCGCGCACGAGGCCCTCCAGGACCTGCGCGAGATCATCGGCGTCCTGCGGGCCGGGGAGCCGGACGACACGGGGCGGCCGCAGCCGACGCTGGCGGCGCTGGACACGCTGGTCGCCGAGTCGCGTGAGGCCGGCATGAAAGTCGCCCTCGACCAGCGGGTCGACGACGCCGGCGCCGTTCCGTCCTCCGTCGGCCGCACCGCGTACCGGATCGCCCAGGAGGGCCTGACCAACGCCCGCAAGCACGCGCCCGGCACGGAGGTCACGGTGACCGTCACCGGCGGACCGGGCACCGGCCTGACCGTCTCCGTGCACAACCCGCCCCCCGAGGGCGAGGTACCACCCGTCCCCGGCTCCGGCCAGGGCCTGATCGGCCTGACGGAACGAGCGACCCTGGCGGGCGGCCGACTGGAGCACGGCCACACACCGGAGGGCGGGTTCGAGGTACGGGCGTGGCTGCCGTGGGGCTGAGGCGCGGCCTCGCGGATCCTTCCTCATGACCCCCTGCCCTGACCGGAGTTGACCTGGCCGGGGTGGTGCCCGGCGTCGGCGTCCGGGCCCCGCGTCCGCCCCGACCGTGATTACGTAAGGCCCATGACTGCGATCAGACTGCTCCTCGTCGACGACGATCCGCTGGTGCGGGCCGGACTGTCCTTCATGATGGGCGGAGCCGACGACATCGACATCGTCGGCGAGGCGGCCGACGGCGGCGAGGTGGAGGCGCTCGTCGACCGCACCCGGCCGGACGTCGTGCTCATGGACATCCGGATGCCGACGGTGGACGGTCTCACGGCCACGGAGCGGCTGCGCGCCCGCGAGGACGCCCCGCAGGTGGTGGTCCTCACCACCTTCCACGCCGACGAACAGGTCCTGCGGGCGCTGCGCGCGGGCGCCGCCGGTTTCGTCCTCAAGGACACCCCGCCGGCCGAGATCCTCGCTGCGGTACGCCGGGTCGCGGCCGGCGACCCGGTCCTGTCGCCCACCGTCACCCGCCAGCTGATGCAGCACGCGGTCGGCACCGCCGCCGACACCCGCCGCACACGTGCGCGTGAACGCATGGCCGCCCTCAACGACCGCGAGCGCGAGGTCGCCGTCGCGGTCGGCCGGGGCCTGTCCAACGCCGAGATCGCCACCGGCCTCTTCATGAGCGTCGCCACGGTCAAGACGCACGTCTCCCGCATCCTGGCCAAGCTCGACCTCAACAACCGCGTGCAGATCGCGCTGCTGGCGTACGACGCGGGACTCCTGGAGGAGGAACAGGAGGGGCACTGACCGGCCCGCCGGGCTCGCGGCACCGCCGCCCCGCCGTTACCCGAAGGCCGAGGCGGCCCCGCCGGGTATCTCCGCGAGGTGCACCGGCCTGCGCTCCCGGCGCGACACCTCGCACGCCTCGGCGACACGCAGCGCCTGAAGGGCCTCGCGCCCGTCGCAGGGGTTGGCCCGCTCGCCCCGCACGACCTCGACGAAGGCGTTCAGCTCCGCCTCATAGGCGGGGCCGAAGCGCTCCAGGAAGCCGGTCCAGGGCTTGTCCGCGGCCGGCGGTCCGGTCGGCTCGGTGGACGCGATCGGCGTACGGTCGTCCAGGCCGACCACGATCTGGTCGAGCTCCCCGGCCAGCTCCATGCGCACGTCGTAGCCGGCCCCGTTCAGCCGGGCGCCGGTGACCGTGGCGAGCGTGCCGCCGTCGAGGGTGAGGAGCGCGGCGCCGGTGTCGACGTCGCCCGCCTCGCGGAACATCGCGGGCCCGGCGTCCGACCCCGCCGCGTAGACGTCCGTCACCTCCCGGCCCGTCACCCAGCGCAGCACGTCGAAGTCGTGGATCAGCGTGTCCCGGTACAGCCCGCCGGACAGCGGCAGCCACGCCGCGGGCGGCGGCGTCCGGTCGCTGCTCAGCGCCCGTACGGTGTGCAGCCGCCCCAGCCTGCCGGAGCGTACGGCCTCGCGGGCGCCCCGGTAGCCGGCGTCGAAGCGGCGCTGGAAGCCCATCTGGAGCACCGTCCCGGCCGTCTCGACCTCGGCGATCGCGCTCAGCGTCCCCGGCAGGTCCAGCGCGATGGGCTTCTCGCAGAACACCGGCAGGCCCGAGCGTGCTGCCCGACCGATCAGTTCGGCGTGGGCCGACGTCGCCGTCGTGATCACCACGGCGTCGACCCCCCAGCGGAAGATCTCCTCCACGCCGGGCGCGGCCGTCTCACCCAGCCGGTGCGCCAGTTCCTGGGCCCGCGACGCGTCCGCGTCCGTGAGGATCAGGGAGCCCACGTCGCGGTGCCGGCTGAGCGTGTTCGCGTGGATCGTGCCGATGCGGCCCGTACCGATGACGCCGATGCGCATGAAAACAAAGTGCGTGCCCAGCCCTCCCCTGTCAATCGGAATGTCCGGACAATCTGACTACACAACTTCCCGTCAACAACGCACGGAGCTACGCTCGGCCCGTGCCGAAACCAGAAGTGGACCCGACCGTGCAGCTCGAGCTGAGCGTGGACCGCAGCTCTCCCGTGCCGTTGTACTTCCAGCTGTCCCAGCAGCTGGAGGCCGCGATCGAGCACGGCACGCTGACCCCCGGCAGCCTGCTGGGCAACGAGATCGAACTCGCCGCCCGGCTCGGCCTGTCCCGGCCGACCGTCCGCCAGGCCATCCAGTCGCTCGTCGACAAGGGCCTCCTCGTCCGCCGCCGCGGCGTGGGCACCCAGGTCGTGCACAGCCAGGTCAAACGCCCGCTGGAGCTGAGCAGCCTCTACGACGACCTGGAGGCGGCGGGCCAGCGCCCGGCCACCAAGGTCCTCGTCAACACGCTCGTCCCCGCCTCCGCCGAGGTCGCCGCCGCACTCGGCGTCGCCGAGGACAGCGACGTCCACCGCGTGGAACGCCTGCGCCTCGCCCACGGCGAGCCCATGGCCTACCTCTGCAACTTCCTGCCTCCCGGCCTCATCGACCTCGACACCGCCCAACTGGAGACCACGGGCCTCTACCGCCTGATGCGGGCGGCGGGAATCACCCTCCACAGCGCCCGCCAGTCGATCGGCGCCCGGGCCGCGACGGCGGAGGAGGCGGAACGACTGGCGGAGGAGGCGGGGGCCCCGCTGCTCACCATGCAACGCGTCACGTTCGACGACACGGGCCGAGCAGTGGAATACGGCACACACACCTACCGCCCGACGCGCTACTCGTTCGAGTTCCAGCTTCTTGTGAGGACCTGAGGGCGGCGCGTTTCTCGGGGGCGCGGGGAACTGCGCGATCAGCCCCCACGCACCCGCACACGGCAACGGTGGGTTGTTCCCCCGCTCCGCACCCTGCCTCCCCGTGAGGCAGAATCGGCGGCGATGAGCACCTACCGCGACTTCACCGCCCCCATCGGCTCCCGCCGTGCCACCGTGCTCCGCACCGTCGGCACCCGGGAGCGCCGCTCACACCTGACGGCACCCCGCGTACCGACGGTCGGCATCGACATCGGCGGTACGAAGGTGATGGCGGGCGTCGTCGACGCCGACGGCAACATCCTGGAGAAGGTCCGCACGGAGACGCCGGACAAGTCCAAGAGCCCCAAGGTCGTCGAGGACACCATCGCCGAGCTGGTCCTGGACCTCTCGGACCGGCACGACGTGCACGCCGTCGGCATCGGCGCGGCCGGCTGGGTCGACGCCGACCGCAACCGCGTGCTGTTCGCCCCCCACCTGTCCTGGCGCAACGAACCCCTGAGGGACCGCCTCGCCAGCCGCCTGTCGGTCCCGGTCCTCGTGGACAACGACGCCAACACCGCCGCCTGGGCCGAGTGGCGCTTCGGCGCCGGCCGCGGCGAGGACCACCTCGTGATGATCACGCTGGGCACCGGCATCGGCGGCGCGATCCTGGAGGACGGGCAGGTCAAGCGCGGCAAGTACGGCGTCGCCGGCGAGTTCGGCCATATGCAGGTCGTGCCCGGCGGCCACCGCTGCCCGTGCGGCAACCGCGGCTGCTGGGAGCAGTACAGCTCCGGAAACGCCCTGGTCCGCGAGGCGCGCGAGCTGGCCGCGGCCGACTCGCCGGTGGCGTACGGGATCATCGAGCACGTCAAGGGCAACATCTCCGACATCACCGGCCCGATGATCACCGAGCTGGCCCGCGAGGGCGACGCCATGTGCATCGAGCTGCTCCAGGACATCGGCCAGTGGCTCGGCGTCGGCATCGCCAACCTCGCGGCCGCCCTCGACCCCTCCTGCTTCGTCATCGGCGGCGGCGTCTCGGCCGCCGACGACCTGCTGATCGGCCCCGCGAGGGACGCCTTCCGCAGGCATCTGACCGGCCGCGGCTACCGCCCCGAGGCCCGTATCGCCCGGGCCCAGCTCGGCCCCGAGGCCGGCATGGTCGGCGCCGCCGACCTGGCCCGGCTGGTCGCCCGCCGCTTCCGGCGCGCCAAGCGCCGCCGGGTGGAGCGGTACGAGCGCTACGAGCGGTACGCGCAGTCCCTCCGCAGTACCCAGGAGACGCTGTGACCACCTCGCTGCCGCACCAGGGCTCGTGGCCGGAGGGGGAGGAACGCCCGGCCGAGGACCGCCGCCACATGATCCGCCGCAGGGCGCTCACCCTCCTGATCATCGTGCTGCTCATCGGCGTTCCGGCCGGCTACCTGGTGATCTCCGCGAACCAGAGCCGGGACAGCGGCAAGGACAAGGAGGCGAAGTACTCGGCGACCGGCCTGACCGCGGGCTGGCCGTCCAAGCTCCAGCGCCGGATCTACCAGGTGCCCGTCCCGCACCCGGCCTGGCACGTGGCGTACTACGAGACCAACAACTGGAAGACCAGCCGCCTGTACGCCCAGTTCGAGACCAACGCGGCCGGTCTGGACGCCTATCTGACAGGCCTGGGCGTGACCCGGAAGGACCTGGAGAAGGACCACATCACCATCGGCGCCCGCGACCGCAAGGTCACCGGCTGGAAGTTCCCCGAGGGCGACTCCTGGTACGGCTTCGTCCACCGGCAGAAGAACCCCGCACCCACGCACGACGTGGTGGTCGACCTGTCCAACCCGGCGTATCCCTGGGTGTACGTCGTGTCGCGGACGGTGCCCTGACCCGAGGCCGTGCTCGGCCGTCGGGGTCGTCGGGGCCGAATGTCAGACCCCGCCCGTAGAGTCGGAGACAACTGATCCGACACGTGGGCGGGAGGTGACAGGACGTATGGGCGACACGGCTGCGGTGGCCGAGCGGGCGGGGGACGCGACGGTTCCGGTCCGGCTCCCGGCCGTCTTCCTGCCCGCACCCCTCCCACGCGACGGGCGCATCGCCTTCTGGGACCCCGAGGGCGAGACCCTGCCCACCGACGACACACAGCTCACGGTCGTACGACGGCACGGCGCCGCGGTCCGGCGGCGGACCACCCCGGCACTGTCCCTCCCGCTGGACGAAGCCCTTCCGCTGCTGGTCCGCGCCCGGCGCGACCCCGCGGCCCACCCGGCCACCGCCTGCTGGGGCGCCGCGGCCCTGCACGCCCTGCGGCTGACCGCGCGCGGCCGGCTGCTGCCCGGTCTGACACCCACGGGCCACGACGCCTGGCGCGCCGGCCCGCTGGACCCGGACGACATCGCGCACCTGCGCGCGGTGGCCGCCGCCCTGCCGTACGAGGGGCATGCCGTCCCGCTGCCCGGCCCGGGCCCGATCCGCCTGCCCGAACCGGAAGCGCTGGTACGCGCGTTCCTCGACGCGGTCGCCGACACCCTGCCGCGCACCCCGGCCGCACCCCACGCCACCGGCAGACCCTTCGCGGCCCGCGACGCCCAGCACCTGCCGCACGCCCACGACTGGGCCGCCGAGGTCGCCGCCGGCATGGACGCCGGCGTGCGGATCTCGCTCCGGCTGGACCTCTCCGCGTACGACCTGTTCGACGACACCTTCGACGGCGGAGCACGCGGCGCCGGCGCCGCGGTCGTCCAGGTGCACAGCCTCGCCGACCCCACCCTCGTCGCCGACGCGGCGGCGCTGTGGGCGGGCGAGGCGGACGACGCCTTCGGCCCGCGCGCCCGGGTGGACGCGGCCCTCGCCGTCCGCCGCGCGGCCCGGGTCTGGCCTCCGCTCGACCGGCTCTGCGACCAGGACGTGCCCGACGTGCTGGCGCTGACGGAGGAGGAGCTGAGCGACCTGCTCGGTGTCGCTGCCACCCGGCTCGCCGCGGCCGGCGTCGCCGTGCACTGGCCCCGGGATCTGGCCCAGGATCTCTCGGCCGCTGCGGTGGTCCGGCCGGCCCCCGGCTCGGCGACCGACGGCACCGGCTTCTTCGAGAGCGAGGATCTGCTCCAGTTCCGCTGGCAGCTGGCGCTCGGCGGCGACCCGCTCACCGAGAGCGAGATGGACGCCCTCGCCGAGGCCCACCGCCCGGTCGTCCGGCTGCGCGACCAGTGGGTGCTGGTCGACCCCGCCCTCGTCCGCAAGGCCCGCAAGCGGGACCTGGGGCTGCTCGACCCGGTCGACGCGCTGTCCGTCGCCCTCACCGGCACCGCCGACGTGGACGGCGAGACGGTCGAGGCCGTACCGGCCGGCGCGCTGGCCGCCCTGCGCGACCGCCTCACCGCGGGAGTACGCCCGGCCGCACCGCCGCCGGGCCTGCACGCCACCCTCCGCGACTACCAGCTCCGGGGCCTGGCCTGGCTCGACCTGATGACCTCCCTCGGCCTCGGCGGCTGCCTCGCCGACGACATGGGTCTCGGCAAGACCGTCACGCTCATCGCCCTGCACTTGAAGCGGGCCCGCCGCGAGCCCACCCTCGTGGTCTGCCCGGCCTCGCTGCTGGGCAACTGGCAGCGGGAAATCACCCGTTTCGCACCCGGCGTCCCCGTCCGCCGCTTCCACGGCCCGGACCGCAGCCTCGACGACCTGGACGGCGGCTTCGTCCTCACCACGTACGGCACGATGCGCTCCGCCGCCCCCGTCCTGGCCGGGCAGACGTGGGGCATGGTCGTCGCCGACGAGGCGCAGCACGTCAAGAACCCTTACTCGGCCACGGCCAAGGCGCTGCGCACGATCCCGTCCCCCGCGCGCGTCGCCCTGACCGGCACACCCGTCGAGAACAACCTGTCGGAGCTGTGGGCCCTGCTCGACTGGACCACCCCGGGCCTCCTCGGCCCGCTGAAGTCCTTCCGCGCCCGGCACGCCCGGGCCGTGGAGAACGGCGAGGACGAGGAGGCCGTGGAGCGCCTGGCCCGCCTGGTCCGGCCCTTCCTGCTGCGCCGGAAGAAGTCCGACCCGGGCATCGTCCCCGAGCTGCCGCCCAAGACGGAGACCGACCACCCGGTGCCGCTCACCCGTGAACAGGGCGCGCTGTACGAGGCGGTGGTGCGCGAGTCGATGCTCGCCATCGAGACCGCCGAGGGCATGGCACGCCGGGGCCTGGTGCTGAAGCTCCTGACGTCGCTGAAGCAGATCTGCAACCACCCGGCGCTGTACCTGAAGGAGGAGCCCGCCCGGGCCGGCGGCGACCGGCTCGCCGCCCGCTCCGGCAAACTCGCGCTGCTGGACGAGCTGTTGGACACGCTGCTCGCCGAAGACGGATCCGCCCTGGTCTTCACCCAGTACGTCGGCATGGCCCGCCTCATCACCTCCCACCTGGCCACCCGGGCGGTCCCGGTCGACCTCCTCCACGGCGGCACGCCGGTACCGGAGCGGGAGCGCATGGTCGACCGCTTCCAGGCCGGCTCGACCCCGGTCCTGGTGCTGTCCCTCAAGGCGGCGGGCACCGGCCTCAACCTCACCCGCGCGGGCCACGTCGTCCACTTCGACCGCTGGTGGAACCCGGCCGTCGAGGAACAGGCCACCGACCGCGCCTACCGCATCGGCCAGACCCAGCCCGTCCAGGTCCACCGCCTCATCACCGAGGGCACGATCGAGGACCGCATCGCCGAGATGCTCCAGGCCAAGCGCGCCCTCGCCGACGCGATCCTCGGCTCCGGCGAGTCGGCCCTCACCGAACTGACGGACCGTGAGCTGTCCGACCTGGTCTCCCTGCGGAGGACGCCATGACGCCCAGTCCGGCCGACGAGGCCCGCCGGGCCCTGCGGGCGGCCCGGGAACAGGCCCACCGGAACCCGGAGACGCCCTCCGCTCCCCACCCGTCCGAGCGGCCCACCGGCCAGGAGGAAGCCCCCCGTCCCGCAGACGTGGCCCGCGAGGCACTGCGCAGGGCGGTCAGTTCGGATGCCTCCGGCGGGCCGGACAGTTCCGGCGCTGCCGGCCGGGCGGACGGTTCCGGCGCCCCGGAGGGGGCGGGGGCCTCGGACGGGGCGGACAATTCCAGCGCCTCTGTCGGGCCCAGCAGTTCCGGCGCCTCCGCCGGGCCGGACCGTTCCCGCGCCCCGGGGAAGTCCCCGGCCGGGACGCACTCGGCCGGTGCTTCCGCTGTCGTGGAGGACCAGCCCGCCGCTGCACCAGCGGACAGCCCGGCCGTGGGTGACGACGAGGGCCCGGGGACGAACGCGGCGGATATCGCGCGCGAGGCACTGCGTGCAGCACGGCAGGACGCGCGGCGGGCCCGGGAAGAGGCGGAGAGTGCGGGACGCCGGTCGCGGCACGGGCGTGCGGGAGAGCGGCCCAGGGCCGGTCGGCAGGCGCGCGGGCACGCCGTCGGCGGGGGAGTGCGGGACGTACGGAAGTTGCTGGCCGACGCTTTCCGAATGCCCGCGGACACGGACGAGTCGGAGGCGGCGCCCGAGGGCCCTGACGAAACCGCCGAGCGCTCGCCCCACGGCCTGCCCGACTCGCCTCACAGCCGCGCCGACCCCACTCGCACCCCCACCCCCTCAGCCACCCGACCCGAGACTCCTCGGATCACCCACTCCATGGCCGCCCCCGACCGCGACACCGAGCTCCGCCGTACCTTTCCCGCCTTCCCGCCCCGGGACCCGGAAGGCAAGGGCTTCGCCGAGAGCTGGTGGGGCAACGCGTGGGTCGCCGCGCTGGAGCAGGGCGCGCTGGACGCCAAGCGGCTGGAGCGCGGGCGGGGTTATGCCGGGCAGGGCAATGTCGACGCCATCACCGTGACGCCCGGCCTGGTGCTGGCGTACGTGCGGGGCAGCCGTCCGCGCCCGTACCGCGTGCAGGTGCGGCTGCGCACGCTGGACGACCAGGACTGGGAGCGGTTCCTGGACGCCGCCGCCGACCGGCCCGGGCACATCGCGGCACTCCTCGACAAGGAGATGCCCCAGTCCCTCGCGGACTGCGGCGTGCCCCTGCTGCCGGGACCGGGCGATCTGGAACCGCGGTGCAGCTGCCCCGACCGGGGCCACCCCTGCAAGCACGCCGCCGCCCTCTGCTACCAGACCGCGCGGCTGCTCGACGCCGACCCCTTCGTCCTGCTCCTGCTGCGCGGCCGGGGCGAACGCGAGTTGCTCGACGCGCTGTCCCGGTTGAGTGCCACCCGTGCGGCGCGCGCCGCGCAGGACAGGGGACCGGCGCCGCTCCCCGGAGTGCGGGCCGGTGAGGTGCTCGCGCCGCGCGCCCTCCCGCCCCTGCCGGCGCCGCTGCCCCCGCCCCCGCACCCCGAGCAGCCCCCGGCCTACCCGGCGGCCCCCGGCGGCCCGGACCCGTTCGCGCTGGACCAGCTGGCCACGGACGCCGCCGCCCGGGCCCACGCGCTGCTCACCACGGGCCGTGATCCGGTCGGGCAGCTGACGCTCTGGGAGGACGCGGTCCGCCTGGCCGCGGCCCGCCCCGGCTCGGGGCTCACCGCGGGCACCCGGGCGCTCTACTCCTCCCTCGCCTCCGCGGCGGGCCGCACCCCGTCCGAGCTGGCCCGCGCGGTCGCCGCCTGGCGCCAGGGCGGACCGGAGGGCCTCGCCGTACTGGAGGAGCCGTGGGATCCGCCGGCCGGCCGGTTCGACCGGGCCCGTCCGCTGCTCCTCGCCGCGGACCTGCCCGCCTTCCGCCCCTGGCGCAACCACCTCACCCACCCCCAGGGCCATGTGCAGCTCCGCCTCGGCCGCGACGGCCTGTGGTACGCCTACGAGTCCGAGCCGGGCGACGAGGACTGGTGGCCCCGGGGCACCCCCGACCTGGACCCGGTCGGCGCCCTGACGGGCCTCGGCATACCGAGCGACCTCTGAGTCACCCGGCGCGGTGTCAGGCGCGTCGTCGGGCCCACAGCGGGGTGACGAAGCCGATGAGGACGGCGGCGATGCCGACCTGGAAGACGTGACGGATCCAGTCGATACCGCCGGTGTCGCGCACACCGAATGCGGTGGCGAGCGCGTTGCCGGCGACGGCGCCGACGATGCCCATGAGGACCGTCAGCCACAGGGGGATGGGCTGACGTCCGGGAAGGACGAGCTTGGCCAGCAGGCCGATGACGAGCCCAGCGATGATGGCCCACAGGAACGACACGACAACTCCTTCCATTCGTTGCCCTTTTGGGCACGACTCCGTGTTCCCGCCGAAGTCCGTCATAAGCGTCGTCTGTCACACGGACCTTCACACCGGTCATGGGACGCAACTCGAGCGGCCGCGGCCGGAGCCTGTCGGCCACCGGAGTGAAGTGCTGGACCGGCGTGAGGTTGTGGGTGCGGGCGTGGCAGGTATCCGTGCTGGGCGGTGAGCCGGTGGATACCCGGCCTCGGGACGACAAGGAGTGGAGAACCCATGGGACACGGTGGCAACGTCATCCAGGAACTGACCGCGGATCACCGCGAGGTGGAGGACCTCTTCTCGCAGATCGAAGCACTGCCCGAGGCCGATGAGCAGCGGCGCGAACTGGCGGACCGGCTCACCATGGAGCTGATCCGGCACTCGGTGGCCGAGGAGGAGTACCTGTACCCGGCGGTGCGCCGGTACGTCGACGGGGGAGACGACCTCGCCGACAAGGAGATCGCCGATCACGGCGAAGTCGAGCGCATGCTCAAGGAGCTCGAGGACTGCCGGCCCGGGGACGGGCGTTTCGACGCGCTGATCCTGCGGCTGAAGACTGCCGTCACGGCGCATGTCAACGACGAGGAGAACCGGCTCTTCCCGATGCTGGCCGACGTCTGCTCCGCCGATGCCCTGGAGAAGCTCGGGGAGAAGGCCCGGTCCGCCAAGAAGCATGCTCCGACCCGTCCGCACCCGTCCGCGCCGGACACGCCGCCCGCGAACAAACTCCTGGCGCCCGGCACAGGCATGGTCGACCGCCTGCGCGACATGCTCACCGGGCGCGGAAAGCAAGACCCCGGGGCCGGATGACCGGAGGAGCCGATGGGTGAGGGCAACCGGCTGTGCCGCCCGGCCGGCCCCGCATCATCGGCTCCGGCCCGGTTGCCGTCACCGGCCCCGCCCGACGCCCGGTTTGGGGCGCGCCCCACCACGTCACTCCTGGTGCCCGTCGCCTCCCGGCCGCTTTCCGTCCCCCGGGCGTGGGGCTTCATCGTGTATGCGGATCACCATGTACGTCTCTCCGTCCCTGGGCGGCCGCGTCCAGGAACGGGTGGCGAACGTGTGCAGCCGCCCGTTCACGATCGCGTGACGCGGCAGCTGGGCACCGAACTCCCCGGCCACCGCCTCCAGCAGCGACCGTTCCGCCCCGGCGCCGTCCGCCGGACCACCGAAGAACCGGCTCGGATCCAGCGGCCGCGGTATCTCCCCGCTTGACCGGACCTCTCCGTCCGCGTACGTGAACGCGTACTGCTCGGCACCGTCTAGCGCCACCGAAAGGTGGAAGAACCGCTCCCCGTGACTCTTCCTCAGGCCGCTCCACACCACCACCGCGCGGGTGCCCTCACTGGCGGCGGCGGCCGGGGAGACGAACCGCCGCTGGTCGAACGGGGCGGGATTACCGTCGAAAGCGAAACTCCAGCCGGTGCCGGCCCGGCCGACCGCCATGAGAGCCCTGTCGTCGTAGGACGAGAACTCCCGCCGCTCGTCCAGCGATCTGCGGCGCGCCTCCCAGGAGGTCATGGGTTCGTTCAGCACGGTGCCGTCCCCGTCCCCGTCCGCGAGCCGTTCGGGCAACTCCTCCGGCTCCACCGCCTCCACCAGGACGAACCGGTAGGACGTGCGGTTGTTGCCGGGGTCCGGCTCCGCGAGCCACGCCAGGTCACCCGGGTCGAGCCCGGCCGTCGGCCCCGGCACCTCGCCGGTCTGCCCGCCCCGTGGCGTGGACAGCAGCTCGCGGCCCCGCTCCGGGGTCAGCAGCGGCCCGAGCACGGGGTCGGCCACCCATCCCAGCGGCGCCAGATGATCAGGTCCCAGCGGCTCCCACAGCGGCAGAGCGTCCCTCAGCGTCCGCCATGCCCCGTCGGTGTCTCCCCACCGCGCCAGCTCCCGCGCCCGCTCGACCGCTTCCCCGAACGGTCCGGCCGCCGTGTACCGGTACGTGCCGTTGCGCACCTGATCCAGCGTCGCGTGAGCCAGCGACACCAAGTCCTCGTCGGCGCCCCGCAGATGGAACGTCAGCGTGGAGTCGTCCCGGTACGAGTGCGCCGCGTGCTCGGAGACCAGGGGTGGCATCAGCTCGGCAGCGTACCGCGGGTCGGTGGCCAGCCCGTCGAAGTACACCATGTAGGTCTGTCCGAGCAGGCGGCGTATCTGATCGCCCAGCCCGGCGGCTCGTGGTCTGCCGTACTCCTTGGCCTCGTCCAGGGCCTCCCCGGCCCGTTCCCAGCCGCCGCGAAGCGCCTCCAGCCGGGCCTCCTCCACCATGGAGTCCAGCTCCCGTGTCGTGTCGTTGACGAACACCGGCTCCTCGTCACCGCCTCGCGCGCGCAGGCTGTGGAACCCCCGGTACACGTCCCGCATGAACTCGAGGAAATTCGCGTGGCGCTCGGGTGGCTCGGCCAGCCAGCTCGCCCACGTGTAGACAGCCCACTCACCGTCCTCATCCACGTCCTCGGGATCCAGGAGAACGTGGGTGGCGTCGGACTCGACGTCCAGCTGCAGCCCGCGCCGCCAGATGTCCGCCTCCCGCCGCTGCTCCGGGTCGGCGTCCTCGTCCAGGTACTCCTCGAACAGGTCCGCCAGCCCCGACTCGTTGTCGTGCCAGTGCGCGTCCTCGGTCCCCGCCAGCAGCCACACGAACCCGCCCGCGTGCCGCCACCCGTCGCTGACCTTGAGGAACTCCCGGTACGACGGGGGCATCCGTCGGCCGAGGCGCTCCTCCATGGCCGCGATCCGCTCCTCCGGCGCGGCCGGAAACCCGAGCCAGCGCGCCCGCCGCGCGGCCTCGTCGTCCGCACTCCGCATGTCGTCGTCGGGCAGGGAATCTGCCCACTCCCCGCTCCACCTGAGCAGGAAGGACCGCCAGTCGAATGCCGTGGTGTCCGTCATGTGCCCGATGCTGCCACCCACCACTGACAACGCTCCGTGCCTGCTGCGGCCGGTGGCACTCTCCGCCCCCTTCCAGCCACAGTCGCAGGTGGGAAGGGCGCCCCGTCATCCAGCGGCTGGGCCATGACGTCCTCGCAACCGTGGCACGCCGAAGCCGAAGCCGAAGCCGAAACCGGACCTCGCCGTACGCGTGATCCACGTGGCTGCCTGACAGCGGGCCCATAATCGGTGGACATCGCTCGGGCCGACGGCGAAGGCTGGCGGTATGGAGCAGGAGAATCTCTGGGACGCCGATGCCGCCCAACGCTATGACAGCCCCGGTACGGGCATGTTCGCGCCCGAGATCCTCGGGCCGACCGTGGACCGCCTCGCAGAAATCGCGGGCGACGGAGCGGCGCTCGAGTTCGCTGTCGGCACCGGCCGGGTGGCCGTGCCGCTCGCCGAGCGGGGAGTACCGGTCACCGGCATCGAGTTGTCGCGGCCGATGGTCGACCAGCTGCGCACCAAGGCGGACGAAGCGACGATCCCCGTGGTCATCGGTGACATGACGACCTCCACGGCCCCGGGGACGTACACGCTGGTCTACCTCGTCTACAACACCATCTCCAACCTCCTCACCCAGGCCGAGCAGGTCGAGTGCTTCCGTAACGCCGCCCGCCACCTCACGTCCGGCGGCCGGTTCGTGATCGAGCTCTGGGTACCGGAGCTGCGCAAGCTGCCACCGGGGCAGACGGCCGTGGTCTGGAACTCTGAGGCCGGTTACATCGGACTGGACACCTACGACGTCCTGAACCAGCACGTCGTCTCGCACCACTTCCGATTCGGCGAGACCAGCCAGGCCGAGCTGTCCCGCACCCCGCACCGCTACATCTGGCCGGCCGAACTCGACCTCATGGCGCAGCTGGCCGGATTCGAGCTGGAGAGCAGGCACGCGGACTGGACCGGCGCCGAATTCACCGCCGACTCGCGTTCTCACGTCTCCGTCTACCGATACCGGCCGGACCACTGACTTCGCCACCACGAAACCCTGGTGTGTGCACCAGGACGTGGAGGTCTGGCGCGGGTCTGCGCCCCCGCTCCCGCGGAGAATGTGTGATGTGGGAGCGTGATCGGGTGAGTCAGAAGAACGTCGAAACCCTGCAATACCGCTTTGACGGGCCGGAAGAGGCCCCCGTCCTGATCCTCGGTCCCTCACTGGGTACCACATGGCACATGTGGGACCGCCAGGTCCCCGAGCTGATCAAGCAGTGGCGCGTCTTCCGGTTCGACCTGCCGGGGCACGGCGGCGCGCCCGCGTACCCGGCGGGCTCGGTCACCGACCTCACCACCCGGCTGCTGGCCACCCTGGAAGGGCTCGGCGTGCACCGCTTCGGCTACGCGGGCTGCGCGCTCGGCGGGGCGGTCGGCATCGAGCTGGCCCTGCGCCACCCCGAGCGGCTCGCCTCCCTCGCGCTGATCGCCGCCTCGCCGCGCTTCGGCACGGCCGACGAGTTCCGGCAGAGAGGCGTGATCGTCCGCACGAACGGCCTCGACCCCATCGCCCGTACCGCGCCCGAGCGCTGGTTCACCGGCGGGTTCGCCGCCGCGCAGCCCGCGATCACCGAGTGGGCCGTGCAGATGGTGCGCACCACCGACCCCGGCTGCTACATCGCCGCCTGCGAGGCGCTCGCCTCGTTCGACGTGCGTGCCGAGCTCGGGCGGGTCGGTGTGCCGACGCTGGTCCTCGTCGGATCGGACGACCAGGTCACCGGTCCCGCCGAGGCCCGCACCCTGGTCGCCGGCATCCCGGACGCCCGCCTCGCCGTCGTCCCGGGCGCCTCCCACCTGGTGCCGGTGGAGCAGCCCGCGGCCGTCACCGACCTGCTGGTGCGGCACTTCTCCACCGCCTGGCAGCCCGTCTTCGAGACCTCCACCGGCCAGACCGCCCTGCCCGCTGCCGCCGTGAAGCCGGTCCTGTCCGCCGCGCCCGCGCAGCCCCTGCAGACCGGCCCCGTCGCCGAGATCGCGCCGGTCGTACCGCCGCAGCCCCAGGGCCGGCCCGACCCCTACGACGCCGGGCTCAAGGTCCGCCGTGAGGTGCTGGGCGACGCGCACGTCGACCGGGCGCTGGAACAGGCCGACGAGTTCTCGGGGGACTTCCAGGAGTTCATCACCCGCTACGCCTGGGGCGAGATCTGGAACCGCCCCGGCCTCGACCGGCGCACCCGCAGCTGTGTCACCCTCACCGCCCTGGTCGCCGGCGGCCACCTGGACGAGCTGGCCTTCCACACCCGCGCCGCCCTGCGCAACGGCCTCACCCCGGGTGAGATCCAGGAGGTGCTGCTCCAGGCGGCCGTCTACTGCGGCGTGCCCGCCGCGAACAGCGCGTTCAAGGTCGCCCAGCAGGTCATCCGCGAGGAGACCACGCCCCAGGAGTGAGTGAGCCCGCCGGGGAGCGCGGAGGCAGGATGGAGTCATGAAGCTCACGAAGAAGTCGCACGCCTGCGTCCGCCTCGAGAAGGACGGCCGCACCCTCGTCCTCGACCCCGGCGGGTTCAGCGAGGAGGACGCCGCGCTCGGCGCGGACGCGATCCTCGTCACCCACGAGCACCCCGACCACTTCGACGAGTTCCGGCTGCGCGCCGCGATGGAGAACAACCCGGCCGCGCAGATCTGGACCCTGAAGTCCGTCGCCGAGAAGATCTCCTCGGCGTTCCCCGGCCGCGTGCACACCGTCGGCCACGGCGACACCTTCACCGCCGCCGGCTTCGACGTCCAGGTCCACGGCGAGCTCCACGCGGTGATCCACCCGGACATCCCGCGGATCACCAACGTCGGCTTCCTCGTCGACGGCGGCAAGGTCTTCCACCCCGGCGACGCCCTCACCGTCCCCGGCCACCGGGTGGAGACGCTGATGCTCCCGGTGATGGCCCCCTGGAGCAAGATCTCGGAGGTCATCGACTACGTCCGCGAGGTGAAGCCGCAGCGCGCCTACGACATCCACGACGCCCTGCTCACCGACCTGGCCCGCCCGATCTACGACCGCCAGATCGGGCAGCTCGGCGGCTCGGAGCACCTGCGGCTGACACCGGGGGACTCCGCCGAGGTCTGAGGCCCGGGATCCGAGGCCCCCGGGGGACCGGGCCGCGTTGTCAGACCCGCCGGGTAGGTTGTGGGACATGCGCATCGCGACCTGGAACGTGAACTCGATCACCGCCCGCCTGCCGAGGCTCCTGGCCTGGCTGGAGAGCAGCGGCACGGACGTGCTGTGCCTCCAGGAGGCCAAGGTCGCCGAGGACCAGTTCCCGACGGAGCAGCTGCGCGAGCTGGGCTACGAGTCGGCGGTCCACGCGACCGGCCGGTGGAACGGCGTGGCGGTGCTGTCCCGCGTCGGCATCGAGGACGTCGTCAAGGGCCTGCCCGGCGACCCCGGCTTCGACGGCTCGGTGGAGCCCCGCGCCATCTCGGCGACGTGCGGCCCGCTCCGCGTCTGGTCGGTCTACGTGCCGAACGGCCGTGAGGTGGACCACCCCCACTACGCCTACAAGCTCCAGTGGTTCGAGGCCCTCAAGGCCGCCGTCGCCGGTGACGCGTCCGGCAGCCGCCCCTTCGCGGTGATGGGTGACTACAACGTGGCGCCGACGGACGACGACGTCTTCGACCGCGCCGCCTTCGAGGGCTCCACCCACGTCACCCCGGCCGAGCGCGCCGCCCTCGCGTCCCTGCGCGAGGCGGGCCTGTCCGACGTGGTCCCGCGGCCCCTCAAGTACGAGCACCCGTTCACCTACTGGGACTACCGCCAGCTCTGCTTCCCGAAGAACCGCGGCATGCGCATCGACCTGGTGTACGCCAACGCGCCGTTCACGAAGGCGGTCAAGGACGCGTACGTGGACCGCGAGGAGCGCAAGGGCAAGGGCGCGTCGGACCACGCCCCGGTCGTGGTGGACCTCGACGTCTAGGACCGGAGCAGCTCCAGGTCGACCGAGTCCGCCAGGGCGGCGAGTCCCGCGTCGCCCGGGTGCAGATGGTCCCCGCTGTCGTACGCGGGCAGGATCCGGGACGGCCGCCCCGGGTCCCGGACCACCGCGTCGAAGTCGAGCACGCCGTCGAAGACCCCGCCGTCCCGGATCCACTCGTTCACCGCGACCCGCTCGGCGTCGACGGCGGCCGTACAGCGCGCCTCGCCCTCGCACGGCAGGATCGTCGCCGCGAGCATCCTGACGCCCCGGGCGTGCCCGCGAGCCGCCAGCTCCCGCAGCCCGGTGATCACCTGCTCCGCCGAGGTGCCCCAGCGCATGTCGTTGATGCCCTCGAAGACGACCGCCGTCCGTGCCGACGGCTGGGCGAGGACGTCCCGGTCGAACCGGTGCAGGGCGCTCACCCCGGCCGCGTCCGTGGACACCCCGTCGCCGGGATACCGGTCGGTGACCACACGGTTGCCCGAGATGCCCTGGTTCAGCACTCCGTAGCGAGGTACCTCGCTCTGCGCCAGCAGCCGGCCGGCCAGCACGTCCGGCCACCGCCGGTTCGCGTCCACCGTGGACTTGTCGCCGTCGGTGATCGAGTCCCCGAGCAGCACCACGGACCCGGGCCCGCCGCTCACGTCGACCCCGGCGAGCAGCGGCCAGCTGGTGATCACCGAGGTGTAGGGGTCGCCGGAGGCGTCCGCCGCGTGGTCGCCCGGTCCGCTGACGTACGACCGCTGCTGCGCGAGCCGGTGCACGGGCGCCGCCGCCACCGTGCCGGGCAGATGGAAGCTCACCAGCAGGTCGGCGTCCGACGGGACGGCGAATCCCAGCGGATCGCTGTACGCCTGGGCCCCGGCCGGGATCTCCACGCCCTGCGCACCGCCGAAGGACAGGCGCACCGGTGTCCCGCCCGCCGCCGCGCCCGACGCCCGCACGGCGACCGTCGCGCTGCCGATGCGGACGGGCGCCGCCGCGAAGGTGTTGTCGAACCGCACCCGCACCCGGGGCCCGCCCGCCGACGTGTGCACGACCAGCCGCAGTGTCCGGTCGGTCCAGGGCCCCACCGCGCCGTAGCCCCCGGCCGACGTCGTCCAGCTGCCCGTCCAGCCCCGTGTCGAGGTCCGTACCGACACCGCGAAGACATGCAGCCCGGCCGCGCGCGGCAGCCGGACCGACGCGACCGGGCGCCCCGGGACCAGCGGCACCGTCACGACGTACAGGCGGGCCCGCTCGGCGAGTTGCCCGCTGGGCGTGTTGATGTGCGGCAGGGCCACCGCCTTCGTGGCGAGCGGCCCGGTGCGCCAGTCGGGCGCGGTCAGCCGGTACCCGGAGCGGGTGCCGTTCGCATATGTGATCATGCCCGGGCCGCCGGTCTCGGTGCCGGCGGTGCCCGCCACCAGGAAGGCGAGGGCGTCGCCGCGCCCCGTGACCCGTACGTCCTGGCCGGCGGCGAGGACGTTGTCCGGCTCGCCGGGCTGCCGCCGCGGCCAGGTCAGCCGGGCCCCCTGGACGGTCAGGCCGCGGCCGGGCGTCCAGCCCGCGGCCGTGAGGTCCCGCGCGGACAGGGAGGCTCCGGCACCGTCGAAGTCGGCCTGCGCGGGCCGGCCGTCGTCGCTGACGGCGATGTTGTCGAACAGCCGCTCAAGCGGCACCGGCGCGGCCCGCCGCTCCTCGACGGCCCGCGCCGAGACCGCCGGCACCAGGGACCCGCACAGGGTCAGGACGACCAGGATCCCCCGGACACATCGGCGCACGGCCGACTCCTCCCGCTCATCGACACACGACGCGACAAGACGAAACGCAGCAACGGAACAGAAGACACGACGAAAGCCGAGACGCACGACGCCTGGTGAAACTAGGGAGACTTCAGGGACCCGTCAACGAGCCCTGCGCGAACTCGGCGTGAACTCGTCAGGACCCGGCGAGCCCGCGCGCCTGTGGTGCGTACGGCGGTACGAATGACACGCTGGACGTATGAACATCCCTTTCCTGGGCAACCGGCGCCGGAAGCTCGGGGTGCCCGATCCGGCGGGCATCGCGGAACTCCTCGCCGAGTGTGAACTGCTCCGCTCCCAGGCGTCCCGGGCGGGTGTCCGGCTGGACGACTCGGCGGTCTCGCTGGAGGCGCTGGACCAGCTCGTGCCACTCTGGCGGGACGACGAGGAGACCCTGACCTGGCTCGGCAACGACGCCGGGCTCTACCTGGGCACCGTCATCGTGCGCACCGTACCGGGAGCCGCCTGGGAGATCCGGCACGACGGGCAGCCCGTCGTGCGGCTCGCCTCCGGCCGGGAGTTCGACGTGGTCGACTCCGGTCACGAGTGGGCCGCGAACGGCGTGCCCGAGCTGTCCCAGCTGTACGCGGAAGTCGCGGAGTCGTGAGCCCCATGGCCACAACCATTGGCCCAAAGTTCGCCGTAAATACGGCTAATGATCGAAAAGTGCGTGTCGCCCGACAAGTCCGATCTTGCCTGGATACGTTGCGGCAACCACCACACAGCTGAGAGTGAGTAGGGCTGAGCATGGCCATCGATCCGCTGATCGAGCTGCGTGACGTCAACAAGCACTTCGGGGAGCTGCATGTCCTGCAGGACATCAACCTCACCGTCGGCCGGGGGGAGGTGGTCGTGGTCATCGGCCCCTCGGGGTCGGGAAAGTCGACCCTGTGCCGGGCGATCAACCGTCTGGAGACCATCGAGTCGGGGGAGATCGTCCTCGACGGGCAGCCGCTGGCGGAGGAGGGTAAGCCGCTGGCCCGGCTGCGCGCCGATGTCGGCATGGTCTTCCAGGCGTTCAACCTCTTCGCCCACAAGACCGTCCTGCAGAACCTCTCGCTGGGGCAGGTCAAGGTGCGCGGCCGCAAGAAGGAGGACGCCGACAAGCGCTCCCGTGAACTGCTCGACCGGGTCGGCGTCGCCGACCAGGCGGACAAGTACCCGGCGCAGCTCTCCGGCGGCCAGCAGCAGCGCGTGGCCATCGCCCGCGCCCTTGCCATGGAACCCAAGGCGATGCTCTTCGACGAGCCGACCTCCGCCCTCGACCCGGAGATGATCAACGAGGTGCTGGAGGTCATGAAGCAACTGGCCCGCGACGGCATGACCATGATCGTCGTCACGCACGAGATGGGCTTCGCCCGCTCGGCCGCCAACCGCGTCGTCTTCATGGCCGACGGCCGCATCGTCGAGGACCGCACCCCCGACGAGTTCTTCACCAACCCCACCAGCGACCGCGCCAAGGACTTCCTCTCCAAGATCCTCAAGCACTGAACGGGCAGGCACCGGACGGCTCATCGCATCGGACCTCGACTACGATGTGCCCTTCATCCCTGTCGGAGAGGGGGACTTCGCCGAATTCCGCCGATCCCGCCCGGGATGAGCAGACCGCCCGCCCGGTCCGCGGGCCATTCCCACCGGGTGCGGCCCCCACGGCCCCGTCGGCCACGGGGGCGGCGGTTCACATCGGCCAGGCCCGTCCGGCGGCAGCCGGAGATCACTGCTCGCGCAGCGGAACCGACACGTACGACGGGTCGTTCGCCGGCGAGGAGAAGGTCAGCTGCGCGCCGGACGGGTTGTGCTCGATGTAGAGCGGGTCGACCGTGTCGACGACCAGGGCGAGGCGATGCCCGGCCGGGACGTCGTAGGCCGTGGAGTACAGCTCCAGGTCGACGCCGAACGGCTTTCCGGGGGTGCGCCCGTGGAAGGTGTACGGCGCGTTGGTGACCAGCTTGCCGAGGCCGAGCGGCCCCACGTCGTACAGGTAGGCGACGAGGGTGCCGCTCTCCTTGGTCGGAGTGAGGGTCGTGTGCAACTTTGCCGTTCCGCGCACCCGTTGGGCCGTGGCGTACTTCTCCGACTGCCATACGGCGGCCCAGCGGCGGGGGAGCAGGGGGATCGAGGCCATCGGGGGCAGCTGGGCCACCTGGTCGAGGATGCTCGACAGGAAGACGACTCCGCCGTCGGCCCCCGAGTTCACGTTGGTGCGGATCGTGGTCGTGCCCGCGAGGGCGAGCTTCCGGTCGGTCGCGGCGACCGACTTCCAGTCCGGGTAGCCCTCGTAGCCGCCCGCGGAGCGGGACTTGAGCTGGACGGGCTGTTCCCGGTCGATGCCGTTGTCCTCGCCCCGCAGGTAGTGGTCGAACCAGCGCTCGGTGTCCTTCCACACGTCGTTGGGCAGCCCGAACAGGCCGGTCAGCTCGGCGGTGGCGTGGTCTCCGGGCCGCATCTCCAGCCGCTTCGGGCCGGTCAGCTTCTCGTAGAAGTCGGCGTACTGGTTGGGCGGGAAGACCGTGTCGCCCCAGGCGTTGGCGAGCATGATCGCCGTGCCGTTCTTGTTGATCTGGTCGACGTAGGTCGCAGCGGAACGTTTCTTCCCCCAGGCGACGAGTTCCGGCTCCTTCGCCAGGTTGGAGGCGTAGAAGTCGTCGAAGGTCTGACGGAGTTCGGCGCTCTGCCGGCCCGTCACCACGCTCGCGCCGTCCAGCAGGGCGGCCGCCTGGACGTGCTGGGTGCGCCCGGAGTAGATCGAGTCGATCAGGTCGGCCCAGCCGCTCAGCGAGGCGACCGCCTTGACGCGCTTGTCGTGCGCGGCGGTGAGCAGGCTGATGCCGGCGCCGTAGGACACGCCCGCCATGCCGATGTGCCCGGCGTCCGAAGGCGTGTGGGCGAGCGCCCAGTCGATGACTTTCGAGGCGTCGGCCACGTCGGGCGGGCCCGCGACTTCTATCTCGCCGCCCGACTGCCAGAAGCCGCGCACGTTGTAGGTGACGACCACGTACCCCGAATCTGCGAGCTTCTGAGCCTGGGCCAGGTACTCGACCTGGGGCAGCCCCCAGCTCGTGGGCATGACGAGCAGCGGGTAGCGGCGTGTGCCGTCGGCGCCGGCCGGGGTGACGACGTTGGCCTTGAGGACGGTGCCGCCGTCGCCCGCGATGTCGACGAACCGGACCGGGTTCGGCGCCGCCTGTGCGGTGGGGGCGAGTCCGAGGGCTGTGCCGGCGACCAGGGTCGCCGAGACGGCGCCTACGGCGGTGGTGCGCAGGGCCTTGCGGTGGTGTCCCACGGGTCACTCCTCACTCGTGTCAGTGACAAAGTGACCAGACGGTAACCTCGCCCCCTTACCAGTGGTAACCCGTCGGTAAGTTACGTGGCAGTAACGATTGTTGAGAAGTGGAGGACTTCAGGAGGCCCGGTGGTTGCCCCGTGGAGCCGGAGCGGGCAGCGGCGTCTGCGCCGCACGCGTCACGTCCTCCACCAACTCGACGACATCCGGCCCGTACGCCTGCGAATTGATCACCTTCAGCAGCAGCACGAACGAGTTGTTGCCGTACTTGCGCGCCAGGCGCTCGTGATGGCGGGCGAGATAGCGGGTGGTGGCCTGGTTGGTTATCGACGTCTGGCCGCAGAACAGGAACACGGGACGGGTGTGCTGGCTGCGCTCCGCCGTGAGCCGGGCGAGCAGCGCGTACTCCTCCTTGCCGTTCTCCACGCGGTAGCGCTCGGAACCGACCAGGAACGAGCCCCGGTCCGGGCTCGGTTCGGCGTCGACGTTGACCCTTACACCGGGCAGCAGGGAGGACAGGTGCGCCGCCATGCGGCGATTGGACGCCGGGCCGCCCACGCAGAACTCGGTGCGCTCACCGAATCCCTGACGTGCCGTGTCGTGCGGAAGGATCTGGGCGTGGGCGTTGCAGTCCTTGATCAGCGCGGCGAGTTCGAGCAGCGCGAACACGTCGTAGCGCATCACGGCGAACTCGGGGCCCCCGGCCCCCCGGTTCACCACCAGCAGCGATTCCGAGTTGTCGGGCAGTCCGAAGAAGGCCTGCTTCCGGCGGAGCTTGCGCCTCCACAGGTAGGTGCGGGTCACCCAGCCGAGCGCGGCGCTGATACCCGCCGCGACCACCCCCAGGACGATGTTGCGCACGTCGTCATTCATGGGCGCGCATGGTAGCGGGCCCGACGCACCGGTGTTCGACGCCTTCCTGACGCGACCATGGCGATGAATTAAGCTGCGCGGACGGCCTTTGACTGGAGGTGCGGATGCGTCGCCCTGTGGCACGGAATCTGACGGTCCTGGCGGTTTCGGCCGCCGTGGTGGTGTCGGTGGGAGCTGCGGCGCCACCCACCGCGCAGCGCACGGGCGGTGAGAAAACGCCCCTGGCCGTCGGCTACGGCGGCGCCGTCTCCAGCGTCGACAGGGACGCCTCCGCCGCCGGGATCGAGGTCCTGCGCCAGGGCGGCAACGCCGTCGACGCGGCCGTCGCCACGGCCGCCGCCCTCGGTGTCACCGAGCCCTACTCGGCCGGTGTCGGCGGAGGCGGCTACTTCGTCTACTACGACGCCAAGTCCCGCACGGTCCGCACCATCGACGGCCGCGAGACCGCCCCGCTGACCGCCGACAAGAACCTGTTCGTCGAGAACGGCAAGCCCGTCCCCTTCGCCCAGGCCGTCAGCAGCGGCCTGAGCGTCGGCACTCCGGGCACGCCCGCCACCTGGCAGACGGCACTGGACAAGTGGGGCAGCAAGCCGCTCGCGAGCGTCCTGAAGCCGGCCGAGCGCCTCGCCCGTGACGGCTTCACCGTCGACGAGACCTTCCGCTCGCAGACGGCGTCCAACGAGACCCGCTTCCGCTACTTCCCGGACACCGCCGAGCTGTTCCTGCCCGGCGGGCGGCTCCCCGTCGTCGGCTCCACCTTCAAGAACCCCGACCTCGCCCGCACCTACGCGGAGCTGGCCCGCAAGGGCGTCGGCGTCCTCTACCGCGGTGACATCGGCCGGGACATCGTCGACACGGTCAACAAGCCGCCCGTGGACCCCGCCTCGGGCTGGAACGCCCGCCCCGGCGACCTCGCCGAGAGGGACCTGGCCGCCTACCGGGCCAAGCTCCAGGCACCCACCAGGTCCTCGTACCGCGGCCTCGGCGTCTACTCCATGGCGCCGTCCTCCTCCGGCGGTACGACCGTCGGCGAGGCGCTCAACATCCTGGAGCGGACCGACCTGTCGAAGGCGAGCCAGGCGCAGTACCTGCACCGCTACATCGAGGCCAGCCGGATCGCCTTCGCGGACCGGGGCCGCTGGGTGGGCGACCCGGCCTTCGAGGACGTACCGACCAGGGAACTGCTGTCGCAGCGGTTCGCCGACTCGCGCGAGTGTCTGATCAAGGACGACGCGGTGCTGAAGAGCCCGCTGGCGCCGGGTGATCCGCGCGACCCGAAGGCGTGCGGCTCCGGCGGTACGGCCGCTCCGACGACGTACGAGGGCGACAGCACGACGCACCTGACGGTGGCCGACAAGTGGGGGAACGTCGTCGCCTACACGCTCACCATCGAGCAGACGGGCGGCAGCGGGATCACCGTGCCGGGGCGGGGGTTCCTCCTCAACAACGAGCTGACGGACTTCTCCTTCACCCCCGCGAATCCCGCCGTGCACGACCCGAATCTGCCGGGGCCGGGGAAGCGGCCGCGGTCGTCGATCTCGCCGACGATCGTCCTCGACCGGCACGACAGGCCCGTGGTGGCGCTCGGGTCGCCCGGTGGCGCGACCATCATCACGACCGTTCTGCAGACGCTGGTCGGGTTCCTCGACCGGAAGTTGCCGCTGGTCGACGCGATCGCCGCGCCCCGGGCCAGTCAGCGCAACGCCGCGCAGACCGAGCTGGAACCCGGGCTATATGACGACGCCGGGTTGAGGAAGCAGTTGGAGGCGATCGGGCACTCCTTCAAGGCGAACCCGGAGATCGGTGCGGCCACGGGAGTTCAGCGGTTGCCGGGCGGGAAGTGGCTGGCAGCGGCGGAGACGGTACGGCGAGGGGGAGGGTCGGCCATGGTGGTGCGGCCGGTGCGCTGACGGGTTCGTCCGCGGGGTACGTGGGGACTGCGACGCGCAGTCCCCCGGGCCCCTGAAGGGCGGGGCGCGTCACAACTCGGCGGGTGGCGTCTCCTGGGTGTGGAACGCGAGGTGGCCGTCCTCCGTGTCCACCGTCACCCGGCCGCCCTCCGCGACCCTGCCGTCCAGCAACAGTCGTGACAGCTCGTTGTCCACCTCGCGCTGGATCGTGCGGCGCAACGGGCGGGCGCCGTACTCCGGCTGGTAGCCGTGCTCGGCCAGCCACTCCACCGCTCGGTCGGTGAAGGTCACCGAGATGCCCTTGCTCTGTACGAGGGACCTGGTGCGGTCCAGCAGGAGGTTGGTGATCCGGCGCAGCTGTTCCGTGCTGAGCTGGCGGAAGACGACGATCTCGTCGATGCGGTTGAGGAACTCGGGGCGGAAGTGCTCGCGCAGGGGCCGCAGGATCTGCTCGCGCCGGGCCTCCTCGTCCGCGTCCGCGCCGCCCGACGCGAAGCCCACGGAGGCGCCGCGGCGGGTGATGACCTCGGAGCCGAGGTTGCTGGTCATCACGATGACGGTGTTGGTGAAGTCGACCGTGCGGCCCTGGGAGTCGGTGAGGCGTCCGTCGTCGAGTACCTGGAGCAGGATGTTGAAGACGTCCGGGTGCGCCTTCTCCACCTCGTCCAGCAGGAGCAGCGAGTACGGGTGCCGGCGGACGACCTCGGTGAGCTGGCCGGCCTCCTCGTGGCCGACGTAGCCGGGCGGGGCGCCGACCAGGCGGCTGACGGTGTGCCGCTCCTGGTACTCGCTCATGTCGAGGCGGACCATGCGGTCCTCGCTGCCGAACAGGGCCTCGGCGAGCGCCCGGGCCAGCTCGGTCTTGCCCACGCCGGTCGGGCCGAGGAACAGGAAGCTGCCGATCGGCCGGTCGGGGCTGGCCAGCCCGGCGCGGGAGCGCAGCACCGCGTCCGAGACGACCCGCACGGCCTCGTCCTGGCCGACCACCCGCTCGTGCAGGTGCTCCTCCAGGTGCAGCAGGCGGTCCTTCTCCTCCTGGGTGAGGCTGCTGACCGGGATGCCGGTCTGCCGGGACACCACCTCGGCGATCGCCTCGGCCCCGACGACCAGGTCCTGGCCCTCGTCGATCTCGCCGTCGCCGCCGGCCTGCGCGATCCGCAGCTTCAGCTCCACGATCCGGTCGCGCAGCTGGGTGGCCTGCTCGTAACTCTCGTCGGCGACCGCCTGGTCCTTGTCCCGGGTCAGCTGCTCCAGCTCCCGCTCCATGGCCCGTACGTCGGTGCCCTTGGTGCGGGCGCGCAGCCGGACCCGGGCACCGGCCTGGTCGATCAGGTCGATCGCCTTGTCCGGCAGCCGGCGGTCGGTGAGGTAGCGGTCGGACAGCTCCACGGCGGCAACCAGGGCCTCGTCGGTGTAGCGGACCTGGTGGTGGGCCTCGTAGCGGTCCTGGAGGCCGCGCAGGATCTCGATCGCGTCGGCCGCGGTCGGTTCCGGCACCATGATCGGCTGGAAGCGGCGGGCCAGCGCCGCGTCCTTCTCGATCCGGCGGTACTCCTCCAGCGTGGTGGCGCCCACGATGTGCAGTTCGCCGCGGGCGAGGGCCGGCTTGAGGATGTTGGCGGCGTCCATGGAACTGCCGTCGCCGCCGCCACCGGCACCGGCGCTCACGACCGTGTGCAGCTCGTCGATGAAGATGATCAACTGGTCGGAGTGGGCGCGGATCTCGCCGACGATGTTGTTCATCCGCTCCTCGAAGTCACCCCGGTAGCGGGTGCCCGCGACCACCCCCGTCAGGTCCAGGGCGACCACGCGGCGCCCGGTCAGCACGTCGGGCACGTCCCCCTCGGAGATGCGCTGCGCCAGCCCCTCCACGATGGCGGTCTTGCCGACGCCCGCGTCACCGATCAGCACCGGGTTGTTCTTGCCGCGGCGGGAGAGGACCTCGACGGTCTGCTCGATCTCCTGGTCCCGGCCGATCACCGGGTCGATACGGCCCTGCCGGGCCAGCTCGGTCAGGTCGCGGCCGTACTTGTCGAGGGTCGGCGTGTTCGTCGGACGCGGCCGCTCGGCCTGGGGGGCCTCCGGCGCCTCGGGGGGTTCCGAGGGGGCGAAGCGGGCCGCGTTCAGGATGTGCCCGGCGGCCGAGTCGGGGTTGGAGGCCAGGGCGCTGAGCACGTGCTCCGGCCCGATGTAGCCGTAGCCGCGGGCCCGGGCCATGTCGTGCGCGTCCAGCAGGGCGCGCTTGGCGGCAGGGGTGAGGGAGAGCGCGGTCGGCGGCGGTGCGTCGTCCGGGGAGTGCTGGGCCGGGCCCGACCGCTCGTCGATCTGCGACGCCAGCGAGTCGGGGTTGGCGCCCGCCTTGGTGAGCAGGGTCCGGGTGGGTTCGGTGGCGAGCGCCGCCCGCAGCAGGTGTTCCGTGTCGAGATCCCGGCTGCCGTGCTCGGCGGCGTACTGGGCCGCGCCGCGGACGAGCTCCCGGGCCGGCTGGCTGAGCAGCCGGCCGATGTCGATCTGCCGGGGACCGGGACGCGGTCCGCCGAAGAAGCGTGCGAGGAATTCTCCGAAGGGATCCGAGCCGTAGCCCTCCGGGCTGCTGAAGCCGCTGCTCATGGGCCTTCCGTTCCCGGCGTCCCCGGCGCGCGGGCGGGGGACGCCCTCGCTGGTCGACGTGCCGGGGTCGGGTAACCCGGGTGGCAGCCGGTTACACCTGGGGCGCGCTCGTAGAACACCTTCGCACGATCGCGGACAAGGGGCACCTTCGGGGCGTAGCCGGGTAATCCCGGCACATCTCTGCGTGCGGTCGGGACGATCTCAGCGTGCGGTGAGGATCCTCGGGCCCGCGTCCGTGATCGCCACCGTGTGCTCCGCGTGGGCCGCTCGGGAGCCGTCGTCCGTCATCAGGGTCCAGCCGTCGGGGGCCGGGTGGAAGGTGTCGATGCCGCCCGCGATGACCATGGGTTCGATCGCCAGCGCCATCCCGTGCCTCAGGCGCATCCCGCGCCCCGGGCGGCCCTCGTTCGGCACGCCGGGGTCCTCGTGCATCCGGCGGCCGATGCCGTGGCCGCCGAAGCCGTCCGGGATGCCGTAGCCCGCGGCGCGGCAGACGGTGCCGATCGCGTGGGCGATGTCGCCGATGCGGTTGCCGACGACGGCGGCCTCGATGCCGGCCGCGAGGGCGCGCTCGGCGGTCTCGATCAGGCGCAGGTCGGCCTCGCGCGGGGTGCCCACGATGAAGCTGAGCGCCGAGTCGCCGACCCAGCCGCCCAGTTCCGCGCCGAAGTCGATGGAGACCAGGTCGCCGTCACGCAGCCGGTAGCGGGTCGGGATGCCGTGCACGATCGCGTCGTTGACCGAGACGCAGAGGACGGCCGGGAAGGGGGTCGGCGCGAAGGTCGGCCGGTAGCCGAGGAAGGGCGAGGTCGCGCCGGCCTCGCGCAGCACGTCGTGCGCCACCTCGTCCAGTTCCAGCAGGGATACGCCCACGTCGGCGGCCTTCTGCGCGGCGGTCAGGGCGCGGGCGACGACCTGGCCCGCCTCGTACATCGCATCGATCGACACATCGGTCTTCAGCTCAACCATGCCAATTACTATACCGGTATTAGAATGGGGGCATGGTGCGCACCCCTCTCACCCCAGAAGAGCGCGATCGCGGCGAACGGCTCGGCCGGCTGCTGCGTGAGGCGCGTGGCGACCGGAGCATGGCGGAGGTCGCGGCGAGCGCGGGCATCTCCCCGGAGACGCTCCGGAAGATCGAGACCGGGCGGGCTCCGACCCCGGCCTTCTTCACCGTGTCCGCGCTGGCGGGCGCGCTCGGGCTGTCGATGGACGAGCTGGCCGGGCGGTGCGTGCCCGCGCCGGTCTGACGAGGCGGTGCTGAGGCTCCTGCGCCGCGTGTGAAAACTCCCCGTAGCACCGCTGTAACACGACTGGTGTTGCCTACTGGGCGGAGTGTCCGGTCGGGCGGGAGTTGAGCGATGGCGGTGGATCGACTCCCAAGTGAAGTACGGGAGTTCGCGCATTACCTGGACGGTCTGCTGGCACGCCTGGATCCGGCCGGGGGCTGGTGCGCGGTGTTCTGGCAGCGCGACCCCGAGGGCATGCGGGCCTGTCTCGACGGGCGGGAGATGCCACCGTGGGACGTGGTCGAGGCGCTGTTGCAGGACCTCGCCGGGCAGTACGGCCCGGGGGGCGCGGGCCCGGAGACCGAACGCGCCCGGTCCCTGCATGCCGCCGCGCTCGCCGCCTACGATGCCCGGCCCGGTGGCCGTGACGCCCTCGGTGACCGGCTCGACGTCATGCTCCGCGAACAGAAGTACGCCGCCGAGCGCCAGACGGAACTGACCCGACTCCTCGCCACCGCCGCCACCCGCGAAGAGGCCGACACCCTCCGCCTCGACCTCGCCTGGGCCCACGACGACCACGAACGCGCGACAGCGCGCTGCGCGGAACTCCGGGCCCGGATGGCCGACTTGGACCGCCGTGAGCGGGGCGTGTTCCACGGGGCGTGGGGTGACGGCAGGCCGGGGCCCGCTGCCGGTGTGTCCGTCGGCGCGGGCGCGGTTCCGGGCGGACGCGGCGGCGGTGGGTCCCCGGGCGGCGACGACGTTGCCTGGTCGGGCGCGTGGCGCCGCGGGCCGAACGACGGAGGCTTCGCGGCGGAGGGGGTTTCGCGAGCGGGACAGGGCAGGGAGGCGGGCCCTGGTACGGCGCACGGGGCTTCGCGAGCGGGATCGGCCAGGTGGGCAGCCTCTGGCGCGGCGGCGGACGGGGCTCGACCGGCAAGGGCCGACGGGTACACGTCTGACGGCCCGGCACCGGACAGCGGCCGTATGCGATCGGCCCCGGGCGGCCCGTACGACCCCGGCATGCCTGACACGGCTCGGCGCCGCGAGGACCCGCCGTCAGGCGTGACGGGTGCGGCCGGTCGCCGTGCCGCCCGGCATCCGGACGCCGACGCGGACCCGGCAGGGCGGCCCGATGCCCGGGACGGCGGGTCTTCGGCAGGTCATGCCGCCTACCGGGAGACGGCGTCCGGCGTCTCCCCGGCCAGGGCCGGCCGGACGGATCCCCGCGACGGAGAGCACCCGGCGGGGCACGCCGCCTCCTGGGAGGCCGTATCCGGTGGCGCGTCCGACGGTTTCGGGGCGCCCCCGGCCACACCGGAACCCGCAGTCGCCCCGGAACTCATCGCCACGCGAGAACCAAGCGCCCTCCGCGAACCAATCGCCCCCGGAGAACCAAGCGCCCCTCCAGGACCCGCCGCCGCCCCAGGACCCGCCGCCACCCCGGAACCCACCGCAGGCCCAGAACCCCGCGCCCCCAAACAACGCAAGCGCCGCCGCGGCAGTGCCCGTTTCGCCGGAATGGTCGAGGAGGACGCCCCTCCCGTCGTCGCACCGTCCGGTGCTGTGCCGCTGCTTCCCGACCCCGCCCCCGTGACCGGCCGCCGTACGCCCCGTGGTGCACGGTTCGCCGGGGCCGCCGAAGCCGTGGGGGAGGAGCGTGCGGAACCGCGCGCCGTGGACGTCGGTGCGGCCGAGCGGAGGGACGTCGTGCAAGCCGTCGAGGCCCTCGCGCGGCTGCGGAAGGAGGGGCGCAGCGGCGAGGCGCACGCTCTGCTGGTCGAGGCCGCGTCCTGGGCCCCGGCCCGGTTTCCGCTGCTCGCGCACGAGCTGGAGCGGGCCGGGCTCGGTGCGGACTGGCAGACGCTGCTCTGGGAAGCCGGCTCGCTGCCCGCCGGGCGGCTGGTCGCCGCCGCGGACGCGCTGGGTGCGGCCGGGCGCGCGGGCGACGGGCAGCAGATCCTGCGACAGGGGGCCGGCCGGCCCCCGGGCGAGATCGGAGAGGCCGTCCTCGGGCTGGTCGCCGAGGGGCGCCACCGCGAGGTGCGCGTGCTGCTCGACGTGTACGTCAGAGCCCGCACTCCCGAGGAGGTGGCCCGCAGCGCCGGGCCCGGTCCGCAGACCCTCGTACCGCTCCTGCTGGAGGCCGCCCGGGGCGTGTCGGACGAGCGCCGCTGGGACCTCGTGCACGCCCTGCGAGTCGCCGGATTCCCTGCCTGACCGGGCATCTCGTGCCCCCGGCGACTCACCCACAGGAGTGCGAATCGCGCCCGGCACCGCGGGTTGGGGACGATGGTCTTGGCAAGCCTGGGCCGGAGGCTTACGTTCGTGGCTCTACGGCCCGCTTCTACGGGCGTAGAGGCGCTGACGTCGCGTCGAAGGAGCAGCTCATGGCCAACGTCGTACGTGCCGCCCTGGTCCAGGCCACCTGGACCGGCGACACCGAGTCCATGGTGGCGAAACACGAGGAGCACGCCCGCGAGGCGGCCCGCCGGGGCGCGAAGATCATCGGTTTCCAGGAAGTCTTCAACAGCCCCTACTTCTGTCAGGTCGAGGAGCCGGAGCACTACCGCTGGGCCGAACCCGTCCCCGACGGGCCGACCGTACGGCGCATGCGGGCCCTCGCGCGCGAGACCGGCATGGTGATCGTCGCGCCGGTGTTCGAGGCGGAGCAGCCCGGCTTCTACTACAACACCGCGGCCGTGATCGACGCCGACGGCACCTACCTCGGCAAGTACCGCAAGCACCACATCCCGCAGCTCAAGGGTTTCCGCGAGAAGTTCTACTTCAAGCCGGGCAACCTCGGCTGGCCCGTCTTCGACACGGCGGCCGGCAAGGTGGGCGTCTACATCTGCTACGACCGCCACTTCCCGGAGGGCTGGCGGCAACTCGGCCTGTCCGGAGCCCAGCTGGTCTACAACCCCTCCGCCACCCACCGGAGCCTGTCGTCCCACCTGTGGCGGCTGGAGCAGCCCGCGGCCGCCGTCGCCAACGGGTACTACATCGCGGCGATCAACCGCGTGGGGCAGGAGGAGTACGGCGACAACGACTTCTACGGGACGAGCTACTTCGTCGACCCCCGCGGGCAGTTCGTGGGCGACGTCGCCAGCGACAGCCAGGAGGAGCTCGTGATCCGGGACCTGGACATCGACCTCATCGAAGAAGTGCGGCAGACGTGGGCCTTCTACCGCGACCGCCGCCCCGACGCCTACGAAGGACTGGTGCAGCCGTGACCAACGACCTGCTGGGCCGCCACCGGGCCGTACTCCCCGACTGGCTCGCCCTCTACTACGAGGACCCCCTCGAGATCACCCACGGCGAGGGCCGTCACGTCTGGGACGCCCACGGCAACCGGTACCTCGACTTCTTCGGCGGCATCCTCACCACGATGACCGCGCACGCCCTGCCCGAGGTGACCAAGGCGGTGAGCGAGCAGGCCGGGCGGATCATCCACTCCTCGACCCTGTACCTCAACCGGCCGATGGTCGAACTCGCCGAGCGAGTGACCCAGCTGAGCGGCATCCCGGACGCCCGCGTCTTCTTCACCACCTCCGGGACCGAGGCCAACGACACCGCCCTGCTGCTCGCCACCGCCTACCGGCGCAGCAACACGATCATGGCCATGCGCAACAGCTACCACGGCCGCTCCTTCAGCGCCGTCGGCATCACCGGCAACCGCGGCTGGTCCCCGACCTCGCTGTCCCCGCTCCAGACGCTGTACGTCCACGGCGGCGTGCGCACCCGCGGCCCGTACGCCTCCCTCGGCGACGACGACTTCATCGCGGCCTGCGTCGACGACCTGAAGGACCTGCTCGGCCACACCCGCGCGCCGGCCGCGCTGATCGCCGAACCCATCCAGGGCATCGGCGGCTTCACCTCACCGCCCGACGGGCTCTACGCCGCCTTCCGCGAGGTGCTGAACGAGCACGGCGTCCTGTGGATCGCCGACGAGGTGCAGACCGGCTGGGGCCGTACCGGCGAGCACTTCTGGGGCTGGCAGGCCCACGGGCGGAACGGGCCGCCGGACATCATGACCTTCGCCAAGGGCATCGGCAACGGCATGTCCATCGGCGGTGTCGTCGCCCGCTCCGAGATCATGAACTGCCTCGACTCCAACAGCATCTCCACGTTCGGCGGCACCCAGATCACCATGGCGGCGGGCCTCGCCAACCTCAACTACCTGCTGGAACACGACCTCCAGGGCAACGCCCGGCGCGTCGGCGGCATGCTCATCGAACGGCTGCGGTCCGCCGCCGCGCAGGTGCCGGCCGTACGGGAGGTGCGCGGACGCGGACTGATGATCGGCATCGAGATCACCAGGCCGGGGACCGACGAGGCCGATCCGCAGGCCGCGGCGGCCGTCCTGGAGGCGGCCCGCGAGGGCGGCCTGCTGATCGGCAAGGGCGGCGGCCACAACACCAGCGCCCTGCGCGTCGCCCCGCCGCTGTCCCTCAACGTCGCGGAGGCCGAGGAAGGCGCCGCGATCCTCGAGAACGCTCTGAGGAGCATCCAGTAGCAGTGCACTGAACAAGGGAACGGCACCATGACCATCACCTTGGATTCCCTGGAACCCGCGCTGTCGGTCCGGCAGGTCCTCACCCTGGAGCGGGTGCTCGCCGGGGAGCCCGAGGTGGTGGCCGGCGCGAGCCATCTCGACCGGCCGGTGCGCTGGGTCCACGTCGCCGAGGCCGCCGACGTCGGCGTGATGCTCAGCGGCGGCGAGATGATACTCACCACCGGTGTGCTGCTCGCCGGCGACGAGGAGAAGCAGGCCGAGTACGTCCGGTCGCTGCACCGCGCGGAAGCCGCCGCCGTCGTCCTCGGACTCGGCCGCGCCTTCCCCGCAGCGCCGGCCGTGATGCGCCGGGCGGCCGAGCGGTGCGGGCTGCCGATGGTCGTCCTGCACCGGCCCTTCCCCTTCGCCGAGCTGACCGAGGAGGTCCAGTCACGGCTCGTACGGCGCAAGTTCGCCGCCGTCAGCCTCTCCGAGGCCGTCCGCACCGAACTCACCGCCCTGATCACCGCGGGCGCCCCGCTGCAACGCCTGCTCGACGAGGTCGCCCGGCACAGCGCCTGCCCGGTCGTCGTCACCAACCTCGCCCACCGCGTCCTCGGCACGGCGGGGGAGCGGCCGGCGGTGGACGACGTGCTCCGCGACTGGGAGCGCATCGCCCGTCAGGCCGGAGGCACCGAGGGCGACGGCTGGATCCGGGCCGAACTGGGCGGACGCGGGGAGCGCTGGGGCCGGATCCTGCTGTGCGGCTACCGGGGCGACACCGCCACCGGGCGGCTGCTGGCCGACCGTGCCGCCGAGGCCCTCGTCCTGCACCGCATGCTCGGCGGCGGCGCCGCGTGCTCCTGGGAGGAGCAGTCCGCGCAGAGCCTGCTGACCGACCTGGCCAGCGGCGTCGTACCGGCACGGCAGCTGCTGCCCCGGGCGCGTGCGGCCGGGCTGCCGGTCAACCGGCGGACGTTCGTGCCGCTGGTCGTCCGCGACGGCGACACCGCCCGGCTCGACCGGCTGCTGCGTCTGCTGGGCCTGCCCGGGCTGGTCGCCGAACTGGCCGACGGAGCAACCGCCGTGCTGCTCAGCCTCCCCCGCGACCAGGACGCGGACGCCCTCGCCGCACACTTCGCGACCCGGCTGCGCTCCGAGTCGGGACCGGCCCGCACGGTCGTCGCCGCGGCCGACCCCCGGGTCGCCTGGGACGACGTCCCCGCCGGACTGCGCGAGGCCCAGCACGTCGCGGACGCCGTCGCCGACTCCACCGCCGTCCTCGACCTCCCACCGGTCGTGCGCCTGAAGGACGTCCACCTGCGGGGCCTGATCCGCCTGCTGCGCGACGACCCGCACGTGCAGTCCTTCGCGGAGCGCGAGCTGGACGGGCTGCTGTGCGAGGCCGAGGAGGACCTGCTGTCGGTGCTGCGCACCTAC
The DNA here is from genome assembly GCF_044327915.1 of Streptomyces afghaniensis. Taxonomy (NCBI): domain Bacteria; kingdom Bacillati; phylum Actinomycetota; class Actinomycetes; order Kitasatosporales; family Streptomycetaceae; genus Streptomyces; species Streptomyces afghaniensis. The sequence goes on from NZ_JBIRGJ010000001.1 coordinate 899,843, forward strand.
CTGGCCACCGGCCGCAACAAGTCCCGGACCGCCCAGCTCCACCACGTCTCGCGGCCCGCCCTCTACCGCCGCCTGGAAGCCATACAAGTCCGCCTCGGGGTGGACCTCGACGATTTCGAGCAGGCCGCCTCGGTGCACATCGCACTCCTCGCGCACGACGCGCAACAGCAGTGAAACACCCGACCACCTGGGAAAACGGCGGTGAAACATGGGCACACGGCAGAGTGACACGGTGACACGCCGCACGCCCGCAGACGTGACACGGTGCAACTCAAAGAGCCCGTCCCGGCTTCCTAGGCTCACGGCACACCGAGCGACCGGAGGTCCCGATGAGCCGAGTGATCCGTGCCGCCGTCTTCCAGACCGCATGGACGGGCGACAAGGAGTCGATGATCCAGGTCCACGAGCAGGCGGCCCGCGACGCGGCCGCGCAGGGTGCTCAAGTCCTGTGCTTCCAGGAGCTGTTCTACGGACCGTACTTCTGCCAGGTCCAGGACCCGGCCTTCTACGAGTACGCCGAGCAGATCCCCGAGGGCCCGATCGTCCGCCGCTTCCAGGCCCTCGCCAAAGAACTGGGCATCGTCCTGGTCCTGCCGATGTACGAGGAGGAACAGCCCGGCGTCCTCTACAACACCGCCGCCGTGATCGACGCGGACGGCTCCTACCTCGGCAAGTACCGCAAGACACACATCCCGCAGGTCAGGGGCTTCTGGGAGAAGTTCTACTTCCGCCCCGGCAACTCCGGCTGGCCCGTCTTCGAGACGGCCGTCGGCAAGGTCGGCGTCTACATCTGCTACGACCGGCACTTCCCCGAGGGCTGGCGCGCACTCGGCCTCGCGGGCGCCGAGATCGTCTTCAACCCCTCGGCCACCTCGCGCGGCCTGTCCGGCTACCTCTGGCAGCTGGAACAGCCGGCGGCGGCCGTCGCCAACGAGTACTTCGTGGGCGCGATCAACCGGGTCGGCGTCGAGGAGTACGGCGACAACGACTTCTACGGCACGTCGTACTTCGTGGACCCGGAGGCCCAGTTCGTCGGCGAGGTGGCGAGCGACAAGGAGCCCGAACTGGTCGTCCGCGACCTGGACATGGCCAAACTCCGCGAGGTCCGCGACCGCTGGCAGTTCTACAGGGACCGGGCACCGGGGGCGTACGGCCCACTGACAGCTCCGTAGGACGTCCGCTGGGGGGACGTCCTCAGGGGCGCGGGGAACTGCGCGACCAGCCACCCACCACCCGCACCAACCCACTGCGAGGAGCGACCACGACATGAGCAGCCGTACAGTCATCCGCGGCGGCCTCGTCATCACAGCCTCCGACGAGATCCACGCCGACATCCTGATCGAGGACAGCCGCATCGCCGCCCTCGCAGCCTCCGGCACCCCCGCCGCCGAGGCCTTCACCGCAGACCGGACGATCGACGCCTCCGGAAAGTACGTCATCCCCGGCGGCGTCGACGCCCACACCCACATGGAGCTGCCCTTCGGCGGCACCTTCGCCTCCGACACCTTCGAGACCGGCACCCGCGCCGCCGCCTGGGGCGGCACGACGACGATCATCGACTTCGCCGTGCAGAGCGTCGGGCACAGCCTGCGCGAGGGCCTCGACGCCTGGCACGCCAAGGCCGAGGGCAACTGCGCCGTCGACTACGGCTTCCACATGATCGTCTCCGATGTGAACCAGGAGACGCTCAAGGAGATGGACCTGCTGATCGAGGAAGGCGTCACCTCCTTCAAGCAGTTCATGGCCTACCCGGGCGTCTTCTACAGCGACGACGGCCAGATCCTGCGCGCCATGCAGCGCTCCGCCGAGAACGGCGGCCTGATCATGATGCACGCCGAGAACGGCATCGCGATCGACGTCCTGGTCGAGCAGGCCCTGGCCCGGGGCGAGACCGACCCGCGCTACCACGGCGAGGTCCGCAAGGCCCTGCTGGAGGCCGAGGCAACCCACCGCGCCATCAAGCTCGCGCAGGTCGCGGGCGCGCCCCTGTACGTCGTGCACGTCTCGGCGACGGAGGCGGTCGCCGAGCTGGCCCGGGCCCGCGACGAGGGGCTGAACGTCTTCGGCGAGACCTGCCCGCAGTACCTGTTCCTGTCCACAGACAACCTCGCCGAGCCGGACTTCGAGGGCGCGAAGTACGTGTGCTCCACCCCGCTCAGGCCGAAGGAGCACCAGGCCGCGCTGTGGCGGGGCCTGCGCACCAACGACCTCCAGGTCGTCTCCACCGACCACTGCCCGTTCTGCTTCGTGGGCCAGAAGGAACTCGGCCGCGGTGACTTCTCCAAGATCCCCAACGGCCTGCCGGGCGTGGAGAACCGTATGGACCTGCTCCACCAGGCGGTCCTCGACGGGCACATCTCGCGCCGCCGCTGGATCGAGATCGCCTGCGCCTCGCCGGCCCGGATGTTCGGCCTCTACCCGAAGAAGGGCACCATCGCGCCGGGCGCCGACGCCGACGTCGTCATCTACGACCCGCACGCCGAGCAGGTCATGTCGGCCGAGACCCACCACATGAACGTCGACTACTCGGCGTACGAGGGCAAACGCGTCACCGGCCGGGTCGAGACGGTCATCTCGCGCGGCGAGCCCGTGATCACCGAGCGGGAGTACACCGGGCACGCCGGGCACGGCGTCTTCACCCCGCGTTCCACCTGTCAGTACCTCAACTAGGAGTGGTGCCGATGGACTTCGGACTCGTCCTGCAGACGGACCCGCCGGCCTCGCGGGTGATCAGCCTGATGAAACGCGCGGAACGGAACGGATTCTCGTACGGCTGGACCTTCGACTCCGCCGTGCTGTGGCAGGAGCCGTTCGTGATCTACAGCCAGATCCTGGCCAACACCACGAAACTGAAGGTCGGGCCGATGGTGACCAACCCGGGGACCCGCACCTGGGAGGTCACCGCCTCCACCTTCGCCACGCTCAACGACATGTTCGGCAACCGCACGGTCTGCGGCATCGGCCGCGGCGACTCCGCGATGCGCGTGGCCGGCCGCAAGCCCAACACGCTGGCCCGGATCAGCGAGGCCATGAAGGTCATCCGGGCGCTCGGCAGCGGCCAGGAGGCGGACCTCGGCGGCGGCACGGTCGTCAGGTTCCCGTGGATCGGGCCGGGCGCCGAACTCCCCGTATGGATGGCCGCGTACGGCCCCAAGGCCCTGAAGATGACCGGCGAGGAGGCCGACGGGTTCATCCTCCAGCTGGCCGATCTGTATCTGACCGAGTACATGGTCAGGGCCGTGAAGGACGCGGCCGTCGCCGCCGGCCGGGACCCCTCGGAGGTGACCATCTGCGTGGCGGCCCCCGCCTACGTCACCGAGGACGACTCCCCGGAGGCGCTCGCCCACGCGCGCGACCAGTGCCGGTGGTTCGGCGGGATGGTCGGCAACCACGTGGCCGACCTGGTGTCCAAGTACGGCGAGCACTCCGCCGCCGTCCCCGACGAACTCACCGACTACATCAAGGCGCGGGAGGGCTACGACTACTCCCACCACGGCCGCGCCGACAACCCCGACACCCAGTTCGTGCCCGACGAGATCGTCGACCGGTTCTGCCTGATCGGCCCGGTCGACAAGCACGTCGAGAAGCTGAACGCGCTGCGCGAGCTCGGCGTGGACCAGTTCGCCGTCTACGACATGCACGACGCACAGGAAACCGTGATCGACACGTACGGATCGCGGGTCATCCCGGCCGTCAACGGCTGACAGCCAGCACCACTCCCTTTGAGCTCCCCCTTCCCGCCGGCCCGGGAAGGGGGCCCAGGACGCTCCCGAGCGCACCCCCCATCGGCGCCACCCGCATGGCCTTTCCCGTCCCACCTCCATGATTGGCCTGGCCCATGACCGACACCGCTCCCACGGCCCCGCCGCCGACCACCCAAGTCACCCTCGCCGACGGCCGGGTGGAGATCGCCCCGGGCGCCCCCGCACCGACCGGTCCCTACGCCAACGAGGACCTGCTGCCGGTCCCCGTGGAGAAGCGCACCTGGACCACGTACAACTTCTCCGCGCTGTGGGTCGGCATGGCCCACAACACGGCCTCCTGGACCCTGGCCTCCGGACTCATCGCCGTCGGCATGGACTGGAAGCAGGCGGTGTTCACCATCGCCCTGGCCAATGTGATCGTGCTGATACCGATGCTGCTCACCGGGCACGCCGGACCCAAGTACGGCATACCCTTCCCGGTCTTCGCCCGGGCCTCCTTCGGCATCCGCGGGGCCAACCTGCCCGCCGTCGTACGGGCGCTGGTGGCGTGCGGCTGGTTCGGCATCCAGACCTGGATCGGCGGCGAGGCCATCTACTTCCTGGCCGGCAAGCTCGTCGGCAGTGGCTGGACGGACGCGGCGAAGGTCGGCGGTTACGCCTGGACGATGTGGCTGTCGTTCGCGATCTTCTGGGCGCTTCAGGTCGTCATCATCTACCGCGGCATGGAGACCATCCGCCGCTTCGAGAACTGGGCGGCGCCCTTCGTGCTCGTCGGCGCCTTCGTGATGCTGTGGTGGATGAGCGACAAGGCGGGCGGCTTCGGTCCGCTGTTCGACCAGCCGTCGAAGCTCGGCTGGGGCCCGGACTTCTGGAAGCTGTTCGCTCCGGCGCTCATGGGCATGATCGGCTTCTGGTCCACGCTGTCGCTGAACATCCCCGACTTCACCCGCTACGGCAGGAGCCAGAAGGCGCAGACGTGGGGCCAGGCCCTCGGTCTGCCGACGACGATGACGCTGTTCGCGTTCCTCTCCGTGATGGTCACCTCCGGCTCGCAGGCCGTCTACGGCGAGGCGATCTGGGACCCGGTACAGCTCGCGGCCAAGACCGACAACACGGTGGGCCTGCTGTTCGCCCTCGTCACCGTCCTGGTGGCCACGCTGTCCGTCAACGTCGCGGCCAACCTGGTCTCACCCGCGTTCGACTTCTCCAACATCGCGCCGCGGAAGATCAGTTTCCGGGCGGGCGCGCTCGCCACGTGCGTCCTCGGTGTGCTGATCTTCCCGTGGAAGCTGTACTCCGACCCGCAGGGCTACATCTTCACCTGGCTCGGCCTGGTCGGCGGCCTGCTCGGCACCGTCGCGGGCATCCTCATCGCCGACTACTGGATCCTGCGCCGCTCCCGGCTCGACCTGGCCGACCTGTACCGCACGGGCGGCCGCTACTGGTACGAGGGCGGCTGGAACTGGCGGGCCGTCGTCGCCTTCGCGGTCGGTGGAGTCCTCGCCGTCGGCGGCGCCAGCTTCAAGCCGCTGATCGACGGCCGCCCGATCCCGGCCCTGGCCGATCTGGCCGACTACGGCTGGGCGGTGGGCCTGGGCACGTCGATGCTGCTGTACCTGGTGCTGATGGCGGCGCGGGGCGGCAACCGGGCCACCGTCTGACACGGACACGGACACGGACCCGGACGCGGATGCTGGAGGGCGGTCAGCCCTTGCCGTCCTCCAGCGCGGCCACCGCTTCCTTCGCGGCCTTGATGGCGCCCTTGTTGATCGTGTCCGTGCTCGGCGCCTTCTTCGACTCGAAGTCGCTGCCGTTGTACGTGACGATCACCAGCGCGTTGGACGCGCGGACGAAGACCTGGCCCTCGCGGGTCTGCTGCTTGTCCTCGGTGGTGAGGTTGACGATGGAGTACGCGGTGTCACCCAGACCCGGGACGGCACCTCCGCCGCTCTTCTCCTCGGTGCGCCCCTGGTAGGCCTTCTCCGCCGCCTCGTCCGACTCCATCACCTCGAAGGACACGTCGAGCCAGCGGTAGTTGTACCCCTTGAGCGCGTTCCAGGAGCAGGTGCGGCGCAGCTCCGAGTCCGTGGACGGGATCTCCTTCCCGGCCGTCTTGGCACCCGGCACCAGCGACTCGACCGTCTTCTTGGCGACGCTCTCGCACGGCGCCGGCGCGGCCGAGTAGGTCTTCGACACAGCCGACGTCGACGGTGCGGACGCGGACTGGGTCCCGGTCTTCTCGTCGGCCGGCCTGTGCTCGGCGGCCTGTGGCGCGGCGAGCGGGCCGGACGACAGCGCCCAGCCCGCCGCGGCGAGCACGGCCACGGGGGACAGGCGTGCGGTCAGGGCCAGGGGCAGAGGTAGGGAACGCACGGCGCCCTTCTCGTGGGGGGACGGCGGACGGGACGACAGTTTCACATGACTCCCTGTGACGCGGAAGTGCGAACTCGCTCCGTGCCTGCGTGGTGACGGTGACTCACTGTCGACGGCCCGGGTTTCGGCCGGTTCGGCGACCACTGGGTGGTTTGTCATCGCGCCGGTCGCACAGGAGCCGGGCGGCCTATCGTTGCGGACATGGTCTTCCAGCCGTCCACGGAACCCGCCGTCTTCCACGCAACGCTCCGCGACCAGTTCGAGACGTTCCTCGATGAGCATCGCTCCGCGCTGCACGACAGTCTGAACGGACTGACCGAGGAGCAGGCACGCCGGTCACTGGTCATGTCCAAGACCACGCTGCTCGGCCTGGTCAAGCACGCCACGTTCGTCGAGAAGGTCTGGTTCGACGAGGGGACGACCTGCCGGTCCCGTGCCGAGATCGGCATTCCCGACTCGCCCGACGAGTCCTTCGACCTGCGCGACGACGACACGATCGCCTCGGTCCAGCACGCCTACCAGCAGGCTTGCGCGGCTTCCCGTCGCGCCACGGCAGAGCTGACACTGGACGACCTCCTCCTGGGCAACCGCCGGGGCCCGCTGCCGCTGCGCTGGGTCTACCTCCACACGCTGCGCGAACTGGCCCAGCACTGCGGCCACGCCGACATCCTCCGCGAGCAGGTCCTCGGCGGCACGACATCCCACGGCTGACGCGGGCACTGTCCGACGGTCACAGCACGTCCCCCGCGCCCCTCCATCGAGGTACGGCCCAGGCCAGCACGTAGCCGAAGCCGTTGAGGGCCCAGTGCAGCGCAGCGGGCGTCAGCAGGCTCCCGGACCGGCGCCGCAGCTCGCACAGGACGACCCCGGCGGCGGTCGTGGCGATCACGGCGGCCGCGACCGACAGCGCGGTGCCCGCCGGTCCGGTGCCGAGGACCGCCACGGCCTCGTTGGCCCGGCTCAGCCCGCGCGAGGGAAGCACATGCCAGAGCCCGAACAGCGATGACGACACCGCGGTGGCCCAGGCGGTACCGCGCCGACGCCGCACCATGGCCCACAGGACGCCGCGGAAGGCGATCTCCTCCAGCAGCACGGTGCCGGCCGGCACCCGGATCAGCACCCGCCACAGCAGTTCCCCCACGGTCAGGCCGGCGGCGCGTTCGTCCTCGAAGGCCTCCCTGGTGACCGGCAGGGCCAGCCCGACCAGGAAAAGGGCGAGAACCGCCCCCACCAGGACCGATGACCACCGCAGCCCTCGCAACAGGGCAACCTTGTCGAGCCCGAGATCGGCGCGGGTGAGACCGTCCCACCGGGCGATCAGCAGCAGCGCGGCAGCCGCGGCCACGCAGGTGGGTACGTAGGCGCCGGGCGCGAGCCAGTTGTTGAGCAGGTTCGCGGCCACCAGGACGGCGAGGACACAGAACATCCGCATGGTGTCACCAGCATCCCGCTATCCGCTCCGTCAGCCCGGGTAGGGAAGGGGGATCACCGGCAAAAAGGTGAACGAGATGAGAGGTCACATGTTCACGACCCGCCCCACCCTCCAGGGCACCTTCGGCATGGTGTCCTCCACGCACTGGCTCGCCTCGCAGTCGGCCATGGCCGTCCTGGAGGACGGCGGCAACGCCTACGACGCCGCCGTGGCGGGCGCGTTCGTGCTGCATGTCGTCGAGCCGCACCTCAACGGCCCGGCCGGCGAGGTGCCGATCCTGCTCGCGCCGGCCGGCGGTGAGGTACGGGTGCTGTGCGGGCAGGGCGTCGCACCGGCCGGGGCGACGGTCGCGCACTACCGGGGCCTCGGCCTGGACCTCGTCCCCGGCACCGGGCCGCTCGCCGCCGCCGTGCCGGGCGCGTTCGACGCCTGGATGCTGCTGCTGCGCGACCACGGCACCAAGTCCCTCGCCGACGTCCTGAAGTACGCCGTCGGATACGCCGAGCACGGGCACCCGCCCGTGGAACGCGTCGGCGAGACCGTCGAGACCGTACGCGAACTGTTCGAGACGGAATGGACCTCGTCGGCGGACGTCTACCTGCCCGGCGGCAAGCCGCCCCGCCCCGGCGAGCTCTTCGCCAACCCGGCGCTCGCCGCCACGTGGAAGCGCCTGCTCGCCCAGACGGCGGGGGCGGGGGACCGGGAGGCCCGGATCGAGGCAGCGCGGGAGGTGTGGCGCTCCGGCTTCATAGCCGAGGCCCTGGTGCGGCAGGCCGGGCAGCCCACCCTGGACACCAGCGGCGCACACCACACCGGCACCCTCACGGCCGCCGACCTCGCCGCCTGGTCCGCGACCTACGAGACGCCGGCGACGTACGACTGGAACGGCTGGACCGTGTGCAAGCCGGGCCCCTGGAGCCAGGGCCCGGTCCTCCTGCAGCAGCTCGCCCTGCTTCCGCCCGAACTGCCCCGCCACGGCTCCGCCGACTACGTCCACCTGCTGGTCGAGAACTGCAAACTCGCCATGGCCGACCGGGAGGCCTGGTACGGGGACGCCACCGGCGTGCCGCTCGACGACCTGCTGTCCGACGCGTACAACACCGACCGCCGCGCTCTCGTCGGCGAGCGGGCCTCCCACGAGCTGCGGCCCGGCAGCCCCGGCGGACGCACCCCGCGACTGTGCGCGCACGCCCGCGTGGCGGCCACCGCCCAGGAGGGCTCCGCCGCCCCGGGCACCGGCGAACCCACCGTCGCGAAGAGCCCGGCGTCCCCCGTGCCCGGCGAGCCGGAGGTCGGCGACGACGGCGCCACCCGCGGCGACACCTGCCACCTCGACGTCGTCGACCGCTGGGGCAACATGGTCTCGGCCACGCCCAGCGGCGGCTGGCTGCAGTCCAACCCCGTCGTGCCCGAACTCGGCTTCCCGCTCGGCACCCGGCTCCAGATGACCTGGCTGGAGGAGGGCCTGCCCAACTCCCTCACCCCCGGCCGTCGGCCCCGCACCACGCTGACGCCCTCGATCGCACTGCGCGAGGGCGTGCCGGTCATGGCGTTCGGCACACCGGGCGGGGACCAGCAGGACCAGTGGCAGTTGCACTTCCTCCTGGCGGTCGCGCTGCGCTCCCGGGTGCGCGGCGGCCTGGACCTCCAGGGCGCGATCGACGCCCCGAACTGGCACAACGACAGCTTCCCCGGCTCTTTCTACCCGCGCGGCATGCGTCCGGGGAGCGTCACCGTGGAGTCGCGCACGGCCCCGGCCGTCGTCGAGGAGCTGCGGCGGCGCGGCCATCGGGTGACCGTCGGCGGCCCCTGGTCGGAGGGCCGGCTCTGCGCGGTCGCGCGGGACCCCGAGACGGGCGTCCTGTCGGCGGCGGCGAACCCGCGCGGCATGCAGGGCTACGCGGTCGGGCGGTGAACCCGCCGAGTCCTCATGGCTGTCCGTGGTGCCGGCGCGGACGCGTCGCTGTTCATCGGGAAGCCACCGGGAGTGCACCGGGCGGGTAGGGATTGTCAGTGCCACGTGTTGTGATGGAGGGGTGATCGACAGCACCGAAACCATCGAAGAGTTTCTCGCACGGCACGCTTCCGACGTCGAGGAGGCGATCCGCAGCGCGGCCGCCGCCGAGATCATGCCGCGCTGGCGCCGGCTCGCCGCACACGAGGTCGACCAGAAGGCCGGCCCGCACGACCTGGTCACGGACGCCGACCGCAAGGCCGAGCTGTACCTGACCGAGGCACTGGGCGCCCTGCTGCCCGGTTCGGCCGTGGTCGGCGAGGAGGCGGTCCACGCCAACCCGGCGTCCTACGAGGCCATACGCGGCGACGCCCCGGTCTGGATTGTCGACCCGGTCGACGGGACCCGGCAGTTCGTGCGCGGCGAACCGGCCTTCTGCACCCTGGTCGCGCTGGCCCAGGGCGGCACCCTGCTCGCCTCCTGGACCTATGCCGCCGCCCGCGACCAGCTCGCCACCGCCCAGCGGGGCAAGGGCGCCTACCTCGACGGAGAGCGGCTGTTCGCCGGCGTTCCCGAACCCGGACGGGACCTCCGCGTGGCCACCTCCCACCCGGACTACACGACGGACGAGCAGAAGCGCGCCCTGCTCGGCCTGCGCACCGAGGGTGTGGCACCGCGCGCGTGCGGCTCGGCCGGACTGGAGTACCTCGCCATCGCGCGGGGCGAGTCCGACGCGGTCGCCTTCTCGTGGGAGGCCGCTTGGGACCACGCGGCCGGTCTGCTCCTGGTCGAGGAGGCGGGCGGCGCCCACCTGACCCGCACGGGCGAGCCGTTCCGCATCACGGGCGGCAACGACCTGCCGTTCACCGCGGCCCGCGACGCGGCCACGGCCCGCCGGGTGGCGGCGCTGCTGGCGAGCGGAGCCTGAATGTCACGGACCGTACACGCGCAGTCGCTCAAGCGGCGCTCCGGGCCGCTTTCCCGCACGAATCCGCCCGCGGCCGGTGACTGTCAGTTCCCGGGCCTATCCTGATCCTCAGTGGCCGTCGGCTGACGAAGGGGTCCGAAGGTGCCGTCGATGCTCGATGCCGTCGTAGTGGGTGCGGGGCCGAACGGACTGACCGCAGCCGTGGAGCTGGCCCGCCGCGGATTCTCCGTCGCCGTGTTCGAGGCCCGGGGCACCGTGGGCGGCGGTGCCCGCACCGAGGAGCTCACCCTGCCCGGCTTCCGGCACGACCCGTGCTCCGCGGCGCACCCGCTCGCCATCAACTCACCCGCGTTCCGCGCCCTGCCGCTCCAGCGCTACGGCCTGGAATGGCTGCACCCCGAGCTTCCCATGGCCCACCCCTTCCCGGACGGCTCGGCGGCCGTGCTGGCCCGGTCGGTGGGCGAGACGGCCGCCTCCTTCGGGCCGCGCGACGCCGGGGCGTACCGCAGGCTCATCGAGCCCTTCCTGCCCAAGTGGGACGCGCTGGCCCGCGACTTCATGTCCCTGCCGCTCACCGCGCTGCCCCGCGACCCGGTCACCCTCGCCCGCTTCGGTCTGGTCGGCCTGCCCCCGTCGACCCTGCTGACGCGCCGCTTCCGCGACGAACCGGCCAGGACCCTGTTCGCCGGGCTCGTCGCACATGTCATGGCACCGCTCGGCGGCTTCGCCACCAGCGCCATCGGCCTGGTCTTCGCCCTGGCGGCACACGCCCGCGGCTGGCCCGTCGCCCGCGGCGGCTCCCAGGCGATCTCCGACGCCCTCGCCGCCTACCTGCGCGACCTCGGCGGCAGCGTCCACACCGACTACGAGGTCAAGCGCCTCGACGACCTGCCGCCGGCCCGCGCGTATGTCTTCGACACCTCGCCCACCGCCCTGGCCCGCATCGCCGGCTTCGGCAACCACTACGCGGACTACCGCTACGGGCCGGGCGTCTTCAAGATCGACTACGCGCTGGACGGCCCCGTGCCCTGGACCGCGAAGGAGGCCCGCGTCGCGGGCACGGTGCAGATCGGCGCGGACCACGCGGAGATCGGCGCGGCCCTGCGCGCGGCGTCCCGGGAGGGCCGGGCCCCCGACAAACCGTTCCTGATCACGGTCCAGCCGAGCGTCGTCGACCCCACCCGGGCCCCGGCGGGCAAGCACGTCTTCTGGGCCTACGGCCATGTACCGCACGGCTGGACCGGCGACCTCACCGACGCCGTCGAACGCCAACTGGAGCGGTTCGCCCCGGGGTTCCGCGACCGCGTCCTGGCCCGCGCGACGGCGGGCCCGCCCGAACTCGCCGCCCGCAACGCCAACTATGTCGGCGGAGACATCGCCTCCGGCGCGGTCTCCGGCCTCCAGATCCTGCTGCGCCCCAAACCGACCCTGTTCCCCTACCGCACCCCTCACCCGGCCGTCTTCATCTGCTCGTCGGCGACCCCGCCGGGTCCGGGCGTGCACGGCATGTCGGGGCACAACGCGGCCAAGGCCGTCTGGAAGCGACTGAGGCAGACGTGACCACCATCGAACTCGTCCAGGGCGACATCACCCGCGAGAGCGTCGACGCCATCGTCAACGCGGCCAACTCCTCGCTGCTGGGCGGGGGAGGCGTCGACGGAGCGATCCACCGGCGCGGCGGCCCCGCCATCCTGGAGGAGTGCCGCAAGCTGCGCGCCTCGCGGTACGGCAAGGGCCTGCCCACGGGTCAGGCGGTAGCCACCACCGCGGGTGACCTGGACGCCGACTGGGTCATCCACACGGTCGGACCCGTCTTCAGCGCGACCCAGGACCGCTCCGCCCTCCTCGCCTCCTGCTACCGCGAGTCCCTCCGCGTCGCCGACGAACTCGGCGCCCGCACGGTCGCGTTCCCGGCCGTCTCCACGGGCGTCTACGGCTGGCCGATGGACGACGGCGCACGCATCGCGGTGGAGACCGTACGGGCAGCGGACACGGCGGTCGAGGAGGTCAGGTTCGTACTCTTCGACCAGCAGGCGTACGAGGTGTTCGCCGACAGGCTCCGCTGACGGACCGGCCGGGCCGACGCCCGACCGCACAGGCCGTCCGCCGACCACCGTCTCACCGACCCGTGTCCGGCCGGAGTACCCACGTCCCACTGCCGAGCCGCCCGCCGCCCGCCTGGCCGTCAGCCGCTCGCCCGCCCGGCCGCCGGCCGTCAGCCGCTCGCCCGCCCGGCCGCTGGCCGCCCGACCATCAGCCGCCGTCCGCCAGCCGCCGTCCGGCCGACCATCAGCCGCCGTCCGCCCGCCCGACCGTCAGCAGCCGTCCGCCCGACCATCAGCCGCCGTCCGCCCGGCCGGCCGCCAGTCGTCGGCAGTCCGGCCGTCAGCTGCTCGCCCGCCTGGCCGCCAGCCTCTCGCCGCCCGGCCGCCGGCCGTCAGCGCTCGCCCGCCGCCCGCCGGCCGCCGGCAGTCCGGCCATCAGCTGCTCGCCCGACTGGCCGCCAGCCGTGAGCCGCCCGCCCGCCCGCCTGGCTGCCAGCCGTCAGCCGTCGGCCGCCCGGCCGCCAGCAGTCCGGCCGCCAGCCGCCAGCAGTCCGGCCGCCAGCCGCCAGCAGTCCGGCCGCCAGCCGCCAGCAGTCCGGCCGCCAGCCGCTCGCCCGCCCGTCTGCCGCCCGCCAGCCGCCCGCCCGCCCGGCCGCCAGCCGCTCGCCCGCCCGTCTGCCGCCCGCCAGCCGCCCGCCCGCCCGGCCGCCAGCCGCTCGCTCGCCCGTCTGCCGCCCGCCAGCCGCCCGCCCGCCCGGCCGTCAGCCGGAGCCGCCCGTCCGCCAGCCGCCGCCCGCCCGCCAGCCGCCGCCCGGCCGGCCGGCGGCAGTCCGGCCGTCAGCCGTCGGCACTGGGCCGCGGGCTGTCGGTCGGGCGGCTCCGGCGGCGGTCTCCCGGGCGGTCAGGGCGCGGCGGGCGTCGCCGCCGGCGATGTGCCGGACGGCTCAGACCGGCTCGGGCTCGAAGTGCCGTAGCAGTTCCCGGCCTGGCTGCACGACGCCGTAGCTGCTCTCCGGTACGGCGTTCCAGACGCCGGGCAGATCACCGAGCGGCTCCGACACCACCAGCCGGGTGTCGTCGGAGATGTGCCTCAGGAACGCGAGATCGGGGTGGAGGGCCCGCACGCCCTCCACCCGGCTGCTGTAGTACAGCGACCGCGAGTCTCCCGCGCTGGAGTACCGGAAGAACCACAGCCGTTCGCCGTCGGTGACCGCGACCGTCATCTGGAGCGGCTGCGGCACCCCGTGCTCGTGGCCCAGCCGCTCGACGAGCCCCACCATGCGGGCCACCGCGCCCGGCGGATCGCCGTCCAGCCCGAGGGTGAGGGCCACGTGGAACATCACCTCGGAGTCCGTCGTGCCCTCCAGCGAGGGGAACAGCTCCGGATCCACGGCGAGCATGAGGTCGCGGCGCAGTTCGCTGAACCCGCTGATCGCCCCGTTGTGCATCCACATCCAGTGCCCGTACCGGAAGGGGTGACAGTTGGTCTGCTGCACGGCCGACCCGGTGGAGGCGCGGACGTGGGCGAAGAACAGCGACGAGCGGACGTGGTCGGCGATCTCCCGGAGATTGCGGTTGCTCCAGGCCGGGCCGGTGTCGCGGATCACGGCGGGGGTGCGCAGGTGCCGTGCGTACCACCCGACGCCGAAGCCGTCGCCGTTGGTGGTCTCGACACCCATCCGCGCGTGCAGGCTCTGGTCGATCAGTGAGTGCTGCGGCCGGTAGAGGACGTCGTCCAGCAGCACGGGAGTGCCCGAGTAGGCGAGCCAGCGGCACATGGTCACCATCCCCGATCCGAGCCGCCTCGGCCCTTGCCGTGCGGCTCCGCAGGTGTCGGTGCGGATACGTCCCGCGCCGGGGCCGCGGCGCGTGGCCCCAGAGAACCCCGTCACCCGCGACGCCCGCATCGCCCGCCACGGGTGGTTGTCACGGGTGGTCGCCGGGGGAGCGGCAGGGCCCGGGCCGGTGTGCGCGGGGGAGTGAACACTGAGATCCTGAGTAAGCGAGTGCTGCTCATGATCCGGCGCACGGCAGGCAGTGGGGGTGCCCATGGCCGCGACCGCGGAGACTGGTGCGGAGCCGGCGTCCCCGGGCGTCGACCCCACGGGCGACCCGCTGCTGCGTACCCGGTTCGCCCTGCCGAAGCGGCCCGCCGGCTTCCTGCGCCGGACCCGCCTGACCCGACACCTCGACCAGGCGCTCCTGACACCCCTGACGATGGTCAACGGCCCGGCCGGCGCCGGCAAGACTCTCCTGGTCGCCGACTGGGCCGCCGGCCTGCGCGAACCGGTCGCCTGGCTCACGGCCGACCTCGCCGACCAGGCACCCGGGATCTTCTGGGCCTATCTGCTGGAGGCACTGCGCGCCGCCGGCGTTCCGGTGGCAGCCGAGGTCGGCTGCCCGGCGCAGCCCGGCCGGGTGGACCGGCGGACGCTGACCTGCCTCGCCGCCGACCTCGAGGGCCGGGACCACACGACCGTCGTCGTCCTCGACGAGTTCGACCGGGTGGGCTCACCCGAGATCGCGGAGCAGTTGCAGTTCGTCCTGCACCACGCCGGGCACGGCCTGCGCCTGGTCCTGGTCACCCGCACGGAACCCCTGCTGCCGCTGCACCGGTACCGGGCCTCGGGCGAGATGACGGAGATCCGGGACGCGGAGCTGGCGTTCACCGCCGAGGAGGCCGGGGAGCTGCTGTCGCGGCACGGTCTGCACCTGAACCACAGTGCCGTGCGGGCCCTGGTGGACCGCACTCAGGGATGGGCCGCCGGCCTCAGACTGTGCGCACTGGCCGCCCGGCAGGTCGCGGACCCCCACCTGTACGTGAAGCAGTTCGAGGCCGACCACAGCGCCGTGGCCGACTTCCTGCTGGCCGAGGTGCTCGACCGGCAGCCACCCGGCACCCAGGACCTGCTGCTGCGCATCAGCGTCCTGGACCGCTGCTGTCCCGACCTGGTGAACGCGCTGACGCTGCGCACCGACGCGGAGCCGGTCCTGGCCGCGCTGCACCGGCAGAACGCCTTCGTCCAGTACCTCGGCCACTCGTGGTACGGCCTGCACCCGCTGTTCGCGGAGATCCTCCGCGCCCACCTGCGGGAGCGCTTCCCCGGTCTGGAACCGGAGCTGCGCGGCCGGGCCGCACGGTGGCTGCGGCGGTCCGGAGCCCTGCACGAGGCGCTCGTCCAGGGTGCCGCGGCGGGCGACTGGGAGTTCACCGCCAACGCCGTGGTGGACGACCTCGCGCTCGGGCAGCTGTTCACCGGCCTGCGCTCCGAGGACCTGTCCGCCCTGTTCGCGCGGATGAGCCCGGACACCACGGGCCCGGCGCCCGACCTCGTCCGCGCCGCCCGCGAACTGGCCCACCACGATCTTGATCACGGCCTGCCCCACCTGCACCGGGCCGAGCGCGACCTGGCCGCGAACGGCAGCGACCGGGCGCCGGTCCGGCTCGGCTGCGCCCTGCTGGAAGCGCTGGCGGCACGGATGACCGGCTCTCCGGACAGGGCGGAGCGAGCCGCCGAGGAGGCGCGCGCCCTCCGGCAGGACGTCCCCGCACACCTCCTGGACAACCACCCCGAAGTCACCGCCCTCCTGCTCACCCACCTCGGCTCCGCGCGCCTGTGGGCCGGACGCTTCGACGCCGCCCGCGACGCCCTGTCCGCCGTCGCCGGACACCCCGGCGGAGCGGCGATGGCGCTGCCCAGGTGGGAGGCCCTCGGCCACCTCGCGCTGATCGACTACCTGAACGGCCGGCCCGGCCCGGCGGAGCACAAGGCCCTCGCGGCGGCCGACCAGGCGGAGCGCTACAGCCTGCCCCGGCAGTCCGGGTCCGGCATCGCCCCGCTGGTCCTGGCCGCCGTGCTCATCGACCGCGACGAACTCGACGACGCCCAGGCGCTCCTCGACGCGTCGGCCGCCTCCCGCCCGCTCACCGGCGACCCCGTCGTGGCGGCCGGCCGGACCCTCACCCGGGGGCGGCTGCTCCTCGCCCGAGGTGACGCCCGGGCCGCGCTGGCGGCGGCGGAAGCGTCCGTCCCGGCAGCGGTGAGCTCACCCTGGGCGGAGGACCACGCCGCCCTGCTCGCGTCCGCCGCCCACCTGGCCCAGGGGCGTCCCGAATCGGCCCGAGCGGTCGTGGAGCGCGTGGCGCACCACCGGACGGCCTGTGCGGTCGAGGCGGCGCGGGCCCGGCTCGCGGCGGGCCATGCCGAAGGGGCGCTCGACATGATCGACAGCCTGCCGGAGGACGACCGGCCGGGCCCGGCGGTGACCGTCCGCGCCACGCTGGTCCGTGCCCAGGCCGCCCACGAGCGAGGCGACCTTGTCACCGCCCGCCGCCTCGTCGCCGGGGCCCTCCTGGACGGCCGGCGCGGGCAGTTGCGCCGGCCCTTCCTGGAAGCCGGTCCCTGGCTCCGCCCCCTGCTGAGCACCGGCCGGCTCCGGGAACTGTCCGACGGCTGGCTCCTCTCCCGCCCAGGCCCCCACCACGATCCCCGGCCCACCATGCCGGACCGGCACCCGGTTCTCGCCGTGGAGGATCTCAGCGCACGCGAGGGTGACGTGCTGCGGCTCCTGGCCGAGATGAGGTCGACGGAGGAGATCGCCGCCGACCTGCACGTGTCCGTGAACACGGTGAAGACCCATCTCAAGAGCATCTACCGCAAGCTCGCGGTCAGCCGCCGCAGCGACGCGGTGCGCCGCGCCCGCGAACGGCGGCTGCTGTGAGGTTCACCTGAGCCGGGTGACACCGCACGGCGCGGTACGGCGGACCATCGCCGTACGGATCACCCGCCGCGGGTGAGGCGGCCCCGTCCCGTACGCGGGCACGCTGAGTCCTGAGCGGCTCAGGCCGGCCGGAACCCTGACCCCCCGGATTTCTCCACATCCGGTTGCGGAGCGCGCCGGACCCGACAGAAACGAGGCAGCAGGATGACCGCCACACACCCTACGCACGGGCCCACCGCGAAGCGCGGATTCGCCGTCGGGCTGATGGTCTTCGGTGCCGTCATGCTCATGATCGCCGGGATTCTGGGCATCCTGCGCGGCATCGCGGCGATCGCCGAGGACGACGTGTTCCTCTCGACGCCCAACTACGTGTTCGAGTTCGACCTCACGGGCTGGGGATGGGTCCATCTGATCCTGGGCGTGGTCGCCGTGATCGTCAGCATGGGGCTGTTCCAGGCATCGACGTGGGCCCGGGTCGCCGGCGTGGGCATCGCCGGCCTCGTCATCATCGCCAACTTCCTCTCCCTGCCGTCCTACCCGGTCTGGTCGGTCGTGATGATCGCGATGTCCGGTTTCATCGTCTGGGCCCTGTGCACCGTGCGGAAGGACGAGGCCTGAGAGCCCCTCGGACCGTCCCCGACCACGGCTGTGCCCGGCGCCGCATCTGAGAGAACGTAACTCACGCACCCATGCTGACAGTTGCCCCCGAGCGTCCTCAGGACCGGGCGCGGACCAGCAGGAGCGCGACGTCGTCGTCCGGCTCCGGGCTCAGCGCGCCGAGGAGGCTGTCACTGGCCCGTTGCAGGCTGGGCCCCGCGTCCTCCAGGTGGCGGGTCAGCAGGGTGAGGCCGGTGTCGATCGGCTCTCCGCGGTTCTCGACCAGCCCGTCGGTGTACAGGGCGAGCAGGGACCCCGGGGTGAACTCCAGGTCCACGGTGCCGAATTCCACGCCGCCCACCCCGAGCGGCACGCCGCCGGGCACGTCGACGAGTTTCGCGCCGCCGTCCGCCCCGGCGAGCACGGGCGGCAGATGGCCGGCGCTGGACAGCGAGCAGATGCCGGCCCGCAGGTCGCACACCGCGTACACGCACGTGGCGATCGCGTCGCCGAGCGAGCCGGCGATGTCGTCGAGGTGCCGCAGCAGTTCGGCGGGCGGCAGGTCCAGCCGGGCCAGCGCCCGCGTCGCCGTGCTCAGCTGTCCCATGATCGCCGCGGCCTGCACGCCCTTGCCCATGACGTCGCCCACCACGAGCCCGGTGCGTCCCGGCCCCAGCGGCAGCACGTCGTACCAGTCGCCGCCGACCTCGCTGAGCGCCGGGCGGTAGCGGGCGGCGATGTCGAGCCCCTCCTGCTCGGCGGGCGTGGCCGGGAGCAGGCTGCGCTGGAGCGTCAGGGCGGTGCCGCGCTCCCGGCCGTAGAGGCGGGCGTTGTCGATGCAGATCGCGGCGCGCGCGGCGAGCTCCGAGGCGAGCACCTGGTCCCGGTCGTCGAAGGGACGTTCGTCGACCGTGCGGTACAGCGTGAGGGTGCCGAGCACCTTGCCCCGGGCCATCAGCGGCACCGCCATATAGGAGTGTGCGCCGGCTTCGTGCAGGGTCCGGGCGGCCCGTGCGTCCCGGGCGATGCGCCGCATCATCTTCGGGTCCACGCGCTCGACCAGGACCGGGCGGGCCCTGCGGACGCACTGCGTGATGATCCGTGACGAGGCGTAGGTGGCCAGTTCGCCGACCGGGTCGGCGGCGTGGATGGCGTCGGTCGGGTAGCCCGCCGCGACGGCCAGCGCCCGGAACTCCGCGGGTGCGCCGCCGGACACCGGCGCGATGGTGCCGCGGGCCACGACGGACTCCAGGACGTCCACGGCGGCCAGGTCCGCGAGGTGCGACACCACCACGTCGGCCAGTTCCCGGGCGGTCTGCTGAAGGTCCAGGGTGGTGCCGATCCGCACCCCGGCGTCGGCGATCACCGACAGGTGCTGGCGTGCCTGCGCGACCTCGGCCGCGGCCTGCTGGCGCTCGGTGACGTCCAGCACGGCCATCGCCAGACCGAGCACCCGGCCGTCGGTGTCCTCGATGCGGTGGTACGACTCCGAGTAGGCCCGGTCGTGCTCGTCCGCCGCCGTACGGCCGATGGTCTGCTGGTCGAGCAGGGGCCTGCCGGTCTTGAGCACGTGCCGCATCCGGGTCTCGATGGCCTCGACGTCCAGGCCGGGCAGCACCTCGCCGACCCGGCGGCCCAGCACGGCCTCCTCGGGCACGCCGTTCATCCGCTCCAGCGCGGGGTTGACCCCGACCCAGCGCAGGTCGTTGTCGAAGACGGCGATGCCGAGCGGCGTCTGGTGGACGAGGCTGTGCGAGAGGGCGAGGTCGCGCTCCACTCTCCGTACGGTCGTCGCGTCCGTGGCGAGTCCCAGCAGGTGGGGCTGGCCCTCGCTGTCGAGGAGCCGCATCGTGCGGAACTCCACGGCGCGTTCCGTGCCGTCGCGGTGCCGCAGCGGGAAGACGCCGGCCCAGCGGTCCCCCGACCTGACCTGGGCGAACAGCTCCCTGCCCTTGGAGCGGTTCTCGGGCGCGACCAGGAGTGTGTCGGCGCGCTGCCGCAGGGCCTCCTCGGCGGTGTAGCCGAGCAGTTGCCCGATCTCGGGGCTCCACAGGGCGATGTGCCCGCCGCCGTCCAGGACCACGGCCGCGACCTTCAGCAGGTCCAGCAGCCCGCCGGGCGCGGCCGTGACGGCGTCCCGGTCCGATGGCGCATACCCGTTCATGCGAGCCGCTCCTTCCGGCGCGGCAAAAGGTCCGGCCAAGATCCGTTGCGCAGGCTGTCCGATGAGGTCACATTACGGTCGGAGGCGCGACACTGTCGCGCCGAAATGACAAATAATCGCGGGTCGGTGCTCGGAGAGAGAGGGAGCGGGAATCTTGGCTGACTGGACGCTGCGGGAGAGCCTGGCCACCACATCGGGGACCGTGCGCTGGGACCGGTTCGGGGATCCCGGCGGCGAGCCGGTCGTGCTGCTGCACGGGACGCCCTTCTCCTCGTACGTGTGGCACGAGATCGCTCCGGCGCTCGCCGCCGCCGGGCACCACGTGCACGTGTGGGACATGGCGGGCTACGGCGCCTCCGACATGCACCCGGACCAGGACGTCTCGCTGGGGAGGCAGGGCCGGATCTTCGCCGAGCTGCTCGCGCACTGGGGGCTTCAGGAGCCGTCCGTCGTCGCGCACGACTTCGGCGGCTGCGTGGCACTGCGCGCCCATCTGCTGCACGGGGCCCGCTACCGGCGGCTCGCGCTGGTCGACCCGGTGGCCCTGGACCCCTGGGGTTCCCCCTTCTTCCGGCTGGTCGGGGAGCACAGCCACGTCTTCGAGCAGCTGCCGGCAGCGCTGCACGAGGCGCTGGTGCGCGAGTACGTCACGTCCGCGAGCCACCTCGGCCTGCGGCCCGCCACGCTGGACGCCCTGGTCGGGCCGTGGACGGGGGAGCGGGGCCAGGCCGCCTTCTACCGCCAGATCGCGCAGGCCGACCAGCGCTACACCGACGACATCCAGCCGCTGTATCCCACCCTCGACCTGCCGGTGACGGTCTGCTGGGGCACCGAGGACACCTGGATCCCCTTCGCCAAGGGGCAGGAGCTTGCCGCCCTGATCCCGGGCGCGCGGCTGGTGCCCGTCCCGGAGGCCGGCCACCTCGTCCCGCTGGATGCCCCCGCCCGGCTGACGAGCGAGGTGCTCACCTTCCTCGGGGCCTGAAGAGGCCTAGAAGAGGCCTGAAGCGACCTGAAGGCGCCTGACACCAGAGAACCATCAGGACCGCACAAAGTCCGACGGGGTCATTGCTTCGGTTGTGTTCGAGTCCTAGGGTGTGCCTGCTCAGCAGTTGCTCCGTCACCGTCAGTTGCACGAGTCCCAACAGAAACGCCCATCACGGGAGTTGGGGACCACATCTGACGTGCCCTCAGTCCGTGCAGCACCCTGTCGAACCGAGGAAGGCCACGGTCATGCCGCACCCGCTCTCGTCCCCCGCCGACCGGCCCGTCGTCAGCCGTCGCCGCCTGCTCGAAGGGGGCGCCGCCGTGCTCGGCGCGCTCGCCCTGTCCGCGTCGCCCGCCGTCGCGCACGCGGCCGGCCGGCGCCCGGCGGCGGACGGCCCGCCGGAGTGGAACGACGGCCTGGCCGTGTACCGCGTGGGCACCGAGCCGCCGCACACCACGCTCATGCCGTACGCGAACCTGGAGCAGGCACTCGACGGCGACCGCACCCGCTCGCCGTACCGGCTGAGCCTCGACGGCAAGTGGAAGTTCGCCTACGCCGACCGCCCCGACGACCGGGACGCCGACTTCTACCGCACCGACGTCGACGACTCCGGCTGGGACACCATCCCCGTGCCCTCGGCCTGGCAGATGCACGGCTACGACTTCCCGATCTACGTCAACATCACCTACCCCTGGTGGGGCCCCAACGGCGGCGGCGAGGAGGCCCAGCCGCCGGCCGCCCCGACCCGCTACAACCCCGTCGGCCAGTACCGCCGTACGTTCACCGTCCCCCGCGACTGGAAGGGCCGGCGCACCTTCCTGCACTTCGAGGGCGTCAAGTCCGCCCACTACGTGTGGATCAACGGCGAGCTGGTGGGCTACCACGAGGACTCCTACACCTCCGCCGAGTACGACATCACCCCCCACCTCAAGCCGGGCACCAACCAGATCGCCGTCGAGGTGTACCGCTACTCCGACGCGGAGTGGCTGGAGGACCAGGACATGATCCGGCTGAGCGGCATCTTCCGCTCGGTCCACCTGTACTCCACGCCGAACGTGCACCTGCGCGACTTCAAACTGGACACCCCGCTCGGCGACGACTACGCCTCCGCCGAACTCAAGGTCACCGCGCACGTCCGCGACTACGGCGGCAAGGGCGCGGGCCGCTACACGGTCGAGACCCAGCTGTACGACGCGCGCGGCCACGCGGTCTGGCCGCGGCCCCTGAACCAGCCCGTCGACGTCCCGGACGGCGAGGAGGCCACCGCCGAGGCGTCCAGAGCCGTCCCCTCGCCGAAGCTCTGGTCGGCCGAGCACCCGAACCTCTACACCGCCGTGCTGCGACTGCGTGACCCGGCCGGCAAGGTCGTCGAGACGCTCTCGCACCGGGTCGGCTTCCGCGAGTTCGCGCTCAAGGACGGCCTGATGCGCATCAACGGCAAGCCGGTCTCCTTCCGCGGCACCAACCGGCACGAGATGCACCCCGAAACCGGCTCGGCGCTCACCCGTGCGCAGATGGTCGAGGACATCGAGATCATCAAGCGGCTCAACATCAACAGCGTCCGCACCTCGCACTACCCCAACAACCCGCTGTGGCTGGAACTCGCCGACGAGTACGGCCTGTACCTCGTGGGCGAGACCAACCTCGAAACCCACGGCATCCGCGACAGGTTCCCCGGCAGCGGCCACCCCGAGTGGACCGAGGCGTGCGTGGTCCGCGCCCAGAACATGGTCCACCGCGACAAGAACCACGCCTCGGTGGTCATCTGGTCCCTCGGCAACGAGGCGGGCGGCGGCACGACGTTCAACGCCATGTACGACTGGATCCGCTCCTACGACCCCACCCGTGTCATCCAGTACGAGGGCGACGACCGCCCGGGCATCAGCGACATCCGCTCCGAGATGTACGACAGCCCGCAGCGGGTCGAGCAGCGCGCCAAGGACACGAACGACACCCGCCCGTACGTGATGATCGAGTACTCGCACGGGATGGGGAACTCCAACGGCAACTTCAAGAAGTACTGGGACATCGTCCGCCGCTACGACGTCCTCCAGGGCGGCTGGATCTGGGACTTCGTCGACCAGGCCCTGAGCTGGCCGACCCCCACCCGCAAGCTGCTGACCGAGTCAGGACCCGGCGCACTGCGCGGCGAGATCATCGCGCCCGCCGGCACCTTCGACCGCGCCAAGGGCGTCTCCGGCGGCACCGTCTTCCCGCGCGACCCCCGGCTGGACCTCACCGGCTCCCTCACGCTGGAGGCCTGGGTCACCCCGGACGTGCCCTACGGCCACCAGCCCATCCTCGCCAAGGGCGACACCCAGTACGCCCTCAAACAGACCGACAAGAACCTGGAGTTCTTCATCCACGGCGGCGGTCAGTGGGTCACCGCGAGCTGGGCGCTGCCCGACGGCTGGACGGGCAAGGAGCACCACATCGCCGGTGTCTTCGACGCCGACGCCGGGACGCTCACCCTGTACGTCGACGGCCAGGTGCGCGGCACCAGGACCACCACCCGTCGCCCCGCCGACAACACCGCGTCCCTGTCACTCGCCACCGACATCGACAACCCGACCCGGGAGTTCAGCGGAACCATCCGGCGGGCCCGCGTCTACGCCCGCGCCCTGAGCGCCACCGAACTGGCCTCCGACAGCCGCGGTCCGGGCGACGAGGGCGTGCGCTTCTGGTTCGACGCCGCCACCGTCGGCTTCACCGAGCAGCGCCCGCGCGACAAGACGTTCTACGCCTACGGCGGCGACTGGGGCGACAACCCCAACGACGGCGCCTTCGCCGGTGACGGCATCGTCCTGCCCGACCGCACCCTCACCGGCAAGTCCGCCGAGGTCAAGCAGATCTACCAGGCGATCAACGCCGCCCCGGCCTCCGGCGGCCCCGGCGCCGTCACCCTCACCAACGAGTACCTCTTCACCAACCTCCGTGAGTTCGACGGACGTTGGTCCCTGCTCGCCGACGGCAAGGTCGTCCAGCGCGGCCGGCTGACCCGCGACCAGCTGAACGTCGCGCCGCTCTCCAGCAAGGACGTCAAGGTGCCGGTGCGGCTGCCGGCGAAGCCCGAACCGGGCACGGAGTACTTCCTCCAGCTCTCCTTCACCACCAAAGAGTCCACCCAGTGGGCGAAGGCCGGCTTCGAGGTGGCCAAGCAGCAACTCGCCCTCGACACCGACAGCCCGGCCGTGACGCCCCTGCCGCTGCGCAGCGTCCCCGCCCTGCGGTACACCGACCGGGACGAGGACGTCACCGTCAAGGGCAAGGGCTTCTCGGTCACCGTCGACAAGAGCACCGGCACCATCACGTCGTACGAGGCGGGCGGCACCCGGCTCATCACCTCCGGCCCCGTCCCGAACTTCTGGCGGGCGCCCACCGACAACGACCGGGGCAACGGCCACCACACCCGCAACCAGACGTGGCGCGACGCGGGAGCCAGGCGGAAGGTGGCGGACGTACAAGTCCGGCCACTGGACGACCGAGCCGTCGAGGTCACGGTCACCGGCACGCTGCCCACCAGCGCGCAGTCCACGTACAGCACCACGTACACGGTCTTCGGCAACGGCGAGATCAAGGTCGGCAACACCCTGCACCCGGGAGCGTCGAACCTGCCGTACATCCCCGAGGTCGGCACCCTGCTGTTCCTGCCCCGACGCCTGGACCGGCTGCACTACTACGGCCGGGGCCCGGAGGAGAACATGTGGGACCGCAACAACGCCACCGACGTCGGCCTGTACTCCGGCACCGTCGAAGGGCAGTGGACCTCCTACCTGCGTCCCCAGGAGAACGGCAACAAGACCGACGTCCGCTGGGCCGCGCTGACGGACGGCGGCGGACGCGGACTGCTCGTCTGCGGTGAGCCGCTGCTGGAGGTCAACGCCTCGCGCTTCACCCCCGAGGACCTGTCGGTCGGCGCCCGCCACGACTACCAGCTCGACCCCAGGGACGCTGTGGTCCTCCGGGTCAACCACCGTCAGATGGGCGTGGGCGGCGACAACAGCTGGGGCGCCCACACCCATGACGAGTTCAAGCTCTTCGCCAACCGCGACTACGAGTACACCTACCGGCTGCGTCCGCTGACGCGCGTGAGCGAGGCGATGGCGGCCTCGCGACGGCCGACGGCCACCGAATAGACGCGGGGCGGGACGGCGGCGCCGCCTCAGTCGGCGGCGTCGCTGATGCCCAGGCGAAGATGCTCCACGTGGTAGACGGCCTGGTCGAGCAGCTCGGCGACATGGTGGTCGTGCAGCGCGTAGACGACCGAACGCCCCTGCCGTTCGCCGACGACCAGGCCCAGATTGC
Organism: Streptomyces afghaniensis; assembly: GCF_044327915.1. NCBI lineage: Bacteria > Bacillati > Actinomycetota > Actinomycetes > Kitasatosporales > Streptomycetaceae > Streptomyces > Streptomyces afghaniensis. The sequence continues at coordinate 925,055 of NZ_JBIRGJ010000001.1, forward strand.
GCAGCAGCCGCAGCTGGTGCGAGCAGGCCGACTGCTCCATGCCCACCTCGGCGGCCAACTCGGTGGCCGGCAGCGGGCCTTCCCGCAGCCGCGCCAGGATCAGCAGCCGGGAGGGTGTGGACAGGGCCTGGAGCGTGGTGGCGACCTTCGCGACGTTGTCCGCGTCCAGGCGTACGCGCTCGGTGGCGTCCTGCGCGGGGATGACGGCTCCATGACCCATGACGTCATCGTACCGGTCGCACACGAACACATGAATGAATCTTCATCTGTCCCGGCCGCGGCGGTCTCCGCCGGGCGCCGCCCGAGCACGTCGATGTCGGATTCTCGCCAGCCCTGTCCCGCCCGGTGCCCGATGCTGGACGCATGCAGATGGGGATGCACACCGACACCGAGCGCTGCGTGCGCGCCGTCCGGTCCAAGGACGCGCGGTTCGACGGATGGTTCTTCACGGCCGTCCTGACGACCGGCATCTACTGCCGTCCCAGTTGCCCGGTCGTGCCGCCCAAGCCGGAGAACATGGTCTTCCACCCGAGCGCGGCGGCCTGCCAGCAGGCCGGATTCCGGGCCTGCAAGCGCTGCCGGCCCGACACCAGCCCCGGCTCCCCGGAGTGGAACCAGCGCGCCGACCTCGTGGCCCGCGCCATGCGGCTGATCGCCGACGGCGTCGTGGACCGCGAGGGCGTGCCGGGCCTCGCCGCCCGCCTCGGTTACAGCGCGCGGCAGGTCGAGCGCCAGCTGCTCGCCGAACTGGGTGCGGGCCCGCTCGCGCTCGCCCGCGCCCAGCGCGCCCAGACGGCCCGGCTGCTCATCGAGACGACGGCCCTGCCGATGGCCCGGATCGCCTTCGCCGCCGGCTTCGCCTCGATCCGCACCTTCAACGACACCGTCCGCGAGGTCTTCGCCCTCTCCCCGAGCGAGCTGCGCGCCCGCGCCCCGAAGCGGCAGGGCGCGAGCACCCCCGGCGCGCTGTCCCTGCGGCTGCCGTTCCGTACCCCGCTCAACCCCGACAACCTCTTCGGCCACCTCGCCGCCACGGCCGTACCCGGCGTGGAGGAGTGGCGCGACGGCTCCTACCGGCGCACGCTCCGGCTGCCCTACGGCCACGGCATCGTGTCCCTCACTCCCACTCCCGACCACATCGCCTGCCGCCTCACCCTCAGCGACCTGCGCGACCTGACCGTCGCCATCAGCCGCTGCCGCAGGCTGCTCGACCTGGACGCCGACCCGGTGGCGATCGACGAGCAACTGCGCACGGACCCGGTCCTGGCGCCGCTGGTCGACAAGGCGCCCGGCCGGCGCGTGCCGCGCACGGTGGACGAGGCGGAGTTCGCCGTCCGGGCCGTGCTCGGCCAGCAGGTCTCCACCGCCGCCGCCCGCACCCACGCGGCCCGCCTGGTCACCGCGCACGGTGAACCGGTCGACGACCCCGAGGGCGGTCTCACCCATCTCTTCCCGGCCCCCGAGGCCCTCGCGGCGCTCGACCCGGAGACCCTGGCGATGCCTCGCACCCGCCGGACGACCTTCACCACCCTGGTCCGCGCCCTCGCCGACGGCGATCTCCACCTCGGCGTGGAGAGCGACTGGCCGCGCACCCGCGCCCAGCTCCTCGCCCTGCCCGGTTTCGGCCCCTGGACGGCCGACGTCATCGCCATGCGCGCCCTCGGCGACCCGGACGCCTTCCTCCCCACCGATCTCGGCATCCGCCGCGCCGCCCGGGAACTCGGCATGCCGGCCACGCCCGCCGCGCTCACCGCCCGCGCGGCGGCCTGGCGCCCCTGGCGTGCCTACGCCGTCCAGTACCTCTGGGCGACCGACAGCCACCCGATCAACTTCCTACCGGTATAGGGACGTTCGATGAAGCACCACACCGTGACCGACAGCCCCTACGGCCCCCTCACCCTCGTCGCCGACGACGGTGTCCTGTGCGGCCTCTACATGACCGGCCAGCGCCACCGCCCGCCGGAGGAGACCTTCGGCCCCCGCGACGACACCCTGTTCGCGCAGACGGAGGAGCAACTGAAGGCCTACTTCGCGGGGGAGCTCAAGGAGTTCAGCGTCGAACTCCGCCTGACCGGCACCCCGTTCCAGTGCGGCGTCTGGGACCGACTGCGCCGCATCCCGTACGGCGAGACCCGCACCTACGGCCAGCTCGCCGACGCCCTCGGCACCCCCACGGCCTCGCGCGCGGTCGGCCTCGCCAACGGCCGCAACCCGATCGGCATCATCGTCCCCTGCCACCGCGTCATCGGCGCGAACGGCGGCCTCACGGGCTACGGCGGCGGCCTGGAGCGCAAACAGCGCCTGCTGGACTTCGAACGAGGGGCCGCACTCTTCTAGGCGACCGCCTGGTCAAATTTGACTAGAGTGGGGTCATGCCGGAGAAGACGATCCCGATCCTGCCGTGCCGGACCCTCCCTCCCGTCCTCGAGTTCTACACCGCCCTCGGCTTCGAGGTGACGTACGAACAGCGCAGCCCCAACCCGTACGCGGTCGTGGAACGCGGCGGTGTCGAGCTCCAGTTCTTCGTGATGAAGCACTACGAGCCGACCGACTCGGTCAGCACCTGCTACGTCATGACGGACGATGTCGACGGCCTCTACGCGGCGTTCCGCGCCGGGCTCAAGGCGGCGTACGGCAGGATCCCCACCCGGGGCCTGCCGCGGGTCGGGCCGCTCAAGGACATGTCGTACGGCGTGCGGCAGTTCCTCATGACCGACCCGGGCGGCAACTGCGTCCGGGTCGGGCAGCGCACGGGCGAGGACCGGCACCACGGGCCGGCCCCCGAGGAGACCTTCGCGCGGGCCCTGCACCACGCGTCGCTCCTGGCGGACTCCAAGGGGGACGCGGCGGGCGCCGCCAAGGTCGTCGACCGCGTCCTGCGCCTGACGGACGAGACGCCGACGCCCGTACAGCTGCTTCAGCTCCTCGTCCTGCGCGCGGACATCGCGGGACGGCTCGGCGACGAGGACGCGGCGGCGACCGCCCTCGCCCGGGCCGCCGCGCTCCGCCTCACCGACGCCGAGCGCGACCTGGGCCGGGACGCACTCACGCGCCTGGAGGACCTGCAGGGCCCCCGTCGGCCGTGAGACCGCGCAGCAGCTCCGGCAGCGCCGTGCCGATGGGTTCGCGGACGATCTCGTCGGCACGGTCGTCGTACGGCGTCGGCTCGGCGTTGACGATGATCAGGCGGGCGCCGTGGTCCGCGGCGACACCGGCGAGACCGGCGGCGGGCTGGACCTGCAGGCTCGTACCGACGGCGACGAACACCGTGCAGGCCTTGCTGACGGCGGCCGCCTCACCGAGGACGACGGGGTCGAGCCGCTCGCCGAACATCACCGTCGCCGACTTCAGGACGCCGCCGCACTCCAGACACGGCGGGTCGTCCTCACCGGCTTCGACCCGTGCGAGCGCGTCCTCCATCGAGCCGCGGGCGTGGCAGCCGGTGCAGACGACACTCCGGGCCGTGCCGTGCAGTTCGAGGACCTTGCGGTCGGGCATCCCGGCGAGCTGGTGCAGCCCGTCCACGTTCTGCGTGATCACCCGGACGGGCACCCCGGACCGCTCGAGTCCGGCCACCGCCCGGTGCGCGGCGTTGGGCTCCGCCTCAAGTGCCCGGTTCTCGCGCCGCATCTGCCAGGAGCGGCGGCGGATCTCCGGGTCGCCCATGTAGTACTCGTACGTGACGAGCTTCTCGGCCTCCGGGTCCCGCCGCCAGAGCCCGTTCGGCCCGCGGTAGTCCGGGATCCCGGAGTCCGTGCTGATACCGGCACCGGTGAGGAGCGCGACGAGGGGCTTGGCCATGTCACCGAGGGTAGGCCGCGCCGTACGACACCGGCGAGCGGTTATCGAACAGGACGCCGACGGGTGAACGGGCGGAGCCGGTCAGGACACCCGGTGCCCGTCCTCCAGCTCCGCCGTGCCCGAGCCGTCCGCCAGGACGTCCAGGCCGGCCAGGACGCGGCGGCCGAGGGCGCCCGGCAGATACTCGGTCAGCTCCTCGCGCGCGACCAGCCGCCAGGACAGCAGTTCCTCCTCCTGGAGGCGGATCGCCTTGAACTCGTCATCGCCGAGCACCCCGCCGTCGTACAGGTACACCACCAGCGGCGGACGCCCCGGGCCGTGCGCCCAGTCCACCGCCAGCAGCCGGCCGAGCTCACGGTCCAGCCCGATCTCCTCCGCCGTCTCGCGCCGCGCGCCCTGCCGGGGCGTCTCGCCGTCGTCGGACTCGATCGTGCCGCCGGGCAGCGTCCAGCCCTCCCGGTAGTTGGGCTCGACGAGCAGCACCCGGCCCTCGCCGTCCCGGAACAGCGCGGCGGCGCCGGCCAGGACGCGGGGCAGGGACGCGATGTAGGCGGCGAAGTCGGAAGAGGTGGTCATTGGGGCAGGGTAACCACCGGAACGACGGCTCAGCCGCAGGGGAAGACGTAGCTGGACTTGTAGTTGACGTAGAGGCTCGTGGAGGACGAGCCCATCTTGGCGGTCACCGGGGCGCAGGCGAAGCTGGAGACGTACACCGGGCCCGCGTACTCGCTGAAGGTGCCCGTGTCGGGGTCGCAGGCCGTGCCGTCCACCTTGCAGATCTGCACGGACATGTACTGCGCCCGGCCGACGTTGTTGTCGAGGATGACGCAGCCCTTGCCGCCGTTCTCGTAGGCGAAGAGGGTCGCCTTGCGCACGGAGGGGTCGACGCCGAGGGGGAGCGGGATCGCCTTGCGCAGCGTGTAGCCGCTGCCGCACACGGTGGCGGAGGCCGAGGCCGCGGACTGCTCGGCGGCGACGGCCCCCGGCGCGGTGAGCACGGCGGCGGTCAGGACGGTCGCGGTGGCGGTGGCACGAAGAGCAGTTCTGAGACGAGACATGACAAGCAGACGCTTTCTGTCAGGCGCGAGGACGCGAACCAGGTGACGCAAACTGATCGGACGAGCCAATAGCCAGATCACCTTACGTTCGGTTTTCATCGACATAGTCGGACTGCGGCCACGTGGCCGGAAACAGCCGCTCGGGCACTCCGCCCGGGCGGGGAATGGCCGGTTCGATCCGGTCAGGCCTGCTGCTCCGCCAGCCGCAGCGTCCGCTCGGCCAGCTCGCTGATGCGTACCCCGTCGAAGCCGAACACCGCGCTGCGGACCGTGTCCTCCAGCGGGACCGTCCACTGCTCCGGAATGGCCGCCGCCCCGCCGAACACCCCGGCCACCGACCCCGCCGTCGCGCCGTTGGAGTCCGTGTCCAGGCCGCCGCGCACGGTCAGGGCGATGGTGCGGGTGAAGTCGCCGTCGCCGTAGAGCAGGCCGGCGGTGAGGACAGCGGCGTTCGGGACGGTGTGGATCCAGCCCATCCCGGCCGTCTCCTCGGTGAGCGTGGTGAGCGTGTCCTCCCAGGACATCCGGGTGTCGTGCAGGGAGACGACCCGGCGCACCGTGCGGGCCAGCCGGCTGCTCGCCGGGATCACGGCCAGGGCCTCGTCGATCGCGTGCCGCACGGTGGGCGCCGTGAACGCCGCCGCGATCAGCGCCGCCGCCCACATCGCCCCGTAGACCCCGTTGCCGGTGTGCGACAGCACCGCGTCCCGCCGGGCCAGCGAGGCGGCCCGGCGCGGCACGCCCGGGCAGGTCCAGCCGTGGATGTCGGCCCTGATCAGCGCCCCGATCCACTCCTGGTAGGGATTGTCGTACGTCGCCGTCAGCGGCGGCTTCAGCCCGTTCGCGAGGTTGCGGTACGCGGCCCGCTCGGCGGTGAACGTCTGGAGGTACGGCAGCCGCAGCAGCCACAGGTCGCCCACCTGTTCGGTGCTGAAGCCGAAGCCGTGGGTCTCCAGCAGGTCCAGGCCGAGGATCGCGTAGTCGACGTCGTCGTCACGGCAGCTGCCGTGGATACGGCCGCGCACGCACTGGCGCCATTCGGGGCGCAGCTCGAAGCCGTCGTGTTCGCTGATCGGCTCGGGGAGGTAGTCGGTCAGCGGCAGGGCGGCGGCCTGGCGCAGGTAGCGGTCGATGCGGTCGCGGGTCCACACCTCGCCCTGCTCGACCGGTTTGCCGAGCATGTTGCCGGCGATGCGGCCCTGCCAGCCGCCGAGGATGCGATCGGGGAGGTCTGTCCGGGTGTGCGCAGGGGGCATGGTTGAGGTCTACCCGTTTCAGCCCGGTCCACAGGATGGGCGGAGGCTGACGACGGGGACTTCCTCCGGTTAAGGTCGCAGCGGCGCGACTGGCCTTGACGTGCGTGAGGGCCCGGAGAGCAAGGGGAGTGCAAGTGGCGGACGCTGCAGTGAGCGATACCCGGAAGGCACGGCGGGTGCTCGTCGCCGCGGACAAGTTCAAGGGGTCGCTGACGGCCGTGGAGGTCGCCGGGCGGGTGACGGCCGGGCTGCGCCGGGCCGTACCGGACGTCGAGGTCGAGGCGCTGCCCGTGGCCGACGGCGGTGACGGAACCGTGGCCGCGGCGGTCGCGGCCGGGTTCGAGCGCCGGGAGGTACGGGTCGCCGGTCCGCTCGGCGAGGAGGTGACGGCGGCCTTCGCGCTGCGCGAGGGCACCGCGGTCGTCGAGATGGCCGAGGCCAGCGGACTGCAGCGGCTGCCCGCCGGGGTCTTCGCACCGCTCACAGCCTCCACGTACGGCTCCGGCGAGCTGCTGCGGGCCGCGCTGGACGCGGGTGCCCGCACGATCGTCTTCGGCGTCGGCGGCAGCGCCACCACGGACGGCGGTGCCGGGATGCTGTCCGCGCTGGGCGCGCGCTTCCTGGACGGGCACGGCGAGCCGGTCCCCCCGGGCGGCGGCGGCCTGGCCGATCTGGCCACCGCCGACCTGTCCGGCCTCGACCCCCGCCTCACCGAGATCGAACTGGTCCTCGCGAGCGACGTGGACAACCCGCTGACCGGCCCGAAGGGAGCGCCCGCGGTCTACGGCCCCCAGAAGGGCGCATCGCCTGACGACGTGGCGGCCCTGGACGCCGCCCTCGCGCACTTCGCCAAGGTGCTGGAGGAGTCGGCCGGACCGAAGGCCACCCATTACGCCGCCTCGCCGGGCGCGGGCGCGGCGGGCGGCATCGGCTACGGCGCCCTGCTGCTCGGCGCCCGCTTCCGCCCCGGCATCGAGGTCATGCTCGACGTCCTGGGCTTCGCCCCCGCCCTGGAGCGCGCCGACCTGGTGATCACCGGCGAGGGCTCCCTGGACGAGCAGACCCTTCACGGCAAGGCCCCGGCGGGCGTCGCCGCGGCGGCCCGTGCGGCGGACAAGGAGGTCGTCGCGGTCTGCGGCCGCCTGGCCCTGCCCCCGGAGACCCTGGGCCGGGCCGGTTTCCGCCGGGTCTACCCCCTGACGGACGCGGAGCCGGACGTGGCGAAGTGCATCGCCGAGGCCGGGCCGATCCTGGAGCGGGTGGCGGAGCGGATCGGGCGGGACTTCCTGACCTGAGCCGTCACGGCGCCCTCCACCTTGCCGTTCTCGAACCACTGCTCCGACACGCGAAAACGGGTGTGGCCCGAGCCTTGAGGCCCGGGCCACACCCGTCAGTGGTGGGAGGAGGTCAGGGCAGCTGCGCCGCCCGCGCCTCCCGCCGGTTGTCGCGGAAGTTGTTCACTCGCCGGGCCGTGGCGAACAGCGGGATCACCGCCCCCATGACCAGCTGCAGCGCGCATCCCGTCTGCAGCAGCAGCTGCCCGCTCGGCGCGTCGAAGGCCCAGGCCGCCATCAGGCCCATGCCCAGCACGATCCACGACAGCATCGCCACCGCGAGCCGCCCCCGCGGCTTCGGGTACTCGACCCGGCTCACCATGAGCCACGCCGTACCCAGGATCGCCAGCAGCGTCGCCACGAACGGCAGCTCCAGCAGCACGATCGACACGACCGTCAGCGCGCCGAACGGTGATGGCATGCCCTGGAAGGTGCCGTCCTTCACCGTGACGCACGAGAACCTCGCAAGCCGCAGCACCACCGCCAGCAGCACGACGATCGCCCCGACCGCCGCCACCCGCTGATGCGCGTCGTCCGCGACCATGCCGTACACCAGGACGAAGTACGCCGGTGCCAGACCGAAGCTGATCAGGTCGGACAGATTGTCCAGCTCCGCGCCCATGGGGGAGGAGCGCAGCTTGCGCGCCACCAGGCCGTCGAAGAGGTCGAAGACCGCCGCGCAGAGCATGAGGATGACCGCCGTGGCCGCGCTGTGGCGGGCCATGCCGGTCTCCTGGCTGCCCGTGAGGTGCGGGATCAGGATGCCGGTGGTGGTGAAGTACACCGCCATGAAGCCGCACGTGGCGTTGCCGAGCGTCAGGGTGTCCGCTATGGAGAGGCGAAGAGAGAGGGGCATCTCCTCTTCTTCGTCGACCTCGTCGGCCTCCGGGACCCAGCCGGCCTTGGTGTCAGGATCAATCACGGTCAATGCGAGTCACCCCAGCCACGGTCTTCTGTCCCACCTCGACCGCGACCTCCACACCCTCGGGCAGGTAGAGGTCGACCCGCGAACCGAAGCGGATCAGGCCGATCCGCTCGCCCTGCTCGACCTTGGTGCCCTGGGGCACGTAGGGAACGATGCGGCGGGCGACCGCGCCGGCGATCTGGATCATCTCGATGTCGCCGAGCTCGGTGTCGAAGTGCCAGACGACACGCTCGTTGTTCTCGCTCTCCTTGTTGAAGGCGGGAACGAAGCCACCGGGCACGTGCTCGACCGACGTCACCGTGCCGGCCAGCGGCGCGCGGTTGACGTGGACGTTGAGCGGGCTCATGAAGATCGCGACGCGGGTGCGGCCGTCCTTCCACGGCATGATGCTCTGCACCACACCGTCTGCCGGCGAGATGACCCGGCCCTGGGTGATCTCGCGCTCGGGGTCGCGGAAGAACCACAGCATCCCCGCCGCGAGCGCGGTGGCGGGAACGGCGACGGCCTTGGCGGCGCCGGAGCGGCGGGCGCGGGCCAGGCTGAGGGCTGCGGTGGCGACGGTAGGAAGGAGCCACGGCGATGCTCCGCGCGCGAGGCGTACGCCGGCCCGGCTGTCGCGAGGTGCAGAGGTTTGGCTGTGGGGCATGGATGACCTTCGTAGCGGATGATGCCGCACTCTGACGGGGGACGGCGGCTTTCCGGCGATCGTAGCGGCTCGGGGCCCTAACTGGGTAAGCCAGGCAGCCGAGTCGGCGGCCGAAGAGTGCTGACGGGGTGTGATCTTCTTCTCCAAGAAAACACCCCGTATCCGGACATCTAGCCCTGGAATCGATACTCCTCGAGCAGCCGCCGACCGATGATCATTTTCTGGATCTCGGCGGTACCTTCACCGATCAGCAGCATCGGTGCCTCACGATAGAGGCGCTCGATCTCGTACTCCTTGGAGAAGCCGTAGCCGCCGTGGATCCGGAAGGCGTCTTCCACGACCTCCTTGCAGTACTCGGAGGCGAGGTACTTCGCCATCCCAGCCTCAAGGTCGTTTCGCTCACCGGAGTCCTTTTTGCGTGCCGCGTTCACCATCATCGCATGCGCGGCCTCGACCTTGGTAGCCATCTCGGCCAGCTTGAACTGGATCGCCTGGTGCTGGGCGATCGGCTTCCCGAAGGTGTGACGCTGCTGCGCGTACTGGACGCCGAGTTCGAACGCACGCTGAGCGACGCCGCAGCCACGCGCCGCCACGTTGACGCGGCCGACCTCGACGCCGTCCATCATCTGGTAGAAACCACGGCCCGTGACCCCGCCGAGCACACGATCCGCAGGAATCCGCAGGCCATCCATGATGAGTTCGGTGGTGTCGACACCCTTGTAACCCATCTTGTCGATCTTGCCGGGGATGGTGAGGCCGGGGCGGACCTCGCCGAAGCCGGGCTCCTTCTCGACCAGGAAGGTCGTCATCGACTTGTGGGGCGCGGTGCCCTCGGGGTGACCTTCGTCACTTCGCACCAGAACGGCCACCAGGGACGACGTCCCGCCGTTGGTCAGCCACATCTTCTGGCCGTTCAGGACGTACTCGTCGCCGTCCTTCACCGCCTTCGACGTGATCGCCGACACGTCCGAGCCGAGGGCCGGCTCCGACATCGAGAAGGCGCCCCGGATGTCGCCGGCCGCCATCCTCGGCAGGAAGTGGTCCTTCTGCTCCTGCGTGCCGTGCTGCTTGAGCATGTACGCCACGATGAAGTGCGTGTTGATGATGCCGGACACCGACATCCACCCGCGGGCGATCTCCTCCACGCACAGCGCGTACGTCAGGAGCGACTCGCCCAGACCCCCGTACTCCTCGGGGATCATCAGGCCGAACAGGCCCAACTCCTTCAGCCCGTCGACGATCGCTTGCGGGTACTCGTCGCGGTGCTCCAGCTCGGTCGCGACCGGGATGATCTCCTTGTCCACGAAGTCCCGGACGGTGGACAGGATCTCCTGCTGGATGTCCGTCAGACCGGCGGTCTGGGCGAGTCGCGCCATGGCTACTTCTCCTGCTCCTTGAGCTCGGGGCGGCCCGGCTGCTCGCCGCCGCGCTCCTTGATGTACGTCTCGGTCGGCACCATGACCTTGCGGCGGAACACGCAGACCAGCGTGCCGTCCTGCTTGTAGCCCTTGGTCTCGACGTGCACGATGCCGCGGTCGTTCTTCGACTTCGACGGCCACTTGTCGAGCACGGTCGTCTGGCCGTAGATCGTGTCGCCGTGGAAGGTCGGCGCCACGTGCTTGAGCGACTCGATCTCCAGGTTGGCGATCGCCTTGCCGGAGATGTCCGGCACGCTCATGCCGAGCAGGAGCGAGTAGACGTAGTTCCCGACGACGACGTTCTTGCCGAAGTCCGTCGTCTTCTCCGCATAGTTCGTGTCCATGTGGAGCGGGTGGTGGTTCATGGTGAGGAGACAGAAGAGGTGGTCGTCGTACTCGGTGACCGTCTTGCCCGGCCAGTGCTTGTACGTCGCCCCGACCTCGAACTCCTCGTAGGTGCGTCCGAACTGCATCGCGCTCAGCCCTCCGGGATCTCGAACTTGCTGGTGCGCTGCATGCCGGCGGCACGGCCCTTGCCGGAGATGACCAGGGCCATCTTGCGGCTGGCCTCGTCGATCATCTCGTCGCCGAGCATCGCCGAGCCCTTCTTGCCGCCCGCCTCGGACGTGTAGTAGTCGTACGCGTCCAGGATCAGCTCGGCGTGGTCGTAGTCCTCCTGCGACGGCGAGAAGATCTCGTTGGACGCCTCGACCTGGCCCGGGTGCAGCACCCACTTGCCGTCGAAGCCGAGGGCGGCGGCGCGCTGGGCGACCTCGCGGTAGCCGTCGATGTTGCGGATCTGCAGGTAGGGGCCGTCGATCGCCTGGAGGTTGTTGGCGCGGGCGGCCATCAGGATCTTCATCAGGATGTAGTGGTAGGCGTCCGCCGGGTAGCCGGGCGGCTGCTCGCCCACGACCAGCGACTTCATGTTGATCGACGCCATGAAGTCGGCCGGGCCGAAGATGATCGTCTCGACGCGCTGGGAGGCCGTCGCGATCTCGTTGACGTTGTTCAGGCCCTGGGCGTTCTCGATCTGCGCCTCGATGCCGATCTTGCCGACCTCGAAGCCCATCGTCTTCTCGATCTGGGTGAGGAGGAGGTCCAGGGCGACGATCTGCTCAGCCGTCTGCACCTTCGGCAGCATGATGCAGTCGAGGTTCTGGCCGGCGCCCTCGACGACGGTGACGACGTCGCGGTACGTCCACTTGGTCGTCCAGTCGTTGACGCGCACGACGCGCGTCTTGCCCGTCCAGTCGCCCTCGTTGAGGAACTTGACGATGGTGTGCCGCGCCTCGGGCTTCGCGAGCGGGGCGCACGCGTCCTCCAGGTCGAGGAAGACCTGGTCGGCGGGGAGGCCCTGCGCCTTCTCCAGGAAGCGGGGGTTCGAGCCCGGTACCGCCAGGCAGGAACGCCGGGGGCGAAGGCGGTTGACCGTGGTCATGCGGAGACCTCCAGGGGGTCGAGCTTGTTCGCTTTCCGGATCTCGTCGACGATGCGGCCGATGATTCCGGTGATGTCGAAGTCCTTCGGGGTGAAGACCGCGGCCACTCCGGCTGCCCTGAGCTGCTCGGCATCCCCGTTCGGGATGATGCCACCGGCGATCACCGGGATGTCTGTGGCACCGGCCACACGCAGCCGTTCGAGTACGTCCGGCACCAGCTGGGCGTGCGAGCCGGACAGGATGGACAGGCCGACCGCGTGCACGTCCTCGGCGAGGGCCGCGTCCACGATCTGCTCGGGGGTGAGCCGGATGCCCTGGTAGACCACCTCGAAGCCGGCGTCCCGTGCGCGCACGGCGATCTGCTCGGCGCCGTTGGAGTGTCCGTCCAGGCCCGGCTTGCCGACCAGGAAGCGCAGCTTGCCCACGCCCAGGTCCTTGGCCGTCAGATCCACCTTGCGGCGCACCAGGGCCAGCGTGCTGCCCTCCTCGGCGGGCACGGCCACGGGCGCCGAGGAAACACCCGTGGGCGCCCTGAACTCGCCGAACACCTCGCGCAGGGCCCCCGCCCACTCGCCGGTCGTGACCCCGGCGCGGGCGCACTCCAGGGTGGCCTCCATGAGGTTCTCGGTGCCGCGCGCGGCCTCCTTCAGCCGCTCCAGCGCCTTGCAGGGCCGCGGGTGGTTGAAGGGCGGCTGGTAGCGGCTGTCGCGCCACTGCTGGAGCGAGGCGATGACACGGGCCTCGACCTCCGGGTCGACCGTCTGGATCGCGGTGTCCAGGTCGGCCGTCAGCGGGTTCGGCTCGGTGCCCTCGAAGGCGTTGACACCGATGATCTTCTCCTGCCCGGACTCGATCCGGCCCCGGCGCTCCGCATGCGAGGCGACCAGCTGCGACTTGAGGTAGCCGGACTCGACGGCCGCCATCGCGCCGCCCATCTCCTGGATGCGGTCGATCTCCGCGAGCGAGGCCTCGACCAGTTCGCCCACCTTCGCCTCGATGACCTTCGAGCCCTCGAAGATGTCCTCGTACTCCAGCAGATCGCTCTCGTAGGCCAGCACCTGCTGGATGCGCAGCGACCACTGCTGGTCCCAGGGGCGGGGCAGGCCGAGGGCCTCGTTCCAGGCGGGGAGCTGCACGGCACGCGCGCGTGCGTCCTTGGAGAGCGTCACGGCCAGCATCTCCAGGACGATCCGCTGGACGTTGTTCTCCGGCTGTGCCTCCGTCAGGCCCAGGGAGTTGACCTGGACGCCGTAGCGGAAGCGGCGGTGCTTGGGGTTCTCGATGCCGTACCGCTCGCGGGTGATCCTGTCCCAGATGCGGCCGAACGCCCGCATCTTGCACATCTCCTCGATGAAGCGGACGCCCGCGTTCACGAAGAAGGAGATCCGTCCGACGACATCGCCCATGCGCTCCTGCGGCACCTGGCCGGAGTCACGGACCGCGTCCAGCACGGCGATCGCGGTGGACATCGCGTACGCGATCTCCTGGACCGGCGTGGCGCCCGCCTCCTGCAGGTGGTAGCTGCAGATGTTGATCGGGTTCCACTTCGGGATGTGGGAGACCGTGTACGCGATCATGTCCGTCGTCAGACGGAGGCTCGGCCCCGGCGGGAACACGTGCGTGCCGCGGGACAGGTACTCCTTGACGATGTCGTTCTGGGTCGTGCCCTGGAGCTTGGTGATGTCCGCGCCCTGCTCCTCGGCGACGACCTGGTAGAGCGCCAGCAGCCACATGGCCGTGGCGTTGATGGTCATCGAGGTGTTCATCTGCTCCAGGGGGATGTCCTGGAACAGCCGGCGCATGTCACCGACGTGGGCGATCGGCACACCGACCCGGCCGACCTCGCCGCGGGCGAGGATGTGGTCGGAGTCGTAGCCGGTCTGCGTCGGCAGGTCGAACGCCACCGACAGACCCGTCTGGCCCTTGGCGAGGTTGCGCCGGTACAGCTCGTTGGACGCCTCGGCCGTGGAGTGACCGGCGTAGGTCCGCATGAGCCACGGACGGTCCTTCTGACGCTCTGTCATCCAGCAGCCCTCAGATGTTCCGGAAGCGGTTGATGGCGTCGATGTGCTGGGCGCGCTTGTCCTGGTCGCGCACGCCCAGGCCCTCCTCGGGGGCCATGCAGAGCACGCCGACCTTGCCCTGGTGGAGGTTGCGGTGCACGTCGAAGGCGGCCTGCCCGGTGTCCTCCAGGGAGTACACCTTCGACAGGGTCGGGTGGATCTTTCCCTTCGCGATGAGCCGGTTGGCCTCCCAGGCCTCGCGGTAGTTGGCGAAGTGCGAGCCGATGATGCGCTTCAGCGACATCCACAGGTAGCGGTTGTCGTACTCGTGCATGTAGCCCGAGGTGGAGGCGCAGGTGGTGATGGTGCCGCCCTTGCGGGTCACGAAGACGCTCGCGCCGAAGGTCTCGCGGCCGGGGTGCTCGAAGACGATGTCGATGTCCTCCCCGCCGGTGAGCTCGCGGATGCGCTTGCCGAAGCGCTTCCACTCCTTCGGGTCCTGGGTGTTCTCGTCCTTCCAGAACTTGTAGCCCTCGGCGTTGCGGTCGATGATCGCCTCGGCGCCCATCGCCCGGCAGATCTCGGCCTTCTGCGGCGAGGACACGACACAGATGGGGTTGGCGCCGCCGGCCAGCGCGAACTGCGTGGCGTAACTGCCGAGTCCGCCGCTCGCGCCCCAGATCAGCACGTTGTCGCCCTGCTTCATGCCGGCGCCGTTGCGGGAGACCAGCTGGCGGTAGGCGGTGGAGTTGACCAGGCCGGGGGCGGCGGCCTCCTCCCAGCTGAGGTGGTCGGGCTTGGGCATCAGCTGGTTGGACTTGACCAGGGCGATCTCGGCGAGGCCGCCGAAGTTCGTCTCGAAGCCCCAGATGCGCTGTTCGGGGTCGAGCATCGTGTCGTTGTGGCCGTCGCTGGACTCCAGCTCCACGCTGAGGCAGTGCGCGACGACCTCGTCGCCGGGGTGCCAGGCGTTGACGCCCGGGCCGGTGCGCAGGACGACGCCCGCGAGGTCGGAGCCGATGATGTGGTAGGGCAGGTCGTGGCGCTTGGCCAGCTCACTGGTGCGGCCGTAGCGCTCCAGGAACCCGAACGTGGACAGCGGCTCGAAGATCGACGTCCACACCGAGTTGTAGTTGACCGACGAGGCCATCACGGCGACCAGCGCCTCGCCCGGGCCGAGCTCGGGCAGCGGCACCTCGTCCAGGTGGATCGACTTGCGGGGGTCCTTGTCGCGCGTGGAGAGCCCGGCGAACATCTCCGTCTCGTCCTTGTGCACGGTGATCGCGCGGTACGACTCGGGGAGCGGGAGGGCGGCGAAGTCCTCCGACGTGGAGTCGGGCGACTGGATCGCGGCCAGGATGTCCTTAACGGTCACGGTGTTGCCTCCGGCGGTGAGCGCCCTGAGGGAGGGGCGCCGATGGTTACGTCGGTGCTGCTGAGGGTTGAGGGTGTGCCGTCGGTTCGGCGGTGGTGCTGTTCGGCAGCGCTGGTGGCGCGGGAGGTTGCCTGTGACGCAGGCGTCCGGACGGGCAGGCGCTGGGCTTGCTGGGACATCGCCCGGACCTCTTCAACGTATGACACCGCGTGTCACCTCGCAAGGCACTGAGTGCCAGAAGTTTCTCTCAGATGAAATCTTTACGTAACAAATGAGCGATGATCGATCGAACGGCCTCGTCAAGGGCCTGCAAAACCATCCCTGACATGCCAAAACGGCCACCCCGAAGGGTGGCCGTCATCACACGGGCGAAGGGAGCTCAGCGCTCCTTGAGTGCCTGCTCGATCGTCCGCATGACCTCGTCCAGCGGGGCGTCGGTACGGGCGACGGTCACCAGCACCTCGCCCTGCGCCGAAGCCGTGGCCGCGGCCGGCTGCGACTCCGTGGAGCGCCCGGCCCCGATCCCCGTGCCGAACGTCTTGCGCACGATCGCGAAGGCGTGGTCCAGCTGCGCCTCCACGTCACCCTGCCCGCCCGCCCGCAGCCAGCGCCGCAGGACGTGGTTGTGGGCGGTGACGACGGCGGACGCGGCGACCTCCGCGAGCAGCGGGTCGTCATTGGCGTCGTCGGCGTGCGCGCGCTCGTCGAAGTGGCCGAGGAGATAGCGGGTGAACAGGCGCTCGTAGCGGGCCACCGACGCGATCTCCGCCTCGCGGAGCGTGGGCACCTCGCGCGTCAGCTTGTAGCGGGCGACCGAGATCTCCGGCCGGGCCGCGTACATCTTCATGACTTCCTTGATGCCGCGGCACACCGTGTCGAGCGGATGCTCGTGCGCGGGCGCGGCGTTGAGCACCGCCTCGGCCCGGACCAGGGTGTCGTCGTGGTCGGGGAAGATCGCCTCTTCCTTGGAACGGAAGTGGCGGAAGAAGGTGCGGCGGGCGACCCCGGCCTGGGCCGCGATCTCGTCGACGGTGGTCGCCTCGTACCCCTTGGTCGCGAACAGCTCCATCGCGGCGGCCGCCAGTTCCCGGCGCATCTTGAGCCGCTGGGCGGCGGCGCGAGAGCCTGCGGCGGTTTCCGGCGCGTCGGTCGCAGCTGGTGTACGTGAGGACTTGGCGGGCTGGGACATGCCCTGAACGTACTGCATGTGCGCAGCTCGCTGCGCATGACCTGGTGCTCCGCCGCCGCCCGGGGGCGGCGGGGACCGGTCCGGTCCGAGCAGACCGCCCCACCGCCCGCCGGACCGGAACCAGTCGCCGGGACCCTCAGCGCTTGGCATATTCGCGGAAGCCACGGCCGGTCTTGCGGCCGAGGCAGCCCGCGGCCACCAGGTGCTCCAGGAGCGGCGCCGGGGCGAGCCCCGGGTCGCGGAACTCGCGGTGCAGGACCTTCTCGATGGCGAGCGAGACGTCGAGCCCGACCACGTCCAGCAGTTCGAACGGGCCCATCGGGTAACCGCCGCCCAGCTTCATCGCCGCGTCGATGTCGTCGAGCGACGCGTAGTGCTCCTGCACCATCTTGATCGCGTTGTTCAGGTACGGGAAGAGCAGCGCGTTCACGATGAAGCCCGCCCGGTCGCCGCAGTCGACCGCGTGCTTCCTGATCCGGCCGCAGACCTCGCGGACCGTCGCGTGCACGTCGTCGGCCGTCAGGACCGTACGGACGACCTCGACCAGCTTCATGGCCGGCGCCGGGTTGAAGAAGTGCATGCCGATCACGTCCTGCGGGCGCGAGGTGGCCCGGGCGCAGGCCACGACCGGCAGGGACGAGGTGGTGGTGGCCAGGACCGCGCCCGGCTTGCAGACCTTGTCCAGCGCCGCGAACAACTGCCGCTTGACCTCCAGGTCTTCGGCGACGGCCTCCACGGCCAGGTCGACCTCGGCGAAGGCGTCGTAGGAGCCCGCCGGAGTTATCCGGTCCAGGGTCTGCGCGGCGGCCTCGGCGGTCATCCGGCCCTTGTCGACCGAGCGGGACAGGGACTTGCCGATGCGGGTCTTCGCGGCCTGGGCCTTCTCCTCGCTGCGGGCGGCGAGGACCACCTCGTACCCGGCCTTGGCGAACACCTCGGCGATACCGGAAGCCATGGTCCCCGAGCCCGCGACACCCACCGAGCGGACCTCCCGGCCCGGGGCCGGGTTCCCGCCCTCCAGCGGGGTCAGAGCGTCCGGCACGACGGTGCCGCTGCCCGGCGCCTCGTAGGTGTAGAACCCGCGTCCCGCCTTGCGGCCGGTCAGGCCCGCCTCGCTCAGCTGCTTGAGGATCGGCGCCGGGGCGTGCAGCCGGTCGCGGGACGCGGCGTACATGGCCTCCAGGACGGTGCGGGCGGTGTCGACGCCGATCAGGTCGAGCAGTGCCAGCGGGCCCATCGGCAGGCCGCAGCCCAGCCGCATCGCGGCGTCGATGTCCTCACGGGAGGCGTACTTCGCCTCGTACATCGCGGCGGCCTGGTTGAGGTAGCCGAACAGCAGGCCGTCGGCGACGAAGCCGGGGCGGTCGCCGACGGCGACGGGCTCCTTGCCCAGGTCCAGGGCGAGATCGGTGACCGCCGCGACGGCGGCCGGGGCGGTCAGCACCGAGGAGACGACCTCGACCAGCCGCATCGCCGGGGCCGGGTTGAAGAAGTGCAGGCCCAGCACCCGCTCCGGACGGGCCGAGTCGGCGGCGAGCCGGGTGACGGACAGGGCGTTGGTGCCGGTCGCCATGATCGTCTCGGGGCGCACGATCCCGTCGAGTTCCCGGAAGATCTGGTGCTTGACCTCGTACGACTCCGGCGCCACCTCGATGACCAGGTCGGCGTCGGCCGCGGCCCGCAGGTCGGTGGAGGTACGGACGCGGTCCAGGATCTCCGCGCGGTCCTGCTCGGTCAGCCGGCCGCGCTCGACGCCGCGGGCGGTGGAGGACTCCAGGGCGGCGACGCACTTCGCGGCCTGGGCCTCGCTGATGTCGATGCCGACGACCTCGCGGCCGGCCTTGGCGAGGACCTCGGCGATGCCGGTGCCCATCGTGCCGAGGCCGACGACTGCGATGGTGCGCAGCGGGGACAGGGACGGGTCGGAAAGGGGAGTGGCCATCGCGGGACTCCAGGAATGAGGGTGACGACGGGGAACGCGTCCCGGGTACGCCGAGTACGGCCCGGCAGGAGCCGGGGTCCCGGGCGCACCGGGTGCGTGTGAAGTGCGGGTGTTGGCCGGGCTGCTGAGCGCACACGCCCGGTGCCGTCTCCGCGGGCGTGCACACGCCCGGGGCGAGCGGCTGTTCCGACCGGCCCTGTCCCGGGGCCGAGTCGTACTGCGGTACCTGAGGCACCGAACCGACTGCTCTCGCGGTGGCCGCGTCACCAGACCGCCGCGAGGAGATACGAGTGGGTAACTCGCTCGTCTGAGCTTAACTGGCGGGTAACGAGCACGCCAGCCCTCGTGTTTGTGATGTACGTCCCGCGCAGCTCGGGGCGCCTCTAATCTCTCACTCATGGACGAAGAGTTGCGATCACTCACGGAGCGCTTACGGCAGGAGTCGGGGGCGTCGCCCGCCTTCGAGCGGCTCGTGGCGACCGACGACCTCGACGCCCTGGCCGCGGTGCTGACCGAACCCGGGCAGCCCTTGTGGGCGAGGGAGCTGGCCGCCTTCCGGCTCGGGCTCGCCGAGGACCGGCGGTCCTTCGAGTCCCTGGTGCTGCTGCTCAACCACCGCGATCCGCCGCGCTGCGCCTCCGCCGCCTACGCCCTCGCCCGCCTCGGCGACCCGCGCACCGCCCGCGCGGCCGCCGCCCTCGCCACCAACGAACTGCGGGTCGCCTACGCCCTGCAGCCGGTCCGGCTCCTGGTCGAACTGCGCGCCCCGGAGGCCGTGCCCGCCCTGATCACCACCCTCCAGCGACGGCTGCGCCCGCACGACCCGTACCGCCGGGTGGCCCTCGCCTGCGTGGACGGGCTCGGCACGCTGGGCGACGGCCGGGCCAGACCCGTACTGAACGAGGCCCTCGCGCATCCGGTGCTGGCGGAGGCGGCGGTGCGGGCGCTGGGGCGGATTCCGAAACAGAGGTGAGATCAGCGGGGGAGTGCGCGCGCGTACCGCACCTCCGGGACCACGACACCGTCCACCTCGAAGGGTTCCTCGGCGCCGTCCGCGTGGAAGCCGGCCCGTTCGTAGAAGCGGCGAGCCCGGCCGTTCTCCTTGAGGACCCACAGGAGCAGACGGCCGTGGCCCGCGGCCGCGCAGCGCGCGACGGACTCCGCGAGGAGGGCCTGCCCCGCGCCGCGTCCCACCTGCCCGGGGTGGACGTAGACGGCATACAACTCGGCGTCGGCGGTGCGGAGTTCACCGTCCCGGTACGGCCCGTGGCAGGCCCAGCCCACGACATCGCCGCCGGTGTCCTCGGCGACCAGGTTCACCACGCTCCCGTCGGCCTGGGCCAGGTGCACGCGATGACGCTCGGCGTCCTCCGCGACGCTGAGCCCGTCCAGGTGGGACTGCGGTATCAGCCCCCGGTACGCGCTCTGCCAGCCGCGGACGCGGATCTCCGCGACGCGGTCGCAGTCGGCGAGCGTCATCTCCCGTATCAGGAGCTTCCGTGTTCTGGTCGACTCATTCATGGGCCCATGGTGGGCCACGGCCGAGATCGCCTCCGCCATCAGGCAATCGAAGGCTGCGCGACGGAGGTTTCCCCGGCCGCACCCGTGCTCTCAGCCGCGGAAGCCGAGCAGGCGGTGCAGTGTCGAGCCGCGGGCGGACATCGACGCCGCCTTCGACGTCAGCGGCTTGGGGTCCGGCAGGGCGTCGCACACCGCATCCCGCGTGCCGAGGCCGCGCGGCACGGTGCCGTCGGACAGGTAGGCCGCCAGGTACTTGTCCAGGCAGGCGTTCCCGCTCAGCGTGATGCCGTGGTTGCCACCGCCCTGCTCGACCACCAGGCTGGAGCCCGCGAGCAGCTCGTGGACGGTGACGCCGCCCTCGTAGGGAGTGGCCGCGTCGTTCGTCGCCTGGAAGAGCAGTGCCGGCGGCAGCTTGCCGTTGGCGATGCTCATCGGCTGGGCCGAGTCGGTCGGCCAGAACGCGCACGGCGCGTTGTACCAGGCGTTGTTCCAGGTCATGAACGGCGCCTTCTCGTACGCCGCCCAGTTGTCCTTGCGCCACTGGTGCCAGTCGCGCGGCCAGAAGGCGTCCCGGCACTGCACCGAGGTGTAGATGCTGTAGCTGTTGTCGTCGGCGGCGTCGACCGCGCCGAAGTGCTTGTACACCTCGACCAGCGGGCCGGTGTTCTTGTGGTTCACGTACGCCGCGAACGCCTCCGCCAGGTAGGGCCAGTAGCCGTTGTAGTAGCTGCCCGGGACGAAGGTGTCCTCCAGCTCCGAGGCGCCTACCTTGCCACCCGCCGGATTCCTGGCGAGGGCCGCCCGCATCGCGTACCAGGCGGCTTCGATCTTCTCCGGATCGGTGCCGAGCCTGTATCGCGCGTCGTACTTGGCGACCCAGGCCATGAAGGCGCGGTGGCGGTCGTTGAAGGCGTGGTCCTGGTTGAGGTTGGCGGCGTACCACACGTCGGTGGGGTCGGCGATCGAGTCCAGGACCAGGCGCCGGACCCGCTGCGGGTACAGCTTGGCGTAGACCGAGCCCAGGTAGGTGCCGTACGAGTAGCCGAAGTAGTTGATCTTCCTGGCGCCCAGTGCCTGCCGGATCGCATCGATGTCGTGCGCGGCGCTGACCGTATTGATGTGCGGCAGCAGATGCCCGTACTTCTTGGTGCAGGCGGCGGCGAAGGACTTGGCGCGGGCGAGGTTGGCCCGCTCGGCCTCGGGCGTGGCCGGTACGGAGTCCGGGCGCACGGGGCCGAAGTGGCCCGGCTTGCAGTCGAGGGCGGGCTTGCTCGCGCCCACTCCGCGCGGGTCGAAGCCGATGATGTCGTACTGAGCCGCGACCTCCTTGGGCAGCGAGTTCGCGACGAAACCGGCGAGCGTCAGACCGTCGCCGCCGGGACCGCCGGGGTTGACCAGCAGCGGGCCCTGGAACTTCGCGGCGGTGTGCGGGACACGGGACAGCGCGAGGGTGATCTGCCGACCGCGCGGGTTCGCGTGGTCGAGCGGCACCTTGAGGGACGCGCACTGGAGCATCGGATAGTCGGTGGTGCCGCACTTCTTCCAGGTGGGTTTCACAGGGCGAAAGGTCTTTGCGGAGTGCGGTGCGCTCGCCTCGGCGGGCACGGCCGTAAGGCTCCCGGCCAGCGCGACGGCGGCGCCGCACAGCACGGCTGCGCGTGTTCTCATGGAGTCCTTCCAGGACGGAGGGCGCGGGCCGCGGGGTTCACGGTCCTCGCCGATTCGTCCCGGCAAGCGGCTCTGGAAGAACGTGTTCCGTCAAGACTTGACCCGATTGGGTCGCTGGATGCGCTCGAACGCTCCTATATGAGCGACAGTTGGGTCGGCTCGGACGTCGGTGGCTCGGCCGGTTCGGGCGGCCGGATCCGGCGCGGCGTCTGCGCGCGCGAGGGCCCGATGCCGTACTCCTCAGCCAGCTCGTGCACCTGACGGGTGATCCGGCGCTGGTACCACTTCGGGGCGTAGGAGCCCTCCGCGTACAGCCGCTGATAGCGAGGCACCAGGTGCGGGTGGTGCTGCTCCAGCCAGGCCATGAACCACTCGCGGGCGCCGGGCCGCAGATGCAGCACCAGCGGGGTGACGGAGGTGGCGCCGGAGGCCGCGATCGCCCGCACGGCGGCCCGCAGTTGGGCCGGCTGGTCGCTCAGGAACGGGATCACCGGTGCCATCAGTACACCGCAGCCGATGCCGTGCTCGCCGAAGGTCCGTACGACCTCCAGGCGCCGCTCGGGCGCGGGCGTGCCCGGCTCGACGGTGCGCCAAAGCTCCTGGTCCGTGAAGCCGACCGAGACGGAGATGCCGACGTCGGTCACCTCCGCGGCCTGCTTGATCAGGTCCAGGTCGCGCAGGATGAGCGTGCCCTTGGTCAGGATCGAGAAGGGGTTCGCGTGGTCGCGCAGGGCCGAGATGATGCCCGGCATCAGGCGGTAGCGGCCCTCGGCGCGCTGGTAGCAGTCCACGTTCGTGCCCATCGCGATGTGCTCGCCCTGCCAGCGGCGCGAGCCGAGCTGGCGGCGCAGCAGCTCGGGCGCGTTGATCTTGACCACGATCTGGGAGTCGAAGCCCAGGCCCGTGTCGAGGTCGAGATAGCTGTGCGTCTTGCGTGCGAAGCAGTACACACACGCGTGTGAGCAGCCGCGATAGGGGTTGACCGTCCACTGGAACGACATCCGGGAGACCGCCGGCACCCGGTTGATGATCGAGCGGGCCCGGACCTCGTGGAAGGTGATCCCACGGAACTCCGGCGTGTCGAAGGTGCGGGTGGTCACGGCGTCCGCGCCGAACAGCGCGGCGTCGGCCCGGCTGTGTTCGGAGTCCTCGGTGAGGTTGTCCCAGCGCATGACGCCTCCTCGGTAGCACTGCCCACAGAATAGAACACATGTTCCCTTGATCGTGCGAGGGTGTTTTCCGAACGTGTTCGACCGGGTTGGGCGACCCCGATTTGGGGGGCCGGGCAGCGGGGTGGTTGGCTTGCCCCCAACCCCCGAGAACCCATGTCCTGGAGGAAAGCGATGGCGCAGGTCGAGGCCACTACGGAGCGGATCGTCGCGGCGGACGCGGAGACGGTGTTCGACGCCCTCGCCGACTACAGCGGCACGCGCGCGAAGCTGCTGCCCGAGCAGTTCAGCGAGTACGAGGTCCGGGAGGGCGGTGACGGCGAGGGCACCCTCGTCCACTGGAAGCTCCAGGCCACCAGCAAGCGGGTGCGCGACTGCCTCCTGGAGGTCAGCGAGCCCACCGACGGCGAGCTGGTCGAGAAGGACCGCAACTCCTCCATGGTCACCACCTGGCGGGTCACTCCGGCCGGCGACGGCAAGTCCCGGGTGGTCGTGACCACCACCTGGACCGGCGCCGGCGGCATCGGCGGCTTCTTCGAGAAGACCTTCGCGCCCAAGGGTCTCGGCCGGATCTACGACGCGCTGCTCGCCCGGCTCGCCGCCGAGGTCGAGAAGTAGCCTCCCCAAGGCTCAAACGCCCAGGGGCCGTTGTGCCCCTCACCGGTTCGAGTGATCTCCGTACGGCTCGCTCCTGTGCCGTAACTCGTCGCGCTTGCTCGTAGTTGTCGCTTTTACGTGGGAATTGTGCGGCAGCGCGACGAGGGGAGCGGTAGGTGGGCGGGATCACTCTGGCGCAGGACGAACCGGCGGTGGCACCTCCCGGACCTCCCGCGCCACCACAAGCCCCGGCCGCCGAACTGAGCCCGCGCCGGGTGCGGTTGGTCTTCCTCGCGCTCCTTCTGGCCCTGCTCCTGGCCGCCCTGGAGCAGATGATCGTCGCCACCGCGCTCCCGAAGATCGTCGGTGAGCTGCACGGCCTGGACCGGATGTCCTGGGCGATCACCGCCTACCTGCTCACCGCGACCGTCGGACTGCCGGTCTACGGCAAGCTGGGCGACCTGCTCGGCCGCAAGGGCGTCTTCCAGTTCGCGATCGTCGTCTTCGTCGTCGGCTCCGCGCTCGCGGGCCGGGCGCAGACCATGGACCAGCTCATCGCCTTCCGCGCCCTCCAGGGCGTCGGCGCGGGCGGGCTCATGATCGGTGTTCAGGCGATCATCGCGGACATCGTGCCCGCCCGGCAGCGCGGCCGCTACATGGGCCTGATCGGCGCCGCCTTCGGCCTCGCGTCCGTGGCCGGACCCCTGCTCGGCGGCTACTTCACCGACCACCTCTCCTGGCGCTGGTGCTTCTACGTCAACGTGCCCTTCGGCCTGGTCACCCTGGTCGTCGTCGCCATCGCGCTGAAGTTGCCGAAACCGGCACGCAAGGCCCGGCTGGACCTCCTCGGCGCGCTGCTGCTGACCGCCGCCTCCACCTGCCTGGTCCTGCTGACCAGCTGGGGCGGCACGGAGTACGCCTGGGACTCGCGCATGATCCTCGGCCTCGGCGCGGGGGCGGCCGTGGCGGCCGTCCTCTTTCTCGTCACCGAGCACTTCGCCGCCGAACCCCTCATCCCGCTGCGGCTGTTCAGGGACTCCGTGTTCAACGTCACCGGCCTGGTGGGCCTGGTGATCGGAGCCGGGCTGTTCGGCGCCGCCAGCTATCTGCCGACCTACCTCCAGATGGTCGACGGGGCCTCCGCCACCGAGTCGGGCCTGCTCATGCTGCCCATGACGGCGGGCATCGTCGGCGCCTCGGTCATCGCCGGGCAGCTCATCAGCCACACCGGCCGCTACAAGGCCTACCCGATCCTCGGCTGCGCCCTCTCCGTCGCCGGCATGTGGCTGCTGTCCCGCCTCGACGCCGACACGCCCCGGCTGCACTACAGCATCTGGACGGCCGTCCTCGGCGCGGGCATCGGCATGGTGATGCCGGTCCTGATCCTCGCCGTGCAGAACTCCGTGCGCCCCGCCGACCTCGGCACCGCCACCAGCGCCAACAACTACTTCCGGCAGATCGGCGGCAGTGCCGGAGCCGCCGTCTTCGGCGCGCTCCTCGCCGACCGGCTCGCCGACGCCCTGACCGAGAGCCTTCCCGGGCGTGCGCGCACCGGACTGCCGGACACCGAGTCCATCACCCCGCAGCTCGTGCACGCCCTGCCCCCGGAGCTGCGCGACGGCTACATCCGGGCGCACGCCGACGCCATGCCGCGGATCTTCCTCTACCTGGTGCCGGTGCTGGTCCTCGGGCTGGTCATCGCCTTCTTCCTCAAGGAGAAACCCCTGGTGTCCCACAACGCCTCCGCCACCGACCCGGACACGGCGCCGGGGACCACCTCGATCCCGCAGGCGCGCGCCGCGTACGCCCCCGGCGTCCCCGTGTGCGGCTCGGTGCAGCACCACGACGGGACCGTCGTGCCCCGCGCCGCCCTCACTCTCATCGACGTCACCGGGCAGCAGACCGGACGCGGCGCGAGCGGCGAGGACGGACGCTACGCGCTGGCCACACCGGGCCCCGGCGCCTACGTGCTGATCGCCGCCGCGGGCGGCCACCAGCCGCAGGCGGTCTCCGTGACCGTCGGCGAGCGCCCCGTCGAACTGGACATCGTCCTCGGCGGCGCCGGGAACCTCGTGGGCAGCGTGGTCACCGCCGACGGCACGCCGGTACGGGACGCCGGCGTCACCCTCACCAATGCGCACGGCGAGGTCGTGGCCACCACCCGCAGCGGCCGCGAGGGCGGCTACGTCATCACCGATCTGGTGGCCGGCGAGTACACCCTCGCCGCCAGCGCCCCCGCGTTCCGCCCGGCCGCACTGCCCGTCACCGTGCAGGCCGCCCGCGAGACCCGCCGGGACATCGAACTGGCCGGCGGCGCCGTCCTGCGCGGCACCGTCCGGGCGGGCGGCGGCCGGCCTGTGGAGGACGCGCGGGTGACGCTGCTCGACGTGGCGGGCAACGTCGTCGACACCCTCACCACCGGGCCTGACGGCACGTACCGGTTCGTCGACCTGTCCTCCGGCGAGTACACCGTCATCGCGGCCGGTTACCCGCCCGTCGCCACCGTGCTCCAGGTGGCCGGAGGCGGCCGCACGGAGCGGGACCTCCAGCTGGGACACGAGGACTGAACCGCACCGGCGCGCGGGGTCGCACGCCGGTGCGAACCCCGCGCGAGGAATTCCCCCATTGCCGCACATGGCAACCGGCGGTCGCCGTACGGTGGTGACGCCGGCACAGATCTTGCGGATCCGTGGGGAGAGAGGGCCTGGGCCATGGACCGTGACACCGAGAGGGACCAACCCGCCGCCCCCGCAGCCGGGCACCGCACGGTGACGGAAGCCGGCGAGCCCGGCCGGGTCCCCCTGGCCGTGGTCGTCATCGACCGCGAAGGCCTCGTGTCGCACTGGAGCACCGGCGCACGGCGCCTGTTCGGCGTCCCCAAGGACGAGGCCATCGGCCGCCCGGCCCTCGACCTGCTCCCCGTCTCCGGCGCACTCCCCGAGGACCAGGACACCGCCCTTCACGGGGCCCACGACGGACTCGGCCCCGGCCTCGGAGCGTCCCTCGACGGCGGGCTGTCCTACCCGGCGGCGGGCCGCGCCCGGCTCACCGCACCCGGCAGCGACCGGGTCGACGTCCTGTGGTGGGCCTACCCCTTGGTCGGCCCCGGACCCGAGCGGCTGCTCGTGCTGGCCGCCGACGCGGACGGGCTGCGCGCCGGCGGCACCGACGGGGCGGTCGAGCGGATCGCGCCCGGCTTCGCGCTGCACACCGACTTCCCCGGGTCGGAGGACCTCGCCCGCCGGCTCCCCGAGATCCTGCCCAGCATGAGCGTCGGCGAGAGCGCCCGCATCGTCGCGCAGGTCCTCGAACTCGGTTACCCCGTCCTGGAGTTCAGCAAGAACGAGCGGGTGCCCGTCACGCCCGACTGGGGCGTCGCCCGGCGCGCCGAGCGCAAGGCACGCCGGGAACGGGCCGCGCGGGCCCTGGCCGCCGGCGAGCCCGTCCCGCAGGAGCTGCGGGACGAGGGCGAGGACCTCGAGTACGCCGCCGTCCGCGAGCGCCTGGAGTTCCTCAACGAGGTCAGCGGCCGCATCGGCACCTCCCTCGACCTGTCCCGCACGATCCTCGAGGTCAGCAGGGCCGTCGTGCCCCGCTTCACCGACGTCGCCGGGACCTACCTGCGCGAACAGGTCGTCGCCGGCGAGGGGTTCCCCGAGGGCGTGCCCGACACGACGACCATGTGGCACCGGGTCGCCGTCGAGCACACCGACGAACCCGGCCGCTGGGACGACGTCGTGCCCGTCGGCGAGGCCATGCCGTTCCCGGCGCACACGCCGTTCTTCCAGTGCATGACGACCGGCGAGCCCGTGCTCGTGCCGCGCATCAGCGAGGAGATGGGCCACGCCATCGCCGCGCAGTTCGAGAAGCGCGACATCCGGCCGCTCATCACGGGCCGCTCCATGCTGATCGTCCCCCTGAAGGCCCGCCACGTCGTGCTGGGCTTCATGATCCTGCTGCGGCACCCGGAACGGCCGGTCTTCAACGACATGGACCGTGTCACCGGCGCCGAACTCGCCGCCCGCGCCGGCCTCGTGCTCGACAACGCGCGCATGTACACCTACCAGGAGAACGTCGCCGAGACGCTCCAGGACAGCATGCTGCCGCACATCCCGCCCCGCATGGCCGGCTGTGACATCGCCACCCGCTATCTGCCGGGCACGCTGCTCGGGCGGATCGGCGGCGACTGGTTCGACGCGGTGAAGCTGCCCGGCGGCCGCACCGCGTTCGTCGTCGGCGACGTCATGGGCCACGGGCTGAACTCGGCCGCCATGATGGGCCAGTTGCGCACGGCCGTGCAGACCATGGCCGGGCTCGACCTGCCGCCCGCCCAGCTGCTGCGCAACCTCGACGACCTCGCCCAGCGCCTCGGCGACACCTACCTCGCGACCTGCCTGTACGCCGTGTACGACCCGATCGCGAGCGAACTGCACCTCGCCAACGCCGGTCACATCCCGCCCGTCCTGGTCCGCGCCGACGACGGGCGCAGCGAACTGCTCGACCTGCCCACCGGAGCGCCCATCGGCGTCGGCGGGGTGCCCTTCGAGGCGGTACGGGTGCGCGTGGGGCCCGGCGACCGGCTGGTGATGTGCACCGACGGGCTGGTCGAGGTGCGCGGCGAGGACATCGGCGTGGGTCTCGCGACCCTGTGCGCATCCGCCGCCCACCCGGCCGCCTCGATGGACGACGCCTGCGACACGATCATCAGGTCCCTCAACACGTGTGGCGGCCGCAAGGACGACGTGGCGCTGCTGATGGCCCGCCTGAACGGCATCGAACCGGACGACGTGGCCGAGTGGCGGCTCGCCCTCGACCCGTCCGAGGTCGGCCGGGCCCGCGCGGTGGTCCGCGAGCAACTGCACGACTGGGGCCTGGCGAAGCTGGTCGCGCCCGCCGAGCTGATGGTCAGCGAACTCGTCACCAACGCCGTACGGTACGCGCACGCCCGCCCCGTCGAACTGCGCCTGGTCCGCGGCGACACCCTGCTGTGCGAGGTGGACGACGACGACCACGAGCTGCCGACGCTGCTCGGCACGGGCCCGCTCGACGACGTCGGGCGCGGTCTGCGGGTCGTCAGCACGCTGTCCCGCGAGTGGGGCACCAGCCGGACCAAGGCCGGCAAGACGGTCTGGTTCGAGCTCACCCTGCCGCGCCGCTGAACACCACCGCGTCGACACCCTGGGGAGTTGGGCAATGAGCGTGACGAGTCGGTACCGGGCGGCCTGGGAGGGGTTCTGGCGGGAGGCGTCCGACGAACCGGGGGCGGTGATGTGGGACGCCGAGCCGGCCGTGACCGTCGGCCCGCATCTCGCCCTGTTCGAACCGCACCTGGCCGATCCCGCGCTGCCGCTGGTGGATCTCGGCTGCGGCAACGGCACCCAGACCCGCTTCCTCGCCGACCGCTTCCCCCGGGTCGTGGGCGCCGACCTGTCCGCCGCGGCCCTCGACCACGCCCGGCGGGCCGACCCGGCGGGGCAGGCGGCGTACCGGCAGCTGGACGCCGCCGACAAGAGCGCGGCGCAGGCCCTGCACGCGGAGCTCGGCGACACCAACGTCTACATGCGGGGCGTCCTGCACCAGTGCGAGCCGGACGACCGGCAGCCGCTGGTGGACGGGATCGCCACACTGGTCGGCGACCGGGGCCGGGCCTTCCTCGTGGAGCTCTCGGGGGCGGCCAAGTCCGTGCTGACGGGGCTGGCGAGCGGTCCGGCCGGTCCGCCGCCCAAGCTCGCGCCCGTGTTCCGGCACGGCCTCGCACCCGGTGAGGTCTCCGACGAGGCCGTACCCGAATACCTGCGCTCGGCCGGTCTCGCCGTCCTGGCGGGCGGCGAACTGCCCCTGGTGACCACGGAGTTCCACTCCGACGGCAGGCGTATCGAGCTGCCGTCGAGGTGGCTGGTGGCGGGGCGTACGGCCTGAGGCGGACGGTCAGCGGTCCGGGCCGCCCAGCCGGTCGGCCAGGCACGCCAGGTACAGGGCCATGGCCGTCCGGTGCTCGCGCAGCGGGCGGCCGGTGAGCTGCTCGATCTTGTTCATGCGGTAGACGACGGTGTTGCGGTGGATGTGCAGCGCGGCGGAGGCCCGTACGAGGTTGAAGCCGCTCTCGCACCAGGCGGTGATCGTGTCGCGCAGGACCGGCCAGTCCGGCTGCTGCCGCAACCGTGCGGCGGTCAGGTCCAGCAGCCGGGTGCGGGCGGACTGGCTCACCGCCGCCAGGAGCTGGTGGACCCGCAGATCGCCGATCGAGTGGACGGTGGAGCCGCCGTCCACCCGGGCGCCCAGGCGCAGCGCGTCGCAGGCGTCCTGGTAGGAGTCGTGCAGACCGCCGACGGACGTGGCCGGTTCGCCGATGCCGGCGCGGGCGGTGAGCCCGTCCTGGGCGGCGATGACGTCCGTGACGCGGCGGCAGTCGGCGGCCGGAGCGTCCGCCGGGGCCCGGGCCGGCAGCCGGTGCAGGACACCGATCCAGCCGGGAGCCGTGCCCGCGACGATGTCCTGCGGGTCGGCGAAGACGTCGCGGACCGTACGCAGCAGCTCCGAGCGGACCAGTGCCACGTCCCGCGCCCGGCCGCCCCGGCGCGCACCCGGGTCCGGCACGGTCACCTCGAAGGCCACCGCGACCCGGCGCAGCCGCAGGTCGAAGCCGAGGTCGGCGGCCCGGAACAGCAGGAGGTCGCCCTCCACGACCAGCGGGTCGTACGCGGCGATGTCGGTGAGCAGTTTCTCGGCCGCCCGCTCGGCGAGCAGCCGGGAGCGCAGCATCACCGACTCCCGGATCAGGATCTCCGTCTGCCGCTTCACCAGCAGCCCGAAGCGGCCCACCTGCGCGGGGGTGCCGGTGATCCCGACGGTCCCCACCGCCCGCCCGTCCGTGACCAGGGGCAGGGTGATCCCGGGCCGGACCCCGCGCAGCGACTGGGCCTGTGACGCATTGTGCGTGGCCGGTTCCTTGGTGCGGACGACCTCGACGGACGCCTCGTGGAAGGTGCCGACGCGGCTGCTGTCGCCGCTGCCGATGACCATGCCCTCCGCGTCGGTGATCAGCACGTTGAAGCCGATGACCGCGGAGGTGTCCCCGGCGATCTCCTGCGCGAGTGACGGGCTCAGCATGGGCGATTCCTCCCGCCAGGGGCGGTCCGGGTTGGACGCACCGTACAGGGGAGGCGGGGATTCATGCGACAAGTTCGTACGAAGTGAACGGTGACGCGCGGCGGGCCTGTGCCTAGCGTATGGGCCTCACCACCTCCCCGCCGGGTGCACGGTGTCCGGTGAATCGGCGGGATCCTTCAGCACCGAGACGGAAGGCCCGAGCCGATGATCCGTGTGCGCTCGCTCGCTCTCGCTTTGTCCGCGATGCTCCTGATGTCCACCGCCGCCTGCGGCTCGGGCGGGGACGACGCCCCGAAGAACGTGTCCGCCGAGACCGCCGCACTGGGCACGCTCACGCCCGGCGTCCTCAAGGTCGCCGTCCAGCCCTACGCCCCCTACACCAGCGTCCAGGGGGGCAGAGTCGTCGGACTCGACGGCGACATCCTCGCCTACGCCGCCAAGAAGCTGGGCCTGAAGGTCGAGCCCGAGGTGACCGACTTCGCCGGCATGCTCGCCGGGGTGCAGTCCCGCCGGGTCGACATCACCATCGGCGGCGTCGCCTGGTCCGCCGACCGGCAGCAACAGGGGCTGTTCACCGACCCGCCCTACTACTCGCCCCCGGCGATGGCCGTCCGCAGCGGCAAGTCGTACAAGACGGTCGGTGACCTGGAGGGCCTGAACCTGGGCACCGTCGAGGGCTACGTCTGGGTCAAGTCCATCCAGGCCGTGCCAGGAGCCGAGCTGCACGCCTACCCCGACGCCAACGGCGTCTTCGACGACCTGGGCGCGGGCCGGGTCGACGTCGGCTTCCTCGACCCGCTGATCATCATCGCGGCGCAGAAACAGCGTCCGGAGCTGAAGATCGACACCCAGTACCTGACGCCGCCGACCGCCGCGCAGGTGAAGGCCAAGCCCGCCTACGCGTACTTCCAGCCGTACCAGACCGGCTTCTACCTGCCGAAGAAGGCCACCAAGCTGGAGCGGGCGATCTCCGCGCAGATCGACGCCATGTACGAGAACGGCGAGCTGGACAAGCTCGTCCGCAAGTACGGCGGTGACCCGGAACAGTTCCTCGTGCCCGCCGCCGACGTCGCCACGGCACGCCGCGGCGTGGACCGGCCCAAGGACTGGACGCCCCCGTCCATCGCCCAGTGAAAGCCCAGTGAAAGCAGCCGCCATGTCCGGTCTCTTCGAGGTTCCCTGGTCCGACTACCGGCCCGATCTGATCGCCGCGCTCGGACGCACCGTGTCCTACACGGCCGCCGGCTTCGCTGGGGCGGTGCTGCTCGGCCTGGCCGTGGCGCTGCTGCGGCTCAGCAGGGCCTGGCCGGCGCGCGCCCTCGCCGCCGTCTACACCGAGGTGTTCAAGAACGTCCCGCTGCTCGCCATCATCTTCCTGACCTACTTCGGTCTCGCCTCGGCCGGGATCCGGCTCGACGTCTTCACGGCCGGCTGCCTCAGCCTGGTCGTCTTCTACGCCGCCTACCTGTCCGAGATCTTCCGCGCCGCGATCAGCGGCGTGCACGCCGGGCAGACCGAGGCCGGTGAGGCCCTGGGGATCGGCAGGACCGGCATCTTCGGCCACATCGTGCTGCCGCAGGCCCTCCGGCTGGCCCTGCCCGGCACCAACACCATGCTGGTCGACCTGCTCAAGTCCACCTCGCTGCTGGTCACCGTCTCCGCCGCCGAGCTGATGTCCGAGGGGCGGCTCATCACCTCGGCCACCTTCCGGGCCCTGGAGGTGTACCTGGTCATCGCGGCGATCTACTTCGCCCTGTGCTACCCGCTGTCCCAGCTGCTGCTGCTCCTGGAGCGCAAGGTCCGGTCCGGAGTGCCCCTGTCGCCGTGGCGACGGCGGCGGCTGCGGGCGGCCCGTGCCCTGCTGGCCGCCGAGCCGGCCGCCGCCGTTCCCGTGAAGGAGGTTTCCGCATGACCGAGTCAGTGGCCGCGGCGACGCCCGCCGCCCGGGCCTCCGCCCAGGCCGTCATACGGATCGAGGGGCTGTGCAAGTCCTTCGACGGCCGGCTCGTCCTCGACCGGGTACACCTGGAGGTCGGCCGGGGCAGCATCGTCAGCGTCATCGGGCAGAGCGGGGGCGGCAAGACGACCCTGATGCGCTGCGTGAACCTGCTGGAACGCCCCGACCGGGGCACCGTCGAAGTCGCCGGGGAGACCGTCCATCAGGACGGCCGCATGGTCTGCCGCGACCTTCCCCGGCTGCGCCGCACGGTCGGCATGGTCTTCCAGCGGTTCCATCTGTTCCCGCACCTGACCGCCGTGGAGAACGTGGTGCTCGCGCAGCGCAAGGCGGGCGTGCCCGAACCGCAGGCCCTGGAGCGGGCCGTGGCGCTGCTGCGCCGGGTCGGGGTGGCCCACCGTGCCCTCGCCCAGCCAGAGCAGCTCTCCGGCGGTGAACAGCAGCGCGTCGCCATCGCGCGGGCCCTCGCCCTCAGGCCCGAGGTGCTGCTCTTCGACGAGCCCACCTCCTCCCTGGACCCCGAGGCGACCCGGGAGGTGCTGAGCGTGATGCGCGAACTGGCCGCCGACGGGATGACGATGCTGCTCGTCACCCACGAACTGCCCTTCGCCCGGGAGGTGTCCGACCACGTCGTGTTCGTCGACGGCGGCCGGATCGTGGAGGAGGGCCGGCCCGAAGACGTCCTGGACACCCCTGCCGAGGCCCGGACCAGGGAGTTCCTCGCGTCGTACGGGAACGCGTCGTGAGCGCCGTGTCGGCCACGGCGGACCCGGTCGTGGTCGTGGGCGGCGGTGTCGTGGGGCTGTGCACGGCGTACTACCTGGCCGCCGCGGGGCTGCCGGTGGAGGTGGTCGAGCGGCGCCGGCTCGGGTCCGGGGCGTCGCGGGGCAACGCCGGCTGGGTCTGCCTCAGCCACTCGACGCCGGTGCCGGCCCCGGGCGTGGTGCGCTACGCCCTGCGCTCGCTCGGCCGCCCCGACTCCCCGCTCTACCTGCGGCCGCTTCCGGACCCGGCGTTCGTACGGTGGCTGTGGCGGTTCTGGCGCAGCAGCACCCCGGCCGTCTTCCGGCGCGGCTACGGGGCGATCGCCGAGCTGAACCGCGACACCTTCCCCCTGTTCGACGGGCTGCGCGAGGCCGGTGTGGACACCACGCTGACCCGGCCCGGGATGGTGCACGCCTTCCTGTCGCCGGCCGAGGCCCGCCACCACCTCGCGCTGCAGCGGGAGATGGCGGACGGGCACTACCCCGTGCCCGACGACATCGTCACGGGCACCGAGGCGCACCTGCTGGACGAGGCGCTGTCACCGGCCGTGCGCGCGGCCTACCTCGTCGCGGGGGAGGGGGTGGTCGACCCGGAGGCGTTCGCGCGTGCCCTCGGCGAGGCACTGGCCGCCTCGGGTGTGAAGATCCATGAGAACGCCGAGGTCACCGGGTTCCGGACGGCTGGCGGCCGGGTCACCGCCCTGCGCACCGCCGACACCGAGCTGCCCTGCGGGGCGGTCGTCGTCGCCGCCGGCATGCGCTCGCCGGATCTGCTCGGGTTCCTGGGGCACCGTCTGCCCCTCCAGGCGGGCAAGGGCTACAGCTTCTCGGTGGACCTGGATCCGGCGCCCCGGCACACGCTGTATTTCGGCGAGCGCCGGGCCGTCGCCTCGCCGATCGGCGGCACCACGCGGATCGGCGGCACGATGGAGCTCAGCGGCAACAACAACCGCCTCGACTGGCGCCGCATCGTCGCGGTCGCCCTCGCGAGCCGGCACTACCTGGGCCGCTGGTTCGACGACCCGGACGACCTGGTCGGCCTGATCCGGGACCCATGGGTCGGCGGACGGCCGTTCCTCCCCGACGGGCTCCCGGTAATCGACCGCGTCCCGGGGCACGACAACGCGTTCGCGGCGACCGGCCACGGCATGCTGGGGGTCACCCTGGGCCCGGTCACCGGGCACCGGCTCGCCGAGTACGTCGTCACCGGACGGCGGCCCGAGGCCCTCGTGCCCTTCGGCTTCGACCGGCTGCGGAGCTGAGCGCGCCGCGGTCTGGTGGGCGGGGTTTTTGTCGGTGTACGGTCACCCATGCCCGGTCCGTGCACCTGCCTCGTCCCCCGGAGGACAGTCATGCCGTTGCCCTGGTTACGGATGCTTCTCGCGTCGACGGCGGCGCTGGCGCTGGCCGGCCCGCCCGCGGTCGCCACCGCCGCCCCACCGGACGAGGACGCCGTGCGCGCGAGCGTGCACACCGCCGGGCGGGTCAAGGACACCGGAGACGCGCTCCAGTACAGCTGGCCCGGCGTGTACTTCGAAGGCCGGTTCCGCGGCACCGGCGTCGGCGTCGTGCTCGACGACCCGGCCGCTGACTACGACGTCCAGATCGACGGAGCAACCGTCGCGACCCTCGTCACGCCGGGCAGAACCACCCACTGGGTCAACGGCCTGCGCGACGGCGTGCACACCGTCCGGCTCGTCAAACGCAACGACACCCCCTGGAGCACCAGCTCCTTCGGCGGCTTCGTCGCCGCGCCCGGCGGCGCCGTCCTCACCGGGCCGGCCGCGCGCAGCCGCCAGATCGAGTTCATCGGCGACTCCCTCACCGTGGGCTACGGCAACCTCTCGGCCTCCCGCGACTGCACCAGCGAGCAGCTCAAGCGCACCACGAACGCCGACGTGAGCTACGGCGCCCTCACCGCCCGGCGGCTGCGCGCCGACTACCAGATCAACGCGTACTCGGGCCTGGGCATGGTCCGCAACTACAACGGCGGGACGCCGGAGGTGAACTACCGCAGCTTCTACGACCGTGCCCTGCTGAACGTGCCCGGCGACGTCTGGCAGAACCCGGGCACCTGGCGGCCGCAACTGGTGGTGGTCCACCTCGGCACCAACGACTTCTCGACCCCCGTCAACCCCGGCGAGCCGTGGACCGGCGAAAGCCTCGCCGCCGCCTACCGGAGCGCCTACAGCGGCTTCCTCCACAAGCTCCGGACGCGCTACGGGCCGGGGACGACCATCCTGGCCGTCGGCGCCGGCCCGTTCGCCGGACACGTCCAGCAGGTGGTCGAGGAACGCACGGGCGCGGGCGACCGCCGGGTCCGCTACTGGCGCCTCGACGACACGGGCCTGGACTACACGGGCTGCCACTGGCACTACTCGGCCCGAGACGACCGGCTGCTCGCCGACCGTCTCACCTCGTTCGTCACCGACCTGCCGATACGGTGGTGACATGTCGTAGCCGGTTGCGCCCGCAGCGCGTAACGTGACGAACCATGAAGATCTCCATCCGGGGGGACGGCTCGTCATGAGAATCCTCATCAGCGCCGACATGGAGGGCGCCACCGGCGTCACCTGGCCCGACGACGTGCTGCCGGGCGCCTCGCAGTGGGAACGCTGCCGTTCGCTCTTCACCTCGGACGTCAACGCCGCCGTGCTCGGCTTCTACGACGGCGGCGCGGACGAGGTGATCGTCAACGAGGCGCACTCGACCATGCGCAATCTGCTGCTGGAGCAGCTGGACGAACGGGCCCAGCTGCTCACCGGGCGGCACAAGGCGCTGTCCATGGTGGAGGGCGTGCAGCACGGCGACGTGGACGGCATCGCGTTCGTCGGCTACCACGCGGGCGCCGGCATGGAGGGCGTCCTCGCGCACACCTACCTCGCGAACCAGATCACCGGCGTGTGGCTGAACGACGTACCGGCGAGCGAGGGCCTGCTCAACGCCGGTGTCGTCGCCGAGTTCGGGGTGCCGGTCGTGCTGGTCACCGGGGACGACGTCACCTGCGAGGACGCGCTCGGGTACGCGCCCGAGGCGCTGAAGGTCGCCGTGAAGGACCACGTCTCGCGGTACGCGGCGGTGTGCCGCACGCCCGCCAGGACCGCGGCCGACATCCGGGCGGCGGCCAAGGAGGCGGCTTCACTGGCCGTGCGTCACGAACCCGTGCGCGGCGGCCCGTTCACCGTCGCCGTCGAGTTCGACGCCGAGCACCTGGCCATGGCCGCCACCGTCGTGCCGGGTGTCGAGCGGATCGGGCAGCGGAAGGTGGCCTACACCAGCGAGACCATGTACGAGGGCATCCGCGCCTTCAAGGCGGTCACCACGATCGTCTCGGCCGCGGTGGAGGAGCAGTATGGCTGAGCAGCCGGACGGGCAGGCGCTGGACGAGGTCGTGACGTTCACGTCCGACCTGATCCGGATCGACACCACCAACCGGGGCGGGGGCGACTGCCAGGAGCGGCCCGCCGCCGAGTACGCCGCCGCGCGGCTCGCCGAGGCCGGCATCGAGCCGACGCTCCTGGAGCGCACCAAGGGCCGCACCAACGTCGTCGCCCGCGTCGAGGGCACCGACCCCTCGGCCGACGCGCTGCTGCTCCACGGCCATCTGGACGTCGTACCCGCCGCGGCCGCCGACTGGAGCGTGCACCCGTTCTCCGGGGAGATCCGCGACGGGGTCGTCTGGGGACGCGGCGCCGTCGACATGAAGAACATGGACGCGATGATCCTCGCCGTGCTCCGCGGCTGGGCACGCCAGGGTGTCCGCCCCCGGCGGGACGTCGTCATCGCGTTCACCGCCGACGAGGAGGCCAGCGCCGAGGACGGCTCCGGATTCCTCGCCGACGAACACGCCGCGCTGTTCGAGGGCTGCACCGAGGGCATCAGCGAATCGGGCGCCTTCACCTTCCACGACGGCGCCGGACGGCAGATCTACCCCCTCTCGGCCGGTGAGCGGGGCACCGCCTGGCTCAAGCTCACCGCGCGCGGCCGGGCCGGGCACGGCTCCAAGGTGAACAAGGACAACGCGGTCACCCGCCTCGCCGCCGCGATCACCCGGATCGGCGAGCACGAGTGGCCGCCGCGGCTGACCCCGACCGTGCGCGCCGCGCTCACCGAACTCGCCGCGCTGTACGGCATCGAGCCCGACCTGACCGACGTGGACCGGCTGCTCGACAAGCTCGGACCGGCCGCCGGGCTCGTCGAGTCGACCATCCGCAACAGCGCCAACCCGACCATGCTGGACGCCGGTTACAAGATCAACGTGATTCCGGGGGAGGCGGTGGCGCACGTGGACGGCCGTTATCTGCCCGGCGGGGAGGACGAGTTCCGCGCCACCCTCGACCGGCTCACCGGGCCGGACGTGGACTGGGAGTTCCACCACCACGAGGTGGCCCTCCAGGCGCCCGTGGACTCGGCGACCTTCGCCCGGATGCGGGCCGCCGTCGAGGAGTTCGCCCCGGAGGGACACGTGGTGCCGTTCTGCATGCCCGGCGGCACGGACGCCAAGCAGTTCTCCCGCCTCGGCATCACCGGCTACGGCTTCACACCGCTGAAGCTGCCGGAGGGCTTCGACTACTGGGGCATGTTCCACGGCGTCGACGAGCGGGTCCCGGTCGAGGCGCTGCACTTCGGCGTCCGCGTGCTCGACCGGTTCCTGCGGACGGCCTAGGGGAGTGGCGAAGACGGTGCGGACACTGCCGTACGGGGCGTGGCCCTCGCCCATCGACGCGGCCCTGGCCGCCGCGCACGACGGGCATCCGGAGTACGTGGGGTTCGTCGGCGACGAGGTGTGGTGGACCGAGCCGCGCCCGGCCGAGGGCGGACGGCGCACCCTGGTGCGGCGGCACGCCGACGGCACGGAGGAGTCGCTGCTGCCCGCGCCGTGGAACGTGCGCAGCCGGGTCATCGAGTACGGCGGACATCCCTGGGCCGCACTCCCGCAGGAGAACGACCCGCTGGTGGTGTTCGTGAACCACGCCGACCAGCGGCTGTACCGGTACGAGCCGGGCGGCGAGCCGCGCCCGCTCACGCCCGTGTCCGACGTGGGCGCGGGCCTGCGCTGGGCCGAGCCGCGACTGCGGCCCGAGCGGGGCGAGGTGTGGTGTGTGCTGGAGGAGTTCACCGGCGCCGGACCCACCGATGTGCGCCGCGTCCTGGCCGCCGTACCGCTGGACGGCTCCGCCGCCCGGGACCGGGCGGCCGTACGCGAACTCACCGACGACCGGCACCGGTTCGTGACCGGAGCGCGGCTGTCACCCGACGGGCGGCGGGCGGCCTGGCTCGCCTGGGACCATCCGCGCATGCCGTGGGACGGCACCGAACTGCTCCTCGCCGACGTCGGCCCCGACGGCACCCTGCACGGCGCCCGGACCGTGGCGGGCGGGCCCGGCGAGTCCATCGCGCAGGCCGACTTCACCCACGACGGGCGCCTGCTGTACGCGAGCGACCGCAGTGGCTGGTGGAACCTCCACCTCGACGGGGACCCGCTGTGCCCACGCGAGGAGGAGTTCGGCGGGGCGCTGTGGAAACTGGGCATGCGATGGTTCGCGCCGCTCGACAGCGGCCTGATCGCCGTCGTGCACGGCCGGGGCGCCACCGCCCTCGGCATCCTGGACCCGGAGACCGGCGAGGTCGTCGACGCGGCCGGGCCCTGGACCGAGTTCGCCGCCACCCTCGCGGCGCACGGCGAGCGGGTCGTGGCCGTCGGGGCCAGCCCGCGCAGCGCCTACGAGGTCGTCGAGCTGGACGCACGCACCGGCCACGCCCGGGTCGTCGGCGCCGAGCACGACGACGCAGTGGATCCCGCGTACTACCCCGAGCCGCAGATCCGCACCTTCACCGGACCCGACGGACGCGACATCCACGCCCACATCTACCCGCCGCACCACCCCGGCTGCGTCGCCCCCGCCGACGAGCTGCCGCCGTACGTCGTCTGGGCGCACGGCGGGCCCACCAGTCGCGCGCCGCTCGTGCTCGACCTGGAGATCGCCTACTTCACCTCGCGCGGCATCGGCGTCGCCGAGGTCGACTACGGCGGCTCCACGGGATACGGCCGCGCGTACCGCGAACGGCTGCGCGAGCAGTGGGGCGTGGTCGACGTCGAGGACTGCGCGGCCGTCGCCCTGGCCCTCGCCGACGAGGGCACCGCCGACCGCGACCGGCTCGCCGTCCGGGGCGGCAGCGCGGGCGGCTGGACCGCGGCCGCCTCGCTCACCACGACCGGCGTCTACGCCTGCGGCACGATCAAGTACCCCATCCTCGACCTCACCGGCTGGGGCACGGGCGAGACGCACGACTTCGAGTCGCGGTACCTGGAGAGCCTGATCGGGCCGCTCGCCGACGTGCCCGCGCGCTACACGGAGCGCTCGCCCGCCACCCACGCAGACCGCCTGCACGTGCCGTTCCTGCTGCTCCAGGGCCTGGACGACGTGATCTGCCCGCCCGTCCAGTGCGAGCGGTTCCTGGCCCGGCTCGGCAACCGGCCGGTGCCGCACGCCTACCTCGCCTTCGAGGGGGAGGGGCACGGGTTCCGGCGGGCGGAGACCATGGTGCGCGCCCTGGAAGCCGAACTCTCCCTGTACGCCCAGGTGTTCGGACTGAAGCCGCCCGGCGTCCCGAGACTGGAGCTCAAGAAGTGAGACCCCTGCTGCGACCGCCCCGACTCGCCCCCGGCGCCCGCGTGGCCGTCGTCGCGCCCAGCGGGCCCGTGCCCGAGGAGCGGCTCCAGGCCGGGCTCGACGTCCTGCGCGGCTGGGACCTCGACCCGGTGGTGGCGCCCCATGTGCTCGGCCGCCACCGGGAGTTCGACTATCTGGCCGGTACGGACGCCCAGCGGGCCGCCGACCTCCAGAACGCCTGGTGCGACCCGGCCGTCGCCGCCGTGCTGTGCGCCCGGGGCGGATACGGGGCGCAGCGCATGGTGGACCTGCTCGACTGGGACGCGATGCGGGCGGCGGGCCCGAAGGTGTTCGCCGGGTTCAGCGACATCACCGTCCTGCACCAGGCGTTCGCCACCCGCCTGGGACTGGTCACCCTGTACGGCCCGGCGGCGGCCGGTGTCGACTTCCTCAAGAACGCCCGGGCGCAGGAACACCTCCGGTCGACCCTCTTCGAGCCCGAGTCCGTGCGGACCGTCACCGCGGTGCCCCCGGGCGGCACCGCGCTGGTGCCCGGGCGGGCCCGGGGCGTCACGCTGGGCGGCTGCCTCAGCCTGCTCGCGAGCGACCTCGGCACCCCGCACGCCCTCGCCGGCGCCCGGGGCGGGCTGCTGCTGATCGAGGACGTGGGCGAGCGCCCTTACCGCGTCGACCGGTATCTGACCCAACTCCTGCGCGCCGGCTGGCTGGACGGAGTCGCCGGGATCGTGCTCGGCTCCTGGGCGGCGTGCGGCCCGTACGAGGAGCTGCGCGCGGTGCTCGCCGACCGGCTCGGCGGCCTCGGCGTCCCGGTCGTGGAGGAGTTCGGGTTCGGGCACGGCGAGGGCGCACTGACGATGCCCCTCGGTGTTCCGGCCGAACTGGACGCCGAGATAGGCACGTTGACGCTCGACGTGCCGGCCCTGAGCTGAGCCCGCCGCTACTGAAACCCTGTCAAGAAACCCCCGTTTCGGTGATTGACGCCCCCTGACACGTGTCACAACATGACTACCGACCAGTACCTACTGGTCGGTATCCGGGTTGTCCAAGTTGTCGTCGTTGCCGTCACCCCTCACCGTGGAGGTCCGTGTGTCCCGACGCGTGCCCAGATCCCGCGCACCCCTCGCTCTCGCTCTGGGCGCCGCCCTGGCAGCCCCCCTCGCCCTCACCCCACCCGCATCCGCGGCCGACCCCTACACCGTCACCCCGCTGAAGTTCACCGTCCGGGCCGGCGGCCGCTCCTGCACGGTCGACGCCGACCTGTACCGTCCCACGGGCGTGGACCGGGGCCACCCGGCACCCGCCGTGCTCGGCACGAACGGCTTCGGCGGCAGCAAGTCGGACGGTTCGACGGACGCCATCGGCAAGGCCTTCGCCCGGCGCGGCTACGTCTCCCTCGTCTACTCCGGGCTCGGCTTCGGCCGCAGCGGCTGCCTCGTCTCCCTCGACGACCCGGACATCGACGGCGCCGCCGCCTCACAGCTCGTCGACTTCCTGGGCGGCAAACGGGCCGCCGACGACGGCAGCACCGCCGACTTCGTCACCCTCGACGCCCCCGGCGACCCGCGCGTCGGCATGATCGGCGGCTCCTACGGCGGCGCCGTCCAGCTCGCGACGGCCTCCGTCGACCACCGCCTCGACGCACTCGTCCCGATGATCACCTGGCACGACCTGGCCTATTCGCTGGACCCCAACAACGCCGCCGGCGCCCCCTCCGTGCCCGGCGCGTTCAAGTGGCAGTGGACCAACGGCTTCTACCTCATCGGCGAAGGCCAGCCCCTGCTCCAGCCCAGCCTCGACCCCACCCGCATCAACAACCTGGCCTGCCTGCACTTCGTCACCCAGGCCTGCCGGACCATCCACACCCTCAACTCCGGCAGCTACCCCGCCGACCGGACCGCCGAGCTGCTCGCCTTCGCGCGCCGCGTCTCCCCGGTGTCGTACCTGCACCGCGTCAAGGCGCCCACCCTGCTGGTCCAGGGGCAGGCCGACACCCTCTTCAACCTCAACGAGGCCACGGCGACGTACCGGACGCTCCGGGCCCAGGGCACCCCCGTGAAGATGATCTGGCAGTCCTGGGGCCACAGCGGCGGCCTCACCGGCCCGGCCACCGGTGAACTCGACCTCGCCCGGGGCAACCTGGAGACCAGCTACGTCGGCCGGCGCGTCCTCGCCTGGTTCGACCGCCACCTGCGGAAGCAGACACACGCTGACACCGGACCGGCCTTCGCCTACCACCGCGACTGGGTGACCGACCCGAACCGCGCCTACGCCACCGCCGACCGCGTCCCCACGCCCAACCGCACGCTGTACCTCTCCGGGGACGGCAAGCTCGTCGACAACCGCAACAAGGTGGCCCGCGGCACTCGCGGTTACGCCAACCGGATGATCCCCACGAGCCATTCGGAGAGCTCGCTGGCCGGACTCATCGGGCTGAAGGACCCACCCCCACACGATACGAAGGGCACCTACCTCGACTGGACCAGCGATCCGCTGGAACGCCCCCTCGACGTCGTCGGCGCGCCCCGGGCCACGCTCAAGGTGCACTCCCCGAAGGCCGAGCGCACGCAGAACTCCGGCGACGCGGCCGACAAGCTCGTCCTCTTCGCCAAGATCTACGACGTCGCCCCCGACGGCACCCGCACCCTCGTGCGCCGCCTGGCCGCGCCGGTCCGGGTACCGGACGTGACGAAGAGCTTCACCGTCACCCTGCCCGGCATCGTGCACCGGTACGAGACCGGGCACCGGCTGCGGTTCGTGATCGCGGCGAGCGACGACGCCTACTTCGGAAACCGGGGGATCAAGCCGGTGACCGTGGTCAGCGGACCGCGCGAGCCCGGCGTGCTCCGGCTGCCGGTCGTCGGGTCCTGAAAGACACGGCCGGCGCGGTTACTGTGGCGGGGTGCCGCACAACGCATCCCGCTACCTCGCCGAAGGCCCCCGGGTGGGCATACGCCACTTCAGCTACGAGGACGGCGCCGAGTTCACCGCCCGCGCCCGGGAGAGCAAGGACCTGCACCAGCCGTGGCTCTTCCCGCCCGACAGCGCACCGGCGTACGGCGCGTACGCGTCCCGGCTGATCGAGGACCCCGCCAAGGCCGGCTTCCTGGTCTGCGAGAAGGGCGACGGGTCCATCGCCGGGTTCATCAACATCAACAACATCGTCGAGGGCGGCTTCCAGTCCGGGACGCTGGGCTACGGCGCCTTCGCGCACGCCGCAGGGCGGGGGCTGATGCGCGAAGGGCTCGACCTCGTGGTGCGGTACGCGTTCGGGCCGATGAGGCTGCACCGGCTGGAAATCAACGTCCAGCCCGGGAACGCCGCGTCGATCGCCC
Source organism: Streptomyces afghaniensis (assembly GCF_044327915.1). Taxonomy (NCBI): domain Bacteria; kingdom Bacillati; phylum Actinomycetota; class Actinomycetes; order Kitasatosporales; family Streptomycetaceae; genus Streptomyces; species Streptomyces afghaniensis. The sequence continues at coordinate 968,196 of NZ_JBIRGJ010000001.1, forward strand.
TGGCCCGCAGCCGCGGATTCCGCCTGGAGGGCTTCTCGCCGAACATGCTCTTCGTCGACGGGGCCTGGCGCGACCACGAGCGCTGGGCGATCACCACCGAGATGATCACGGAGCCGGGGCGGCGCTGAACCGGGCCCCGGCCGGGATCACGCCTGACGGTCCACGTACTCGTAGACCGACCCGTCCGGATGAAGGGCGATCAGGTTGCGGCCCGCCGGTGAGGCGATAGGCCCCGCGACGATGTGGGCGCCCAGCTCGGTCAGCACCTTGTGCGTCTCCTCGACGTCCGTCACGGCGATCGTCGCGGCCACCTTGCGCAGCACCTCCAGTTCGGCCGGGGGCCCGCTCATCAGCAGGAAGCAGCCGATCGCCGCCACCTGGACACCGCCCCGTTCGAAGCGCTGGGCTCTGCCGCCCGCCAGCCGCTCGTAGAAGGGAATCGCGGTCTCGAGGTCGTCGACGCAGACGCGCAGTGTGGCACCCAGAATCTCCATGGGGACGAGCCTAGTTACGCGCGAGGGGGCCAGGGTACCCGGCCGGGTATGAAGCCGCTGGATCACCTGGAGCATCTGGACAAGCATCTGGTCGACGAGCTGGCACAGGTGGCGCGCGAGACCGTCCGGGACGAACTGCGTGAGCAGACGCGCAGGCAGCGCCGCAAGGCGATGCTGTACGCCGCGTCCGGCGCGCTCGCCCTGTACGCGGGCGCGGCCCTCGCGCTCGCCGTGGGACTGGCCCTCGCCCTCGGCCTGCCCGACTGGGCCGCCGCCCTGATCACCGCCGCGATCCTGGGCGCCCTGGCGTACGTGCTGCGCGGCATGGCCCGCCCGTCCGCGTCCCGCCCGGGCCCGGCGCACGCGGCCGGCATGACGCCGGGACACGAGAGCACCGGCCCGGGCACCGCGATGCCCGGTGGTGTGCCGCCCGTGCCGCCGGCCCCGCCCGCCGCCGGACCCGTCGCCGGAGCCGCCGGCGGGCCCGCCCCCGGCGTGGTGCCCCCGCGGCCCGCGGACGACCCCGACGTGCCTCCCCACAGGGCGTGATACTGCATGCGCACCACAGACACACCGCACGGCCGCGTCGTCGTGGTGACCGGAGCCAGCGGCGGCGTGGGACGGGCCACGGCCCGGGCCTTCGCCGCCGGGGGAGACCGGGTCGCCCTGCTGGCCAGGGGAAGTGAAGGGCTCGCCGCCGCGGCCGACGAGGTGCGGAGCGCCGGGGGCGAGCCCCTCGTCATCGGCGTGGACATCTCCGACGCCAAGGCCGTCGACAACGCCGCCCAGCAGGTCGTCGACACCTTCGGCCCCATCGACGTCTGGGTCAACAACGCCTTCACCGGGGTCTTCGCGCCGTTCACGGAGATCGGCCCCGACGAGTTCCGCCGCGTGACCGAAGTGACCTACCTGGGCTACGTGTTCGGCACCCGGGCAGCCCTGCGCCACATGCTGCCGCGCGACCGCGGCACGATCGTGCAGGTCGGCTCCGCGCTCGCCTACCGGGGCATCCCGCTCCAGTCGGCGTACTGCGGGGCCAAGCACGCCATCCAGGGGTTCAACGAGTCCCTGCGCTGCGAACTGCTGCACACGCGCAGCGGGGTGCGTACGACGATGGTGCAGCTGCCCGCCGTCAACACCCCGCAGTTCGAGTGGGTGCTGAACCGCATGCGGGGCCGCGCCCGGCCGGTCGCGCCCGTGTACCAGCCGGAGGTCGCGGCCCGGGCGATCGTGTACGCGGCGTCGCACGCGGGGCGCCGGGAGTACTGGGTGGGCGCCTCCACGGCCGCCACACTTCTCGCCAACGCCGTCGTCCCCGGGCTGCTGGACCGTTATCTGGCGCGCACGGGCTTCTCGTCGCAGCAGGACGAGGAGCGGCACGATGAGCCGGCCAACCTGTGGGCTCCGGCGGACGGGCCGCGGGGCCACGACTTCGGCGCGCACGGGCGGTTCGACGACGAGGCCGTCCACGACAGCCCGCAGCAGTGGGTCTCACGGAACCGGCGCCGGATGGGCGCGGTCCTGACCGTGGGGGCGGCGGGCGCCCTGGCCGCACGCAAGCTGGCCGGGCAGGCCCGCCGATAGGGCCGATAACCGATAGGCGCGCCTGATTCCCTACTGGGCCTGGCGATTCTGGCCTGGGCCCAGTAGGGAATCAGGCGCGCCCACACCTTCCCTCAGACGGCCTGCTGGAGCTGCGGCAGGACCTTCGTGCGGTAGAAGTCGAAGAAGCCTCGCAGGTCCGGGCCGATCTGGTTGACGTAGACCCGGTCGAAGCCCGCGTCCGCGAACTGCTTCAGCTCGGCCACGTGCTCGTCCACGTCGTCGCCGCACACCCGGTTCTCCCGCACCATGTCCTCGGTGACCAGCTGCTGCGCCTGCTCGAAGTGCTTCGGCGAGGGCAGCACCTGGCCCAGCTCGCCGGGCAGCTGCTCGTTCGCCCAGAGCCGGTGGACGGTCCGTACGGCCTCGTCCTTGTCGGTGTCGTAGCAGACCTTGGTGCCGCCGCTGACGAGCTTTCCGCCGCCTCCGCCCTTGCGGTACTGCTCCACCATGGCCTCGTCCGGCTGGATGGTGATGTAGCCGTCGCCGACGCGGGACGCCAGCTGCGTGGCCGCCGGGCCGAAGCCGGAGATGTCGATCGGGATCGGCTCGTCCGGGACCGTGTAGAGGCGGGCGTTCTCCACCGTGTAGTGCGGGCCGTGGTGGTTGACCTCCTCGCCGGTGAACAGCCGGCGCATCACCTGGATGGCCTCCTCCAGCATGTCCAGACGGACGTGGGCCGGTGGCCAGTGGTCACCCAGGATGTGCTCGTTGAGCGCCTCACCGGAGCCGACACCCAGCCGGAAGCGGTTCTCCGTCATCACCGCGCTGGTCGCCGCGGCCTGCGCCACCACCGCCGGGTGCATCCGCACGGTCGGGCAGGTCACCGCCGTCTCGACCGGCAGGGACACCGCCTCGGACAGCGCGCCGATCACGGACCACACGAACGGGCTCTGGCCCTGCTCGTCGTTCCACGGGTGGTAGTGGTCGGAGATCCACAGCGCCTGGAATCCGGCCTGCTCGGCCATCCGCGCCTGGTCGATCAGTTCGGCGGGGCCGTACTGCTCGCACGACAGGAAATAACCGTACTCGGGCATGGGGGAGTGCCTCCGCGACATCGGCGGTCCGTATCCCGCACCGGGTACCCGGCCGCCGGTCCGGAAACCGGCGACACTCGGCCGAGAGGGCCCCGCCGGACGTTTGGGTGCCCTGGCCAGGGGGACGCGGAAGGCTCCCGAGCCAAGCGACAGCGCCGGAGGCGAGCGAACCGTGAGTCGACCCCGCATCGTGATCGTCGGTGCCGGTTTCGCCGGGTACCGCACGGCCCGCACCCTGTCCCGGGAAACCAGGGGCCGGGCGCACATCACCCTGCTGAACCCGACCGACTACTTCTTGTACCTGCCCCTGCTGCCCCAGGTCGCGGCCGGTGTCCTGGAGCCGCGCCGGGTCACGGTCTCCCTCTCGGACACGCTGCCGGACGTACGGCTGGTGCTGGGCGAGGCCGACCGGATCGACCTCGACGGGCGGACCCTGCACTACACCGGGCCCGAGGGCGACGGCGGCACGCTCGCCTACGACCGGCTGGTGCTCGCCGCCGGCAGCGTCAACAAGCTGCTGCCGATCCCTGGCGTCGCCGAGCACGCGCACGGCTTCCGGGGGCTGCCGGAGGCGCTGTACCTGCGCGACCACGTGACCCGGCAGGTGGAACTGGCAGCCGCGGCCGACGACCCCAAGACCTGCGCCGCCCGGTGCACCTTCGTCGTGGTCGGCGCCGGATACACCGGTACGGAGGTCGCGGCGCACGGGCAGATGTTCACCGACGCGCAGGTCCGCAAGCACCCGCTGCGGCAGGGCATGCGGCCGCGCTGGATGCTGCTGGACGTGGCGCCGCGGGTGCTGCCCGAGATGGACGAGAAGCTGTCCACCACCGCCGACCGGGTGTTGCGGCAGCGGGGCGTGGACGTGCGGATGGGCACCTCCGTGAAGGAGGCCACGCCCGACGGGGTCGTGCTGACCGACGGCGAGTTCGTCGAGACCCGGACCCTGGTGTGGTGCGTGGGCGTACGGCCCGATCCGCTGGTCGAGTCCCTCGGGCTGCCGATGGAGAAGGGTCGGCTGCTCGTCGACCCGCACCTCCAGGTGCCGGGCCGGCCGGAGCTGTTCGCTTGCGGTGACGTGGCCGCGGTGCCGGATCTGGAGAAGCCGGGGAGCTATACGCCGATGACCGCGCAGCACGCCTGGCGGCACGGCAAGGTCGCGGCGCAGAACGTCGCCGCCTCGCTCGGCCTGGGCGGCGAGCGCAAGCCCTACCGCCATCGCGACCTGGGCTTCGTCGTCGACCTGGGTGGTGCGAAGGCCGCCGCCAATCCGCTCGGCGTGCCCCTGTCCGGGGTGCCGGCCGGTGCGGTGACGCGGGGCTACCACCTCGCCGCGATGCCCGGCAACCGCGTCCGGGTCGCCGCCGACTGGCTGCTGGACGCGGTACTGCCGCGCCAGGCCGTGCAGTTGGGGCTCGTCCGGTCCTGGTCCGTGCCGCTGGACACGTCGTCGCCCGAGCTGGCCCGGGTGCCGGGCGGTCCGGAGCAGCGGCAGGAGGCGAGCGCCCGGTCGGGGCCTGGGGCGGCGATCGCGGCCGACACGTACGACGGGGGGAGCGGCGCCGGGTCCGTGCAGGGCCGGGCCGGAGACGAACCCGCGAAGGGGCAGCCCGGATCCAGGGCGACGCGGCACCAGCCCGGATCCGGGACCGCGCAGCGCCGCTCGGAGGAGGAACTGGCCAAGGGCCGCCCCGGCCCTGGACCAACCAGGAACTGGCCGACCGACGAACCTGCCAAGGGACCGCTAGGGGGCGGGTCCGCGAAGGGGCAGCTAGGCGGCGAGCCGTCGAAGGGGCGGCCGCGTGGTGACGCCGCCGGGGGCCTGCCCGGCGGCGAGCCGTCCAGGAACTGGCCGGCTGATGAGCCGGTCAAGGGGCCGCTGGGTGGTGAGTCGACGAAGGGGCAGCCGGGTGGTGAGGCGTCCGGGGGCCGGCCCGGCGGTGGGTCGGCCAGGGGTCGGGCCGCGGGTGAGTCGGTGACGGGGCAGCCGGGTGGCGAGCGGTCCAGGAACTGGCCGGCTGATGAGCCGGTCAAGGGGCCGCTGGGCGGCGAGTCGACGAAGGGGCAGCCGGGTGGTGAGGCGTCCGGGGGCCGGCCCGGCGGTGGGTCGGCCAGGGGTCGGGCCGCGGGTGAGTCGGTGAAGGGGCAGCCTGGTGGCGAGCCGTCCAGGAGCCAGCCCGGTGGCGAGTCCGCCGGGAGTCAGTCCGGTGGTGAGCCTGCCAAGAATCAGTCCGGTGGTGAGCCCGCCAAGAGCCAGCCCGGCGGCGAGCCCGCCAAGAATCAGCCCGGTGGTGAGCCCGCCAAGAATCAGCCCGGTGGCGAGCCCGCCAAGAGCCAGCCCGGCCGTGAAGACGCCGAGAACCAGCCCGAGCCCGATCCGCAGCCCCCGCCCGATCAGCCGCCCCCCGGACCCGGCACCGCCCCCGGCCCCGTCAAGCGATCCGACGTCGTCCCGGACGACTCCGCGAAAGGAGACTCATGAACACCGGTGAACTCACCGACCTCGGACAGCAGCTGCGCGTGGACAGTGTCCGCGCTGCCGCCGCCGCGGGCTCCGGGCACCCGACGTCCTCCATGTCCGCGGCCGACCTGATGGCCGTCCTGCTCGCGCACCACCTCCGCTACGACTTCGACCGCCCGGCCCACCCCGGCAACGACCGCTTCGTCCTCTCCAAGGGACACGCCTCCCCGCTGCTGTACTCCGCGTACAAGGCGGCCGGCGCCATCGACGACGAGGAGCTGCTCACCTTCCGCAAGCTGGGCAGCCGCCTGGAAGGGCACCCGACGCCGCAGCGGCTGCCCTGGGTCGAGACGGCCACCGGCTCGCTCGGGCAGGGCCTGCCGGTCGGGGTCGGCATCGCGCTGGCCGGCAAGCGGCTCGACCGCACCGGCTACCGCACCTGGGTGCTGTGCGGCGACAGCGAACTGGCCGAGGGATCCGTGTGGGAAGCCGCCGAGCACGCCGGGTACGAGCACCTGGACAACCTCACCGTGATCGTCGACGTGAACCGGCTCGGCCAGCGCGGCCCGACCCGGCACGGACACGACCTGGACGCCTACGCCCGCCGCTTCCAGGCCTTCGACTGGCACACCATCGAGGTCGACGGGCACGACGTGGACGCGATCGACCGCGCCTACGGGGAGGCCCTGTCCACCAAGGGCCAGCCCACGGCGATCCTCGCCCGCACCCTCAAGGGCAAGGGCGTCGAAGGCGTACAGGACCGCGAGGGCCTGCACGGCAAGCCGCTCCCCGAGGCCGACGAGGCGATCGCCGAACTCGGCGGCCCGCGCGACATCCGCGTCCGGGTGCAGGAACCGCCCGCCGCCCGCATGCTGCACTCCGTCCACACCGGGAACTTCGACCTCCCGACGTGGAACGAGGGCGAGGAGGTCGCCACCCGTAACGCCTTCGGCGAGGCGCTGGCCGCCCTCGGGACCGGCCGCGGCGACATCGTCGCCCTGGACGGCGAGGTCGGCGACTCCACCCGCGCCGAGTTCTTCGCCAAGGAGCACCCCGACCGCTACTTCGAGTGCTACATCGCCGAGCAGCAGCTGGTCGCCTCGGCGGTCGGCCTCGCGGCACGCGGCTGGGTGCCGTACGCCGCCACCTTCGCCGCCTTCCTGACCCGGGCCTACGACTTCGTCCGGATGGCGTCCATCAGCGGCTCCGGCATCAACCTCGTCGGCTCGCACGCGGGCGTCGCCATCGGCCAGGACGGGCCCAGCCAGATGGGCCTGGAGGACCTGGCGATGATGCGGGCGGTGCACGGCTCGACCGTGCTGTACCCCTGCGACGCCAACCAGACCGCGCGGCTCGTCGGCGCGATGGCCGGCCTGGAGGGCGTCCGCTACCTGCGCACCTCGCGCGGCGAGAGCCCGGTGATCTACGGCCCGGACGAGGACTTCCCGGTCGGCGGGAGCAAGGTCCTGCGCTCCTCCGACCGCGACCGGCTGACCCTCGTCGCGGCGGGCGTCACCGTGCACGAGGCGCTGGCCGCCGCCGACGCCCTGGAGCGGGAGGGCATCCAGGCGCGGGTGATCGACCTGTACTCGGTGAAGCCCGTCGACCGGGCCACCCTGCGCCGGGCCGCCGAGGAGACCGGCTGCCTGGTGACCGTGGAGGACCACCACCCGGAGGGCGGCATCGGCGACGCGGTCCTGGAGGCCTTCGCCGACGGACGCCCCGTACCGCGTCTGGCACGGCTCGCCGTGCGGAGTATGCCGGGTTCCGCCTCCCCGGACGAGCAGTTGCACGCCGCGGGCATCGACGCCGAGTCGATCGCGGCGGCCGGGCGGCTGCTGGTGGAGGAGGCGGTCGTGCCGTGAGCGGCGGCGACGGCACGCGCAGGGTGCGGGCGGGCCGCCGCACCGTGGAGGTCCACCGGCCGGACAAGGTGCTCTTCCCCGGCGGCGGGGACGCCAAGGAGTACACCAAGGGCGACCTGGTGGACTACCACCGGGCCGTCGCGCCCTTCATGCTGCCGCACCTGCGCGGCCGTCCGCTGATGCTGGAGCGGCACCCGGACGGGCTCGACGGGCCCATGTTCATGCAGAAGAACACCCCGGACCACTACCCGGAGTGGATCACCCGCGTCGAGGTGGCCAAGGAGGGCGGCACCGTCCGCCACGTCGTCTGCGACGACACGGCCACCCTCCTCTACCTGGCCGACCAGGCCGGCATCACGCTGCACCGCTGGCTGTCCCGCGCGGACAGCGTCGACCACCCCGACCGGCTGGTCTTCGACCTCGACCCGGCGGGGGACGACTTCGACGCCGTGCGCGAGGCCGCCCGGCTGCTGGGAGAGCTGCTGGACGAGCTGGAGCTGCCCTCGGCGCTGATGACCACCGGATCGCGCGGGCTGCACGTGATCGTGCCGTTGAACGGCCGGCACGACTTCGACGAGGTGCGCTCCTTCGCCCACGACGTCGCCGGCACCCTCGCCGACGCCCACCCCGACCGGCTGACCACCGCCGCCCGCAAGAAGGACCGCGGCGAACGGCTCTACCTCGACGTGCAGCGCAACGCCTACGCGCAGACCGCCGTCGCGCCGTTCACGGTCCGGCCCCGGCCGGGCGCGCCCGTGGCCACCCCGATCACCTGGGACCAGCTGGACGACCCGGAGCTGCATGCCCGTCGCTGGACCATCGCCGACGCCGTCGAGCAGGCCCGCACCAACCCCTGGTCGGGACTGCTGACCCGCGGCCGGGCACTGGGACCGGCCCGGCGGAGGCTGAACGCCCTCCGCGGCTGAGCCACGCCCGCGTCCCGCGGCGGGTGGCAGATGCATGCGCCCGTAGAGGTTTGGCGAACACTCTTGCGGCCACACGGAGGGGGAGGTGGCCATGTCGAACACAAAAAACACGCAAGAGTCGCAGGGTTCACAGAAATCTCAGAACTCCCAGAATTCGCGTAAACCGACTGACAACACGGCCGACGACCGGCCGAGCCCCATGGAGGTGCTGCGCCAGGCGCGCGGCCAGCTCGCGGAGCTCACCGGCATGACCGCCGAGTCCGTGTCGTCCTTCGAGCAGACCGAGCAGGGCTGGGCGCTCGAGGTCGAGGTCCTCGAACTCGAGCGGGTGCCCGACACGATGAGCCTGATGGCGAGCTACCAGGTGGAGCTCGACGCCCAGGGACAGCTCACGGGTTATCGCCGCGTCCGCCGCTACGAGCGGGGGCGGTCCGACCCGCGAAGGACCGGCGGTCACTAGGCCGCCCGACCGGACCCGCACCCACAGACAAGGAGGGACATCCGGCATGACAGTCGTACCGGCACAGCAGACCGGCGGCGGAGGCGGCAGCAGCGGTCTCTACGACGTGCTTGAACTTGTTCTGGACAGGGGGCTCGTCATCGACGCATTCGTGCGAGTCTCCCTGGTCGGCATCGAGATCCTCAAGATCGACGTTCGCGTCGTCGTCGCCAGCGTCGACACCTATCTGCGCTTCGCCGAGGCGTGCAACCGGCTCGACCTGGAGGCCGGGCCGCGCAAGGACCCGGGCCTGCCCGACCTGGTCGGGGAGATGACCGAGTCCGGCGCGCGCGGCAAGTCCAAGGGGGCGCTGTCCGGCGCCGCCGAAACCATCTCCGACGCCTTCAAGCAGGCGCGTTCCGAAGGCTCCGAGCGTGAGACCGAGTCGCGTCCGCGGGCCCGCAAGAGCACGTCCGCCCGCCGGAAGGAGGAGCAGGAGTGAGCACCTACGTCTACGGCATCGCGGCGAGTTCGCACCCCGGGCTCCCCGAGGGCATGGGCGGCGTCGGCGATCCGCCGCGCCCGGTGCGCATCCTGCGCGAGGGCGACCTGGCGGCCGTCGTCAGCGAGGCGCCCGAAGGGCTGCGGCCCAAGCGCAAGGACCTGCTCGCCCACCAGAACGTGCTCAGCGAGGCGGGCGCGGCCGGGTGTGTGCTGCCCATGCGGTTCGGCAGCGTCGCCCCGGACGACAACTCGATCACCGCGGTCCTAGCCGAGCGCGCCGAGCACTACAAGGAGCGCCTGCGGGCCCTCGACGGCCGGGTCGAGTACAACGTCAAGGCCAACCACGTCGAAGAGGCCGTACTGCACCAGGTGATGGCCGAGAACCCGGACATCCGCGGTCTCGCCGAGGCCAACCGGCAGGCGGGCGGCGGCAGTTACGACGACAAGATCCGGCTCGGCGAGATGGTCGCGGCCGCCGTCAAGGCCCGGGAGGCCGAGGACGCCGCCGCGCTCCAGCGCGTCCTGGAACCGGCTGCCGAGGCCGTGAGCGTGGGCCCCGAGTCCACCGGCTGGCTGGCCAACGTGTCGTTCCTGGTGGACCGGGAGTCCGCCGAGAACTTCCTGGCGGCCGTCGAAGAGGCCCGCAAGGAGCTGCCGCACCTGGAGGTGCGGATCAACGGGCCGCTGCCGCCGTACAGCTTCGTCGAGCCCGGCCCGACCGAGCCGGCGGGCACCGTGGCGAGCGGCACGGGCACCGGAGCGGGGTGACGACGTGGGCCTGATCTCGGAGGTACTGCTGCTGCCGTTCGCACCCGTGCGCGGCAGCGCCTGGGCCATCAGACAGGTAGTCCAGGAGGCCGAGCGGATCTACTACGACCCCTCCACGATCCGGGCCGAACTGGGCCGTCTCGAGGAGCAGTTGGAGGCCGGAGAGATCACGGAGGAGGAGTTCGACCGCCTTGAGGACGACCTCCTCGACCGGTTGGAGATCGCTTCGCGCGGGAGCGCGGGAACGGGCAACGGGACAACACCATGAACCGAGTGGGACTGGGTCTCGCCGTGGGGGCCGGATACCTCCTGGGACGGACCAAGAAACTGAAGATGGCGGTGGCCGTCGGCGGCCTGGTGGCCGGGAAGAAGCTGAACCTGAGTCCGCGCATGGTCGCGGACCTGGTCCAGCAGCAGCTGCGGGACAACCCGCAGTTCAAGGAGATCGGGGACCAGCTGCGGCAGGACCTGCGAGGTGTCGGCAAGGCGGCCTCCGGGGCCATGGTCGAACGGCAGCTCGACGCCTTCGCCGACCGGCTGCACGGGCGTACCGCCCAGGTGCGCGACCAGCTCTCGGGCGCGGTGCCCGGCGTGGGCGACGCCGAGGCCGAGGACGCCGAGGACGAGGAGCCCGAGGCCGAGGAGGCAGAGGACTCCGGTCCCGAGGACGACGAGGAGCCCGAGCCGGCCCCGAAGGAGGCGGCGAAGAAGGCCCCGGCCAAGAAGGCCCCCGCCAAGAAGACGGCGAAGAAGGCCCCGGCCAGGAAGGCCCCCGCCAAGAAGGCGGCGGGCCGGAAGACGGCGGCCAAGAAGGCCACGGCCGCGAAGAAGGCGACCTCCGCCGGGGGCGGCAGTTCCCGGACCCGGCTGCCGAAGGGAGGCGGTGAGCGATGACCGACACACTCGGATCCGCGACCTCCGCCGCAAACGGAGCGACGAAGAACCCGCTCACCGACGTGGCCCACAGCGAGGCCGCCGACCGGCTGAAGGCCGAGTTGCAGGAGTATGTCGCCGCGCAGGCCACCCGCATGCTGACGGGTGTGGGCCGTAAGCTCGGCGAGACCACGGGCAAGCTGAACGACATCGCCGAGGGCAGAAGCCCCGGCTTCGCCAAACTCGCCCTCGACGGCGGCCGTAAGCTCGCCGAGGGCAAGGGTCCACTGCGTGCCGCGCTGGAGACCGGTGGCTCGCGCCTCAAGGACAAGGTCACGGGTGCCTTCAAGAACCTGGGCGGCGGCAAGGGAAAGGGCAAGGGCCGTTCCGGCAACAAGCCGACGGTCATCATCGAGCACATCGATGTCGGCGTGCCCGTGCGCACCGCCTACGACCAGTGGACGCAGTACCAGGACTTCAGCACCTTCGCGAAGGGCGTCAAGAGCGCGAGCCGCGACGACGACACCCACTCCGACTGGCAGCTGAAGGTCTTCTGGTCCAACCGAAGCTGGAAGGCGCACACGACCGAGCAGGTGCCGGACAACCGCATCGCCTGGTCCTCCGAAGGCGCCAAGGGCACCACGAAGGGCGTCGTCTCCTTCCATCGGCTCACCGACGACCTCACGCGTGTCCTGCTGGTCATCGAGTACTACCCCTCCGGCCTCTTCGAGAAGACCGGCAACATCTGGCGTGCCCAGGGCCGCCGCGCCCGGCTCGACCTGAAGAACTTCGTCCGCTTCATCACGATCAAGGGCGAGGCGGAGGACGCCTGGCGTGGCGAGATCCGCGACGGCGAGGTCGTCCGCAGCCACGAGGACGCGCTCGCCGAGGAGGAGTCCGAGGACGAGCGCCCCGAGGACGAGGAACCCGAGGACGAGTACGCCGAGGACGAGGAAGAGGAGGGCGAGGAGGAGCCCGAGGGCGAGTACGAGGACGAAGCCGAGGCCGAGTACGACGAGGAAGAGCCCGAGGAAGAGGCTGAAGGGGAGTACGAGGAAGACGAGGACGAGGAGGCCGACGAGGCCGAGGACGCCGAAGTCGGGAGCCGTCGATGACAACGCCCAGCAGGATGCCCGAACCCTACGGCCATGGAAGCAGCGCCAACCTCGCTGACATCCTGGAGCGGGTGCTCGACAAGGGCATCGTCATCGCGGGCGACATCCGCATCAACCTGCTCGACATCGAACTCCTCACCATCAAGCTGCGTTTGATCGTCGCCTCGGTGGACAAGGCGAAGGAGATGGGCATCGACTGGTGGGAGACCGACCCGGCACTGAGCTCGCGGGCCCGCCGTGATGAACTGACCCGTGAGAACGCCGAGTTGCGCGAGAGGCTGGCCCGGCTGGAGGAACTGGAGCCCGGCCGCGCGCAGAAGAAGGAGGCACCGTGACCGGACTGCGGTACGTCTACGCCGTCTGCCGCCCCTTCGGCACGCCGCTCCAGTCCCAGCTGTCGGGGGTGGCGGGCGATCCGCCCAGAGCGCTGACCCACCACGGCCTCGTGGCCGTGGTCAGCCACGTACCGGAGCGGGACTTCGCGGAGGAACCGCTCCGCGCCCATCTGGAGGACCTGGACTGGCTCACCGAGACCGCCCGCGCCCACCAGGGGGTCATCGACGCGCTCACCACCGTCACGACCCCGCTCCCGCTGCGGCTCGGCACCGTCTTCCGGGACGACAGTGGCGTACGCACGATGATGGAGGCCCGTGAAGAGGACTTCCGGCGCACCCTCGACCGGCTGGAGGGGCGGGTCGAGTGGGGCGTGAAGGTGTACGCCGAGTCCGAACCGCAGGAGAGCGCCCGGCCCGCGCAGAAAGCCGCGTCGGGCCGCGACTACCTGCGGCAGCGGCGTATGCAGACCCGGTCGCACGAGGAGATGTGGCAGAAAGCGGAAAGCTTTGCGACCCGGCTGCACGAGAAGCTTTCCGAATTCGCGGAGGATTCCCGGCTGCATCCCCCGCAGAACCCCGCGCTTTCCAAAGTGAGCGGGCGGAACGTACTGAACGCCGCCTATCTCGTGCCGCGCGCGCATTCCGAAGAATTCGTGGAAATGGTGGACCGTACGAAGGGCGAGGTGCCCGGAATGCGTGTCGAACTCACCGGCCCCTGGGCGGCCTATTCGTTCGCCGGGGAGGCCACATGACCGACGGGAAGAATCCGTGACCGTAGTGGAACGCCGTGAAGTCGCCCTCGTGGATCTGCTCGACCGGCTGCTCGCCGGCGGTGTCGTGATCACGGGGGACATCACGCTGCGCATCGCCGACGTCGACCTCGTCCGTATCGACCTCAACGCGCTCATCAGCTCGGTGAACGCCCAGGTGCCCTCCCCGTTCGAGGAGTTGCTGTGACGTCGTCCGACCAGCCCGCGCAGAACCCGCGGCCGCGTCGCAACCGGCTGGACCTGGAACCCGACACCGTCGAGCGTGACCTGGTCAAACTCGTGCTCACGGTGGTGGAGTTGCTGCGCCAGCTCATGGAGCGCCAGGCGCTGCGCCGCTTCGACGTGGGGGATCTGAGCGAGGACCAGGAGGAGCGGATCGGCCTCACGCTCATGCTGCTGGAGGAGCGGATGGCGGAACTGCGCGACCGCTACGGACTGCGGCCCGAGGACCTCAATCTGGACCTCGGGCCGCTCGGACCGCTGCTGCCCCGCGACGGGGGCTAATTCACCACCTGTACCAGCGGCCCCTGCCTCCGGCCGCCGACGTACCACGGACGAAGAATCCCAGCAGCCACAGTACGAGAACCGCCAGAGCGATCCACCAGAGAACCTTTACTGCAAATCCGGCGCCGAACAGGACCAATGCCAGAAGCAGTACCAGCAGGATGGGAACCATAATTCGAACCTCCTGCTTTTAGGGTGTCCCCGAATCGGTGTTTCAGGCGTCCTTTCGGCAGAGAATTTCTCCGTGCAGGACGCTGAACCAGCCGTCCTCCCGTTTCCCCCACTCCAGCCAGGCGTCGGCCACGGCCCGCAGTTCCGCCTCGCTCGCGTGCCCGCCCTGCCGGGCCCGGTCCGCGTACGCCGACGCCAGCGTCCGGTCGGCCCACAGCCCGCTCCACCAGGACCGCTCCTCCGGCGTGGCGAAGGTCCAGGTGCCGGAGGTCGCCGTGACGTCCGTGAACCCGGCCCGCAGCGCCCACGCCTTCAGCCGGCGCCCGGCGTCCGGCTCCCCGCCGTTGGCCCGGGCGACCCGGCGGTAGAGGTCCAGCCAGTCATCGAGCCCCTCGGACGCCGGGAACCAGGTCATGGCCTCGTAGTCGGCGTCCCGCACGGCGACCACGCCCCCGGGCTTCAGCACCCGCCGCATCTCGCGCAGCGCCCCCACCGGATCCCCCACGTGCTGGAGCACCTGGTGGGCGTGCACCACACAGAACGTGTCGTCCGGGTAGTCGAGGGCGTGCACGTCGGCGACCGCGAAGTCGACGTTGGTCAGCCCCCGTCCGGCAGCCGTGGCCCGTGCCCGCTCCAGGATCTCCGGCTCCCGGTCGACGCCGGTGACATGACCGTCGGGCACCAGCCCGGCCAGGTCGGCGGTGATGGTGCCCGGCCCGCACCCGACGTCCAGGATCTTCATGTCGGGGCGGAGCGACGGCACCAGGTAGGCGGCCGAGTTGGCGGCGGTCCGCCAGGTGTGCGAACGCAGCACCGACTCATGATGCCCGTGCGTGTAGACGGCGGTCTCTCGTGGCTCCGGCATGGCGGATCCCCACCCCTTCGTGTCGGGTCGGCAGGGGATCACCGTACGCAGATCCGCCGCATTGTGAGACCGCATTCCCGCCATATGGACTGACGGAATGTCAGTAAACGGTCGTCAGTCAGACGGGATCGGCCGGTAGACGGTCAGCGCCTCGGGCAGCTTCTCCAGCGTCACGCGGCCCTCCACCTCGGTGACTTCACCGTCGTAGGCGAGGAGCGTGCCGGGCGCCACGTGGTCCAGGCGCAGCCGTCCCACCTGGACGGCGGCGTGGGCGGGGGAGCGGGTCAGCGGCCCCGCGAGGGCGGCGGCGAGCAGCCGGACCGCCGGCCTGCGCCCGCCGTGCACGACCCGCACGTCCAACTGCCCGTCCGCCATGTCCAGCCGGCGCCCGGACGCCAGCCCCATGCGGTGATAGGTGCCGTTCCCGGCGAACAGCAGCCACAGCGGATGCGTACGGCCCCGGATCTCGGCCTCCAGCGGGTGCCGGTCGGCCCGCAGCACGCGCAGGGCCGCGAGCACGCCGGCGGGCCAGCCGCCGATCCGGGGCGACCAGCGCTCCCGCTCGCGCACGAGTTCCGGGTAGACGCCGACACTGCACGTGTTGAGGAAGACGCCGTGCTTCCCGCCGCAGGAGTACCGGCCCACGTCCACGCGCACGGCGTCGCCCGCACGCAGCGCGCGGGCGAGATCGCGTACCCCCTCGATGCCCAGGTCGTAGGCGAAGTGGTTGAGGGTACCGCCCGGCAGCACAGCGAGGGGCAGGCCGGAGCGGAGCGCGACACGGGCGGCTGCGTTCACGGTGCCGTCCCCGCCGCACACGCCGAGGACCCGGGCACGGGTGGCCGCCTTCTCCAACTCGGCGGGCACGTCCCCCGGTTCGCACTCGACGACCTCGGCCCGGGGGAGGGCGTCCCGCAGGGCACGGCCCCGCTCGGCGCTCCCCGCGCCGGTGTTCGCCACCAGCACGAGTCCCTCGCCGTCCGGCAGCGCCGGGACCTCGGCGCGGGGCCGGGCCGGCGGGGCGACCTGACCGCGCGTAGGCACCATGCCCCGTACGGCGAACGCGGCACCCACGCCCAGGGCGGTGCCCGTCAGGACGTCGCTCGGGAGGTGCGCGCCGCCGCGGACGCGAGCGAGGGCGACGGAGGCGGCCACCGGGGCGACGACCGTGCCCCAGGCGGGGGACTCCAGGGCGACACCGGTCGCGAAGGCGGCGGCCGAGGCGGCGTGCCCGGAGGGGAACGCGGTGGAGGCCGGCCGCCACACCGTTGGGACGGTGCGCTTGCCGAGGGCGCTGACGGTGAGGGAGGCGAGGCCGAGTGAGGCCAGTCCACGGGTCGCCGCGCGGCGGGCACGGGGAGTGCGGGTCGCCGCGAGGGCGGCGGCGGCCGCGAACCACAGGATGCCGTCGTTCGCGCCACGGCTCAGGCGGGGCAGGACGGGGGGCGTCATGGGGTGCGGGTACCCGGAGGGGGGTGGACACACCGACCGTCCCCGGGCAGGCTCAGGGGTGATCATCGCGACCGAAGAGGGGGATCCGAGGTATGAGCGGGCGAGTGACGGCGGTCAGCAGCAACGGGGAGTACTCGTTCACCAAGCCCAACCGGGACAGCATCACGCTGCTCGCCGGTCTCGGGGTGGAGGGGGACGTGCACGCCGGCGTGACGGTCAAGCACCGGTCGCGCGTGGCGCAGGATCCCACCCAGCCGAACCTGCGCCAGGTGCACCTCATCCACGAGGAACTCTTCGAGGAGGTCGGTGAGGAGGGGTTCAAGGTGGCGCCCGGCGAACTCGGCGAGAACATCACGACGCAGGGCATCGATCTGCTCGGTCTGCCGGTCGGCACGCTGCTGCGCATCGGCGACACCGCGGTCGTGGAGGTGGCCGGCCTGCGCAATCCCTGCCTCCAGATCGACAACTTCCAGGACGGCCTGCTCAAGCGGGTCGTGGGGCGCGACGAGGCGGGGAACGTCGTGCGCAAGGCCGGGATCATGAGCGTAGTGCGGGACGGGGGCGTGGTGCGCCCCGGCGATCCGATAGAGGCAGAACTCCCCACGGGGCCGCACCGACCGCTGGAGCGGGTCTGACCCGCTGCCTTCCAGGTGTCGGCGTTGGCGCCGCTGAGGGGTGGGTCCCCAGCCCGGCGGAGCGGGTGCTGAGCCGGGACGGACACCCCCCGACGCGGCCCCGACCCACCACCGGCGAGCAGGCGCAAGCGCGCACCCCCACCGGAAATGCGTTTGCCCAGCGCGTCGCCCGGCGCACAGAATCACGCCCATGGGTCACCTCGAAGCCGCGCATCTGGAGTACTACCTGCCTGACGGAAGGGCGCTGCTGGGTGATGTGTCGTTCCGGGTCGGGGAGGGGGCCGTCGTCGCCCTCGTGGGACCCAACGGGGCCGGGAAGACGACCCTGCTCCGCATGCTCGCCGGCGAGGTCAAGCCGCACGGCGGAACCGTCACCGTCGGCGGCGGACTCGGCGTGATGCGGCAGTTCGTCGGATCCGTACGCGACGAGACGACCGTACGGGACCTGCTCGTATCCGTCGCCACCCCCCGCCTCCGCGAGGCGGCCCACGCCGTGGACACCGCCGAGCACGCCATCATGACCGTCGACGACGAGGCCGCCCAGCTGAAGTACGCCCAAGCCCTCTCCGACTGGGCGGAGGCCCGCGGCTACGAGGCCGAGACGCTGTGGGACATGTGCACCACGGCCGCGCTCGGCATTCCCTACGAGAAGGCACAGTGGCGTCAGGTCCGCACCCTCTCCGGCGGCGAGCAGAAGCGGCTCGTCCTGGAGGCCCTCCTGCGTGGCACCGACGAGGTGCTCCTCCTCGACGAGCCCGACAACTACCTCGACGTCCCCGGCAAACGCTGGCTGGAGGAACGGCTCGCCGAGACCCGCAAGACCGTCCTCTTCGTCTCCCACGACCGCGAACTCCTCGCCCGCGCCGCCCAGCGGATCATCTCCCTGGAACCCGGCCCCGCGGGTGCCGACGCCTGGGTGCACGGCGGTGGTTTCGGCACGTACCACGACGCCCGCCGACAGCGGTTCGAGCGCTTCGAGGAACTGCGCAGGCGCTGGGACGAGAAACACGCCCAGCTGAAGAAGCTGGTGCTGACACTCCGACAAGCCGCCGCCGTGAGCCATGAGATGGCTTCTCGATACGCCGCCGCCCAGACCCGGCTGCGCAAGTTCGAGGAGGCCGGCCCGCCGCCCGAGCCGCCCCGCGAGCAGGACATCAGGATGCGGCTCAAGGGCGGCCGCACCGGCGTCCGGGCCGTCACCTGCGAAGGACTCGAACTCACCGGTCTGATGAAGCCCTTCGACCTGGAGGTCTTCTACGGCGAACGCGTCGCCGTCCTCGGCTCCAACGGCTCCGGCAAGTCCCACTTCCTGCGCCTGCTCGCCGGCGGCGACGTGGCGCACACGGGCACCTGGAAACTGGGAGCCCGGGTCGTCCCCGGCCACTTCGCGCAGACGCACGCGCACCCGGAACTGGAGGGCCGCACGCTGCTCGACATCCTGTGGAAGGAACACGCACAGGACCGCGGCGCGGCGATGTCCAGGCTGCGCCGCTACGAGCTGACGAACCAGGCCGAGCAGACGTTCGACCGCCTGTCCGGCGGCCAGCAGGCCCGCTTCCAGATCCTTCTCCTGGAGCTCCAGGGCGTGACGGCGCTACTGCTCGACGAGCCGACCGACAACCTGGACCTGGAATCCGCGGAGGCACTCCAGGAGGGCCTGGAGGCCTTCGACGGCACGGTCCTCGCGGTCACGCACGACCGCTGGTTCGCCCGCTCCTTCGACCGCTACCTGGTCTTCGGCAGCGACGGCCGGGTCCGGGAGACCCCGGACCCGGTCTGGGACGAACGCAGGGTGGAACGGGCCCGCTAGGGCCCGGCTCGTAGGACGCCCGGCTCCCCGCTCACTTCCAGCGGAGCAGCGCCCCCAGGCCGCCGGCCGGAACCTCACGCTCCGCAACGGCGAGTGCCGCGGCGTCCGTGGCCACGGCCGACCGGATCAGCGCGTCGTCCGCCCGGGCCGGCCAGGAGTGCTGCTCGCCGAGGATCTTCAGATCCGTACGCCGCACCGCGACCTGGTCCGGATCCTCGCCGATCCACACCTCGCGGTGCGCGTCCGGCCCGTCCGGCCTGATCAGCAGCTCGTCGATGCGGTGCTCACGCGCCGCCTCGATCAGCGCGGGCACGCCCTCCACGGCTCCGGAACGGCCCTCGTCGTCCGGATTCCGGGCGGCCCGGAACCGCTCCAGCTCCGCCTCGGCCTGCCGCGCCACGTGCTCGGCGCGGGCCCGCTCCACGTCCTCGTCGAGGAGCCGGCTGCCGCTGCCGTGCGGCGCCTCGACGACGAGGTCGTGCAGCCGCTTGGGCAGCCGCTCGTGCACGGACCGTCGCTCCCGGTCGTCGCCGACGAGAATCAGCAGGTCGGCGCGGGTCTCCTCCTGGCACACGGCGAGCGCGTCGGCGATCTCCGCCGCGTTGTGCTCCCAGGTGTTCTCCACCCGCAGCTGGAAATGCCGCTCGGACCAGTCCACGGAGCTCGTCCGGTGCACCGGCCACTGGCGCCCGGTGACGCTTCCGGCGCCCTCGCTGCCCAGGGCGCTGCGCAGCTCGAAGTCGGCGCCCTTGCGGTCGACGTACGCCACCACGCACACCGGGTCCTCGCCGGCCAGTTCCAGCAGTGGCGTCACACGCGGCAGCGGGGCCCATTCGGCCCAGTCGCCGCCCTGCGGGGGACGGGCCAGCGGCGGGTCGAGGACCACCTCGCCGGCGCGGGCGAACAGGGCCCGGCCGTGCGGTTCGGAAGAGTGCCGCAGGTCCTCGATCGCGCTCTGCACGGCCCGGCAGGTCGCCTCGTCCGCGCCCTGGTCGGCCAGCTGCCTGGCCATCGCCTGGGCCGTGAGCTGCCGCTCGTGGGGGGTGGCCTCCGTATGCCGGGAGGTGTCGACGTACACCGAGGCCCAGGGCCCGGGGTGTTCGTACAGTGGGTGCAGAAAGGCGAGATCCATGGCTCCCTCCCGGATGCCGCTCGGGGGTAGTGCTCAGTTGCTCCCCGGGCGGGTACCCGGACCACATGAACGAACACGACGAGCGGGGCAACACCATGACCGGAGTGGACCCTGACCGGCTGGACGACCAGCAGCTCATGAAAGAGCTGGAGACCATCCACCGCACGCGCCACGACACGCTGCTCTACGGTTCGAACGACGCGCTGCGTGCCCACAGCGAACGCATGGCGCAGCTGGAGGGCGAGTTCCTGCGCCGCAACCCGAGCCGCCCGGTGGCCGCGGGCCGCACCCGCGAAGGGGCCCGGGAGCGGGGCAGCGGGGAGTCGACGACCCCCACGACCCCCGGCACCTGAGCCCTGGCAGCCCAGCACCCGAGCGACGCACCCCGGCGGCCAGCGGCACAACGCGCCCCGGCCGGAACCGGCAGATCGCACCCGGGCCGGCACGGGCACACCGGCACAGCCCGACCTGGCCCACCCCACACAAGCGGATCCCGGCCCCACCGGCGCTTCATGCGCGGGTCGGCACCGCCCGTCACGACGCACAGCCCGAGCCCCAGCCGGCACACCAGACGCACAGCCCGAGCCCCCCAGCCGGCACACCAGACGCACAGCCCGAGCCCCCCAACCGGCACACCACGAGGCGCCCGCCCCCTACGCACCACGAAGCGAGCCGGGCCGCGCCCCCACAAGCGCGGCCCGGCCCTGCCCCCCGGCCCCCCGGCTCAGGCCCCCCGGCCCCCCGGCTCAGTGCCGCACCGGCCCCCGCCCCCAATGCCGGTGCGCCGCGATGGCGGTGCAGAACGCGTTCAGGAACTCCTCGCTCGCCGGGCCCGGTGACGTGTCCGTCACCACGCCCTGATCCGCGACCACGCGCTGGAACTCCGTCGACAGCCTCAGCCCCTCGGGCTCCAGCGCCGACAGGACGCCCACGCCCGAGCCGAGCGCGCCCACCGGCTTGCCGTGCCGGTAGGCGTCCCGCACGAACCGCACCGCGTCCGGATCGGCAACCGTCGGCGGGGTGCCGACGGGCCCGCCGGGCAGCAGCACGGCGTCGTACAGCACGGACGCCACGGTCGGCAGCGCACGGTCGACCGCGTACGTCTCACCGTCGGACCCCTTGATCGTCCCGTCCGTCGCGGCCAGCGCCTCGACGATCGCCCCCTCGGCGGCCAGCCGCTCCCGCACGGAGGTGATCTGCTCGGCGTCCACGCCGTCCGTGACGAGCACCGCGATCTGCCGGGTCCGGATCGAACCGTCGCCGCGCAGCGACTCCAGGCTGAGCGCGGGGGAGGCCGACTTGGACGCGGCCCCGGCGGCGGCCGGCTCCGGCACCCCGACACCCCGCGCCACCTGCGCCGCCAGCTCCCCGTCGACCTTGGCCAGGTGCTCGACCGTACGTGCCCGCACGGTCATCGCGCCCACCTTGCCGAGCTCGAACCGGAACGCCTCGACGATGTGCTGCTTCTCCCAGTCCGCCATGCTGTTCCAGAACATCGCCGGCTGGCTGTAGTGGTCCTGGAAGCTTGGGCTGCGGCGCCGGATCTTGTGGCCGTCCACCCGTTCGGCGTAATGCGTGTAGGCACTTCCGCCGGCGCCCGCGTGGGCCGGGCAGCCCCCGCCGAGCGAATTCGGGAAGTAGTTCGTGCCGGAGTGGATCGCGCTCTGGTGGTAGCCGTCGCGCTGGTTGTTGCGCACCGGCGCGACCGGCCGGTTCACCGGCAGCTGCGAGAAATTGGGCCCGCCGAGCCGGATCAGCTGAGTGTCCAGGTAGGAGAAGTTCCGCGCCTGGAGCAGCGGGTCGTTGGTGAAGTCGATGCCGGGGACGACGTTCGCCGTGTGGAAGGCGACCTGCTCGGTCTCCGCGAAGAAGTTCTCCGGGTTGCGGTCCAGCACCATCCGGCCGATCGGCCGCACCGGCACCTGCTCCTCCGGGATGATCTTCGTCGGGTCGAGCAGATCGAAGTCGAACGCGAACTCGTCCTCCTCCGGCACGAGTTGCACGCCCAGCTCCCACTCGGGGTACTCGCCCGCCTCGATCGCGTCCCACAGGTCACGCCGGTTGAAGTCCGGGTCGCGGCCCTGGCACTCCTGCGCCTCGTCCCACACCAGCGAGTGCACGCCGAGCCGCGGCTTCCAGTGGAACTTCACGAACGTGCCCTTGCCGTCAGCGTTCACGAACCGGAAGGTGTGCACACCGAAGCCCTGCATCATGCGGTAGCTGCGCGGGATCGCCCGGTCCGACATCAGCCACATGATCGCGTGCAGCGTCTCGGGCTGGAGCGACACGAAGTCCCACAGGGTGTCGTGCGCGGACGCGCCCGTCGGGATGTCGTTGTGCGGCTCGGGCTTCACGGCGTGCACGAAGTCGGGGAACTTGATCCCGTCCTGGATGAAGAAGACCGGGAAGTTGTTCCCGACCAGGTCGTAGTTGCCCTCCGAGGTGTAGAACTTGGTCGCGAAGCCGCGCACGTCCCGCACGGTGTCCGCCGAGCCCTTCGGGCCCTGCACGGTCGAGAACCGCACGAACACCGGCGTCCGCACGGCCGGGTCCTGGAGGAACGCCGCGCGGGTGAACTCCGCGCAGGACTCGTACGGTTCGAAATAGCCGTACGCGCCCGCGCCCCGCGCGTGCACCACCCGCTCCGGGATCCGCTCGTGGTCGAAGCGGGTGAGCTTCTCCCGGAAGTGGAAGTCCTCCATCAGCGTCGGCCCGCGCTCGCCCGCCGCCAGGGAGTCGTCGGTGTGGTCGACCTCGACGCCCTGGTCGGTGGTGAGCGGCCCGCCGGCCGGATCGTCCGCCTTGAAGGCCTCGCGCTGTTCCTGTTTCCGGTCGGCGGGAGAGGCCATCAGGCGGCCTCCTCGGCGAAGACGTCGAGGAAGGTCTCGCAGAACGCCTTCAGGTCGTCCGGCTTACGGCTGGTGACCAGCTTGTTGGCACCGTGGTCACAGACCTTCACCTGCTCGTCGACCCAGGTGCCGCCCGCGTTGCGGATGTCGGTCCGCAGGCTCGGCCAGGAGGTCAGCACCCGGCCGCGTACGACGTCCGCCTCGACCAGCGTCCACGGCGCGTGGCAGATCGCCGCCACCGGGCGGCCGTGTTCGAAGAAGTCCCGTACGAACGAGACGGCCTTGGCGTCCATCCGCAGGAAGTCCGGGTTGGCCACGCCGCCCGGCAGCACGAGAGCGCCGAACGAGTCCGGCGCGGTGTCGCCCACGACCTCGTCCACCGGAAAGGTGTCCGCCTTGTCGAGGTGGTTGAACGCCTGGATCTTCCCCTGCTTCGTCGACACCAGCACGGGCTCGTGCCCGGCGTCCTTCGCGGCCTGCCACGGATCGGTCAGCTCGACCTGCTCGACGCCCTCGGGTGCCACCAGAAATGCGATGCGCATGATGTTCAACGTCCTTCCCCGGAGCGCGCGGCGCTCCACCGCGCCGCGTCGCCCCTCGTGTTCTTCTCCTTCTTGCGGTTCCTGCGGCCCGTGCGCACGCACCGCAGCAACTCCTCGCCGTACGGCAGCAGCACACAGGTGCCGATCGCCGCGGCGATGCCCGCCAGATAGCCGCGCGACAGCGGCCGCCGGCGCGGCACCAGCCGCCACGCGTCGGGGTCACCGCGGCCGCCGCGCAACAGCGACTTCACCTGGTCGGCGTGCAGACACATCAGGGAGGCCAGCGCCCCGAACGGCAGCGACTCCAGGAAGCTGTGGATGTGCTGCTCGACGGGCTTGACCTCCCGCTCGCTCTCGACGGCCGTACGGACGTCCCACAGCGCCGTCGCCTCGTGCACCGCGGCCCCGCCCAGCTGCACGCTCAGCAGCAGCGGGTTGACCTCGTAGCGCAGCGTCAGCGCGATCGGGATGCCGACCTCGGCCATCATCAGCGAGTGGATCAACGACTCCTTGGTGCCCGCGGTCTCCTCGATACGGGTCCGCCGGTGCATCACCCAGTCGGCCACCCCGGGCACGAACCAGCTGGGCAGCAGCCCGTACAGCAGGTAGCGGGTCGTGGCGTCACCGACGTCGACGGTGACGCCGGTGGCACTGATCTCCTTCGCCTGTCCGGTGCTCACGTACCACCTCGGGCGTCCGGCTCGGCGCGGCTGATGTCGGCGAGCGCCGACGCGGGGTCCTCGGCCTCGGCCAGGTCGCTGAGGCTCAGCATCCCGACCGGCAGCCCGTTCTCCACCACCGGAAGCCGGCGCACCGCGTGCTCGCGCATCAGCGCGGCCGCGATCGTCACCCGCTCGTCCGGCGTCACCGTCACCGGATCCGGTGTGCACACCGACTGCACGCTCACCGTCATCGGGTCGGCACCGTCGG
Organism: Streptomyces afghaniensis; assembly: GCF_044327915.1. Classification (NCBI taxonomy): domain Bacteria; kingdom Bacillati; phylum Actinomycetota; class Actinomycetes; order Kitasatosporales; family Streptomycetaceae; genus Streptomyces; species Streptomyces afghaniensis. The sequence continues at coordinate 992,275 of NZ_JBIRGJ010000001.1, forward strand.
CCACCGCCCGCACCGTGATGTCACGGTCGGTGAGCACGCCGATCACGTCCTGCCCCTCGGCCACCACCACGTCGCCGATGTTCTGGGTGCGCATCAGCTGCGCCGCCTCGACGAGCGAGGCGTCCGGGCGTACGGCGACCACACCCGGGGTCATCACGTCCTTCACCAACTCGTTCATCACTGGGGCCCTCCCTCCGTTTCCCCGGCCGACGGGGGCACCCGGGCGGTCGAGCCGCCCGCGGCACCCCCGGCACGGTCCCTACGCGTACTCCTCAGGGCCGGTCTCCCGGGCCCTGATCAGAGCCTGGGCCAGCTCCTGGACATTGCCGTAGCGCTCCTGGCGCGGCAGCCGCTCCAGGGCCTCGACGAGGGCATCGGGCGCCTGGTGGCCGCGCAGCTCGCGGACCAGGTCGCGCGCGCTCGCGGGGAACGCCCTGCGGCCCAGGATCCGGGCCAGCTCAAGGCGCACCGACTCCAGGGACGTCGGCGCACGGCTCGGCGTCACCGGCCCGTGCGCGACCTCGGGGTCGTCCTCGGCGGCCGGCTCCGGGTCGTGCCACTCCTCACTACGGGTGGGGTGCCCGGACCTGAGCAGCCCCTGGAGTTCGTGCTTCATCTCGTCGTCACGGTGGACGCTCAGCCGGTCGCTGCCTCGCTGCATGTCTCCCTCCAGACGTTCGGGGGTCCGCACCGCGTACCCGAACACCGCGAGCCGACACGGGTTCGGCACCCCGGATCGGTGCCCTCCGCACTGGTTTGCGCCACGGCCTGCGGGAGACCCGGATCACACCCCCCACTCATCTCTGGGGAAGGACACGCCATGGCGATGCTCGCTGTGCTGCTTCCGCTGCTCATGCTCGGAGTGGTGGTGCTGCTCGGCCGTTACGAGGAGCTGCTGCTGCCGCAGGACGACGACACCGGCCGGCGCGAACCGGCCGGCGTGCCCCCCGCGGCGGCGACCGCTACTTCTTCTCGCGCCCCGGCAGGAACTCCTGCATCTTCGCCTTGAAGCCCTGCTTGACCACCGATCCCCGGTCCGCGTCGCCCTTCAGGATCGACGCGGCGGTCGCCTCCATCTGCTCCCAGGTGGCGTGCGGCGGGATCGGTGGGACGGCCGGATCAGTCAGGAACTCGACCACCGCGGGACCGTCCGCCTCCAGCGCGGCACGCCAGCCCGCCTCGACGTCCTCCGGCTTCTCCACCCGGATGCCGGTCAGTCCCAGGGAACGCGCGAACGCGGCGTACTGCACGTCCGGGATCGCTTGCGACGGCAGGAACTGCGGTGCGCCCTCCATGGCCCGCATCTCCCACGTGACCTGATTCAGATCCTGGTTGTTCCACACGGCGATCACCAGCCGCGGGTCCTCCCACTGGTGGCGGTACTTCGCCGCCGTGATCAGCTCCGCCATTCCGTTCATCTGCATCGCCCCGTCGCCCACCAGCGCGATCGCGGGCCGGTCCGGGTGCGCGAACTTCGCGCCGATCACGTACGGCACCCCGCAGCCCATCGTCGCCAGCGTGCCGGAGAGCGAGCCCCGCATGCCCGGCCGCATGGTCAGGTGCCGCGCGTACCAGTTCGCCGTCGAGCCCGAGTCGGAGGCGACTATCGCGTTGTCCGGCAGCAGCGGGTCCAGGGCCCGGGCCACGTACTCCGGATTGATCGGGTCGGCGTCGAGTCCCGCCCGGCGCTCCATGACCTCACGCCAGCGCGTCACGTTGGCGCACACCGTGTCGTACCACTCGCGCCCGCGTCCCTCCTGGATCAGCGGGATCAGCCGCTCCAGCGTGGCCTTCGCGTCGCCGACCAGGTTCACCTCGTACGGGTAGCGCATCCCGACCATGTGCGGATCGATGTCGATCTGCACGCCGCGCGCCTTGCCGAACTCGGGCATGAACTGGGTGTACGGGAACGACGACCCGATGGTCAGCAGCGTGTCGCAGTCCCGCATCAGCTCGTACGACGGACGCGTGCCCAGCAGGCCGATGGAGCCGGTGACGTACGGCAGTTCGTCGCTGAGGACGTCCTTGCCGAGCAGCGCCTTGGCGACACCGGCGCCGAGCAGCTCGGCGATCGACTCCACCTCGGCCCGCGCGCCGGCCGCGCCCTGGCCGACCAGGATCGCCACCTTGTCACCGGAGTTGAGGATCTCGGCGGCCCGCCGCACCGAGTCGTCGGACGGCACGGCCGTCCACGAACTGCGGTCCAGGCTGGAGGGCACCATCTTGAACTCGTGCGTCGGCGGCGAGTAGTCGAGCTCCTGCACATCGCCGGGGATGATGATGGCGGTCGGACAGCGGCGCGCGTACGCGGTGCGGATCGCCCGGTCCAGCACGTTCGGCAGCTGCTCCGGCACGGTCACCGTCTCCACGAAGTCGGAGGCGACGTCCTTGTACAGCGTGTGCAGATCCACTTCCTGCTGGTAGGAGCCGCCCATCGCGGTGCGGTGGGTCTGGCCGACGATCGCCAGCACCGGAACATGGTCCAGCTTGGCGTCGTACAGGCCGTTCAGGAGATGGATCGCGCCCGGCCCGGACGTGGCCGTGCACACCCCGAGACGGCCGCTGAACTTGGCGTATCCGACCGCCTGGAACGCGGACATCTCCTCGTGCCGCGACTGCACGAAACGGGGCTCGTTCTCGGCCCGGCCCCACGCGGCGAGCAGGCCATTGATGCCGTCGCCCGGATAGCCGAAGACCTGCTCGACCCCCCACTCGCGCAACCGCTCAAGGACGTGGTCGGAGACCTTGGTGCTCATGTACGACCTCCCGGACGTATGGGGACAAGAGCCAGCAGTACGAGTCACCCTGCGCGACGGCGGAAAACCTCTCCGGGTTTGCGGGCGGGGGCCGGGGGCAGGCGCATCTCAGTGCTTCGGACAGGAGGCACGTCCGTGGGAGCGGCGAATCGCGCCGCCACCGGTGCTCCTGGTCCGCACCCAGTCGATGCGCTCCCACGGTGACCGTCCAACCCAGAGCACCTGCAAGGGAATTGCGACGCATCATGCCGATCCACACCAGCGCGAAGCAGCACCCCCACGACGACGCCCCCGACACCGCCGACGCCTTCCGCCGGCTCGCCACACTGCCCGCAGGACCCGAGCGCGACGCGCTCCGCGACGAGATCGTCGAGGCCTGGCTGCCCATGGCCGACCGGCTCGCCGGACGCTTCCGCAGCCGCGGCGAGAGCTTCGAGGACCTGCGCCAGGTCGCGGCCCTCGGCCTGGTCAAGGCCGTCGACCGCTACGACCCCGAGCTCGGCAACGCGTTCGAGAGCTACGCCGTACCCACCATCACCGGCGAGATCAAGCGGCACTTCCGCGACCACATGTGGACCCTGCACGTACCTCGCCGTGTCCAGGACCTGCGCAACCGCGTCCGGTTCGCCGCCCAGGACCTGTCCCAGACCATCTCCGGCCGGCGGCCCACCGTGGCGGAGATCGCCGAGCACACGAAGCTGAGCGAGGAGGACGTCAAGACCGGCCTGGAGGCCCTGGAGAGCTTCACGGCCCTGTCCCTGGACGCGGAGCTGCCCGGCAGTGAGGACGGGTACTCCCTGAGCGACGCCCTCGGGTCGCCGGATCCGGCGCTGGACACGGTCGTGGACCGTGAGGCCGTGAAATCGCGGCTGGCGGCGCTGCCGGAGCGGGAGCGGACGATTCTGTACATGCGGTTCTTCGGGGACATGACGCAGAGCCGGATCGCCGAGGAGCTGGGGATCTCGCAGATGCATGTGTCCCGGCTGATCAGCCGGTGCTGCGGCCGGGTCCGGGAGCAGGTCATGCGGGATGTCGCCTAGCGCCCTGGGCCTCCGACTTCACCCGGTCGAGTGGCGCTGTCCGGCGAATGGGGCACGGCCGCGCGCGGCGTCGTGAAGGGCTGGCTGTGATGGCAGAAGGGCTTTCCTGCCGTCGCCCGAAGGAGCTCGCCCCATGCGCCGCACCCGCCACGCACTCTGCGTCGCCGTCCTGGCCGGCTCGGCCCTGGTCGGGTTCGCTCCGGTCGTGTCCGCCGAACCCGCCGCCGAGGTCAGCCCGGCCACCGTGGAGCCCGGCGGCACGCTCACCATCTCGGTCAGCTGTGAACCGACCGGGGGGCCGCCGCCCGACAGCATCGATGCCACCTCGCAGGCCTTCGACGAGGGCACGGTCCCGCTGCGCAAGGTGACCGGCAACGACGACAAGGTGTCCGGCCCGGCCTACCGGGGCACGGCCCGTATCGCTCCCGCGGAGAACTTCGAGGGTGATCCCGACGCCCTCGGCGAGGACTCGGCGTGGACCGTCGACGGCACCTGCCCGGCCGCTCCCGGCGGCGAGGGCGAACCGTGGAGCGCGACCTTCACCGTGGCCCACGGCGGAGGACACCACAAGCCGTCTCAGGAGCCGTCCCACCGGCCCACCCACGAGCCCTGCCCCGACGAACCGCGTGACGAACCGCGCCACGAAGCGTGGCACCACTCCGACGAGTGCGCGGGAGCGGTCGTCCAGCGCGGGGTACGCGCCGGTGACGGCGGTGCCTTCTCCGACTCCGTGCCCGCCCTGGTCGCGGGCGGGGTCCTGATCGCGGGCGCGTTCGGTGCCGCCGTGCACCGGCTGCGCAACCGGGAGAGCGACCCCTACCGCTGAGCCCCGGCGCGCACCACCGCCCCGGAAGCCCCGCTTTCCCCGGCCCGGCCCCCTCATGCTGTGACCGTCACAACCCGGCCGGGCGCCCATGGAGCGGCGGCGCCCTGGGTACTCAGTGGCCGAGGACACGGACGAGGGCGACAGGACACGGCACCAGGCACTGCGGAGGTACGGATGCGGCGGACCGACCCGGAAGGTCACGGCCCCGTCCGGTTCGGGCCCCCGCTCCCGGAGGACGGACTGCCCGTACTGCCGGAGCTGTCCGCCGTGCTCGCCGCCGCGGCGTCCCGGGGCGACCACGAGCCCGTCGGCGGGGGACCTGCCCTGCGGGAGGCCGCCTGCGGCTACTGGGACCGGCGCGGACTGCACTGCGACCCCGGCCGGGTGGCCGCCGGACCCGGCGCGCCCGCGCTGCTGCTCGCCCTGACCGCCGCCCTCGGCGGTGACGTCCTCGTGCCGAGACCCTGCGCCGCCTGGTGGGCGCCGTACGCCCGCCTGCTGGGGCGCCCCGTCTTCCACGTGCCGACCCCGCCGGAGAGCGGCGGTGTGCCCGACCCCTACGCCCTGCTGGAGACCGTGCGCCGGGTCCGCGCCGAGGGCGGTGATCCGCGCCTGCTCGTGCTGTCCGTAGCCGACGACCCCACGGCCACCGTCGTCCCTCCCGAGCTGCTGCACGAGACCGTCGAGGCCGCCGAGGGCGAGGGCCTGCACCTGGTCAGCGACGAGACCTGGCGCGACACCTTGCACGACCCGCACGACACCGTGCTGCTCAGCCCCGCCGAGATGCTGCCCGGCCGGGTCACCGTCGTCACCGACCTGGCCGGTGCCCTCCTCCCGCCCGGCTGGCCGGCTGCGGTGGCCCGCTTCCCGGCCGGCGAGGACGCCGACGGCCTCCACGCGCGCGTGCTCGACGTGCTCACCGCGCTCGACGCCCGGGTCGCCGCCCCCGTCGCCGCGGCGGCCGCCTACGCGCTGGGGGAACCGGAACCGGTCAGCGCGCGCGTCGCCACCGCCGTGCGCCTGCACGCGCGCCTGGCCGCCGAAGCGCACGCCGCCGTCGTCGCGGCCGGCGCCCTCGCGCGGCCCCCGCAGGCCGGCCGCCATCTGTACGTCGACCTCGCTCCGCTGGGCCCAGCGCTGCGCGCGCACGACGTCGGCGACGCCCAGGAACTGGAGGACTTCCTCACCGCCCGCCTCGCCATGCCCGCACCCGGCGGCCACCGCTTCGGCGACGAGCTCGAAGCCCCGCGCGTGCGGCTCTCGACCGGCGCACTGCTGGCCGGCTCCGACACGGAACGCGCGGAATGCCTCACCTCACCCACGCCGTTGGAACTGCCACACGTGCAGCGGGCGTTGATCCAACTGAAGTCGGCCTTCGACGATCTCCGCGACGACGCTCAGCGATGGGAGCCTCCTCGATGACGCAGCAGTCCGAGTCGACCACGAGCACGACCACTCGGGAAGCCGACGACGCGGCCCTCCCGTCCCCCGTCGCGCTCCCCTACCCGCCGCTGGCCGAACCGAGACCACTGGCCGAACGCCGGGTGTGGCCGCGCACGTTCCACGACCGGCTGACCGCCCCGCTCCCCGGCCTGAGGGCCATGGCCCGCTTCGCCCGCGAGGGCGCCGTGAGACCGGGCCCGGAAGGCCTCGCCGACATCCCCCGGCTCCCCTACGCCCCCGGCCCGCTGCCCCGCGTGGACGCCCGCACGGTCGCCGTCACATGGGCGGGACACGCCAGCTGGATCCTGCGCATCGGCGGGCTCACGGTCCTCACCGACCCGGTCTGGTCCCGCCGCATCCTCGGCACCCCGGCCCGCATCACCCCCGTGGGCGTCCCCTGGGAGGCACTGCCGCGCGTCGACGCCGTCGTCATCAGCCACAACCACTACGACCACCTGGACGCCCCCACGCTGCGCAGGCTCCCGCGCGACACCCCCGTGTTCGTCCCGGCCGGTCTGGCCCGCTGGTTCCACCGCCGCCGCTTCACCCGCGTCACGGAGCTCGACTGGTGGGAGGCGGCCGAACTCGACGGCGTCCGCTTCGACTTCGTCCCGTCCCACCACTGGTCCAAGCGCACCCTCACCGACACCTGCCGCAGCCTGTGGGGCGGCTGGGTCCTGACCGACCAGGAGGGCCGGCGCGTCTACTTCGCGGGCGACACGGGCTACGGCCACTGGTTCTCCCGCATCGGCCGCCGCTACCCCGGCATCGACCTCGCCCTCCTCCCCATCGGGGCCTACGAGCCCCGCTGGTGGCTCAGCGACGTCCACTGCGACCCGGAGGAGGCGGTCCGCGCGGCCCAGGACCTGGGAGCGACCAGGATGGCCCCCATGCACTGGGCCACCTTCGTCCTGTCGGCGGAGCCGGTCCTGGAACCTCTCGCGCGGGTCCGCGCCGCCTGGGAGAAGACAGGCCTCCCCCGAGAAAACCTCTGGGACATGCCGGTCGGCGCTTCAAAGGTGCTGTAGGTATACAAGGGGCGCGGGGAACTGCGCGATCAACCCCCACAACCCGCGGTCCGACGACGGCCACCGCCCCTACGGCGCTACCGAACCCGCCGTACAACACTCGGCACCGCGCTGATCACCAAGGTCAGCGCGATCGCCGCGACCACACCCTCCCACGGCTCATCGAACAACGACCCCCCGAGAATCCCGATCAACTGATACGTCACGGCCCAGGCCAGACAGGCCGGCAGGTTCCCGCGAGAGAACCTCCGCATCGGCCACTTCGCCAGCAGGCAGGCCAGCATCACCGGGATACGGCCCGCCGGCACCAGCCGGGACAGCACCAGCACCGCCACCCCGTGCTCGGCGAGTTTCGTCTGCGCCTGCTCCAGCCGATCCTCCGGTGCCCGCGCCCGGATCGCCTCCAGCCAGCGCGAGCCGTTCTTCGACTTCATCCCGCGCCGCCCCAGCCAGTACAGCGCCGCGTCGCCGAGGAACGCCGCCAGCGACGCCGTCACGAACACCATCGCCAGCGAGAACGGCGCCGTCTGGTGGACGGCGACCACAGCCGCCGAACTCACCAGCGCGCCCGTCGGAATCACCGGCACCAGCGCCCCGATCAGCACCAGCACGAAAAGCGTCGGATAACCGATCGCCTGCTGCGTCGACTCCGGCACGACGGACGCCGGCGTGACGGCCGACACCGCGAGCAGAGGTACGGCGGCCTGCGCCACCGGCGCGGTCCAGATCACCGCGCGACCTCAAGGCGCACGCTCTCCCCGTGCCCGAGCCGGTGCACCGCCACGCCGGGCGCGTGCCGCGCCGCGAGCCGCACGAACTCGTCGCCCGGCGCATGGAACTCGTGGGGGCGCACGGCGTCCATCCCGATCGGCCAGTACGTGCCGTAGTGCACCGGCACCGCACTGCGCGGCGCCAACCGCGCCAGGGCCTGAGCCGCCCGGCCCGCGTCCAGATGGCCCTCGCCCAGGTACGGCCCCCAGCCGCCCACCGGCAGCAGCGCCACCTCGACCGGCCCGACCTCCTCGGCCATGTCGTCGAACAGCCCGGTGTCCCCGGCGAAGTACGTCCGGGCCTCGCCGGCTATGACGTAGCCGAGCGCGGGGGAGCGGTGCCGTCCGAGCGGCAGCCGGCGTCCGTCGTGCCGCGCGGGCACGGCCCGTACGACGATGTCGCCGACCGGGGTCTCGTCCCCGGGCGCCACCTCGCTGACCCGCAGGTGCGCGAGCCGGCGCAGTCCCGGCACCGCCCGGCGCGCGCCCCGGGGCACGAGCAGACGCGTGCCAGGAGCGAGCCGCATCAGCGACGGCACATGCAGGTGGTCGGCGTGCAGATGCGAGACCAGCGCGACGTCCGCCCGGTGGGCGCCGGGAGGCGGCAGGTCCCCGCGCCGGCGGCGCAGGTGCGCGAGCCGGCGTGCGAACAGCGGATCGGTGAGCACGCGTACGTTCGAGTCCTCGACCGTGCAAGTGGCGTGACCCCACCAGGTGATCTCCACCGGCACTTCTTTGCCCCCTTCGCGCGACTCCCCGAAGCCTACGTGCAGGAGTAGGGTCGGCGGCGAAACCGGAGGTGAGGGGGGACGCCATGGTGCCGGTCCGGGTCACGGCGATCGCGAGTCTGACGCCGCTGGAGGAGCTCGACGACGATCCGTTCCTGGTCGACTCCCGCAGCCAGCACGCGATGTGCGCGCGCTGGGCCGCCGAGCGGGGCTATGTGATCAGCCGGGAGTTACTGGTCCGGGGGCTGCGCCCCGACCACTGCGCGCTGTGGGACGGCGTCCGCCCCGGCCTGGACCTGTTCGTGGCCCCCAGCCGGAGAGTGCTGGAGAGCGCGCTCGCCTCCGTCGAGGAGTTCACCGCGGAGTGCGCGCGGCGCGGGGTGCGGGTCGAGACGGTCGGGCACGCGGAGCCGGCGTACGACGCGGCGATGAAGGCGTGCGTGCACCGCCGGCTGTCGATGCCCACGGCCGGCTACGACGGGCGCTGACGCGACGGTACCGGGGACACCCGGCGCCCCCGGAGCGTTGTGGCACTGTGGGTGAGGGCCCGTGGTGGCGACGGGCCGGGACGTGAGGTGGCGGGGCGTGCGGGGCGTGCGGTGGCGGCGGGTCGCCAGTCAGGTGGGGCGGAGCGTCGCCGTGTGGGCGGTCTCCACCCTCACCCTGCTCGTGCTCGCCGGGATCCTGCCCGACTTCCGGCTCCGCTCGGCCGACGGTGACAGCGCCACCGACATCGCCGTCACGGCGGCCTTCGGCGCCGGCGCCTTCGGTCTGCTGTCGGCCGTGGTCTGGCCCCTGCTCGTCCGGCTCCTGCTCCTCGTACCGGCGCTCGTGCTCGGGCTGCTGGTGTTCTTCCTCAACGGCGCGCTGCTGCTGCTCGCCCTGCGCCTCGACCCCGGGGAGCGCGGCACCGCCGCCCCGGAGACCGCCGTCGTGGTCGCCGCGGTGATGTCCGCCGTGGCGTCCGCCACCGGCGCCGCCCTGGCCGTGCGCGACGACGACGCCTACCGCCGCCGGCTGTACCGCCTCTCCGACCGCCGCCGCCGCTCCGGACCGCCCTCCCCGGCCAGCCCCGGCACGGTCTTCCTGCAACTCGACGGCGTCGGCCACGACGTCCTGCTCGACGCGGTCGGCCAGGGCCTGATGCCCACCGTCGCCCGCTGGCTCGACATCGGCGACAGCGGCCGCCCCACCCACCGGCTCACCCCCTGGCGCACCGACTGGTCCAGCCAGACCGGCGCCAGCCAGCTCGGCATCCTGCACGGCAGCAACCACGACGTCCCCGCGTTCCGCTGGTACGAGAAGGACACCCGCGAGGTCGTCGTCTGCAACCGCCCGACCAGCGCCGCCGAACTCCAGCGCCGCGCCGTCGGGTACGCCGGGCACGGCGGCCTGCTCACCGTCGACGGCGCCAGCCGCGGCAACCTGTTCAGCGGCGGCGCCGAACAGCAGGCCCTCGTGCTGTCCATCGCCGCCCGCCGCCGCAGCCGGGAGAACCGCTCCCGCGCGGGCTACTTCGCCTACTTCTCCGACCCGGCCAACGCCGTGCGCACGGCCCTGTCCTTCGTCGCCGAGGTGGGCCGGGAGATCGGCCAGTCCACCCGGGCCCGCCTCGGCAAGCAACGCCCTCGCGTCTCCCGCGGCGGCCTCTACCCGCTCGTGAGGGCCTTCGCGACCGTCGTCGAGCGGGACGTCGTCGTGGCCGCCGTCATGGGCGACATGCTCGCCGGCCGCACCGCCGTCTACGCCGACCTCGTGGCCTACGACGAGGTCGCCCACCACTCCGGCCCCGCGAGCCGCGACGCGCGGAAGGTCCTCGAACGGCTCGACCGCTCCCTCGCGCTGATCGAGAACGTCGCCGAGCACGCCCCGCGCCCGTACCGGATCGTCGTGCTGTCCGACCACGGCCAGAGCCCCGGCGAGACGTTCCGCTCCCGCTACGGCCTCACCCTCGGCGACCTGGTGCGGGCCGGCTGCGGACTGCCCGTGCCGCGCCGCGCGGAGCGTACCCGCAGCGGGACGGAGGCCCGTGCCGCCGTGCGCGCCGCCCTGCGCATACCGGTCGAGGAGAGCGGCGAGCGGCACCGCCCCACGCGCCGCTCGGAGCCGATCGTGCTGGCCTCCGGCAACCTCGGCCTGGTCTCCTTCCCGGACGTCACGCACCGCATGAGCAAGGAGGAGATCGACGCCCGCCACCCCGCGCTGCTGCCGACCCTCGCCAACCACCCCGGCATCGGCTTCCTGCTGGTCCGCAGCGACGAGCACGGCGGGGTCGTCCTCGGCGCGTACGGCGCCGAGATACCGCTGGCCGACCTCGACGACAATCCGGGCCCGCTCGCCGCGTTCGGGCCGGGCGCCGCCGACGCGGTACGCCGTACGCACTCCTTCCCGCACACCGCCGACATCATGGTCAACTCCTTCCACGACCCGGCCGACGGCGAGGTCCTCGCCTTCGAGGAGCAGATCGGCTCCCACGGCGGCCTCGGCGGCGAACAGGGCAACCCCTTCCTGCTGTCGCCGCTCGGCTTCTCCGCGCCGGTCGACGAGGGGGAGGAACTCGTCGGCGCCGAACACGTCCACCGCGTACTGCGCCGCTGGATGCGCGAGTCGGACGGCCCTCAGGTGCCGCTGGAGAGCAGCGAGGAACGCGCCGCCTGACGGCTGCTGTTCGCCGTCCAGAGGGCTGGTCTTCCGCGTGCGTCGAGCGGGAGTGTGATCGGATGGGGGCCAGGAACCCGGTCACGGTTCCGGATACTCATCGAAAGGATGCGTCATGGCAGCCACGCGCTCCGCACACACCGTGTGGGAAGGCAACCTGTTCAAGGGCAACGGCGTCGTCACCTTCGACTCCTCCGGCATCCTCGCCGAGCAGCCGGTCACCTGGGCGGCCCGCACCGAGGAGCCGGGCGGGAAGACCAGCCCGGAGGAGCTGATCGCCGCGGCCCACTCCAGCTGCTTCTCGATGGCTTTCTCCAACATCCTCGACAAGGCCGGCACCCCGCCGACCAAGCTGGTGACCTCCGCCGACGTCACTTTCCAGCCCGGCGAGGGCATCACCGGCATCCACCTCACCGTCGAGGGCACTGTCCCCGGTATGGACGAGGCGGCGTTCCTCGCCGCCGCCGAGGAGGCCAAGGTCGGCTGCCCGGTCAGCCAGGCTCTCAAGGCCACGCCCATCACCCTGACCGCCAAGCTCGCCTGACCGGCCCCAGCAACCTCGCGCGGGCCCGCCCACCAGGGCGGGCCCGCGTGACGTCGTCGGTTCGGCGACCGCGCCCGGGGTATGAACCAGACGCTCTGCCGCCGGTCCGGAAGGAACGCGATGCTGCCGGGAACGTCCACCAGCGCGACGGCGCTCGACTCCGCCACCCGTGACCGGACCCGGGTCCTGCTCCTGTTCAGCCTCTCCGGCCGGCTCCGCCCCCGGGACACCGCACTCGGCGCCCTCGTCGGCCGCTACGACTACGGCCGCTTCGCCTCCCACCTGATGACCAGCCAGGACGTCCTCCCCGTCCCGATGCTGGACGAACAGATCGCGCCACGCCGGCTGCGGCTGCCGCGCGGCGACCACGGCCTGGGCCTGGCGTCCCTGCGGATCCTCGTCGTCACCACCCCGCGCGGCGACGCCACCCTCGTCGTGGACTGCGCCTTCGCCGGCGAGACCACGGCCGGCGACCTCGCTGCCTGGCTGGCCACCACCTGCTTCGACCGGGAGCGGATCGAACTCGACGACCGCCCGCTCCTGACGGCGCTGACCGAGCAGCTCGGCGGCCGGCCGCTCGCCCTCGGCCAGAACGTGCACCAACTGGTCTTCCCCGGCGGCCGGTTACAGCGCGAGCTGCTCAGCGCCGACGAGGCCCGCAAGGCGATCCTGCTGAACGAGATCGTCTACCGGGGCCGGATGCCCTGGAACCCCGCCACGCCCTACGACGCGAGCCTGGCACCGCACCTCAGGAACCACGGCGTCACCCTGTCCGCCCTCGGCCGGGGCGTCTCCGTCCAGGCGGGCTGGGCCCCGCACGTCGAGAACGGCCTGATGCTCGTCGCGATCGGAATGATCTCCGCCCTGGCCGCGCTCCAGCGCACCCGGCTCGCGGCCTTCGCGACGATGAAGGCCAACGAGCAGGCCCTGACCGACTCGCCCACCGAGATCCGCTCCCTGATCTCCCGCCTCTCCGCAGGCGTCAACGAACTCCAGCTGGACCTCGCCTTCGGCGTCGAGGCCTACGTCGACAGCCTGCTGATCCCCGAGATGGTCATGGAGGCGTTCCAGTCCTCGCTGCGCGACGCGCTCGGCATCCGCGACAGCCTGGAGAACTCGGCCCGCATGGTCGAGCGCCTGACCTCGGTGATCAGCGCCCGCTCCGCGGCCCTGGACGCCGAACTCGCCGAGCGCGACGACCGCCGGGACCGCACCGTCTCCGGCCTGGTCGCCGCCGCCACGCTGATCGCCCTGCCGCCCACCCTGCTGCTGGCCTTCTTCGGCGTGAACGGCACGAACGTCGACGATCACCGCTCCATCCTCGACCTGCGCGCCTACGGCACGGCCTACGCGCTGGCCTGGCTCCCCTTCGTGATCCTGGTCCTGATCGGCTACGTCCTGCTCAGACGGATCAGCACCCGCTCCGGCTCGCTGCTGCCGGCGCCCGACGACGACGCCGTACCCGTCCCGCCTCCGCGCTCGCCCTCCGGGAGCCGACGACCATGACGCCACATCCCGCCGTCTCCGCCCACCGGGGCGGCTCCGAGCGCGCCGGACCCGCCACCTGGCAGGCCTACGAGGACGCGCTGGAGTCCGGCGCGGAGTACGCCGAGTTCGACATCCGCCGCACGAAGGACGGCGTCCTCGTCGTCTACCACGACCCCCGGGTCGGGCCCACCGGACCGCCGCTGGCCACGCTCACGCACGCCGAGCTGAGCGAGCGGGCCGGCTACGACGTGCCGGTGGTGGACGAGGTCATGGCGCTGATCGCCGGGAAGCTCGTGGCGCACCTGGACCTGAAAGAGGCAGGCTACGAGCGGGAGGTGGTCGACCGGGCGGTGGCCCTGCTCGGCGTGGACGGGCTCGTCGTGACATCGCTGGAGGACTGCTCCGTGGCCGCCGTCGCACAAGGCTTCCCCGGGGTGCGTACCGCGCTGTCCCTGGGGCGCGACCGCAGGGAGCTGGCCCTGGCCCGGCTGCCCGGGACCCGGCTGAGCGAGCTGTTCCCGGTCCGCCGCATCCGGGCCTGCGGGGCCCACGGAGTGGCCGTGCACCAGCGGCTGGCCAGGACCACCGTGCTGCGCGAGGCGACCCGGCACGGCCTGTTCACCATGGTGTGGACGGTCAACGACGACACCCTGATGCGGGCCTTCCTCGCCCACCCGCGCGTGGACGTGCTCGTCACCGACCGGCCCCGGCGGGCCGTGGCGCTGCGCGGACCGGTCACCCCCTCGCGCCATTGACAACAGCGCACTCAAGTTTTGTGCTGGAAAGTGAGAGCGCCCTGGCGGAAGGGGACAGCGATGGGACGTGCGGTCGGGATCGACCTCGGAACCACGAACTCGGTGGTCGCCGTGCTGGAAGGCGGCGAGCCCACCGTCATCGCCAACGCGGAGGGGGCCAGGACCACACCCTCGGTCGTGGCGTTCGCCAAGAACGGCGAGGTGCTGGTCGGGGAGGTGGCGAAGCGGCAGGCCGTGACGAACGTGGATCGCACCGCCCGCTCGGTGAAACGCCACATGGGTGACGCGCACTGGCGCTTCCCCGACCACGGCGACATCGACGGCACCCGCTACCGGGCGCAGGAGCTGTCCGCGCGGGTGCTGCAGAAGCTGAAGCGGGACGCGGAGTCCTACCTCGGCGAGGACGTCACGGACGCGGTGATCACCGTTCCGGCGTACTTCGACGACAGCCAGCGGCAGGCCACCAAGGAGGCCGGGGAGATCGCGGGCCTGAAGGTGCTGCGGATCATCAACGAGCCGACGGCGGCGGCGCTGGCGTACGGCCTGGACAAGGAGAACGACCAGACGGTGCTCGTCTTCGACCTCGGCGGCGGCACCTTCGACGTGTCGCTGCTGGAGATGGGCGAGGGCGTCATCGAGGTGAAGGCCACCAACGGCGACACGCACCTCGGCGGCGACGACTGGGACCAGCGGATCGTCGAGTACCTGGTCAAGCGCTTCAAGGGCCAGTACGGCGTCGACCTCGCGGGCGACAAGATGGCGGTGCAGCGGCTGCGCGAGGGCGCCGAGAAGGCCAAGATCGAGCTGTCCAGCTCCACCGAGACGACGATCAACCTGCCCTACATCACGGCCTCCGCCGAGGGGCCGCTGCACCTCGACGAGAAGCTGACCCGGGCCCAGTTCCAGGAGCTCACCTCCGACCTGCTCGACCGCTGCAAGGCGCCCTTCCACCAGGCGGTCAAGGACGCGGGGGTGAAGCTCTCGGCGATCGACCACGTGATCCTGGTCGGCGGCTCGACCCGGATGCCCGCGGTGACCGACCTGGTCAAGGAACTCACCGGCAAGGAGCCGCACAAGGGCGTCAACCCCGACGAGGTCGTGGCCGTGGGCGCCGCGCTCCAGGCGGGCGTCATCCGCGGCGACGTCAAGGACGTGCTGCTGCTCGACGTCACCCCGCTGTCCCTGGGCATCGAGACCAAGGGCGGCATCATGACCAAGCTCATCGAACGCAACACGACGATTCCCACCCGGCGTTCGGAGATCTTCACCACCGCCGCCGACAACCAGCCCTCGGTCGGCATCCAGGTCTACCAGGGCGAGCGGGAGATCGCCGCGTACAACAAGAAGCTCGGCGTCTTCGACCTGACGGGTCTGCCGCCGGCGCCGCGCGGCGTGCCGCAGATCGAGGTGGCCTTCGACATCGACGCCAACGGCATCATGCACGTCTCCGCGAAGGACCTGGCGACCGGCCGCGAGCAGAAGATGACCGTCACCGGCGGCTCCGCCCTGCCCAAGGACGACATCGACCGCATGATGCGCGAGGCCGAGCAGTACGCGGAGGAGGACCGCAAGCGCCGCGAGGCCGCCGAGACCCGCAACCAGGCCGAGCAACTCGTCTACCAGACCGAGAAGTTCCTCCGCGACAACGGCGACCGGATCCCTGCCGACACGAAGACCGAGGTCGAGTCCGCCATCACCGAAGTGAAGGGACAGCTGGAACAGCAGGCGGACACCGCCGCTCTGCGCGCCGGCGTGGAGAAGCTCGCCTCGGTCAGCCAGAAGATGGGCCAGGCGATGTACGCCCAGGCCCAGCAGACACCCACCGAGGAACCCTCCGGCACCCCGCGGGACGAGGAGGGCGTCGTCGACGCGGAGATCGTGGACGAGGAGAAGGACCGCCGGGACGACAAGGGCGGCGCCGCCTAGGGTCCGGGCGGACGGGACCGGACGCGTCGCTCCGGTCTCGTGTCAGCGGAACGCGGCGACGTGACGTCGGGCCCACTCGGCGAACGGGCGGGGCGCGCGGCCCAGGACCCGCTCGGCGTCGGGGCTGACGCGCTGCTCCGCGGCCGTGGGCTCCCCGAGGATGGACAGGGTCGTCTCGACGACGGGCCCGGGCATGAACCGCAGCATCTCGGCCCGGGCCTCCTCGCGCCGCTGTTCGACGAAGCGCACCGGCTCGCCGAGCGCGTCGCCGAGATCCTGGGCACGTTGCCGGGGCGTGCTCAGGGCGGGGCCGGTCAACTCGTAGGTCTGTCCGGAGTGGCCCGGCTCGCGCAGGCACACGGCGGCGACCCCGGCGATGTCCTCCGGGTCGATGACCGGCAGTCCGACGTCACCGAACGGCGCGGCGACCTCCCACCGGGTCCGCACGGACTCGGCCCAGGCGAACGCGTTCGAGGCGAAGCCGCCGGGACGCAGGATCACCCAGTCCAGGCCCGACTGTCTGACGGCGTCCTCGATAGCCCTTCCGACGCCGCCGTGCGAGGCCGACTCCGGCCGCGTCGCGACTCCTTGGGACGACAGCAGGACCACGCGTTCGACCCCGCCGGCCTTGGCGGCGTCGAGGATGTGCCCGGGGTCCAGCAGGTGCGCGTCGGCTCCGCCGTTCTGCAGGAACAGCGCGTCGGCGCCGTCGAGAACGGGACGGAGAGTCTCCGCGTCGGTGAGGTCCGCCCTCCGGTGCGACACACCCTCGGGCACATCCGCGGCCGAGATCCCCCGGGATGTCGCGGACACCCGCTCGCCGTCCGCCACCAGGATCCGTACGAGCGACCGGCCCACGTTCCCCGTCGCCCCCGTCACCACGATCATGAGCAACTCCTCTGTTTTTCGGTGCTGTTGCCGTGGCTCAGGACGCTAACACCGTCGATATAGTAGGTACCTAGAGGAAAGTGACTGCCCTGAGGGGAAGCGCATGGCGGGCGAGGCGAGGAGCCGGACGGAACCGGCCGCGACCGAAGCGGAACTGGCCTGCCCCATCGCCCCGGTCGTGGACATCGTCTTCAGCCGGTGGACCACACCGATCCTGTGGACGCTCCACACGCACGGCCGGCAGCGCTTCGTCGAGCTGGAACGGCGCATCGGCACGATCACGCCGAAGGTGCTGACCCAGCGGCTGCGGCAACTGGAGCGGGACGGCCTGGTCCTGCGGACGTACCACCCGGAGGTCCCCCCGAGGGTCGAGTACGAGATCAGTGGGCTCGGCCGCAGCCTCGCGCCGCTCTTCGCGCACCTCGCCGAGTGGGCGGACACCAACCTGGGCGAGGTCGAGCGGGCCCGGCAGGCCTACGACGGCGGGTCCTAGCGTCCCGGCGCGTCGGGCGGCAGGGTCACGCACACCGCGTCCAGAACGGTCGCGTACGGCGTGCCGAAGTGGGTGAGTCTGGAGCGAAGCCGGTCCAGGCCGTCGCGGTGGTCCGTCAGGAGCCGGGTGTCGCCGGTGCGGGCCGCGCACTCGAGGACCGCGGGGAGGAAGTCCGGCGGTTCCTCGCCGGTCGTCTCCAGTCCGTGCGCGCGGTACAGCTCCTCGGAGGGGGTCGGTGCCGCCTCGCGCCAGGCGCTGAGATACAGGCTGTGCTCCGGCTCCGCCTCGAAGACCTCGACGTAGTGCGCCGCCAGCTCACGCGGTGGGCTGAGCGCCGCGTGGTCCGCGAACTCCCGCAGCTGCGGGGCGGCTTCCCGCAGCAGCGGCAGCCGGGCGCGGAAGTCGTCGTCAGGGAACATCAGGCACAGCGCGGCCGCCTGGTACAGCACCTCGAATCCAGGCATCCGACCTCCTTCCCGTGCGCCCCGCGATCCCGACGGTAGGGGCCGGCGGAGGGGCGCACCCGTCGGCGGGGTCCGTACGGGTCACCGTGGCCGGACCGGGTCGACGGGCGCGACGGCGACACCGAGCACACCTCGGTGCCGGTGCCCGACCGGCCTGCCGCAGACTCAGAAGCTCTCGCGGTACTCCCGCAGCAGCCTCTCTGTGCGCTGCGTGGAGGCGGCGCCCGCCGTCATGTGGTCGAGGACCTCCAGATGCGCGGAGACCTCCTTGCGCGAGTCCAGGTAGAGCGCGCCGGTCAGGTACTCGGTGAAGACCATGTCGGGCAGTTCGGGCTCGGCGAAGCGGAACAGGGAGAACGGCGCGTACGTCCCCGGGTGCGGGCCGTCCTTGAACTCGGCGATCTGGAGCGTGACGCGGTCCCGCCCGGAGTACTCCAGCAGCTTGTCCAGCTGGTCCCGCATCACCTGGCCGTCGACGCTCACCGGCCGCCGCAGCACCGTCTCGTCCATGATCACCCACAGGTGCGGCGGGTCCGGGCGGTCCAGCAGCCGCTGCCGCTCCATGCGCAGCGAGACGTGCCGCTCCACGGCCTTCGGCCCGGAGTTCCCGATGGTTCCGGCCTGCAGAACCGCACGCGCGTACCCCTCGGTCTGCAACAGCCCCGGCACGAAGTGCGGCTCGTAGGACCGGATGATCCGGGCGGCGCCCTCCAGGCTCACGTACAGGCTGAACCACTCCGGCAGCACGTCGTGGAACCGCTGCCACCAGCCCGGCCGGTTCGCCTCCTCGGCGAGGTCGACGAACGCGGTCACCTCGTCATCGGGCACACCGTACGCGGTGAGCAGGATCTGCACGTAGGGGATCTTGAGCGCGACGTCGGCGGTCTCCATCCGCCGGACCGTCGCGGGGGCGACGCGCAGTACGCGGGCGGCCTCGTCACGACTGAGGCCCGCCGCCTCGCGCAGTTCCTGCAGCCGCTTGCCCAGCACCACCTGGCCCACGGTGGGTGCGGCCCGCCGTTCACTCACGCCACGCCTCCCCAACGTGCCCAAGCCTGCGATCAGTCTGTCACGTTCCGCTGCCGGTCTCACAGGGCCGCGGGGGAGGAGATCGCGGGAAACGGACATGTCGCCGGGGCATTACCCCGGGGGTAATCGACCGGAAGCGCACGGGCCGGGATCGTGAACGCACCAGGCCCCGGGCCGGCGCACTCCGGCCCGGGGCCCGGCACCGACCGCCGCACCACGACCCGACGGAGGGTGATGCACCATGTCCGCGACCCAGCTCGCCACACTCGCCCGCACCAGCGCGCCGCAGTCGATGCTGCGCCGCTTCCTCGCCCTGGACGCGGCCGTGACCGGCGCCAACGCGCTCGCCTACTTCGCGTTCTCCGGCCCGCTCGGCCGTTTCCTCGGCGTGGACGCCGCGCTGCTGCTCGCCCTGGGCGCCTTCCTCACCGCCTACGCGGCGGGTGTGGGCCTGCTGGCCGCCCGCCGGCAACCGCCTGTGCTCGGCGTGCGGGCCGTCGTCGAGGCCAACCTCGCCTGGACGGCGGTGAGCCTCGCGGCCCTGGCGCTGTGGCTCACGCCGAGCACCGCGGGCGCCGTGTGGACGGTACTCCAGGCCCTGGTCGTGGCCGGGTTCGCCGTCCTCCAGCACACGGCGCTGAGGGCCGTCAGGGCATGAGCGACTGAAGGTACTTGACCGTCGCCGGGTCGGCCGGGAGGAGCGTCTCGATGGCCAGCTCGGCGACGGTCACGTCCATCGGTGTGTTGAACGTGGAGATCGAGGAGATGAACGACAGCGTCCGCCCCTCGTGCTCGATCCGCAGCGGCAGCGCGAAATACGGCACCGGTTCCGAAGGCTCCTCCGCCGGATCCGCGGCGGGCACCGGATACGCCGCCACCTCCTCGTACAACGCCCGCAGCGGCTCGGAGCGGTGCAGCGCGATCTGCCGCTCCATCTGCTCCAGCAGGTGCCCGCGCCAGGCGCGCAGGTTGCGGATGCGCGGCGCCAGCCCCCGCGGGTGCAGGGCGAGCCGCATCGCGTTCAGCGGCGGTTCGAGCAGGGACTCGCAGACGCCGTCGACCAGCGTCATGATCCCCCGGTTGGCCGCCACCACGTCGTACACCGCGTCCACCACCAGCGCCGGATACGGCTCGTAGCCCCCGATCAGCCGCTCGATGCCCTCGCGCAGCGCGCCCAGCGCCGGGTCGTCCAGCGGCGTCTCGGGGTAGCGCGGGGCGTAACCGGCCGCCAGCAGCAGCGCGTTGCGCTCCCGTACGGGGACGTCCAGGTGCTCGGCCAGCCGCAGCACCATCTCCTCGCTCGGCCGGGAGCGGCCCGTCTCGATGAAGCTGATGTGCCGGGCCGAGGAGTCCGCGCGCAGGGCCAGCTCCAGTTGGCTGACCCGGCGCTGCTCCCGCCAGGCCCGCAGCAGGGGACCCACGCCCTGGCCGGCGGTGGACGGATGAGTGGTCATGCCGGGACCGTAGTCGAGAACCGGTCGCGCCGGACAGGCACACCGCTCCGACCAGGGCTTGGGGCGTTCCGCTGTGGCAGGCTGAGAAGGGAGAAGAGGACTCCCGCGTCAGGGAAGGAGCGCTGCCCATGCCCGTCGAACCGCTGTCGCAGAAGGAGGTCGAGGACCGGCTGGCCGAGCTGCCGGGCTGGTCGCTCGACGCCGACCGCCTCACCCGCTCCTACCGGCTCGGCTCGCACTTCGCAGCGACGGCGATGGTCGTGCACATCGCCCAGGTCCAGGAGGAGCTCGACCACCACTCCGACCTCACGCTCGGGTACAACACGGTGTCCCTGTCCGTGCACACGCACAGCGCGGGCGGCGCCGTCACCGAGAAGGACTTCGAGCTCGCCCGCAGGGTGGAGGACCTGGCGCCCGGGCACGGGGCACACTGACCGGGTGCTCGACTACGACAAGGAAGCGGAGCGGTACGACGCCTCGCGCGGCGGCGAGCCCAGGGCGGCCGCCGCCGCGGCGGCGGTGCTGAGCCTCGTGCCGCCGGACGCGCGCGGCCTGCTCGACGTCGCCTGCGGCACCGGCATCGTGACCCGCCGGCTCGCGGCCGCGCGCGGCGGCATGCGGGTGACCGGCGTGGACCTCGCCCCGGCGATGGCCCGGCAGGCCGCCGCCCGGCTGCCCGGGGCCGTGGTGCTCGCCGACAGCCGCCGGCTGCCGTTCCGGGACGGCGAGTTCGACGCCGTGTGCAGCGTGTGGCTGCTGCACCTGACCGCCGGGCCCGCCGACGTCCGGACCATCGTCGGCGAGTGTGCCCGGGTGCTGCGGCCCGGCGGCGTCTACGTCACCACGGTCGACAAGGCCGCCTCCCACAACGTGGGCAGTGACATCGATGTCGTCCTGTCCTCCCGCCCGCCCAGTCCGGTCCGGGACGCGGCGGCGGACGTCGAGTCCTGCGCCGCCGGCCACGGCCTGGTCCCGGCCGGGCAGGCCCGCTTCCGCGGCCACGGGCAGGGCCGCAGCCCGCGCCGCACGATCGCCGACCTGCGCCGCGGCTGGTTCGTCACCCTGCCGCCCGGCCACCCGCTCGCCGACGGCTTCGCCACCCGTCTGGCGGAACTCCCCGACCAGGACAGACCCCGCCCCGACCCGTTCTTCACGCTCAGGGCGTTCCGGAAGCCGTGAAGGGCCTCAGGCCCGGGTGAACTCCATGACCCAGTTCGTCAGCCAGGTCTCTTCGCCGTCCACGGAGAACGCCTGTTCCCAGCGGGCGGTGGCCGGCGAGATCCCCGACCAGACGAACCGCACGCGCACGTCCTTGCCGTCGTGGGTGTCGTCGCCGTGGAACGCGCCCGTCTCGCCCTCGAAGCGGCCGAAGACAGGCGGGAACAGCGTGCCGCTGCGGCTGGACGCCCAGTTCAGCGACCACTCCTCGCGGACCGGGTCGAACAGCCGCAGCGTCAGCCCCTTCGCGCCCAGGTGCGGCATGTCGATCTCGTCGATGTTCGCGGCACCGTCGAACAGCGGCCGGCACTCGCTCCGGCCGGGGAACTCCTCCCAGTCGCTGCCGGGGTCGAGGAAGCCGGTCCGGCGGCGGTGCAGGACGTTCCAGGTGCCGTGGAAGAAGTCGAAGTCGTGCGGGCTGCTCATGAGCGGTCTCCAGTGGTTCCATCGGGCAGACGGTCGGCCAGATAGGCGTCGAGGTCGGGGACGTCCGGGGCGAGCATGTGCCGTACCCAGGCGTCGCGTTCGTGCAGGATCGGCGGCAGCTCCCAGACGCAGCCGATCCACGGCAGGCCGGGCCTGACGAAGTGCGTGGGGTCGCGGTCCGGGCAGCCGAGGACCGGCTGGCCCGCCGCCGCGCCGCCGAAGTGCAGCACGTTGTCCCACACCCAGCTGTACGCGTTCAGGTAGGCGCCGTCGTCGCCGCCCCGGTGCAGCACGACGAACGTCGCCGGCGGGGTCCCGTCCGGCTCCGGCAGCAGCTCGGGCAGCAGCGCGTACGCCGCCTTCTCCACCTCGGGCGCGATGCCCGCCGGGTCGGCGGTGACGTGGTAGCGCTTGATCCACCGGCCCGCCGCCTCGATCGGCGGCGGCACGGTCAGAAGCTTCTCCGTGAAGGGCATGGCGGGACGCTAAAGCCGCTTCACTGCCACCATGTGTCAGTGAAGTCCAGCCGACTCGTCTCGATCCTCCTGCTGCTCCAGACCCGCGGCCGGATGACCGCCGCGCAGCTCGCCGAGGAGCTGGAGGTCTCGGTCCGTACCGTCTACCGGGACGTGGAGGCCCTCGGCGCCGCCGGGGTTCCGCTGTACGGCGACGCGGGCCACTCCGGCGGCTACCGCCTGCTCGACGGCTACCGAACGCGTCTGACGGGCCTCACCGCCGACGAGGCCGAGGCGCTCTTCCTTGCGGGCGCCCCCGGCCCCGCCGCGCAGCTCGGTCTGGGCTCCGTGCTCGCCGCCGCCCAGCTCAAGGTGCGTGCCGCCCTGCCGGCCGAGCTGCGCGCACACGCCGACCGGATCAGCGGCCGCTTCCACCTGGACGCCCCCGGCTGGTACGCGGACGCCGACGACACCCCGCACCTCCCGGCCGTCGCGGACGCCGTCTGGAGCAGCCGCGTGCTGCACGTCCTGTACCGCCGCTGGCGCGAGCCCACCGACGTGGAGCGCCGCCTGGAGCCCTACGGTCTGGTGCTGAAGGCGGGCCGCTGGTACGTCGTCGCCGGGCCCGGTCCACGTACCTACCGGGTCGACCAGATCCTGGAACTCGCCACCCAGGACGAGGAGTTCACCCGGCCCGGGGGCTTCGACCTGGCCGCGTACTGGGCGGCGTACCAGCGCGGCTTCCACGAACGGCTGCACCGCGGCGAGGCGGTGGTGCGGCTGGCCCCGGGGACGACGCTCACCGGCCCGGCGGGGGAGGCCGTACGGCGCCACGGGCGTACGGACGACGACGGCTGGACACGCGCCACGGTTCCCATCGAGTCGGTCGAGCACGCCCACGCCGAGTTCCTGCGCCTGGGCACGGCCATCGAGGTGCTGGCTCCGGACGAACTGCGGTCGAGGATCGCCCGGACCGTGGCCGAACTGGCGCAGCGGTACGGCAACTCCCGGGCACCCGGCGGCGACTGAGAGGCGGAACCCGCCCGTCCTTCCAGGAGGTCAGCCCCGTGAAGCACCCGCACAGGCACCGCAGACGCCGCCTGCTCCTCCCCGTCGCCGCCGCCACGGCGGCGCTGGTCGGCGCCGGCCTGACCACGTTCGCCACCGACGACACCGCCGCTGCCGCCACCGCCCGCCAGGTGGAGAAGCTGGACCGCGGCGTGGTCAGCGTCCACACCGGCAGCGGCAACCTGGTCAGCTGGCGCTGGCTGGGCACCGACCCGAACGACGTGTCGTTCAACGTGTACCGGGCCGGTACGAAGGTCAACGCGAGCCCGATCACCGGCTCCACGAACTACTTCCACTCCGGCGCCCCCTCACACGCCGACTACACGGTCCGCGCGATCGTGAACGGCGTGGAGCAGGGCGACTCGGTGCACGCGATCCAGTTCCGCACCGGCTACAAGGACGTCCCGATCTCCCCGCCCGCGGGCGGCACGGCCCCGGGCAACTCGGCGTACACCTACGAGGCCAACGACGCCTCCCTCGGCGACCTCGACGGCGACGGCGCCCTGGACATCGTCCTCAAGTGGCAGCCGACCAACGCCAAGGACAACTCCCAGTCCGGCTACACCGGCAACACGATCGTCGACGGCATCAAGCTCGACGGCACCCGGCTGTGGCGTATCGACCTGGGGCGCAACATCCGCTCAGGGGCGCACTACACGCAGTTCCAGGTGTACGACTACGACGGCGACGGCAAGGCCGAGGTCGCCATGAAGACCGCCGACGGCACCAGGGACGGCACCGGCGCGGTCATCGGCAGCTCCTCGGCCGACCACCGCAACTCCAGCGGCTACGTTCTCTCCGGCCCCGAGTTCCTGACCATGTTCAACGGCCAGACCGGCAAGGCGATGCAGAGCGTCGACTACGTCCCGGGCCGGGGCACCGTCTCCTCCTGGGGCGACAACTACGGCAACCGCGTCGACCGCTTCCTGGCCGGAACCGCCTACCTGGACGGCTCCCGCCCCTCCCTGATCATGGCGCGCGGTTACTACACGCGCACGGTGATCGCGGCCTGGGACTGGCGGAACGGCACCTTCACCCGCCGCTGGACCTTCGACACCAACTCCTCCACCAACAGCGGCAAGGGCTACGACGGCCAGGGCAACCACAGCCTGTCCGTCGCGGACGTCGACAACGACGGCAAGGACGAGATCGTCTACGGCGCCATGACCGTCGACGACAACGGCAACGGACTGTGGACCACCAAGCTGGGCCACGGCGACGCCGGGCACCTCGGCGACCTCAACCCCTCCCGCGCCGGCCTGGAGTACTTCAAGGTCTCCGAGGACTCGAGCAAGCCCGGCTCCTGGATGGCCGACGCCCGCACCGGCCAGGTCCTGTGGCAGACGGCGTCGGGCTCCGACAACGGCCGTGGCGTCGCCGCCGACGTGTACGCGGGCAGCGCGGGCGCCGAGGCCTGGTCCGCCGCCGACACGACCCTGCGCTCGGCCACCGGCGCGTCGCTCGGCCGGGAGCCGTCCAGCATCAACTTCCTGTCCTGGTGGGACGGCGACCCGGTCCGCGAACTCCTCGACGGCACCCGCATCGACAAGTACGGCACCTCGGGTGACACCCGCCTGCTGACCGGATCCGGCGTCTCCTCCAACAACGGCACGAAGTCCACGCCCGTCCTGTCCGGCGACCTCCTCGGCGACTGGCGCGAGGAGGTCGTCTGGCGCACCAGCGACAACACCGCGCTGCGCATCTACTCGACCCCGCACGAGACCAGCACGAAGATCACGACCCTGCTCCACGACACGCAGTACCGCACGGCGCTGGCCTGGCAGAACACCGCCTACAACCAGCCCCCGCACCCGAGCTTCTTCATCGGCAACGCCATGCCGACGGCTCCCAGGCCGACGGTCTACACCCCCTGAGAAAGCCGAGGGCGTATGCCGTCCGAGGCATACGCCCTCAAAGGCACGGTCAGGCGACCGTGCAGTTCTGGTCGCCGAGCTTGAACGCGGTCGGTTTCGTGTTCGTCCCCGACGAGTTGGCGGTGAAGCCGAAGCTCACCGACGAGCCCGCCGCCACACCGGCATTCCAGCCGACGTTCTTCGCCGTCACCGCCGCACCCGACTGCGCGGCCTCGGCGTTCCACGCCTGGGCCAGCTTCTGGCCGTCGGCGAAGGACCAGCCGAGCGACCAGCCGTTCCAGGCGCTGGTGCCGGTGTTGGTGAGCTGTACGTCCGCCTGGAAGCCGCCCGACCACTGGCTCGTGACCTTGTACGTCACCTTGCAGGCACCGGCCGGCCCGGGGCCCGGCCCGGGACCCGTGGTGCCTCCGTCGGAGCTGTCTCCGTAGATGACGCCACGGCCGTTGGTCGACACGTACACCCGGCCGTACACCCTCGGGTCACCGGTGATGGCCGCGCCCGTCCAGCCCCACTGGTGGGCGTCGTCGTTGACCCGGGTCCAGCTCGCGCCCTTGTCCGTGGAGCGGAAGATGCCGCGCACGCCGCCGATCTTCGCGCTGGTGTAGAGCGCCTGGTAGGAGGCGCCGGGGGCCGCCTTGCCGAAGCCGATGGTGTCGGCCTGCTCGACGTTCGGCAGCTTCGTGAAGCTCGTGCCGCCGTCCGTCGAGTGCCACAGGCCGTACGCCCCGTCGCTCGCGCCGCCCGCCAGCCAGACGTCGCCCTTCCCGCCGGGCAGGGCTTTGAAGCGGACGCTGTCACCGCCGGGCAGCCCCGTCGCCGGTGACTCCTTGAACGTCGCCCCGCCGTCCGTACTGACGTAGAACTTCCCGGACTTGAAGCCGTAGAAGGTCTTCGGGTCGACGCGGTCCGACTCGACGATCGCGCCGGAGGGAATTCCGCCGGACGCCTGCCACGACGTGCCGAAGCCCGTCGCGTAGTGGACCCCGGCGCCCTCAGGGCTCCACACGAACCGGCTGCCGTCTGCCGCCGCCGCGACCGTGCCGCCGCCGCTCACGCCCGAGGGGTCGGTCCCCGCGAACCAGTTGGCGCCGTTGTCGGTGGAGAACGAGATGTGCGGACCGGAGTCGAGGTTGCCGACCCGGACGACCGTGTCCGGGTTCGACTCGGCGAAGTCCAGGCTCGTGGTCGTCGTGAAGTTCGGCTGGGTGAACATCATCGACGGCACCTTGGCCAGGTCGGTGTGCCGGAAGCCGCCGACGTCACCGAGCGCGCTGAGCAGCGGGGCCCCGGACGGGGGAGAGGCGAGGTCGTTGACCGCCGTCTCCTCCAGCCCCTGCACCATCGGCTTGACGGCGAACTTGCCGCCGCTGTCCCAGTTGGTGAGGTTCTCGGTGCCGTAGATGGTCGCGCCCGTCCCGTACATCATGCGGTTCGAGTTGAACGGGTCGATCTCCAGCGCCTCGGTCATCCATCCGAGCTTCGGGGTCTGCTCCGGTGGCTGCGGGTTCGCGCCCCAGGTCAGCCACGGCGAGGACGAGACGTCCATCGTGTAGCGGTTCTCGCGGTCGGGGTACGACGTGTAGTCCCACGCCTTGGTCCAGGTCGCGCCGCTGTCCGTGGAGCGGAAGATCTGAGTGTCCGGCCACCAGGCGCTGTACGCGGTCGCCATCACGGTGCCCGGCTTCTGCCGGTCCACCGTCAGCCCGCTGAAGCCGTAGAACGTGTCGGCCTCCGCCACCGGGCTGATGTTCGTCCAGGCACCGGTCGCGGTCGCGTACCGCCACAGCTGTCCCTTGCCGCCGTCGTACGGTCCGCCCTTGTCGCTGTAGGCGAGGTACAGATGGCCGTTCTTCGCGTCCAGGACGCCCTTGTGGGCCAGGTAGCCGGTGGGCTGCCCGGCCAGCCGCTGCCAGGTCGCGCCCGCGTCCGTCGAGCGGTACACCGCGTTGTCCTTGTCGGCGACCCCCACGTAGATCGTCTTCGTGGCGTTGCCCGAGGTGCCCGTGGACTCGTCGAAGGTGACCCAGACGATGCCCTGGTTGTCGGACGCGTAGCCGCTCGTGTCGCTCGGATCCTGCGCGTAGTTGCCGACGTTGGGGAAGTTCGACACCTGCGACCAGGTCACCCCCGAGTCCGTCGACCGCCACAACCCCTTGCCGCTCGGTGCGCCCAGGTACAGCACGCTGTTCCGGTTCGGGTCGACGGCCAGCCGCTCGCCCATGCCCCGCCCCGGCATGTTGCCGCCCAGCTTGAACGGCAGATTCGCCTTCTGCCAGCTCGCTCCCCGGTTGGAGGAGCGCATGACCGCACCGTTCTTCGGATCCCAGCTGTTGGTGTACGTACCGACCGCCGCGTACACCTTGTCCGGATCGACGGAGTCGGAGGCGATGCTGACGACCCCCGTGTGCCCCCAGTCGTCCCAGCCGACGGAGTCCAGCAGCGGCGTCCAGGTCTTCGAGGCCTCCTGCCACCGGTAGGCACCGCCGATGTCGGTACGGGCGTAGGCGAGGTTCTTCTCGGACCGGTTGAAGACGATGCCGGGGACGAATCCGCCGCCGTCGATCCGCGCGTTCTTCCAGGAGTAGGTATCGGCGGCGAGCTTCACCGACGGCGGATCGGCGGCCAGGGCGGCGGGAGCGCCCGACAACAGCCCGGCCGCCAGCGCCAGCACGGCCGTGAGAATACGGGTTCTTCGCACGGTGGGGTTCCTTCCGTGGGAGGGGGAACGTGCGAGAGCCGGGCGGCCCCCAGTGCGGGTGGGGACCGCCCGGCCGGTCGGCCCCGTCGTCAGGTGACGGGACCACGAACGCAGAGCTTCGGACGCACCTTGTTTTTCAGGGGCGCGGGGAACTGCGCGACCAGCCACAACGGACCGGCAGTCGAAGTACCGCGCAACCCGCGGAGCGCCCGGCGGGGACTATTCGAGAAGCTCCGCGTACGAGCCCATGGCCAACGCGATATCCGCCTGAGCCCAGAACCGGTGATACGTGAACGACGGCACCGCACCGCCCGCGAGATAACTCTCGATCTTCGACCAGGCCGGGTCGTCCTCGTAGAAGGACCGGATCGAGTCGAACGTCGACGACGAGTTGATCGCGTCACCGTTCGGCATCGTGCCCGTCCAGCCACTCGGGATGGACACCGAGTCGTCGAACCGGTTGTAGTCCGCGCGGTTCTCCGGGACGGCGACCCCGATGTCGTCCTGGTGGTTGGCCCACATACCGTCCAGCAGCTTCTTCGCGGCCGCCGCGGCCTCCGTGTCACCGGAGCGGTCGGCGTAGTACGTCAGCGTCTTGGCGTACGAGGCCGCCACACCGACGTCGTTGGTGTAGTCGGCGACGGTGACGTGCAGCCCGCTGTTGGAGCCGGGGCTGGAGGCGTTCCAGGTGTCGGGCTGGCCCGACCACTGGAGCGTCGACGGGATACGGAACGTGCCGTCCGGGTTGAACGTGGTCTTGGACAGCGCCCAGTCGACCCACTTGTCGAGGACCGTCTTGGCCTGCGCGTTCCCCGTCTGCTGGTACAGCTCGGCGACCCGCTCCATGGACCACGCCTGGAAGCCGAACCACTGGTTGGACGGCGGGTCGTGGTAGACCGGCTTCTCGTCGTAGTACATGCCGTAGAACGTCGACTTGCCCGAAGGCGGGGTCGCGTACCGGCCCGCCCAGCTGTTGGTCGCGCCGCCGGCGATGGCGCCCTCGTCGGACTGCAGCCAGCGGTAGAACTCGAGCTGCCGGTCGAGGGACTTGGCCCAGTCCGCCGCGCCCGTGGCCGACTTGGGCTTCAGCGGGGCGTAGTTGGCCAGCGCGTACGCGGCGAGCGGGTTCTGGTACCCGCCGTGGGCGTGGCTGGAGCCGATGCGCCAGGCCCAGCCGGCGCTGGTGTCGGTGGCGCCGCCCCAGGCGTAGTACCAGGACATCAGGTACATCGAGGCGTCCTTGCCGGTGCCCGCCGGGCAGGCCGAGGGGCCGACACAGTTGCCGATCTTCTTGAAGTACTTGTCGAACATGGAGTAGCGCAGGTAGTCGCCCATCTTGGCCGCCTTGGCGACCGTCGCGGAGACCTGCCCGCCCTTGCCCTGCTCCTTGGCCCACAGGTCCGCCCAGTAGGCGGCCTGCACGGCGCGCGCGTCGGCGTCCGGCGCGTTGGTGAACTTCCACTGCTTGGCGTAGGAGGCGTCACCGGTGAACAGGTCCAGATAGCCGTTCTTGCCGCCGTACTTGAAGGCGTCACAGGTCGGCTGCGGCACCGTCTCCCACACCGACTCCTGCGGGCCGCGCTGGAAGGTGTTGATGTACGACGGGCCGGTGTCCGACGGTCCCGCCTCGCACTTGCCGGGCGAGTTGCCGTAGCCGTAGACGTTGTCGACGTCCTGGAGCCAGTGCATGCCGTAGACGTCGTCCGTGCCGTACGCGCTCTTCAGCTCGGCCGCGATCGGGTCCCGGCCGACCGAGACGCCGGTGTCGAGCTTGGCCGGGTACTCGCCCGGGGTGTCCAGCTCGGGTGCGTAGGTCGCCGGCTTGGAGGCGTTGTAGAAGGAGTTGGTCGGCTGGTCGGCCTTGGTGGGGATCATGTACTTCTCCATGAGCTCCCACGCCCCGTTGAACTTGGACCAGTCACCGGTCACCTTGCCGTACATGGCCTGGAGCCACAGGAGGTAGCTGTACGCCTCCGAGGTGGTCTCGTGACCGTGGTCCGGCGCCTCGACGATCAGCGTCTCGACCGAGTGGTAGGGAATGCCCTCGGGGGAGAAGTAGCCGTTCGCCGGGTTGGTGATCTTCCCGTAGAGCTCCAGGAAGCGGGCGTCGTACGCCTTGGTGGCCGCCAGCTGGGTGACGGTGACCGAGGCCTTGGCGTGGCCCGCGGCCGTCGACTCGAACACGGCCGAGCCGGTACCGGAGTCGGCCGCCGTGACGGTCACCTTCTGCGCGGTGTTCCAGTTCTGCGGGGTGAAGACGAGCGAGGCGCCGCCCGTGACCGACAGGCCCGAGTTGCCGCTCGCGCGGGCCGACGTCACCGTCACGTCGGACGCGGGCTGCTTGGACAGCTTCACCTCGTAGGTGCCCGACTTGCCCGACTGCACGCCCAGTTGGAGCGGCGAGGCGACGACAGTCGGGCCCGAGGCGACCGTGATGCCGACCGGGGTGGAGTCGGCGGAGGCGCCCATGCTGTCGTAGGCCTTCGCCACCAGGGAATGACTGCCCACGGTCAAATCTGAGACGGACAGCGCGTAGGGCGCGCTGGTGTCCGTGCCCAGCAGCTTGGTGTCGTCGTAGAACTCCACCTTGCTGATCGTGGCGTTGTCCGCGGCGGCCGCGGTGGCGGCCAGCGGGACCGCCTGGCCCTGGGTGTAGACGGCGCCGGCCGCCGGGCTGGTCAGCACGGCGATCGGCGGCTGGTGCGCGCCCGTGCAGGGCGTGCCGTTGACCGCGAAGGACGTGGGCGCGGTGTTGTTGCCGCTGTAGGAGAACTGGGCGCCGGTGGAGACGGCGGCGCCCGCGGCGACCCGCGCGTTGTGGGCGGCGTTCTTGACGGTGATGTTCTGGCCGGACTGCGACCAGGTGCCGTTCCAGCCGTTGCCCAGCTTCTGGTTGCCGGAGTAGGCGTAGGTCAGCGTCCAGCCGTCGATGGCGTCCGTGCCGCGGTTGGTGAGGGTCAGGTCCGCGGTGAAGCCGGAGCCCCAGTCGTTGGTCTTGTAATCGACACTGCACTGAAGTGCGGCCGCCTGCGCGGTGGTCGACCCTGAGGAGAGCATCGTCAACGGAAGCGCGAGAGCTGCGAGTGCGGCGGTCCACAGACGCCGCACGGCTCTCCGCCTCCGGGGTGGGGGATGCATGGTGCTGGTTCCTCCTTGCGGCTCGGAGAAGTCAAGGCTTGAACCAGTGGGAGCGCTCCCATAGTGAGGACGGGTGTGGTATCGGTCAAGGTCCTTGAAGAGTCGAAAAGATTCGACACCGTGTGTTGAGCGAAAGTCAGTGACTCCCCTGTTCTTTGCCGACACTTGGCGCTACCTTCCTTGACACCAGTGGGAGCGGTTCCATCAGTCGACGCGTCCGTCACGGCGGGCCCGACCTGCACGGAGTCGCTCATGCGACACCCCTCGCGTTCAGTACTTAGAGCCGCCGCCCTCGCGGTCGTCCCCGGCTGCGCGAGTGCCGGTGCCGGGTTCCTCATGTCCTTGTCGGAGCGCGCCCTGAACGGCTGACACCCCCACCACCGAAAGGGAAACCCGCACTCATGAGCCGTACGAGAACAGCGTTACTGGCCGCCATGGCCCTGGTGGCCGGAGCCACCGGCACGGCGTTCGCCGTCGATCCGGACGGCATCGGCACCGCCGCCGTCCCCTGCACCGTCGACTACAAGGTGCAGAACCAGTGGAGCACCGGCTTCACCGCCGCCGTGACCATCACCAACAACAGCGCCGCGAAGTCCTCGTGGTCGCTGAAGTGGTCCTACGCGGGCAACCAGAAGGTCACCAGCGGCTGGAACGCCAAGATCAGCCAGAGCGGTACCGACGTCACCGCGGCCAACGAGAGCTACAACGCCCAGCTCGCGACGGGCGGTTCGGTCAGCTTCGGCTTCCAGGGCTCCTACAGCGGCAGCAACGCGATCCCGGCCACCTTTACCCTCGACGGCGTGACCTGCAACGTCGACGGCGGCGGCCCCGGCGGCCCCACGGATCCGCCGGACCCGGGCGGCCCGGCCAACCGGGTCAACAACCCCTATGACGGCGCCAAGGTGTACGTGAACCCCGAGTGGTCCGCGAAGGCCGCGGCCGAGCCGGGCGGCAGCCGGGTCTCCAACCAGCCGACCGGTGTCTGGCTGGACCGGATCGCCGCGATCAACGGTGCGGGCGGCAAGATGGGCCTGCGCGCCCACCTCGACGAGGCGCTGCGCCAGAAGGGCTCCGGCCAGCTCGTCGTCCAGCTCGTCATCTACAACCTGCCCGGCCGTGACTGCGCCGCCCTCGCCTCCAACGGCGAGCTGAAGGCCGACGAGATCGGCCGCTACAAGACGGAGTACATCGACCCGATCAAGGCGATCCTCGCCGACTCGAAGTACTCCTCGCTGCGGATCGTCACCACCGTCGAGATCGACTCGCTGCCGAACCTCGTCACCAACACCGGCAGCCGCCCGACGGCCACCCCGCAGTGCGACGTGATGAAGGCCAACGGCAACTACATCAAGGGCGTCGGGTACGCGCTGAACAAGCTCGGCGACGTGCCGAACGTCTACAACTACGTGGATGCCGGCCACCACGGCTGGATCGGCTGGGACGACAACTTCGGTCCCTCCGCGACCCTGTTCAAGGAGGCGGCGACCGCCGAGGGCGCGACCGTGGGCGACGTCCACGGCTTCATCACCAACACGGCGAACTACAGCGCCCTGAAGGAGGACCACTTCTCCATCAGCGACAACGTGGCCGGCAAGTCCGTCCGCGAGTCGAAGTGGGTCGACTGGAACCGCTACGTCGACGAGCTGTCCTTCGCCCAGGCGTTCCGCAACCAGCTGATCTCGGTCGGCTTCAACTCCGGCATCGGCATGCTGATCGACACCTCCCGCAACGGCTGGGGCGGCACGGCCCGGCCCGCCGGTCCCGGCCCCCAGACCTCAGTCGACGCCTACGTCGACGGGGGCCGTTATGACCGCCGTATCAACCCCGGCAACTGGTGCAACCAGTCCGGAGCCGGCCTCGGCGAGCGTCCGCAGGCCAACCCCGCCGCCGGGATCGACGCGTACGTGTGGATGAAGCCCCCGGGCGAGTCCGACGGGGCGAGCAAGGTGATCCCGAACCCCGACGGCAAGGGCTTCGACCGGATGTGCGACCCGACGTACGAGGGCAACCCCCGCAACAACAACAACATGTCGGGTGCCCTGCCGGACGCGCCGCTGTCCGGGGACTGGTTCTCCGCCCAGTTCCGGCAGCTGATGCAGAACGCGTACCCGCCGCTGTCCTGACCCGCTGACACCCCGTCCCCACGGATCCGCCGGGGCTCCGGCCCCGGCGGATCATTTTTGCGGGAGCGGCAAGAGCAGTGGCCTTCTCCCGGTGCGTCGGCGCAGGCTGGCAGCATCCGAGGGAGAGGCTGACCACCATGGCGCACCACCACGACCACGACCACGAACACGACCACGGGTCCGGGCACGGCCATGGCCACCACCACGGCGGGACGGACATCGACTGGGCCGAGATGGGCCCGAGGCTCGAGTCCCAGGCGGAGCTGTTCGCGTCCCTGTACGAGCGGGCCATGGCCTGGCTGGCGCAGGAGGTGACCGAGCCGGGCCTGATCGTCGACGCGGGCAGCGGGCCTGGCGTCGTGTCCTGCCTGTTCGCCGAGACGTTCCCGGGCGCGCGGATCGTCGCGGTGGACGGCTCCGAGCCGCTGCTGGAGCGGGCGCGGGCACGGGCCGGGCGGCTGGGCGTCGCCGACCGCTTCGGCACGATCGCCGGTGAACTCCCGGAGGTGCTCGACGAGCTGGACTACCCCGCCGACCTGCTCTGGGCGAGCCGCAGCCTGCACCACCTGGGCGACCAGCGGGCCGCGCTCACCGCGTTCGCCGCGCGGCTGGCGCCCGGCGGCACCCTCGCGCTCATGGAGGGCGGACTGCCCCCGCGGTTCCTGCCGCGCGACATCGGCATCGGCCGGCCCGGGCTCCAGGCACGGATCGACGCGGTGGAGACGGAGTGGTTCACACGGATGCGTGCGGAGCTGCCGGGCCATGTCGCGGAGACGGAGCACTGGCCGGCCCTGCTGGCCGCCGCGGGCCTGAAGCACACCAGGACGCACACGTTCCTGCTCGACCTCCCCGCACCCGCCTCGGAGCGGGCCCGTGCCTATGTCGTGGCCTCCCTGTCGCACATGAGGGAGCGGCTCACGGAAGGGCTCGACGCGGAAGACCTCGCGACTCTCGACCGGCTGCTCGATCCTGACGACGAGGCGAGTCTGCACCGTCGGCCGGACGTGTTCGTCCTGGAGGCGCACACGGTGCACACGGCGGTCCGTCCCGTGTAGCCCCGGCTCGCCCTTGACTTCGAGAGTGCTTCAAGTGATGGACTCCCCGGCATCGACCGTCCGGCCGGATCCCGGGCCGGGCCGAATCCCAAGGGGGAATCCATGTCCGACTCTCGGGTCGCACTCATCACCGGCGGCGGCAGTGGAATCGGCGCCGCCGTCGCGCGGCGGTTGCTGGACGCGGGGCAGCGGGTCGCCGTCACCGGGCGGGGGGAGGAACGGCTGCGCGGGTTCACCGAAGAACTCGGGCGGCCCGACGGGCTGTTGACGCTCGTCGGTGACACCACCGTGTACGACGACGTCCGGGCGGCGGTCGACGCCACCGTCAAGGAGTTCGGGCGGCTGGACACGGTCGTGGCCAACGCCGGTTTCGCCACACACGACACGGTTGCGGAGGGGGATCCGGCCGGCTGGACCGACATGGTGCTGACGAACGTCCTCGGGCCGGCTTTCCTGATACGGGCGTCCATCGACGCGTTGAAGGAGACGCGGGGTCGGATCGTGCTCGTCGGGAGCGTCGCCGGGTTCGTGCACGGGCCGGGCAACCTGTACGGGGCGACCAAGTGGGCGGTGACGGGGCTCGCGGAGAACACGCGGCGGCAGGTCACCGAGTGGGGCGTGGGCGTGACCCTGATCGCCCCGGGCCGGGTGGAAACCCCCTTCTGGGACACCTACGGCAGCCTCCCGCCCGGCCACCTCCTCACCCCCGACCAGATCGCCGACTCAGTCGTCTGGGCGACCCACCAGCCCAGTGGCGTCGACATCAACACCGTGGTCGTACGACCGGTGGGGCAGCCGGTCTGAGAAGGCAGAGCGCGCCCTGGTTCCGGGACTCCCCACAGGGGCGGAACCAGGGCGCGTCGGGCGCATGGCCGGGGGCCGGCTTCCTCAGGCGCCGTCGAACGTCGCCGGGTCCGGGCCCAGGCGGCGGTCCTCGTTGAGGGCGCTGATGGCCGCCAGGTCCTCCGTGTCCAGGCTGAAGTCGAAGACCTCGATGTTCTCCTTGATCCGCGCCGGCGTCACGGACTTGGGGATGACCACGTTGCCCAGCTGGATGTGCCAGCGCAGGACGACCTGGGCCGGAGTCCGGTTGTGCTTGCGGGCGATGGCCACGATCGCCGGGACCTCCAGCAGGCCCTTGCCCTGGCCGAGCGGCGACCAGGCCTCCGTGGCGATGCCCTGTTCCGCGTGGTACTCACGGGCGGCGCTCTGCTGGAGGTGCGGGTGCAGCTCGATCTGGTTCACGGCAGGGATGACGGACGTCTCGCCGATCAGCCGCTCCAGGTGCTCCGGAAGGAAGTTGGAGACACCGATGGCCCGGATCCGGCCGTCGGCGTGCAGCTTCTCGAACGCCTTGTACGTGTCGACGTAGGTACCCCGGGCCGGCAGCGGCCAGTGGATCAGGTACAGGTCGACGAAGTCCAGGCCGAGCTTGTCCAGCGACGTGTCGAAGGCGCGCAGCGTGGAGTCGTACCCCTGGTCGGCGTTCCAGAGCTTCGTGGTGACGAAGAGCTCCTCGCGGGGCAGACCGGACGCGGCGATGGCCTTGCCGGTGCCCTCCTCGTTGCCGTAGATCGCCGCTGTGTCGATGCTGCGGTACCCGGCCTCCAGCGCCGTCGTGACGGCCGACTCGGCCTCGTCGTCCGGCACCTGCCAGACACCGAAGCCCAGCTGGGGCATCTCGACGCCGTTGTTCAGGATGATCGGGGGGACCTTGCTCACGAGCTCTCGATCCTTCGGTTTGTGGTCAGGTGTACCTCCCATCGTCAACGATCACGAGCCGTGATGCATTCCTGACGGGAGAATTAGAGGTGTGATTCATCCGTTACCCGGCCATTCACGCCCGGTACAGCGCCTCGACCTCGTTCTCGTACGCCTTTTCGATCGCCTTCCGCTTCAGCTTCAGGGACGGGGTCAGCAACCCGTGCTCCTCCGTGAACGGCTGGGCCAGGATGCGGAAGGTGCGGATCGACTCGGCCTGCGAGACAAGGGTGTTGGCCGCGACCACCGCGCGCCGCACCTCCGTCTCCAGATCCGCGTCGCGCACCAGCTCCGCCGCGGACATCCGCGGCTTGCCCCGCATCGTCAGCCAGTGCTCCACGGCCTCCTGGTCGAGGGTCACGAGGGCGGCGATGTACGGGCGGTCGTTGCCGACGACGATGCACTGGTTGACCAGTGGATGGTCACGGACGCGTTCCTCCAGCACGCCGGGTGAAACACTCTTGCCGCCCGATGTGACCAGGATCTCCTTCTTGCGGCCGGTGATGGTGAGGTAGCCGTCCTCGTCGAGCGCGCCGAGGTCGCCGGTCGCCAGCCAGCCGTCGTGCAGGGTCTCGTCGGTCGCCTTGGGGTTGTTGAGGTACCCCTGGAAGACGTTCTGGCCGTGCAGCCAGATCTCGCCGTCGTCCGCGATGTGCACGGTCATGCCGGGGATGGGCTGCCCGACCGTGCCGAACCGGGTGCGTCCGGGCGGGTTGGCGGTCGCGGCGGCCGTGGACTCGGTCAGGCCGTAGCCCTCGTAGATGTGCACGCCCGCCCCGGCGAAGAACAGGCCGAGCCGCCGGTCCATCGCCGAGCCGCCCGACATGGCGTGCTTGATCCGGCCGCCCATCGCGGCGCGGATCTTGGTGTAGACGAGCTTGTCGAACAGCTGGTGCTGCATGCGCAGGCCCGCGGAGGGGCCGGGGCCGGTTCCCCAGGCCTTCGCCTCCATCGCGTCCGCGT
This sequence comes from Streptomyces afghaniensis, assembly GCF_044327915.1. Lineage (NCBI taxonomy): Bacteria > Bacillati > Actinomycetota > Actinomycetes > Kitasatosporales > Streptomycetaceae > Streptomyces > Streptomyces afghaniensis. The sequence continues at coordinate 1,029,344 of NZ_JBIRGJ010000001.1, forward strand.
ACTTGATGGCGATGTCGACGGCCTTCTCGAACGGGCCGGAGCGCCCCTCCTTCTCGGCCTTGCGGCGGGCCGCGTTGAACACCTTCTCGAAGATGTACGGCACGGCCAGGAAGAACGTCGGCTTGAACGCGGCCAGGTCGGGCAGCAGGGCCGCCGCGTTCAGCTGCGGCTGATGGCCGAACTTCACCTTGCCGCGGATCCCGGCGACCTGGACCATCCGCCCGAAGACGTGGGCGAGCGGCAGGAACAGCAGGGTGGCGGCCTCGTCGCCCCGCTTGGAGTGGAACACCGGCTCCCAGCGCTCGATGACGGTGTCCGCCTCGTACATGAAGTTGCCGTGCGTGATGACACAGCCCTTGGGGCGGCCGGTGGTGCCCGAGGTGTAGATGATCGTGGCGACCGAGTCGGGGGTGACGGCCTGCCGGTGGCGGTGCACCACCTCGTCGTCGAGGTGCGCGCCGGCGTCGTACAGCTCGTGCAGGGCGCCGGAGTCCAGCTGCCACAGGCGGCGCAGCTGGGGCAGCCGGTCGATGACGGTGGCGATCGTCATCGCGTGGTCCTCGTGCTCCACGACCGCGGCCGTCACCTCGGCGTCGTACAGCATCCAGAAGCACTGCTCGGCCGAGGACGTCGGGTAGACCGGCACGACCTGGGCGCCGATCGTCCACAGCGCGTAGTCGAACAGCGTCCACTCGTAGCGCGTACGGGACATGATCGCGACCCGGTCGCCGAACCGGATGCCGCTCGCCAGCAGGCCCTTGGCCAGGGCCAGCACCTCGTCGCGGAACTCGGCGCTGGTGACGTCCCGCCACTGCCCGGACTCGTCCTTGCGGCCCAGCGCGATGCGCAGCGGGTCTTCCTGGGCATGCTGGAAGACCACGTCGGCCAGACCGCCCACCGGAGGTGCCAACGCCAACGGAGGGTTGGTGAACTCGCGCAAACCCCGCTCCCCGCTCCTCAGCGCTTCGGTTGAGTGACGCTCCGCACAGCGCCGTGAAAGCTACCCCAACCGGGCAGACCGCGGGAGGGGCGACGAAGGCGAGCAGCGCTCTTGTCCGTGCTGGTCAGGGAGGGAAAATGCGCTCACATGGGGAAGGGTCGGACAGAATCCTGACGGTTGAGTAAGTTTCGGTGCCGTAATCTCCACTGAATCTGTACGACCCGATTACGGCCCGACGCTGCCGGCGCGCGGTGTCCGGCCACCTCTCCTGTCAGCGCCCCGAAGGCGGATTTCGTCACTCCGGTTCAGTCGGTCGCCGCCCGCCAGGATCGCCGCCGCCAGGGCGTCCGCCGCCCCCTGGGCGGAGGGGCGCCGCCGGCCGTGGACGACGACGAAGTCGACCTGTCCCAGCTCCGGCAGCCCCGCCCGGTCCGGGACCCGGACCAGGCCCGGGGGGATGAGGCCGCGGGAGTGGGCCATCACGCCGAGCCCCGCCCGGGCCGCCGCGACGAGGCCGTTGAGAGAGCCGCTCGTGCACACCACCCGCCACTCGCGGCCCTGCCGCTCCAGTGCCTCCAGGGCGAGCGCGCGGGTGATGCCCGGCGGCGGATAGACGATGAGCGGCACGGGACGGTCCGGGTCGAGCCGGAGGCGCTCCGCGCCGATCCACACCAGCCTGTCGTGCCGGACCAGCTCGCCGCGCGGATCCTCGGGCCGCCGCTTGGCCAGGACGAGGTCCAGCTTCCCGGCGGCGAGCTGCTCGTGCAGCGTGCCCGACAGCTCGACCGTGAGCTCCAGATCGACCTCCGGGTGGTCGTGCCGGAAGCCCTCCAGGATCTCCGGCAGCCGGGTCAGCACGAAGTCCTCCGACGCGCCGAAGCGCAGCCGGCCACGCAGCCGGGTGCCCGTGAAGAACGCCGTCGCCTGCTCGTGCACCTCCAGGATCCGGCGCGCGAACCCGAGCATGGCCTCGCCGTCCTCCGTGAGCTCCACCGAGTGCGTGTCCCGGGTGAACAGCGTCCGCCCGGTGGCGTCCTCCAGCCGCCGCACGTGCTGGCTGACGGTGGACTGCCGCAGCCCGAGCCGGCGGGCGGCCTGCGTGAAGCTCAGCGTCTGCGCCACCGACAGGAAGGTGCGCAGATGGGCGGGGTCGTACATGCCGCCAGGCTATCGCGGAACATGATGACAGTGAGAGCGGTGTGCGGGATTCCCGATCGCCGGGGCGGGGAGCAGGATGGAAGGGGGCCGTACCGGCCCCGTACCGCACGTAAGTACCGCCCGTAAGCACTGAGCAAGTGGAGCACCGTGAAACGCCTGCGCCGACCGCGTCGGATGCCGATCGACCCGTACATCCTTCTCCTCCTCGCGACGGTGGGCGTCGCCGCGCTGTTCCCGGCGCGCGGGACGGTCGCCGATGTCGCGTCCGGTGCCTCCACGGCGGCGATCGCCCTGCTGTTCTTCCTCTACGGCGCCCGGCTGTCCACCCGTGAGGCGCTGGACGGCCTGCGCCACTGGCGGCTCCACGTCACCGTCCTGGCCTGCACCTTCGCCGTCTTCCCGCTGCTCGGCCTGGCGGCCCGCGGGCTGGTGCCGGTGATCCTGACGCACCCGCTCTACCAGGGCCTGCTCTTCCTCACGCTCGTCCCGTCGACGGTGCAGTCCTCGATCGCCTTCACCTCGATGGCCCGCGGCAACGTGCCCGCCGCGATCTGCGCGGGCTCGTTCTCCTCCCTCGTCGGCATCGTCGCCACTCCGCTGCTCGCGGCCTCGCTGCTCGGCGGCAGCGGCGGCGGGTTCTCCGCCGACTCGCTGCTGAAGATCGTGCTGCAACTGCTCGTGCCGTTCCTCGCCGGGCAGTTGCTGCGCCGCTGGATCGGGGGCTTCGTCACCCGCCACAAGAAGGTCCTCGCACTGGTGGACCGCGGCTCGATCCTGCTCGTCGTCTACACCGCGTTCAGCCAGGGCATGGTCCAGGGCATCTGGCACCAGGTCAGCCCCCTCCGGCTGGGCGGGCTGCTCGTCGTCGAGGCCGTGCTCCTCGCCGTGATGCTGCTGCTGACCTGGTACGGCGGCAAGGCGCTGGGCTTCCGCCGGGAGGACCGGATCACCCTGCAGTTCGCCGGTTCGAAGAAGTCCCTGGCCGCCGGACTGCCCATGGCGAGCGTCCTGTTCGGCGCGCACGCCTCGCTGGCCGTGCTGCCGCTGATGCTGTTCCACCAGATGCAGTTGATGGTCTGCGCGGTGATCGCCAAGCGCCGCTCGCACGACCCCGGCGCGGGCGAGGTCAGCGCGCCGGAGCCAGCCGCAGCGTCACGAACCGCGGTCGGTACAGGGACACGTTCCGGCTGAGCTGGGCGGCGGCGCCCGTCGTCTCCAGCCAGTTGACGTCGTAGCTCAGCACGAGACGCCCGTCGCCGCTCAGCACCGGGTGCGCCTGCGGGTTGTAGGCGGCCACCTGGCCCTGCGGCAGCGACGGGCTGAACTCCTTCGCCGGCCCGTGCCACGGCCCGGCCGGGGAGCACGCCCAGTACGAGGCGACGGTGGTCAGGCCCTTAGGGCCCGCGGCCATCGTGAACAGCACGTACGTCCCGCCGTCCCGGACCACCGAGAACGCGCTGCCCACGCCCCTGCGCTGCCCGTCCCCGAGCACCGCCCGGGGTCGGGCGCCGGCCGCCCACGCCGAGCCGGTCCAGTACCGCCAGGCCGCCGGATCCCCGAGGCTGCCCTCCGGCACCCGCGCCACGTACGCGTGCGAGGCCGGGCGGGAGGCAGCCCGGCCGTCGTCCCCGCCGAAGACGTACGTCCAGCCGTCCTCCTCGACCAGGGTCGTGCCGAACAGCACCCGCCGGGACGGGTCGGGGACCAGTTGCTGGTCGAGCACCTTGACGACCGACTCCAGGCGCAGATCGGGCAGCGACAGCGTGGCCACCTCGGTCGCGGTGGGCACGCCGTAGATCCACGGGGCCTGGCCGGCCGTGCGCACCCACAGCAGCACCCGGACGACCTGCTCCGAGGAGCCGGGGGAGCGCGGTTCGACACGGGCGGCGACCGGCCAGCGCCACTGGTTCGGCGCCGGGTCGGCGAAGAGCGGGGCGGGGAGGGTGGTCTCCAGCCGGCCGTCGCGCATCAGCACGGCCGAGTTGCGCACCAGCGGCGCGGTGGTGTCGCGCCAGGCGTAGGACTCGCCGTGCGGGTTGGGCGGGCCGTACACCCGGCCCAGGTAGGTGTCCGAGAACAGCCACAGCACCCGGCCGTCCGGCAGCCGCACCGAGTGGGTGCCGTCGCCGCCGGTCCAGTCGTCGGTGCGGGCGGCGTCGTCGCCGTAGCGGGCGAACTCGGCGGTGAGGCCGTCGTTCGCCTGCCAGGAGCGGACCGTGCGCGCCCGGCAGGCGGCCTCGTCGTCCGGGCTCTCGTCCTCGGGGAGGGCGATGAGCAGCGCGGCCCCGAGAACCAGGACCAGCAGCAGGCCGATCCCGGTTCCCGTGCGCTGTCGTGCTCGTGCTGCCTCTGCGTCGTCGGGCACGTCCCGTGACGTTAGTTGCTGCCGCTCACCCGGTCCATGGGGAGCCACAGCACCGTGCCCCTGGCGGCCGCGCCCTTGGTGCCGGCGCCCAACTCCCTTTCGGTGAGGGCCCGGTTCCAGACCCGGACGTCGTCGACGGCCCCCGTCAGGAACGCCCGGCTGTCCATGCGCTGGCCGATGTGCACGCCGAACGGGGAGTTGCGGCTGACCGAGCCCGGCACGTCCGGGGTGCTGATCGGCGTGCCGTCGAGGAAGAGGGTCAGGTTCCCGCCGCCACGGCGCAGGACCAGGTGGTGCCAGCGGCCGTCGTTGTGGGCGCCGTCGGTCCACACCGAGGCCGTCCTGACCGTCGTCGCGCCCGAGCGGGTGGTGACGAGCGCCCGGACCCGGTCGCTCGCCGGCTCCCCGCGCAGCCAGACCTGCGGCTGGCTGTTGCCGATGCCACCCATCCACAGGAAGGGCTGTTCGCCGGTCGTGGCCGTGTAGCGGAAGAACAGCGAGGCCGTGAAGTCACCCTCGCCGAGCGGCAACCGGGACCGGAACGGCAGGCGTACGGCGTCGTCGGTGCCGTCGAAGGACAGCGCACCTCCGCGCACGCCGGCCGTCCGCCCGGCACCGCCGAGCACGGCCGCGGGACGCGCGCCCGGCGCGGCGTCGAGGGTGGTCGGGTCGGCGCCACGACGCGGTGTCAGCCAGTCCTCGGTGAAGCGGGCGAAGCGGATCTCGTCCCGGGCGTCGACCGCGCCGCCCTCGTACAGCAGGCCCACGGTCGAGGAGTCGACCGCCGCCATGTCGGAGTAGCCGGACCAGTCCGTGGTGACGACCGTGCCCCGGTCCACGCTGTCCCAGGTGCGCCCGCCGTCGTAGGAGGAGCGGACCATCATCGTCCGGCGGCGGTCGGGATCGGCCGGGGCGGACAGCAGCATCCGGTGGCCGAGGCGCAGGGTCGCGCCCTGGACCTGCGGGGTGTAGAGGTCCGGGAGGGCGCGGAACGGCGTGGCGAAGCTGGCGCCGCCGTCCAGGCTGAGGGTCTGGGAGCGGTGGCCGAGATCGGTTCCGTCCTGTTCCCGGCCGCTGACGAGGACGGCCCCGTCGGCCCGTTCGGTGAGCGTCACCTCCGACGGCTTCTGCCGGAACGTGCCGTCCTGTGCTATCGGCCAGGAGTCCGTGGCGCCGATCCGCCACTCGTCGCCGCCGTCGTCGCTGACGATGAGCGCGGCGTGGTTGGCGGTGACCCGGCTGCCGTCCCACGTCTCGGTGTTGACGCCGAACACCAGCCGCCCGGCGTGCTTCCCGCGGGTGAGCTGGATGCCGTGCACGGGCCCGGTGGCGTACCAGGAGTTCCAGTGCCCGGGCAGGATCTGGTCGCTCAGGTCGCGCGGCTCGGACCAGGTCCGGCCGTCGTCGTCGCTGTACTGCAGGTGCGGGGTGCGGTCGCAGGGGACGGTGCAGTTGCCGGCGTCCGTGCGGCCGGTGTTGTACGTCTCGGCGAGCAGGATCCGGCCGGTCCTGCGGTCCACGAGGGGCGCCGGGTTGCCGTGCGTGTCGCCCGCGCCCTCGTTGACGACCTGGAGCGGTCCCCAGGTGCGGCCGCCGTCGGTGGAGCGTTTGAGGACGATGTCGATGTCGGCCGCGTCACCGCAGTTGAGGACGCGGCCCTCGGCGAATGCGAGCAGCGTGCCGGCCGTGGTCCGCACGATCGCCGGGATCCGGAAGCACGCGTAACCGGGGTCCTGGGAGGCCTTGAAGAGGACCTGTTGGTCGAACTCCGGTAAGTCCGTGGCGGGTCGGGCGTGGGCCGGGCCCGCGGGCGCGAGCAGCGCCGCGGCGGTGAGAACGGCTGTCAGGGTGGATCTCAGACGTGCGCGAAGACTTGACGGCATGGTGCGACCTGCCCTTCATGCGTCTGTCGGCTGGACCACCGAGGCATGGGAACGGACGTCCGGGGAGCCGGCATTCAGGCTTACATGCGAACAAACGGACATCCCACGTCCCATGTGTGGGCCACAGACGGTACTTGGCTTCACAGACCCCCCACAAGGAGCGTGCGTCAGGGGATCAGGACGACCTTGCCGAGGTTGGCCCTCGCCTCGATCTCCCCGTGCGCCTTCGCCGCGTCCTGCAGGGCGAACTCCCCGTGGACGACGGGCCTCAGCTCTCCGGCGGCGAACAACTGCCACAGCTCCTCACGCCACTGCTCGTACAGCTCCGGTTTCCCGCGCGCGATGCGGGCCATCTGGAACCCGATCACCGACTTGGCGCCCACGAGCAGGTCGTACGCCTGGACGGTGCCGCCGCCCGAGCTGTACGCCACCAGCCGTCCCTCCGGGGCGAGTGCGGCGAGGGCCGGGGTGAGCAGCTCCCCGCCGACCGCGTCCAGGGCGTAGTCGACCGGGGTGCCCCAGCTGTCGTCGCCGTAGATGGCGACGTGGTCGGCGCCGAGGCCACGGACGAATTCCGCCTTGGCCGGGTCGGAGACGGCCCCCACGACCCGTCCGGCACCCCGTGCCCTGGCCAGCTGCACGGCCAGGTGACCGACACCGCTCGCCGCCGCCGTGACCAGGGCCGCTTCGCCCGGCTCGGGTCGTGCCGCCTCCAGGGCGCCGAGGGCGACCAGGCCGCTGCGGACCAGGGCGACCGCGTCGACGGCGTCGGCGTCCGCCGGGACGGGGGAGGCCATGGCCTCGTGCAGGAGCGCGAAGTCGGCGTAGCCGTGGCCGAAGCAGAGCCCCGTCACGCGGTCACCGGTGCCGAAGCGGGTGACGCCCTCGCCGACGGCCGTGACCTCCCCGGCGACCTCACCGCCGAGCGGGACCGGCTCCGCCGCCTCGCTGACCTTGCGTACGACCGGGAGCGTGACGCCGATCGCCTCCGCGCGCACGAGCAGCTCTCCGGGGCCCGGCTCGGGCACCGGTGCCTCCTCCATGAACAGCGGGCCGCCTCGGGATTCGTAGCGGACGCGGCGCATCGCACCTCCGGATGTCGTCGGTGATCCCCACGAGTTCGTTGGGATCCCCAACGGTATAGGAGGATCATAGGGAGAACCAACGATTTCTTGGTTAGGCTGCGGCCATGTCGGAAGCTCCCCTCCTCGCGATCCGCTCCCTGCCCAGCTGGCTGCTCGGCCGTGCCGCCGCCCGTGGCCGGGCCCTGGTGGCCGAGGCGCTGGCCGGGCAGGACATGCGGATGTGGCACCACGTGGTGCTGTCCGCCGTCCGCGACCTCGGCCCCGTCGCCCAGGCCGACCTCGGCCGCGGGGTCCGGCTGGACCCCAAGGACCTGGTCGGCATCCTGAACGACCTCCAGGCGGCGGGCCTGCTGGTACGCGAGCCGGACCCCAAGGACCGGCGGAAGAACGCGGTGTCCCTCACCGCCCGGGGAGCCCGGCTGCTGACGCGCTGCGAGAAGGCGGCCCGAGCGGCCAACGACGAGCTGCTCGCCCCGCTGTCGGAGGCCGAACGTGAGCAGTTCACGGGGATGCTGCGCCGGATATCCGGCACGGCGGAGTAGGGGCGCCGAGCCCCGGGCAGCCCGAGACGGGGCCCCTGCGGCGCAGGGGGCGCTCCCCGCCGGTCGGGGCCCCGCCGCCGTGTCGCGGGGGGAACCTGCTCAGCCCTGGGCGGCCGCGGTCCGCAGGGCGATGCGGTCCTCACCCGCGTACACGTTCATGGAGCTGCCCCGCAGGAAGCCCACCAGTGTCAAGCCCGTCTCGGCGGCCAGGTCCACCGCAAGCGAGGACGGCGCCGACACCGCCGCCAGGACCGGCATACCGGCCATCACGGCCTTCTGCGCCAGCTCGAAGGAGGCCCGGCCCGACACGAGCAGGAGCGTCCGCGACAGCGGCAGCTCCCCGTTCTGCAGGGCGCGGCCGACCAGCTTGTCGACCGCGTTGTGCCGGCCCACGTCCTCCCGGACGTCCAGCAGCTCGCCGTCCTCCGAGAAGAGGGCCGCCGCGTGCAGGCCACCGGTCCGGTCGAAGACCCGCTGTGCGGCACGCAGCCGGTCGGGCAGGCTCGCCAGCAGCTCGGGGGTGACCCGGATAGGGGGAGTGTCGGCGATCGGCCAGCGGGCCGTGGTGCGCACGGCGTCCAGCGACGCCTTGCCGCACAGCCCGCAGGAGGAGGTGGTGTAGACGTTGCGTTCGAGGGTGATGTCCGGGATCACCACCCCGGGGGCGGTCTGCACGTCGACCACGTTGTACGTGTTCGAGCCGTCGGCCGTCGCCCCCGCGCAGTAGACGATGTTCCGGAGGTCCTGCTGCCCGCCCAGCACCCCCTCGCTCACCAGGAAGCCCGCCGCCAGCGCGAAGTCGTCGCCCGGGGTGCGCATGGTGATCGCCAGAGGCTTGCCGTTCAGCCGGATCTCCAGGGGCTCCTCGGCGACGAGTGTGTCGGGACGGCTGGAGACCGCCCCGTCCCGGATGCGGAGCACCTTGCGTCGTTCCGTGACTCGTCCCATGTCCTGATCAGCCCCGGTTCTGTACGTGCTGGTAGCCGAAGCGGCCCTTGATGCAGAGGTTGCCGTGGGTCACCGGGTTGTCGTGCGGTGAGGTGACCTTCACGATCTCATTGTCCTGCACGTGCAGCGTCAGGTTGCAGCCCACTCCGCAGTACGCGCACACCGTGGTCGTCTCCGTCTGCCGCGACTCGTCCCACGTGCCCGCCGCGCGCATGTCGAACTCGGACTTGAAGGACAGCGCGCCCGTCGGGCACACCTCGATGCAGTTCCCGCAGTACACGCACGCCGAGTCGGTCAGCGGGGCATCGTGCTCCACGGCGATCCGGGCGTCGAAACCGCGCCCGGCGACCGAGATCGCGAAGGTGTTCTGCCACTGGTCGCCGCAGGCGTCCACGCACTTGTAGCAGAGGATGCACTTGTCGTAGTCGCGTACGTACAGATCGTTGTCGATCTTCGGTTCCTCGTTCAGCCGGGCCGCGTCCGGGCCGAAGCGGTCCGGCTTCGCCTCGTACTCCTTGAGCCACTCGGCGACCTTGGGCGTGGTCGACAGGTCGACGGAGGACGCGAGCAGTTCGAGGACGACCTTGCGGCTGTGCCGGGCCCGCTCGGTGCCGGTGCGCACCTCCATGCCCGGCTCGGCCTTGCGGGAGCAGGCCGGGACGAGGGTGCGGGCCCCCTCGACCTCGACGACGCAGACCCGGCAGGCGTTCTTCGGGCGCAGGGTGTCGCCCTCGCACAGGGTCGGGATGTCCTTCCCGGCCGCCCGGCAGGCGTCGAGGATCGTCGAGCCCTCGGGGACCCGGGCCTCCTCGCCGTCGATCGTGAACTCCAGCATGCGGCGCGGGATCCCCAGCGGTGTGACGGTCATTCGTACGCCCCCAGACGGTCGATGGCGGATTCCACGGCGTTCCACGCGGTCTGCCCGAGACCGCAGATCGAGGCGTCCCGCATCGCGCGGCCGACCTCCCTGAGCAGGGCGATGTCGTCCGCGGCGGCGGCGCCGGTGCGCTCCGCGATCCGGTGCAGCGCCTCCTCCTGCCGCACGGTCCCGACCCGGCACGGCACGCACTGGCCGCACGACTCGTCGCGGAAGAACTCGGCGATGCGCAGCAGCAGCCGGGGGATGGGCACGCTGTCGTCGAAGGCCATCACGACCCCCGAGCCGAGCGTCGTACCCGCCTCCCGCGTCCCTTCGAAGGTGAGCGGGATGTCCAGCTCGTCGGCCCGTACGAAACCGCCCGCCGCCCCGCCGAGCAGTACCGCCCGCAGCCCGTCCCGCACCCCGGCGAGGGTGAGCAGGTCGCCCAGTGTCGCGCCGAACGGCAGCTCGTAGACCCCCGGCCGCTCCACGGTCCCGGACACGCAGAACAGCTTCGGCCCGGTGGACCGCGGCGTGCCGATCGTCGCGTAGGCCGGTGCGCCCATGGTGAGGATCGGCAGGACGTTGACCAGCGTCTCGACGTTGTTCTCGACCGTCGGCTTGCCGAACAGGCCCTTCTCCACGGGGAACGGCGGTTTCGAACGGGGCTCGCCCCGGTAGCCCTCGATGGAGTTGAACAGGGCCGTCTCCTCACCGCAGATGTAGGCGCCCGCCCCGCGCCGGATCTCGATGTCGAAGGCGTACCCCTGGCCGAGGACGTCGTCGCCGAGCAGGCCCCGGGCGCGTGCCTGCGCGATCGCGTGCTCCAGCCGGTGCAGGGCGCGCGGGTACTCGCCGCGCAGGTACAGGTAGCCCCGGTGGGCGCCGGTCGCGTACCCGGCGATCGTCATCGCCTCGACGAGCGCGTACGGGTCGCCCTCCATCAGCACCCGGTCCTTGAAGGTGCCCGGCTCCGACTCGTCGGCGTTGCAGACGAGGTAGTGCGGACGGTCCGGCTGGGACGCCGTGGCCTGCCACTTGCGGCCGGTCGGGAAGGCGGCGCCGCCGCGCCCGACCAGGCCCGAGTCGGTGACCTCGCGGATGACGCCGGCGGGGCCCAGCTCGAAGGCCCGGCGCAGGGCCGCGTAGCCGCCGTGGGCGCGGTAGTCGTCGAGGGACGCCGGGTCGACCACGCCGACGCGGTGCAGCAGCATCAGGCCGTCCTGCCCGGCCTGGGGCACCGCCAGCGCCGCCGGCGGCTCCTCGGGCGCCGAGTCGGGAGCGCTCGCGGCGAGGACGGCGTCGTGCACGGTCGCCGGCGCCGAGGCCGCCGTACGGACCGGGTCCCCGGCCTTGATCGCCAGCGCGGCCGGGGCGCGTTCGCACAGGCCCAGGCAGGGGCTGCGCTCGACCGCGACCCCGCTGCCGAGGCCCAGCCGCTCCTCGATCCCCGCGCACAGCTCCGGCGCCCCGGCCGCCGCGCACGCCAGGTCCGTGCACACGTGGAGCACGGTCGCCGGACGCGGCTTGACCGAGAACATGGCGTAGAAGGTGGCGACCCCGTAGGCCTCCGCCGGCGGCACCGTCAACCGCCGGCACAGATAGTCGAGGGCGCCGTCGCTGATCCAGCCGACCCGGTCGTTGATCGCGTGCAGCCCCGGCAACAGCAGGTCACGGCGGTCCCGGGCCTCACGTCCGCCGCGGGCCCACCGGAGATCGGCATCGGAACGGTCGGCGCCCTCCCACGAGGACTCGGGCGGCCCGAGCAGGGCGTCGACGGCCGCCCGTTCCTCGTCCGTCGGCTTGCTGTCACCGAAGTGCAGGTCCACAGTGCGTCACCCCACGATGGTCGCGATGGGCAGCTTCTCGATCCGGATCGCCGACGCCTTGAACTCCGCCGTCCCCGCGATCGGGCAGTTCGCCTCGATCGTCAGCGCGTTGGTGTCCACCTCGTCGGGGAAGTGCATGGTCATGAAGGCGAGCCCGGGCCGCAGCGCGGTGTCCACCCACACGGGCGCGGTCACCGACCCGCGCCGCGAGGTGACCTGGACCTGCTCACCGACCACGACCCCGTAGCGCTCGGCGTCCTCCGGGCACAGCTCGATGTACTCGCCGCGCCTGAGTGGCGAGGCGTAACCGCCGCTCTGCACACCGGTGTTGTACGAGTCCAGGCGCCGCCCGGTGGTGAGCCGGATCGGGTACTCCTCGTCGGTGAGGTCCACGGGCGGGTCGTGCTGCACGATCCCGAAGGGCGCGAGCGGACCGCGCTCGGCGGGGTCGGGCGCCCACAACCGGCCGTGCAGATAGGTCGGTTCGAGCCCGTCGGTGCTCGGGCACGGCCACTGGATCCCCTGGTGCTCCTCCAGGCGCTCGTACGTCATGCCGTAGTGGTCGGGGGAGACGGACCTGAGCTCGTTCCACACGGTCTCGGCGTCGGCGTACTTCCAGTCGTGGCCGAGACGGGCCGCGAGATCGCAGATGATGTCGATGTCCTCGCGGGCCTCGCCGGGCGGGGTGACGGCCTTGCGGACGCGTTGCACACGCCGCTCGCTGTTGGTGGTCGTGCCGTCGGTCTCCGCCCAGCCGGCCGTGGCGGGCAGGACGACGTCCGCGAGTTCGGCCGTCTTCGTGAGGAAGATGTCCTGGACGACCAGGAAGTCGAGGGCCTTCAGCCGTCGTACGGCCTGTTCGCTGTCCGCCTCCGACTGGGCAGGGTTCTCGCCGACGCAGTAGACGGCCTTGAGCGTGCCGTCCTCCATCGCCTCGAACATCTCCGTGAGGTTCAGGCCATAGTGCGGCTGGATGACGGTGTCCCAGGCCGACTCGAACTTCAGCCGCACCTCCGGGTCGAGGATGTCCTGGAAGCCGGGCAGGCGGTTGGGGATCGCGCCCATGTCGCCGCCGCCCTGCACGTTGTTCTGCCCGCGCAGGGGTTGCAGGCCGGAACCGTAGCGGCCGACATGCCCGGTGAGCAGGGACAGGTTGATCAGGGCGCGGACGTTGTCGGTGCCGTTGTGGTGCTCGGTGATGCCGAGCGTCCAGCACAACTGGGCACGCTCGGCCCGGGCGTAGGCGTGCGCCAGCTCCCTTATGGCCGCCGCCGGGACGCCCGTCACCTTCTCGGCGAGCGACAGAGTCCACGGCTCTACCAGCGCCTTGTACTCCTGGAAGCCGGTGGTCGCCCGCTCGATGAACGCCTCGTTGGCGAGGCCCGCGTGGATGATCTCGCGGCCGATCGCGTGCGCCATCGGGATGTCGGTGCCGACGTTGAGGCCCAGCCAGCTCTCAGCCCACTCGGCGGTCGACGTCCGGCGCGGATCGACCGCGTACATCCGGGCGCCGTTCCTGATCCCCTTCAGCACGTGCTGAAAGAAGATCGGGTGCGCGAAGCGGGCGTTGGAGCCCCACATCACGATGACGTCGGTGTGCTCGATCTCCTCGTACGACGAGGTCCCGCCGCCCGAGCCGAACGCCGCCGACAGGCCCGCCACGCTCGGGGCGTGACAGGTGCGGTTGCAGGAGTCGACGTTGTTGGTGCCCATGACGACCCGGGCGAACTTCTGGGCGACGTAGTTCATCTCGTTCGTGGCCCGGGCGCAGGAGAACATGCCGAACGCGCCGCGGTTGCGTGCCAGGCCCCGGGCCGCACGGTCCAGGGCCTCCTCCCAGCTCGCCCGGCGGAACGGCTCGTCGCGCGAGTCCCGCACCAGCGGGTGGGTGAGCCGTGTGTAGGTCTTCGGGGTTCGATCGCGTTTGCTCATGCGGCGCTCCTCAGCGCGAGCAGGTCCGAGATGGCGTGCACGGTGCGCAGGGTGGGCACCTCCACGCCGGTGATGTCCGCCAACTCGACGACCGCAGCGAGGAGTACGTCGAGTTCGAGCGGTTTGCCGCGCTCCAGGTCCTGGAGCGTGGAGGTCCGGTGGTCGCCGACCCGCTCGGCGCCCGCCAGCCGGCGCTCGATGGAGACGCCGACCTCGCAGCCGAGGGCGTTCGCGACCGCGAGCGTCTCGGTCATCATGATCTCGATGACCCTGCGGGTGCCGCCGTGCAGGCACATCTGCCGCATGGTCGCGCGGGCCAGCGCGCTGATCGGGTTGAAGGAGATGTTGCCGAGCAGCTTGAGCCAGATGTCATTGCGCAGGTCCGCCTCGACCGGGCACTTCAGGCCGCCCGCCTGCATGGCCTCGCTGAGCGCCACGCACCGCGTGGACACACTGCGGTCGGGCTCCCCGATCGAGAACCGGGTGCCTTCCAAGTGCCGGACGACGCCGGGCCCTTCCAGCTCGGTCGCCGCGTAGACGACGCATCCGACGGCCCGTTCGGGCGCGAGCACCGCACTGACCGCGCCGCCCGGGTCCACGCTCTCGACGCGGTGGCCGTCGTACGGGCCGCCGTGCCGGTGGAAGTACCACCAGGGGATGCCGTTCTGGGCGGCCACGACCGCCGTCGTGTCGCTCAGCAACGGCGTGATCAGCGGCCCGCACGCCGCGTACGCGTTGGCCTTCAGGCCCAGGAAGACGAAGTCGGCCGGGCCGACCTCGGCCGGGTCGTCGGTCGCATGGGGGTGCGCGGTGAAGTCGCCGCGCGGGCTGCGCACCCGGACTCCGTGCTGCCTCATGGCCGCCAGATGCGGTCCACGGGCGATGAGATGCACATCGGCGCCCGCGCGGTGGAGCGCTGCGCCGACATAGGCGCCGATGGCACCGGCGCCGAGAACTGCGACTTTCACGGGAACACTCCGTTCGGTTTGAGGGATACCGCGGAGGTGACTGCCGAGTGGCCGGCTCACGGACGGCGTCAGTTTGTGTCGACGGAATATTGTCTACAGTATGGACGGTGGGTCAGCAAGGGGCCGTGCAATGACCGTTCGGCGCATGCTGGATACCGCTCACCGCATACGGTCGACGCGCCGCCTTCTCAACTCCCCTGCGAATGCCTACGGTTCCGGATTCATGAGTCCCCCAGTCGCGCCCCCGGGCTGGAGCCGCTGGCTCGTCCCGCCCGCCGCTCTCTCCGTACATCTCTCCATCGGCCAGGCCTACGCCTGGAGCGTGTTCAAGCCGCCCCTGGAGTCCGCGCTCGGTCTCAGCGGCACGCAGAGCGCGCTGCCCTTCCAGCTGGGCATCGTCATGCTGGGCCTGTCCGCCGCGTTCGGCGGCACGCTCGTCGAGCGCAACGGCCCGCGCTGGGCGATGACCGTCGCCCTGGTCTGCTTCTCGTCCGGCTTCCTGCTCTCCGCGCTGGGCGCGTCCCTGGAGCAGTACTGGCTGATCGTCCTCGGCTACGGCTTCGTCGGCGGCATCGGCCTCGGCATCGGCTACATCTCACCCGTCTCCACCCTGATCAAGTGGTTCCCGGACCGGCCCGGCATGGCCACCGGCATCGCCATCATGGGCTTCGGCGGCGGCGCGCTCATCGCCTCGCCGTGGTCCGCGCAGATGCTGGAGTCGTTCGGCAGCGACAGCTCCGGCATCGCGCTGGCCTTCCTGGTGCACGGGCTGACGTACGCGGTCTTCATGCTGCTGGGTGTACTGCTGGTCCGGGTTCCGCGTCATGCCCCAGGCGCGCGGGGAACTGCGCCACAAGCCCACACCGGCCCGCAGGTCTCCGCGAACCAGGCCATCCGCACCCCGCAGTTCTGGTGCCTGTGGATCGTGCTCTGCATGAACGTCACCGCGGGCATCGGCATCCTGGAGAAGGCCGCGCCGATGATCACGGACTTCTTCGCGGACACCTCCACACCGGTCTCGGTGACCGCCGCAGCCGGCTTCGTCGCGCTGCTGTCCGCGGCGAACATGGCGGGCCGCATCGGCTGGTCGTCGACGTCCGACCTGATCGGCCGCAAGAACATCTACCGCGTCTACCTGGGAGCCGGCGCGCTGATGTACGCGCTCATCGCCCTGTTCGGCGACTCCTCCAAGCCCCTGTTCGTCCTGTGCGCACTGGTGATCCTGTCCTTCTACGGCGGCGGCTTCGCGACCGTACCGGCGTACCTGAAGGACCTGTTCGGCACGTACCAGGTCGGCGCCATCCACGGGCGGCTGCTCACCGCCTGGTCCACGGCGGGCGTGCTCGGGCCGCTCATCGTGAACTGGATCGCCGACCGGCAGGAGGAGGCGGGCCGGCACGGCGCGTCCCTGTACGGGCTGTCGTTCGTCATCATGATCGGGCTGCTCGTCGTCGGCTTCGTCGCCAACGAACTCGTCCGGCCCGTCCATCCCCGTCATCACGTCCCGGCACCGAAGGAGGCCGCGCATGTCCAGCGACAGCAGTCAGAGTCCGCCTAGCCCGGACCGGCGGTGGCTGATCGCCTTCGCCTGGGTGTGGGTGGGCGTCCCGCTCGCCTACGGGCTGTACGAGCTGGTCCGCAAGGCGACCCAGCTGTTCACCGGTTAGGCACCGGGCCAGGCGTCAGGTGCTCGGTCGTCCGAGGTCCTGACCGAAGCTGACAACGCGGGCACCTGTTTCCTGTCGCCTTGCCTGCCGTCGTACCCGTGAGTCACTGATCAGACTGGTGGGTCCCGCTACCCAAGTTCCAACGAGGGGGACCGCCCACATGAACGGCTCGCGCATCGCCGCCGTCGGCCACTACCAGCCCGCCAAGGTGCTCACCAACGAGGACCTGGCGGGCATGGTCGACACCAGTGACGAGTGGATCAGGAGCCGGGTGGGCATCAGTACGCGCCACATCGCCGGCCCCGACGAACCCGTCGACGAGCTGGCAGCCCACGCCGCCGCCAAGGCACTCGCGGCGGCCGGGCTGACCCCCGCCGACATCGACCTGGTGCTGGTCGCCACCTCCACCGCCGTCGACCGCTCGCCCAACACCGCCGCCCGGGTGGCGGCCCGCCTCGGCGTCCCGCAGGCCGCCACCATGGACCTCAACGTGGTGTGCGCCGGCTTCACCCACGCCCTGGCCACCGCCGACCACGCCGTCCGCGCGGGGGGCTCGAGCCGGGCCCTGGTCATCGGCGCCGACAAGATGTCCGACGTGACCGACTGGAGCGACCGTTCCACCTGCGTGCTCGTCGGTGACGGGGCCGGGGCCGCGGTCGTGGAGGCCGCCGCCGAGCCCGCCATCGGGCCGGTGCTGTGGGGTTCGGTGCCCGAGATGGGCAACGCGGTGCGGATCGAGGGCACGCCGCCGCGGTTCGCCCAGGAGGGGCAGAGCGTCTACCGCTGGGCGACGACGCAGCTGCCGCCCATCGCGCGGCGGGCGTGCGAGCGGGCCGGGCTGGCGCCGGCGGACCTCGCCGCGGTCGTACTGCATCAGGCCAATCTCCGCATCATCGAACCCCTCGCGGAGAAGATCGGCGCCGTGAACGCCGTCGTCGCGCGCGATGTCACGGAGTCCGGCAACACGTCGGCCGCGAGCATCCCGCTCGCCCTGTCCAAGCTGGTCGAACAGGGTGCGGTCGCCACGGGCGACCCGGTCCTGCTGTTCGGCTTCGGCGGGAACCTGTCGTACGCCGGGCAGGTCGTCCGCTGCCCGTGAGTGTGCGTCGCGATGTGACGCGGTCAACTGCCCGTAACCCTGGCTCCTGTGCGCCGTAGACTGTAGACGAAAGACAATCAATACTGACGCTACGGCGACACCGGCTTCCGCCGCGCTGAGCACGGCCCTGCCGAGGAGGGGGACCGCGATGCTGTCGACAGGCCTGCCCCAAGGGGCGGTACCCAAGCTGGAACGCCCGGGTCCACTGCGCGACCGTGTCTACGAGGCACTGCTCGAACTCATCACCACCCGTGCCCTTCAGCCCGGCCAGCACCTCGTGGAGAGCGAACTCGCCGGGCATCTGGGGGTCTCCCGGCAGCCGGTGCGCGAGGCGCTGCAGCGGCTCAACACCGAGGGATGGGTCGATCTGCGGCCCGCCCAGGGCGCGTTCGTGCACGAGCCGACGGAGGAGGAGGCCGACCAGCTCCTCACGGTCCGTACGCTCCTGGAGGCCGAGGCGGCCCGGCTCGCCGCGGCGGGCGCGGACAAGGCCGGCATCGCCGCGCTGGAGGCGCTGTGCGCGGAGGGCGAGAAGGCCGTCGAGGCCGACGACGTGGACGGGGCCGTCGCCATGAACGCCCGCTTCCACGCGAAGATCATGGAGCTCGCCGGCAACGCAGTCCTCGCCGAACTGGCCGCCCAGGTCGACCGCCGCGTCCGCTGGTACTACACGCCGATCGCCCGCCAGCGGGGCCACCAGTCCTGGATCGAACACCGCGCGCTCATCGCCGCGATCACCGACCGCGACGAACAGCGGGCCACCCACCTCATGCGCGAACACACCGAGCACACGCGGCGGTCGTACCACGCGCGAGCGCGTTCGTAGGCCGCGACGCGGGAGGCGGCGCCCCGCCCGGGCCTCAGCCGGCGGTCAGCACCGCCTGGGTCTGCGTCGTCTGACCCACCAGGGCGCCGTCCTCGTCGCGCAGGTCCGTCCGGACGGCGATGAAGGAGCGCCCCACGTGCACGGGGCGTGCCTCGGCGTGGACGGTGCCCGACCGCACGGCGCGGAAGAAGTTCGTCTTCGACTCGACTGTCGAGGTGCTCGCACCCGGCGGCAGGTTCAGGAACGCGCACACCGCGCCGGCCGTGTCGGCGAGTGCCATCAGCACGCCGCCGTGCAGGGTGCCACCCACCGTGCACAACTTCGGAGCCCAGGCGAGCGCGGCCCCGACCCGGGCGGGGGCGGCCTCCTCCAAGGCGATGCCCAGCGCACCGGCGAAGGGCACCGCCTTCAACAGCGCTTCGAGGGCAGGGGTGTCGGACACAGGGACCTCCCGACGGGGCGACCAGGACTGATGCCAGCCTGTCCCGGGCCAGCGTCCACGGTCGATTACCTGTGAGGTAAGGCCCGCGTCCCTCCTCTTTGTCCTGTGAGTGGAAAAAGTGGAGGGCAATTCCTGCGCGACTTCTTCCCACCTTCGGCAGCCGCTGCTACGTTCCCTCCGAAAGCAAGCCACTGATGTGGCGGAAAACCGGCGCGCACAGGCCGATTGAGGCGGGGAGGGGCTCGTGAGACGTATGACCGCACGACCCGGGAACGCCCACCAGGCCCGACTGCTCAAGCTGTTGCGCGACGGCGGCCCCAACTCCCGTGCCCAGCTGGGCGACCAGGTCGACCTCTCGCGGTCCAAGCTCGCCGTGGAGGTGGACCGGCTGCTGGAGACGGGGCTGGTGGTGGCCGACGGACTCGCCGCCTCGCGCGGCGGCCGCCGCTCCCACAACATCCGGCTCAACCCCGGACTGCGCTTCCTCGGCGTCGACATCGGCGCGACCTCGGTCGACGTCGCCGTCACCAACGCCGAACTGGAGACCCTCGGGCACATCAACCACCCCATGGACGTGCGCGAGGGCCCGGTCGCGGTCTTCGAGCAGGTCCTGGCCATGGCCGCCAAGCTGAAGGCCTCGGGGCTCGCGGAGGGGTTCGACGGCGCCGGCATCGGCGTCCCGGGCCCGGTCCGCTTCCCCGAGGGCATCCCGGTGGCCCCGCCGATCATGCCGGGCTGGGACGGCTTCCCCGTGCGGGAGGCGCTCAGCCAGGAACTCGGCTGCCCCGTCATGGTCGACAACGACGTGAACCTCATGGCGATGGGAGAGCAGCACGCGGGCGTCGCCCGCACCGTCGCCGACTTCCTCTGCGTCAAGATCGGCACGGGCATCGGCTGCGGCATCGTCGTCGGCGGTGAGGTCTACCGCGGTACGACGGGCAGCGCCGGCGACATCGGGCACATCCAGGCCGTGCCCGACGGCCGTCCCTGTGCCTGCGGCAACCGGGGCTGCCTGGAGGCCCACTTCAGCGGGGCGGCCCTCGCCCGCGACGCCACGGAGGCCGCCCAGCAGGGGCTCTCCGCCGAACTGGCCTCGCGGCTGGAGACCAACGGCGGCCTCACCGCCGTCGACGTCGCCGCCGCGGCCGCCGCCGGCGACGCCACCGCACTCGACCTGATCCGCGAGGGCGGCAACCGCACCGGCCAGGTCATCGCCGGCCTGGTCAGCTTCTTCAACCCGGGCCTGGTGGTGATCGGCGGCGGGGTGACCGGCCTCGGCCACACTCTGCTCGCCGCGATCCGCACCCAGGTCTACCGCCAGTCACTGCCCCTCGCGACCGGCAATCTGCCCATCGTCCTGGGCGAGTTGGGCCCCGCCGCCGGAGTCACCGGCGCGGCCCGGCTCATCAGCGACCACCTGTTCTCACCCGCGTAAGCACTCAGCTCAGTACGGCGTACCAGCACCGCGCACTGCTTCGCCCTGCCCTGAAACCGGCCCGCACGCCCGCCAAGGGGACCTCATGGCACCAGAACCACCGCTGCTCAGTATGTCCGGCATCACCAAGTCGTTCCCCGGAGTCCGGGCCCTCGACGGCGTCGACCTCGACGTCCTGGCCGGTGAGGTGCACTGCCTGCTCGGCCAGAACGGCGCAGGCAAGTCGACCCTCATCAAGGTCCTGGCCGGCGCCCACCAGCCCGACACCGGCGAGATCCGCTGGCGCGGCGAGGCGGTCACGCTCCGCTCGCCGATCGCCGCCATGCGCCTCGGCATCGCCACCATCTACCAGGAACTCGACCTGGTGGAGCACCTGTCGGTCGCCGAGAACGTGCACCTGGGCCACGAGCCCACCACCGCCGGGTTCGTCGTCCGCGGGAAGGCCGCCAAGGAGTCGACGGCCGCCCTCCTCAAGCGACTCGGCCACCCGGAGATCGATCCGGCCCGGCTCGTCGGGGAGCTGTCGGCGGCACAGCAGCAGATCGTGTCCATGGCCCGGGCGCTCTCCCACGACGTGCGGCTCATCGTGATGGACGAGCCGTCCGCCGCGCTCGACCCGGACGAGGTCGACAACCTCTTCCGCATCGTCGGCGACCTCACCGCCGCCGGTGTCGCCGTCGTCTACATCTCGCACCGCCTGGAAGAGATCCGGCGCATCGGCGACCGGGTGACCGTGCTGAAGGACGGGCGGGCCGTGGCGAACGGACTGCCGGCGAAGACGACCCCCACCCGTGAGGTCGTCGCGCTGATGACGGGCCGCAACGTCGAGTACGTCTTTCCCGACCGGCCCGTCTCCCCGCCGCCCGGCCGGCCGGTGCTCACCGTCCGGGGCCTGTCGCGCGCCGGGGAGTTCGAGCCTCTCGACCTGGAGGTACGGCCGGGCGAGATCGTCGGCCTGGCCGGACTCGTCGGCTCGGGCCGCTCCGAGATCCTGGAGACCGTCTACGGCGCCAGGAAACCGACGTCCGGTCAGGTGCTCGTCGACGGCAAGCCGTTGAAGCCGGGCAGCGTCCGGGCCGCCGTCCGGGCCGGACTGGGGCTCGCCCCCGAGGAACGCAAGGCGCAGGCCCTGCTGATGCTGGAGTCCGTCACCCGCAACGTGTCGGTCTCCTCCATGTCCCGCTTCTCGCGCGGCGGCTGGATCGACCGGGGTGCCGAACTCGGTGCCGCCCGGGCCGCGACCCGCGAGCTGTCGCTCAGGCCCGACAACCCGTCGGTGCCCGTGCGCACCCTGTCCGGCGGCAACCAGCAAAAAGCCGTCCTGGCCCGCTGGCTGCTGCGGGGCTGCCGGGTGCTGCTGCTCGACGAACCCACCCGCGGCGTCGACGTCGGCGCCCGCGCGGAGCTCTACGCGGTCGTCCGCCGGCTGGCCGACGAAGGCCTGGCCGTGCTGCTGGTCTCCAGCGAGGTGCCCGAGGTGCTCGGCCTCGCCGACCGCGTCCTGGTGCTGCGGGAGGGCCGTGTCGTCCACACGGCACCCGCGCGCGAACTCGACGAACACCGCGTACTCGACCTGGTCATGGAAGGAACTCCGGCGTCATGACGCAGCCCGTCTCCCCGCCGCGGGACAGCACCGACAAGGTGCCCGAGGCCCAGCCCCCGGCCTGGCGCGGCCTGCTGGCCCGCGCCGACGTCCGCACCCTCTCCCTGCTCGGAGTGCTCGCCGCGCTGATCCTCATCGGCGGCATCACCAAGCCCGACGAGTTCCTCGACACCCGCAACCTGCAACTCGTCCTCACCCAGGCGTCCGTGATCGGCGTCGTCACCGTCGGCATGACCTTCGTCATCGTCTCCGGCGGCATCGACCTGTCGGTCGGCGCGATCGTCGCCCTCGCCTCCGTATGGGCGACCACGGTGGCCACCCAGGAGTACGGCTTCGCCGGCATCCTCTTCACGGCGGTCGTTGTCGGAGTCGGCTGCGGCCTGGTCAACGGGGTGCTCATCGCCTACGGCGCGATGGTGCCGTTCATCGCCACCCTCGCCATGCTGGCCTCCGCCCGCGGCCTCGCCCTGCAGATCACCGACGGCAAGACGCAGATCGTGACGGTGCCGTCCGTCCTCGACCTGGGCGAACGCGACGCCTACGTCCTCGGCGTCCCGCCCCTGGTGCTGGTCTTCGCCGTCGTCACGGTGATCGGCTGGCTGGTGCTCAACCGCACCACCTTCGGCCGCCGCACGGTCGCCGTCGGCGGCAACCCGGAGGCCGCCCGGCTCGCCGGCATCGACGTCCGCCGCCAGCGGCTCTACCTCTACCTGCTGTCCGGACTGTGCTGCGGCATCGCCGCCTTCCTGCTGATCGTCCTGTCCGGCTCCGGCCAGAACACCAACGGCAACCTCTACGAACTCGACGCCATCGCCGCCGCGATCATCGGCGGCACCCTGCTCACCGGCGGCCGCGGCACCATCACCGGCTCCGTGCTCGGCGTCCTGATCTTCACCACGATCACCAACATCTTCGCCCTGAACAACCTGCAGAGCGACGTCCAGCAGATCGCCAAGGGCGCGATCATCGTCGCCGCCGTGCTGGTCCAGCGCCGTACCGCGAGCACGACCTGAGGAAAGGGTTCACCGCCATGACCGAGATCACGAGCCGCAGAGGACTGCTCTTCGGAGCCGCCGCCGTCTCCGCCGGTGCCCTCCTCACGGGGTGCACGAGCAACGAGCCCTCCGACTCCAAGGACGAGCCGGCCGGGAACAACCAGCCCGCCGCCGACGACAAGCCCGGCAAGCAGGTCACCATCGGCTTCGCCGGACCGCAGGCCGACCACGGCTGGCTCAACGCCATCAACGACAACGCCGAGAAGCGGGCCGAGAAGTACTCCGACGTCACCCTGGAGATCACCGAGGGCTCCAACGACACCGCCCAGCAGATCGGCCAGATCGAGACCCTCATCAACAAGAAGGTCGACGTCCTGGTGGTGCTGCCCGCCGACGGCAAGGCCCTCACCCAGGTCGGGCTGAAGGCGATGCGCGCGGGCATCCCGGTCGTCAACCTCGACCGGATCTTCAACACCCCGCAGGCCTACCGCTGCTGGATCGGCGGCGACAACTACGGCATGGGCCTCAACGCCGGCCACTACATCGGCGAGAAGCTCAAGGGCAAGTCCGACGCCCGCGTCATCGAACTGGCCGGCCTGGACAACCTGGAGCTGACCAAGCAGCGCACCCAGGGCTTCGACGACGCCCTCAAGAACTACCCCAACATCAAGAAGGTCGCCCGCCAGGCCGCCGAGTTCACCGTCGAGTCCGGGCAGGCCAAGATGGCCCAGCTGCTCCAGGCCCAGTCCAAGTTCGACGCCCTGTGGAACCACGACGACGACCAGGGCGTGGGCGCGCTGCGCGCCATCGAGCAGGCCGGGCGCGACGACTTCCTGATGGTCGGCGGCGCCGGCGCCCTGTCCGCCTTCCAGGCCATCAAGCAGGACGACGGCGTGCTGAAGGCGACCGTCCTCTACCCGCCGACCATGGCCGCCTCCGCGATCGACCTCGCCCGCGCCCTCGGCCAGGGCAAGGGCATCGGCGGCCTGGCCGAGTTCGAGATCCCGGCGTCCCTCACGCTCTACTCGGCCGTCGTCGACAAGACCAACGTCGACCAGTACATGCCCACCGGCTTCCGGTGACCGGTTCCGCCCGCACCCCCCACGTGCGCCACCCCGACCAGGACGAGGAGGACACCCGTATGGGACAGCCGCAAGCGCAGTCAGATGGGACCGAGGCAGGCAAGCCACCCCTGCGCGTGGGGATGGTGGGCTACGCCTTCATGGGCGCCGCCCACTCCCAGGGCTGGCGCACCGCGGGCCGCGTCTTCGACCTGCCGCTGAACCCCGTGCAGGCCGCGATCTGCGGCCGGGACGCCACCGCCGTACGGGCGGCGGCCGACCGCCACGGCTGGGCGTCCACCGAGACCGACTGGCGTGCCCTCGTCGAACGCGACGACATCGACCTCGTCGACATCTGCACCCCCGGCGACAGCCACGCCGAGATCGCGCTGGCCGCCCTCGCGGCCGGCAAGCACGTCCTGTGCGAGAAGCCCCTCGCCAACACCGTCGAGGAAGCCACCTCGATGGTGCGGGCCGCCGAAGAGGCCCACCGGCGCGGTCAGGTCGCGATGGTCGGCTTCAACTACCGCCGGGTCCCGGCCACCGCCCTGGCCCGCCGCATGGTCGCCGAGGGCCGCCTCGGCGCCCTGCGGCACGTGCGCGTGACGTACCTCCAGGACTGGCTCGTCGACCCGCAGTTCCCGCTGACCTGGCGGCTGCGCAAGGAGCAGGCCGGCTCGGGCTCGCTCGGCGACCTGGGCGCGCACATCATCGACCTCGCGCAGTACCTGGTGGGGGAGCGGCTGGCGGGCGTCTCCGCGCTGACGGAGACCTTCGTACGTCAGCGGCCCCTGCCCACCGGCGCCACCAGCGGCCTGTCCGCCGTCTCGGCCGCCGGCACGGGGGAGGTCACCGTGGACGACGCCGCCTTGTTCACGGCCCGCTTCCCCTCCGGCGCCCTCGCCTCCTTCGAGGCCACCCGCTACGCCACGGGCCGCAAGAACGCCCTGCGCATCGAACTCAACGGGGAGCGCGGCTCGCTCGCCTTCGACCTGGAGCGGCTCAACGAGCTGTCCTTCCACGACGGCACCGAACCCGGTGCGGAGGCCGGCTTCCGCCGCATCCTCGTCACCGAACCCGAGCACCCCTACCTGGACGCCTGGTGGCCGCCGGGCCACGGCCTCGGCTACGAGCACACCTTCGTCCACCAGGCCCGCGACCTCGTCCACGCCATCGCCGAGGGCCGCCGCCCCGAACCCTCCTTCGCCGACGGGCTCCAGGTGCAGCGCGTGCTCGCGGCCGTGGAGGAGAGCGCCGAGAAGAACTCCGTCTACACGCCGATCGCGGTCTGAGGAGGCTGACGCGCATGCCGCGTACGTTCACGCTGTTCACCGGCCAGTGGGCCGACCTGCCGCTGGAAGAGGTCTGCCGGCTCGCCCGCGACTTCGGCTACGACGGCCTCGAACTCGCCTGCTGGGGCGACCACTTCGAAGTCGACAAGGCCCTCGCCGATCCGTCCTACCTGGACGGCCGCCGGGCGCTCCTCGACAAGTACGGCCTCAAGTGCTGGGCCATCTCCAACCACCTGGTCGGACAGGCCGTCTGCGACGCCATCATCGACGAACGCCACCAGGCGATCCTGCCGGGGGAGATCTGGGGCGACGGCGACCCGGAAGGGGTCCGGCAGCGGGCCGCGGACCGCATGAGGGACACCGCCCGCGCCGCGGCCGCCTTCGGCGTCGACACCGTCATCGGCTTCACCGGCTCCGCCATCTGGCACCTGGTCGCCATGTTCCCGCCGGCCCCCGACGCGATGATCGAGCGCGGCTACCAGGACTTCGCCGACCGCTGGAACCCGATCCTGGACGTCTTCGACGCGGAGGGCGTGCGGTTCGCGCACGAGGTCCACCCCAGCGAGATCGCCTACGACTACTGGACCACGCAGAGGGCCCTGGAGGCCGTCGGGAACCGCCCCGCGTTCGGCCTGAACTTCGACCCTTCGCACTTCGTGTGGCAGGACCTCGACCCGGTCGGCTTCCTCTGGGACTTCCGGGACCGCATCTACCACGTCGACTGCAAGGAGGCCCGCAAGCGCCTCGACGGACGCAACGGCCGGCTCGGCTCCCACCTGCCCTGGGGCGACCCCAGGCGCGGCTGGGACTTCGTCTCCGCCGGGCACGGCGACGTCCCCTGGGAGGACGTCTTCCGGATGCTGCGCTCCATCGGCTACCAAGGCCCGATCTCGGTCGAGTGGGAGGACGCCGGCATGGACCGGCTGCAGGGCGCTCCCGAGGCCCTGACCCGCCTCAAGGCGTTCGACTTCGAGCCGCCCAGCGCGTCCTTCGACGCCGCGTTCAACAGCTGAACCAGACACCCGGCGCTGGTCGGGGACGGGGACCGGTTCCACCGGCCGGTCCCCCCTCCGACCTGCCCGGATCCTGCTTTGTCCTGGGCTCGGAGAGAGTCAGCCGATCCTGATCCAAGGGGTGTTGGCCCCGGACGGACACGGTTACCTTCCTTGAAGCGTTCAGGACACACGTACCTCCGGGGTGACGGCGCACCCCGGCGCCCGCACCGCACGCTTCGCACCCATTCCGTACGGCCCACCCCGTTCCCGGAGGGACTTCGTGCACAGAACCAGACCCAGAAGCACCCGCACCCCCAGGCTGCGCACCACCGTCGCCTTGTTCACCGGCCTGCTCCTGGCCGTGGGCACCCCGGCCACCGTCGCCGGAGCCCATCCCGGCCAAGCGGAGCAGGCTGAACCGGCTGCCGCTGAGGGCCAGTTCCAGCAGGTGCCGCTCGCCAAGGGCGAACCCGAGACGGGCGAGCCGATGTCGCTCGCCGTGCTCCCGGACCGCAGCGTCCTGCACACCTCGCGCGACGGCACGCTGCGCCTCACCGACCAGGGCGGCGTCACCAAGGTCGCCGGCAAGATCCCCGTCTACAGCCACGACGAGGAAGGCCTCCAGGGCGTCGGCATCGACCCGGACTTCAAGAACAACCGGGCGATCTACCTCTACTACGCCCCGCCGCTCGACACCCCGGCGGGCGACGCCCCGGAGACCGGCACCGCCGAGGACTTCAAGAAGTTCGACGGGGTCAACCGCCTCTCCCGCTTCGTCCTCAAGGCCAACGGCACGCTGGACATGGCCAGCGAGAAGAAGGTCCTCGACGTCGCGGCCTCCCGCGGCACCTGCTGCCACGTCGGCGGCGACATCGACTTCGACGCGGACGGCAACCTCTACCTGTCGACCGGCGACGACACCAACCCCTTCGCCTCCGAGGGCTACACGCCGATCGACGACCGGCCGAACCGCAACCCGGCCTTCGACGCCCGCCGCAGCTCCGCCAACACCAACGACCTGCGCGGCAAGATCCTGCGCATCAAGGTCGCCGAGGACGGCACGTACACGATCCCGGAGGGCAACCTCTTCGCCCCGGGCACGGACAAGACCCGTCCCGAGATCTACGCGATGGGCTTCCGCAACCCGTTCCGGATGAGCGTCGACGACAAGACCGGCATCGTGTACGTCGGCGACTACGGTCCCGACGCGGGCGCAGCCGACCCCAAGCGCGGCCCGGCCGGGCAGGTCGAGTTCGCCAAGGTGACCAAGGCTGCCAACTTCGGCTGGCCCTTCTGCACCGGCGCCAACGACGCCTACGTCGACTACGACTTCGCCACCAAGGAGTCCGGCGGGAAGTTCGACTGCGACGCTCCGAAGAACACCTCGCCGTACAACACGGGCCTGGTCGACCTGCCGCCCGCGCAGGCCGCCTGGATTCCGTACGACGGCGGCTCCGTGCCCGAGTTCGGCGACGGCTCCGAGTCCCCGATGGCCGGCCCGGTCTACCGCTACGACCCCGAGCTCGACTCCAGCGTGAAGTTCCCCGAGGCCTATGACGGCGACTTCTTCGCCGGCGAGTTCGGCCGCCGCTGGATCAAGCGGATCGAGCAGAACGACGACGGCTCGGTGGCGAAGATCAACGACTTCCCGTGGACCGGCACCCAGATCATGGACATGGAGTTCGGCCCCGACGGCGCGCTCTACGTCCTCGACTACGGCGTCTCCTGGTTCCAGGGCGACGAGAACTCCGCGCTGTACCGGATCGAGAACGCCGAGGACGGCTTCTCGCCGATCGCCGAGGTGAGCGCCGACAAGACGTCCGGGGCGGCCGGCCTGAAGGTCACGTTCACCGGTTCGGCCAAGGACGCCGACTCCCCGAACCTCACCTACAGCTGGGACTTCGGCGACGGCACCAAGGGCGAGGGCCTCAACCCCACCCACAGGTACAAGAAGGCCGGCACCTACAGCGCCACCTTCACCGCCAAGGACCCCGAGGGCAACACCGGCAACGCCAGTGTCCGGATCGTGGTCGGCAACACCGAGCCCAAGGTGAGGATCGACATCCCGGGCAACGGCACGCTCGCCGAGTTCGGCAAGCCGGTCCCGTTCAAGGTGACCGTGACCGACCCCGAGGAGACGGTCGACTGCTCCAAGGTCAAGGTCGTGTACAGCCTCGGCCACGACTCCCACGCCCACGAGCTGACCAGCGAGATGGGCTGCGAGGGCACCCTGAAGCCGCCCGCCGGTGACGGCGGCCACGACCCCAACGCCGACATCTACGGCGTCGTCGGCGCCAGTTACACCGACGGCGGAGCCAACGGCCAGGAGGCCCTGACCGGCACCGCCCGCACCGTGCTCCAGCCGCTGCACCGCCAGGGCGAGCACTTCACCACCCAGTCGGGCGTGTCGGTGATCGAGAAGACCGGCGCCAACGGCGGCAAGACCGTCGGCAACATCGACGACGGCGACTGGATCTCCTTCAGCCCCTACCGGTTCGACGGGCAGAAGAAGATGACCGTGCGGGCCTCCTCCGGCGGCGAGGGCGGCTTCATCGAGCTGCGCACCGGCTCGCCCGACGGACCGCTGCACGGCTCGGCGTACATCCCGCCGACCGGCGGCTGGGAGACCTTCCAGAACGTCGACGTGCCGCTGCGGTCGCTGCCCAAGAAGACCACGGACATCTACCTGGTCTTCAAGGGAGGCGCGGGCGCGCTGTACGACGTGGACGACTTCGAGTTCTCCAAGGAGCCGTTCAAGGGCGGCAAGAAGGTCCTGGTCTTCTCCAGGACCGCGGGCTTCCGCCACGACTCCATCCCGGCCGGCATCGCCGCGTTGAAGGAGGTCGCCGGCCCGGCCGGCATCACGGTCGACGCGACCGAGGAGGCGAAGCAGTTCACCACCGCCAACCTCGCCAAGTACGACGCGGTCGCCTTCCTGTCCACCACCGGTGACGTGCTCAACGCCGAGCAGCAGAAGGCGTTCGAGAACTACGTGAAGAACGGCGGCGGCTACATGGGCATCCACGCCGCCGCCGACACCGAGTACGACTGGGAGTTCTACGGCGGCCTCGTCGGCGCGTACTTCGACTCGCACCCGGCCATCCAGAAGGCCACCGTCCGTGTCGAGGACCACGACCACCCCTCGACCGCGCACCTGGGCGACGCCTGGGAGCGCACGGACGAGTGGTACAACTACCGCACCAACCCGCGCGAGCAGGCCAAGGTCCTCGCCACCCTGGACGAGACCACCTACCAGGGCGGGAACATGAAGGGCGACCACCCGATCGCCTGGTGCCAGAGCTACGGCGGCGGCCGGTCCTTCTACACCGGCGGCGGCCACACCAAGGAGTCCTACGCCGACGAGGCCTTCCGCGCCCATCTGCTCGGCGGCCTGCAGTACGCCACCGGCCAGGTGAAGGCGGACTGCAAGCCGGGCAAGGACTACCGGAAGATCTTCAACGGCCAGACCTTGGACGGCTGGAAGCAGGCCGGTCCCGGCAAGTTCAACGTCAAGGACGGCACCCTGGAGTCCGAGGGCGGCATGGGCCTGCTCTGGTACCAGGCCAAGGAGCTGAAGTCGTACTCCCTCAAGCTCGACTGGAAGATGCGGGGCGACGACAACTCCGGGATCTTCGTGGGCTTCCCGGCCTCCGACGACCCCTGGTCCGCCGTGAACAAGGGCTACGAGATCCAGATCGACGCCACGGACGCGGCCGACCGCACCACGGGCTCCGTCTACTCGTTCAAGTCGGCGAACATCAAGGCCCGTGACCAGGTCCTGCGGCCGCCCGGCCAGTGGAACTCCTACGTGATCAAGGTCCAGGGCGAACGCCTCCAGGTGTTCCTCAACGGAGTCAAGATCAACGACTTCACCAACAAGGACCCCCAGCGGAGCCTGACCGACGGCTACATCGGCCTCCAGAACCATGGCGCCGACGACCAGGTCTCCTTCCGCAACATCCAGTTGAAGGAACTGCCCGTCACGGGTGGCTGAGAGCGGCGGCGGGCGGGGGACGCCGGACCCCCGCCCGCCGTCTCCCGTCCCTCCCCCCGGTTCGCGCACGATCAGGAGGCTGCACATGTCCGCGTCCCTCTCCCGACCGCGTGTGGGGGTGTGGCTGATCGGAGCCCGCGGCTCCGTCGCCACCACCGTCGTCACCGGGTGCGCCGCCGTCGCCGCCGGACTGCACCCGCCCACCGGCATGGTGACCGAGACACCGGCGTTCACCGACAGCGGCCTGCCCGCCCTGTCCGACCTCGTCTTCGGCGGCCACGACACCGTCGACTGCCCCCTGCCCAAACGCGCCGAGACCCTGACCGCCGGCGGCGTCCTCCCGACCGGCGTCGCCACGGCAGTCGCCGCCGAACTCACCGCCGCCGACCGGGAGATCAGGTTCGGTGGTCCCACTCCCGGGGACACCCGGAGCGAGGCCGGACTGATCACGGCCTTCGCCGACGACATCCGCGACTTCCGCCACCGCCATGAGCTGGACCGGGCCGTGGTGGTGAACGTCGCCTCCACCGAGCCCGCCTCCCAGGGGCCCGGCTCCCCGCTGCCGGCCAGCACCCTGTACGCGCTGGCAGCCCTGCGCGCGGGCTGCCCCTACGTCAACTTCACCCCCTCCGAGGGCATGCACCACCCCGTCGCCGCCCGCGAGGCCCGACGGAGCGGCCTGCCGTACGCCGGCCGCGACGGCAAGACCGGCCAGACCCTGCTGCGCTCGGTGCTCGGCCCGATGTTCGCCCAGCGGGCGTTGACCGTCCGCGCCTGGTCCGGCACGAACCTGCTCGGCGGCGGCGACGGCGCCGCACTGGCCGACCCGGCCGCCGCGGCGGCCAAGAACGCGGGCAAGGAACGGGTCCTCACCGACACCCTCGGCACCACCCCCCAGGGCGAGACCCACATCGACGACGTCCCCGCCCTCGGCGACTGGAAGACCGCCTGGGACCACATCGCCTTCGACGGCTTCCTCGGCACCCGCATGATCCTCCAGACCACCTGGCAGGGCTGCGACTCGGCCCTGGCGGCACCCCTCGTCCTCGACCTCGCCCGGCTGACCGCCCGTGCCCACGAGTCGGGCCTGTCCGGCCCGCTCGACGCCCTCGCCTTCTACTTCAAGGACCCGGTCGGGGACGCGCCCTCGGGCCTGGCCGAGCAGTACGAGGCGCTGATCCGGTTCGCGGGGAGGCTCCGGGAGGGCGAGGCGGGGGAGGGAGCAGCCGAACGGGAGGACGCCGCGGACGGGGCCGCCCATCCGGCGCGGGAGGCGCGCGGGACGGGGGACCGGCCGTGACGGGACGTCGCGAGCAGCCTCCGGCAATCCGGGACGGTGCGGGGGACGCCGTCAAGGAAAAGAACCCCTGTCGCACGGCGTCCCGCGGAGCTGCCGGCCGTGCACACCGACGACGCGCCTGGGCCGAACTCCTGCGCCTGCCCGCCCTGTTCAGTGTGCCGGGCGACGCCCTCGCCGGCACGGCTGCGACCGGCGCACAGCCCAACGCCCGAACCTTGCTCGCCATTGCTTCCTCCCTCTGCCTGTACGAGGCCGGTATGGCCCTCAACGACTGGGCGGACCGCGACGTCGACGCCGTCGAACGCCCTCACCGCCCCCTGCCCTCCGGCCGTATCCGCCCCGCCGCAGCGCTCACCGCGGCCTGTGCCCTCACCGGAGCCGGACTGGCCCTGGCAGCCCGAGCCGGCCGCCCGGCCCTGGCCGTCGCCGCACCCCTGGCGGCGACCGTCTGGGCGTACGACCTCGGTCTGAAGCACACACCCGCCGGACCCGTGGCCATGGGCGCGGCCCGCGGACTGGACCTGCTCCTGGGCGCGGCGGCCACCACCGGCCGCACCCGCCAGGCACTGCCGTCGGCAGCCCTCCTCGGCACCCACACCCTGGCCGTCACGACGGTCTCCCGACAGGAGGCCCAGGGCGGCTCACCCCTGGCCCCCCTGGCGGCCCTCGCGACGACCGCCCTGCTGACCCGTGTGGTGACGCACCGCCCGCCGGACCACCGAGGGGCAGCCGCTCATGGCCTTCTCGGGCCACGAGCGACTCCGCCCCCAGGAACTGCGCCCGGCCGGAAACCCACGGCACACCTCACCACCGCCCTGGCGGCCGCTTACGCCGCGGCAACCGCCCGCCCCTACTTCCACGCCACGCTCAACCCCTCACCTCCGCTCACCCAACGAGCCGTCGGTGCCGGCATCCGCGCCACGATCCCCCTCCAGGCCACCCTGACCGCCCGCTCCAAGGGCACGGCCACGGCCCTCCTCATCGCGGCCCTGGCCCCGCTGGGAGCGCGGTTCGCGAAGAAGGTGAGTGTGACGTGAATCCAGGGACCTCTCCCCTCGACGCCCGCCGGCCCCTCCGCTTCGGCTACGGCACCAACGGCCTCGCCGATCTCCGGCTGGACGACGCGCTCCGCCTGCTCGCCGACCTCGGCTACGACGGAGTCGGGCTGACCCTCGACCACATGCACCTCGACCCGCTCGCCCCGGACCTCGCCGCCCGCACCCGCCGGATCGGGCACCGGCTGGACGCGCTCGGGCTGGGTGTCACCGTGGAGACGGGCGCCCGCTATGTGCTCGACCCGCGCCGCAAACACGGTCCCTCCCTGCTGGACCCGGACCCCGGCGACCGGGCTCGTCGTGCCGACCTCCTGCTGCGGGCCGTGCGGGTCGCGGCCGACCTCGGTGCCCACGCGGTCCACTGCTTCAGCGGGATCGTCCCGGAGGGCACCGACCCCGACAGCGCGTGGAAGCGCCTCGCCGAGACCCTCACGCCCGTCCTGGACGCCGCCGCGTCCGCCGGCGTTCCGCTCGCCGTCGAGCCCGAGCCGGGGCACCTCCTCGCCACCCTGGACGACTTCCATCACCTCCGCCGCATCCTCGGCGACCCCGAACCCCTCGGCCTCACCCTCGACATCGGCCACTGCCAGTGCCTCGAACCCCTCTCTCCCGCCGACTGCGTGCGCGCCGCCGCACCCTGGCTGCGGCACGTCCAGATCGAGGACATGCGGCGCGGCGTCCACGAGCACCTCCCCTTCGGAGACGGGGAGATCGACTTCCCGCCGGTCCTGGCGGCCCTCGTCGCCACCGGCTACCAGGGCCTGACCGTCGTCGAACTGCCCCGCCACTCCCACGCCGGCCCGCACTACGCCGGACAGTCCCTCCCGTTCCTCCGCCACGCCGAGCAGACCGCGGCCACCGCCTCGCCGCACCCCGCTCCGGCCCTCCAGCAGGCCGCGCCACCCCACGGCGCTCCCTCCACCGCCCCTGAAGGGAGCAGCACCCCATGACCCGTCCCCGCACCACACCAGCGGCAAGAAGCGACGGCTCCCAGGACGCCCAGGCCCACAGCACCCACACCGCCCACCCCACCCCCGACACCGCCCTCACCTCCTCCCTGGACGACCTCCGCCGCCACCTCACCACCCACCTCGACCCCGCGGCCCGCGACTGGCTAGAACACGCCCTCGACGAGGCCGCCGCCCACCCCGGCATCCACGGGCCCATCTCCGCGTGGGAACTGCGCCTCGCCGAGGCCGGCCGCCGCTGCGGTGCCGCCTACGCCGACGCCGCACGCGTCCTCATCCTCGACGCGGCCCGGGCCGGCACCGACGCCCTGACCCGGGTGTACTTCCAGGGCACCGCCGACGAGCGCCGCGCCGTCCTGCACGCCCTGCCCCACCTCGTGTCCGGCCCCGGCGCCCTCCCGCTCGTCGAGGACGCCCTGCGCACCAACGACACCCGGCTTCTCACCGCCGCCGTCGGCCCGTACGCCGCCCGGCACCTGGCCCCGCACGACTGGCGCCACGCCGTGCTGAAGTGCCTGTTCACCGGTGTCCCCGTCGACCACGTGGCGGACCTGCCCCGGCGCGCCCGGGGCGACGATGAGCTCGCACGCATGCTGGGCGACTACGCAGCCGAACGCACCGCCGCCGGCCGCACCGTCCCCGAGGACCTGTACCGCGTCCTGGACCTGACCGAGTCCCTGCCCCCCGCCCCCGGCACGGACCACCCCCACGGCAAGGAGTCCTGATGCGCATCTTCGACCCCCACATCCACATGACGTCCCGCACCACGGACGACTACGAGGCCATGCACGCCGCCGGTGTCCGCGCCGTCGTCGAGCCCTCCTTCTGGCTCGGCCAGCCCCGCACCTCGCCCGCCTCCTTCCTCGACTACTTCGACTCCCTCCTCGGCTGGGAGCCCTTCCGCGCCGCCCAGTACGGCATCGCCCACCACTGCACGCTGGCGCTCAATCCCAAGGAGGCCAACGACCCGCGCTGTGTGCCCGTCCTCGACGCACTGCCCCGGTATCTCGTCAAGGACAACGTCGTGGCCGTCGGCGAGATCGGCTACGACTCCATGACCCCCGCCGAGGACACCGCCCTCGCCGCCCAGCTCCAGCTCGCCGCCGACCACGGGCTGCCCGCCCTCGTGCACACCCCGCACCGCGACAAGCTCGCCGGACTGCGCCGCACCTTCGACGTCGTCCGGGAGTCCGCACTGCCCCCGGAACGCGTCCTGGTCGACCACCTCAACGAGACCACCGTCAAGGAGGCCAAGGACAGCGGCTGCTGGCTGGGCTTCTCCGTCTATCCGGACACCAAGATGGACGAGGAGCGGATGATCGCCATCCTGCGCGCCCACGGCACCGAGCAGGTCCTGGTCAACTCCGCCGCCGACTGGGGAAAGAGCGACCCCCTCAAGACCCGCAAGGTCGGCGACCTGATGCTGGCCGAGGGCTTCAGCGAGGACGACGTCGACCAGGTGCTGTGGCGCAACCCCGTCGCCTTCTACGGGCTCAGCGGCCGCCTGAACCTCGACGTCACCGGCACGGAGGCCACCCACGAGGGCAACTCCATCCTGCGCGGCGTCCCGAAGGACCCGCACGAGCCGGACCGCGGCCCGGCAGACGGCGGGGAGCAGGCCCGCGTCCCCGCCGCGGGGGCGTGAACCATGCGCTTCCGCCACCCCGACGGCTCCACCGTCCACCTCGCCTACTGCACCAACGTCCACCCCGCCGAAACTCTCGACGGCGTCCTCGCGCAGCTGCGCGACCACTGCGAACCCGTCCGCCGCCGCCTGGGCCGCGACCGGCTCGGCATCGGGCTGTGGCTCGCCAGGCACGCCGCCCACGCCCTCGACACCGACCCGTCCGCCCTGCGCGGCCTGCGCACCGAGCTCGACCGGCGCGGCCTCGAGGTCGTCACCCTCAACGGCTTCCCGTACGAGGGCTTCGGCGCCGAAGAGGTCAAGTACCGCGTGTACAAGCCGGACTGGGCCGACCAGGAACGCCTCGACCACACCACCGCCCTGGCCCGTGTCCTCGCCGGGCTCCTCCCCGACGACGTCGGCGACGGCACCATCTCCACCCTGCCCCTCGCCTGGCGCACCGCGTACGACGACGAACGCGCACAGACCGCCCGCACCGCCCTGCGCACCCTCGCCGAACGCCTCGACGCCATCGAGGAACTGACCGGCCGCTCCATCCGCGTCGGGCTGGAACCGGAACCCGGCTGCGTCGTCGAGACCACCCGCGACGCCATCGCCCCGCTCACCGCGATCGCCCACGACCGCATCGGCATCTGCGTCGACACCTGCCACCTCGCCACCTCCTTCGAAGACCCGCACACAGCCCTGGACGCCCTCGCCGAGGCCCGCGTCCCCGTCGTCAAATCCCAGCTCTCCGCCGCCCTGCACGCCGAGCACCCCCATCTGCCCGAGGTCCGCGAGGCCCTCGCAGCCTTCGCGGAACCCCGCTTCCTGCACCAGACCCGCACGGCCACCGCCGCCGGTCTGCGCGCCACCGACGACCTCGACGAGGCCGTCGCGGGCCACGCCCTGCCCGACGGCGCACCCTGGCGCGCCCACTTCCACGTCCCGCTGCACGCGGCCCCCGCCGCGCCCCTCACCTCCACACTCCCGGTCCTGAAGACCGCACTCACCCGGCTCGTCGGCGGCCCGGCCCCGCTCACCCGCCACCTGGAGGTCGAGACCTACACCTGGCAGGCCCTCCCGCCCGAGCTGCGCCCCCGCGGCCGCAGCCAGCTCGCCGAGGGCATCGCCGCCGAACTCACCCTCGCCCGCGACCTGCTGACGGACCTCGGACTGAAGGAGCTGCCATGAGCACCCACCCGTCCGCCCCGGGCGCCCACCCGGCCCGTACAGGCCCCACCCCGCTCCTCGTCCTCGACGTCGTCGGCCTCACCCCCCGCCTCCTCGACCACATGCCCCACCTCAAGGCGCTCGGCCAATCCGGCTCCCGCGCCCCGCTGGGCACCGTCCTGCCCGCCGTCACCTGCGCCGCCCAGTCCACGTTCCTCACCGGCACCATGCCCGCGGAGCACGGCATCGTCGGCAACGGCTGGTACTTCCGCGAACTCGGCGACGTCCTGCTGTGGCGCCAGCACAACGGCCTCGTGGCCGGGGACAAACTCTGGGACGCCGCCCGCCGCGCCCACCCCGGCTACACCGTCGCGAACATCTGCTGGTGGTACGCCATGGGAGCCGACACCGACATCACCGTCACCCCCCGTCCGGTCTACTACGCCGACGGCCGCAAGGAACCCGACTGCTACACCAGGCCGGCCGCGCTGCACGACGAACTCACCGAAGAACTCGGCACGTTCCCCCTCTTCCACTTCTGGGGCCCCGGAGCGGACCTCGTGTCCAGCCGGTGGATCATCGACGCGACCCGCCACATCATCCGCACCCGCCACCCCGACCTGACCCTCTGCTACCTCCCTCACCTCGACTACGACCTCCAGCGCTTCGGCCCCGAGGACCCGCGCTCCCTGAAGGCGGCCGCCGACCTGGACGCCGCCATGGCACCGCTCCTGGACGACGCCCGCGCCGAGGGCCGCACGGTCGTCGCGCTGTCCGAGTACGGCATCACCCGGGTGAACCGGCCCGTCGACATCAACCGCGCCCTGCGCCGCGCCGGCCTGCTGGAGGTGCACACCCAGGACGGCATGGAATACCTCGACCCGATGGCGTCCCGTGCCTTCGCGGTCGCCGACCACCAGATCGCCCACGTCTACGTGCGCCGCCCCGAGGACCTCGACGCCACCCGGGCCGCCCTCGACGACCTGCCCGGCATCGAGCAACTCCTCGACGACGAGGGCAAGAAGGCCCACCAGCTCGACCATCCGCGCGCCGGCGAACTCGTCGCCGTGGCGGAACCCGACGCCTGGTTCACGTACTACTACTGGCTCGACGACGCCCGCGCACCCGACTTCGCGCAGCTCGTCGAGATCCACCGCAAACCCGGCTACGACCCGGTCGAGCTCTTCATGGATCCCCTCGACCCGTACGTCAAGGTCAAGGCGGCCACCGCGCTGGCGCGCAAGAAACTCGGCATGCGCTACCGCATGGCGGTCGTGCCCCTGGACCCCTCACCTATTCGCGGCAGCCACGGCCGCCTTCCGGCGAGCGACGACGACGGTCCGCTCCTCATCTGCTCCACCCCCCGCGCTGTCGGCGACCGCGTCGCGGCCACCGATGTGAAGTCACTGCTGCTCCGACTCGCCGGTCTCGACTGAGGCCCTAACGCTCAGTCCCGACTGGTCACAAGTGAAGCACTCACCACTGACAACGCCCCGCGATCACGAGGAGTTCCACGCATGAGCCGCTTCTCCCAGCCCGACCCCGAGCTCACCCACCGCCTCAGCAGACGAGGCATGCTCGGCGTGGCCGCAGGCGCCACCGCCGCTGCCCTGCTCGGTGCCGCCGCCCCCGCGACAGCCGCCACCGGCAACACGTCGGGGGCCACCGGCACGGCCTCCGGCGCCAAGGGCCGCGGCCGCCCCGTCCTGCCGCCCGGCCGCCTCGGCATCCAGCTCTACAGCCTCCGCGACAAGGTCTCCACCCTCGGCTTCGGCCCCGTCTTCGCCGAACTGGAGAAGTACGGCTACGACGAGGTCGAGTTCGCCGGCTACACCCAGGGCTCAGCCGGTCCCATCACCCTCGCCCAGCTCAAGCGACTGGCCCGGAACCACGGCCTGAACCCGATCGGCAGCCACGTCGGCTACTACTCCGACGACCCGAACGCCTACACCTTCGCCCAGAACCTCACCAAGGTCCTCGACGACGCCCAGGCCCTCGGCCTCAAGCACATCGGCACGGCCGCCGGCCCGTTCCGCTACGGCTCGACCGTCGACGCCTGGAAGCGCGCCGCCGAGGACTTCAACACCTACGGCGCTGCGGCGAAGGCCAGGGGCATGAAGTTCTACCAGCACAACCACTCCGAGGAGTTCAGCTTCGCCACCGACAACCCGAAGGTCCGCCTCTACGACGTCCTGCTCAAGGAGACCGACCCCGACCTCGTGTACCTGGAGATGGACATCTACTGGGCGTACGTCGGCCAGTTCCGCTTCTCCAAGCGCCCCGACGGCACGCCCGCGCCCTTTGAGCCGCTGAAGTACGTCCTGCGACAGCCCGACCGCTACCCGCTGTTCCACGTGAAGGACGGCGAGAGCGACCCGTCGAACCCGTACGGCTACCGCATGACCGACGTCGGCGACGGCGACATCGACTACCAGCGGTTCATCTCCGCCGTGACCCGGCTGCGGGGCCACCGCATGGCCCACCACTGGCAGGCCGAGCACGACAACCCGGCCGAGTCCTTCACGTTCGCGCGCCGCTCCAGCGCGCACCTGCACTCGCTGCGGGAGAAGTGCTGAGGACCGTACCGGCGTGAGGAGGCCCCTCCCTGACGGGGAGGGGCCTCCTCACGTGGGGGGACGGTCAGCACACCGGCTGTGCCTGGGCACGTCCCGGCTGTCGCAGGAGCAGCGCGACCGCTGCCGCGAGCATCGACACGCCCCCGGCGAGCGCGTACGCGCCGTCGTAACCCCAGGCCGCGACCACCATGGAGCCCAGCCCGCCGCCGAACAGGCCGCTGATCAGCTTGCCGCTGTAGACCAGCCCGTAGTTGGTGGCGTTGTAGTTCTCCCCGAAGTAGTCCGGCGTGAGCGCCGCGAACAGCGGATAGAACGCGCCGCCGCCGAAGCCGGAGAGGAACGCGAAGAACAGGAACAGCCACTCGCTCTTCAGGTCGCCCGCCCAGATGACGCCGAACTGGGCGAGCCCCAGGACGACGATGACGACCACCAGGGTGGACTTGCGGCCCCACCGGTCGGACAGCCAGCCCACCACGCCGCGGCCGACGCCGTTGACGACCGCCATCAGGCCCATGGACGACGCCGCCACCAGCGGGCCGAAGCCCACCTCCTTGGCGAAGTCGACATGGAACGAGATCCCGAAGATGGACACGCCGGCGGTCATCACCACGGAGAGCCACATCAGAGGCAGCATGCCCGTCCTGATGGCCTCCTTCGGGGTGTACTGGCGTACCGCCGGAGGGTTCTTGGCGAGGCTCTCGGCGTTCTTCCGGTCGCCGGGGCGGGTCAGCGGATCGATGTCGGCCGGCCACCAGTTCTTCGGCGGGTCCTTGAAGAAGAACGCGCAGGCCAGCACCACGATCATGACGTAGCAGCCGATGAGGTCCAGGACGCGGTGGTAGTTCGCCGTGTCGAAGCCGTAGTTGAAGATGAAGATGAACGGCAGCGACCCGTACGCGAACCCGCCGTTGACGAAGCCCGTGCGGGCGCCACGCCGCTCCGGGAACCACTTGCCGACCATGTTGATGCAGGTGGCGTAGACGAGCCCGGCGCCGATCCCGCCGACCACGCCGAAACCGAGGATCGCCAGCAGCACGTTGCTCAGGTGCGACAGGGCGAGGAACCCCAGCAGGCACATGCCCGACCCGAGGTACATGGCCGTGCGCGCCGTCAGACGGCCCTTCTCCCGCAGCCAGCCCGCGGGGAAGGCGATGCCGGCCTGGAAGAACACCCAGACGCTGAGGATCCAGAAGGTGTTGCTCTGCGTCCAGCCGTGCGCGTGGGACAGGGTGTCCTCCGCGGAGCCGTACGCGTACTCGAAAACGCTGATGGCCATCATGGCGATCCACGGCAGATACACCATGAGCTTGCGCGAGTGGCCCAGGATGTCCCGGTCGGTCTCGCCGACGCGGTAGACGCGGCCGTGGGAGTCGGTGACCTCGCGGTAGGGACGGTGTGCGGCCTCGGAGGTTGTGGACGAACTGTCTGCTGCGTACGGATCCGCCGTCATGTCAGGCCGTGTCCTCGCCGAGCGGTTGCGGGTTGGGATCGATGCGGCGCCTTTCCTTGTCGCGTCCCGGCGGGGTCAGGAACAGCGCCACGCAGCCGGCGAAGAGGGAGATGGAGCCGGCCAGGATGAACGCACCGGAGTGTCCCCAGGCGCCGACGACCACGGCGCCCATGCCCGCGCCCAGACCGGAGACGAGCTTGGCGCTGTAGACCATGCCGTAGTTGGACGCGTTGTTGTTCTCGCCGAAGTAGTCGGCGGTGAGAGCCGCGAACATCGGGAAGATGGCGCCGCCGCCGAAGCCGGAGATGGAGGAGAAGACGAGGAACAGCGGGAGGTTCTCGGCGTTCGCCGACCAGAGGATGCCGTACTGGGACAGGCCCAGGATGACGCACACCACGAGCAGGCACCGCTTGCGGCCGTAGAGGTCGGAGAGCCAGCCGATGACGCCGCGGCCGGTGCCGTTGACGATGGCCTTCAGGGACATGGCCGTGGCGACGATCCCGCCCGCGAATCCGGCCTCCTCGCCGATCTCCACCTGGAAGGCGATGCCGAAGATGTTCACGCCGGACGTGCAGGCCAGACAGAACCACATCAGGGCCACCCGGCCGGTCTTCCACGCCTCCTTGGGTGAGTACTGGCGCACCGCCGGCGGGTTCATGCGCAGCGAGCGGGCCGCGCGCGGGTCCTTCGGCGGGTTGAGCGGGTCGATGTCGGCGGGCCACCAGTTCTTCGGCGGGTCCTTGAAGAAGTAGCCGGAGCACGCCACGATCCCGGCCAGGAACACGCCCACCGAGACCAGCACCCAGCGGAAGTTGGTGAGGTCCATGTAGCCGTTGAAGAGGAAGACGAAGGGCACCGAGCCGTAGGCGAAACCGCCGTTGACGAAGCCGGTCTTCCCGCCCTTCCGCTCCGGGTACCACTTGCCGACCATGTTGACGCAGGTGGCGTACACCATGCCCGCGCCCATGCCGCTGAACATGCTGAAGCCGATGTAGGCGAAGACGACGTGCGGCGCGAAGGCCAGGGAGAGGTAGCCCATGAGCGTGCCCGCCGCGCCGCACATCATCGCCCAGCGGGCCGGAAGCCTTCCGCTCTCACGCAGCTTGCCCGCGGGGAAGGCCACCGCGGCCTGGAAGAAGAC
Organism: Streptomyces afghaniensis; assembly: GCF_044327915.1. NCBI lineage: Bacteria > Bacillati > Actinomycetota > Actinomycetes > Kitasatosporales > Streptomycetaceae > Streptomyces > Streptomyces afghaniensis. The sequence goes on from NZ_JBIRGJ010000001.1 coordinate 1,070,549, forward strand.
CCAGACGGTCATCATCCAGAAGATGTGCATGCTGTCCCACGCGTGTGCCGTGTGCAGGGTCTCCTCGGCGGACGCGAACGCGTACTCGGCTGAGGAGATGCCCATCATGCCGATCCAGGGCAGGATCACCATCCACTTGCGCTTGCGCCCCATGATGTCGATATCGGTCTCACCGAGGCGGTAGACGCGACCGTTCGCGTCGGTGACCTCCCGGTAGGGAACCGTGGTGGGCAGATCGGTCGTTGTCATGTCGTGTCGCACCCCTTGCGTCGAAAGATCTGGCCAGCGCCCCCTGTCCCATGCCTTTCGTGCGCGTGCGGGTCCCGGGGCCGGCCGACGCGCACCGTCGGCCGGCCCCCCGCTTGCTCACCTCATGTACCGCCCCCCAGCAGCCCCGCCGCCCGCGCCCAGCGGTACTTCGCGCCGAGCACGGCCACCGGCTTCTCGGTCGTGTACGGGTACGCCACGACCCCGCGCTCGAAGAGGTACTGGCAGGCCTCCTCGACCTCCACGTCCCCGGCGAGCGACGCCACGACCGGCTTCTCGATCCCCCGCTCCCGGAACTCGGCCACCACGCGTGCGGTGAGCTCCGCGAAGACCATGGGAGGAGTGACGATGGTGTGCCAGTAGCCGAGGACGAGCGCGTGGATGCGCGGATCCTCAAGACCCAGCCGGATCGTCGCCTCGTACGTCGACGGCGGCTCGCCCCCGGTGATGTCGACCGGGTTGCCCGCGGCCCCGAAGGGCGGGATGAACTTCCGGAACGCCTCGTCCAGGTCGGGCGGGATCTCCATCAGCGACAGGCCGTTGTCGGTCACCGCGTCCGAGAGCAGCACACCGCTGCCGCCGGCCCCCGTGATGATCACGACATTGTCCCCCTCGGGGGCGGGCAGCACGGGCAACGCGCGCGCGTACTCCAGCATGTCGTGCAGCCCCGGCGCCCTGATCACCCCGGCCTGCCGCAGGATGTCGTCGTACACGGCGTCGTCGCCCGCCAGGGCGCCGGTGTGCGAGCCGGCCGCCTTCGCGCCCGCCGCCGTACGCCCCGCCTTCAGCACGACCACGGGCTTCTTCGGCACGGTCGCCCGCGCGGCCTCCACGAAGGCGCGCCCGTCCTTCAAGTCCTCCAGGTGCATCGCGATGCACTCGGTGTGCGGGTCCTCCCCGAACCAGGTCAGCAGGTCGTCCTCGTCCAGGTCCGACTTGTTGCCGAGCCCGACGATCGCCGACACCCCCGTCCTGGTGGTGCGGGCGAAGCCCAGGATGGCCATCCCGATGCCGCCCGACTGCGAGGTCAGCGCCACCCCGCCCTTGACGTCGTACGGCGTGCAGAACGTGGCGCACAGATCGTGCCAGGTCGAGTAGTAGCCGTAGATATTCGGCCCCAGCAGCCGCACTCCGTGCCGCTCGGCGATCGCCACGATCTCCGCCTGGAGTTCGTGTTCACCGGTCTCCGCGAACCCGGAGGGAATCAGTACGGCGTTCGGGATGCCCTTGCGTCCCACCTCCTCCAAGGCCGAGGCCACGAACTTGGCGGGGATCGCGAAGACCGCCACATCCACCTCACCGGGAACGTCGGTGACACTCTTGTACGCCTTGCGGCCCAGAATGTCATCGGCCTTGGGATTCACCGGATGGATGTCGCCCGCGAACCCTCCGTCGACGAGGTTGCGCATCACGGAGTTGCCGATCTTGCCCTGCTCGTTGGAGGCGCCGATGACGGCGACCGCGCGCGGCTGCATCAGCCGGCGCATCGACGTGAGGATCTCGTCCCTCGAGTACTTGCGGCGCGGCGCGGGCTGCGACTCGGCGAGGATCACCCGGATGTCGGCCGCCACCGCCCCCTCCGCGGTGGCGATCACCGGGTTGAGGTCGACCTCCGCGATCTCCGGGAAGTCCGCCACGAGTTCCGACACCCTGCGGATCTGCTCGGCGACGGCCCAGCGGTCCACGCCCGCCTGGCCGCGCACCCCCCGCAGGATCTCCGCCGACCGGATCGAGTCCAGCATCGACAGCGCCTCGTCGGCGTCCACCGGCGCGAGCCGGAACGTCACGTCCTTCAGGACCTCGACGAGCACCCCGCCGAGCCCGAACGCCACCACCTTCCCGAACGTCGGGTCCGTGACCGCGCCGACGATGACCTCCTGCCCCTTGGGCAGCAGCTCCTGCACCTGCACGCCCGAGATGCGGGCCTTCGGGTCGTACGCACGGGCGTTGTCGATGATGGTGTGGAACGCGGCCCGTACGTCCGCCGCGCCCTCGACCCCGACGATCACCCCGCCGGCGTCGGTCTTGTGCAGGATGTCCGGCGAGACGATCTTCATCACGACGGGCCCGCCGAAGCGCGCCGCGTACGCCACGGCCTCGTCGACGTCGGTCGCCAGTTCCTCGCCCGGCACGGCGATCCCGTACGCGTCGGCGATCACCTTGCCCTCCGGCGCGGTCAGCGCGGTCCGCCCCTCGGCCCGCACGGAGTCGAGGAGGCCGCGCACCCGCCGGACCCGGTCTTCGGCCATCACGTCAGATCACTCCGTTCGACTTGAGCAGGCGCACTTCCTCGTCACCGAGGCCGAGTTCGCCGACGTAGACCTCTTCGTTGTGCTCGCCGAGGAGAGGTGAGCTGGTCACCTCGACGGGGGAGTCCGACAGCTTCAGCGGGCTGCCGACGGTGACGAACTCGCCCCGCTCGGGGTGCGGGACGGTGACGACCATCTCGTTGGCGGCCAGCGACCGGTCCTCGATGATCTCCCTGGTGGACAGGATCGGCCCGCACGGGATGTTGTGCGCGTTGAGCCGCTCCAGCACCTCCCACTTGGGCAGCGTCGAGGACCACTCCTCGATCAGCTGGAACATCTTGTTGAGCTTGGGCAGCCGCGCCTCGGGCGTCGACCACTCCGGGTCGTCGGCCAGCTCGGGCCGGCCGATGAGTTCGCTGATCGGCTGCCAGCCCACGGGCTGCACGATGACGTACACGTAGTCGTTCGGGCCGCCCGGCGCGCACTTGACCGCCCAGCCGGGCTGACCGCCGCCGGACGCGTTCCCGGACCTGGGAACCTCGTCGCCGAAGTCCTCGTTGGGATATTCAGCGAGCGGCCCGTGTGCCAGGCGTTGCTGGTCCCGCAGCTTCACCCGGCACAGGTTCAGTACGGCGTGCTGCATGGCCACGTTGACCCGCTGCCCGCGCCCGGTGCGCTCCCGTTGGTAGAGCGCGGCGAGTATGCCCGCCACGGCGTGCACACCCGTCCCCGAGTCCCCGATCTGGGCCCCCGTCGCCAGCGGCGGCCCGTCCTCGAAACCGGTGGTCGACATCGACCCGCCCATGGCCTGCGCGACGACCTCGTACGCCTTGAAGTTGGTGTACGGGCCCTCGCCGAACCCCTTGATGGAGGCAAAGACGATCCGTGGATTGATCTCCTGGATGCGGTCCCAGGTGAAGCCCATCCGGTCGACCGCGCCCGGTCCGAAGTTCTCGACCATGACGTCGGAGCGCCGGATCAGCTCGGTGAGGATCTCCTTGCCGCGCTCGGTCTTGGTGTTGAGGGTGATGCTCCGCTTGTTGCAGTTGAGCATCGTGAAGTAGAGGGAGTCGACGTCCGGCAGATCACGCAGCTGCTTGCGCGTGATGTCGCCGGTCGGCGCCTCCAGTTTGACGACGTCCGCGCCGAGCCAGGCGAGCAGCTGGGTCGCGGAGGGCCCGGACTGGACGTGGGTCATGTCCAGGACGCGGATGCCTTCGAGCGCCTTGGTGGACGTAGCGGTCATCGGGGGCACCTCACTTGTACATGGTCTGGTTCATGGTTCCGGGGGCGTACGCGTCGGGGTCGACCCAGACGTTGATCAGGGAGGGCTTGCCGGACTCGCGGGCGCGCCGGAGGGCGGGGCCGATGTCGGCGGGGTCGCGGACCTCCTCGCCGTAACCGCCGAGCATCTGGGCGAACTTGTCGTAGTGGACGTCGCCGAGGGTGTTGCCGACCCGCTCGCGGTCCTTGCCGTACTTGGCGGCCTGGCCGTAGCGGATCTGGTTCATGGAGGAGTTGTTGCCGACGATGCCGACGAAGGGGAGGTCGTAGCGGACGAGAGTCTCGAAGTCCCAGCCGGTGAGGGAGAACGCGCCGTCGCCGAAGAGCGCGACGACCTCCTTGTCGGGCCGCGCCTGCTTGGCCGCGAGCACGAAGGGGACGCCGACGCCGAGCGTGCCGAGGGGACCTGGGTCCATCCAGTGCCCGGGTGATTTGGGCTGCACGACCTGCCCGGAGAAGGTGACGATGTCGCCGCCGTCGCCGATGTAGATGGAGTCCTCGGTGAGGAAGTCGTTGATCTCGCTGACCAGCCGGTACGGGTGGATGGGTGAGGCGTCCGACCGCAGGCTGGGCAGCCGCTTCTCCAGCGCGGTCTGCTCGGCCGCCCGCAGCTCGTCCAGCCACTCCTTGCGCTTCGACGCCCCGCCGTTGACGCGTCCGGAGGCGGCCTCGGTGACCGACTTCAGCACCAGTCCCGCGTCGCCCACGATGCCGAGGTCGATGTCGCGGTTCTTGCCGACCGTGCGGTAGTCGAGGTCGATCTGCACGACGGTCGCGTCCGGTGACAGCCGCTTGCCGTAGCCCATGCGGAAGTCGAAGGGCGTGCCGACGATGACGATGACGTCGGCGTTGGAGAATGCGTACCGGCGGGAGAGCTGGAAGTGGTGCGGGTCGCCGGGCGGGAGGGTGCCACGGCCGGCGCCGTTCATGTACGCCGGGATGTTCAGCGTGCGCACCAGCTCGATGGCCGATGCGGTGCCCCGGGTGGTCCACACCTGGCTGCCGAGCAGGATGGCCGGTTTCTCGGCGTGCACCAGCAGGTCGGCGAGCCGCTCGATCGCCTCCGGGTCGCCGGCCGAGCGGGTCGAGGCCCGGTAGGCGCCGGGCTGCGGTACACGGGCCTTGGACGCGGGCACCTTGGCGTCCAGCACGTCGCGCGGGATCTCCAGGAAGGAGGGGCCGGGCGCGCCGTGGAAGCACTCGCGGAACGCCATGGACACCATGTCCGCCGCCCGGGCCGTGTCCGGCACGGCCGCCGCGAACTTGGTGATCGGCGTCATCATGTCGACGTGCGGCAGGTCCTGCAGGGACCCCATCTTGTGCTGGGTGAGGGCGCCCTGACCGCCGATCAGCAGCATCGGGGATTCCGCACGGAAGGCGTTGGCGACGCCGGTGACGGCGTCGGTCGTCCCCGGACCGGCGGTGACCACGGCACAGCCGGGCTTGCCGGTGATGCGTGCGTAACCGTCGGCGGCATGGGCGGCGACCTGTTCGTGGCGTACGTCGACGACTTCGATGCCCTCGTCGACGCAGCCGTCGTAGATGTCGATGATGTGGCCGCCGCACAGTGTGTAGATGCGCTCGACCCCCTCGGCCTTCAGCGCCTTGGCTACGAGATGACCACCGGAGATCACGTCCTGGGTGTCGTCGGGCATGGCGAAGTCCTGTCCCTTCGTAGGGGGTTGGAACGGCTCGCGGTACATTGCATACAGTCGACGAATACTGTATGAAGCTTGTTATCCCGCATCCGATGGGGTGGTGTCCAGGGGGCGTGCGGCACTTTCAGTCAGGAGCCGAAAATGGACCTGTACGAACACCAGGCAAGGGAACTCTTCGAAGAACACGGCATCTTGGTGCCGCGGGCCGAGGTGACGGACTCACCCAAGGAGGCCCGTGAGATCGCACGCCGGCTCGGTGGCCGTGTGGTGGTCAAGGCTCAGGTGAAGACCGGTGGGCGAGGCAAGGCAGGCGGGGTGAAGCTCGCCGCCGACCCGGCCGCCGCCGAGCTCACCGCCCGTCAGATCATCGGTATGGACATCAAGGGGCACCGCGTCGGCAAGGTGATGCTGGCCCAGCCCGTGGACATCGATACCGAGTTCTACGTGTCCTATGTACTCGACCGCGCGGCGGGCCGCTTCCTCGCCATCGCCTCGGCCGAAGGCGGAATGGAGATCGAGGAGGTCGCCGCCACCCGTCCCGGCGCCGTGGCCCGCGTCCCAGTCGACCCCGCCGAGGGAGTCACCTCCGCGAAGGCGGGCGAGATCGCCGAGGCGGCCGGACTGCCGCCGCAGACCGTCGACGTCCTCGTACGGCTCTGGGAGGTCCTGGTCCGCGAGGACGCCCTCCTCGTCGAGGTGAATCCGCTCGTCCGCACCCGGCAGGGACAGATCCTCGCCCTCGACGGCAAGGTCACCCTCGACGACAACGCCCGCTTCCGGCAGGCGCGCTGGGGCGCGGACGACACCGAACACGACGACGCGCTGGAGGCGGCGGCCGCCGCCAAGGGCCTCAACTACGTCAAGCTCGACGGCGAGGTCGGCATCATCGGCAACGGAGCAGGACTCGTCATGTCGACCCTGGACGTGGTCGCGGGCTGCGGCGCGCGTCCCGCCAACTTCCTCGACATCGGCGGCGGAGCGAGCGCCCGGATCATGGCGGACGGATTGTCGGTCATCCTCTCCGACCCGGCCGTGAAGTCCGTCTTCGTCAACGTCTTCGGCGGGATCACCGCGTGCGACGCGGTCGCCGACGGCATCGTGCAGGCCCTGAACACCGTCCGCCTCACCAAGCCCCTCGTGGTGCGCCTCGACGGCAACAACGCGCCCCGGGGCCGCGCCATCCTCGACGAGCACGCGCATCCGCTGGTCCAGCAGGTCACCACCATGGACGGCGCCGCCCGCCGTGCCGCCGAACTCGCCGTCACAGCCTGAGGGGACGTCATGGCCATCTATCTCACCAAGGAGAGCAAGGTCCTCGTCCAGGGCATGACCGGCAGCGAGGGCATGAAGCACACCCGGCGCATGCTGGCGGCCGGCACGAACGTCGTCGGCGGCGTCAACCCGCGCAAGGCGGGCCGCACCGTCGACTTCGATGTCCCCCAGTGCCTTCAGGGCCTGGGAGGTGCCCCCATGGCCGTCCCCGTCTTCGGCACCGTCGCCGACGGGATGCGCGCGACCGGGGCGGACGTCACCGTCGTCTTCGTACCGCCCGCCTTCGCCAAGGCGGCCGTCCTCGAAGCCGCCGACGCCGGCATCGGCCTCGCGGTCGTCATCACCGAGGGCATCCCCGTCCACGACTCCGTCGCCTTCACCACCTACGCCGGCCGGAAGGGCACACGGGTCGTCGGCCCCAACTGCCCGGGCCTCATCACCCCCGGCCAGTCCAACGCGGGCATCATCCCGGCCGACATCACCAAACCGGGCCGCATCGGTCTGGTCTCCAAGTCGGGCACGCTGACGTACCAGCTCATGTACGAGCTCCGCGACATCGGCTTCTCGACATGTGTCGGCATCGGCGGCGACCCGGTCGTCGGCACCACGCACATCGACTGCCTCGCGGCCTTCCAGGACGACCCCGACACCGACCTGATCGTCCTCATCGGCGAGATCGGCGGTGACGCCGAGGAACGGGCCGCGGCGTACGTCCGCGAGCACGTCACGAAGCCGGTCGTCGGCTACATCGCCGGGTTCACCGCACCCGAGGGCAAGACCATGGGGCACGCGGGCGCCATCGTCTCCGGCTCCTCCGGCACCGCTCAGGCGAAGAAGGACGCGCTGGAGGCGGCCGGGGTGAGCGTGGGCGGCACCCCGACCGAGACCGCCGATCTCGTGCTCGCGCGTCTCGGAGAACAACGCCGGTGAGCCAGGTCCCGCCCCCGACCGTGCAGCGAGAGCGGAGCAACCCGATGGCACCCACCCTCACCCTCAAATCCGGCACGAGCTGGCCCGAAGCGTGGCAGCGCTGCCTCGCCGCCGCGCCCGAGGCCTTCCGCGACGAGCGGGTCCTCAACCTCTGGAACGCCGCCTGGCAGGCGGACGGCCGGGTCCTGCCCGCCGTCAGCCCCGTCGACGGCAGCCCGATCACCGGCCCGCCGCGCCTGGACGGGGCCACCGCCCGCCAGGCCGTGCGCGCCGCCCTCGACCAGCACCGCGCCTGGCGTCACGTCCCCCTGCCGGAGCGCCGGGCCCGCGTCGCGGCCACCCTCGACGCCCTCGCCGAACACCGCCGGCTGCTCGCCCTCCTGCTGGTCTGGGAGATCGGCAAGCCCTGGCGGCTCGCCCTGGCGGACGTCGACCGGGCCATCGACGGGGTCCGCTGGTACGTCGACGGCATCGAGGAGATGGTCTCCGGCCGGGCCCCGCTGGACGGCCCGGTGTCCAACATCGCCAGCTGGAACTACCCGATGAGCGTGCTCGTTCACGCAGTGCTGGTGCAGGCACTGGCAGGCAACGCGGTCATCGCCAAGACCCCGACCGACGGCGGTGTCGCCTGCCTGACCCTGGCCTGCGCCCTCGCCGCTCGTGAGGGGATCCCCGTGACCCTCGTCAGCGGCAGCGGAGGTGAGCTGTCCCAGGCGCTGGTGCGGGCGCCCGAGATCGGCTGCGTCTCCTTCGTCGGCGGCCGCGACACCGGCGCCGCGGTGGCCACGGCCGTCGCCGACCTCGGCAAACGACACGTACTCGAACAGGAGGGGCTCAACACCTGGGGCATCTGGAACTACTCGGACTGGGACGCGCTCACCGCGGTGATCCCGAGGCTCTTCGACTACGGAAAGCAGCGTTGCACGGCGTACCCGCGCTTCGTCGTCCAGCGGCACCTGTTCGACGCCTTCCTGGCGGCCTACCTCCCGGCGGTCCGCACGCTCGGGGTCGGACACCCGCTCGCCGTGGAGCAGCCGGACGACCCGTACCCCGAGCTGGACATCGGGCCGGTCATCAACGCGGCCAAGGCGAAGGAGCTCCAGGACCAGGTCGCCGAGGCGATCGAGCGCGGCGCGGTACCGCTGCACCGCGGCAGTCCGTCCGACGCCCGTTTCCTGCCCGGCCAGGACACCTCGGCCTACGTCCAGCCGGTCACGCTCCTCAACCCGCCCCCGTCCTCTCCGCTGCACCACGCGGAGCCGTTCGGCCCGGTCGACACGATCGTCCTGGTCGACACGGAGGCGGAGCTGCTGGCCGCGATGAACGCCTCGAACGGAGCGCTGGTGGCCACCCTGTCCACGGACGACCGGGCGACCTACGAGCGACTCGCACCGCAGATCCGCGCGTTCAAGACCGGCCACGGCCGGCCCCGGTCCCGCGGCGACCGTGACGAGCTGTTCGGCGGGCTCGGCGCGTCCTGGCACGGCGCGTTCGTCGGCGGCGAGCTGCTGGTGCGCGCGGTGACACAGGGACCGGCGGGGGAGCGGCTGCCGGGCAACTTCCCGGAGTACCGGTTGCTGCCGTAAGGGCAGGCCGCCGCGACCGACGCCGGTTGTCCACCACGCGGTTCCCGCGCGGGGGTCTCCGGCGTCGGTCGCCGGCGCGTTGTAAAACCGGCGCGTCCTGGAATCCGTATCGGCACCGGTCAGCCGATGCCCTGCCGGTCCGGGCGCAGGGCGAACGCGCGGTCCGCAGGGGCCGGCCCGGACCGGTCGACCGCCTGCCGGAGCAGCTCGCGATGGCGGAGCAGCGGCTCCCGCCGTTCCGGCGGCACGAGCAGGAGCAGATCATCCAGCCCGGCCAGCATGCGCCGCGAAACCTGCGGGCTCCCGATGGCGCACCCCCGTACCTCGGTGAACCCGAGATCCACCAGCTCGGTCCACCCCGGCACGGGCTGCACCAGCCGCACCGCACCGCCCCGGTCCCGGTGCAGGGCGGCGTCGAGCGGTCGCCGGCTGAGCGCGGCCAGGAACTGGACGATACGGTCCAGGGCCTGGACGGCGGTCGTCGGATCGTTGATCGCGGGCGACAGGGCACGCAGCGCGATGTCGGACAACTGGCGCAGTCCGAAGCCGAGATCCTGGTGGTAAGTCCGCTCCACACCCACCGAGATCGTGTAGCGCAGGGCCCGGCGCGCCGGGGCCGGCCCGCCGTGCACCGCCAGCACAGGGGTGCCAGGGACCACGAAGTCGCCGATCCGCGGGATCAGCCGCAGCACGACCCCGTGTTTGCGCGCCACCCGCACCAGCCGCGCGATGTGCACGTCCCGCAGCACCCCCGCCCGGCCCTCGTGCGGGACCCACGCCGTCGCGGAACCGAGGCGGGCGGCGTCCGGTCCGCCCGTCGGCACGGGCATCGAAGCGGCCACCCGGAACGACTCCGTGGCGATCCGCGCGATCACATGGCTGATCCGCATCAGCCGCAGGGTGGTGTTCACGTACAGCACGAAGAGCAACAGGCTCAGCGCGACCATGCAGAGGGTGAGGACCGACTGCACGAGCGGCACCGTGGTGACGGCGCGCGGGTCGTCGACACTGTCGAAGGAGGTCAGAACCAGCAGGGTCAGCACGAAGGTCGCCAGGAAGACCGCGAACGTCGCCTTGGTGATCCGGCTCCGGACGAAGAGTCGCACCACGCGCGGCGTGAACTGCCCGCTCGCCATCTGCACGGCCACCAGCGAGATGCTGAAGACCACGCCGATGAAGGTCATCATCGCCGACCCGACCGCGCTCACCACGGCCTTGGCGTCGTCCGCGAACCGCAGCAGCTCGTCGAGCGTGTCGTAGTCGCGCTCGTCCTGGAGCGCTTCGACGATGGCCGTGTCCAGTGCCTGGGCCCCCGCCCAGACCACGAAGACGCTCACCATCGCCGCGGTGGGGGCGAACCAGAACGTGTCCCGCAGATGCTCCCTGAGCGGCGACAGCGCACGGGGGCGACGCCCCGTGGTAGAGCTCTGCGTAACCATCCAGTCACTCATGGTGTGACCCTAGGTGCATCGGGGCGCGAGGTCCCGGACCCCCGCCCTGAGGAAGGAAACGCAGGTGAAAGGCACTGCGAAACCTTGGTATGGTTGTCCATGTCGCCGCGGGGCAGAGCCCTGGCAAGGCGGCAGACACCTGGTCCGGGTGGCGGAATGGCAGACGCGCTAGCTTGAGGTGCTAGTGCCCTTTATCGGGCGTGGGGGTTCAAGTCCCCCCTCGGACACTTGCTTCGGTGCACGACGTCGTGCACGACTTCGGTACACGAGAGGTGCCGGCCAGTTCTGGTCGGCACCTTTTCTGTGTTCCAGGGGTGCCGCGACTCTCCGCGGGCGCTGCGTGGCGCGGCCCCTCAGACCCGGTAGCCCCGCAGTTTGCGGTACAGCGTCGCCCGGCCGATCCCCAGTGCGGCCGCCGTGCGGGCCTTGTTGCCGCCGTGGCGGCGCAGCGCCTCGAGGATCGCGGCGCGCTCGGCGTGTTCCATCGGGCTGAGGGGCCGCGCGGCCGGGCCTTCCCGCACGGCGTCCGGCAGCTCCGCCCGGCGGACCGGCCCCGACATCCGGCGGTCCTCCGCGAGGGCCCGGACGACATGGGCCAGCTCGGTGACGTTCCCGGGCCACGGGTACCGTTCGAGCGCGCGCAGGGCGTCCAGTGTCCAGGTCAGCGGCGGTTGCCCGGGTGCCGGCCGTGGTGCCAGGGCCGGCAGCAGCTCTCGTATGTCCTCGGTGCGTTCCCGCAGCGGGGGCAGGGTCACCGAGCGGGCGGACAGTTTGTCCAGCAGGCGCTGGAGGCAGGGGCCGGCCGGCGCGCCGGGCGTGTAGGTGACCAGCAGCCGGGTGTCCGGGTGGGTGTCGAGCAGGGAGTTGAGCGCGGCCACGCCGGGCTGTGCGAGGCGCTCGGCGTGCCGGAGCAGCAGCGGGCGACCGGCCGGCCAGGTGGCCAGGGCCCTGTCGAGCCCGGCGTCCAGCGCCGCGTCGGCGATCTCGACGGCAGCCCGTGCCTCCGTGCCGAGCAGGTCCAGAGCCAGCGCGGACTTGCCGGTTCCGCGCTCACCGGTCAGCAGCAACGGCTCCGGCGAGCGGGCCAGTTCGACGGCACGCCCGGCGGCGTGCCGCCACGGGACCGACGAGCCGGTGAGCGAGCAGGGCGGGCGCGGCACAGCCGGCACCGGCACCGGCATCGAGGGCGCGGGACCGGCGAGGGGCTCCAGGACGGCGACGATCCCGATGACCACGCCGTCCAGCCGTACGCGGTCGATCCACGCGACGCATCCGGCGCCCTCCGGCAGCTCGGCCGGCTCCGCCCGTTCTGGCAGGTCGCGCACTTCGGCCGGCTCGGCCGGGCCCGTGTCCCCGGACCGTCCGACCTCACCCACGGCATCCGCGTGCCGTGCGCTCAGCGCCGTACGCTCCAGCGCCCCGAGCACCTCGGGCGTCAGCAACTGCTGTGCGGAGTCGCTGATCAGGCGGTTACGACCGTCAAGCGCGGCCACGGCACGGTCCGGTCCGCCCGCCGCCCGCACATAGGCGTCCAGCAGCACCCGCTCAGCCCGCCCCGCCCGCGCACGCAGTTCCGTCTCCACTGCCGAGGCGGCGGCCTCGGCGAGTGCCGCCTGTGGATGGGGCGAGCGCGCGACACCCGGCCCCGGCATGAGCGACGCGACGGTCAGCGTGCCGACGACCCGGCCGCCCTCCGGGCCGAGCACCGGGACGCTCACCGCGGACACGTCCTGCCACCGGTCGAGGAAGTGCTCGGGTCCGTGCACCTCCGCCCGGCGCCGGGTGCGCAGGGCGAGAGCCGCGCTGTTGTTGCCGACCTCCTGCTCCGACAGGACGGGGCACGGGTCGAGCCCGGGTACCCTCCCCGCGCTCCACAGCACGCGCAGCCGCTCGTCGGTCAGGACGAGGAGGGACCGGTCCGTGTCCAGGGCCGGGACGATCCGGTCGAGCACCGGCCGGGCGGCACCGAGCAGTGCTGACTCCACCGGCCGGGAGGGAGCGACGGCCGGTTCCTTCAAGTCGTGCGGCACACCGAAGAACCGGGCCCGCCGCCACGCGGCGACGACCTCCTCCGGAACGCCGCCGGGCAGCGGGCACCCCGACAGGAACCGCTCGCGGGCGAGACGCAGCGAGGGCCGGGCGGTGGCTGCGGGAGAAGGCTCGGTCGTGGTCACGGCATGCAACACCGTAGCGGGTTCGGTTGAACGGGCAACAACTGCCGTCCCGTGAGCCCCCGCCCTCACGGACCCTCACCCACCCCGACCCACCGGGTGTCTCGTAATGAGACACCCGCGACCGGCCGGACCCCTCCATGATCATGGACGCTCGATGTCCGCCCCGTCATTCCCGCAGGAGCGCCCCGTGTCCACCGTCGTCGAGACCGACGTCCTGATCGTGGGCAGCGGCCCCGCCGGTGCCTCGGCCGCGCTCGCCCTGAGCACCTACGGCGTGCCCAACATCGTGGTGACCCGCTACGCGAGCCTCGCCGACACGCCCCGCGCGCACATCACCAACCAGCGCACCATGGAGGTGCTGCGTGACCTCGGCGTGGAACAGGACGTCGTCGCCCAGGCCACCCCGCAGCACCTGATGGGCAACACGACGTTCTGCACCAGCCTGGCGGGCGAGGAACTGGGGCGGGTGCGCTCCTGGGGCAACGACCCGCTCGTGCAGGCGGAACACGAACTCGCCAGCCCCACCCGCATGTGCGACATGCCGCAGCACCTCATGGAGCCGGTCCTCGTGAACGCGGCCGTCGCCCGCGGCACCCGGCTGCGCTTCGAGACCGAGTACCTCTCCCACACCCAGGACGCAGACGGCGTCACGGCCACCGTCCGCGACCGGCTGCGCGGGGACACCTACGAGATCCGTGCCAAGTACCTGATCGGCGCCGACGGCGGACGGTCCCGGGTCGCCGCGGACGCGGGGCTGCCGATGGGCGGCCAGATGGGTGTCGCCGGCAGCATCAACATCGTCTTCGAGGCCGACCTCACCCGGTACACCGCCCACCGCCCGTCCACGCTGTACTGGGTCCTCGCGCCCGGCGCGACGGTCGGCGGCATCGGGGCCGGCCTGGTGCGCTGCGTCCGCCCCTGGACCGAGTGGCTGATCGTGTGGGGCTACGACGTCACCGCGGGCGCCCCGGACCTGACCACCGAGTACGCCGAATCCGTCGTGCGGGGGCTCGTCGGCGACGACGACATCCCCGTGACCGTCAAATCGTCCTCCGCCTGGACCGTCAACGAGATGTACGCGGAGAGCTACGCGAACGGCCGCGTCTTCTGCGCCGGCGACGCCGTGCACCGGCACCCCCCGTCCAACGGCCTCGGCTCCAACACCTCCATCCAGGACGCCTACAACCTGGCCTGGAAGCTCAAGCTCGTCCTCGACGGCACGGCCCACCCGAGGCTGCTCGACAGCTACACCGCCGAACGCGCGCCCATCGGCCGGCAGATCGTCACCCGCGCCAACCAGTCCATCCGCGAGACCGCCCCGGTCTTCGAAGCCCTCGACGGGCTCTCCCCGCAGACCCCCGAGCAGCTCTGGGCCAACATCGCCGCCCGCAAGGACAGCACCGAGGCCGCCGGGAAACAGCGCGCCGAGCTGCGTGAGGCGATCGCCTTCAAGGCGTACGAGTTCAACGCGCACGGCGTCGACCTCAACCAGCGCTACCGCTCCGGCGCGATCGTCCCGGACGGCACGCCCGACCCCGGCTTCGCCCGCGACCCCGAGCTGCACCACCAGCCGTCCTCGCGCCCGGGCGCCCGGCTCCCGCACGCCTGGATCACCTCCGGCTCCCGCACGCTCTCCACCCTCGACACGGTCGGCCGCGGCCGCTTCACCCTGCTGACCGGCATCGGGGGAGAGGGCTGGGTGCGGGCGGCCGCGGCCCAGGACGTGGAGATCGCCACCGTGGTGATCGGGCCCGGGCAGGAGTACGAGGATCCGTACGGGGACTGGGCGCGGCTGAGCGAGATCTCCGACGCGGGCGCCCTGCTCGTGCGCCCCGACGGTTTCGTCGCCTTCCGGCACGCGTCCGCGGCACCGGACGCCGGCGAACTGCTCACGGGCGCGCTGCGGACTGTCCTCGGACACGCCTGAGCGCGCAATCATGGAAGCAACGGAGCCAACGGACGTCGACGACGAGGAGCCGGGATGACCACCGAAGCGACCGGGGCCGGCGTCACCGAGCAGGCCATCGCCAGCCTCCGTGGGACCGCCGACCCGCGGCTGCGCGAGCTGCTCACCGGCCTCGTCCGCCATCTGCACGACTTCGCGCGCGAGACCCGGCTGACCCAGGAGGAGTGGGAGCGGGCGATCGCCTTCCTGACGGCGACCGGGCAGGCCTGCACCGACACCCGGCAGGAGTTCATCCTGCTGTCGGACGTGCTCGGACTGTCCATGCTCGTGGAGACCGTCAACGGCCACCGCGCGCCCGGCGCCACCGAGTCGACCGTGCTCGGCCCCTTCCACATGACGGAGTCGCCGGTCCGCGCCCTCGGCGACGACATCGACCTCGTGGGCGGCGGCGAACCGTGCGTCGTCAGCGGCCGGGTGCTGTCCGAGGACGGCACCCCGCTGCCCGGCGCCGTCGTCGACGTCTGGCAGGCCGACGACAAGGGCTTCTACGACGTCCAGCAGCCCGGCGTCCAGCCCGCCGGCAACGGGCGCGGACTGTTCACCGCCGGCACCGAGGGCCGCTTCTGGTTCCGCACCTGCGTCCCGGCGCCGTACCCGATCCCCACCGACGGCCCGGTCGGCGGGCTGCTGCGCGCGACCGGGCGGCACCCGTACCGTCCCGCGCACATCCACTTCATCGCCACGGCCGAGGGACACACGCCCGTCACCACGCACATCTTCGTGGCCGGCGGCGACTACCTCGACTCCGACGCGGTGTTCGCCGTGAAGGAGAGCCTGGTCGAGGACTTCGCGGAGACCGACGACCCGTCCCTGGCCCGGGAGTTCGGCGTGCCGAACCCCTTCCGGCACGCCCGCTTCGACCTCGTCCTGGAGCGTGCCGCATGACGTTGCAGAGCTTCCGAAACGACTTCTCGTACGAGACCCGGCCCGTGCGGGTCGTCTTCCGGCCCGGCGCGGCCGTCACCGCGACCCCGGGCGAGGCCGCCCGCCTGGGCCTGCGGCGGCTGCTCGTGGTCTGCGGCAGCCGGGGCGAAGCCGTCGCCCGGGCGGTCGCGGACGCGCTCGGCGACACCTGCGCGGGCGTGCACGCCGAGGCCCGGATGCACGTCCCCGTCGAGGACGCCGACCGGGCCGTGGCGGCGGTACGGGCGGCCGGGGCGGACGGCTGCGTCGCGGTCGGCGGCGGCTCGGCGATCGGGCTCGGCAAGGCGATCGCCCTGCGCACCGGACTGCCGCTGATCGCCGTGCCCTCGACCTACTCGGGCTCCGAGATGACCCCCGTGTGGGGCCTGACCGAGCACGGCACCAAGCGCACCGGCCGCGACCCGGTCGTCCAGCCCCGCAGCGTCGTCTACGACCCCCGGCTCACCCTCTCCCTGCCCGTACCGCTGACCGTGACCAGCGGCGTCAACGCCCTCGCGCACGCCGTCGAGGCGCTGTACGCCCCGGACACCTCGCCACTGGTCACGGTCATGGCCGAGGAGGGCGTCCGCGCCATGGCGGAGGCACTGCCGCGGCTGGCCGCCGACCCGAAGGACCTGGACGCGCGCAGCCGGGCGCTGTACGCGGCATGGCTGTGCGGCTCGTGCCTCGGTTCGACCACGATGGGGCTGCACCACAAGGTGTGCCACGTGCTGGGCGGCACCTTCGGACTGCCGCACGCCGAGACGCACACCGTGGTGCTGCCCCACGCCCTCGCCTACAACGCCCCGGCCGTCCCGCAGGCGCTGGCCGTACTGCGCCGGGCCCTCGGCGCGGACGACGTGCCCCGCACCCTGTGGGAGCTGGCCGGGCGCCTCGGCGCACCGCGCTCCCTCGCCGAACTCGGCCTCCGCGCAAGCGATGTGGCACCCGCGGCCGACCGGGTCGCGGGCGAGCCGTACGCCAACCCGCGCGAGGTGACGGCGGAGGGGATCCGGTCGGTGCTGCGGGCGGCGTACGAGGGCGGGCCGCCCGCGACGGCTTAGGGGCGACATCACCGCGCCGTGCCTGATACGGCGTCAGCGCCCTGCCGTGTCGGCGGACCGCCGCACGCCCACGGATCCCGCAGGTCCGGAGCCGGCTGGGCTTGCCCGGCCGGTTCCGGCGGGCTTCGCGAGCGTCGTGGCCGAGGTCCGAACGACGGTGCCGGCGTGGCGGCCCGTGCGGTTGCAGCGCCCATGACCAGGGCTGAGGATGGAATCAGGTCCTCGGCCGCTGCCGCCGTCCCCCACCGCCCTGCGCAGGGCCGCACGCACGCGCACCGGGAGTCCACATGGACCGAGCCGACCTCTCAGCGGTGTTCTACGGGGAGGGTCCCGTACCTGTCCTGTGGGCCACGTACTGCCCCGTGCACTTCGACGTGTGGCTGGCGTTCGCCCAGCCGCCGTCCTCGCGGGGGGACGCCGGCGGCCCGGGGGCCGGCGCCGGACCGGCAGCGGTGGCCCGGACGGAAGAGCGGGGACGGCAGGACCTGATTCTCGCGATCCGCGAGGAGTACGGCGTCGAGCAGGTGCTGGAGCGATTCCGGAGCCGCGGGCTGATGGAGAAGTGCCGTCCGATCGCCGCCGGCAGCTTCGTGGCGGCGCAGCTGACCCTGAAGGAACTCGTCAGCGACATCCTGCCCCTGACCAGTCTGGCGGGTGCGGTGCGTGTCGCCCACGAACTCGCCCGCAGCGGCGGGACCGAAGGCATCGAAGCGGCCCTCGCCGGACACGTCAGGACCCCGGCCACCAGCGAGATCCACGACAGCATGGAACGCCGCCAGGAGCGCGGCCGCCACGTCACCTGGCTGTTGAGGCTGCTGCACCGCATCGTGTGCAACGCGCGGCCGGACCTGGCCCGGGACGAGACGCGGGAACGGGCCGTGACTGGCGTACTCGTGGACATGCTGGACGCCGTCGTCGTGGACACCGGCCCCGTGCGCCGGCCGCACGCACCCGTCGGACGGGTGGTCGACCGGAGACAGAAGTACCCGGTCGTCTCCGTGACGACGAACCGGCCCGCGACCGGAGCGGTCGTACGATCCCGCCGTACGATCAAAGCCGACGCGGCGGAGCAGGTCTTCTCGGTCGACACCGCCTCCATCGGCTGGGCCGTCGTCGACAGCGGCATCGACCCGCGGCACCCCGCCTTCCACGACTGGGACACCACCGGCCCGACGCCGCAGCGACTGGAGACGCGCATCGCCCGCTCCTTCGACTTCACCGGCGTACGGGACAAACTCTCCTCCGACGTGCTCGTGGACGGCCTGGTCAACTGGGCGGCCGCGCTGCCGTCCGTCGAGACCACCCCGTCCCCGGGGCGGCCCCCACGGCCACCGCCCGGCGACCAGCACGGCACCCACATCGCCGGGATCATCGGCGGCTGTTGGCCCGAGCTGGACTTCCGCGGCATCTGCCCGCGCATCCGGCTCTACGACTTCCGGGTCCTCGACGACGACGGCGGTGGCGACGAGTTCTCCATCGTCACCGCCCTCCAGGCGATCCGTCACATCAACGAGCAGACCGGGCGGTTCATCATCGCCGGGGTCAACATCAGCCTGTCGGTCCCGCACGACGTCGCCAGCCACTCCACCGGGTGGACACCCGTGTGCGTCGAGTGCGACCGCCTGACACGGTCGGGCGTCGTGGTCGTCACCGCCGCCGGCAACGCGGGGTTCGCCGGCACCGCGCGGACCGTGGGCGCCGACTACCGGGACATCAGCATCTCCGACCCCGGAAACGCGGAGTCCGTCATCACCGTCGGCTCCACCCACCGCAGCAACCCGCACCGCCACGGCGTCAGCTACTTCTCCAGCCGTGGCCCCACCGGCGACGGGCGGCCCAAGCCCGACCTGGTGGCACCGGGGGAGGACATCGACGGCCCCATCCCCGGCGAGGGCATCTCCGCCATGCACGGCACCAGCCAGGCGGCGGCCCACGTCAGCGGAGCCGCGGCCATGCTGCTGGCCCGCCACCGGGAGTTGCTCGGCCGCCCGGAACGCGTGAAGGAGATCCTGTGCGCAACGGCGACGGACCTGGCTCGCGAACGCCACTTCCAGGGCCATGGGCTCGTCGACGTGCTGCGTGCCATCCAGTCCGTCTGACGGAACGGTCCACCAGCCAGGAGCCGACATGCTCACCTTCGATTTCCTCGACGCCCGCCACGGCGACTGCTTCCTCGTCCACTGGGGCACACCGCACGAGCGGGTCATGCTCGTCGACGGCGGTCCCAGCGGCGTCTACCGGGCCACACTTCGCGGCCGGCTGCAGGAGCTCGGCGTACCGGACGGCGGCGGCCCGCCGCACCTCGACGTCGTGTGCCTCTCCCACGTCGACGACGACCACGCCGGCGGGCTCGTCCGGCTCTTCCGCGACATGAGGCAGGCCCAGCAGGACGGGGACGCCCCGCCGTACGCGGTGGACGCCCTGTGGTTCAACTCCGTGGAGGAACTCGTCGACCGGCGCGCCCCCGGGCTGAGCGCCTCCGTCCGGCCGCTCCTGGAACGCGCCGCCACCGACGCCGCGGTCGGGGCGAGCTACAACCAGGGCCGCGACATCCGCAACGCGGCGACTGCGCTGCACCTGGAGGGCAACGCCCCGTTCGGCGGACCGCTCACCGAGGGCGCCGAGGCCGTCCTCGACGACCTGGACGTGACGGTCGTCGCACCCGACCAAGAAGCGCTGGAGGAACTGGAGGAGCGGTGGCGCAAGGCGAAACAGCGCGGCGATCCCGACGTCATCACCGCGGGCTACACCGACGGGTCGGTGCCGAACCTCTCCAGCATCGTCCTGCTGCTGCGCCACGAGGGCCGCACCGCCCTGCTCACCGGTGACGCCCGCGGCGACCGCGTCCTGGCCGGACTGCGCGAACTGGGCCTGCTCGACGACTCGCAACCCCTCCACGTCGACCTGCTCAAACTGCCGCACCACGGAAGTGACCGCAACGTCGAAGCGGGCTTCTTCGAGCAGGTGCGGGCCGACCACTACGTCATATCCGCCGACGGCGTCCGCCACCACCACCCCAGCGAGGACACGCTGCGCTGGCTCGTCGAGTCCCGGGCACCGGACGACGAGTACGTCATCCACCTGACCAACCACATCCCGTTCGCCGAGGAGGAACTGACGCGACTGAGCGAGGGCCGCGCCTTCGGCGTCGACGTCCGGGCGCCCGCCGAGCAAGCGCTCCTCATCACGATCGGAGACCGGCCATGACCACCTCCCGGCAGGCCCCCGCCCCTTCCGCACCTTCCGCGCCCCGGGCCGGCGCCGCGCCGGACGCCGGTCCGCGGTGGGCCGTGGACTCGCCCGCCGCCGGCACCGGCCTCGCGGCGCGTCCCTGCGGCGACACCCTCCGCCCCGCCGAACCACCGGCCACCGCTCACCCGGTCGCGCTCGCCCTGTCCGGCGGCGGGTTCCGCGCCACCCTCGCCGCCCTGGGCTTCGTGCGGCTGCTGGCCGACACCGGGCTGCTCTCCCGGCTGCGGTACTCCTCGTCCGTGTCCGGCGGTTCGGTCGCCAACGGCTTCCTGGCCACCGCCTGGCCCGCGCTGCGGCGGGAGAACTTCACCGCGGACGCCGTCGACGAGCTGGTCGTCGCCCCGGTCGTCGACCGCGTCTCCTCCCGCTCCCTCAAGCGTGCCCTCGTCGGCGGCCTGTGGCGGACCCTCGGCCCATCGACCCGGACGGACCTCCTGGCCCGGCGCCTGGACGAGTGGTTCCTGCGGGAGACCGAACTGGAGCGGCTGGACCCGGAGGTGCGCTGGATCGTCAACGCGGCCAACCTGACCACCGGGGCCCGCTTCACCTTCGAACGCGACGTGTACGGCGACTACACCATCGGCCTGGCCCCCACGGCCGGCACGCGGCTGCGGCTGAGCCGGGCCGTCTCGGCCTCCGCGGCCGTGCCCGGCGCGTTCCCGCCCGTCGTCCTCGACCCGGGACCCTTCCCGTGCGCCACCCACCCGCCGGCGCTGCTCGACGGCGGTACGTACGACAACACCGGCCTGGAGGCCATCGACTCGGACCGCTACCGGCAGACCTTCCTGTGCGTCCTCAACGCCGGGGGTCTGCTGCGCCCCGGCGTGTACGGGCGCGTCCCGGTGGTCCGGGACCTGGCCCGGGCGAACTCGCTGCTGTACCGGCAGAGCACCACACTGCGGACCCGTGCCGTCGTCGAACGCTTCGAGCGCGCGAGGGCCGCGGGCCCGGACGGTGAAGTGCCGCGCGGCGCCCGCCGCGGGGTCCTCGTCCAGCTCTCCACCGACTTCCCGGCAAACGGCCCGGACGCCCTGCGCCGCTGGCGCGCGGCCTTCCCCGAAGACCCCTCCTTCGACGGCCGGCACCTCGCCCTCGTCCCGACCGTCTTCGACCGACTCGACCCCGGCCTGTGCCGGGCTCTGGTCCACCGCGGCTGGTGGCTCGGCGGCGCGGCCCTGGCGGCGTACCACCCCGAGCTGCTTCCGGACGACCTGGCAGCGCTGCGCCCGCCGGAACGGTGACACTCCGTCGACCGACGGAGGCGCGACACCGGTCCGGCCCAGGACTCGCGGACAGAAGGTGACCGCAAGTCTTCCTAGGGTCGGGGCATGACCCAGACGCGAAAGATTCTTGTCACCGGCGCCACCGGAACCGTCGGCCGTCAGGTAGTCGCCGAGCTGCTCGCCCGGGGCCACGAGGTGCGTGCTCTGACGCGCGACGCGGCGAAGGCCGCCTTTCCGGCCGGTGTCGAGGTCGTCGAGGGCGACCTGACCGCACCGGACGGCCTGGCCCCCGCCCTCGAGGGGGCCACCGGGCTGCACCTGATCACCTTCGGCGGTGCCGCCTTCAGCCCGCTGGAGACCGGCCCGCGGATCCTGGAACTCGCCCGCGCGGCCGGTGTCCGCCGGGTCACCGTGCTGCACGGCGGCGGGCCGACCCCGCTGGAGGACGCGGTGCGCGCCGACGACGGTGTCGACTGGACCGTGCTCATGCCGGTCGAGTTCATGGCCAACGCCCTGGAGTGGGCGGACGGGATCGCGGCCTCGGGCGAGGTGCGGGAGCCGTTCGTGGACCGGCTGAGCGCGATGGTCCACGAGGGCGACATCGGTGCCGTCGCCGCGGTCGCGCTGACCGAGGAGGGCCACGGGGGCCAGGCGTACGTGATCACCGGCCCCGAAGTGCTCACCGTCGGCGACAAGGTGAAGACGATCGCCGAGGCGGCAGGACGGGAGATCGCCCTCGTCGAGCTGACCGAGGAGCAGGCCGTCGAGGGATGGCGGGCGGCGGGCCTGCCGGAGGATGTCATCGGCTTCCTGCTCGAGGCGTACGGGAACACCCCGGAGGTGGGCCGCACGGTCGCCGGCACCGTCGAGAAGGTCACCGGCCGCCCGGCGCGCACCTTTGCCCAGTGGGCCGCCGAGCACGCGGACGCCTTCCGGGAGCGGTCCTGACTGTCTCGTATTGAGACACCCGCCGTACGGAACGGTCCTTCAAGATCGACAAGGGGGTGTGACCGTAGCAAGCTGCGGCCGGCGGCGTGCGCCGAATCGCCGCCGGCGGCCGCTGAGGAAAGGTGAACGACATGGCCCTCGCACTGCTCAGGCGTCGGCGGCACAAGAGCGCCTCGGCCGCGGCGGCGGGCCTCGCCCTCCCCCTGCCGCCCGGTGCGGGTGCCGTCGCCCGCGAGGTGGTCGACCCGATGGGCTCGCCCCTGGCCGCCGCGGACGTCACCGTCACCGCCCTGGACACGCACCGGGTGGCCGCCCGCGGCACGACCGACCCCTACGGTTACTTCCTCGCCGCGCTGCCGCCCGGCCGGTACAGCGTCCTCATCTCGGCCGAGGGCCTGCGGCCGCACCGCGAGACGATCGAGACGGCCGCGGGCATCTCGACGCCCACCGAGCGGGTCTGGCTGCAACCGGCCGAGGCGCTCCAGCTGCCGACGCCCGGCACCTGGCTCTTCGACCCGCCGCACACCGCGATCCGGTTCATCGCCAAGCACGTCGGCATGGCCCATGTGCACGGCCGTTTCGAACGCTTCGACGGCGGCATCCAGATAGCCCAGGACATGGCCGACTCCCGCGTGCGCGTCCGCATCGACGCCGCCAGCATCACCACCGGCAACACCACCCGCGACAACCACCTGCGGTCCGCCGACTTCCTGGACGTCGAGCGCTTCCCGTACATCGACTTCACGAGCACGCGCTTCGCCTACCGGGGCGGCAGCAAGTGGTCGCTGCTGGGCTCCCTCACGATGCACGGCGTGAGCCGCTCGGTGGCCCTGGACACCACCTACCTCGGCACCGTGAACGGCGGCTACGGCGAGGAACTGCGCTGCGCGGCCCTGGCCACGGCGGAACTGCACCGCGAGGACTACACGCTCAACTGGCGTTCCATGCTGGCCCGGGGCATCGCGGTGGTCGGCCCCACGGTGCAACTGGAACTGGATGTCCAGGCGATGTATCGCACCCACGACACCCCGACACCGCCGGAGTAGCGGTCCGGCACCTACCCGGCGTCCGGCCACACCTCCGGCGGCCGCGACGGTTCCGGGCCGGATCGCCGCTCCGCCGCCCGGGCGTTCTCGTTCCGCAGCGCCGTCAGCCAGGGCCAGAGATCCGGCAACGGCTGCTTCGCACACGCCAGCCGATGCTCGATCCGGCACCGCTGGGATCCGTCCGGCGGGCACACGCCGTACACCGTGACCCGGCCGTCCGACAGCTCGATCCAGCGGTGCTCCGCGGGCACGAGATGCGCCAGGACCGTCACCCCCGGCTCCAGCAGAACCCAGTCCTGCTCCAGGGTCGCCACCCGGTCCTGCGGCAACCGGCACAGCGGACACGCGTATTGGCCGACCTGTAATCGGCGCGGCCCGTCATCAGAAGCCCCCATAGGGCCAGCGTCCGCAGTCACCGGCCCGGCGAGTAGAGCGCGAACCGGACGAGGAATCCGAGGCGTGATGACACCACAGGGATGAAGCGAGGCTCGGCAGGTGCAACCAGCAACCACCGGCGAACCTCCGGCGGCCGGGACACAACGGTCCCGAGTCCCGGCGGGGGTGGGGGGTCCGGGCCTCCCGCCCCCGTCACGTCGGAATAATCCCTGGCACCCTTCCCCGCGCCCTCCCTACACTCACGCACGTACCCGCGCCGCCCACGACCCGGGCGGTGCACCGTCGTGACGAACGAAGGGAGACGGCCATGCGTGACCGCACCGCTGCCACCGTCTCCCTGCCGCGCTACGAGGTGATCCTCGTGTCCTCGTCGCTCCGGTGCCCGCTGCGCGGCCGGCGCCGGATGGCCGGGACGAACGCCTGAAGAGCGCCTCAGCTCGCTGACATGACGTCAGTGAGCTGAGGCACGTCTGCACATCCGCCTCTCCCGGAATCGCGCTGCCCCTTTTCCCGATCGCCTCGAAAGGCCCTGGGCCGTGCGCACCAACCACAACCCGCTCGCCGCCGTCCGCAACCTCGGCATCCTCGCCCACGTCGACGCCGGCAAGACCACCGTCACCGAACGGATCCTGTTCGCCACCGGAACCACGCACAAGCGCGGCGAGGTCCACAACGGCACGACCGTCACCGACTTCGACCCGCAGGAGCGGGACCGGGGTATCACCATCTTCGCCGCGGCGGTGAGCTGCGCCTGGGACGGTCACCGGATCAACCTGATCGACACCCCGGGACACGTCGACTTCGCCGACGAGGTGGAGCGTGCGCTGCGCGTGCTCGACGGCGCGGTGGCCGTGTTCGACGCGGTGGCCGGGGTGGAGCCGCAGAGCGAGTCGGTGTGGCGGCAGGCCGACCGGCACGGCGTACCGAGGATCGCGTTCGTCAACAAGATGGACCGCGCCGGCGCCGACCTGGACGCGGCCGTCGCCTCGATCCGGGAGCGGCTGCACCCGGCCCCGCTGGTCGTGCAGTTGCCCATCGGCTCGGAGGACACCTTCACCGGAGTCGTCGACCTCGTACGCCTGCGCGCCCTGCTGTGGGCCGACGGCGATGCGGTCGCGGAAGTGCCGGTGCCGGACGGCCTCCGGGACGAGGCCCTGGCACGCCGCCGGGCGCTGGAGGAGGCCGTGGCGGAACTCCATCCGGGCGCCCTGGAGGAGTTCTGCGAGACGGGCACGCTCGGTGAGCGGACTCTCTCCGCGGCGCTGCGGGACCTCACCCGGGACGGCGACGGCGTGGTCGTGCTGTGCGGGTCCGCGTACCGCAACCGCGGTGTGGAGCCGCTGCTCGACGCGGTGGTGGCCTACCTGCCGTCGCCCCTGGACGTGCCGCCGGTCCGCGGCACCCACGAGGGCGACGAGCAGGAGCGGCCCGCCGACCCGGACGCACCGACGGCCGCTCTCGCGTTCAAGGTGCACGCCACGGCGACGGGCCGGCTGACCTACCTCCGGATCTACTCCGGGACGATCGAGAAGGGAGACACCCTGTGGGACGCGAGCGCGCGGCGCACCGAGCGCATCGGCCGCATCCTGCGCGTCCAGGCCGACCGGCACGCACCGCTGGACAGGGCGGTCGCCGGGGACATCGTCGCCGTCGTCGGGCTCAAGTCGGCCCGCGCCGGCTCGACCCTGTGCGCGCCGGACGCCCCGCTCGTGCTGGAACCGCCGGGCGTGCCCGAGCCGGTGGTGTCGGTCGCGGTCGAGTCCTGCGGGGCCGGCGACACCGACCGGCTGGCGTCCGGGCTGGCCCGGCTGACCGAGGAGGATCCCTCGCTGGTCGTGCGGACCGACCCGGAGACCGGGCAGACCGTGCTGTCGGGCATGGGTGAACTGCACCTGGAGGTGGCGGTGGAGAAACTCCGGCGCGAACTGGGCCTGGAGGTCAACGTCGGGCGTCCTCGGGTCAGTTACCGCGAGACCGTAGCCCGGGGCGTGTCCGGTCTGGTGTTCCGGCACGTCAAGCAGGACGGCGGGGCGGGGCAGTTCGCCCATGTCGTCCTCGACGTGGAGCCGTACGAGGAGGGCGGGTTCGCGTTCCGCTCGGCCGTCGTCGGCGGTCGCGTGCCGCAGGACTACGTCCGGGCGGTCGAGGCCGGCTGCCGGGACGCCCTCGCGGAAGGGCCGCTCGGCGGGCACCCGGTGACCGGGCTGCGCGTCACGCTCACCGACGGGGCGACCCATGTGAAGGACTCCTCGGACACGGCGTTCCGCACGGCAGGCCGGCTCGGCCTGCGCGAGGCCCTGCGCGCCTGCGCGATGGTCCTGCTGGAGCCGGTCGTCGAGGTCACGGTCACCGTGCCCGAGGACGCGGTGGGCGGCGTGCTCGGCGACCTCGCCGCCCGGCGCGGCCGGGTGACCGGCTCGGTCACCCGGGCGGGCGCGGCGGTCGTCACGGCCACCGTGCCGCTGGCCGAACTCTTCAGCTACGCGACCCGGTTGCGCAGCCGCACCCAGGGCCGTGGCACCTTCACGGCCCGGCCCACCGGCTACGCGCCGGCGCCGGTCGCGACGCCGGTGCGGTAGCGGGACGGCGGTCGGCCCTCCTCGGAAGCGGTCGGCCCTCCTCGGAAGCGGTCGGCCCTCCCCGGAAGGGGTCGGCCCTCCCGGAAGAGGAGGGCCGACCGGCCCGTTCATGGGCAGGACACCACCGTTGACGGCTGACATCCGGCGGATATCCGGTTGCCCCGGCCTCCACCCCCTGCGAACCTCGCCCCCATGCCCACCTTCACCGCTCCCGACGGCACCACCCTCGCCTACCACGCGACGGGGGACGGACCGCCTCTGGTCTGTCTCCCCGGTGGTCCGATGCAGGACTCGGTCTACCTGGGCGACCTGGGCGGCCTGACCGCCCACCGCACCCTGATCCGGCTGGACCTCCGGGGGACCGGCAGTTCGGCCGCGCCCCGGGACACGGCGTCGTACCGCTGCGACCGGCAGGTCGCCGATGTCGAGGCGCTGCGCGAAGAGCTGGGTCTGGAGCGGCTGGACCTGCTCGTGCACTCCGCCGGGGCCAATCTGGCCGCGCTGTACACGACCCGCCATCCGGACCGCGTGAACCGGCTCGCCCTGATCACGCCCAGTGTCTTCGCCGTCGGCCTCGGCATCACCGCCGAGGACCGCCTGGAGACGGCACGCCTGCGCCGGGACGAACCGTGGTTCGCCCCGGCGTACGCGTCCATGGAGGCCATCACGGCCGGCCGCGCGACCGACGGCGACTGGGACGCCGTCGCCCCGTTCTGGTACGGCCGCTGGGACGACGAGGCCCGGGCCTTCCGCGCGGCGGAGCAGCGACAGCGCAACGACGAGGCCGCCGCCTTGTACGCCTCCGACGGCGCCTTCGACCCCGACGGCACCCGGACCGCCCTTGCCGCGTTCCCCTCGCAGGTGCTCGTCCTCGCCGGGGAGTACGACGTGGCGGCACCCGAGCGTGTGATGAAGGAGTACGCGGGGCTGTTCCCGAGAGCCGAGCTGGTCGTGCAGGGCGGGGCGGGGCACTTCCCGTGGAGGGACGATCCGGAGCTGTTCGTGACGGCCCTGGCGGCCTTCCTGGATGAGACCGATGGTGTCGGCGGTCCCTGAAGCCGGGCGTCGGGACGTGCTCGGGGTCCACCTGTGCGGCCGGTATAGCGGACAAGACCGCGGACCGCGACGGCAGTTATGGTGTGTGCTGTAGATCACTCGCACGTTGGGGGCGGCAGCATGGGGCTGGAAAACGACAAGATTGTTTCTCAGGTCGAGAACCTGCTGCAGGGCAGGGTCGTCATTCCTTCCATCCAGCGCGACTTCGTCTGGATGCGGCCTGATGTACGTGATCTTTTCGATTCCCTCTACCGTGGTTACCCGGTCGGTGCCCTGCTGCTGTGGAAGACCAACCTGACCGTCCCCTTCAAGACCGCTGCTGTCGTCCAGGCCGACAAGTCGAAGCACCAGCCTCTCTATCTGCTGGACGGACAGCAGCGGTTGACCTCCCTCGCCTGGGTGTACCGGCCTGAGTCGAAGGCCGACGGCCGGCTCATCGACCTGCGCTTCGACGTGCGTACCGAGGAGTTCGTCAACCCGAGCGCCGTACAGCGCAAGGATCCGCTGCTGATCCCGGTATCGACGCTGCTGCAGGAAAACGTGCAGTTCTATCAGGTCCTCCTCAAGGCGGGGGTGCCGCTCGACGATCCGAACTTCGACGCGTGGACTCGACGGATGCAGAAGGTGAACAACATCCGGCATCACCAAATCGCCGTCATCACCTACGAGTCGGACGACTACGAGGAGGTCGCCGAGCTTTTCGCCCGACTGAACAAGGGCGGCCGACGGCTGTCCAAGGGCGACCTCGTGTACAGCGCCATCGCGGCTCGCTGGGCGGACGGCCTGGACACCATGGACTCCTTCCACCAGGAACTGCAGGACAGCAACTTCGCCCTGAACAGGGAAGCCGTCCTGCGCCTCATGAGTCTCCTCGCGGGAACCGGGGCCCATCACATCAAGCTCATCGGGGCCGAGGTGGACGAAGCCGCTCTGAAGGAGGCCTGGCAGGACACCGAGAGGGCCCTGCGCTTCGCCATCGACTTCCTGAAGGGCGAGTGCTCGATTCCCCGGTCCGAGGTGCTCTCGTCGCCGAACGTCACGATCGTGCCCGCCCTGCTGCTGCACCACCGGGACGGCAAGCTGCGTCCAGGAGAGGCCCAGTTGTTGCGCCGCTGGGTGTACACGGCGATGGCGTTCAGCCACTACTCACTGCAGGTGGAGGGCAAGCTCGATGCGGAGGCCAGGCTGATCAAGTCGCGCGAGGGTGAGGGCCTGTTCGCCGAGCTCATCCGCCGGGCCTCCGGCACCCGCTCGTTGGACAGCGCCCTGCACCCGAGGGATCTGGAGCAGAAGTACTCCACGCACCCCTTCTTCAAACTGCTCTACATCGCCGCGCTGCGGGGCACGGCACGGGACTGGGCGACCAACATCGCCATCAGTGACCAGCCGATGAACACCGGTGCCAATATCGAGTTCCACCACGTGTTCCCGCGCGCCCGGGTTCAGGGGACGTACGCGAAGGAAGAGTGGAACAGCCTCGCCAACCTGGCCTTCGTCACTGGCCAGACCAACAAGATGATCTCCGCGAGGCTGCCCGCCCAGTACATGGCGGAGATCGCGTCGGAACGCCTGGCCGAACAGTGGATCCCCGCGGAACCGGAGCTGTGGTCCCTCGACCGCTTCCCCGACTTCCTGGCCGCACGCCGGCGCATGCTGGCCAACGTCCTCAACGAGCTGTTGGGGCTTCCCCGCTACGACGCGCAGACCGCCCACCGGGACACCGACGAGCTGCCTGCCGACGAGGAGCTGATCGCGGAGGACCCGGCCGCGCCCACTTTGATCGGGGCGGAAGTCCAAGAGCTTCGTACGGAGCAGGGGGTCGAGATCCACGCGGACTACGAGGGCCGGCGTACCAACGCTTACTACGACCCCTCGTCCCGCACGGTGACGATTCCCTCCGGGCCTGGCCGCGGCGAGTACGAGACTCCCAGCGGGGCGGCAGTCGCCGTGGTGCACGCCCTCAACCCGCACGTCAATCCCAATCGCAACGGATGGTCGTTCTGGACCGTCACTGCCACGGGGCAACTGCTGCAGAGCATCCGTTAGCGAACAGCCCCTCTACTGAACTGCGCATCCGCAGGATGACCGAGCCGAGGCGCGCGTCGCCACCGACGGCACGACCCGGTGCGCCGTGTGCCCGGACCGAGCACGGCGCTCGACGTCCTCACTCCGCCTGCACCGCGAGGTAGCGGACCGGCCGGTCCGCTACCTTCGTGAGGAGTCCCTCCTGCGCGAGGTCCCGGAGGATCCGGCGGGTGTGCTTGTCCCGCGGCTCGTGCCCGGCGTCGCGCAGCGTGCGCAGGCCTCGTTCGGTGTCCCAGTAGCCGCCGTACGTCCGCACCGCCTGCTCGAGGTCGGCGCGCTGACTGGTGGCCGGTGTCGCTTCGGTCATTGTCTTGCCGCTCCTCAGACATGGTGGGCGATCGCGGTGGAGTGCGCCCGCCCGGTGCGGTGGGCCATGTTCGCAGAGACGCCGACGTGGGCGCACGACGAGTACCTCTGCCACACGCCCTCGGACACGGCACGTGTGCTCACCGAGCGCCCCGGACGCCTACGGCCCGGCCACCCGCTGGATGCTGTCGCCGCACGGCACCGGCCCGGTGAGATCCGGGTCGCCGAACTCCGCGCGCAGGCTCTGGAAGGCGCTCACCTTGTCTTCGCCGAAGCGGCGGACATGGGCGGCGTATTCGTCGGGGGAGAGGAACGCCGACGGCCTGGACTTGGTGTGGAACTTGTCGGCGTACATCACCAGCCTCTCCTCCTCCGTCACCGCAAGGTAGTCGGCGGGCGGGAGGGGCAGCCCCTGGCTCACGATGTCGTGGCGCGTGAGTCCCACCCCGGTGTGGTGGGAGCAGAAGCGGCGGAGAGTCTCGGGGAAACCCTCCGCTTCGAGGATCTCGTGGCCGAGTAGTCCGTGCCGGATGTAATTCTCGTGGTCCAGCCGTCCGTCGTCCCCGTAGAGGCGGTAGACGCCGATGTCGTGAAGCAGGCAGCCCGCGCGGACCAGTTCGGCATCGAGGTGAGCGAGGTGGGGCGCGGAGAGGAGCTGCTCGGCGACTCCCCAGACGATCTCGCAGTGCGTGTGGACGAGCGCGAACGCCTCGGCGGTGGGCGCGTGCTTCTCGTGCAGCGCTTGGATCTCTGCGGGGCCCGGAATCCTCACCGGAAGAGCGTAACAACCGCCGATCCCACTTGGTCGGCCAGTTCTCATTGGTCGGCCAGTTCCCATGCCGCCTGTTTCCACGCGATCGGGTGATGCTGCGGCACAGCGGGCACAGGCCGGCCTCGCGGGCCGTTCGAGCTGGTGACGGGGACCTCTCGTCCAATGTCATCACGGCAGCGGGAGCACACCATGAGCCTGCACTTCCACCGCAACCCCGACGGCACGACGACCGGGCGCAACGAAGCCAACGGCTTCACCGTGACGCATGCCGAAGAAGAAGAGGTGAAGAGGCAGTTGTACGAGGACGCCGGATGGGAGTACACGCCTCCACCGCCTCCGGTTCCACCAGGGTTCCATCGGTTCTCTTTGGTGCACGACGAGTTCCGGGCCTCCGGGTTCGGGGACGAGAGGTATGCGGGGCTCCAGGCGCGTCCGCCGGAGGGTTGCGTGCCGGTCGACTGGGGTTGCTTCGCCCTGGAGTGCGAGCGGCCGGGGAAGACGCTCATGGACGCGGTCGCCGGTACCGTCGCGGAGGTCCGCCGAGAGCACGGGCTGGTGATGAACAGCCTGGGTGTCGAGAAGCCCCAGGAATGGTTCGACGCGGACAACAAGAACGGATACGCGGCGAAGATCGTCGCGCACTTGGTGCTGATGGCCGCTGACCGCGCCAGACTGCTCGGATACGGGCGCAAGGACGTGGTCCGGCTACTCGATGCCACGGGGATCGAGTAGCCGGTGCGGTGCGTCAGCAGTCCCTGAACTCCGGGGACTGGTTCAGGATCTGGGACCGCGCGGAGGTGAAGCGCGCGTACCTCTCCCCGGTCCGCGCCTCCGGGCGGAACGCCGCCACGCGGTGGCAGTTCTGGAAGGCCAGCGTGATGCCGAAGTGGCGTTCCAGGCTGGTGCGGATCGCGTCGCTGGCGAGGGCGCGCAGGAGTTGGCCGCGCTCCTGTTCCGACGGGGGAGGGGTCTGGTTGTCGGTGAAGTCGGACCGGCCGTCGTGGAGTTCGGTGGCGAGGGAGGCGATCAGGTCGTAGGCGTAGGGGAGGGACGTGCGGACCGTGTCCACGAAGTCCTCCTCACGGATGTCGCCCTGCTCGGCTTCGGCGAGGAGCTTCGGGGAGACGTCGAGAGACATGGGGGAGTGTCGTCCTGTCTGGTCAGGGGGTGGGCCCGGTGCCCGGGACGTAGTCCGGGTCGACCTGCGCCGCCAGGTCCTCGCCCGTGCGGGCGTCCGCCCACGCTCGGGCGTTGCGCAGGTGGAACTCGACGGCGTGGCGGTGGAGCCGGTCCCAGTCGCGGGGGTGGGAGTCGACGGCCTCACGGAGGATGGTGAGGGCGTGGCGGTTGTGCGGTTCCAGGGAGTCCAGCGCGTCCGGGCCGCCCTCGGTGCGGCCCTGCTCGGCCGCGCGGACCCAGGGGGAGTGGACCAGGTAGGTCAGGAGATCGTCGCCCACCTGTTCCTTGAGGAAGAGGAGGTCGTCCTCGCCGGTCACCTTGTTGCCGACGACCGCGATGCGGATGCCGAACTGTTCCGCGTGCTCGCGGTACTGGCGGTAGACGGAGACGCCCTTGCGGGTGGGTTCCGCCACCAGGAAGGTGATGTCGAAGCGGGTGAACAGGCCCGAGGCGAAGGCGTCCGCGCCCGCCGTCATGTCGACCACGACGTATTCGCCGGGTCCGTCGGCCAGGTGGCCGAGGTACAGCTCGACCGCGCCCAGCTTGGAGTGGTAGCAGGCCACGCCCAGGTCGGACTCGTCGAACTCGCCCGTGACCATCAGCGGCACGCCGCCCGCCCGGCCGACGTGCCGGGCGTGCAGTTCGTCGTCGCCGAGTGGACGCAGGAGACGGGAGCCGCGTCCCGGGGGAGTCGTTTTGATCATCGCCTCACGGGAGGTGATGCGTGGGTTCGTGCCGCGCAAGAAGTCCTTGATCTCGGCCAGGTGCCGGCCCAGGGGAGGGGCGGACTCCTCCTCGCCGCCGAGCGCTTCGGCCAGGTGCTGGTTGATGTCGCCGTCGATGGCGAGGACCGGGGCGCCGGAGCGCGCCAGGTGGCGGGAGAAGAGTGCCGACAGCGTGGTCTTGCCGCTGCCGCCCTTGCCGACGAACGCGACCCTCACGACCGCTCCGCCGTTTTGAAAATGAATGTCATGTGGTTAGGTTTAGGGAGTGATCGTCGCCGCTGTCAAATTGCTTGCTCCAAACGGGATTTGCGGTGGCGTCCAACGGTGGGCCCCCGGCCGACCGGCACCTCTGCCGTGATGCATATGCTGTGCAAGTGCGTGAAGTGAGCATCAAGAGTCCGTTCCGGTTCCTCGCCGCCCTCGTCCTCGTCCCGGGCCTGGCCGGCTGTTTCGCCTCCCCCGGCGGGGAGTCGTCGTCGGACGGCGGGCAGCCGGGCTCGCGGCTGCGCGTCGCCCTCGCCTTCCCGCCCGCCGAGAACTTCTCGCCGTACGGAGCCGATGCCACGCTCCTCAGCCGGCTCGGTGTCACCGAGGGCCTGACCGCCCTGGACGCCAACGGTGCCGCGACCCCCGCGCTCGCCCAGTCCTGGCGCCGCGAGAACGACCGCACCTGGCGGTTCACCCTGCGCGAGGCCACCTTCCAGGACGGCACGGACGTCACCCCGTCCGCCGTGGCCGAGGCGCTCAACCGCGCCACGCAGGCGAAGCCCGTGCCCGCCGCCCTCGCCGGTGTCACCCTCGACGCCGAGGCTGACGGCAGCCGCGGCATCCGCCTCACCACCGCCGCGGCCGATCCCGTCCTGCCCATGCGCCTGTCCAGCCCCAGCCTGGCGATCCTCTCCCCGAAGGCGTACGAGAAGAAGGGCGCCCCCACGCCCGTCGGCACCGCCACCGGGCCCTTCGAGATCACCGAGGTCAACGGCGGCGGCTCGGCCGCCCTCGACCGCTTCGACGACTACTGGGGCGGCCGCGCCCACGCCTCGGGCATCGACGCACGCTTCGTCAAGGACGGCACCGCGCGCGCCAACGCCGTGCGCACCGGCGACGTCGACATCGCCGAGGCGATCCCCGTCGCCCAGGCCGCCACCCTCGACAAGGCGACCCTGAAGGAAGCCGGCACCACCCGCACGACCAGCCTGCACCTCAACACCAGGACCGGCCCCTTCAAGGACCCGGAACTGCGTGCCGCCGCCCGGGAGGCGATCGACTCCTCCGTCATCGTCAAGGGCGTCTTCGAGGGGTACGCCGACCCGGGCGCGGGCATTTACGGACCCGCCGTCACCTGGGCCGAGAGCAAGCGGATGAAGCCGACGGGGCGCGCTGACGCCGCCCGGCCCGACGGCACGCGGATCACCCTCGCCACCTACGACAACCGGCCCGAACTCCCCGAGGTCGCCCAGGTCGTGCAACAGCAGCTCGAGAAGGCCGGATTCGAGGTGAAGCTGCAGGTGCGCGAGTACTCGCGGCTGGAGAGCGACGCGCTGGAGGGGAAGTTCGACGCCTTCATCGGCGCCCGCAACAGCCTCCTGGACACCGGCGACCCCGTCGGCATCCTCGCCGGTGACTACACCTGTGACGGCGGCTACAACCTGGCCCTGCTGTGCGACGAGAAGGTCGACCGGGCCGTGAAGAAGGCCGACGGGACCGACGGCACGGGCGAGCGGCAGGACGCGGCCATGGCAGCGGAGGCCGCGGTTCTCGGTACGGACGCGGTCGTGCCACTGGCCCATCAGCAGATCATCGCCGGTGTCTCCACCGAGGTCAGGGGCGTCGTCCTCGACCCGTACGAGCGGACCCTGGTGGGCGCGGGGACGCGTCGCTGACCGATCGGTTCAGGCGGATCGGCTCACGCCGGCAGCTTCGTGTCGATCACGCAGCTGATCTCGACCGCCTGTCCGCGGAAGGTGAGTTCGGTGACGCCCAGGGCCGTGGCCACCGGGCGGTGGGTGCCGAAGTACGCGCGGTTGCCCTCCGCGATCACGTCGGCGTTCTTCACCAGGTCCACCACGTACAGCGTCTGGGAGACGATCTGGTTGCGCGTCACGCCGTAGTGGGCCAGGACCCTGTCGATGTTCACATACGTCTGCGCGAGCTGGGCGGCGACATCGTCCGCGGGGTCGAAGCCGCCCGCCTCGTCGAACGAGAGCTGTCCGGAGACGTGGATCAGATCGCCGGACCTGATCGCCTGCGCGTAGCCGAAGTGGGTCTCGGCCGGTATGGCGTGGTCGTAGACATCGATGGTGGTCATGGTTCCCGTCCTTCCGTCGAGCGCGCTTCCACGCTCTCTTGCGGTTACTCGGAAACCGTAGGAGAGTGACGGCCGACCTGGAAGAACGCACTTTTCAGTGACTGGGGAACCAGATGGTGACCAAGCAGGTGAGGGACGACCTGCCGGAGAACGCGGATCTGCGGCGGGCCGACTCCCTGGCACGGGAGATCTTCTCGGACGTGGCCAACAAGTGGGCGCTGCTGATCATCGAGGCCCTCGGTGAAGGCACTCTGCGCTTCAGCGAGTTGCGCGACGAGGTCGAGGGCGTCAGCCACAAGATGCTGACGCAGAACCTGCGGATGCTGGAGCGCAACGGCCTGGTGGACCGGAAGGTGCATCCCACCGTGCCGCCGAAGGTCGAGTACACGCTCACCGAACCGGGTCGGGCCCTGCGCGCCACGGTCGACCTGATCTGCGGCTGGACCCACCAGTACCTCGGGCACATCGAGTCGGCGCGCGGCCGGTTCGACGCCTGACCGGCCCGGGGCGTCAGCTCGCGACCAGTTCCCGCACCTGCCGCCGGGCCGGGGTCTTCTCGACCCGCGAGGTCCGGTACAGCCACAGCACATCCCGTCCGAACGACCACACCAGCAGGCCCAGAGCCAGGGCCGCGACCCCGAAGTTGGCGGCGTACGGCAGCAGGTCGGCGCCCGCCAGCAGCAGAAGCACGCCCTGGAGTGCCGCGACGGTCTTGCGGGCGGTGCTCGGCGGGAGTGCGGCGGTCAGCCAGGGCCAGACCCGGGCGGCGGCGACGAAGACGTACCGCATCCCGCCGATCAGCAGCACCCACGGGCCCAGTTGCATCGACACGTACACGCTCAGCACCAGGATCAGGAACGCGTCGACCTCCATGTCGAAGCGCGCGCCCAGCGGGGTCGAGGTGCCCGTGCGGCGGGCGACCTTGCCGTCGACACCGTCGAGGATCAGGGCCACCGCCGTCAGGCCCACGAACAGCGACACGGGCGGCGAGCTCTGGAAGGAGTCCGCGACCAGCGCGGTGACCCCGCCGACGAGGGTGGCCCGGCCGAGGGTGACCCGGTTCGCCGCACCGAACGAGCGCAGCCGGGAGCGGTGCAGGGCCCGGGAGAGCACCGCCCAGGTGGCGATCGCGAACGCGAGGCCGGTCAGCCAGCCCGCCGGGCCCATCCCGATCGCCGTACCGATCAGGGCCAGCAGCAGGATCTGCACTCCCGCCCCCACGGCGGTCTCCTGCTGGACGAGCCTCGCGTCGTAAGTGTTGTTCAGGGCCACCGAACACCCTCCGGCCGTGTGACAGAGTCGATCAACGCCGCTACCTTGTGCGCGGCCTGTGCACCCCTCGGTACGCAAGCAGCTTCCCGATCGTTCAGGAGGACTTCGATGAAGCACACCGGACGCGCGTTCTGGATCGACTCGCCCGGGCGAGGCGGCATCCGGGACGTCGCCCTGTCGGAGCCCGGCGAGGGCGAGGTGCTGGTCCGCGCGCTGTACTCCGGCGTGAGCCGCGGCACGGAGACACTGGTCTTCCGCGGCGGCGTGCCGGAAAGCCAGCACACGGCCATGCGGGCGCCGTTCCAGGAGGGCGACTTCCCGGGCCCGGTGAAGTACGGCTACCTCAACGTCGGTGTGGTGGAGGAGGGGCCCGAGGCCCTCGTCGGCCGTACGGTGTTCTGCCTCTACCCGCACCAGACCCGCTACGTCGTCCCGGCCGGCGCCGTCACGCCCGTACCCGACACCGTGCCGGCCGAACGGGCCGTCCTCGCGGGGACCGTGGAGACCGCCGTCAACGCCCTGTGGGACGCCGCGCCCCTGGTCGGCGACCGGATCGCCGTGGTCGGCGGAGGCATGGTCGGCTGCTCGGTGGCCGCCCTGCTCGCCCGGTTCCCCGGTGTCCGCGTCCAGTTGGTCGACGCCGACCCGGGCCGGGCGGACATCGCCAAGGCCCTGGGCGTCGGCTTCGCCTCCCCTCAGGACGCCCTCGGCGAGTGCGACCTGGTCGTCCACGCCAGCGCCACGGAGCAGGGCCTCGCCAGGTCCCTGGAACTCCTCACCGCCGAAGGGACCGTGCTCGAACTGAGCTGGTACGGCGACCGGCAGGTGAGCGTGCCGCTCGGCGAGGCCTTCCACTCCCGGCGGCTCGTCATCCGCTCCAGCCAGGTCGGCACCGTCTCCCCGGCCCGCCCGGGCCGCACCTACGCCGACCGGCTCGCCCTCGCCCTCGACCTGCTCGCCGACCCGGCCCTCGACGCCCTCATCACCGGCGAGTCCGCCTTCGAGGACCTGCCGGACGTGCTGCCGAGGCTCGCCTCCGGAGAGATCCCCGCGCTGTGCCACCGCGTCCGCTACGACCAGAGCGCCTGACCGGATACGGCCGGAGCGCCTGACCTGAGAGAAGTCGAGAGCGCCTGACCTGAGAAAAGACGTACCGGAGGCTGAACAGGGGAAGGCAAGGAGCCGTAATACACGGCATCCCCGGCAGCTGGAGCGGGGGAGCAGACGCGCCGCACCTGGAGGGTCGTCCGTTGTTCAGCATCACCGTCCGCGATCACATCATGATCGCCCACAGCTTCCGTGGCGAGGTCTTCGGACCGGCGCAGCGCCTGCACGGGGCCACGTTCCTCGTCGACGCCACGTTCCGGCGTGAACAGCTGGACGACGACAACATCGTCGTCGACATCGGCCTGGCGACCCAGGAACTCGGGGCGGTGGTCAGCGAGCTGAACTACCGCAACCTCGACAACGAGCCCGACTTCGCCGGAGTCAACACCTCCACGGAGTTCCTCGCCAAGGTCATCGCCGACCGGCTCGCCGAGCGCATCCACAAGGGCGCGCTGGGCGAGGGCGCCAAGGGCATCGCGGGCCTGACCGTCACGCTGCACGAGTCGCACATCGCCTGGGCGAGTTACGAGCGTGCGCTGTGACCGACACGACGATCGAACGGCCCGGGCAGAGCGGACCCGTGCCCGCGCGGCTGAACTATGTTCCCGTGCAGCATGCCGCCCTGAAGAACGCCGAGATCATCCCCATGTCCCTGCGCACCGTGCACTTCGTGCTCCCGGGCGGCGTCGACGACCCGGCGGCGCCGAGCGGCGGCAACGCCTACGACCGGCGCGTCTGCCTGGACCTGCCCGGCTTCGGCTGGCAGGTCACCAAGCACGCCGTGGCCGGTGACTGGCCCCGGCCGGGGGCGGCGGCCCGTACGGAACTCGCCCGCGCCCTGAGCGGCTTGCCCGACGGCGCCGTCGTCCTGCTCGACGGGCTGGTGGCCTGCGGCGTCCCGGAGATCGTCGTGCCGGAGGCGGAACGGTTGCGCATGGCCGTCCTCGTCCACCTCCCGCTCGGCGACGAGACCGGGCTCGACCCGGCCGTGGCCGCGGAACTCGACGCCAAGGAGCGGGCGGTGCTGCGGGCGGTGCCGGCGGTGGTCGCCACCAGCGAGTGGGCGGTCCGCCGTCTGGTCGCCCACCACGGCCTTCCCCCGGAGCGGGTGCACGTCGCGGCCCCCGGTGCCGACATCGCGCCGCTCGCGCCCGGCACCGACGGTGTCTCACGGCTGCTGTGCGTGGCCGCCGTGACCCCGCGCAAGGGACAGCACCGGCTGGTGGAGGCGCTGGCCACGGTGGCCGACCTGCCGTGGAGCTGTGTGTGCGTCGGCAGTCTCACCCAGGACCCGGAGTACGTCGCCCATCTGCGGT
The DNA here is from genome assembly GCF_044327915.1 of Streptomyces afghaniensis. Lineage (NCBI taxonomy): Bacteria > Bacillati > Actinomycetota > Actinomycetes > Kitasatosporales > Streptomycetaceae > Streptomyces > Streptomyces afghaniensis. Next base: position 1,108,923 of record NZ_JBIRGJ010000001.1, read on the forward strand.
CCCTCATCGCCGAGCACGGCCTTCAGGACCGGCTGGAGCTGGCGGGCCCGCAGTCCGGCGCGGCGCTCGACGCCAGTTACGCCACCGCCGACCTGATGGTCCTCACCTCCTACGCCGAGACGTACGGCATGGCCGTGACCGAGGCACTCGCGCGCGGCATCCCGGTCATGGCCTCGGACGTCGGCGGACTCCCCGAGGCGGTCGGCCGCGCCCCCGACGGCGGTGTGCCCGGCATCCTCGTCCCGCCGGAGAACTCCGCCGCCATCGCCGCGGAGCTGCGCTGCTGGTTCGGAGAGGCGGACGTACGTCGTCGCCTCAAGGCCGCCGCCCGCAGCCGCCGCGCCGCCCTCGGCGGCTGGGCGACGACCGCACAGAGCCTGGCGACGGTACTGCGCCGGCTCCCGACCGACCCCCGGAGGGCCGCATGACGAACCCGGTGACGACCCAGCACAGCGGGACGATCCCGGCCCAGCCCGGACCGAGGGAGGCTGCCGAGTCGATGGACGGAGTGATTCCGGGTGCCGGTCCCAGTGGGAATCCCGGTGCCCGGCCCACCGTGAAGCTGCGTGAGGCCAACCCCGACGATCCGCCCCGTTACGCGCCCGAGTGGCTGGAGCTGCGGGAGCCGGCCGATGCCGCCGCGCGGGCGCACGATCTGCTCGACCCGTTGCGGATCCGGCTCGCCAACCTGCCCGGCAAGTCCGGCGGTGCAGTCATCCACGACCTCGGGTGCGGTACCGGGTCGATGGGCCGGTGGCTCGCCCCCTGCCTGGACGGCGCGCAGCACTGGATCCTGCACGACCGCGACCCCTACCTGCTGCACTTCGCCGCCGTCGCCTCCCCGCGCTCCGCGGCCGACGGCAGCCGGGTCACCGTGGAGACGCGGCGCGGTGACGTCGCCCGCCTCACCGCGGACGCCCTGCACGGCGCGTCCCTGGTGACGGCGTCCGCACTGCTGGACGTCCTCACCCGCGAGGAGATCGACGCCCTCGCCGCCGCCTGCGCCGGAGCCGGCTGCCCCGCCCTGCTGACGCTGTCCGTCGCGGGCCGCGTGGAGCTGACGCCGTCCCATCCGCTGGACCCGGAGATCGCCCAGGCGTTCAACGACCACCAGCGCCGCGACGGTCTGCTCGGTCCGGACGCGGTGACGGCGGCGACCGAGGCGTTCTCCGAGCACGGCGCGACCGTACGGCTGCATCCGAGCCCCTGGCGGCTCGGCCCCGAGCAGGCAGCGCTCACCGAGCAGTGGCTGCGCGGCTGGGTCGGCGCCGCCGTCGAACAGCGCCCCGACCTGCGCGCCCGGGCCGACGCCTACCTGGCCGAACGCCTGGCCGCCTGCGCCGCAGGCCGGCTGCGCGTCACCGTCCACCACACCGACCTCCTGGCCCTGAACCGCCCGGCGGGCGGAGCGTCATGAGCCCGCAGGCGACGGGAACGGCGGAGGTGCCGCGGGGTGCGCCGACGGCCGTGTGCGAGCGGCCGACGCCCCTCGACGCACCGTGGTTGCCGGAAACCGGCGGCGACCCGGGTCCGTCCACTGCGTCGGCCACCCCCTGCGGCAACGCGGCCGACGCCACCGCCGCTTCGTCTCCCCGTCGCCCGGTCCGTACCGCCCTCGCCCGCCTCGGCTCCCCCAAGGTCCGTACGCATCTCGGCACCCTCGCCGGCGTCGTCATCCTCGGCGTACTGCTCTGGCGGCTCGGCACCGGCGTCTTCCTGGACGGACTGGGCCGGATCGACACCGTGTCGGTGCTGCTCGCACTCGGGATCGGGCTCGTCACCACCGTGTTCAGCGCGTGGCGCTGGGCGCTCGTGGCCCGGAGCCTCAGGATCCGGCTGCCGTTCGGACCGGCCGTCGCCGACTACTACCGGGCGCTGTTCCTGAACGCGGCGCTGCCCGGCGGGGTGCTCGGCGACGTGCACCGGGCGGTACGGCACGGGCAGAGCGAGGGGGATGTGCGGCGGGGCGTGAAGGCCGTCGTCCTCGAACGGGCCGCCGGACAGATCGCGTTGTTCGCCGTCGGAGCCGTGGTCCTGCTGACCATGCCGTCGCCGGTGCTGGCCCAGGCCCGGCACATCGCCCCGCTCGCGGCCCTGGCCGCACTCGGCGCGGTCGCCGTCGTCCTCGCCCTGCGCATGAACCGCGCGGCGCCCTCCCGCCGGGGCCGGGCGCTGCGCGCCATGCTCGCCGAGGCCCGCGAGGGGCTGCTGTCCCGACGCAACGGGCCCGGAGTCGTCGTCTCCTCCGTGGTCGTCCTGGCGGGCTACGTCGCCATGTTCGTCCTGGCCGCCCGCGTCGCCGGAGCCGCCGCCTCCGTGGCCGTACTGGTGCCGCTCGCGGTCCTCGCGCTGCTGGCCATGGGCCTGCCGCTGAACGTCGGCGGGTGGGGACCGAGGGAGGGCGTCACCGCCTGGGCGTTCGGCGCCGCGGGCCTGGGCGCCGGCCGGGGACTCGCCGTCGCGGTGGTCTACGGGGTGCTCAGCCTCGTGGCGAGCCTGCCCGGCCTGGTCGTGCTCGTCGCCCGCTGGTACGCGGGCCTGCGCGCCGGGGCCGAGTCCGCCTCACCGGCCCCTGGACCCGGCCCCGCGACCGTGCCTGACTACTCGTCGGAGGTCAGCAGCGAGAAATACGTCCCGAAGGAATCCGCCAGGCTCGCAAGGAGTTCCTTCCCCTTTTCCGTCGAACCCAGTGAAGGACGGCCGATGACACCGGAATCGGTATAGCCGGACATGCCGAGGGTGAGCAGATGACGCCGGTCGTCAGCGACAAAATCGGAAGTCTCATAACCGGGTCGGAGCATTTCGGGATGAGCGTGCAGAAGGATGGAGGTCTCTATTTCCCCCGCGTGCATGTCGGTGAGCAGCGAGGTGACCACACCCGCCCGCTCCCGCGCCGCCTCCCAGTCCTCCGGGGCCGGGAACAGCGCCATCCGCTCGCCGCGGGCGGAGGATTCCTGGACGACGTTGCCCAGTACGTAGTTTCCGCCGTGCCCGTTGACCACCACCAGGGCGTCGACGCCGGACCGGCGGAGCGAAGCCGCTATGTCCCGTACCACCGCATGAAGGGTCACCGAGGAGATGCTCACGGTCCCCGGCCAGGCCGCGTGCTCGTGCGAGCACGAGATCGTCACCGGAGGAAGGAGGTGCACCGGGTACGCGCCGGCTATCTCCCGCGCGACGGCACAGGCGACGAGCGTGTCGGTCGCCAGCGGGAGATACGGACCGTGCTGCTCGAAGCTCCCCACGGGAAGCACCGCGACCTGCCGTGAGACACCGGCGCCCCGCGTCCGTACGTCTTCCGTGGTGTCCGCCGGCACCAAGTCACTCATAACGTCACGGCCTTTCGTCTCTGCTTAGGAACTCGAGAATCATGACAGAAAAAATTGGCGTACTCGGCAAGAAGTCACCGCAGCGGACCGGCGTGGAACGCGTTGTGAATGCGCCCTTGCCCACCGTGTACGGGAAATTCCAGGCGGTCGGCTACCTGGACCACGACCGCGGTGACGAACAGGTGGCGCTGGTCTACGGCGACCTCGGCACGGACGACGTGCTCATCCGGCTGCACTCGGAGTGCCTGACCGGCGACGCCTTCGGCTCCCAGCACTGCGAGTGCGGGGACCAGCTCGACGCAGCCCTGCGCGCGGTCGTCGCCGAGGGCGCCGGTGTCGTCGTCTACCTCAGAGGGCATGAAGGCCGCGGCATCGGCCTGCTCGCCAAGCTGCGCGCGATGGCACTCCAGGCGGAGGGCCTGGACACCGTCGAGGCCAACCTCGCCCTCGGCCTGCCGGTGGACGCCCGCGACTACGGCGTGGCCGCCCGGATCCTGGAGGACCTGGGCGTCAGGTCCGTCCGCCTGATGTCCAACAACCCGCGCAAGCGCGAGGCGCTGGTCGACCACGGCATCGAGGTCGCCGAGCAGGTGCCGCTGCTGATCCCGCCGTGCGAGAACAACATCACCTATCTGCGCACCAAGCGGGAGCGCCTCGACCACCACCTGCCCCACCTCGACGCGGTGGTCAGCTCCTCCTGAAGGGGTTCGGGCAGGTTCCGGTGGCCCGCGACGTGAACCGGACGCATTCGTACGCGACCCGCGGGCGGGCCGCGTACGCTGCGTGGACGTCCGTCCCCTGAGCGTCGGCCCGCAGCGGCCGACGCCTCACGTCCGGAGGCCCACCTGGTATGACCGAGCTCCATCTGTGGCTGCGCCACGAGGCCCGAACGACCGAGCGACGCACACCGGTCGTGCCCGACGACGCCCGGCGGCTCGTCGAGAACGGAGTGGCACTGACCGTCGAGGACTCCCCGCAGCGGGTCTTCCCGATCGAGGAGTACGAGGCGGCCGGCTGCCGCGTCGCCCCCGCGGGCTCGTGGGTCTCGGCCCCGCGGGACGCCGTCGTGCTCGGCCTGAAGGAACTGCCCGGAGAACCGGCCGAACTGACGCACCGGCACATCTTCTTCGGCCACGCCTACAAGGGCCAGCCCGGGGCGGCCGGACTGCTGCGCCGGTTCGCCGCCGGGGGCGGGGCGCTGTTCGACCTGGAGTACCTGGTCGACGACACCGGGCGGCGCCTCGCCGCGTTCGGGTTCTGGGCCGGCTACCTGGGCGCGGCCCTCGCGGTGCTCCAGCACCGCGGCCGGCTGCGGGCACCGCTGACGCCCACGACGAAGGAGGCGCTGGACGAGACGCTGAAGCCCGCGGCGGACGACACCGAGTTCACCGGTCTGGTCATCGGCGCCCTGGGACGCAGCGGCCGCGGTGCCCGGGCGGCCTTCGCCACCGCCGGTTCCGACCCGTCCTGCTGGGACCTCGCAGAGACCCGCGATCTGGACCGCCGCGCCCTGCTGGAGCACGACGTGATGGTGAACGCGGTGCTCGCCACCAGCCCGGTCCCGCCCTTCCTCCGCGAGCAGGACCTCGACACCCGAGGCCGCCGCCTGCGCACCCTGTGCGACGTGACGTGCGACGTCGGCTCCCCGCTCAACGTCCTTCCGGTGTACGACGAGACCACCGACTGGGACGAGCCCGTCCGACGGCTGCGCGAGGACCCCCCGCTCGACCTGATCGCCATCGACAACCTGCCCTCCCTGCTGCCGCTGGAGTCCAGCGCCGACTTCTCGGCCGCCCTCCTGCCCCACCTGCTCGGTTTCGGCGTCACCGGGCCCTGGGGACGCTGTCTGGACCGGTTCCGTCAGGCATGCCGTGAACACGGCCTCGACAAGGGGGAGATCCTTGACCACTGACCCGGTACCCGCGAGCGGCACCGTCCACTGGATCGGCGCCGGCCTGTCCACGGGCAGCGGCCTGGCCGCGCTGTGCGACACGGCCGAGCGCGTACGGCTCTGGCACCGCACCGAGAGCCGCGCGGCCGACGCCCTCGACCGGCTGGGCCTGGCAGGACGGGCCGAGCCCCGCGCGTACGCGCTGCCCGCCCTCGCCGCCGAACTGGCGCCCGGGGACGTCGTGGTGTCCATGCTGCCCGCGCCGGAGCACGCGCCGCTGCTCGCCGAGTGCGTCCGGCTCGGGGCGCACTTCGCCTGCTCCAGCTATGTGTCCCAGGCGGTCCTCGACCAGGTGCCCGCGGCGGAGAAGGCCGGGGTCGTCGTCCTCACCGAGGCCGGGCTCGACCCGGGTATCGACCACCTCTTCGCCCACGCACTCGTCGCCCGCGCCCGGGAGGCGATCGGCGACGAGACGCCCGCCTCGTACACCCTCACGTCGTACTGCGGCGGCGTCCCGGCCGTCCCGAACGACTTCACGTACCGCTTCAGCTGGGCACCGGCCGGGGTTCTGGGCGCCCTGCGTTCCCCGGCCCGTTACATCGAGGGCGGCGCCGAGACGGTCGCCGACCGCCCCTGGGAGGCGACCCGGCGGCACGTCGTCGACGGGGAGGCCTTCGAGGTCTACCCCAACCGCGACAGCGTCCCCTTCGTCGAGCAGTACGGACTGCCGGACGCCTGGACACCGCGCACGTTCGTACGCGGCACCCTGCGTCTGGCGGGCTGGCTGCGCGCCTGGGACGGCGTTTTCGAGGAGCTGAAGAGGGGCGACGACGCGCGGATCACCGCCCTGGCCCAGGAGTTGGCCGCCGCCTACCCCACCACGGACGACGACCACGACCGGGTCGTCCTCGCCGTGTCGCTGGACGTCCGGGCCGAGACCGGGCGGACCTGGGCTGGCGGCTACCTTCTGGACCTGGTGGGTGACGCCCGGGAGAGCGCGATGGCCCGCTGTGTCTCGCGCACCCTCGCCCTGGGCGTCCGCCACGTCCTGGACGGCTCGCTGCCACCGGGCCTGAACCGGGCCGCCGAGACGGCGGCCCGGGCAGAACAGTGGCTGCGGGAACTGGCCCGGGACGGCCTCGAGTTCACGCTCCGCGTCGACGGGTAGCGGGGGTCAGCCCGACACGGCCTCGTGGACGAACTTCTTGAGGTCGCGGAACACGGTGTGGGAGGACCTCGGCCGCACCTGCGTCATGAACTGCACCGTCAGGTCGCGGCCCGGGTCGACCCAGAACGTCGTCGTGGCCACCCCGCTCCAGCCGTACGCGCCGAGCCCGGAGGGCGCCTGCGTGCGGGACGGGTCGATCACCACGGAGACGTTGAGCCCGAAGCCGACCCCCTCGTTGCCGGGCTCGTCGTGGGCCGGGCGGCTGCCGAAGGCACGCAGATCGGCGCCGCCGGGCAGATGGTTGCGGGTCATCAGGTCCACCGTCCGAGGGGCGAGCAGCCGGACGCCGTCGAGCTCGCCCCGGCGGCGCAGCAGCTCCATGAAGCGGTGGTAGTCGTGGGCGGACGCCACCATGCCGCCACTGCCGGACAGGAACCGAGGCCGGCCGCCGCGCAGCGGCAGCCCGGCGATCCGCTCGATGCCGCCGCCCTCCTTCTCCCCGTACATCTCGGACAGCCGGGGCGCCTGCTCGTCCGTGACGTGGAACCCCGCGTCCGTCATGCCGAGCGGCCCGAAGATCCGCTCGGCGCAGAACACGTCGAGCGGCTGTCCCGACACGACCTCGATGATCCGGCCCAGGACGTTGCTCGCCACCGAGTAGTTCCACTGCGTGCCCGGCTCGAACTGCAACGGCAGGCTCGCGTACACCTCGATCGTCTCGGCCAGGTCCGCGCCCGGCGGCACCGACGACTCCAGACCGGCCTCGCGGTACAGGGCGTCCACCGGGTGGGTGTGGTAGAAGCCGAAGGTCAGGCCCGAGGTGTGGGTCATCAGGTGCCGGACGAGTATCGGGCCGGCGGCCGGGCGGGTTCTGACGTCGGCCCCGGAGCCGCCGACGTAGACCTCGGGGTCGGCGAAGGCCGGCAGGTGGTCGGCGACCGGGTCGTCCAGCGACAGCCGGCCCTCCTCGACCAGCAGCAGCGCGGCGACCGCGGTGACCGGTTTCGTCATGGAGTAGACCCGCCACAGCGTGTCCGGCTCGACGGGCTGCCCGGCCGCGAGGTCACGCAGGCCGTGTGTCGTGAGGTGGGCGATGCGTCCGGCGCGGGCGACGGAGACGAGGAAGCCCGGCAGCCGGCCTTCCTCGACGAGACCGGCGAAGTGCCGGTCCAGGCGGCCCAGCGCCGCCGGATCCAGCCCGGCCTCACCCGGGTCGACCTCTTGTCGCAGCTGTGCCATCGATCGTCCTCCGTCGCGCTCGTCGAGGTGAGTTCCGGCATACCCCGACCGGACCGCCTCAGACCTCATCCTCGTGCAGGAACCATTCGTGATCACGCAGGAGCGGCAACCTGGTCCGACTCGTGCACGACACGACCTAGGTTCCGGGTCGCAGGACCGATGACCGATGTCACGCGGCGACCGGCTCCCTAGGCTGCGAGGCGCCGCCGCAGACCAGGACGCCACGAGAAGAGGTCGCCATGCCCGTGAACGGCCGCAGCCACATCCGGATCGCCCGTCCCTCCCGCGACCTCGCGGCGGCCGAGCGGTTCTGGCGCGAGGGGCTCGGGCTCGGTGTCGTGTGGCGGTCCGGGGGCGGATCCGAACCGGGCCACCACGACCTGCTGATGCTCGGCTGGCCCGACGCCGACTGGCATCTGGAGCTCGTGCATGAGCCGGACCGGCCGGTGGAGCCCCGCCCCACCGAGGAGGATCTGCTGGTCGTCTACGCCGACGACCCGGTCCCGGACGACCTGATCACCCGCTTGGAGCGGCACGGCGGCAAGCGGGTCACCTCCCCCAACCCCTACTGGAACGAATGGGGCGTCACCATCGAGGACCCCGACGGCTATCGCCTGGTGCTGTGCCGCCGGGGCTGGTCCAACAGCTGACGAGACCCCGCCGGGCCCGCGAGGACCCGGCGGGGAGTGGTTTCCAGGCTCAGGCCGTCACCTTCTCGGGCTCCGCGGCCGCCCGCGCCGGGCGTTCCCCCAGCGCCTCCGTCGGCACCCGGTGCGTCTCGCGGGCCGACAGCGCGGCGATGACCGGCGGCACGCACAGGGCCGCCGTGAACAGGGCCACCGCCGACCAGTCGTCGCCGCGCGGCCCCGCGATCTGCGCGGCGAACGTCACCGCGAAGCCGGCCGCGGCGAAGCCGATCTGCGTCCCGATGGCCACGCCGGACAGCCGGACCCGGGTCGTGAACATCTCGCCGTAGAAGGCGGGCCACACGCCGTTCGCGGCGCTGTAGACCACACCGAAGCAGAGGATGCCGAGCAGGAACGTCAGCAGGTACGAGCCTGTGGACACGGCCCACAGGTACAGGAACATCGTCACCGCGCTGCCGGCCGCACCGATCAGGTACACCGGGCGGCGGCCGATCCGGTCGGACAGCGTGGCCCACAGCGGGATCGCGGCGAGCGCCACGAGGTTGGCCAGGGCGCCCACCCACAGCATGGCGGTGCGCGACATGCCGACCGCGTCGCTCGTCGCGTACGCCAGCGCCCACACCGTGAAGATGGTGCTGACCGAGGCGATGAGCGCGCCCGCGATCACCCGCAGCACATCCGCCCAGTGCTCGCGCATCAGCACCACGAGCGGCAGCTTGACGACGCCCTCCTCGGCGGCCTGCTGGGCGAAGGCCGGGGTCTCGTCCAGCTTGCGGCGGATGACGTAGCCGACGACGGCGACCGCGACGCTCAGCCAGAACGGAACCCGCCAGCCCCAGGACAGCAACTGGTCCTCGGGCATCGCGGCGACCGGGATGAAGACCAGCGTGGCCAGCAGCTGGCCGCCCTGCGTGCCGCTGAGGGTGAAGCTGGTGAAGAAGCCGCGCCGGCCCGGCGGCGCGTGTTCCAGCGTCATGGAGTTGGCGCTGGCCTGTTCGCCCGCCGCCGAGATGCCCTGGAGCACCCGGCACAGCACGAGCAGGACCGGGGCGAGCGTGCCGACCTGGTCCCGGGTCGGCAGACAGCCGATCAGGAACGTCGACAGGCCCATCAGCATCAGCGTGAAGACCATGATCTTCTTGCGGCCGAGCTTGTCGCCGAAGTGCCCGAGCACCAGGGCGCCGACCGGGCGGGCGGCGTACGCGACGCCGAACGTGGCCAGCGACAGCAGGGTCGCCGTGGCCGGGTCGGACTCGTCGAAGAACACCTCGGGGAAGATCAGCGCGGCGGCGCTGCCGTAGATGAAGAAGTCGTAGTACTCAAGCGCGCTGCCGATCCAGGCGGCGGTCGCGGCTTTCCTGGGCTGACCGGGCGGGGCTGCGGCCCCTCGGGGCGTGGCGGGGACGGACACGGCGGCTCCTTTGGGGGCTCCACCATAGGCGGAGTGAACTGAAGGGGAGAGCGAAGGGGACGTGCCGGATCGCGGCTAATTAACCCACTGGGTAGTTACTAGGGGATGGCTAGGGATGCTGCGCCCGTGTGCTGTCGGTGTCAAGGGGGCGTGCGTCGATGTCCCACGCCGGATGTTCAGTCCGCCGCGCGCTCCGCCGTCAGATACGCGATCACCATGTCGCCCAGCATGGTGCGGTAGTGCGCGCGCTGCGCCGGGTCGACCAGGTCGCGGCCGAACAGCGCGCCGAAGGTGTGCCGGTTGGAGACCCGGAAGAAACAGAAGGAGGAGATCATCGCGTGCAGGTCGACGGCGTCGACGTCCGCCGTGAACAGCCCTGACCTGCGGCCTTCCTCAAGGATGCGGCGGATCACGTCCAGGGCGGGGGAGCCGATCCTCCCGAGCTTCTCGGAGGCGGCGATGTGCTGTGCCCCGTGGATGTTCTCGATGCTGACCAGGCGGATGAAGTCCGGGTGCTGCTCGTGATGGTCGAAGGTCACCTCGGCCAGGCGCCGGATGGCCGCAACCGGGTCCAGGTGCTCGACGTCGAGCTGCTGCTCGGCCTCCCGGATCACGCCGTAGGCCCGCTCCAGCACGGCGGTGAACAGCTGTTCCTTGCCGCCGAAGTAGTAATAGATCATCCGCTTCGTCGTGCGGGTGCGGGCGGCGATCTCGTCGACCCGGGCTCCGTCGTAGCCGGCCCGGGCGAACTCCTGCGTGGCCACGTCGAGGATCTCGGCCTGGGTGCGGGCGGCGTCACGGACGCGCTCGCGCTCGCCAGGGCGTGCCGGTTCTTCGACGCTGGTCATCAGGTTCCTTCGGGCGGAGGGGCCGGTGCCGGTGATTCTAGGAGCAGCGGCCGGATCCCACCGGGGGCTTCCCGTGGTCGAGCTCGGCTGATATAGCTAACGTACTAGTTCGTACATTAGTGAGCCGCTCGGGAGGCCCGTGTGCCCAAGGACTCGTATCTCGTCGGACTGATCGGTTCCGGCATCGGCCCGTCGCTCAGCCCGGCGCTGCACGAGCGGGAGGGCGACCGGCAGGGCCTTCGCCTGCTGTACCGGCTGATCGACATCGACGCGCTCGGGGTGCCGCCCGAGGCGGTGGGCGATCTGGTGCGGGCCGCCCGCGACCTCGGTTTCGACGGGCTCAACATCACGCACCCCTGCAAGCAGCTCGTCATCGAGCACCTGGACGCGCTCGCCCCGCAGGCCGAGGCGCTGGGCGCGGTCAACACCGTCGTCTTCGAGGACGGCCGCGCGGTCGGCCACAACACGGACGTCACCGGTTTCGCCGCGTCCTTCGCCCGCGGGCTGCCCGACGTACCGCTGGAGCGGGTCGTGCAGCTGGGCGCCGGCGGCGCGGGCGCGGCCGTCGCGCACGCCACGCTCACCCTCGGCGCCGAGCGGGTCACCGTCGTCGACGCCCTGCCCGAACGGGCCGCCGCCCTGGCCGACTCCCTGAACCGGGCCTTCGGCCGGGGCCGTGCCGCCGCCGCGACCCCGGACCGGCAGGCGCGGCTGCTCGCGCAGGCCGACGGCATCGTCCACGCCACGCCCACCGGCATGGCGGCCCACCCCGGCCTGCCCCTGCCCGCCGAGCTGCTCCACCCCGGGCTGTGGGTCGCCGAGGTGGTCTACCGCCCGCTGGAGACCGAACTGCTGCGCACCGCCCGCGCGCTGGGCTGCGCCACCCTGGACGGCGGCGGCATGGCCGCCTTCCAGGCCGCCGACGCGTTCCGCCTGTTCACCGGGCGGGAACCCGACGCCGCGCGGATGCTCGCGGACCTGACGGAACTGGCCGGAGCCGTAGGGGCATCGAACTGAAGAGAGGTACCGACGTGCGTACGTCCATCGCCACCGTCTCCCTCAGCGGATCCCTCACCGAGAAGCTCACGGCCGCGGCCCGGGCCGGGTTCGACGCTGTGGAGATCTTCGAGAACGACCTGCTGGCCAGCCCCCTCACCCCCGAGGAGATCCGCGCCCGCTGCGCCGACCTCGGCCTCTCCATCGACCTGTACCAGCCGATGCGGGACATCGAGGCCGTCCCCGAGGACGAGTTCGTCCGGAACCTGCGGCGGGCCCGGCACAAGTTCGAGCTGATGCGCAGGCTCGGCGCCGACACGGTCCTCGTCTGCTCCAGCATCTCGCCGCGGGCCGTGGACGACGACGCCCTCGCGGCCGAGCAGCTGAGCCGGCTCGCCGACCTCGCCCGGGACTGCGGGATCCGGGTGGCCTACGAGGCGCTCGCCTGGGGGCGGCACGTCAGCACGTACGACCACGCCTGGCGCATCGTCGAGTCGGCCGGCCATCCCGCCCTCGGCACCTGCCTGGACAGCTTCCACATCCTCTCGCGCGGCTCGGACCCCAAGGGCATCGAGGACATCCCCGGCGAGAAGATCTTCTTCCTCCAGCTCGCCGACGCCCCGCTGCTCGCCATGGACGTCCTCCAGTGGAGCCGCCACTACCGCTGTTTCCCCGGACAGGGCGGCTTCGACGTCGCCGGCCTGGTGCGGCACGTGCTGCGCACCGGCTACGACGGCCCGCTGTCCCTGGAGGTCTTCAACGACGTCTTCCGGCAGGCCGAGGCCGGTCCGACCGCCGTCGACGCCCGGCGTTCCCTGCTGGTCCTCCAGGAGACGGTGGGCCGGGCCGCCCTGCCCGAGCCCGTCGTCCCCACCGGCGTCGCCTTCGCCGAGCTGGTCACGCCCGACGCCGAACCCCTCACCGCCCTGCTCGGCGCCCTCGGCTTCACCCGCACCGCCCGCCATCGCGGCAAGCCCGTCGCCCTGTGGGAGCAGGGGGACGCCCGGATCCTCGTCAACACGGGGCCGATGGTCCGCCGGGACGGCACCCAGCTCGCCGCGATCGGGCTGGAGTCACCGGACCCGGCCGCGGCCGCCCGGCGTGCCGAGGCGCTGCTGGCTCCCGTCCTGCCGCGGCGCCGGGCACCCGGGGACGCCCCGCTCGACGCGGTCGCCGCCCCCGACGGCACCGAGCTCTTCTTCTGCGCCACCGGCCGTCCGGGGCTGCCCGACTGGCGGACCGACTTCGAGGACACGGCGCCGGCACCCGTGCCCACCGGTGTCCACGGCATCGACCATCTCGCCCTCACCCAGCCCTGGCACCACTTCGACGAGGCGGCCCTGTTCCACCACGGTGTGCTCGGCCTGCACGCCCAGGAGAGCGTGGACGTCGCCGACCCCTACGGCCTGCTGCGCAGCCGCGCCGTGACCAACGCCGACGGCAGCGTCCGGATCGCCCTCACCGTCGGCCCCGCGCCCACGGACGACACCGTCCACGCCCAGCACATCGCCCTGGCCACCGACGACGTGGTCGCCTCGGCCCGCCGCTTCCGGGAGGCCGGCGGCGCTCTGCTGCCCGTCCCGGCGAACTACTACGACGATCTCGCCGCCCGCTTCGAGTTCGCCGACGGCGAGCTGGAGACCTACCGCGACCTCGGAATCCTCTACGACCGCGACGCCCACGGCGTCTTCCGCCACTGCTACACCCGCACCGTCGGCCGCGTCTTCTTCGAACTGGTCCAGCGCGACGCCGGCTACCGGGGCTACGGCGCAGCGAACGCCCCGGTACGGCTGGCGGCACAGCACGCGGCGCGGGCGCTCACTGGCGGCTGACGGTCCGCGTGATACCGGTGACGACCGTCGTGGCCAGGATCCAGCCCGTGAGCACCAGCGTGTAGGAGAGCCACTGGTATCCGCCGGTGGGGGCGAACGCGCCCTCCTGCCCGAAGGAGATCACCGGCAGCAGCAGGTCGAGCGTGTAGAAGACCGGGTTGAACTGCGGGGCCTCGTCGGCCTTCAACGGCTGTGGATGGTGCAGCGCGTAGGCCACGGAGCCGATCACCAGCAGCGACACCAGCCAGCCGGCGGCGCGCAGGGGCCGGAAGCCGTAGCCGACGGCCGCGTCCTGGACATAGCCCCACAACCGGCCGTACCACGGCAGGGTGCCGCGGCGGCGGCGCTGCTTGGCGAGCTGGACGACGCGGGCGGCGTCGTCGTCGCCGATCCGGCGGTAGGCCGCGGTCAACTGCTCGTAGGCGTGCGGGACATAGCCCTCGCGGTCCCGCTCCAGCATCACCAGGCGCCGCTCGGCGGGTTCGTGCGGGGTGAGGGAGGTGTAGACGAGGCTGTCGAGCAGGACCTCCTCGGGGACCACGTCCGGTTCGAGGAACAGGACGTCCAATTGGGCGCGGCGCAGGTTGAGAGCACCCGACACGGGCGGGCTGTTGCGCAGCCAGAGCTCCCCGATCGTGCAGCTGCTCGCCCGCAGCGCCGTGTCACCGGGGTTCACCAGGCGGGCGCGGGAGAAGTCCAGACGCCCCGCGACGCGGGCGCCGCGCAGGCCGATCCAGCCGCGCACGTCCGCCTCGCGCAGCAGGACATCGCCCTCCACCGTGAGGGTGACCGCGTCGAGGGCGGCCGCACCGGCCCCGGCGGCCAGCCGAGCCGCGCTGAAGTCGATCGTCCCGGCGATCGAGGCACCCGTCAGGCGCACCTCGCCGCGGGTGCGCAGTCCCGGCGCCGACAGGCCGTCACCGATGGCTACGTGGTTGAGCTGGAGCGCTGCCTGACCGGCGGGCGGTTCGCCGACAGAGGCCCTGTCCATGAAGAGCGCCCCGGAGATCTGCGCCCCGCCGAGCCGGACGGGCCCCTCGAACAGGCAGTCCGACATGCGCAGCACGCCGTCCACGCGGAGGGTGGCGGCGTCCAGCCCGGGCAGGACGGAGTCGCGCAGATTCAGCTGCCGCAGCCGCGCCCCGTACAGGACGGGGACGTCCTCGAAGTAGCAGTCGCTGAGGCGCACGGCGTGGTCGACCTCTGCGTACTTGAGGTCCAGCACGCCCGTGATCCGTGCGCCCGCCAGCCGGAGGGCGGCCGTCTCCCCGTCCTCCTGCGGGCCGCTCAGCAGCAGGGCCCGCACCACGGCCGCCCGTACCGTCCGTTCGGGTCCCCAGCCCGCGCCCCGCCCCGGGTCCTCGTCCGCCGGCCCCCGGAAGTCCACGTCGTCCCCGCGTGGGAAGGCGCGCCACACCCGCTCCTCGGCGGGTGTCATGTCGTCGATCTGCATCGACGGGGACTCTGACGCGCCCGGCCGGAGGCTGTCAACTCACCTCCGGCCGGGGTTCGTTACGCCCTGGTGTTCCACTCTGCGATCACAGGCCGCCCGTGCTCGGTCGAGAGCCGGCTGACCGTGCCCGTCTCCAGCCGGAACAGCCGCCCCTGCGACGGCGGCAGGCCCAGCCGGCGGGCCGTCAGGACGCGGAGGAAGTGGCCGTGCGCCACCAGCAGTACATCGCCCTCGGGCAGCGCGTCGGCCACCCGGGACAGCACCCGGTCGGCGCGCTCGCCGACCTCCTCGGGGGACTCACCCGGCTTGCCGTCGGGTCCGGGCGGGCCCCCGTCGGTCCACAGGTCCCAGTCGGGACGGGTGCGGTGTATCTCCTCGGTGGTGACGCCCTCGTAGGCGCCGTAGTACCACTCGTGCAGGTCCGCGTCCCGCTCGGCCCCCGTCAGGCCGGCGAGTTCGGCGGTGCGCACCGCGCGGCCGA
Source organism: Streptomyces afghaniensis (assembly GCF_044327915.1). Taxonomy (NCBI): domain Bacteria; kingdom Bacillati; phylum Actinomycetota; class Actinomycetes; order Kitasatosporales; family Streptomycetaceae; genus Streptomyces; species Streptomyces afghaniensis. The sequence goes on from NZ_JBIRGJ010000001.1 coordinate 1,124,218, forward strand.
GCGGGCTGGTGAGGACCAGCGCGAAGGAACGGCCCGCCAGGAGCGGAGCCAGCGACTTGACCTGCTCCTCGCCGTTCGGGGTGAGGGGCAGGTCGGTGAAGCTGGTGTGCTGTCCGCTCCGGCTCCACTCGGTCTCGCCGTGGCGTACCAGCAGCAGATCTCCCACGTCCTACGCCTTCTTCGCGGACTCGACGGCGTGGCCGCCGAACTGGTTGCGCAGCGCCGCGATCATCTTCATCTGCGGGGAGTCGTCCTGCCGGGAGGCGAACCGGGAGAACAGCGAGGCGGTGATCGCGGGCAGCGGCACGGAGTTGTCGATCGCGGCCTCCACGGTCCAGCGTCCCTCGCCGGAGTCCTGGGCGTAGCCCCGCAGGCCCTCCAGGTGCTCGTCCTCGTCGAGCGCGTTGACCGCGAGGTCCAGCAGCCAGGAGCGGATGACGGTGCCGTCCTGCCAGGAGCGGAACACCTCGCGGACGTTGTCGACGGAGTCCACGGCCTCCAGCAGCTCCCAGCCCTCGGCGTAGGCCTGCATCATCGCGTACTCGATGCCGTTGTGGACCATCTTCGCGAAGTGCCCGGCGCCCACGCTGCCCGCGTGGACGAAGCCGTACGGGCCCTCCGGCTTGAGCGCCTCGAAGATCGGCCGGAGCCGGTCGACGTACTCCTTCTCGCCGCCGACCATCAGGGCGTAGCCGTTCTTCAGGCCCCACACACCGCCGGAGACGCCCGCGTCGACGAAGCCGATACCGCGCTTGCCCAGCTCCTCCGCGTGCTTCTCGTCGTCCGTCCAGCGGGAGTTGCCGCCGTCGACCACCGTGTCGTACGGCTTGAGGAGGTCCGCCAGACGGTCGATGACGTGCTGGGTGGGGTCGCCGGCCGGGACCATGACCCAGACCGTGCGCGGCGCCTCCAACTGGTCGACGAGGTCGGCCAGACTCGCCACGTCGGACTTCTCCGGGTTGGTGTCGTAGCCGATGACGGTGTGGCCGGCGTTGCGCAGGCGCTCGCGCATGTTGCCGCCCATCTTGCCGAGACCCACAAGACCGATCTGCATGTCAGTTCACTTCCCGAAGATTGCGGTAGGCGGCCACCAGCGCGGCCGTGGACGGATCGAGACCGGGGACGTCAGCGCCCTCGGTCAGGGCGGGCTCGACGCGCTTGGCGAGCACCTTGCCGAGCTCGACGCCCCACTGGTCGAAGGAGTCGATGTTCCAGACCGCGCCCTGCACGAACACCTTGTGCTCGTAGAGGGCGACCAGCTGGCCGAGGACCGACGGGGTCAGTTCGGTGGCCAGGATCGTGGTGGTGGGGTGGTTGCCCTGGAACGTGCGGTGCGGCACCTGCTCCTCGGGCACGCCCTCGGCCCGCACCTCCTCGGCGGTCTTGCCGAAGGCGAGCGCCTGCCCCTGCGCGAACAGGTTGGCCATCAGCAGGTCGTGCTGCGCCTTCAGTTCGTCGCCCAGCTCGGCGACGGGCCGCGCGAAGCCGATCAGGTCGGCGGGGATGAGCTTGGTGCCCTGGTGGATGAGCTGGTAGTAGGCGTGCTGCCCGTTGGTGCCGGGCGTGCCCCACACGACCGGACCCGTCTGCCACTCCACCGGACGCCCGTCGCGGTCCACCGACTTGCCGTTGGACTCCATGTCGAGCTGCTGGAGGTACGCGGTGAACTTGGACAGGTAGTGGCTGTACGGCAGGACGGCGTGCGACTGGGCGTCATGGAAGTTGCCGTACCAGATGCCGAGCAGGCCCATGAGGAGCGGGGCGTTGGCCTCCGCGGGGGCGTTGCGGAAGTGCTCGTCGACGATGCGGAAGCCGTCGAGCATCTCCCGGAAGCGGTCCGGGCCGATGGCGATCATCAGGGACAGGCCGATCGCGGAGTCGTACGAGTAACGGCCGCCGACCCAGTCCCAGAACTCGAACATGTTGTCGACGTCGATGCCGAAGTCCGCGACCTTCTCGGCGTTCGTCGACAGCGCCACGAAGTGCTTGGCGACCGCCTTGTCGTCACCGCCCAGCCCCTCCAGCAGCCAGGAGCGCGCCGAGGTCGCGTTCGTGATGGTCTCGATCGTGGTGAAGGTCTTGGACGCGACGATGAACAGCGTCTCCGCCGGGTCCAGGTCGCGGACGGCCTCGTGCAGGTCCGAGCCGTCCACGTTCGACACGAAGCGGAACGTCAGCTCCCGGGCGGTGAACGGCCGCAGCGCCTCGTAGGCCATCGCCGGGCCGAGGTCGGAGCCGCCGATGCCGATGTTGACGACGTTCCGGATCCGCCTGCCGGTGTGCCCGGTCCACTCACCCGAGCGCACCCGGTCCGCGAAGGCGGCCATCTTGTCGAGTACGGCGTGCACACCCGGGACGACGTTCTCGCCGTCGACCTCGATCACCGCGTCCCGCGGGGCGCGCAGCGCGGTGTGGAGCACGGCGCGGTTCTCCGTGACGTTGATCTTCTCGCCGCGGAACATGGCGTCACGCAGCCCGAACACGTCGGTGGCGGTGGCCAGCTCCTGGAGCAGGGCCAGCGTCTCGTCGGTGATCAGATGCTTGGAGTAGTCGATGCGCAGGTCGCCCACGTGCACGACGTAGCGCTCGGCGCGCCCCGGGTCCGCCGCGAACAGCTCACGCAGGTGCGGCTGCGGCAGGGCGTCCTTGCGGTGGTCCTCCAGGGCGGTCCACTCGGGCCGCCGCGTGAGCTTGGGGGAGCCGGAGGGGGAGTCAGACATGAGCAGGGGTCTCCTCGGTTGCCTCGCCGTTCAGGGCGATGGCGTACATCTCGTCCGCGTCGAGGCGCCGCAGCTCCTCGGCGATGAGTTCGGAGGTGGCACGGACCTTCAGCGCCAGGGTGCGGGAGGGCTGGCCCGGCAGGGTCAGCGTGGCCAGCGGTCCTTCGGGGCGGTCGATGACGATCTCACCGTTCTCCGTGCCCAGGCGGACCGCCGTCACGACCGGCCCGGCGGTGACCACCCGGTCGACCCGGACGTGCAGCCGCGCCTCCAGCCAGCGGGCCAGCAGCTCGGCGGCCGGGTTCTCGGCCTCGGCCTCCACGGCCGCCGAGATCACCTTCGCCCGGGCCTGGTCCAGCGCCGCCGCCAGCATCGAACGCCAGGGCGTCAGCCGGGTCCAGGCGAGGTCGGTGTCGCCGGGCGCGTAGGAGCGGACCCGGGTCTCCAGCATCTCCAGGGGGTTCTCCACCGCGTACAGGTCGGTGATGCGCCGCTGGGCCAGTGCCCCGAGCGGGTCCTTCGAGGGCACCTCCGGCGCCTCCATCGGCCACCACACCACCACCGGCGCGTCCGGCAGCAACAGCGGCAGCACCACCGAGTCGGCGTGCTCGGACACCTCGCCGTAGGTCCGCAGCACCACGGTCTCGCCGGTGCCCGCGTCGGCGCCGACCCGGACCTCGGCGTCCAGCCGGGACTGGGTGCGGTCGCGCGGCGTGCGGGCGTGCCGCTTGATGACGACCAGGGTGCGCGAGGGGTGCTCGTGCGAGGCCTCCTCGGCCGCCTTGATCGCGTCGTAGGCGTTCTCCTCGTCCGTGACGATCACCATCGTCAGGACCATGCCCACGGCGGGCGTGCCGATGGCGCGGCGGCCCTGCACCAGCGCCTTGTTGATCTTGCTTGCCGTGGTGTCGGTCAGGTCGATCTTCATGGCCTGCGCCAGCTCCGTCCGTCTCGTGCGAGCATCTCGTCGGCTTCCGCGGGTCCCCAACTGCCCGAGGCGTACTGCGCGGGCCGGCCGTGCTTGGCCCAGTACTGCTCGATCGGGTCGAGGATCTTCCAGGACTCTTCCACTTCCTGGTGACGGGGGAACAGGTTGGCGTCGCCCAGGAGGACGTCCAGGATCAGCCGTTCGTACGCCTCGGGGCTCGATTCGGTGAACGACTCGCCGTAGGCGAAGTCCATCGTCACGTCGCGGATCTCCATCGACGTACCCGGCACCTTGGAGCCGAACCGCACCGTCATGCCCTCGTCCGGCTGGACGCGGATGACGATCGCGTTCTGGCCCAGCTCCTCGGTCGCCGTGGAGTCGAAGGGGGAGTGCGGGGCCCGCTGGAACACCACCGCGATCTCCGTCACCCGGCGGCCCAGCCGCTTGCCGGTGCGCAGGTAGAACGGCACGCCCGCCCAGCGGCGGTTGTCCACCTGGAGCTTGATCGCGGCGTAGGTGTCGGTCGAGGAGGCCTGGTCGATGCCCTCCTCCTCCAGATAGCCGCGGACCTTCGTGCCGCCCTGCCAGGCCGCCGCGTACTGCCCGCGCACGGTGTGCCGGCCCAGGTCCTCCGGCAGCCGCACGGCCCGCAGCACCTTCAGCTTCTCGGTGAGCAGCGACGCCGCGTCGAAGGCGGCGGGCTCCTCCATGGCGGTGAGCGCCATCAGCTGCAGGAGGTGGTTCTGGATGACGTCACGGGCGGCGCCGATGCCGTCGTAGTACCCGGCCCGGCCGCCGATGCCGATGTCCTCGGCCATGGTGATCTGCACATGGTCGACGTACGACCGGTTCCAGATCGGTTCGAACATCTGGTTGGCGAAGCGCAGCGCCAGGATGTTCTGGACGGTCTCCTTGCCCAGGTAGTGGTCGATACGGAAGACCTGCTCCGGGTCGAACACGTCGTGCACGATCGCGTTCAGCTCGCAGGCGCTGTCGAGGTCGTGTCCGAACGGCTTTTCGATGACCGCGCGGCGCCAGGAGCCCTCCTGGGCGTCGGCCAGCTTGTGCTTCTTCAGCTGCTGGACGACCTTCGGGAAGAACTTCGGCGGCACCGAGAGGTAGAAGGCGTAGTTGCCGCTGGTGCCCCGGGAAGCGTCCAGCTCCTCCACGGCGGAGCGCAGCTGCTTGAACGCCGTGTCGTCGTCGAAGTCACCCGGGATGAACCGCATGCCCTCGGCGAGCTGCTGCCAGACCTCCTCGCGGAACGGGGTGCGCGCGTGTTCACGGACCGCGTCGTGCACCACCTGCGCGAAGTCCTGGTCCTCCCAGTCCCGGCGGGCGAAACCCACCAGCGAGAAGCCCGGCGGCAGCAGGCCGCGGTTGGCCAGGTCGTACACGGCCGGCATCAGCTTCTTGCGGGACAGGTCGCCGGTCACACCGAAGATGACGAGCCCGGACGGGCCCGCGATCCTGGGCAGGCGGCGGTCACGCGGGTCGCGCAGCGGATTGGCGAAGTCGGTGCCGGCGTACTGCGGGCGCGGGGCGGACCGGCCGCTCACCCCGGTCTGCTCGACCCCGGCGGCCTCCTGCGCCGCCCGGGCCTCCTTGTCCTCCTTGGTCCCGATGGTCTCCTGCTCGGCCGTCTGGGGGATGCCCTCAGTCATTCCGCGTCAACTCCCTTGCTGTTCAAGGACTTGGTGACCGCGTCCAGCAGGTCCTGCCAGGCCACCTCGAACTTGGCGACGCCTTCGTCCTCCAGTTGCCGCACCACCTCGTCGTAGGAAATGCCGAGCCGCTCGACGGCCGCCAGGTCGGCGCGCGCCTGGGCGTAACCGCCGGTGACGGTGTCGCCCTGGACGTCACCGTGGTCGGCGACGGCGTTCAGCGTGGCCTCCGGCATGGTGTTGACCGTGCCGGGGGCGACCAGCTCGTCCACGTACAGGGTGTCCTTGTAAGCGGGGTCCTTCACACCGGTGGAGGCCCAAAGGGGGCGCTGCCGGTTCGCGCGGGCACCGCCCAGGGCCTGCCAGCGCGGCCCCGCGAACACCTGTTCGTAGGCCTCGTAGGCGAGCCGGGCGTTGGCCAGGGCCGCCCTGCCCTTCAGGGCGAGGGCCTCGTCCGTGCCCAGCAGCGTCAGCCGCTTGTCGATCTCGGAGTCGACACGGGAGACGAAGAAGGACGCCACCGAGTGGATGGCCGACAGGTCGAGACCGGCCGCCTGTGCCTGCTCCAGGCCGGCGAGGTAGGCGTCCATCACCTCGCGGTAGCGCTCCAGTGAGAAGATCAGCGTCACGTTCACGCTGATGCCCGCGCCGATCACCTCGGTGATCGCCGGCAGGCCGGCCTTCGTCGCCGGAATCTTGATCATCACGTTGGGGCGGTCCACCAGCCAGGCCAGCTGCCGGGCCTCGGCGACGGTCGCCGCCGTGTCGTGGGCCAGCCGCGGGTCCACCTCGATGGACACCCGGCCGTCCCGGCCCCCGGTCGCGTCGTACACCGGCCGCAGGACGTCCGCGGCGGCCCGGACGTCGGCCGTCGTCATCATCCGGACGGCCTCGTCGACGGTGACGCCCCGCACCGCCAGGTCGGCGAGCTGCTCCTCGTAACCCTCGCCGGAGCCGATGGCGGCCTGGAAGATGGACGGGTTGGTGGTGACGCCGACGACGTTCCCCGTCTCCACGAGCCCGGCCAGGCTGCCGGACTCGATCCGCCGGCGGGACAGGTCGTCCAGCCAGATCGACACGCCCTCGTCGGACAGGCGCTTGAGTGCTCCCGCGCTCGCGGTCGCTTCGGTCACAGTGATCATCTTCTTTCGGGCGGTCGGATCAACCGCGCACAGCGGCCAGGGATTCCCGGGCTGCGGCGACGACGTTCTCGGGGGTGAAGCCGTACTCGGCGAACAGGGTCCTGGCGTCTGCGGAGGCGCCGAAGTGCTCCAGGGAGACGATGCGTCCCGCGTCCCCCACGAACCGGTGCCAGGTCAGGCCGATACCGGCCTCGACCGCGACCCGGGCCTTCACGGACGGCGGCAGGACGCTGTCCCGGTACGCGCGGGGCTGCTCCTCGAACCACTCCACGGACGGCATGGACACGACCCGCGTGGGCACGCCCGCCGCCTGGAGCCGCTCACGGGCCTCGACGGCGAGGTGCACCTCGGAACCGGTGGCGATCAGGATCACCTGCGGCTCGCCGCCTTCCGCCTCGGCCCGCACGTAACCGCCGCGGACCACGTCCGGGTTCGGCTCGTACGTGGGCACGCCCTGGCGGGTGAGCGCGAGACCGTGCGGGGCCGGGTCGGTGGTGTGCCGCCTGAGGATCTCGGCCCAGGCGAGCGCGGTCTCGTTGGCGTCGGCCGGGCGTACGACGTTCAGGCCCGGGATGGCCCGCAGCGACGCCAGGTGCTCGACGGGCTGGTGGGTCGGGCCGTCCTCGCCGAGGCCGATGGAGTCGTGCGTCCACACGTACGTCACCGGCAGCTGCATCAGGGCCGACATCCGGACGGCGTTGCGCATGTAGTCGGAGAACACCAGGAAGGTGCCGCCGTAGACGCGTGTGTTGCCGTGCAGGGCGATGCCGTTCATCTCCGCGGCCATGGAGAACTCGCGGATGCCGAAGTGGATCGTCCGGCCGTACGGGTCGGCCTCCGCCAGCGGGTTGCCCCTCGGCAGGAAGGACGACGTCTTGTCGATCGTCGTGTTGTTCGAACCGGCCAGGTCGGCCGAGCCGCCCCACAGCTCGGGGACGACGGCACCGAGGGACTGGAGCACCTTGCCGGACGCGGCACGGGTGGCGACCGCCTTGCCCGGCTCGAACACCGGCAGGGCGTCCTCCCAGCCGGCGGGCAGCTCGCCCTTGCTGACCCGGTCGAACGTGGCGGCCCGCTCCGGGTTCTCACCGCGCCAGGCGGCGATCCGCTTGTCCCAGGCGGTGTGCGCCTCGGCGCCCCGGTCCAGGGCCTGCCGGGTGTGCGCCAGCACCTCGTCGGCGACCTCGAAGCTCTGCTCCGGGTCGAAGCCGAGGAGGCGCTTGGTGGCGGCGACCTCGTCCTCGCCGAGCGCCGAACCGTGGGAGGCCTCGGTGTTCCGCGCGTTCGGAGCGGGCCAGGCGATGATGGTGCGCATCGCGATGATCGAGGGGCGCCCGGTCTCGGCCTGAGCCTCCTTCAGCGCCCCGTACAGCGCGTGCACGTCGACGTCGCCGTCCTCCCGCGGCTCGATCCGCTGCACGTGCCAGCCGTACGCCTCGTACCGCTTCAGCACGTCCTCGGAGAACGCGGTCGCGGTGTCGCCCTCGATGGAGATGTGGTTGTCGTCGTAGAGGAAGACCAGGTTGCCGAGCCTCTGGTGACCGGCCAGCGAGGAGGCCTCGGCGGAGACGCCCTCCTGGAGGTCGCCGTCGGAGACGATGGCCCAGATCGTGTGGTCGAAGGGGGACTCGCCCTCGGGGGCGTCCGGATCGAACAGGCCGCGCTCGTAGCGGGCCGACATCGCCATGCCGACCGCGTTCGCGACGCCCTGGCCGAGCGGGCCGGTGGTGGTCTCCACGCCGGCGGTGTGCCCGTACTCGGGGTGGCCGGGCGTCTTCGAGCCGTGCGTGCGGAAGGCCTTCAGGTCGTCCAGCCCCAGCTCGTAGCCCGCGAGGTACAGCTGCGTGTAGAGGGTCAGCGACGTGTGACCGGGGGAGAGGACGAAGCGGTCACGGCCGGTCCACTCCGGGTCGGCCGGGTCGTGCCGCATCACCTTCTGAAAGATCGTGTAGGCGGCCGGCGCCAGGCTCATCGCCGTGCCGGGATGGCCGTTTCCGACCCGCTGGACGGCATCGGCCGCCAGCAGACGGGCGGTGTCGACGGCACGCCGGTCGAGTTCGGTCCATTCGAAGCTGTCCGCTGTCTGCGTGCTCATCTTCAAGAAGTCCTCGATAGGAGCGAAGTGGCTGGTCTGACGTCTTCAAAACTAAAAGTCTGACTTTTTCGACGGAAGGTCGCGGTGTGCCAGCCTGTGGTGAAAGTGGGACACCCGGAGGCAGCACGGCGCGTGCACGGGGCGGTACGAGGCGGACATGGCGGATATGGCAGACAGAAGCATCCAAGGCGGCGACGGGATCAGAACGTTCCCCTTCCCGGTCGAGCTGAGTGTCGGCGGCGTCGGCATGCAGGTCGGCCCGATGGGCACCGGCCGCACCTGGCACGCCGACGCGCCCCTGGAGCGCGTGCACCGCATCGACTTCCACGTCGTGCTGCTGTTCGGCGAGGGCCCGGTCCGGCACATGGTCGACTTCACCGAGTACGAGGCCACGGCCGGGGACCTGCTGTGGATCCGCCCGGGGCAGGTCCACCGCTTCTCCCGCACGAGCGAGTACCGCGGAACGGTGCTGACCATGCAGCCGGGCTTCCTGCCCCGCGCGACCGTGGAGGCCACCGGCCTGTACCGCTACGACCTGCCGCCGCTGCTGCGCCCCGACGCGGCCCAACTCGCCGGTCTGCGCGACTCGCTCGGCCAGCTGCGACGCGAGTACGAGGACACGGACACGCTGCCGCTGAGCCTGCACACCGCCGTCCTGCGCCACTCTCTGACGGCGTTCCTGCTGCGGCTCGCCCATCTCGCCGCCAGTTCGGCGGAGTCGGTACGACAGACCTCCGACTCCACGTTCACCCTCTTCCGGGACGCCGTGGAGAAGGACTTCGCCACCAACCACAGCGTCAGCGCCTACGCCGACGCGCTCGGTTACTCCCGCCGCACCCTGGTCCGCGCGGTCCGCGGCGCGACCGGCGACACGCCGAAGGCCTTCATCGACAAGCGCGTGGTCCTGGAGGCCAAACGGCTCCTCGCCCACACCGACCTGCCGATCGGCCGGGTCGGTGCGGCGGTCGGCTTCCCCGACGCCGCGAACTTCTCCAAGTTCTTCCACCAGCACACGGACTTGACGCCGGCGGCGTTCCGGGCGGAGTTGCGCTGAGGCCCGGACATCCGGGCAGCGAAAAGGGGCTCCACGCGCGCGTGGAACCCCTTTTCGAGGATCGTCAGTGCCCGAACGTGAACCAGTTGACGTTCACGAAGTCCGCCGGCTGCCCGCTGGTGAAGGTCAGATACACGTCGTGCGTGCCCGTCACGGAGGCGATGTTCGCCGGAACGGTCCGCCACGCCTGCCAGCCGCCGGTGCTGCCCACGGCGAAACTCCCGATGGGCGCGTTGCCGCGGCTGTCCAGGCGCACCTCGACCAGTCCGCTGACGCCGCCCGCCGCGCCGCTCGCCACCCGGGCGCTGAACTGCCGGGCCGAGGTGGAGCCGAAGTTCACGCCCTTGAAGTGCAGCCAGTCGCCGCCCGCCAGCGAGCCGACGTTCTGGCCGCCGCCGGAGTCGGACGTCGTCTCCGTCATCACACCGGACTGGCCGTCGTAGGACTCGGCCTGGATGGTGGAGTAGGCGTCGCGGGTGCCGGTCGGGGGAGGTGTGGTGCCGCCGCCGGACGACAGCACCTGGACGTAGTCGACGACCATCGGGTGGCCGGGCTGCGTCCCGGCGTCGGGGCCGCCGCCGAACGCGTCCGGGAAGCCGCCGCCCATCGCGACGTTCAGGATGATGAAGAAGCCGTGGTCCGTGGCATTGCGCCAGGTCGTCGCGTCGACCTGGTTGGCGCGCACGGTGTGGAAGTTGACGCCGTCGAGGTAGAAGCGGATCTCCTCGACGCTCGTCGAACGGTCCCACTCCATCCGGTAGGTGTGGAAGCCGGCCTGGCAGGTGGTGCCCTGGCAGGTGGTCGAACTGCCGATGCCGCTGGTCTCGTTGCAGGGCCCGCCCGGGGAGGTGCCGCAGTGCATCGTCGCGAACACCGTGTTCTGGCCCTGGGTGTTCTCCATGATGTCCAGCTCGCCGACGGCCGGCCAGTTCCAGTAGTTGCCGCGGTAGGGGGCGCCCAGCATCCAGAACGCGGGCCAGTAGCCCTTGGCCGCCGCTCCGGTGACGTTCGGCACCTGGATGCGCGACTCCACGCGGAGCTTGCCGCCGGCCGGGGGCTGGAAGTCGGTGCGGTTGGTCTCGATGCGGCCGGAGGTCCAGTTGCCGGCGCCGTCCCGCCGGGGCGTGATGCGGAGGTTGCCGTTGCCGTCGAGGGAGACGTTGTCCGTGCTGCTCGTCATCGTCTCGATCTCGCCGGTGCCCCAGTTGGCGGGGCCGCCCGGGTAGCCCTTGCCGGTCGCGTACTGCCAGTTGGAGGTGTTGACGCCGCTGCCGGCCGGGCCGTTGAAGTCGTCGAGGAAGACCTGGTTCCAGCCCGACGGGGGCGGCGGCGCGGAGGCGCTCGCGGAGGGAGTGGCGGCGGTGGCGGCGACCGCGGCGAGGCCGAGTGTGCTGACGACGGCGACGAACGCCCGCCGCAAAGGGCGCCGTGTGTGGGGTCTGCCGGAGGTGTCACTCATGTGGGGATGCCTCTCGGGTACGGGTACGGGTGCGGGGAGCTTGAGAGCGCTCTCAAGGTGTCGTCAATGTGCTCCACGTCACCCGGGTCGTCAAGAGGTGAAGCCGGGAAAAGTGCGGGGCGGCCGATGAGTGCACGTCCCGAACGGGCTCTGCCGACCGGGTTGTTGGGGACGAGGTAAGCCGGCCACGCCGGTTCAGGCCCGCTCCGGCAGCCACCCCAGCGCCCGTGAGATCCCGCGCGCCGCCACCCGAACCGCCGGGACCAGCACCGGCACCTGGGCGTCGGCGTGCGGCACCACGATGGACACGGCGGCGGCCACCGAGCCGTCCGCCGTGCGCACCGGCGCGGCCACCGACAGGGCGTCCTCCGTGACCTGGCGGTCGCTCACCGCCACGCCGGCCCGGCGCACTTCGGCGAGCGCCCGCCGCAGCCGCGCCGGGTCGGTGATCGTGTACGGCGTGAAGGACGCGAGTGTGCCCGCGCAGTACTCCTCCTGGAACTCCGGGTCCCCGTGCGCCAGCAGGGCGAGCCCGACCCCGGTGGCGTGCAGCGGCCAGCGCGCGCCCACGCGGATGTGCACACCGACCGCCGACCGCCCCGACAGCCACTCGATGTAGACGACGTCCGTGCCGTCCCGCACCGCCAGCTGCACGTTCTCGTGCGTCGCCTCGTACAGGTCCTCCAGGTACGGCAGCGCGATCTGCCGCAGGGCGAGACCGCGCGGCGCCAGTGCGGCGATCTCCCAGAGCCGGAGCCCGACGTGGTAGACGCCGGACTCGTCCCGTTCCAGGGCTCCCCACTCGGTGAGCGCGCCCACCAGCCGGTGCGCGGTGGTCAGGCTCAGCCCGGCCCGTCGGCTGATGTCCGTCAGACACAGGGCCGGGTGCTCGTGGTCGAAGGCCGCGAGGACGGACAGCAGCCGGTCGGTCGCGGTCGGGGCGGCGCCCCCTGACTGAGCGGAGCCGAGGACTCGGGGCAGTGCGGTCATGGCCGGGTGTCTCCCGGGTGGGCGAGGTCGTAGGGGCGGGGGTAGGCGGCCGGCCGGTACGGGACATAGCGGGGGTCGGCGGTCGGATCCGCGGCTGTCGCACGGGAGTTGAGTGCGGCGGGCGAGGTGTCCCACCGGCCCGTGTCCAGGCGGTGTTCCAGGGTGTGCAGGGCGGCCAGGGTCTCGCCGGGGGTGAACGTGCAGTGGCCGGGGGCGTCGACGTAGGCCTGGCGGAACAGCGGTGCGGAGCCGGCCGCGCCGGCCGCCCGCCGGTAGGCGCTCTCCGCCTGCACCGGTATCAGCGCGTCACCGGTCGTGTGGATGTTCAGCTGCGGGTCGGCCAGCCGGCCGGAGAGCACGCTGGTGTTCCGCATCCACCGCGCGGCCGGCTGATCGGCGGATATCCGGGGTGCCCGGGCCAGGGCCGAGAGGTCGGTACGCAAGGACAGTCCCGCCTCCTTGTAGAGCTCCGTCACCTCTTTGTACAGCGGGGAGCGGGCGAGCATGGCCGTGTAGTCGACACCGGTGTTCCACGACGGGTTGCCGCCCGCCCGGCTCTCGGCCTCCTGCCGCCAGCTGAACGCGGGCCTGTCGAGCAGGCCCCGGACGGCGGAGTACTGGTTGACCTGCTGGGTCTGCCAGTCCGTCGGGCCCGGCACGGTCTGCGAGGCGTCGTTGTAGCCGGGGATGTTGTGCAGGGCGGCGGCGAGGGCGATCCGCGCCCGGCCCTCGGGGGTCTTCTGCGCGGCGTCGACCTTCGTCGTGAGCGCCTTCCCGGCGGCCACCGCCTCCGTCTGGCCGGCGAAGCCCGTGAGCCGGATCCCGGAGTCCGGCGCGAGGAGCGTACGCAGCGCGAACACCGGGTCCAGGGTGCTGTTCCAGTTGGCGACGCCGCCCTGCACCAGCCCGCACATGGACAGTGAACCGTCGAACCGGTCGGCGTGCCGCTCGGCGAGCATCGTGGTGACGAAACCGCCGTACGAGGTGCCCCAGGCGAGCGTGCGCCGGGCCGCCCCGAACTTCTCGGTGAACAGGTCCAGCGTGGCGAGCTGGTCGGGCACCGCCTCGGTGACGGCCCAGCCGTTCGTCGCGTACGAGGAGCCGATCAGGGCGTAGCCCTCGGCCAGCAGCTTGTCCCGGTCGGCCGTACGCGGGGTGTTCTGGGCCGGGTTGGGGGCTCCGGCCGGGTTGTAGCCGTGGCTGAACAGCAGCACGGTGCCGTTCCAGGACGCGGGGACGTCCATGACGTACGCGGCGCCGGAGGCGAGCCGGCCCTCCAGGTGGGTGTCGCTGGGGGCGGCCTGCGCGGGCAGCGCGGTCGCGAGGGACAGGCAGGCGGTCAGTAAAGCGAGGCGGATCCTCAACGGGGGGTCCCTTCCAGGGTGGGGGTGGTGGGGGCGGGGGAGTCGAGGGCGTCGGTGTGCGTCTCGCGCAGTCGCCACACGGTGACGGCGGTGATCGCCGCGCCTGCGCACAGCAGCAGCGAGACAGGCGTGCTTCCGCCTCCGTACGAGGCGAGGAGGCTGCCGGCGATGAGCGGGGAGAAGCCGGCGCCGACCAGGGTGGCCGCCTGGTAGCCGAGGGAGGCGCCGGTGTAGCGGACGCGGGTGCCGAACATCTCGGTGAGCAGGGCGCCGAGCGGTCCGTACATCGTGGACTGGGCGACACCGTGACCGAGAGCGAGGGCGAGGATCAGCAGCCCGGGCGAGCCGGAGTCGACCAGCGCCAGCACGGGGAAGGCGAGCGCGGCCGAGGCGACCGCTCCGGCGAGCACGACGGGCCGGCGGCCGACCCGGTCCGACAGCGTGGACGCGGCGGGCAGGACGACGAGGGCCACGCAGGAGGCGACGGTCACCGCGGTCAGCACCTGCGGGCGGGTGTACCCCTCGTCGACGGCGTAGGAGATCATGAAGCTCGTCAGCAGCGACTGGGCGGTGAACGCGCCGATGCCGACGCACGCGGCGAGCAGCACGGGCTTCGGACGGCGCAGCACTTCGACGATCGGCGGTTTGTCCACCGGTTGCCGCTTGACCTGGGCGAACAGCGGGCTCTCGGCGACCTTGAGGCGCACGAACAGCCCGACGGCCAGCAGCACGATGCTCAGCAGGAACGGCACCCGCCAGCCCCAGGAGCGGAACTCGTCGTCGGGCAGGCCGGCGACGATGGTGACCACACCGGCCGACAGCACGGAACCGAGCGGGGCGCCGAGCTGGGTGAAGCTGGACCACAGGCCGCGCCGGGAACCCTGCGCGTGCTCGGCGTGTTCGACGACCATGAGCATCGCGCCGCCCCACTCGCCGCCGATCGCGATGCCCTGCACCACGCGCAGGGCGACCAGCAGGATCGGGGCCCAGACGCCGATCGCGTCGTACGTCGGCAGCAGGCCGATGAGGAAGCTGCCCGAGCCCATCAGGACCATGGTCAGCAGCATCATCGACTTGCGGCCGATGCGGTCGCCGAAGTGGCCGAAGACGATGCCGCCGAGCGGCCGGGCGAGATAGCCCGCTGCGAAGGTGCCGAAAGCCGCGATGGTGCCGACCGCCGGGTCGGCCCGGGGAAAGAACAGCTCGCCGAAGACGAGCGCGGCGACCGTGCCGTAGACGAGGAAGTCGTAGAACTCGACGGCCGTTCCGAGCAGGCCGGAGACGGCAACGCGGCGCAACTGTCGCGAATCGGGGGCGGGTTGAGCGGCAGGAGGGGATGGCTGCACGGGAGCTCCCTGGGGACGGGTCTCGGTTGGCCGATGAAGTTATGCACCCATCGTGCAGCCGTCAATCATTTGCACAACATCAGTTCAGCCCGTCTTCGGCGATCCGCAGCAGCAGCGCGTGCAGCGCGTCCCGCTCGGCCGGGTCCAGCGGGCCCAGGAGCTCGTTCGTCACCCGCTGGCCGGCCTCGTCGGTGTCGCGCAGGAACGCGCGGCCCTTCTCGGTCAGCGCGACGATCCGGCTGCGGCGGTCGTCGGGGGAGGGGCGGCGCTCGGCGAAGCCCTGCTTCTCCAGGTCGTCGACCAGGCCGACGATCGCGCTCGGGTCGTAGCCGAGCCGGGTGCTCAGCTCGCGCTGGAGGGCGCCCTCGGAGGTGGCGAGGAAGCGCAGTACCGCGTAGTGGCGCAGGCGCAGGCCCGACTCCTGGAGGCAGGCGTTGAAGAGCTGTCCCGAGCGCAGGCCCAGGCGGTACAGCAGGTAGCCCGTGTCGGCGTGCAGCCCGCGCATCCACGGCTCGTGCGCGTCGATGGGCTTCGGGGTGACGTTCTGGCGTGTGATGACGGGCTCCCTGTGCTCGGTGCTTCCTGGGATCCCAGCATCTCGCACCTTTGGGTCGCCAACAACTATTGACGTCAACAATTATTGCTCTTAGCTTCGATCTCGAAGTCGAACCCGCGTGAAGGGACCCACCCGTGCCCAGCATCGATCTCTCCGGCAAGGTCGCCGTCGTCACCGGCAGCGGCCGGGGCCTCGGCCTCGCCTACGCCCACGCCCTGGCCGCCCACGGCGCATCCGTGGTCGTCAACGACGTCGACGAGGCCGTGGCCGAGGCGGCCGTGAAGTCCATCACCGAGGCGGGCGGCAAGGCAGTGGCGGAGGTGGTCCCGGTCGGCACCTCCGAGGCCGCCGAGCGGCTGGTGAACCGCGCGGTCGAGGAGTTCGGCCGACTGGACGTCCTCGTCACCAACGCGGGCATCCTCCGCGACAAGGTGCTGTGGAAGATGACCGACGACGACTTCGACGCGGTGATCACCACCCACCTCAAGGGCACCTTCACCTGCGCCCGCGCCGCCGCCGTCCGGATGCGCGAGCAGGGCGAGGGCGGCTCGCTGATCCTGGTCGGCTCCCCGGCCGGGCAGCGTGGCAACTTCGGCCAGACGAACTACGCCGCCGCGAAGGCCGGCATCGCGGCGATGGCCCGCACCTGGTCCATGGAGCTGGGTCGCGCGAACATCACCGTCAACGCGATCGTGCCGGTCGCCGCGACCGCGATGACCGAGACGATCCCGGCCTTCGCCCCGTACATCGAGGCCATGAGGAGCGGCGAGCCGCTGCCGGACTTCCTGCGCAAGGGCGAGGGATTCGGCACCCCCGAGGACTGCGCCGCCCTGGTCCCGTTCCTGGCCTCCGAGGCCGCGCGCGGCATCACCGGGCAGGCCATCGGCATCGGCGGTGACAAGGTGGCACTCTGGTCGCATCCGCAGGAGATCAGGGCGGCCTACGCCGACGGCGGCTGGACCCCCGGCGCCCTGGCGGACGCCTGGCCCACCTCGGTCGGTGCCGAACTCCAGTCGGTCGGCATCCCGGCACCGAAGTTCCCGGAGGCGTGATGGACCTGAACGACCTCGTCGCGATCGACGTCCACACCCACGCCGAGGTGTCCTCCAAGGGCCACTCCTCCCTGGACGACGACCTGCACGACGCCTCCTCGGCCTACTTCAAGGTCGAGGGCAAGCGGAAGCCGACCCTGGAGGAGACCGCCGCGTACTACCGCGAGCGGAGGATGGCCGCCGTGATCTTCACGGTCGACGCCGAGTCCGCCACCGGCACGGCGCCCGTCCCGAACGAGGAGGTCGCCGAGGCCGCCGCCGCCAACGCCGACGTCCTCATCCCCTTCGCCTCCATCGACCCCTTCCGCGGGAAGGCGGGGGTGAAGCAGGCTCGCCGCCTGGTCGAGGAGTACGGGGTGAAGGGCTTCAAGTTCCACCCCAGCATCCAGGGCTTCTTCCCCAACGACCGGTCGGTGGCCTACGACCTCTACGAGGTCATCGAGGAGACCGGCACGATCGCCCTGTTCCACACCGGCCAGACCGGCATCGGCGCCGGGGTGCCGGGCGGCGGCGGGATCCGCCTGAAGTACTCCAACCCGCTGCACGTCGACGACGTCGCCGCCGACTTCCCGCACCTGAAGATCATCCTGGCGCACCCGTCGTTCCCCTGGCAGGACGAGGCCCTGGCCGTCGCCACGCACAAGCCGGGCGTGCACATCGACCTGTCCGGCTGGTCGCCGAAGTACTTCCCGCCACAGCTCGTGCAGTACGCGAACACGCTGCTGAAGGACAAGGTGCTCTTCGGCTCCGACTTCCCCGTCCTCACCCCCGACCGCTGGCTCGCCGACTTCGACAAGCTGACGATCAAGGAAGAGGTCCGGCCGAAGATCCTCAAGGAGAACGCCGCCCGTCTGCTCGGGCTGACGAAACCGTAAGGGGCGTGACATGCGCAACGAGGGACTGGGGTCATGGCCCGCACGCCGGGCCCGCAAGACCCCGCACCGCACCGCCCTGATCCACGGCGACACCACCCGCACCTACGCCGGCCTGTACGACCGCACCACCCGCCTCGCCCACGCCCTGCGCGAGAGGGGCGTGCGCCGCGGCGACCGCATCGCCTACCTCGGCCCGAACCACCCCTCCTACCTGGAGACCCTGTTCGCCGCCGGCACGCTCGGCGCGGTCTTCGTCCCCCTCAACACCCGCCTGGCCGGCCCCGAGATCGCCTACCAGCTCGCCGACTCCGGCGCCAAGGCCCTCGTCTACGGCCCCTCGCACGCCGGCCTCGTCGCGGGACTGCCGGGCAGCACCGACGTCCGTACGTACGTCGAAGTGGGCGCCGAGTACGAGGAGGCGCTGGCCTCGGCCTCCCGGGAGCCCATCGACACGCCCGTCGCCCCCGACGACACCTGCATCATCATGTACACCTCCGGGACGACCGGCCGTCCCAAGGGCGCGATGCTCACCCACGGCAACCTCACGTGGAACGCGATCAACGTCCTCATCGACCACGACCTGGTCGCCGACGAACGCGCCCTGGTCTCCGCCCCGCTGTTCCACACGGCCGGCCTGAACATGCTGACCCTGCCGGTCCTGCTGAAGGGCGGCACCTGCGTCCTGGTCGAGGCCTTCGACCCGGACGCCACCTTCGACCTGATCGAACGGCACCGGATCACCTTCATGTTCGGCGTGCCCACCATGTTCGACCAGGTGGCCCGGCACCCGCGCTGGCCGGACGCCGACCTGTCGTCGCTGCGCATCCTGACCTGCGGCGGCTCCCCGGTCCCGACCCCGCTGATCGCGGCGTACCAGCGGCGCGGCCTGACCTTCCTCCAGGGCTACGGCATGACCGAGGCCGCCCCCGGCACGCTGTTCCTGGACGCCGAGCACGCCGTCGGCAAGGCGGGTTCCGCGGGTGTGCCGCACTTCTTCAGCGACGTACGCGTCGTACGGCCCGACCTCGCGCCGGTCGACGTCGGCGAAGTGGGCGAGGTCGTGGTGCGCGGGCCGCACGTCATGCCCGGCTACTGGGGGCTGCCCGAGGAGACGGCCGCGTCCTTCGCGGACGGCTGGTTCCGCAGCGGCGACGCCGCCCAGATCGACGAGGACGGCTACGTCTACATCGTCGACCGCATCAAGGACATGATCATCTCCGGTGGCGAGAACATCTACCCCGCCGAGATCGAGGACCAGCTCCTCGCCCACCCGGACATCGTCGAGTGCGCGGTGATCGGGGTGCCGGACGACAAGTGGGGCGAGGTGCCCCGCGCGGTCGTCGTGCCCCGCGAAGGCGCCGCACTCGACCCCGACGAGGTGCTCGCGTCGCTCGCCGGCCGCCTCGCCAAGTACAAGATCCCGAAGTCGGTCGTGGTGGCGGACGAACTGCCCCGCACCGCCTCCGGGAAGCTCCTCAAATCCCGTGTGCGCAAGCGCTACGGCACCGACTCCCAGTGAAGGACGGCTCCATGAGCATCACCGTCAACGGCCTCGACGAACTGAAGAAGCTCGCGGGCAGCGACCTCGGCACCAGCGAGTGGATCGAGGTCACGCAGGAGCGGATCGACACCTTCGCCGACGCGACCGGGGACCACCAGTGGATCCACGTGGACCCCGAGAAGGCCAAGGAGGGCCCCTTCGGCGCCCCCATCGCGCACGGCTACCTCACCCTCTCCCTCTTCATCCCGCTGTTCACCGGGCTGCTGGACGTCCAGGGCGTGACGACGAAGGTCAACTACGGCCTCAACAAGGTGCGTTTCCCCTCCCCGGTGAAGGTCGGCTCCCGCATCCGGCTGACGGCGAAACTCGCCGAGGTCGAGGAGGTGCCGGGCGGAGTGCAGATCACCGTCGACGGCGCCATCGAGATCGAGGGCGGCGGCAAGCCGGCCGCGGTGCTCCAGAGCCTGTCGCGGTTCTACGCCTGAGGCCGCGCGGGCACCAGGTCGAGAAGGCGTTCCGAGGCGTCACGCGCGAGCGGTGAGAGCCGGTCGTGCACGGCCCGGAACGTCTTCTCCGCCTGTTCCGCCGGCCAGTCGTCCGGCAGGTGCTTGACCGGCAGGCGCGGATCGCGCCGGACGATGCGGAGCCACTCGGTCTGCAACCGCAGCCGTAGCACGAGAGCGTCGTCGGCGTCCGGCAGCTCCTCCTCCCAGGGCTGCCAGCGCCGTACGAACGCCTCGTAGCGGCCGGCCAGGTCGGACAGCTCCCACGTCTCCTCGATCATCTGCCCGATGTCCGTCCCGGCGTCGGCGTGCGCGCGGAAGACCTTCACATGGGCGGACAGGCCGAGCTCGGCGACCAGCGCCGACACCTCGACCTCGCCCGGCGCGATCCACAGGCCGTTGAACAGCGGCCCGAAGCCGCTCCAGGTCAGCTGGGAGCGCAGGTCGTGCCGCTGGCGCTGCCAGGACTCGGGCAGGGAGAAACCGAGCAGGGTCCAGGTGCCGTCCCAGTGCCGGTTGACGGCGCCGGTCTGCCAGATGCGCCGCTCGCCGTCGCGCAGCACGGCCTCCGAGCGCTCGGTCAGCCCGAAGTACATCCGGCGGCCCTCTCGCTGGCGGCGCAGCAGGTCACGGCCCACCATCCGGGTCAGCGTCGAGCGGGTCGCCTGCTCGCCGATGCCCGCGCGGGCGAACACGTCGATGACGCTGCCCGAGTACACGCACACATCGCGCCCGAGCACCTGGTCGCCCAGGAACGTCAGCATGAGGGACTGGGGCCGCAGCGACTCTTCACCGGTCACGCGGCCCACCGTACCTCCGCTCGATCAGTCCGTGACCTGCTGGTACGCGTGGACGGCCGTCGAGACCGCGCACACGCCCGGCGGGATCACCTGCGCCCGCAGGGTGCCGCTGTTCGCGTCGTAGTCGACGCCCTCCGTCTCGAAGGTGCCCGTGCACGCGCTGCGCTGCGGCAGCGCGAAGAGGCTCGTCACCGTGCCGGTGACCGGCCGCCCGTCCGGCTTGTGGGGCAGGTCGACCCGGAGCAGCGGCCGGATCTCCGGGAAGAGGGTGCCCGAGGCGTCGTTCGACGCGCACAGCAGGCGGGTGTCGGTGACGAAGTCACAGCCCTGGATGTCACGCACCGGTTTGTCCAGGGTGATCTGCCCGGCCTCCTTCAGTTCACCGCCGGTGGGCGGTGTGGAGGGGTTGAGCAGGGGTGACGGGAACACCTGGAGCCGGTTCTGCGTGCCCCACTCGCCCGAGACCAGCCACTGACCGTCGGGCGAGACGGCGGCGAAGGAGTTGTTCAGCTTCTCGCCCGGGTTCAGCGGGTGGACGTACTCGTAGCGTTTCCCGGCCGGGGTGGTGACCGCGAACATCTTCGACGTGGCCGTGTCCGGTCCCTGGTAGGCGTCGAAGACATGGCCGCGCGCGATGTCCGGGTCGCCTATGTGGTTCCAGCCCTTGACCCGCAGGCCCAGCGGGATGGAGGCCAGCCCGCGGTACAGCAGGGAGCCGTCCGCGCGGCTGGCCAGGCCCTGCCCGCCGCCGAGGGTGTCGGTGTACGCCGTTCCGGTCTGCGTCCACTGCGGGGCACCGGCGGCCGAGGCCGTACCGGCGCCCAGCGTGGAGGCGGCCAATAACGCTGTGGCGGCGAGCAGTTGACGTCTCATCAGGTCAGGCACCTTCCACGTCGACGAATACCGGGTTCGAATAGAACCACGTATCCGCCCACGGGTCACCGTCTCCGGGCGCGTGCGGAACGGGCCCGTGCGGGTCGACCGAGGCGCCGAGGTAGCCGGTGCCGTGGCGGTTGCCGTCGCTGCCGCGCAGCCGGACGTAGAAGGACTCCTCGCCCGCGGTCAGCGGGATGCGCAGCGTGTAGGTGCCCGTGCGGCCGGAGACGTCCTGCGAGCGGACGACGCGGGTGTCGGGGGCCTTCCAGGTGTCGCGGTCGGCGACCGGGCCGCGCACCGCGCCCCGGATGACGTCCACGTGCGCCAACTCGGGCAGGATGCCTTGCGGGTTGGGCCGGGAGGCGGTCGTCACGGTGACGTTCAGGGTGAGCTTCTCGCCCTTGCGGACCCGCAGCCGGCCGCCCAGCGTCACGCCCCGGCCCCGGTCGCCGTCCCGCTTCAGCCGGACGTCGAGCCCGTCGAGCAGATGCCCGTGGTCGAGCCAGACCCGGCCCGCGCGCAGGCCTGCCATGACCGCACGGTAGCCGTAGCGGGTCACGCCCACGTGGGTACGGCTGAACTGGCCGGGCCAGAAGTCGCTGCCCGGCTGCGGGGTGTCCGTGTTCACCGGGTCGGGCAGCTTCCCGGTGCTGTCGAAGGTCTGGCCGGGCTGCCAGTCGCCGTTCTTCCAGGTGTCGAAGACGATCCGGTGGGCGTCGGAGTTGGTGGTGACCGAGAACAGCCGCCCCTCGGCGAGCATCGAGTCCCACAGGCCGCCGACGGTGGCGGTCGCCCAGTCGAAACCGCCGTACGTCAGGTAGGCGTCCGCCGGGTAGCCGGGCCAGGACTGCGCGGACGGCTTGTTCTCGTACTCGCCGCGGATGGAGGTGGCTCCACGCCAGCCGGGGATGGCGGCGCCCTGGGCGCCCGGAGCGCCCTCCATGCCGATCATGATCCCGGGGGCCGCGTCCCGCCAGTTGCGCATCTCGTGCGGGGAATCGATGCCCAGGCGCATGGGATGGTTGGCGAGGACCAGGACGTCGTCGACGTAGCCGGAACGGCGCTGCTCCGCCAGCCACTTGAGGGCCTTGACGGCGTGTGCCTCGTTGCGGGCGGTGTCCGCGTCGGCGGGGCCGCCCTTGTCGTAGCCGAGGAGCTTGCCGTCGTAGGCGCGCTCGAACCGGGTGAGCAGATCCACCTCGTTCCGGCCGGGCGGGGTGAACACCGTGCAGTGCTCGGCCGCCGGGATGTACCACTCCAGGCCCTGGAAGATCAGCTGACGCGGGTTCTCCGCCCGGGCGTCCAGGATCTCCCGGTGCTCCAGCGCGGCCCCGAAGTCGGCGTGCCCGAAGTTGGAGTGCTCGGTGAACACCATCCAGTCCAGGCCGTACTTCGCGCCCGCGGCGGCCAGTTGGGAGAAGGTGTACTTGGCGTCGTGGCTGTAGACGGAGTGGATGTGGTGGTCGCCGACGAGGTAGGCGAGCCGGGGATCCTCGCCGCCCGGCCGTTCGCTGGTGCTGTCGGCGGCCAGGGCCGGGGTCGCCGCCGGGCCCAGGGCGAACGCGGCGCCGAACAGGCCCGCGCGGCGCAGGAGTGCGCGGCGGGAGACACCCTGGGGGTCGAGGGCGGCGGGGGAGACGGACGGGTCGGCCCAGGCGGGCAGCCGCTGCTCTGTCATGAGAGTTCCCTGGGAGGTCAGTGGTTCATGAAGGAGGTGACGGGCAGCGCCCGGGCGACGATCCGGACGTCACCGAGCCGGCCGTGGAAGATCTGGTCGATCTTGCCGGCGTACTCGTAGCCGCCGAGCAGCCACGGCAGGCCGACGGAGGTGATGCCGACGGACGACGCCTTGGGGTTGCGGACGACCGGGCAGCCCTCGACGTACAGCGTGGTGTGCCTGCCGTCGTTGACGACCGCGAGGTGCCACCAGGTCTCCAGCGGAGTCTCCTGGCCCCAGTTGGTGGCGATGCCCTGCTGGTTGAGCGGCCGCATCGCCCACTGCGGCTCACGGTCGTTGGACAGGGACAGCGTGGCCAGCGGCTCGTCGGGGTCGTCGGCGGTCTTTCCGGCCGCACCGCCGGTGCCGGTGCGGCCGACCAGGCCGGACCAGGCGTTGTGGTCCGGGTCCCAGTCGGCGGGCAGCCGGTAGAACGCCTCGATGGTGTAGCCGTCCTGGAACGTGGCCGAGTTGAGCGGGGCCCCGTCGACCGTGCGCAGGTAGGCGCCCTTCAGCGGGGACTTGAAGCCCCGGAACTCCAGGCTGCCGTGCCCCGGCTGGTCGGGGTGGTGGTCCGCCGACCAGCCCAGCGCACCGCCGCCCACCGTGACCAGCGAGAGGTCGTTGCCCCGCCCCGACAGGTCCCGGACCGTGCCGGCCGTGCCGTCGACGGGCTTCTCGAAGCGCCAGTATGCCGCGGTGCCCGGGACCAGCATCTTCGAGGCGGGCCGCGCGGGACGGGCGGGCACGGGCGCGAAGCCGGAGAAGCGCTCCTCGAAGTCGATCTCCACGGAGAACCGGTCGGCGTCGCCGCTCAGCTCCATCTCCTGCCGCTCCAGCTCGTTGAGCCCCTTCCCCGCCCGGCCCAGGATCCACGGCGAGACGGTCTCCACGTCGATGACGTTCCGGTCCAGGTCGAACCGGTAGAGGCGGATCATCGCCGCGCCGCCGAAGTAGCGGTTCTGGTAGTTCGTCAGATGCAGATGGACGTCGTGCCCGGCTGCGTTCTTGCGCGTCGCGCGGGCGGCGGGCCAGTAGTGCCCGTTGAGGGTGAGGAAGACCTGGTCGTGGTCCTCGACCAGCTGGTCCCACAGCTGCCGGCCGTATTCCGACAACGAGTCGTCCTCCACGACCAGTTCGTGCGTCGTGAGGATCACGGGCGTCTTCGGATGCCGCGCGATGACCTCCTTCGCCCACGCGTAGCCCTGCGGCGACAGCCGCCAGTCCAGCGCGAGCACCAGCCACTCCCGGCCGCCCGCGGTGAACAGGTGGAAGGTGTTGTAGCCGTCCGGGGAGGCACCGCCGAACGTCCGCTGCCCCTTGAACCGCTCGGGGCCGAAGGCGTCCAGATACGGCGTCGCACCGCGCTGGTCGGTCGTCGACGACTTCACGTCGTGGTTGCCGGCCAGCACGCTGTAGCCGACGCCCCGCCGGTCCAGCAGCGAGAACGCCTCGCCGATCGCCGCGAACTCCTCCTGCGCGCCGTTCTGGGTGAGGTCCCCCAGGTGGGACAGGAAGACGAGGTTCTCCTCCCTGCCGTGCTCCAGCAGATAGCGCAGCGACGCCTCGACGGGTGCCTTGTCGATGCTCGGCCCGTCGAAGAGGTACTGCGTGTCCGGCATCACGGCGAGCGTGAAGCGGCGGCTGCGCGGGTCGGGGCGCCAACTCGCCGGAGCTGCCCGGGCGGTGACGGCCGGCAGCGCGGCCGCCGCCGTGGCGGTCGCGCCGAGCAGGGCGGTGGCGCGCAGGAAGCCGCGTCTTCCGGCGTCGGCCTGGGGGGCCTCGCCCAGGTCGTGATCATGCGAAGTGCACACGGGTGCTCCAGGAGGGTGACAGGGAGGGAGTCTCGGAGAGGTCGGAGAAGGCGACAGGGGAGGGGAGAAGTCAGAGAACGCGCAGCGTCCAGCTCCAGCGATGGACGCCGGCGGCGACGAGGTAGGAGGCGAAGGTGTCGGGCCCGCACGACGCCGTGCCCAGACCGCGGTGCGCCGCGTCGATGTGCACCACGCACCCCGCCCGCGACACGAGTTCGTCGTGATGCGCGGCCGAGGCGAGGTCGGCCGCTCGATGGCGGGTCACACAGACCTGGCGGGGCCGGTCCAGCCGCACCGCGAGCCCGGTCGCGTCCGGCGCGGACAGCGTGAACCGCCGCACGCCGTGCCGCCCGCCGCTCTCCTGGGGCCGCAGATAGGGCGTGAACAGCTCGTCCACCGGCAGCGAGTGGTGGCCGACGGGCGCGCCCGCGCCCCGGTCCGGATACGACTCCCAGGGGCCCTGCCCGAACCACTCCAGGAGGTTCAGCCCGGCGGTCGTCTCGAAGACCGACCCGACCCGGGCCACGTCGTCCAGCGCCTCGGGCAGCTCGGCGCACTCCTCCACGAGGAGCCCGCCCTCGACCGCCGTGAACACCTGCTCGTGCCGGACGGTCCCGCCCGGGCCGAGGTGGTCGCAGACGACCGTGACCCGCCCCGGGTCCCGCCGTACGGCGACGACCTTGCGGGTGAGCGCGTCGAGCCCCCAGTCCCGCCAGCGGGCCGCCATGCCGCCCAGTTCGTCGTTGTCGGTGGGCGCCCGCCACAGCGACAGCGTGGGGCCGGCCGTCAGCAGCGGATGGACCAGCAGCCCGTCCTCGTCGACCTCCACGACGCGGTGCGTGACGCGGGCGTGCTTCGTCGGGGGCGCGTGCCGCAGCCGTACCTGGGGCAGGCACACGACCGTGCCGCGCGGCGCCCACGGCTCGTCCCGGGCCGTCGTGACCCGCAGCGTCAGCCACGCCTCGCCGCCGTCCTCCGGCAGCTCGAAGGGCAGCGGTACGGCGGCCGTCTCGCCCGGCCGCAGATCGGGCAGCTCGGCGGGTGCGGTCCGGGTACCGCCGTCGGCGAGGGCCAGCTGCCACTCGCCGGACAGCCAGTCCAGGCCCCGGAAATGCTGGTGGTTGCCCAGGACGATGCCCTCGTGCCGGAAGGACTCGATGCGCACCGGCGCGGCGATCTCCCGGTGCTCGAACATCACGGGCTTGGGGGTGCGGTCGGGGAAGACGACACCGTCGGCGATGAAGGCGCCGTCGTGGTCGGTCTCCCCGAAGTCGCCGCCGTACGCCCAGCGGTGCCCGGGCGCGGCGACACCGTTGTCGTAGAGCCCGGCGCCGCCACGCCCGGCCGGTCTGCCGTCGTTCACACGCTGGAGGATGCCGTGGTCCCAGAACTCCCAGATGAACCCGCCCTGAAGACCCGGGGTGGCCTCGATGGCGGCCCAATGGTCCGCGAGCGTGCCGTTGCTGTTGCCCATGGCGTGCGAGTACTCGCACTGGATGAGCGGTTTGGTCTGCGTCCCGGACATGGCGTGCGCCAGGCACTCCTGAAGCGGGGCGTACATCGGGCAGGCGATGTCGGAGGCCAGGTCCGGATCGGCCCAGCCGCGCTTGGCCGCGCCCTCGTACTGCAGGGGCCGGGTCGGGTCGTGCCGGCGTACCCAGCCCGCGGCCGCGTCGTGGTTCGCGCCGTAGTCGGACTCGTTGCCCAGCGACCAGATGATGACGGACGGGTGGTTCTTGTCCCGTAGCACCATCCGCGCGACCCGGTCCACGAAGGCGCCCAGATAGCGCGGGTCGTCGGCGATCTCGTGGGCGTGGTCGTGGGACTCGATGCCGGCCTCGTCGACGACGTAGAAGCCGAGCTCGTCGGCCAGGTCGTACAGCGCCGGGTCGTTCGGGTAGTGGGCGGTGCGAATCGCGTTGAAGCCGAACCGCTTCAGCAGGACGAGGTCCGCGCGCATGTCGTCGTACGACACCGTCCGGCCGGTCAGCGGGTGGAAGTCGTGCCGGTTGACGCCCCGGATGAACACGCGCTCGCCGTTGACCAGCAGGTCCCGGCCGGTGATCTCGACGTCACGGAAGCCGATCCGGTGGTGCGAGCTGTCGGCGACCGTGCCGTCGGCGCGGTGCAGCCGGACGGTCAGGCCGTACAGCTCGGGCGTCTCGGCGGTCCAGGTGCGCACGTCCGGCACGGCGGTCCGCAGCCGGACCTCGCCGAGGAAGGCGGAGACGCGCTCGTCCTCGGCATTGGCCCGGTCGAACTCCGCGTCCTGCGTGAGCAGCGCCCCGTCCAGCTCCCCGCTGACGTACCAGCCCTCGGGCAGGGCGCCGCCCGCGTCCCGCACCAGGCAGTCGACGCGCAGGTCACCGTCGTGGCGGGCCCGCACCGTCACGTCCGCGAGATACAGCGGGTCGGTGGCGTACAGCAGCACCGAACGCGTGATGCCGCCGTGCCACCACTGGTCCTGGTCCTCGATGTGCGAGGCGTCCGACCACTTCACGACGGTCAGGCGCACAGTGGCCCGCTCCCCGGGGCGCACCACCGGAGTCAGATCGAACTCGGCCGCCAGATGGGAGTCCTTGGAGATGCCGACGGGCCGCCCGTCCACGTGCACCAGCAGCACGCTCTCCGCGGCCCCGACCTGGAGCACGATCCGGCGCCCGGCCCACTCGGCGGGGACGTCGACCGTGCGCTCGTACACGCCCGTCGGGTTGGCGGCGGGCACGCCGGGCGGGAACTCCGGGAACGGCATGCGGATGTTCAGGTACCGCGGAAGGTCGTCCGTGCCCTGCATGGTCCAGACACCGGGGACGTACGACGACGACCAGACCTCCCCGAGCGGGGCGTCCGGCGCGGGCAGCAGCTGGAAGCGCCAGTCGCCGTCCAGGGAGACGGCCCCGGCCCTCCGGTCCACGGCGTTCATGGGCCGGCGCCCCCAGGAGGTCACCTCGGGTGCTTCCCAGGGGCGCAGGGCGATCAGGGGATCGGGGAGTGCGTCGGTCATGGCCAATCCGAAGTCGGTGAGGTGGACCGGGGCAGGGCACGGCCCCGCAGGCCCCAGGCGGGGTCGACGGGGATGCCGAGACGGTCCAGGACGGTGGGGGCGATGTCGATCAGGCGGGGCGCGTCCAGCCGGGTGCCGCCGGGCATGCCGGGCTCGGCGAGGATGACGAAGACCTCCCGTTCGGCATGCGTGTCGCCGCCGTGGCCGCCGGTGTCGAGGTGACCGTGGTCCGTGGTGACCAGCACGGTCCAGTGCTCGTGGGCGCGCCGCGCGTCTATCGCCTCCAGCAGCCGCCCGAGGTGGGTGTCCTGGGCGAGGAGGGCCCGGTCGTAGGCGGGGCTGAAGGGACCTGTGGCGTGGCCGGCCTCGTCGGTGGCGCCGAAGTACACGAACACGGCGTCCAGGTCGTCCTCGGTGAGCCACTGTGCGGCGGTGCGGGCGACGAGGCGGTCCGCGGTCTCGTAGCCGGCGGACTCGCCGTCGTGGACCGCGCGCCGGCCGATGGCCGGGCCGAGGGTGCCGCGGTGGACCAGCTCCGGCCAGGACACCGCGGCCGCGGTGCGCAGTGCGGGCCGCGCGCTGACGGCGCGGCTGAGGAAGTCGGGGAAGCGGGTGTAGTCGGCGCCGGTGAAGTCGTTGCCGGTCACCCCGTGGAGGTCGGGCCACACCCCGGTCAGCACGCTCGACCAGCCGGGGCCGGAGTCGGTGTAGGCCATGCTGGTCGACGGTCCGTGCTCGGCCTGACCGTCCGCCTCGCCGTAGGGCAGCAGGCTGCTGCCGTGGGCGCCCGCGGCCATCAGGCCGTGCAGCACGGGTGCGGTGGCGTGGGATCGGATCAACCGGTCGTGGCGGAGCCCGTCCATGCCGACGACGAGCACCTTGGCGCGTGCGCTGCCCTCGGCGTCGACGTCCGTCACTGCTTGCCTCCCTCGTCGCTCGCGCTCGCGGCCCGACGACCACGAGCTCGGGGCCTCCTGCCGGTTGGCGCCCCCTGCGGGGGCGCGTCAGCTCCCCTGCACCGCTCCCTCGGTCGCGCCCGCGATGAAGCCGCGAGCGAAGATCGCGAAGACCACGACCAGCGGCAGGGCCGCCATGAGGACACCGGCCATGACCATGCTGTAGTCGGTGGTGTGGCCGACATGGAGCTGGGCGAGCTCCACCTGGAGCGTGACGTGGCTGGGGTCCGTGAGCACGATGAGCGGCCAGACGTAGTCGTTCCAGGCGTTGACGAAGGCGTAGATGGCGAGGAAGGACAGCGCGGGTTTGATCATCGGCAGCGCGATGTTCCAGTACTGGCGGAAGAACCCGGCGCCGTCGATGCGCGCGGCGTCGAGCAGTTCGTCGGGCACGCCGTTCTGTATGTACTGGTTCAGCCAGAAGATGCCGAAGGCGTTGGCGAGGGCCGGCAGGGCGAGCGCCTTGAGCATGCCGACCCAGCCGATCTCCGACATGAGGATGAACTGCGGCAGGACGGCCAGCTGGAGCGGCAGCATCATGAACACCAGCAACGTGCCGAAGAGCACCTTGCGCCCGGGGAAGTCGAACTTGGCGAAGGCGAAGGCCGCCAGCGAGTCGACGAACAGCACCAGGGCGGTGGTGACGCAGGCGACGACGATCGTGTTGAGCATCGACCCGAAGAAGTCGATGGTGTTCAGCACGTGGCGGATGTTCTCCAGCAGGTGGGAGCCGAAGGTCAGTTTGGGCGGGCTCTTGTAGATGTCCTCGGTGGTGTTGGTCGCCATGACGATCGTCCACACGAACGGGAAGACCGAGATGAGGACGGCCAGGATGAGGAGGATGTGCGCGGTCAGGCCCTTGGGGCGGCGCAGCCGCCGCGCGCCCGTGGCCGGCCGCGTCGTGTCCGCTGTCGTCATGACTTCCTCCCGCGCTGCACGAGGCGCCAGTTGATGACGACGAGCACCATGATCAGTACGAAGAACGCCCACACGATGGCCGCGCCGTAGCCGTAGTCGTTGTTGAGGAAGGCCGACTGGTAGAAGTACAGCAGCGTGGTCAGGCCCGCCTGGCCCGGGCCGCCGAGGTTCTGGTTGGCGGCGTTGCTGGCGAAGAGGACCTGGGGTTCGCTGAAGCTCTGCAGGCCGTTGATGGTCGAGATGACGACGGTGAACAGGATGATCGGCCGCATGATCGGAATGGTGATCTGGAAGAACGTGCGCACGGGGCCGGCACCGTCCATCTTCGCCGCCTCGTAGACCGAGGTCGGGATCGCCTGGAGGCCGGCCAGGTAGATGATCATGTTGTAGCCGGTCCACATCCAGGTCATCAGCAGCGCGATCACCAGCTTGATCAGCCACGGGTTGCTCAGCCACGGCACGGGCGAGATGCCGACCGTGCCCAGGATCGCGTTGACCAGACCGAAGTTGTTGCTGAACACCGCGCCGAAGAAGATCGCCACGGCGACGATCGAGGTGACGTTCGGTACGTAGAGGGCGATGCGGTAGAAGCCCTTGAAGCGGCGCACCGAATGCAGCAGCGTCGCCAGGACCAGGGCGCCGAAGAGCGTGGGCACGGTGGACAGCACCCAGATCGCCAGGGTGTTGCGGATCGACAGCCAGAAGACCGGGTCGTTCCAGAGGAACTCGAACTGCTGGAGGCCCACGAACTGCTTGGTGCCCAGGCCGTCGTAGCGCTGGAAGGCCAGATACAGCGAGTAGAGGACCGGGAAGAAGGAGAAGGCGATGAAGATCAGGTAGAACGGCGAGATCGCCAGGTACTGCCGCCAGTGCGACAGCACCCCGCGCCGGCTCGGCCGGACGGCGCCCGCGGGCGGGGTGCGCCGCGGGCGGAACCGGGCCGGGCCCGGCCCGCCACGGTGCTCGGGCACCGTGGCGGGACCGGTGACCGGAGGTGATGCCACCTCAGTTCACCCCCTGTCGCCGGGCGATCTGCTTGGCCTGGCTGACCGCGTCCTTCCAGGCGGCGTCGGGCTTCTTGCCCTTGGCCTCGATGTTGGTCAGCTCGGTGAAGTAGGGGGCCATGACCGCGGCGTCGGCGGGTGCCTCGTAGCTGACCGGGATGGCCTTGGCGGCCGGGCCGAAGACCTCGATGATCTTCTGCCCGCCGAAGAAGGCGTCGGCGCCCGTCATGGCGGGCATGGCGTACGAGGCCGGGGAGGCGGGGAAGATGGCGGCGTCGGTGAAGCCGCGGGCGTTGTTGGCCGGGCTGAGGATCCAGCTGATGATCTTGAATGCCTCTTCGGGGTTACGGCACTGCTTGGGCAGCGCCAGGTAGGAGCCGCCCTGGTTGGCCGGTCCGCCGGGCGTGGCACAGACCCGCCACTTGCCCTTGGTGCCCGGGGCGGCCTGCTCGATGTCCAGCGCGTGCCAGGCCGCGCCGAGTTCGGTGCCGAGGTTCTTGCCGATGGCGGCGTTCCAGGTCTGGTCGTTGATCCTGGCGTCGATGCCGAGCGTGTAGGGGCGGATCGCCGTGGTCCACGCGCTGCGGATGTGGTCCTGGTCGCCGATGAAGTGGTTGTCCTCGTCGATGAACCGCTTGGTGCCCTGGCCGACCGCGATGTTGAACACGGAGCCCATGTTGTTGATCAGGTAGGTGCCGGGTACCGCCTTCTTCAGCTCGGAGCCGAGCGCGAAGTAGTCGTCCCAGGTCCCGGCCTCGGCGGCGACCTTGTCGGGGTCGGTGGGCAGTCCGGCCTTGCGGAACAGGTCCGCGCGGTAGAAGAGCGCGGTGGGACCGATGTCGATCGGGAACCCGATCTGCTTGCCGTCCTCGGTCTGGGCGAGCTTGGTCTTCCAGTCCAGGTACTGGGACGAGATCTTCTTGAAGCCCAGGTCGTTCAGGTCGAGGAAGCGGTCGGCGTTGGGCAGGAAGGACGCGATGTCCTCGCCCTTGATGCCGGTGATGTCGGGCACGGAGCTGCCCGCCGCGAGCGTGGTGGTGAGCTTCTGCTTGAAGTCGCCGCCGATGGAGGCGGCGGTCAGCTTGACCTGGCTGCCGAAGTGCTTCCGGGCCTCCGCGACCACCTTGTCGCTCAGTGCGCCACCCCAGTACCACATGGTGAGGCTCTTGCCGTTCTTGGTACCGCCCGATCCCGAGCCGCCGCCGCATGCGACGGTCAGGCCGGAGGCGGCCGCGGTGAGCGCGGCGGCCTGGAGGAAGCCTCTACGAGAAAGGTCCACGGGTCACTCCTGTTTTTCCTGTTCGTGGTGCTGAGGGGTGGGTGAGGGTCAGTGCTGCCGTGCGGGAGGGGTGGCGGGGGCGTACGCGACCGGCGGCCCGGGGTTCTCCGGGAGCCGGTCCGCCAGGAAGCCGTAGGTCCGCTTCAGGTCGGGGTCGGTCAGGGAGCGCCACCAGCGGTCCACGCCGTACCAGCCGGGGGCGGCCAGCGCCCCGCCGTGGTGCCGGACGGACAGCCCGGCGGCGAGCACCGCGAACCGCAGCCGTTCCGCGAGGGGCCAGCCGCCGAGCGAGGCGGTGACGAAGGCGGCGCCGAAGACGTCCCCGGCACCCGTCGCGTCCAGCACCTCGACGTCGAGGGCGGGCACGTCGGCGTACTCGCCGGTCACCTGGTCGACGGCCACCGCGCCGTCCCCGCCCCGGGTGACGACCGCGACCGGCACCAGCTCGGACAGCGTGCCGAGCGCGGCCACCGCGCTGTCCGTGCGGGTGTAGGCCATGGCCTCCGTCTCGTTCGGGAGGAACGCGTGGCACAGGGCGAGCTGGTCCAGGAGGGCCGTCGACCACTCCTGGCTGGGGTCCCAGCCGACGTCGGCGTAGATGTAGGTGCCGTTCGCGGCGGCCTTCGCG
This sequence comes from Streptomyces afghaniensis, assembly GCF_044327915.1. Taxonomy (NCBI): domain Bacteria; kingdom Bacillati; phylum Actinomycetota; class Actinomycetes; order Kitasatosporales; family Streptomycetaceae; genus Streptomyces; species Streptomyces afghaniensis. The sequence continues at coordinate 1,156,463 of NZ_JBIRGJ010000001.1, forward strand.
AGCCACTCGCGGGGCTGCGCCTCGATGTGCACCAGGGCGGTACGCGCCGCGGGCGGGTCGCCCACCAGCGCGTCCTGTGAGTACGGGGGCTCCTGGCCGTGGGTGACCAGGGCGCGGTCCGTGCCGTGCGCCAGGGCCACGGTGACCGGGGTGGGCCAGCCGTCGGCCGTGCGGGAGAGCGAGAGGTCGACGTCCTCCTGGTCGCACAGGACGTCCCGGCAGAACTCGCCGTAGAGGTCGTCGCCGAACACCGTGGCCAGCGAGGTGCGCAGGCCGAAGCGGCTGGCCGCCACCGCCAGGTTGGCGATGCCGCCCGGGCCGCAGCCCATGCCCGTCGTCCAGATCTCCTCGCCCGGGGTCGGGGGCTTGCCGAGCCCGGTGAGGACGAGGTCGTAGAAGAGCAGCCCGGTCAGCAGCACATCGGGCCGGTCGTCGTCCACGGAGGGTCCTCTCGTTCGGAAGCGTTCGAGGAGCCCACCCCGCGAGCTCGTCAAAACTCTTCATTTCGGTGACCGGAATCGTGCGCCGATCGGAGAGATTGGTCAATACCCGAGCAGAAGTGAGCATGGAAATGATTGGAGATGACGAGTACTGTTCACGCCGTGCTGGCAGAACGACGACACCAACTCATCCTGCGGGCCCTGCGCTCCGGCGGGCCCGCGTCCGTGACCGACCTCTCGGAGCAGCTGGGCGTGAGTCCCGCCACAATCAGGCGTGACCTGGTCAAACTGGAAGAAGACGGGCTGCTCACGCGCGTCCACGGCGGCGCTGTGGTCGAGGAGGGCGACCAGCCCTTCGCCGAGGTCGCCGAGGTGCGCGTGGCCGAGAAGGACGCCATAGCCGAGCGTGCGGCGGCCATGGTCAGGGACGGCCAGTCGGTGCTGCTGGACATCGGGACGACGGCCTACCGCCTGGCCCGGCAGCTGCACGGCCGCCGCCTCACCGTGATCACCAGCAACCTGGTGGTCTACGAGGAACTCGCCGACGACGAGGGCATCGAGCTGGTCCTGCTCGGCGGCATGGTCCGCCGCGAGTACCGCTCCCTGGTCGGCTTCCTCACCGAGGACAACCTGCGCCAGCTGCACGCCGACTGGCTCTTCCTCGGCACCAGCGGCGTGCGGCCCGGCGGGCAGGTCATGGACACGACGGTGGTGGAGGTGCCGGTCAAGCGCGCCATGATCAAGGCGGGCGAGAAGGTCGTGCTGCTCGCGGACGCGGCGAAGTTCCCCGGGCACGGGATGGCGAAGGTCTGCGGTCCCGAGGACCTGGACGTGGTGGTGACGAACGAGCCGGTCGACACGGCGACGCGGTCCTCCCTTCAGGAGGCAGGAGTCGAGGTCGTCGTGACGGGAAGGGTGCAGACGTGAAGCTGACGATTCTGGGCGGCGGAGGATTCCGCGTGCCGCTGGTGTACGGGGCGCTCCTCCAGGACCACGCAGAGGGCCGGGTGACGCACGTCGTCCTGCACGATCTGGACGCCGGGAGACTGTCCGCGGTGACCCGCGTCCTCGCCGAGCAGGCGGCCGGAGTCCCCGACGCGCCCGAGGTGAGTGCCACCACCGATCTGGACGAGGCCCTGCGCGGCGCCGACTTCGTGTTCTCCGCGATCCGCGTCGGCGGTCTGGAGGGCCGCGCGAACGACGAGCGGGTGGCCCTGGCCGAGGGCGTCCTCGGCCAGGAGACGGTCGGCGCGGGCGGCATCGCCTACGGCCTGCGCACCGTCCCGGTCGCCGTCGACATCGCCCGGCGGGTCGCCCGCCTGGCGCCGGACGCCTGGGTCATCAACTTCACCAACCCGGCCGGCCTGGTCACCGAGGCCATGTCCCGCCACCTCGGCGACCGCGTCATCGGCATCTGCGACTCCCCGGTCGGCCTCGGCCGCCGCATCGCCCGGGTGCTCGGCGCGAACCCCAAGGAGGCCTGGATCGACTACGTCGGCCTCAACCACCTCGGCTGGGTGCGCGGCCTGCGCGTCGCCGGCCGGGACGAGCTGCCGCGCCTGCTCGCCGACCCGGACCTGCTCGGCTCCTTCGAGGAGGGCAAGCTCTTCGGCGTCGACTGGCTCCGGTCCCTGGGCGCGATTCCCAACGAGTACCTGCACTACTACTACTTCAACCGGGAAGCCGTACGCGCCTACCAGCAGGCAGAGAAGACCCGCGGCGCCTTCCTGCACGACCAGCAGGCCCGCTTCTACGCCGAGATGGGCAACCCGGACGCCCCCGCGTGGAAGGTCTGGAACCAGACCCGCGCCGAGCGGGAGGCCACCTACATGGCCGAGAACCGGGAGACCGCCGGCGCCGGAGACCGCGACGAGGACGACCTGTCCGGCGGCTACGAGAAGGTGGCCCTCGCCCTGATGCGGGCGATCGCCCGGGACGAGCGCACGACCCTGATCCTCAACGTCCGCAACCAGCGCACCCTGTCGGTCCTGGACACGGACGCCGTCATCGAGGTCCCCTGCCTCGTCGACGCCAACGGCGCCCACCCCGTCACCGTGGACCCGCTGCCCGGCCACGCCACCGGGCTGGTCTGCGCGGTCAAGGCGGTCGAGCGGGAGGTGCTGGCCGCCGCCGACTCCGGATCCCGCGCTACCGCCGTCAAGGCCTTCGCGCTGCACCCGCTCGTCGACTCCGTCAACGTGGCCCGCAGGCTGGTCGAGGGCTACACCGAGGTCCATCCCGGGCTGGCGTACCTTAGGTGAACGCCGCTCGGTAAGCGCTTTCCCCCATCGCTTCCCGCCTGCTCGCTCTTCCCGCTTCCTGGAGACATCCCATGCATGACGAAAGCCGCCGGATCGAGGAGCGCGTGCAGCGCCTTCACGACCAGCGCATCAAGACCGCGATCTACGCGGCCACCGTCCCCTTCGAGGTCGAGGCCTGGCAGGCGCCGGGAGAGCCGGTCCCGTTCGAGGAGGCCGCCGCCGCCTCGTACGCGCCCTTCGCGATGGGCACCCCCTGGGGACCGCCCTGGGGCACCACCTGGTTCCGCATGCGCGGACAGGTGCCCGAGGCGTGGGCGGGCCGCCGCGTCGAGGCCGTCATCGACCTCGGCTTCGTGGGCGACTGGCCCGGCAACCAGGCCGAGGCCCTGGTGCACCTCACGGACGGCACCCCGCTGAAGGCCGTCAACCCGCTCAACCAGTACGTGGCGATCGCCAACCCGGCGACGGGCGGCGAAACGGTGGAGTACCTGGTCGAGGCCGCCTCCAACCCGGACATCCTCGCCGACAACTTCTCGAAGGTCACCCCGCTCGGCGACATCCTCACCGCGGGCGACAAGCCGCTCTACACCTTCCGCAGCGCCGACATCGCCATCCTCGACGAGGAGGTCTGGCACCTCGACCTCGACGTCCAGGTGCTGCGCGAGCTGATGCTGGAGCTCGGCGAGCACGACCCGCGCCGGCACGAGATCGCGCACGCGCTCGACCGGGCGATGGACCTGCTCGACCTGGACGACGTCTCCGGCTCCGCGCCCGCCGTCCGCGAGGCACTGAAGCCCGTCCTCTCCCGCCCCGCGCACGCCAGCGCGCACACCGTCTCCGGCGTCGGCCACGCCCACATCGACTCGGCCTGGCTCTGGCCGATCCGGGAGACCAAGCGCAAGACGTCCCGCACCTTCTCGAACGTCACGTCCCTGGCCGACGAGTACGACGACTTCATCTTCGCCTGCTCCCAGGCCCAGCAGTACGAGTGGGTGCGCGACAACTACCCCAAGGTGTGGGCCCGCATCCAGGAGTCGGTCAAGAACGGCCAGTGGGCGCCGGTCGGCGGCATGTGGGTCGAGTCCGACGGCAACCTGCCCGGCGGAGAGGCCGTCGCCCGCCAGTTCGTCCACGGCAAGCGGTTCTTCATGGACCACTTCGGCATCGAGACCAAGGGCGTGTGGCTGCCGGACTCCTTCGGCTACAACGCGGCCTACCCGCAGATCGCCAAGCTCGCCGGTAACGAGTGGTTCCTCACCCAGAAGATCTCCTGGAACCAGACCAACAAGTTCCCCCACCACACCTTCTGGTGGGAGGGCATCGACGGCACCCGCATCTTCACCCACTTCCCGCCGGTCGACACCTACAACGCCCGCTTCAGCGGCGAGGAGATGTCCCGCGCGGTCCGCAACTACCAGGAGAAGGGCGGCGCCAGCCGCTCCCTGGCCCCGTTCGGCTGGGGCGACGGCGGTGGCGGCCCCACCCGCGAGATCATGGAACGCGCCCGGCGGCTCGCGGACCTGGAGGGCTCCGCGAAGGTCGTCGTCGAACACCCCGACGAGTTCTTCGCCAAGGCCCGCGAGGAGTACCCGGACGCGCCCGTCTGGGTCGGCGAGCTCTACCTGGAGCTGCACCGCGCCACCTACACCTCCCAGGCCCGCACCAAGCAGGGCAACCGCCGCTCCGAGCACCTCCTGCGCGAGGCCGAGCTGTGGGCGACCACGGCCGCGCTGCACGCGCCGGGCTACTCCTACCCGTACGAGAAGCTGGACCGGCTCTGGAAGACGGTGTTGCTGCACCAGTTCCACGACATCCTGCCCGGCTCCTCCATCGCCTGGGTGCACCGGGAGGCCGAGGCCGAATACGCCCGCGTGGCCCGCGAGCTCCAGGCCCTGACCGCCGAGGCGGTGGCCGCGCTCGGCTCCGGCACCACCCGCGTCTTCAACACCAGCCCCTACGACCGTGCCGAGGTGGTCCGCACCTCCGAGGGCGCACCGGTGTACGTGGAGGTGCCCGCGAGCGGCTCCGCGCCCCTCGCCGACGCCGAGCCCCCGCAGCCGGTGACCGTGAGCGGCCGGGTGCTCGACAACGGGCTGGTCCGCGTGGAGGTGGCCGAGGACGGCACCCTGTCGTCCGTCCGCGACCTGCGCGCGAACCGCGAGGTCCTGGCCGACCAGGGCAACCTGCTCCGCCTGCACACCGACCTGCCCAACTACTGGGACGCCTGGGACATCGACAAGCACTACCAGAACCGCTACACGGACCTCCTCGACGCCACGTCCGTCACGGTCGTCGAGCAGGACCCGCTGATCGGCGCGATCCGCGTCGAGCGGGACTTCGGCAAGGGCTCGAAGATCACCCAGACGATCACCGTCCGCGCCGGCAGCCCCCGGATCGACATCGAGACGGACATCGACTGGCACGAGACCGAGAAGATCCTCAAGGCCGCCTTCCCGGTCGACATCCGCGCCCCGCACTCCTCCGCCGAGATCCAGTTCGGCCACATCCAGCGGCCCACCCACACCAACACCAGCTGGGAGGCGGCCCGCTTCGAGGTCTCCGGCCACCGCTGGGTGCACATCGGCGAACCCGGCTACGGCGTCGCGGTCATCAACGACTCGACGTACGGCCACGACGTCTCCCGCACGGTCCGCGAGGACGGCGGCACCACGACCACCGTCCGCCTCAGCCTGGTCCGCGCCCCGCGCATCCCGGACCCCGAGGCCGACCAGGGCCGCCACCGCTTCACCTACGCGCTGCTGCCCGGCGCGACCATCGAGGACGCCGTCGCCGAGGGCTACGCCCTCAACCTCCCGCTCCGGGTGGCCGACGCGGCGGGCGCCCCCGCACCGGTCGTCTCCGCCGAGGGCGACGGCGTGACCGTGGAAGCGGTCAAGCTCGCCGACGACGCCTCCGGCGATGTCGTCGTACGGCTCTACGAGTCCCGCGGCGGCCGGGCCCAGGGCGTCCTGCGCACCGGCTTCCCGCTCGCCGGCGCCCAGATCACCGACCTGCTGGAGCGACCGCTGGAGGAGGCGAGCGTGGACGGCGACGGCGGTGTCCCCGTCGCCCTGCGGCCCTTCCAGATCCTGACCCTGCGTCTGCGCAGGAGCTGACCCATGGCCATGCAACCCTGGTTCACCGACGCCAAGCTGGGGATCTTCGTCCACTGGGGCATCTACGCCGTCGACGGCGTCCAGGAGTCCTGGTCGTTCTACGACGACATCGTCCCCTACGACCGGTACATGTCCCAGTTCGACCGGTTCACGGCGTCCCGCTACGACCCGCGCGACTGGGCGGGGCTCTTCGCGCGGGCCGGCGCGAAGTACGCCGTGCTGACCAGCCGCCACCACGACGGCGTCGCCCTGTGGGACACGGCGTACGGCGACCTGAACGTGGGCCGCGACCTGATCGGCGGCTACGCCGACGCCCTGCGCGAGCAGGGCCTCAAGGTCGGGCTCTACTACTCGCACTCGGACTGGAGCCACCCCGACTACGCCTCCACCCGCAAGCCGGGCCGACCGCCGGAGCTGGAGGACAACCGCTACTCGGAGGTCGCCGCCGAGGACGAGGACCTGGCGGCCTGGGAGAGGTTCCTCGCCTACCGCGACGGCCAGATCCGCGAACTGACCTCCCGCTACAAGCCCGACCTGCTGTGGTTCGACGGCGAGTGGGACCGCAGCGAGGAGCAGTGGCGCATCCCGGAGCTCGCCGCCCTCATCCGCTCCGAAGTGCCGGACGTCGTCTTCAACGCCCGCATGCTCAGCGAGGGCGACTACGCGACACCGGAACAGGGCGCCCCGGTCGTCCCGCCCGAGGGCCCCTGGGAGCTGTGCCTGACGATCAACGACTCCTGGGGCCACCAGCACCACGACCACAACCACAAGTCGGTCGACCAGCTGATCCGCTACTTCACCGAGACCATCGGCGGCGGAGGCAACCTGCTGCTCAGCGTCGGCCCACGGGAGGACGGCACGATCCCGGCCGAGCAGGCGGAGCGGCTCGAAGGGCTCGGCGACTGGATCGCCGGGCACGCGGAGGCGGTGTACGGCACCGAACGGGGACTCCCGCCGGGCCACCACTACGGCCCGAGCACCCTCACCAAGGACCGCCGCACCCTCTATCTGACCCTCTTCGACGCCCCGCGCGCCGAGATCAACGTGCGCGGCCTGCTCAGCAAGGTCCGCCGGGTCTCGGTGCTCGGCAGCGGCACGGAACTGGCCCACCGGGTCACCGGCGGCCTCCACGAGACACCGGGCGTCCTGTGGATCGAGCCGCCCGCCGCGCCGGACCTCGACCCGCACGCCACGGTGCTGGCCGTCGAACTGGAAGGGGAACTGGAGCTGTACCGCGGCGCCGGCCGGTTCTGACGAAAGTTTAAGAAACGGGTAAGCGGCCTGCTCACGGGCGGTATGTGGACGCCCGTGAGCAGGCCGGTTCGCCTTCCGGACACCTTGAGTTCGCCCGGTCCCCCTGGGATGCGGAACGCACAACGCGAACGAAAGGTGTCACTGTGCGAGACCCGGGTATGGCTGCGATCGGCAAGGGCCTGAAGCGTCGCGGAAGGCTGGTGATGCAGGCGGTCAGTCCACCCCGCCGGAACCTCGACGCCATCCCCGCCCCCCGCCCGGCGGCCGACGCCTACACCGCCCCGCCCGCCCCCCGGCTGGTGGACTCGCCGGTCTTCGTACTGTCGTCGGTGCGCTCCGGTTCGACGCTGCTGCGCGTCCTGCTCAACAGCCACAGCCGTATCCGCGCCCCGCACGAGATGCACCTGCGCACGGTGCACGTCAATCTGTCCCGCGACTTCACCGCGGACGCCATGCGGGGGCTCCGCCTCGACAAGGACGAACTGGAACACGTGCTGTGGGACCGGGTGCTGCACCTGGAGCTCACCCGCAGCGGCAAGGACGTCATCGTCGACAAGACCCCGCCGAACACCCTTATCTGGCCCCGCCTGCGCCGATGCTGGCCGAACGCCCGCTACATCCTGCTGCTGCGCCACCCCGGCGCGGTCATGACGTCCCTCACCGCCCGCCGCACCGATCCCGATCACGAGGCCGTCCGCGCCGAGGTCCTCGACTACAGCGAAAAGCTGGAGGAGGCCCGCCTGAACCTCGACCCCCACGTGATCACCTACGAGGAGCTCACCGCCGAGCCGGAGAAGGTCACCCGGGGCATCTGCGACCACCTCGGCGTCCCCTGGGAGCCCGCCATGCTCGACTACGGCAGCAAGGACCACGGCACCTTCCGGCCCCAGCTCGGCGACTGGTCCAGCACCATCAAGTCCGGCCGCATCCAGTCGGCTCGCGGCGCCGACCCGGACGTCGAGCTCCCCCCACGCCTGAGGGAACTGGCCCTGGCGTGGGGGTACGGCGCCTAGAGGAGAGCGGGGCTAGAGAGGCAGCGCCCCGACCGTGGCCTGCGGAGCCGCCGCCTCGACGGAGCCGGCCGGCGCCGCGGGCAGCGGCTGCTGTTCCGTGGCCTCCGGCCGCTGCTGCGGAAGCTGCACCGGCCGCAGCGGACGCGGCCCCGACACCACCGTGTAGTCCTGGCCCAGGAACGGCGGGACCACCTCGCCCGGGTCCTCGCCGAGCGCCAGCTGGACGGCGGCCCAGGGGGCGTTGACACCGCACAGCGACAGCTGGTGCAGGCCACCGGCCGGGCGGGTGTTGACGTCCATCAGGACCGGCCGGTCGCCGAACATCCGGAACTGGATGTTGGACAGGTAGTGCAGACCGAAGCCCTCCGCGATCCGCCGGGCCGGCTCCAGCCACTGCTCGTGCAGCGTGAAGCCCCGGCGGCGGCCGTTCTTGGTGCGGCCGATGGCCAGCCGGACCCGGTTGTCCGGACCGGTCAGGCAGTCCACCGACACCTCGGGCTGCTCCAGGCGCGGCATCACCAGCCAGTCGACCGGCTCCTCGGCCCGCCGCAGCGCCTCCAGCACCAGGTCGAGCGGCACGTACGGGCTCGGGAAACCGCTCAGGTGCATCAGCGAGAAGGGCGAGCGGGTGATCACGCGGAAGCCCACCCCGCCCGCCCCGGACGCGGGCTTGAAGCACGCCTTGTGCCCGGCGTCCTCCAACTCCTCGACGGCCGCGACGAGTTCGTCACTCGACCGGACCCGCCACCAAGGCGGCACCGGCACACCGATCGCCTGGACCGCCTCGTAGGCGATCACCTTGTCCTGGAAGACGGCCACCGCCTCGGGCGGCGGCGCCAGCACCGCCGTACCGGCCGCCTCGAACTCGGCGCGGTGCGCGACGATCGCCGACTGGTGCAGCCGGGGCACGAACACGTCGATACCGCGCCGCGCGCACTGGTCCAGCGCGTACTCGACGTACCCGGCGGGGGAGAGGTTCTCGGGTTCCAGCTCGGCGGTGTCGGCGGCGGCCAGCACGGGGGAGTCGGGGTCGCCGTGCGTGGCATGGATCTCGACGGCCCGGTCGCTGGGATTTCTCCGCAGCTGATCCATGAAGAACACGTTCTCCGCGTACGTGCGGTTGAGCCAGACGCGTACGCGAGAGACCATGCAGGCCGCCTTTCACGGTTCGCGGGCAGGGCTCAGCAGCCCGTGCCCGGGCAGGACGAATGGAGGAACACCAAACCGCCCCTGCGAAAGGGAAGTTCTCAGCGGTGGTGTTGGGCCAGATCATACGGCTTCGGCGGGCCGTGTCGTGCAACGCGCGGGTTACGGATCTGCGACCAGGACCGTCCGGCCGCCCTTGTCCCCCCGCCCGTGGATGTGATCTCGTTATGGCGTTCGGGTTCGGGCGTGCGGAGGGGGCGAGGGTGACGTCGACGGCCGGTGGCGCCGCACAACTACTGGCCATCAGCGACCTGCACATCGGCTACCCGGAGAACCGCGCCCTGGTCGAACGGATGCGGCCCGGGACGGACGACGACTGGCTGCTCGTGGCCGGGGACGTCGCCGAGACCGTGGCCGACGTCCGCTGGACCCTCAAGACGCTCGCCGGCCGCTTCCGCAAGGTCGTCTGGGTGCCCGGTAACCACGAGCTGTGGACCCATCCGAGCGACCCCGTCACCCTGCGCGGCGTCGCCCGATACGACTACCTGGTCGAGCTGTGCCGGGACCTCGGAGTGACGACACCGGAGGACCCCTACCCCGTGTGGGACGGCCCGGGCGGCCCCGTGGCCGTCGCACCGCTGTTCCTGCTGTACGACTACTCGTTCCTGCCGGCCGGCTGCGCGACCAAGGAGCAGGGTCTGGCGTACGCCCAGGGCACGGGCATCGTGTGCACCGACGAGTACCTGCTGCACCCCGACCCGTACCCGAGCCGGGAGGACTGGTGCCGGGCCCGGGTCACCGAGACCGAACGCAGACTCGCCGAACTGCCCGACGGCCTGCCCGTGATCCCGGTCAACCACTACCCGCTGCACCGGCACCCGATGGACGTGCTGTGGCACCCCGAGTTCGCCATGTGGTGCGGCACGGATCTGACGGCCGACTGGCACCGCAGATTCCGCGTCCACACGATGGTCTACGGCCATCTGCACATCCCCCGCACCACCGTCCACGAGGGCGTGCGCTTCGAGGAGGTGTCCGTGGGCTATCCCCGGGAGTGGCGCAAGCGGTCCGGGGAGCCGGGTCGGCTGCGGCGCATCCTGCCGAGGGAGGGCGAGGAGCGGTGATCGAGGAACTGCTGCCACAGACCGTCGTCACCGTGGAGGCGTACGGCGACGAGGGCGCGGGCACCCCGCTGTACCCCGAGGAGGCGGCGCTCGTGGCCCGGGCGGTCGCCAAGCGGCGCCGGGAGTTCGCCGTCGTCCGCTCCTGCGCCCGCCGGGCCATGGAGAAGCTCGGCGTGCCGCCGCAGCCGATCCTGCCCGGCGAGCGCGGCGCCCCGGGCTGGCCGGCCGGGCTGGCCGGCAGCATGACCCACTGCGACGGCTACTGCGCCGCCGCCCTGGTCCGCGCCACCGACCTGGCCTCCCTCGGCATCGACGCCGAGGTCCACGGGCCGCTGCCCGAAGGGGTCCTGCCCGCCGTCTCCCTGCCGGCCGAGGCCGAGCGCCTGCGGCGGCTGGCGGCACAGCGCCCCGACGTCCACTGGGACCGGCTGCTGTTCAGCGCGAAGGAGTCCGTCTACAAGGCGTGGTTCCCCCTGACCGGCAAGTGGCTGGACTTCACGGAGGCCGACATCGAGATCTCCGCCGGCCCCGGCGAACGACCACGCGGTACCTTCCGCGCCACGCTCCTCGTCCCCGGCCCACGGGTCGGCGCCCGCCGCCTCGGCCATTTCGACGGCCACTGGACCGCCGACCGCGGCCTGGTCGCGACGGCGGTCGCCGTACCGCACGACTGAGACCGGCGCTCAGGCCTGTCGGCGCGGTCGTGTCGCCGGCCGCCGGTTCAGGGCCCCGGCTCCGGGCACCAGCTCTGGAGCAGGCGGAAGAACGCCTCCTCGTTGCCGGTGAGGCCCGCTCGTTCGAGGGCCTCTTCCGCCTCGGCGAGGACGCCGGGCGGGACGACCGGGGGCCGGTGCGCGCCGGGCGGGCCCGTCTCCAGGTCGAAGGCGGCCCGGACGGTGTGCAGCAGCCGCAGATAGGCCTGGACGGCGGTGCGTTCGCGGTCGGTCAGTACGGCGGTGGGCATCGGTCGGCTCTCCCCGTGTCGGCGTCGTCGGTCCCGCGCCCGATGGCGCGCACGCCCCGCACACAAGGGGCGCCCCTCCAGCTTGCCGCCCACCACTGACAATCCGGCCCCGCCGACCGTCGGTTCGCCCGCTCGGCGGAGGCGAAACCCCACCTCGGCCCGCCCTTTCGGCCTCTCAGCCCTGCGCCCCGGGATACCCCAGCGACGCCTCGATCCGCCCCGCCAGATGGTCCCGCTGCACCGGCCCCCGCGACGACGAACCCGCCAGCCACGCCCGGCACTTGCTGGCCAGCAGCAGCCCGAAGCTCTCGGCCTCCTTCTCGTCGTCGAGGTCGAAGCGGGTGCGGGCGGCGACCTTCAGCACCGTCGCCTGGAGGTCGGCGCCGTCGTGGAGCAGCCTGGCCGCGACGGCGGCGCCCTCGACGTGGTGGGAGCAGTGCCCCGCCTTCATGTGCCACAGCTCGTGGCCCAGGATCACCAACTGGTGGTCGGGAGCCGTGCGTTCCTCGATCACGACGAGGTCCTGCTCGGCCATGTCGAGCCACAGTCCGCTCGCGGTCCCGGGCGGGAAGGCGGCCGTACGGAAGTGGACGGGGCGGCCCCGGCGTCTGCTCATGGCGTCGCACAGCGCGGCGTACAGCTCGTCGGGCCGCGCCGGCGCGGGGAGGGTCAGCTCCGCGACCAGTTCGCCGCACAGGCGGCGCATTTCCTTACCGATGCCCACAGTTCTCCCCACGGTCACGACTCGGGCCGCTTGACGCTCTCCAGGAGCATGTCCAGCCACTCCGCCACCTTGTCGCGGTGCTGGTCGGTGGGCAGCTGCGCGGCCCGCCAGGCGATGCCGCGCACGCCGTGGTCCTGCAACAGCCGCTCCAGCGGGTCGTCGGCCGCCGCGGCAGCCTCCCGCTCGCGGTCGGCGAGCTTCTGGAGCAGTTCCTGCTCGGTGTACTGGAGGGCGCTCACCAGCGCCTCGGGGTCCTCAGCCGTGAGGAACCCGGCATGCACCCGGAAGAACCGCTGGAGGGCGTCGCAGTGCTCCATGGTCGGCCGCCGGTCGCCGTTGATGAGGGCGCCGGCCTGCTGCCGGGACATGCCCGCGCCGTCGGCGATCTCCTGCTGGGTGTACTTGCGGCCGTTGGGCTTGAGCCGGGTCCGGCGCAGCAGGTCGAGGCGCTGGAGGAACCGGGCCTGCACATCGGGCTCGCCCGCCGGCCGGCCGCCGAGCAGGGCCTTGACCACGGGCTCCGGGACGCCGGAGGCGACGGACAGCCGGCCGACGTCGAAGACCTGGGCGTGCGGCACGCCGAGCCGGTCGGCGAGCGCGGTGACACGGGAGACGACGGCCGCCAGCACGGCCGTCGGCGTGGCGCCCGGACCTTCGACGAAGCCACCCGTCACCGACAGATCTCCTACGTCTCTCACAGGCTTCTCACAAGCGGATGCCGTGACTTACCCCGGCGTGAACTTCCCGGAGCGTAGCCGGTGCTTCGAACTCACATCCAGGTCTCGCCACAACTGTGGCCAATTTCAGCCGTCAACCAGCATGAAATGCCACGATAGTTGACACGCCTCAGCTCCGGGCACCAGGATCGGGGCGCCGCGTCAAGGCCGCACAGGCAAGAGGGGTGACCTCCCGATGGCATATCAGGCAGGAGGGCAGCGGCCGGCACCGCGGCCCGTCCCCGAGACTTCCGATGTCCAGGCCTACCTGGAGGACTACGCCGGGCTTCTGGAGGCCGTCTCCTTCCCCTCGCTCGTCGTCGACCACTGCTGGGACGTGGTGCTGGCCAACAGCGCCTTCCGGTCACTTTTCGGTGGTGTCGCCCCGCACCCGACGGCCATGCCGGGCGACAACTTCCTCAGGTTCGTGCTGTTCCACCCCGACGCCCCCACGGTGCTCGGCGAGCACGAGGCGAGCTGGTGCCTGCCGATGCTCGCGCACTTCGCGCGGACCGTGGAGAACCACGGCCCCGACCACGGGCTCCAGGCCATCCGCCGCGACATCGCGCAGGACCCGATCATGGAGGCCGCCTACCGGCACGGCCTGCCGCACTGGATCCGCTCGGTCGGCGAGAGCGCCGTCGAACAGGACGGTGCCGTACGGCCGCTGCTGCACCCGGATCCGCGCTGGGGCGCCACCGACTGCCGGATCGTCGTCGAGACGTCCAGGACGCTCGATGAACTGGGCTGCACCAGGCTCACGTTCGTGCTGCGCGAGGCCCGCCGCACCCCGTCGCGGGACCGCCGGACGCGTCGTACCGCCTCCCATCTGAGGGTCGTCCCGGCGGCCGGCTGAGCCCCGCCGGTTCCCCGGTCGCCACCTCGCGCGTCGCCGTCGTTCGCCCCATTCCCAGACGATGTGGTGTGTGACATAGTACTGCCGTGAGCGAGCCGCTGACCTGCGATGTCGTGGTGGTCGGAGCCGGAGTGGTGGGCGCCGCCTGCGCCCTGTACACGGCTCGTGCGGGCCTGGACACCGTCGTGGTGGACCGGGGCCCGGTGGCCGGCGGTACGACCGGCGCGGGGGAGGGCAACCTCCTCGTCTCCGACAAGGAACCCGGACCCGAGCTCGACCTGGCCCTGCTGTCGGCCCGGCTGTGGTCCGAACTGGCCGAGGAGGGTCTGGGAAAGGCGGTCGAGTACGAGGCCAAGGGCGGGATCGTCGTCGCCGGCAGCGGCGAAGCGCTGGCCGGGCTGGAGGGACTCGCCGCCGGGCAGCGCGCGGCCGGCGTCGAGGCGGTCCCGGTGCCGCCCGACCGGCTCCCCGACCTGGAGCCGTACCTGGCTCCGGGCCTCGCGGGCGGCGTGCACTACCCGCAGGACGCCCAGGTGATGCCCGCCCTGGCGGCGGCGCACCTGCTGCGCGCCTCGAACGCCCGGCTGTTCACCGGCCGTGAGATGACCGGGGTGCTGCGCGGCCCCGACGGCGCGGTGCGCGGGGTGCGTACCGACCGGGGCGACATCCACGCCCCGGCGGTCGTCAACGCGTGCGGCACCTGGGGCGGCGAGGTGGCGGCCCGCGCCGGGGTGTCCCTGCCGGTGTTGCCCCGACGCGGTTTCGTCCTGGTCACCGAGCCGCTGCCGCCCCGGATCCGGCACAAGGTGTACGCCGCCGACTACGTGGCCGACGTCGCCAGCGACTCGGCGGCCCTCCAGACGTCCCCGGTGGTCGAGGGCACACCCGCCGGGCCGGTCCTCATCGGCGCCAGCCGCGAACGGGTGGGCTTCGACCGGTCGTTGTCGCTCCCGGCGCTGCGTGCGCTGGCGGCGGGCGCGACGCGGCTCTTCCCGTTCCTCGCCGGAGTCCGGGCCATGCGGACGTACGCCGGCTTCCGGCCGTATCTGCCGGACCACCTGCCGGCCATCGGCCCCGACCCCCGCGCGCCCGGACTCCTGCATGCCTGCGGGCACGAGGGCGCGGGCATCGGTCTGGCCACCGGCACCGGGCACCTGATCGCCCAGGCGCTGACGGGGCGCACGCCCGACCTGGATCTCGGCCCGTTCCGGCCCGACCGCTTTCCCGAGGAGGCCGAGTGAATCCACTGGAGCTTGCGGAGGCCGGGCCCGGCCCCGCCTTCACGGTCACGTTCGACGGGCGGCCGGTCGAGGCGCTGCCCGGCCAGACGGTCGCGGCCGTGCTGTGGGCAGCGGGCGTCACCTCCTGGCGCAGCACCCGGGACGGAGGCCGTCCGCGCGGGGTGTTCTGCGGGATCGGCGTCTGCTTCGACTGCCTGGTGACCGTCAACGGCCGCCCCAACCAACGCGCTTGCCTGCTCCCGGCGCGGCCGGGTGACGTGATCGACACGCAGGAGGGGACGGGCCATGCGGAGACGGGCCACGCGGGGGCGGGCCATGAGGGGCCGGTCTGCGGCGGCGCGGGCGGCGCGGGCGCCCGCCACGGCCGGCCGGGCGATGACCAGGGCGACCCCGACGGGTCGGGTGGCCTCCGGCCCGGCCATGCGGGCGCGGGCGACGAGGGAGCCGGCCATGCACACTGACCTCGCCGTGATCGGCGCCGGACCGGCCGGCCTGGCCGCGTCCCTGGCGGCCGCCGCGCGCGGCACGCGGGTCGCCCTCGTCGACGCGGCGTCGGAGACCGGCGGGCAGTTCTACCGGCAGCCCGCCGCCGGGCTCGCGGCCGGGCGGCCCGAGGCGCTGCACCACCGGTGGCGGACCTGGGAGCGACTGCGGGACGGTCTCGCCGCCAGTTCCGTACGTGTGCTGACGGATCATCACGTCTGGTGCGTGGAGCGGAAGTCCAGCGGCTTCACCGTGCACGCGCTGCTCGGCCCGGAGCAGGAGGAGCCGGCCGAGGTGCACGCCCGTGCCGTGCTCCTGGCCACCGGGGGATACGAACACGTGCTGCCCTTCCCCGGCTGGACCCTCCCGGGCGTCGTCACCGCCGGGGGCGCCCAGGCCATGCTCAAGGGCGGCCTCGTGGTGCCGGGGCGCCGAGCCGTCGTGGCCGGGACCGGGCCGCTGCTGCTGCCCGTGGCCACCGGGCTCGCGGCAGCCGGCGTCGAGGTCGCCGCGCTCGTCGAGTCCACCGGCCCCGGGCGCCTGGCCCGCCACGGCCTCGCCCTGGCCGGCAAGCTCCCGGAGGGCGCCGGACACGCCGCCCGGCTGCTGCGCCACCGCGTGCCGGTACTGGCCCGCCACACCCTCGTCCGCGCCCACGGCGACGACCGGCTGACCGGCGTCACGGTCGCCGCCCTCGACACCGACGGACGCGTCCGGCCCGGCACCGAGCGGCAACTGCCCTGCGACACCCTGGCCGTCGGCCACGGCATGCTTGCGCACACCGACCTGGCGGAGGGCCTCGGCTGCGGACTGGACGGACTCGCCGTGGCCGTCGACGCCGAGCAGCGCACGGACGTGCCCGGCGTGTGGGCGGCCGGGGAGTCCACCGGCATCGGCGGCGCGCCCCTCGCCCTCGCCGAGGGGCACATCGCCGGGTGCTCCGCCGCCGCGTACCTGCGCGGCACCACCCCAGACCCGGCGCCCGCCGCACTCAAGGCCCGTACGAAGCTGACGAGTTCCGCGGCCGCCCTCCACGCCGCGTACGCGCCGCCCGCGCACTGGCCCGAGCAGGTCACCGACGACACCGTGGTCTGCCGCTGCGAGGAGGTCACCGCCGGTGCCGTGCGCGACGCCCTGGACCTCGGGGCGGGCGACGAGCGGACTGTGAAGCTGCTGACCCGGGCCGGAATGGGCTGGTGCCAGGGCCGGATGTGTGCCGTCGCCGTCGCGGGTCTCGCCGGCTGTCCGCCCGCTCCGGCCAGAAGGCCGTTCGCCCGTCCCGTACCGCTCGGCGTCCTCGCACGGCACCACACCCAGGAGGAACTGTCATGACCGACCACCGCCCCTGGCGCGGCGTCCTCGTCGCCACCGCGCTCCCGTTGAACGACGACCTCTCGGTGAACTACGACCAGTACGCCGAGCACTGCGCCTGGCTGGTCGAGAACGGCTGCGACGGCGTCGTGCCGAACGGCTCCCTCGGCGAGTACCAGGTGCTCACCCCCGAGGAGCGCGCCCGGGTCGTGGAGACGGCCGTCGCCGCGATCGGCGGGCAGCGCGTCATGCCCGGCGTCGCCGCCTACGGGTCCGCCGAGTCCCGGCGCTGGGCCGAGCAGGCGGGCGAGGCGGGCTGCCGGGCGGTGATGCTGCTGCCGCCGAACGCCTACCGCGCCGACGAGCGCTCCGTCCTCGCCCACTACGCCGAGGTCGCCAAGGCGGGCCTGCCGGTCGTCGCGTACAACAACCCCGTCGACACCAAGGTCGACCTCGTGCCGGAGCTGCTCGCCCGGCTGCACGGCGAGGGGCACATCCGGGCCGTGAAGGAGTTCTCCGGAGACGTCCGCCGGGCCTACCGCATCGCCGAACTCGCCCCCGAACTCGACCTGCTGATCGGCGCGGACGACGTCCTGCTGGAGCTGGCCGTCGCGGGCGCCAAGGGCTGGGTGGCCGGCTACCCGAACGCGCTGCCGCAGGCGTCCGTCGAGCTGTACCACGCGGCCGTCGACGGCGACCTCGACACCGCGCGGAACCTGTACCGGCAGCTGCATCCGCTGCTGCGGTGGGACTCGCGGGTGGAGTTCGTCCAGGCCATCAAACTGTCCATGGACCTGGTCGGCCGCCACGGCGGACCCTGCCGGCCGCCGCGCATGCCGCTGCTGCCCGAGCAGGAGGCCGCCGTCCGGGCCGCCACCGAGAAGGCCGTCGCGGCCGGACTGGCGTAAGGGAAGACGGGATCATGCGCAGCAGACTCGTCCTGCACGCCGTCGACTCGCACACCGAGGGCATGCCGACCCGCGTCATCACCGGCGGCCTCGGCACCATCCCCGGCGCCACGATGAACGAGCGGCGGCTGTACTTCCGCGAACACCGCGACGACATCAAGCAGTTGCTGATGAACGAGCCGCGCGGTCACTCCGCCATGAGCGGCGCGATCCTCCAGCCGCCGACCCGGCCCGACTGCGACTGGGGCGTCGTCTACATCGAGGTATCCGGCTATCTGCCGATGTGCGGGCACGGCACGATCGGCGTGGCGACCGTGCTCGTCGAGACCGGCATGGTCGAGGTCGTCGAACCGGTCACCACCATCCGGCTCGACACCCCGGCGGGTCCTGTCGTCGCCGAGGTGGCCGTGACGGACGGCGCCGCCAAGGGGGTCACCCTGCGGAACGTGCCCTCCTTCGCCGTCGGCCTCGACCGCAAGGCCACCCTCACCGACGGCCGGACGGTGACGTACGACCTCGCCTTCGGCGGCAACTTCTACGCCATCCTGCCGCTGGAGCGCCTCGGCCTGCCCTTCGACCGGTCCCGCAAGGACGACATCCTCCGGGCCGGCCTGTCCCTCATGGCCGCCGTCAACGCCGAGGACCCGCCCGTCCACCCGGAGGACCCGTCCATCCACGGCCTCCACCACGTCTACCTGGCCGCCCCCGGCTCGACCGCCCGCCACTCCCGGCACGCCATGGCCATCCACCCCGGCTGGTTCGACCGCTCGCCCTGCGGCACGGGCACCAGCGCCCGCATGGCACAGTTGCACGCGCGCGGCGAACTCCCGCTGCACACCGACTTCGTGAACGAGTCCTTCATCGGCACCCGGTTCACCGGCAGACTGCTCGGCACCACCGAGGTGGCCGGCCGCCCGGCCGTGCTGCCGAGCTTCTCCGGACGCGCCTGGATCACCGGCACCGCCCAGTACCTGCTGGACCCCGAGGACCCGTTCCCGGCGGGGTTCGTCCTGTGAGCCGCACCCCTGCGCTGCCCGTGCTGGGCAGCAGGAAGCCCAGTCACCGGGAGCGGGTCGCGGACGCGCTGCGGGCCGCCCTCATCGCCGGCGAGCTGCTCCCCGGCGAGGTCTACTCGGCCCCCGGTCTCGCCGCCCGCTTCGGCGTCTCGGCCACCCCCGTGCGCGAGGCCATGCTCGACCTCGCCAAGGAAGGCCTCGTCGACACCGTGCCCAACAAGGGCTTCCGGGTCACGGCCGTATCCGAGAAGCAACTGGACGAGTACACCCACATCCGGGCGCTGATCGAGATCCCCACGACGGCGGGTCTCGCGGCCACGGCCGACCCGGTGGCGCTGGAGACGCTCCGCCCGGTCGCCCAGGAGATAGTCACCTCCGCCGCGGCCGGCGACCTCATCGCCTACGTCGAGGCCGACCTGCGCTTCCACCTCGGCCTGCTGGCCCTCGCGGGCAACGACCACCTCGTCGACGTCGTCCGGGACCTCAGACGCCGCTCCCGGCTGTACGGACTGACCGCGCTAGTCGAGCAGGGCCGGCTGGAGGCGTCGGCGGAGGAGCACCTGGAGATCCTGGACGCGCTGCTCGCCCGGGACGAGGAGGCGGTCCGGGCGGTGATGACCCGTCACCTCAGCCACGTCAGGGGCCTGTGGGCAAGCGCCCTTCAGGGGCGCGTGGAACTGCGCGACCAGCCCCCACGGTCCGCAGCCTCCAAAGGACAGGCAGGACCGAGCTCTTAGGACGCGCCGGCTCCCTTCTTCGCGGCCTGGATCTGCTCGTACACATGCGTACGCAGCTCGGCGAAGCGCGGATCCACCCTCGTGTGCAACTGATCCCGCTCGACCGGCAGATCGACCTTCAGCTGCTCCCGGACAACAGTGGGAGAGGCGGACAGCACGATCACCCGCTCCCCGAGGTAGACGGCCTCGTCGATGTCGTGGGTGACGAACAGGATCGTGATGCCGCGCTCCCGCCACAGCCCCCTGACCAGGTCCTCCAGCTCGGCCCGGGTCTGTGCGTCCACCGCCGCGAAGGGCTCGTCCATCAGCAGCACACGGGGCTCGTACGCCAGCGCCCGGGCGATGGCGACCCGTTGCTGCATTCCGCCGGACAGCTGCCAGGGATACGCCCCCACGGCGTCCGCCAGCCCCACCGACTCCAGCGCGTCGCGGACCAGTTCCCGGCGCCGGGCCTTGCTCAAGTCCTTCTGCCGCAGCGGGAGGCCGACGTTCTCGCCGACCCGCATCCAGGGGAAGAGGCTGCGCCCGTACTCCTGGAAGACGAACGCCATCCCGGGCGGCGGACCGCTCACCTTCCGCCCCTCCAGGAGCACTTCGCCGGCGGTCGGTGCGAGCAGCCCTCCCACGCACTTCAGTAGCGTCGTCTTGCCACAGCCCGACGGCCCGACGAGACAGACGAGTTCTCCGGCGTCGACGGCGAAGGTGAGGTCGCGGACCGCCTCCACACGCCGCCCCGATCCCTCGTAGACCTTCCTCAGACCCCGTACGTCGAGCATGGTCCGCCCTTTCGAGAGGTTCACGGCGACCGCCGGGCCGAGGCGCGCAGACCGTGGTACCAGCCGAGCACCCGCCGCTCGACCCACTGGAAGACGACCGACAGCAGGAATCCGAGCAGACCGAGCACGAGGATGCCGGTCCACATGTCCGGGATCGCGAAGCCGCGCTGGAACTGGACGATGGTGAAGCCGAGCCCGTTGCTCGCGGCGAACATCTCGCTGATCACCATGAGGATGATGCCGATGGACAGGGCCTGGCGCAGGCCCGCGAAGATCTGCGGACTCGCCGACCGCAGCACCAGCTTCCTGAGCCGCGCCGCACCCGTGATGCCGTACGAGCGCGCCGTCTCGGCCATCACCGGGTCCACCGCCCGCACACCCTCGACGGTGTTGAGCAGGACGGGCCACACGCAGCCGGCCGCGATCACCGTGACCTTCATCGTGTCGCCGATCCCCGCGAAGAGCATGATGACCGGCACCAGCACCGGCGGCGGTACCGCCCGCAGGAACTCCAGCACCGGCTCGCACACCGCCCGCACCCGCCGGTACGACCCGATGACCGTACCGAGCGCCACCCCCACGACCGCCGCCAGCACGTAACCGCCCGCCAGCCGCAGCACGCTCGGCAGTACGTCACCCCGCAGGCGCTCCGCCGTCCACACGTCCGGGAAGGCCTCCAGGATCGTCCGCAGGGGCGGCCAGTACACGTCCGTACTGCCGGCGGACGCCACCCACCAGACCGTCACCAGCAGGGCCGGGAGGGCGACGGCGAACACCAGCCGCAGCAGCAGACGCCTCACACCGCCACCTCCCCGCGCACCGACTGGTGCCAGGCCAGCGCCCGCCGCTCCACCGTGCGCGCGCCGACGTTGATCAGCAGACCGAGCAGCCCGGTCACCACGATCAGCGCGTACATCTCGGGCACCGCCTGCGAGGCCTGGGCCACCCCGATGCGCTTGCCCAGCCCCGGTGCCCCGATGACGAGTTCCGAGGTGATGGCGAGGATCAGCGCGACCGCCGCCGCCAGCCGGATGCCCGTCATGACGTACGGCAGCGCGGTCGGCCACAGCACATGCCGGATCCGTGCCCAGGTACCGAGGCCGTACGACCGCGCCGTCTCGTCGGCGACGGGGTCGACGTCCTGGACGCCGTACAGGACCTGGATCAGGACCTGCCAGAACGACGCGTAGACGACGAGGAGGAGCACCGAGCGCAGTTCGGTGCCGTACAGCAGCACTGCCAACGGGATCAGCGCGACCGAGGGGATCGGGCGCAGGAACTCGATCGTGGAGGCCGTCACCTCGCGCAGATACGGCACGACCGAGATCAGCACGCCCACCACGATGCCCGCACAGGACGCGATCGCCAGCCCCAGCGCCCAGCCGGTGAGCGTGTCGCCGAGCGCCGTCCAGAAGGCCGAGTCGGCCGCCTCGTCCGCGAGCGCTCCGGCGATACGGCTGGTGGGCGGGAAGTAGGTCTCCTCGACCAGGCCGAGCCGTGGTACCGCCTCACCCAGGGCGAGAAAGGCGGCGAGCCCGGCCGCACCGAGTGCGGCGTTCACGCCCCTCATGCGTCCGTGCCCCTCACGGCAGCAGCTTGTCCAGATCCGGCGTCGACTTGAACAGGCCGTCGTCCTCGCCGAGCTTCATCAGTGCCTCGATCGAGGCGCGGTTCGGCTCCGCCGGCCACTTCGGCAGGGTCACCTTGTCCAGCACCGCCGCCGGGATCTTCGTGTACGTGGTGACGATCTGCCGGGCCTCGTCCGGGTGGGCGTCGGCGTAGGCGAGGGACTCGGCGGTGGCCTTCTGGAACTTCTCGACCACGTCCGGGTTCTGCTGGGCGTACCGGGTCGAGGTGAAGTACAGCGCGACGGTGAGATCGGGTGCCACGTCCACCAGGTTCGAGGCGATCTCACGACCGCCCTGGCTCTTGACGGTGGCGAGGGCGGGCTCGACCACCTGGGCGGCGTCGATCTGCCCGCTGTCGAGGGCGGCCGGCATCTGGTCGAAGGCCAGCTCGACGAACTCGACCTTGTCCGGATCGCCGCCCGCCTTGCGCACCGACGCGCGCACGGACGTCTCGTTGATGTTCTTCAGGGTGTTGATGGCGACCCGCTTGCCCTCCAGGTCCTTCGGCGATCTGATCGGACTGTCCTTGCCCACGGTGATCGCGCTGAAGTCCTCGCCCTCGACGCCGGTCGAGGCGATCGCGTTCGCGACGGCCTTGACCGGCACGTTGTTGGACTGGGCGACCATCAGTGACGTCACGTTGGAGAACCCGAACTGGAACTGACCGCTGGCCACACCCGGCACGATCGCCGCGCCGCCCTGCGCGGTGGTGAACCGCAGTTTCAGGCCCTGCTTCTCGAAGAAGCCCTTCTTCTGGCCCAGATAGAGCGGTGCCACGTCGACGATGGGAATGAGCCCGACCTCGACGGTGGTCACCCCGCCGGACGAGGCGCCCGCGTCCGAGGCGCCACCACCGTCGGACGAGCCACAGGCCGCCGCGGTGAGCAGGACGGACACGGCCGCGAAACGGGTGAAGAGACGACGACGCAAGACTCCTCCTGTGGGACCGGCTGTGGTTCTCCGACAGGTTGTGCGCAGACAGCACGCTCGTTCTCAGCGAGAACGTATGGCCGTGTCCGCTCCATGGTCAATGCCCGTGCCGGCACCGCTCGTTGACATCACGAGATCCGCACTCCTAGCGTGCGCACAGCGCACGGTCGTACGTCCCGCCGGAGGCCCAGGATGTCCGCTGAAGCCCGCGCACCGCATTTCGTCCGGTCCTTCGAGCGCGGCCTCGCCGTGATCCGCGCCTTCGACGCCGAGCATCCGGCGCTGACCCTGAGCGAGGTCGCGCGGGCCTGCGAGCTGACGCGCGCGGCGGCGCGGCGCTTCTTGCTCACCCTCGCCGACCTCGGCTATGTGCACACCGACGGCCGCCGCTTCCGTCTCACCCCCCGGGTGCTGGAACTCGGCTACTCCTACCTCGCCGGCTTCACGCTGCCCCAGATCGCCGAGCCTCATCTGGAGCAACTCGTCGCGCGGGTGAGGGAATCGTCCTCGCTCTGCGTCCTCGACGGCGACGACATCGTGTACGTCGCCCGGGTCCCGACCCGCCGCATCATGACCGTGTCCATCACGGTCGGTACCCGCTTCCCGGCGTACGTGACGTCGGTGGGCAGGGTGATCCTCGCCCATCTGGCCGACGAGGACGTCGAAGCCAGGCTCGCCCGGGCGGAGTTGAAGCCCCTCACCCCGCGCACGATCGCCACGCCTCAGGCCCTGCGGGCGGAGCTTCGCCGCGTCCGCCGGCAGGGCTACGCCGTCGTCGACCAGGAACTGGAGGAGGGACTGAGGTCGGTCGCCGCCCCGGTGCGGGACCGGGACGGCGAGGTGGTCGCGGCCGTCAACATCGCCGTGCACGCCGGGCGCAACTCCGTCGATTCCGTACGCCGCGACCTGTTGCCGCACCTGCTGGCGACCGTCGCCGGGATCGAGGCCGACCTGCGGATCACAAGTCCAGCACCAGCCGCCGCCCCCGGCACCGGGACACGCAGATCATCATCGTCTCGCCGCTCTCCCGCTCCTGAGGGGTGAGCACGGAGTCCCGGTGTTCCGGGGTGCCGTCGAGGACGTCGGTCTCACAGGTGCCGCAGGTGCCCTCGGTGCAGGAGAAGAGCACCTCGACCCCGGCGTCGCGCACGGCGTCCAGCACGGACACGTCCGGTGCCACGGTGAGTGTCCTGCCGCTCCGCGCCAGCTCCACCTCGAACTCGGTGTCGCCGCCCGTCTCCTGCTCCTTCGGCCGGAACCGCTCGACGTGCAGCACTCCGGACGGGCAGCGCTCCTCGACCGCGTCCAGCAGCGGGCCGGGGCCGCAGCAGTAGACGAGCGTGCCCTCGGGTACGTCGTCCAGCACCGAGGGCAGGTCCAGCAGCCCGGTCTCGTCCTCGGGTGCGATCGTCACCCGGTCGCCGTACCGGGCCAGTTCCTCGCCGAACGCCATCGACCGGCGGGTGCGCCCGCCGTACAGCAGCGTCCACTCGGCGCCCGCCGCCTCGGCCGCCGCCAGCATCGGCAGGATCGGGGTGATGCCGATGCCGCCCGCGACGAAGCGGTAGCGGGGGGCGGGCTCCAGGGCGAAGTTGTTCCGGGGCCCGCGCACCCGGACCTTGTCGCCCTGCCTCACCTGCTCGTGCACATGGGCCGAACCACCCCGGCCGTCCGGCTCGCGCAGCACCGCGATCCGCCAGGCCGACCGGTCCGCCGGATCGCCGCACAGCGAGTACTGCCGCTCCAGCCCGGGGCCGAGCACGACGTCGATGTGGGCGCCCGGCTCCCACACCGGGAGCGGCTCGCCGAGCGGGTGGCGCAGGGTGAGGGCGAGCACGCCGTCGGCGGCCGGCTCACGCCGCTCGACGACGAGTTCGTCTTCGTACACGCTCATGAACTGTTCCCTCGCGGCTCGTCGACGTCATGCCCCTGGGGGTGGGCGAGCATCCACTCCCACATCTCCACCGGGTCCTGCGCGGTGTGCTCCCGGCCGCAGTGGCAGGTGCCGTGCAGGACGTCGGTGCCGGGCAGCCAGTCGATACGGTAGACCTCTCCGGTCGGGCTCGTCACTGGACCTTCTCCACGGGCTTCTCGCCCTCCTCGACCAGCCGGGCGAGGATGCGGCGGGCGGCCAGACCACCGGTGTCGATGTTGATGCTCAGCTCCTGGTAGCCGGTGCGCTCGGTGCCGAGGGTCTTCTGCAGCAGGTTGAGGGCGGTGACGTCCTGCATCACGACCGTGTGGTTGTTGCCGCGCAGGAACTCGGTGACCTCGGCGTCGTCGGTGGCCCAGTCGCGGGAGACGGCCCAGAAGTCGTACACCTTTCCGTCGCCGGACGGGGTGATCGCGTACGTGATCTCGGTGTGGAAGCCGTTCGGGTCGCTGCCGTCCGCCTCGGGCAGCACACCGACCGGGGCGATGCGGCTGTGCAGCAGATACAGGCAGGGCGCGTGGTACTCGATGTCCTGCCAGCGGGTGATCCGGCCTTCGATTCCGGTGGACTTGGCGTAGAACGGCGGGCACGCGGCATCGTCCATGTGCCGGCTCACCCGGACGATCCCGGCGCCCTCGTCGACCTCCGTCGTGATCGGCGTCTCGGCCACCTCGGGGGTGCCGATGTACCCGCCGTGCAGATAGGTCTCGTGGGACAGGTCGAGGAGGTTGTCGACCAGGAGGCCGTAGTCGCAGTCGATGGGCTCCATGCCGCGCACGGTGACCCAGCCGGGGGAGTCGAGGTGCCTGGCCCGCGGGATGCTCTGCGGATCGGCGAGCGCCGGGTCGCCGATCCACACCCAGATCAGCGAGTCCTGCTCGACGACCGGGTAGGAGGCGACCCGGGCCGTGCGCGGCACGCGTTTCTGCCCCGGCACGTACACGCACGTACCGGTCGTGTCGTACGTGAACCCGTGGTACCCGCACACGATTCGGTCGCCGTCGAGGCGCGTCGGGGCCTCGGACAGCGGGTACCGGCGGTGCACACACCGGTCGTGCAGCACGACGGGCGTGCCCTCCTCCTCGGTCCGGTAGAGCACGAGCGTCTCACCGAGGATCGTCCGGCCGAGCAACTCCCGCCCGACCTCGTGACTGTAGGCGGCGACGTACCACTGGTTCCTGGCGAAGGCGGTCATGTGAGGCATGGGCACTGGCTCCCGTCTCTGGTCGTGCCGTCATCGTCGGGGCGGCCCTCCGGGCACCGCAACGGCCCTTCCGCCAGGCGGAAGCCGCCTTCGGCAGAAGCGGTTTCCGAATCAAAAAGTGAAATCGAAACAGAATTCTGCACTTTGTCCTCGCGGAGAATTGCCTTAGGGTGGATGCATGGAAAAGACAAAGACGCAGTTCTACGTAGTGAAACGCGGTGACAATCTCACCAAGATCGCGCGGATGCACCACGTGAGTCTGGATCAGATTCTGGAGTGGAACCCGCAGATCGAGAATCCGGACCTCATCCACCCCGGCCAGCGGATTCGCGTGGCCCCGCCCCGGGCAGCGGCCGAAGAGGACGGTGAGTACCAGAGCGAATGACCGGAACCAAAAGCCGGCGGCCCGTACGCGCAGTCGAATGACAGCCCTGCGTAACGGGCCGCCGCGGTCGCGTTTTCGCACGCGTGCGAAAACGCGGGTTGCCTATCTCGAAGCGCAATTCGAGTACGAAAGCGTCAGTCCGCCGACGAGAAATTCGGGCCTCGGTCTCCTCGCCGTCGCCCGGGCGGCCCGCGTCTCCGCCGACGACGCCGCCAGTGCCGAGCGGTCCGGCCGCTGCTGCCCGGCGCCACCCGGGTCGCGGTGCTCGTCACCAGCCGCCCCGGCCTCGGCGGCGGGTGACCGGTCGGCCGGGCGCACCCGTGCGGGTGGCGCGTATCCTCCTGGCATCGAGTGCGAGGAGTCGAGCGCCACGACGGGGCCGGACCGCAGAGCGCGACGCGTCGTCCGGCGGGCGTGCCCGGCGACCTGCTCGTAGGTTGGAGTTGCAGCGGTCGCGCCTGTAAAGATCGGCAGGTCACGCGTGACGTCAGCGGAGATCGATTTCGAGGAGCTGTTCGACGCCGCACCGAACCCGTACCTGGTGCTGGACGCCGACCTGGTGGTCCGCCACGCCAACCGCGCCTACCTCCAGGCCACCGGCAGGAGCCGCGAAGAGCTGGCCGGGCGGCACATCCTGGAGGCGTTTCCCGACACTCCTGGCGCGCCGGAGGCGGCACGTGACTTCGGCGCCTCGCTCCAGCGCGTGCTGGACTCCCACTCGCCCGACGTGGTGGCACCGCGGCGATTCGACATTCCCGTCGACGGCAAGCCGGGCGAGGTGGAGGAGCGCTGGTGGTGCGGGATGTCCAGCCCCGTCCTGGGGACGGACGGCGCCGTGAAATGGATCATCGCGCGGGCCGACGACGTCACCGAGTTGATGCACTCCCCGGTCATCCGGGAGATCACCCCGCCGCTGAGCAACCAGGCGACAGGGGTCGCAGCCCAGGTGTACGCCCGGTCGCACGATCTGGAACAGCTGAACGAGCGGCTGCGCCAGGCGCATGCCCGTGAACGCGAGATCGCCGTCACCCTCCAGGAGGTCATGCTCCGCTCGCCCGACCTGGACAGGCACCGGGAAATCGCCGTGCGCTACCTGCCGGCCTACGGAACGCTCAACGTGTGCGGCGACTGGTACGACGTGGTCGATCTGCCGCCCGACCGCTACTCCATCGCCATCGGCGACGTCGTCGGCCACGGCCTGGAGGCCGCCGCCGTCATGGGCATGCTGCGCAGCGCCCTGAGCGCCGCCATCCGCGCCGTTCCCAGCCCCGCGCAGGCCCTGGAGGTGCTGGGCCTGTACGCCAGGGCGGTCGACGGCGCGCTGGCCACCACCGTGGCCAAGGTGCTCATCGACCCGCGCAGCCGGCTGATCATCTACAGCAACGCCGGCCACCCACCGCCGATACTGCTCAGCCCGGACGGCAGCTGCCAACTGCTGGACCAGGCCACCGACCCGCCGCTGGGCGCCCGGCCGGAACACGTCCCCCGCCCCCAGGCCGGCCTGTCCTACGTCCGCGGGGACACCCTCGTGCTCTACACCGACGGCCTCATCGAACGCCGCGACGAGGACATCGACGTCGGCCTGGCCCGGCTGATCGACGCTCTGGCCCAGTACGGCACGCTCCCGGGGGAGGAGATCGCCGACAGGCTGCTGGCCCGGATGGGCGTCCCCGGCGGTGGTCAGGACGACGACATCGCCCTGGTCGTCGTCCGCCTGTGAGCAGATTTCCACGGAATCCGTTTCAGTATCAAAAAGTGAAATCGAAACGGAATTCTCGACTTTCCCGTGACAGGGGATTCATTTACTGTGGGCGTATGAAAAGAACAGTAGAGTTCTACACAGTGAAACGTGGCGACACGCTCAGTAAGATCGCGGTCATGCACCGCTTGACACTGGACCAGATTCTGGAGTGGAACCCCCAGATCACAGATCCGGATTACATTCGCCCCACAGAGCGGATCCGTGTGGCACCACCGGAAACGCATGGAGAGTTCGAGCCCTTTCCGGGGGCCGACTTCTTCCAGCCCTCCGTGAGTAGCCCGATCATCGAGGCCATGGGCTACCGCCTCATCGACGAGGGCTGCGGGGTGTACCACGACGGGCCCGACCAGCGGTGGAGCGAAGCGGACCGGAAGTCGTACGCGAATTGGCAGTGGAAATGCGGATTCAGGGGCCAGGACGCTGACGGCATACCGGGCAAGAGGTCGTGGAACAGGCTGCACGTACCCGCCGTCTACGAGTGACCGGAACCGCTCCGGGACGGCCACCGCGGACCGCTTGGCGCGCACGGGCGAAAACCCGGATCGCCTATCTCGAAGCCCAGCTGGAACGCGAGAGTGTCCGGCCCTGCCCCGAAGACCGTATGACGCTCGTCGACGGTATGCGGAGCCATCTGGAAAAGGCCGGATCGGCTGCCGACGAGGATTTCGGATGGCGGCGCATGTGGTCGGGGTCGGCCGCGCGTGAGGGCGTCTGGTCGAACATACGCAGCGCGGAGGTGACGCTCCTGCAACTGGTCTCCGACGAGGAAGCCGCCGGCCGTGCCAGCGAGGTCATGGCGCTGGTCAAAGATCACCTTGACAAGGACGACCCACGACGGGTCCGCCTCGCCCGGCGGCTCCGTTCCATCATCTCCGGCGAGATCTCACCGAGCGACCGTGACCTCATGGTCCGGGCGCTCGACGCCGCCTACAACGCGCTGGACGACGAGCTGGCCCGGGTGCGCAGCCTGCGCAACATCCTGTGGACCGCGACCTTCCTCGTCCTGCTCGGCGTGGCGGGCCTCGCCGTCTACGGCTGGTTCTTCCCTCAGTCGCTGAGCATGTGCTTCACGCCCAAGGTCGACCCCGGGAACGCGGGCAGGATCGATGTCGTGTGCCCTACCGCGGAGCATCCCAATGTGCCGGCGGGGACCCCTGCCAGCGAACTGGCCCAGGCAAGGGACATCCTCACCGTCGAGATCGCCGGACTCGCCGGCGCGGCACTCACCGTCATCGCCTCACTGCGCCACATCCGGGGCACCGACGCTCCCTACATGCTGCCCCTCGCGTCGGCGGTGCTGAAGTTCCCCACCGGCGCCCTGTCCGCCTTCCTCGGGCTGCTGCTGATCCGGGGCGCCTTCGTCCCCGGGCTCAGCGACCTCGACAGCAGGGCGCAGGTCCTCGGCTGGGCCGCGGCCTTCGGCGCCGCCCAGCACCTCGTGACCCGACTGGTCGACGACCGCGCCCAGATGACGCTGTCGGAGGTGGGCAGGACGACCGACGCCGTGGTCGACCCCGAGAGAGCCGCCGTCCGGGAGCACAACGTGCTGGGAGAGGCCGGCGCGCCTGGACCGTCGGCCGCCTTCCAGGACGGCGCGGGACCGCACGAAGGGCCACAGGAGGGAACCCGCGACGGAGAGCGGGCGGACGAAGGGGCGGACGGGTCTCGCCCGCGAGCCGGGCCCTGACCGTCCGCTGCCCGGGCGCGCCCGCTCACCGCCGGAGAGGTGTGTGAGCCGTCTCCGGCAGCCGCAGGTACACCAGCGACGACAGCAGACAGAGCACCGCGACGTACCAGGGGAACAGCCCGGCGTGGCCCACCTCCTTGAACAGCGTGCCCACGTACGGAGCCGTGCCGCCGAAGAGGGCGACCGTCAGCGAATAGGGGAAGCCGATACCGGCCGCGCGGACCCGGGGCGGGAAGATCTCCGCGTTCACGGCCGCGCTGATCGAGGTGAACCCGGTCAGCAGCACCATGCCGGCGCACTGTACGAGCAGCAGTACCGCGAACGAGTCCCGCAGGGCGTGCAGCAGGGGCACCGTGAGCAGGGCGAAGCCCAGACCGAAGAAGAGGAGCAACGGGCGGCGCCCGAAGCGGTCCGACAGGATGCCGCCGAGCGGTTGCAGCAGGGCGAAGAAGGCCAGTGAGATCGTGCCCGCGAGCAGCGCGTCCGACTTCTCAAGACCCGCGTTGAGTTCGGCGTACGTCGGCAGGTACGACGTCCACGTGTAGTAGGCGATGGTGCCGCCCGCCGTGATGCCGCCGATGAGGAGCGACTCGCGCGGGTGCCGCCGCAGCGCCTCGAACAACCCCGGGCGTGGCGCCTTCTGCTGCTCGGCGCTGCGGGTCTCCTGCGCGCCCTGCCGGATCCAGAAGCCGACCAGGCTCAGCACGGCCCCGAGCACGAACGGCACTCGCCAGCCCCAGCCGTTCATCTGCCCGTCGCTCAGCGTGTCCACGAGCAGCGTGGCGATGCCGGAGGCGACCAGTTGACCCACGGTCGTCGACACGTACTGGAAGCTGGAGAACAGCCCGCGCCGGCCGGGGCCCGCCGACTCGACCAGGAAGGTCGTCGAGGCCGCGAACTCGCCGCCCACGGACAGGCCCTGCAACAGCCGCGCGAGGACGAGGATCACCGGCGCCAGCACGCCCACCGCCGCGTACGTCGGGGTCAGCCCGACCAGCAGACTGCTGCCGCCCATCAGCAGGATGGTGACCGTCAGCGCGGCCCGCCGCCCGTGCCGGTCCGCGACCGCGCCCATCAGCAGCCCGCCGACCGGCCGCATGAAGAAGCCCACCGCGAAGACCGCGAACGTGGACAGCAGCGGCACCAGCGAGTTGTCCGCGCTCTTCGGGAAGACCTGGGCGGCGATGTACGTGGCGAGAAACGTGTAGGCGTACCAGTCGTACCACTCCACCGCGTTGCCCACGGAGGCGGCGAGGAGCTGGCGAACGGGCCGTTTCGTCGGCGGGGAAACCGTCTGCGTCTCTGTCACGTCCATGACCCTCCCCTCCCGATGCCCCGGCACACCTCACGTACCGGCGACTTTCACACCAGTGTCACCAGCCCCTTCCTTGGCGTTTGGTGTCCCTGAAACACTCCTTCCGCGCAGATTCCGTCATGTTCCGGCCATCCCGTACCTCAGGATGAGAGGTCTGTCCTTCATGTCCGAAGTCAACCGGCGCCGCTTTCTTCAACTCGCGGGCGCCACCACGGCCTTCAGCGCGCTGTCCGCCAGCATCCAGCGCGCCGCCGCACTCCCGGCCAACCACCGCACCGGGTCGATCGAGGACGTCGAGCACATCGTCGTCCTGATGCAGGAGAACCGTTCCTTCGACCACTACTTCGGCACCCTGAGAGGCGTGCGCGGCTTCGGCGACCCGCGTCCGGTCACCCTCGACAACGGCAAACCGGTCTGGCACCAGGAGAAGGACGGCAAGGAGCTCCTGCCGTTCCACCCGGACGCCGACGACCTCGGCATGCAGTTCCTGGAGGGCCTGCCGCACTCCTGGCCCGACGGCCAGCAGGCCTACAACGGCGGGAAGTACGACCGGTGGGTGCCCGCCAAGGGCACCACGACCATGGCGTACCTGACCCGCGAGGACATCCCCTTCCACTACGCCCTCGCCGACGCCTTCACCGTCTGCGACGCCTACCACTGCTCGTTCATCGGCTCCACCGACCCGAACCGCTACTACATGTGGTCCGGGTACACCGGCAACGACGGCACCGGCGGCGGCCCGGTCCTGGACAACGCCGAGCTCGGCTACGGCTGGACGACCTACCCCGAGCGCCTGGAGCAGGCCGGCATCTCCTGGAAGATCTACCAGGACATCGGCGACGGCCTCGACGCGAAGGGTTCCTGGGGCTGGATCGAGGACGCCTACCGCGGCAACTACGGCGACAACTCGCTGCTGTACTTCAACAAGTACCGGGATGCCAAGCCCGGCGACCCCTGGTACGACAAGGCCCGTACCGGCACGAACGCCAAGGCCGGCGACGGCTACTTCGACCTGCTGAAGGCCGACGTCAAGGCCGGCAAGCTGCCGCAGATCTCCTGGATCGCCGCCCCCGAGGCCTTCTCCGAGCACTCCAACTGGCCGTCGAACTACGGCGCCTGGTACATCGCCCAGGTCCTGGACGCCCTCACCGCCAACCCCGAGGTCTGGTCGAAGACGGCCCTGTTCATCACCTACGACGAGAACGACGGCTTCTTCGACCACGTTGTGCCGCCGCTGCCGCCGAAGGACGCCTCCCGCGGCAAGTCCACCGTCGACGTCTCCCTCGACCTCTTCCCGGGCGACAGCAAGAAGACGGCCGGGCCCTACGGTCTCGGCCCCCGGGTGCCGATGCTGGTCGTCTCGCCCTGGAGCAAGGGCGGCTACGTCTGCTCCGAGACCCTCGACCACACCTCCATCCTGCGGTTCATGGAACGCCGCTTCGGCGTGCGCGAGACCAACATCTCGCCCTGGCGCCGGGCCATCTGCGGTGACCTGACCTCCGCGTTCGACTTCTCCCGCAAGGACGCTCGCCCCGTCCCGCTGCCCGGCACCGACGCGTACGAGCCGCAGGACCGCGAACGCCACCCCGACTACAAGCCCGCCCCGCCCGCGGACCCGCGAATGCCCCGGCAGGAACGCGGTCTGCGCCGGACCCGGCCGCTGAAGTACGCCCCGTGGGTGGACGCCTCGGTCGACGCGGCGGCCGGGAAGCTCACCCTCGCCTTCGCCTCCGGGCCGAAGGCCGGCGCCGCCTTCCACGTCACCTCCGGCAACCGCGCCGACGGGCCCTGGATGTACACCACCGAGGCCGGCAAGACGCTCTCCGACACCTGGAACTCCGCTTACTCCGCGGGCTCGTACGACCTGACCGTGCACGGCCCGAACGGCTTCGTGCGGGTCTTCAAGGGCTCGAACACCACAACCGGCTGCGAGGTCACCGCGCGCCACACCGGTGACGACATCGAGCTGACCTTCACCAACAAGGGCTCCGGCACGGCACGGCT
This sequence comes from Streptomyces afghaniensis, assembly GCF_044327915.1. Classification (NCBI taxonomy): domain Bacteria; kingdom Bacillati; phylum Actinomycetota; class Actinomycetes; order Kitasatosporales; family Streptomycetaceae; genus Streptomyces; species Streptomyces afghaniensis. The sequence continues at coordinate 1,189,397 of NZ_JBIRGJ010000001.1, forward strand.
GAAGGTCTCCGACGGGTACGGCGGCCGGCCCTCGACCGTCACCGTCCGCCCGGGCGCGAAGGTGTGCCGGACCGTGGAACTCGCCGCCGGCCGCCGCTGGTACGACCTGACCGTCACCGCCGAGGGCGACAAGGCGTTCCTGCGGCGGTTCGCGGGACACGTCGAGAACGGGCAGCCGGGCGTGAGCGACCCGGCGATCATCACCGCGTAGCCGTGGTGAGGTGCCCCGGATCGTGCGCCCGGGGCACCAACGCCGGTTCGGCCGTGGCCGAACCGGGTTCCAGCGCCAGCACGGCGGCCACGGGATGGTCGTCGTCCGCCGGGACGGCCGCGGGCGCCGCCCGGCTGAGCAGCACCACGCCCCAGGACGCCAGGCCGGCCCCGGCGAGCGCGAGCAGCACGCCCGCCGGGCCGCCCTGGAGGCGTTCGCCCAGCAGCGCCAGGCCGATCACCGCGGCGGCCAGCGGGTTGGCCAGGGTCACCATCGCGAGCGGGCCGCCGAGACCGCCCCGGTAGGCCGTCTGCGACAGCAGCAGCCCGCCGGCCGCGAACGCCGCCACGAGCAGCGCCACCCCGACCACCTGGACGCTCAGCAGCGGACCGGACCGGTCCGTCGCGGCCACCGTCACCGTCTGCGTGAGCGCCGAGGCCACCCCGGAGGCCACGCCGGACGCGCTCGCGTGCCGCAGCCCGGGGCGGGCGCCCGGCCGGGACAGCACCCCGATGAGGACCGCGGTCGCGCCCGCGACCGTCAGCGCCTCGGGCACGCTCAGCACGTCGTCGGGCGCCGGCCCGGACGCCGTGACCAGGATCGCGGCCAGGCCGAGCAGCGTCAGCGCGGTGCCCCGCCACTCGACGGCGCTCACCCGCCGCCCCGCGAGCCGCGCCCCCATCGGCACCGCCGCGACCAGGGTGAGCGCGCCGAGCGGCTGGACCACGGTCAGCGGACCGTACTTCAGCGCCACCACGTGCAGCAGCGCGGCACCCGCGTTCAGCCCGACCGAACACCACCAGGCACCACGGGCGAGCAGCCGCAGCGTGCCCGAGCCGGGCGAGCGGGAGGCGAGCCGCTCCTGGGCGACCGCGGCGGCCGCGTAGGCGACGGCGGAGACGAGGGACAGGACCACGGCGACGAGGACGGCGCTCATCGGCCCGCCCCCGCCAGCACCTGCTCGTCGGCCCGGGCCTGGGTCTGGACCGGGACGAGCCTGCCCTGCGGGCGGCCCGCCGTCGTCTCGGTGCGGTGCGGCAGGTGGATTGCCGCGAGTGCGAGACCCAGCAGCGCCGTCGCCACGACGGCGTCGAGCCAGTAGTGGTTGGCGGTGCCGACGATCACCAGCAGTGTCAGCAGGGGATGCAGCAGCCACAACCAGCGCCACCGCGAGCGGGTCGCCACGATCAGGCCGACCGCCACCATCAGCGCCCAGCCGAAGTGCAGCGACGGCATAGCCGCGAACTGGTTCGACAGGGAATCGGTCGCGGGACTGCCGTACACCGACGGGCCGTACGCCCGCGCCGTGTCCAGCAGGCCGGTCGCGGCCAGCATGCGCGGCGGGGCGAGCGGGAACAGCAGGTGCAGCACCAGGGCGGCCGCGGTGACGGCGGCCAGTACCCGGCGGGCCCACACGTAGTGGGCCGGGCGGCGCAGGTAGAGCCAGATCAGGAAGGCGGCGGTGGCCGGGAAGTGGACGGCCGCGTAGTAGGTGTTCGCGAGGTGCACCAGGCCGTCGCCGTGCAGCAGCAGGGACTGCACCGCCCCCTCGCCGGGCAGGTGGACCGCTCGTTCGAGGTCCCACACGCGGTGCGCGTTGCGGAAGGCCTCACCTGTGTGGCCCGTGGCCAACTGCCGGCCGAGCTTGTAGACGAGGAAGAGCCCTGCGACGAGCAGGAGCTCCCGGACGAGCGGCGGTCGCGCTATCGCGTCGGACCCCGCCGGCGCAGGCTCGGTGCGGGCATTCATCCCCCGGCCCCTTCGGTGACGGTGCTGCTGTTATCGGTACGAGTGCGTACCGATACGCCAGTGTACCGATACGGCCGCGTACCGGTACACTGGCGTATCGATAGACGAACGACACATCGCCGGCCGGGAATTTTCCGGCCGCCCGAGGAAAGCCAGGAGCACCGCCCATGACGTCGCAGGCTGCGGACCGGCCCGAGCCGGTCGGTGTCACGCGCCGCTCCAAGATCACGCCCGAGCGTGAGCAGGAGTTCTACGACGCCGTGCTGGAGCAGCTCCGCGAGTGCGGATACGACTCCGTCACCATGGAGGGGATCGCGGCCAGCACCCGGTGCAGCAAGTCCACGCTCTACCGGCAGTGGAAGACCAAGCCCCAGTTCGTGGCGGCGGCGCTGCGCTCCCACCGGCGGACGCGCTGCATCGACACCGGTTCGCTCGCGGACGATCTGCGCGAGGCCGCCCGGGCGGCGGGTGAGCTGTCGGGCCGGGACACCAAGCTCCTCCAGGCGCTCGCCCATGCCGCGCCCCAGGACCCCGAACTGAAGTGCGCGTTGCGCGAGGCACTGGTCGAACCGGAGATCGCCGCGCTGAAGGAGATCATCCGGCGCGGGGTGGAACGGGGCGAGGTGCCCGCCGATCATCCGGCGCTGGAGTACATCCCGGCGCAGATGTTCGGCGTCCTGCGCATCCGGCCCGTCCTGGAGGGCGAGGACGCGGACCCGGACTACCTGGTCCGGTTCGTGGAGGCGGCCGTGCTGCCGGCACTCGGCCTCACCTGAGACCCGGGCCGCCGTCCACGGGATGACCCGACGGCGACCCGACCGCGCCGACCCGTGGGGACGGGGGCGGCGCGCACCCCCCGGCCGGGCGGGGTGCCCCTGTGAGCGGCGGGGGCGCCCCACCCGGCCGTCGGTGTCCGGGTCCCCTTGTCGTCCGGTTGCCGTCCGGCCGGGCCGGGGCCGGTCAGACGGTCTGGCCGTTGCCACCGCCCGTCGACACCTTGATGCCCTTGGTGATCTCGTCCAGGACGGACTCCTTCTGGTCGGCGTCGACGCCGAAGCGGACGACGACCATCAGCTTCTGGTTCGCGGGGGAGGGGAACGCGAGCGACTCCACGATGCCGTCGGCGCCCTTGCTCGTGACGGCCTTCCAGCGGACCAGATAGCCCTTCTGCCCGGCCACGGTCACGGACTCGGCGGCCAGCACGTCGTGGGAGGTGATCCCGCCGTAGGACTTGCCGCCGTAGGACTCCTCGGCGTTCGCCGCGATGTCCGCCTTGGCGATCTCCTCGGCGGTGCTGCCCTTGGTGCCGAGGGCCAGGGCCGGGGCCGAGTAGGCTCCGCCCTTCGTGCAGGTCGAGGTGGTGTCGCCGGGGCACTTGTAGGAGTCGTCGGACGTCACCTGCGCGCCGGCCCTGGCTTGCTGGCCGTACCAGCCCTTGGGGATGGGCAGGCTGATCCCGCTGACCGAGTCGGTCACCGACCCGCTCCTGATCTTCGGCGGCTCGGACTGCTCGGGCGAGGGACCCTGCCCACCGGATCCGCCGTCCCCGCCGGATCCTCCGGAGCCACCGGATCCGCCGTCGCCGCCGGAACCTCCGGATCCGCCCGGTCCGCCGAACGGCCCGCCCTGGCCCCCGACGCCGCCCGGGCCGCCCGGTCCCTGCGAGGTGGCGGAACCGCCGCCCGAGCCGCCGTTGTCGGTCAGCGCGTACACGCCGACACCGATGCTGGCGAGGACGACGACAGCCGCCGCCACGGCTATCCCGATCCGCAGCCCTCGCCCTCGGCCGGCGGCCGGAGGCGGGGCGGGGTAGGCGGGATACCCGGGGGCCGCGGGATACCCGGCGCCGGGCGGATACCCAGTGCCGCCTGGATACGCGGGGGCTCCTGGTTGTCCGGTGCCACCCGGGTACGCGGAGGCTCCCGGGGCTCCGGCGCCGACCGGGTGCCCGGCGGCTCCCGGCTGTCCGGCACTTCCCGGATACGCCCAGGCGCCTGAGGCGCCGGCACCGGGCGGATTCCCGGGGGTTCCCGGCTGTGCGGCACTCGCCGGATACTCCGGGGCTCCCGGGGTTCCCGGGCCGGTCGTCCCGCCGGCACCGGCCGGACTCCCGGCTGCTCCCGGCGCCCCGGCATCGGCGGCCTGCCCCGCTTCCGGCTGTCCGACGCCGGCCGGTTGTCCGACGCCGGCCGGTTGTCCGACGCCGGCCGGTTGTCCGACGCCGGCCGGTTGTCCGGCATCGCCTGGATCCCCGGCACCGTCTGGATCCCCGGCACCGCCTGGACTCCCCGCGGCTCCCGGTGCCCCGGCATCGGCGGCCTGCCCCGCTCCCCGCTGTCCGGCGTCGTTCTGCTGGCCGGCTGCACCACCCTGCTGCCCCGCGGCCGGCGTGTCACCTGAGGGTGCCGGATCTCCCGACGGAGCCTCGCCAGGGGCCGGTTCGGGCGTAGGGGGACCCCAGGTCGCGGTCGGCTGTGCCGGGCGGATGCGGTCCGTCCAGGCCTTGCCGTCCCACCAGCGCTCGGTGGCGGGCCCGTCACTTTTCTGTCCGGGGTCGGGGTACCACCCGGGAGGAGTCTCCTGCGTCATGCCCCCACCGTATGAGGCGTCGGTGAAAGTGGGATGAGAGGAGCCGAACAGATCGCGTCAGTCCAGCAGCAGGCGCGTCGGCCCACGGCCGGCCCGCGGAGGAAGCCGCAGCCCGTCCCGGCCCGGAGTCACCGAACCGAGCACGCTCGGATGCCGCGCCCCCGTGCTCGCGGGCTCGGTGCCGGGCAGGCCGTGCAGGGTCAGGAACCCCAGGACCGCGAAGGCGTACGCCTCCTTCGCGCCGGACGGCAGCCCCAGTTCGTCCGAGGTGCGCACCGCCACCCCCGGCAGCAGCTCCCCGAGCATCCCCATCAGCACCGGGTTGCGGGTCCCGCCGCCCGAGGCGACGACCTCCGTCGCGCCCACCGACCGCACGGCGTCCGCCACCGTCCGGGCCGTGAGCATGGTCAGGGTGGCGACGACGTCCTCGGCGGGCAACGTCCCGCAGCCGGCCAGCGCGTCCCGCAGACGACCGAGGTGGAACAGCTCCTTGCCCGTCGTCTTGGGCGCGGGCAGCGCGTAGTACGGCTCCTCCAGCAGCCGGTCCAGCAGCGGCCCGTGCACGCGCCCGCGTCCGGCCAGGGTCCCGTCCGTGTCGTAGGCCAAGGCGCCGCCGCTGAACCCCTGGGCCGCCGCGTCGATCAGTGCGCAGCCCGGCCCGGTGTCGAAGGCGGTCCCGTCGGGCGCGGTGAGGTTGGCGATACCGCCGATGTTCAGCGCGACGGGCCTGCCCGGCCGGCCCCGCAACCACAGCAGGTCGAACATGCTGACCAGCGGGGCGCCCTGCCCGCCGGCGGCGATGTCCCGCGGCCGGAAGTCGGCGACCACGGGCAGCCCGGTCGCCTCGGCGATCCAGGCCGGCTGCCCGAGCTGGAGCGTGCCGTGCACCTCCTTCTCGGCGACCCAGTGGTAGACGGTCTGTCCGTGCGAGGCCACCAACCCGGCCCGCCCCTCGCACAGTTCCCGGTCGGCCCGGACCGCGGCCGCCGCGAAGGCCTGCCCGATGAGGGTGTCCAGCCGGCACACCTCGCCCAGCGTGGTGGTGCCCGGGGGCAGGGCGGCGGCCAGGGCCTCGCGCAGTTCACCGTCGTACGGCTCGCTGACCATGCCGAGCGGCTTCAGCACCAGACTGTCGCCGACGAGGTCCAGGTCGGCCGCCGCCGCGTCGATGGCGTCGTACGACGTCCCGGACATGAGTCCGATCACCCGCATCCGTTCACCCGCATCCGATCACCATCATCCGTTCACCCGCATTCCGTTCGACCAGCCTTCTCTTCCGCCCCCTCGGCCACGCCCACCCGCCGCCCGGACAGCGTGAGCAGCGCCGGCACGCTCACCGCGCACGTCACCGCTGCGTAGTACGCGGGGATGTCCACGCTCCCCGTCCGCTCGATCGTCTCCGTGATGATGAGCCCGGCGCACCCGGAGAACACCGCATTGGACAGCGCGTAGGCGAGTCCCAGGGCCGTGCAGCGCACCCGGGTCGGGAACATCTCCGACAGCATCGCCGGACCCGGCCCGGCCAGCAGCCCCACCACCGCACCCGCGCCGAACACCGCCACACCCTTCACGGTGTTCGAAACGCCGGGCTCCTGAAGAAGGTTGAGCAGCGGCACCGCGAGGACCACGACCAGCACCGCGCCCGCCAGCATCACGGCCCGCCGCCCGAGCCGGTCGCTGAGCAGCCCCGCCGGCACGATCGTCACCGCGAAGCCCAGGTTGGCCAGCACGGTGGCGACCAGCGCCTGCTGGAAGCTCGCGCCCAGCGAACTCTGCAGATACGACGGCAGCACGACGAGGAACGTGTAACCGGCGGCGGCCCAGCCCATGATCCGCCCCGCGCCCAGCACGACGGCCCTGGCGACCTCGCGCGGGGGAGGCGTCTGACTGGCGGCCTCCGCCACGAACGCCGGCGTCTCGTCCAGCCGCAGCCTCAGCCACAACGCCCCCAGCCCGAGCGGCAGCGTCAGCAGGAACGGCAGCCGCCAGCCCCACGATCCCAACTGCTCCTCGGTCAGCACCGTGGCGAGCAGCGCCGCCGCGCCCGCACCGGCCAGCAGCCCCAGCGCCACCGTGAACGACTGCAACGACCCGTACAGTCCTCGCCTGCCCGGCGGCGCGAACTCCGTCATCACCGACACCGCGCCGCCGAACTCCCCACCGGCGGACAAGCCTTGGAGCACCCGTAGAAAGGTGAGCAGCCAGGGCGCCAGGGCTCCCGCCTGCGAGTACGTCGGCAACGCGCCGATCAGCGTCGTCGCGACCGTCATCAGCGTGATCACCAGGACCAGCACGGGACGACGGCCTACCCGGTCGCCCAGGCGGCCGAAAAGCGCCGCCCCGACGGGCCGGAAGAAGAACGCGAGCGCGAACGACGCGTACGTCTTCACCAACGCCTCGGCCTCGCTGCCGCCCTCCGGTGTGAAGAACCGTGCCGCGATGATCGTCGCGAAGTAGCCGTAGACGCCGAACTCGTACCACTCGATCAGATTGCCCACCGATCCGGCGACCAGCGCCCGCCGGCTCCGACGTGTCTCCCCGGTGTGGTGAATGAACGTCACCTCCCTTGCAATTGCACGCCGTTGACGCGAAGACGGCTGGTGACGGCCCGGGTGCGTCGTCCGATCGCACCCGGTGTCACCCGTCACGGCAACAGGTGCCCCGACCATCCTCCACTCAGGCAATCGGACGGCTACGCTCGACGTCTGTACGTCGTTCGGGCGACTTGGGGAGGTAGCGGGATGACGGAGGTACGGCCCACGGCCGCCGCCTCGGCTTCCCTGTGGGAGCGCGACGAGGAAGTCGCCGCCGTCGCGCGGGCGGTCGACAGCCTGTGCGCGGACCGCTCCTCGTCCGGCGGGCTGCTGGTCTTCCGCGGCGAGGCCGGACTCGGCAAGACCGCGCTGCTGGCCGAAACCCGCCGCATCGCCGAGGCACGCGGCTGCCAGGTCTGGTCGGCACGCGGCGGCGAGATCCTCAGGTCGGTCCCCTTCAACGTCGTACGGCAGTTACTGCAACCGGCGCTGCTGTCGATGCTGCCGGAGGAGGCCCGCGAGTACCTCGGCGACTGGTACGACATCGCCGGGCCCGCCCTCGGCATCGCGGACCCCGGCGGCCGGCAGGCCGACCCGCAGGGCGTGTGCGACGGCCTGGTCGCCGCCGTGCGCCGGCTCTCCCGCCGGGACTGGCCACTGGTGCTGCTCATCGACGACGCCCACTGGGCCGACCAGGAGACCCTGCACTGGCTCGCCGCGCTGGCCGAACGCCGCGACGAGATGTCCGTCCTGGTCGTGGTCACCCGCCGCCCGGGCGAGGTCTCCGGAACGAGCGCCCGGCTCCTCGACACCGTCGCCGCCGCCGCGGACGGCCCCGCCACGACCCTGAGCGCCCTCACCCCGGACGCCACGGCCGGACTCACCCGCGCCACCCTGGGCGAGCACGCCGACGCCGCGTTCTGCCGCGAGGTCTGGGCCGTCACCGCCGGCAACCCCTACGACACCGTCGAACTCCTCGCCAAGGTGCAGGACAGCGAACTCGAACCGGTCGAGGCCCGCGCCGGCGAACTGCGCGAACTGAACCGCTCGGCCCGCGGCGGCGGCCTCGTCGCCCGCCTGGAGGAACTCGGCATCGACGCCACCAGGTTCGCCTGGGCCGCCGCCATCCTCGGCACCGGCATCTCCATCGACCTGGTCGCCAAGCTCGCCACCCTCAAGCCCGGCGAAGCCCGCCGCTGCGCCGAACTGCTGCGTACCGCCCGCATCCTCACCGCCCCCGACCCCGCGACCGGCCGCACCGCCGAAGGCGATCTGGAGTTCGTCCACCCGCTGATCGCCACCGCCGTCTACAACTCGATCCCCGACGCCCTGCGCACCGCCATGCACGGCATCGCCGCCCGCATCGTCGCCGACGAGGGACACGGCGCCGCTGCCGCCGCCCGCCATCTCCTCGAAGTCCACCCGGACGACGACGAGGAACTCGTCGGGCAACTGCGCGAGGCCGCCCGCGAGCACCTCGCCGTCGGCGCACCCGACGCGGCCCGCCGCTGCCTGGAGCGCGCCCTGAAGGAGCCGCCCCGGCCCGAGACGCACCCGCACGTGCTGTACGAACTGGCCGAGGCCACCTTCCTCACCGCGCCCGCCCGCACCATCAGCCAGTTGCGGGCCGCGCTCGGCATGCCCGGCCTCGACGGCGACAAACGGGTGGACGCCGTTTTCCGGCTCTCCCAGGCGCTGCTCCACAACGACCAGCTGGAGGAGGCGGTCCGCACGGTCGAGGCGGAGGCCGCCCGGCTCCGGCCCGGCCCCGCCCGGATGCGGCTCCAGGCCGTGCACTTCATGTGGGAGGGCATCCACGCCGGCGAGGCCACGTCACCCGACCGCTCCCGGCGGCTCGCCGACCTCGCGAGCACCTGCACCGGCCGGGACAACTCCGAACGCGCCCTGCTCATCCTGCGCGGCTTCGACGCCCTGATGCACGGCGAGAACGCCGAGGAGGTCGTCGAACTGTGCGACCGCGCCCTCGTCAACGGCCGCCTGGCCCCCGGGCTCGGCTGGACCGACACCGAGTGGGGCATCGAACTGCTCCTGATGCTGGCCAACGCGTACGCCTTCACCGACCGCCTCGACCGCGCCGAGACCCTCTACAACGAGGCCCTGCGCGCCTACGAGACCGCCGGCTGGAGCGGCGGCCACCTCGCCCTGGCCCACGCCTACGTCGGGCTCGGCCACCGCAGGCGGGGCCGGCTGAAGGAGGCGGAGGCGTCCCTGCGCGAGTCGCTGCGCCTCGCCGAGCGCGTCGGCCGTCGCCTGCCCCTTTACTGGTCCGCGACCTGCAACCTCGTCGACACGCTGCTCGCCCGCGGCCATGTCGAGGAGGCCTGGGAGGTCGCCGAACGGTACGGCTTCGCCCCGCCCTACCCGTCCACCATCGTGCTGCCGGACCCGCGCTCGGTGCGCGGCCGGCTGCTGCTGGCCGTCGGCCGCACCAAGGACGGCGTCAACGAACTGGAGGCCGCCGAGAAGGCGGCGGCAGCGCGTGGCCACCACAACCCCGTGCTCGTCCCCTGGGCGGGCGACCTCGCCCGGGCCCTGGCCACCGAGGACCCGGCCCGTGCCGCCCGGCTCGCCGTCGACGTCCGCCGCCGGGCCGAGCGTTTCGGCACGGACACCGCCATAGGGGAGGCCCTGCGCTGCGCCGCCGCCCTGGAGACCGGCCAGCGTGCGGTCCGCCTCGCCGCCCAGGCCGTCACCTACCTGGAGTCCTCGCCCTGCCAGTACGAGCACGCGGCGGCCCGCATCGAGTACGGCATCGCCGCCCGCTCGGCCACCGACCTCGAGCGCGGCCTCGGCCTGGCGGTCTCCTGCGGCGCGGACGGACTGGCGGCACGGGCCCGGGCGGCGCTGAAGGCGGGTGCCGGAGCCGGGTAGCTCAGGCGCCGAGCAGCTGCTCGGTCACCGCTGCGAGCCGCCTGCGCACCCGGGGATCGTACGCCGCCTCATGGGCCCGTGCCGGGCTCGTCCCGTCGTAGTACCGGCCGCTGCCCAGGTCGCGCGTGGCCAGGGCCAGCACACCGGCCGCCCCGTCGGCGACCGTGTTCCAGGGCGTGACGTCCGCCTCGCGGACCATCGCCGTGTCCATGTACGTCGCCGGGTGCAGCACGTTCACCGAGACGCCGGTGCCGTCCAGTTCCCCGGCGAGCGCGAAGGTGTGCGTGGCGAGCGCGAACTTGCTGCGGCAGTACGCCGACACGCCGTCGTAGCCGCGGGTGAACTCGGGGTCCTCGGCGACGAGGGGTTCCTGACCGGCCGAACCGACGTTGACGATCCGCGCCGGCGCGTTCGCCCGCAGCACCGGCAGCAGGGCCCGGGTCAGCACGACCGGCGCCAGATAGTTCACCGCCAGCCGCAACTCGTGCCCGTCGGCGCTCAGCTCACGGCCCCCGCCGGGCGTCCCGAACCCCACGCCCGCGTTGTTGACCAGCACGTCGAGCTCGGGATGCGCGTCAGCGACGTGCCCGGCCAGCTCGCGCACCTGCGCCAGCGAGGCCAGGTCGGCGACGAACGCCTCGGCGTCCCCCTCGTCGCGCAGTTCCCCGGCCAGCCGCTCGGTGCGGCCCGCGTCCCGGCCGTGGACGAGGACGACATGTCCGGAGCGGACGAGTTCGAAGGCGACGTACCGGCCGAGCCCCGAGGTGGCGCCGGTGATCAGGATGGTGGACATGCCCCCACCGTAGGCACGCCGGGCGGGCCCGAGCGAGCTGCCGTCGAGCCTACGACCAGCAGGATCACCCTGCCGTGCCGTCCTCCTCCGCCAGCACCCGCTGGGCCGTCGCGAACGCCGAGTTCGCCGCCGGCACCCCGCAGTACACCGCGCTCTGGAGCAGCACCGCGCCGATCTCCTCCGGCGTGAGCCCGTTGCGGCGGGCCGCCCGGACGTGCATGGCCAGTTCGTCGTAGTGGCCGTGCGCGACCAGCGCGGTGAGGGTGATCATGCTGCGCTCGCGGCGCGACAGCGTCGGGTCGGTCCAGATCTCGCCCCAGGCGTAGCGCGAGATGAAGTCCTGGAAGCGCGCCGTGAAGGGGGTCTGCCGGGCCTGCGCCCGGTCGACGTGCGCGTCGCCGAGCACCGCGCGCCGCACCTCCATACCGCGTCCGGCGGGCCCGCCGAGGTGCGCCCGCAGCGCGGTCAGCACCGCCTCCGGGCACTGCGCGGGCGCCAGGTGCGAGGCACCCGGGAGCTCCACGAGCGCCGCGCCCGGCACGGCGTCCGCGATCTCCCGCAGATGCGCGGGCGGCGTCGCCGGATCGTCCCGTCCGGCCACGAGCAGCGTCGGCACGGCGATCTCGGGCAGCCGGTCCCGCAGATCGAACGCGGCGAGCGCGTCACAGCAGGCGGCGTACGCGTCCGGGTCGGCGCGCCGGTGGTCGTCCACCAGCTCCGGCACGGTGAAACCGGAGGTGAACCAGCGCGCGTCCGCACTCTCCGCCAGCCCGGCCAGCCCTTCGCGCCGCACCAGCGCGGCCCGCTCCTGCCAGGGCTTCGCCCCGTTGAAGTGCGCGGAGGAACAGATCACGGCGAGGGACGACAGCCGCTGCGGACGGTGGACGGCCAGGTGCAGCCCCACGGCCCCGCCCAGCGACACACCCGCGTACGCGAACTGCTGGATGCCGAGCGAGTCGGCGAGCGCCAGCACCAGATCGGCGAGGTCACCGACCGTCGCGCCCGCCCTGATGAGACCGGCCGCCGAGCCGCCGTGTCCCGGCAGGTCCCAGCGGACGACCCGATGCGAGATCGACAGCTCGGGCGCCACCTTGTCCCACAGGGCGTTCGACGTGCCGAGGGAGGGGCCGAGCAGCAGCGGGGGTGCGGAAGGGGGCCCTTCGGCACGGTGGGCGAGAAGAGTCAACGTCGCTCCAGAGCACGGTCGGTGAGGGCTCCGGCGGAGCCGGTGTAGTGGGTGGGGTCGAGGTCGACGTCCGCGAGCTCCGGCGCCTCGGCCGGCGGACGCCCCTCGGCGGCCAGCCGGGTCAGGAGCTCCTTGGCGCGGGCGCGGCCCAGCACCGGGGCCAGCTCGGCGGACAGCCGCTCGGAGACGATCAACCCGCCGGTGAGATCCAGGTGTTGGCGCATGGCCTCAGGCCGGACCCGCAGTCCCTCCGCCAGTTCGACGGCGTCCCGGGCGGCCCCGCCGGCCAGCCGCAGCAGGTCCCGCAGCGGCTCCCACTCCGCGTGCCAGGCCCCGGCCGGCCGCTCGTCCTCCGCCGCCATCGACCCGTAGAGCGTGGCCGCGAGCTGCGGTGCCCGCCGCGCGGCGGAGGCGATGAGGGTGGACCGCACGGGATTGGACTTGTGCGGCATGGCCGAGGAACCCCCGCCGCTGCCCTCCGCGACCTCGGCGATCTCGGTGCGCGACAGGGTCAGCACGTCCACGGCGAGCTTGCCGAGCGCGCCCGCCGTGAAGGCGAGACAGCCGGCGAGGTCGGCGACGGGCGTCCGCAGGGTGTGCCAGGGCAGATCGGGTGCGCGGAGGCCGAGTTCACGGGCGTAGGCCGCCGGCAGCGCCGTCGGATCGCTCGCGCCGTACGCCCCGAAGGCCGCCAACGTGCCCGCCGCGCCACCGAGTTGGGCGGGCAGCGACTCCCTCACGGCCCTCACCCGGTCGCGCGCGTCGAGGACCAGCGCCCGCCAGCCGGCGGCCTTCAGCCCGAACGTCGTCGGTACGGCGTGCTGGGTGAGCGTCCGCCCCGGCATCGCGGTGTCACGGTGCTCGGCGGCCAGCCGGGCGAGTGCCTGCTCGATGCGGCCGAGGTCGGCGAGAACCAGGTCCAGGGTGCGCACGGCGACCAGCATCGTCGCGGTGTCCATGATGTCCTGGCTGGTCGCCCCCCGGTGGACATAGGGGCCGTACTCCTCACCGACGGCCTTCGTCAGCTCCGTGACCAGGGGAATGACCGGGTTGCCGCCCGCGCGGGCCCGCTCGGCGAGGGCCCGTACGTCGAGGGCACCGGCGCCGGCCGCCCCGGCCACCGCCGTCGCCGCCTCGGCGGGGGCCAGCCCCAGGGCTGCCTGGGCCCGGGTCAGCGCGGCCTCCGCGTCGAGCAGCGCCCGCAGATACGCGTGGTCGCTCGTGGCGGCCGCGGCCGCCGAGTCCGCCCAGCCCGGGGCGAGCAGACCGGTGTCACCTTGGGCAGTTGTCACCGGAACTCCAGGAAGACCGTCTCGCCTTCGCCCTGAAGACGGATGTCGAAACGGTACGTCCCGGCCGCCTCCGCCACGGCGATCAGCGTGTCGCGGCGCCCCTCCTCCAGCCCGGACAGCAGCGGATCGGCGGCGAGCACCGCATCGTCGCCCGGCAGGTAGATGCGGGTGTACAGGTGCACGAGAAGCCCGCGCGCGAAGACGCACACGCTGATGTACGGGGCGCTTCGCCCGCGCGCTCCGGGCCGCAGCGTGCGCGCGTACCAGTGGCCGTTCGCATCGGTCTGGATACGTCCCCAGCCCGTGAACTCCACGCCGTTGCGCCCCAGGAAGCCGCCCGACGCCGGGTCGCGGCGCATCGAACCGTCCGCCGTCGGAACGTTGCCGTCCGGGTCCGCTCCCCACAGCTCGATCAGGGCGTCCGGCAGCGGATCGCCCGCGCCGTCGGTGACGTACCCGTGCAGGGTGACGGTGTCCGGATGTCCGAGGGGCGCGATGTCCTCGCCGCCCCGGAACGGCAGGGCGTGGCCGTAGAACGGGCCGACCGTGTGTGACGGGGTGGGCAGCACGCTCTCCGGCCTGCTGGTGTCGATCTTCGTCATGGCAGGTCAGCGCCCTTCTTCGATCCAGGTGGCGTTCGGGCCGTCCAGCACGATGTCCCAGTGGTAGCCCATCGAGAACTCCGGCACCGACAGGCCGTGGTCGTATGTCGCGACCAGCCGCTGCCGGGCCGCGTCGTCCGTCACGGACTGGATGATCGGGTCATAGGGGAACAGCGGGTCGCTCGGGAAGTACATCTGGGTCACGAGCCGCTGGGTGAACGCGGTGCCGAAGAGCGAGAAGTGGATGTGCGCAGGCCGCCATGCGTTGAGGTGCTGGCGCCACGGGTACGGGCCCGGCTGGACGGTGGTGAAGTGGTAGCGGCCCTCGTCGTCGGTCAGGGTGCGGCCCACGCCGGTGAAGTTCGGGTCCAGCGGGGCGTCGTGCTGCTCGCGCTGATGGGCGTACCGGCCCGCCGAGTTGGCCTGCCAGATCTCCACGAGCTGGCCGCGCACCGGGCGGCCGTCCCGGTCCAGCAGCCGCCCGGAGACGGTGATGCGCTCGCCGATCGGCTCGCCCTCGTGCTGCCGGGTGAGGTCGTTGTCGATCTCGGTGATGTCCCGCTCCCCGAAGGCCGGGGAGGCCAGCTCCACCAGCTCCGGGTCCTTGCTGACGTCGATCGTGACCGGCGGCTGCTTCGGGTGGCGGAGCACCGAGGACCGGTACGGCGCGTAGTCGCGGCGCGGCTGATGCTCGACGGGCGCACCGTCGGCGAGCCGCTTCTCGTACGCGGCGCGCTCGGCCGCGATCTCCTGGTCGATGTCGTGCTGAGTGAGAGTCATGGGGATCCCGCGTTTCGTTAACGTTCGAGGACGAGGGCAAGGCCTTGGCCCACCCCGATGCAGAGGGTGGCGACACCGACACCGCTGCCACGCCGGGCCAGCTGATGGGCAACGGTCCCGGCGAGCCGGGCCCCGGACGCCCCCAGCGGATGCCCGAGGGCGATCGCCCCACCCTGCGGATTGAGGATCGCGGGATCGAACTCGGGCCACTCCGCCACACACCCCAGCACCTGCGCGGCGAACGCCTCGTTCAGCTCCAGCACGGACAGGTCGTCGAAGCCCTTGCCGGCCTTGGCCAGAGCCCGGTTGACCGCCTCCACGGGCGCCAGCCCGAAGTAGTGCGGGTCGATCGCGGAGACACCGGTGGCGGACACCCGGGCCAGCGGCTCACGCCCCGTCGCCCTCAACCCCTCCTCATCCACCAGCAGCAGCGCCGCCGCACCGTCGTTGAGCGGCGACGCGTTGCCCGCCGTCACCGTGCCGCCCTCCGCACGGAACGACGGCTTCAGCCTCGCCATCGCCGCCAGGGACGCGTCCGGACGGACACACTCGTCGGCGGCGAAGACCACCGGGTCACCCTTGCGCTGCGGAATCTCCACCGGCGCCAACTCGGCATCGAGCAACCCGGCCCGCTGAGCCTGCGCGGCCTTCTCGTGACTGCGCAGCGCGAACTCGTCCTGCTGCTCCCGGCCGATCTTGTGCTTGTCGGCGATGAGTTCGGCCGACTCGCCCAGCGGGATGGTCCACTGCGGCTCCATGCGCGGGTTGACCATGCGCCAGCCGAGGGTGGTGGAGTACAGCTCGGTGTGCCCGGCGGGGAAGGGCTTGTCGCTCTTCGGCAGGACGTACGGCGCCCGGGTCATCGACTCGACCCCGCCGGCCAGCGCGATCGAGGCGTCGCCGAGCGCGATGGCCCGGGCCGCCTGGATCACGGCTTCCAGGCCGGACGCGCACAGTCGGTTGACCGTGACACCCGGCACGGAGGTGGGCAGGCCCGCGAGCAGGGCGGCCATCCGGCCGACGTTGCGGTTCTCCTCACCGGCGCCGTTGGCGTTGCCGAAGTACACGTCCTCGATCCGCGCCGGGTCCAACTCCGGCGTGCGGGCGAGGAGCTCGCGGACGGCGTGCGCGGCCAGGTCGTCCGGGCGCACGCCGGCCAGTGCGCCGTTGTAGCGGCCGATCGGCGTACGGACCGCGTCGACGATGTAGACGTCCTTCACTTCACGCCCTCCGGCACGGTCAGTTCGGCGTCGGTCCTGGCGACGATCTCGGCGGCGGTCACACCCGGCGCGGTCTCGACCAGGACGAGTCCGTCGTCGGTGACGTCCAGGACGCCGAGGTCGGTGATGATCCGGTTCACGCACCCCTTGCCGGTCAGCGGCAGGGCGCACTCGGTGAGGATCTTCGGCGAGCCGTCCTTGGCGGTGTGCGTCATGAGGACGACGACCGTACGGGCCCCGTGCACCAGGTCCATCGCCCCGCCGATCCCGGTGATCAGCTTGCCGGGGATCGCCCAGTTGGCCAGGTCGCCCCGCTCGGACACCTGCATGGCACCGAGCACGGCCACGTCGATGTGCCCGCCCCGGATCATCGAGAACGACAGCGCCGAGTCGAAGAAGGACGCGCCCGGCAGGACGGTGACCGTCTCCTTCCCGGCGTTGATCAGGTCCGGGTCCACGGCGTCCTCGGTGGGGTACGGACCGGTGCCCAGGATGCCGTTCTCGGATTCGAGGACGACCTCGACGCCCTCGGGCAGGTAGTTGGGGATGAGGGTCGGCAGGCCGATGCCGAGGTTGACGTACTGGCCGTCCCTCAGCTCCCGTGCCGCCCGTGCGGCCATCTCCTCGCGACTCCAGGCCATCAGGACCTCACCGTCCGCTGCTCGATCTTCTTGTCCGCCGCCTGCTCAGGGGTGAGCGCGAGCACCCGCTGCACGAAGATGCCGGGCAGATGCACCGCGTCCGGATCGATCTCGCCGGGCTCCACCAGCTCCTCCACCTCGGCGACCGTGACCCGCCCGGCCATCGCGGCCAGCGGGTTGAAGTTCCGGGCGGACTTGCCGAAGACCAGATTGCCGTGCCGGTCGCCCTTCGCTGCCCGGACCAGGGCGAAGTCGGTGCGGATGCCGTGCTCCAGCACGTACTCCGTGCCGTCGAACTCCCGCACTTCCTTCGCCGGGGAGGCGATCGCGACCCCGCCCTGCCCGTCGTAGCGCCACGGCAGCCCGCCCTGGGCGACCTGTGTGCCCACCCCGGCCGGGGTGTAGAAGGCGGGGATGCCGGCGCCGCCGGCCCGCAGCCGCTCGGCCAGCGTGCCCTGGGGGATCAGCTCGACCTCCAGCTCACCGGCCAGGTACTGCCGGGCGAACTCCTTGTTGGCGCCGATGTAGGACCCCGTCACCCGGGCGATCCGGCCGGCCGCCAGCAGCACCGCCAGGCCCGACTCCATCGCCCCGCAGTTGTTGGAGACCACCGACAGCCCGGCCACCCCGCGCTCGTACAGCGCCCCGATCAGCACGTTCGGCACACCGCTCAGCCCGAAACCGCCCACCGCGAGCGACGCCCCGTCCGGGACGTCGGCCACCGCCTCCAGGGCTGTGGCGACCACCTTGTCCATCCGAGAAGCCCCATCTCTTCCGAGCGACCCGACCCGTTTTAGTCAGGGCACTGAGTATTTCTGCGAAGCTGCTCTCACGCTGCCATCGGGACGGAAGGGCGTCAAGGCCTCGATGTATATGCCGCTGATCCCTGCTGCGGACGGCAGACAGTCCAGGAGTAGCCGGGTATTGTTCAGTGCACCGACGAATGCGAGAGAGGGGTGCACATGCCGGCGGCGGATCTCACCACCCACCCCGGGCACCTGGCCCGGCGACTCCAGCAGGCGCACTACCTGCTGTGGAACACGATGGTCTCCGAGGAGATCACCTCGCCCCAGTACGCGGTCCTCAACACGCTCGTCGACGAGCCCGGGCTGGACCAGCGCACGGTGGGGGAGCGGGTGGGCCTGGACCGGTCGACCATCGCCGAGGTGATCAGCCGGCTCAGCCGGCGCGGACTCCTCGACAAGGTCCGCGACCCGGAGGACGGCCGCCGTTCCCTGCTGCGTCTCACGGAGGAGGGCGTGCGTACCCACCGCAAGCTGACCGTGCGCACCGCCCGGATGAACCAGGTGTTCCTCGCCCCGCTGACCGCCGAGGAGCGGACGGTGTTCTTCGACCTCATCCGGCGCGTCGCGGACGCGGCCGAGGGGCTGCGCAATCCGGGGGAGTCCCTGGTGGCACCCCGCTGACGGGCGCGGCCCGCGCGTCAGGACGCCTTGGCGTACACCACCCACACCTGGCCCTTCGCGAAGTTCACCGGCGTACCGTCGCCGGTGGTGAACGCCGTGCCGTCCGAGGCGTCCTCGCGCTTCCAGTTCACGTCGTAGGCCCGCCCGTCGCGCAGCACCCTGGCCTTCCCGGAGCCCACTGTCTCGGTGTACGGCGTGTTGTTGCCGAGGAAGTCGCGGAACGCGGACTCGCGCACCTTCACGTACTGCACGACGACCGTCGCGGCCGCCATCCGCGACCCGTCGGCCGTCGTGGCGGGGGCGCCGTCCATGCCGACCAGCCAGCGGTCCCGGGAGTCCGACCAGGTGAAGGTGAAGCGGGCCGCCGGGTAGCGCACCGTCTGCGAGGTCGTCGCCGTGCCGCCGGCGGGAGCGGAGCCGTAGCGGAAGCCGGTGGTCAGGGCGGCCTGTCCCGGTGCTTCGGGCACGAGCCGCTCGGGCCGCAGATAGAGGTTGTACGGGGCGGGCTTGCCGCCGCCGCGGAAGTAGGCGTCGGGGGCGCTGCCCGGCGTCTCCGCCCGCAGCGGCGCCCTGTCGATCAGCGGCAGGAGCTTCTTCTGCGCGCCGGAGAAGGCGAGTATGGGCTGGTCGAACTGGCGCAGCAGCTCCAGATCCGACTCGCGTGCGCTGCGTACCGGGCCGATCGCCTTCGGCAACCGCGTCGCGTACACCGCCATCAGCCGGCTCAGCCCGCCCTCGACCTGCTCCGCGTACACCACGTCCGCGGCGTCGACGCCGGTGTGCGGCCGGGCCGCGGCGGCGTTGTCGACCTTGACGGCGAGCACGGAGGAGCCGGTCGCCGAGGGGGATGCGCCCGGCTCCGACTGCCTGGAGGCGCCCCGTCCGTCGTCACCAGGAGCGCTCCCGCCGGTGCAGCCCGCCGTCAGGGCGGCCGTCACCGTGGCGGCCAGCAGCGCCGTCGTCGCTGCGCGCCGTCCGCGCGCCCCTCGTTCCCTGCCCACCGTCGCCACCGGGCTCCATGTCATCGATTTGTCTTGATTGTGCACTTATATGTCCACCGATGGCCATACCCGATCAATTTTGACGGAGGGTCTTCGCTTCGTCCGTCGATCGGCCCAAGGTTCAGCGCGGATCCGCCCGGGTACCCGGGCGTCGCCGACTGACCGACCGGCCGACCGACGCGCACGCTGACGGAGGGAGCGCGAGGCGATGAGGGCTGTGACCTGGCAGGGCAAGCGGGACGTCCGGGTGGACAGGGTGCCCGATCCGGAGATCCAGGAACCGACGGACGCGGTCATCCGCGTCACCTCCACCGGGCTGTGCGGGTCCGATCTGCACCTGTACGAAGTGCTCACCCCGTTCATGACACCCGGGGACATCCTCGGCCACGAACCCATCGGCATCGTCGAGGAGGTCGGCGCCGGCGTTCCGGACCTCCAGGCCGGGGACCGGGTCGTCGTGCCGTTCCAGATCGCTTGCGGCAACTGCTGGATGTGCCTCACCGGCCTGCCCACGCAGTGCGAGACCACGCAGGTGCACGGTGAGGGCATGGGCGCCGCCCTGTTCGGCTACACCCGCCTGTACGGCTCGGTGCCGGGCGCCCAGGCCGAGTACCTGCGCGTCCCGCAGGCACAGTACGGGCCGATCAAGGTGCCGGAAGGCCCGCCCGACGACCGTTTCGTCTACCTCTCCGACGTCCTGCCCACCGCCTGGCAGGCGGTCGCCTACGCCGAGGTCCCGCAGGGCGGCAGCATCGCCGTGCTCGGCCTCGGACCCATCGGCGACATGGCCTGCCGCGTCGCCCAGGTCACGGGCGCGGGGCGGGTGTTCGGCGTGGACCTGGTCCCGGAGCGGCTGCGCCGGGCGCGCTCGCGCGGGGTGGAGACGTACGACCTCAGGTCCTTCGACGACGAGAAGGAACTCGTCGCGGCGATCCGCGACGAGACCGACGGCCGCGGCCCCGACGCCGTGATCGACGCGGTCGGCACCGAGGCCCACGGCAGCGCGGCCGCCAAGCTCGCCCAGCAGGCCACGGCGGTCATGCCCCGCAAGCTGAGCGGCCCGCTCGCCGAACGCTTCAGCATCGACCGCCTCGCCGCCCTCTACACCGCCATAGACCTGGTGCGGCGCGGCGGCACCATCTCGCTGTCCGGTGTCTACGGCGGCATGGCCGACCCGATGCCGATGCTCACCCTGTTCGACAAGCAGATCCAGATGCGCATGGGCCAGGCCAACGTCCGCCGCTGGAGCGACGACATCATCCCGTACCTGACCGACGAGGACCCGCTCGGCGTCGAGGACTTCGCCACCCACCGGGTGCCGCTGTCGGAGGCCCCGCACGCGTACGAGATGTTCCAGCGCAAGCAGGACGGCGCGGTCAAGGTGCTGATGCAGCCCTGACCGGCCCTAGGAACCGAGGATCTCCGCCAGGTCGTAGCGGACCGGCTCCTGAAGCTGCGCGTAGGTGCAGCTCTCCGGGGTCCGGTCCGGGCGCCAGCGGCGGAAACGGGCGGTGTGCCGGAAGCGCTGCCCGTTCTCCATGTGGTCGTACGCCACCTCCGCCACCCGCTCCGGCCGCAGCGGCACCCACGACAGGTCCTTCTTGGCCGACCAGCGGCTGGGCGCGCCGGGCAGCCGTGCCGTCTCGTGCGCCGCCTCCTCCGACCAGGCCGCCCACGGATGCCCCTGGACATCGTCCATACGCAGCGGCTCCAGCTCCTCCACCAGCTCGGCGCGCCGCTTCATCGGGAACGCGGCGGACACACCCACGTGCTGGAGCGTGCCCCGGTCGTCGTACAGGCCGAGCAGCAGCGAGCCCACCACGGGGCCGCTCTTGTGCAGGCGGTACCCGGCGACGACCACGTCCGCCGTCCGCTCGTGCTTGATCTTGAACATGGCGCGCTCGTCCGGGCGGTAGCGCACGGTCAGAGGCTTGGCGATGACCCCGTCCAGACCCGCACCCTCGTACTGCTCGAACCAGCCGCGCGCCACCTCGATGTCGGTGGTCGCCGGAGCCAGGTGCACCGGCGCGGTCACCCCGGACAGCTCCCGGTCCAGCAGCTCCCGCCGGTCGGTCAGCGGGGCGTCCATCAGTGACTCGTCCCCCAGCGCCAGCAGATCGAAGGCGACGAACGACGCGGGTGTCCGCTCGGCCAGCATCCGCACCCGCGAGTCCGCCGGGTGGATCCGCTCCGTCAGCGCATCGAAGTCCAGATGCCCCTCCCGCGCGATCACGATCTCCCCGTCGACCACCGACCGCTCCGGCAACCGCTCCCGCACGGCCGTCACCAGCTCGGGGAAATACCTGGTCAGAGGCTTTCCCGTACGGCTGCCGAGCTCGACCTCGGCCCCATCGCGGAAGACGATCGCCCGGAACCCGTCCCACTTCGCCTCGTACTGCATGCCCGCGGGGATCGTCGCCACCGACTTGGCGAGCATCGGCAGGACAGGGGGCATCACCGGCAGATCCATGGTCCGATTCTGCGCCCATATGCCGGAGCACGCCCGATGTGCGAGGTGTGCGGGGTGCGCCTACCGTGGCTCGCATGGGTGACGTGGTGGAGCTGGAGGCGGGCGGCCGGACCGTACGGCTGTCCAGCCCGGACAAGGTCTTCTTCCCCGAGCGCGGCTTCACCAAGCTGGACCTCGCCCGCTACTACCTGGCCGTCGGCCCCGGCATCCTGCGCGCCCTGCGCGACCGCCCCACCACCCTGGAGCGCTACCCCGAGGGCGTCAACGGCGAGAACTTCTTCCAGAAGCGGGCGCCGAAGAACATGCCCGACTGGATCCCGACCGCGCACATCACCTTCCCCAGCGGCCGCAGCGCCGACGAGATGTGCCCCACCGAGGTCGGTGCCGTGGTATGGGCCGCCCAGTTCGGCACGCTCACCTTCCACCCCTGGCCGGTACGCCGCGACGACGTCGACCGCCCGGACGAGCTGCGCATCGACCTCGACCCGCAGCCCGGCACCGACTACGAGGACGCCGTCCGCGCCGCCCACGAACTTCGGGCCGTACTCGACGAGTTCGGCGGACTGCGCGGCTTCCCCAAGACCTCCGGCGGCCGGGGCCTGCACGTCTTCGTACCCATCGAACCCCGCTGGACCTTCACCCAGGTCCGGCGCGCCGCCATCGCCGTCGGCCGGGAGATGGAGCGGCGGATGCCCGAGCAGGTCACCATCAAGTGGTGGAAGGAGGAGCGGGGCAAGCGCATCTTCATCGACTACAACCAGACGGCACGCGACCGCACGATCGCCTCCGCCTACTCCGTACGCCCCCGCCCGCACGCCCCCGTCTCCGCGCCCCTGCGCTGGGACGAGGTGGGTGTCGCGCACCCCCAGGACTTCGACCTCGCGACCATGCCCGCGCGCTTCGCCGAACTCGGCGACGTGCACGCGGACATGGACGACCACCGCTACTCCCTGGAGGCCCTGCTCGACCTCGCCCGCCGCGACGAACACGACCACGGTCTGGGAGACCTGCCGTACCCGCCTGAGTATCCGAAGATGCCGGGGGAACCGAGGCGGGTACAGCCGAGCAGGGCCAGGAAGACGCCCGAGGGGCCTACAGCTCCCTGATCCGGATGTCCCGGTAGGAGACGACATCCGTCGTGCCGTGCACCTGGAGCCCGATGTAGCCGGAGGCGAACCGCCGCCCGTCCGTGCCCGGGTCGTCCGAGCGGGGCGGGCTGAACTCCTGGCCGCCGGTGTTGTCGAACTCGTTGATCAGCACACCGTTGCGGAACACCGAGTAGTGCTGGCCCTCCACGCGGATCTCGTAGTCGTTCCAGGTGCCCTTCTGCGTCACACCGGCACCGGCGAGGCCCACGCGGTCGAAGCCGTAGACCGAGCCGGTCTTGTACATGTCGCCGTCGGGCCGGTCGAGCACCTGCACCTCGTGCCCGTACTTGATGGCGACCCACTCCGGCCGGGACTCCTCCGGGTGGTCGTGGACCCACGGGAAGCGTACGAAGACACCCGAGTTGGCGTTGCCCGTGCCGGGAGCGTCGTCCCGCCACTGGAGCCGCAGCGAGAAGTCGCCGTACTTGCGCTGCGGGAACCACAGCATGCCCATGCCGGGCGTGGTGGTGCTGGAGGTGATCGTCCTGTCGGGGTTCAGCGCGAACGAACCACCGCCCACCTGCTGCCACTTGGCGAACGACTCGGCGCTGCCGTCGAAGATCGCCCGGTAGCCCTCGGTCTGTCCCGGCTTGCCGATGCCCGACTGGCGGGCGGCCTTGCGGACGGCGTTGTACTCGCGCTGGTCGATCACGCCCTCCTTCAGCAGCGCGTCGAGGACGGAGGTCACGTGCTTGAGGAACAGCGCGTGGGACGTCCACTCCTTCTCGTCCTCGATCAGCTCGCCGATCCGGCAGCGGTTGTCGGTGACCCGGTTGCGCACGCCGGAGTCGACCTCGCCGACGATCACCGTAAGCCGCTCGTCGTACTCCGGGCAGTTCGGCGCCGGGACCTGCCCGGAGACGACCGTGAAGGTCACCGTACGCGCCGCCGAGGTGTTGCCGGCCTTGTCGGTCGCCCGGTACGCCACGGTGTGCGCGCCCGCCCGGTCGACCACCACCGGAGCGGTGTACGCCAGGTACGGCCCGCCGTCCAGCGAGTACTCGATCCTCTCGACCCCCGAGCCGTGCTCGTCGGTCGCCGTGACGGTCACCCGGGCGCTGTTGACGTACGCCCCGTCGGAGTTCTTCGTGCCCTCCACGGTCACGCCCGTCACCGGCGGGGTGGTGTCCTGCGGCGGCGCCGCGACGACGGTGAACCGCACGCTCTTCTCGGCCGCCACGTTGCCCGCCTTGTCGGTGGCGCGGTAGCGGACGGTGTGAGTGCCCACTTGGTGCACCATCACGGGCGCGGTGTACGGCTGCCAGGCGCCGGAGCCGACCGCGTACTCGATCGTGTTGACCCCGGAACCCGTGTCGGACGCGGAGACGGTGACCGTTGCCATGTCGATGTACGCCCCGTCCGGGCTGCGCTCACCGCTCACCGTCGCCGAGGTCTCCGGCGCGGTGGTGTCGTCCGACTGCGGCGCCACCACCGTGAACTCGGTGCTCTTCTCCGCGGAGACGTTGCCCGCCTTGTCGAAGGCGCGGTAGCGGACCTTATGAGCGCCCACCTGGTCGACGACGACCGGAGCCGTGTACGGCTGCCAGGCACCCGCGTCGCCGAGCGCGTACTCGATCTTGTCCACGCCGGAGCCGCCCTCGTCGGTGGCGTGGACCGCCACGCTCGCCGAACCGACGTACTCGCCCTGCGTGTTCTGCGTCCCGCTCACGTGCGCCGACGCCTCGGGCGCGGTCGTGTCCTCGCCGGTGCCCTCGGTCACCACCAGGATGCCCTGCATCTGGCCGTGGCCGGGGATCGTGCAGTGGTAGAAGTACCGGCCGGGTGTGAGCGTGACCTGGGCGGTGTGCTTGCCGCCCTGCGCGTCGTTCGGATTGGCCAGGATGTTGAGCTGCACGTCGTTGTTGAACTCGGGATCGCTGGTCACGAACGTCAGCGTGTGCGGCATGCCCGTGGTGTTGCCGGTGGCCACGCTGTTCTCGAACACGATCGTCGCGCTGCCGGCGACCGCCGTCTTCGGCGCCGAGAGGTACTTGTCGATGTCGTTGCCGGCCGTCCAGGTGAGGACCTGTTCGGCGGCCGGCGCCTGAGCCCCACCGGCCGCGGGCATCGCCTGCACGCCGAGCATCACGAGCAGGGCGGCCAGCAGGGCGGCCCAGATTCTTCGTTGCCGGATCACTCGGTCCCCCTCGCCAGCTGACCGGCGGCCGGGGTCGGCCCGCCGCCCTTGTAGGTGACCCGCCACAGGGCCGACTTGGAGTCAGAGGTGAAGAAGCCGCGCCCGTAGTCGAGCACGTACAGCGCGCCGTCCGGACCGAACTTCCAGTCCATGAGGTTCCTGATGCCGTCGTTGCCGACCGGCACGATCTTCTTCAGCGACTCCGAGTGCACCGGCAGACCGCCGTCCCCTTGCGTCTTCGGGTCCATGAGCACCGCGTTGCGCGGCTGGTCGGCGTCGTAGAAGTCACCGACGAACCACTTGCCGTCCCAGTAGGCAGGCCACTTGGTGGTGCTCGTGCTGCCACTGTCGTAGCGGTAGACCGGCCCGTTCATCGCGGCCTGCCCGCCGCCCTTCAGCCAGGGCAGCCGGTACGTGGCCTCCTCCGGCTTGTACGACGGGACGCCGTTCGCGTCCCGCGGGTAGTCCGGCGCGCCGCCCTGGGGCGAGTACCAGATGTTGTTCCCGGTGACCGGCGGCAGGTTGACCAGACCGTCGTTGTTCGGCGACTCGTTCTTCGGGTGGTCGCAGTCGTACCAGCCGAGCGGCTGGGACGGATCCGGCAGATTGCGGTCCCGGTAGGGCTGCTTGTTGCCCATGCAGTACGGCCAGCCACGGTTGCTCGCCTTGGTGATGGCGGCGAACGTGTCGTACTTGGCCGGGCCCCAGGTCGTCGAGGGCGCGCTCGCGTCCGGGCCGACCCAGCCCGCGTACAGCACGTCGGTCGACTTGTCGACGAAGATACGGGCGGGGTTCCGGACGCCCATCACATAGATCTCGCCGCGCGTCTTGCCGCCGCCCTCGTCGGTCTCCTTCCCGGTGAAGAGGTTGCCCTCGGGGAGCGTGTACGTCCCGTCCGGTTCCGGGTGGATGCGCAGGATCTTGCCGTTGAGGTTGTTGGTGTTGCCGGCCGTGCGACGCGCGTCCGCGAAGGAGACGCCCTTGTAGTTCGGCTGCGGGTTGTTGCCCGAGTAACCGCCGCTGAACCCACTGGAGTTGTTGTCGCCGGTGGCGATGTACAGGTTGCCCTCGGAGTCCCAGGCCATCCCGCCGCCCGAGTGGCAGCAACTGTGGATCTGCACCGGCCACTTCAGCAGCACCTTCTCGCTGCCCAGGTCCAGCTTGTTCGTCGCCCGGTCGAGCGTGAAACGGGAGACCCGCCGCTCGGCCATCCGCGTGTCACGGTTGATCTGCGAGTGGGGTGTGTAGTGCAGGTACACCCAGCCGTTCTGATCGAACTTCGGGTCGAGCTCGATCCCGAGCAGCCCCTCCTCGACCTTGACCAGCTCGTCGCCGCCGCCCTTGTTGCCGAAGACGGTGAGCGCACCCGCGAGCGTGACCTGCTTGGTCTTCGGGTCGTAGACGTGGATCTCGCCCTTGCCCTTGCCGATGTCGGGGTTGTTCCAGTCGGTGACCACGGGCTGCGAGGAGTCGGCACCGCCCCGGCCGATGTAGAACACCCGGCCGTCGGGAGCGGTGACCAGCCCGTGCGGCTCGCCGATCTGGTCGTTCTGCCCCGGCTGGTTGGGCTTGGTCAGCCGCTCCGCCGCGTAGTTGGCGTTGACGGTCGCCTTGCAGTCGGCCTGCTCCAGGCGCGTCGTCCACATCAGCGCGCCGCGCAGATGGGCCCGGAAGTCGGTCTCGTCGTACGACGAAACGGTGCCGCCCATACCGGTGTAGAAGGAGCGGCCGCCGTCGTAGTCACGGCACCAACTCACCGGGTGGTCCCAGCCGTTGGCACTGGTTCCCGGCTGGTAGCTCGACTCCCGGACCCGGGCCACCGTGTGGACGTCGCCCGAGGGGTTCTTCACCCAGTTCAGCCACTTGTCGGGACGCTTCCACTGCACCGGCACGTCCTTGGTGGCCGGGTGCCGGCGGTCGCCCGCCTCGACGGTCGCACGCTGGACGGCCGCGGGGCTCGACGCGGCCGGGCGGGCACCGACCAGTCCGGTGAACCAGTCCGAGTACGGCTCCGCGCGCGCCGCGTCATGGATGCCGACGAACCCGCCGCCGGCCTCCATGTAGGCCTCCAGGCCCGCCTCCTGCTCGGCGTCGAGGACGTCGCCCCCGCCGGTCAGGAACACGATCGCGTTGAAGCGGCCGAGTTTCTTCTCGTCGGTGAACACAGCGGCGTCGTCGGTGGCTTGCACCGTGAAGCGGCGGTTCGCCGGTCCCGACACCCCGATGTCCTCGATGGCCTCGATCCCGGCGTTCACGACCGGCGACTCCTCCCCGGCCGCCGCGGAACCGTGGAAGATCAGCACCCGTACATTCGTGCCGCCCGGTGGCGACTTGATCGACATCGTTGTCAGTGTGGGTTCCGGGTACGGTCCCGCATGGGCGGGCCCCGACAGCAGTCCGGCGGTCACGACTCCGGCGGCCACGGAGGCCGCCCGGACACGTCTTCCCTTGCTCAACCCTCGTAAGTGCATGGGCACCTCCTCGGTCACAGCAACACCGCCAAGGAAGCTAAACCCCTTTGCATGTCTCGCCAATACCTATGACCGTGATGGCCCCAACTTTGTCTTGAGTGTGGATAAACGGGAGCGCGGCCGGTACCGTCTCACAGGTTCATCACAGGTACGTCTCCGTAAAGGCCTTACCAGGGTGGGGAGTTCCGCATGGACAGACGAAGCTTCAACCGGCGGGTCCTGCTGGGGAGCGCGGCCGTGGCGACATCGTTGTCCGTGGCTCCTGAGGCCATCAGCGCCGACGGACCGGCGAAGACGGCACCCGCCGGGGGCGAGGTGAAACGCATCAAGATGTACGCCGAGAAGCTGGCGGACGGTCAGATGGGCTACGGCCTGGAGAAGGGCAAGGCCACCGTCCCCGGCCCGCTGATCGAGCTCAACGAGGGCGACACCCTGCACGTCGAGTTCGAGAACACCATGGACGTGCCGGTGAGCCTGCACGTCCACGGCCTGGACTACGAGATCACCAGCGACGGCACGAAGCTGAACCGCAGTCACGTCGAGCCGGGCGGCACCCGCACCTACACCTGGCGCACCCACGCCCCCGGCCGCCGCAAGGACGGCACCTGGCGGGCGGGCAGCGCGGGCTACTGGCACTACCACGACCACGTCGTCGGCACGGACCACGGCACCCAGGGGCTGCAAAAGGGCCTGTTCGGGCCGGTCATCGTCCGCCGCAAGGGCGACGTCCTGCCCGACCGAACGCACACGGTCGTCTTCAACGACATGCGGATCAACAACAAGCCGCCGCACTCGGGGCCGGACTTCGAGGCCACGGTGGGGGACCGGGTCGAGTTCATCGTGATCACGCACGGCGAGTTCTACCACACGTTCCACATGCACGGTCACCGCTGGGCGGACAACCGCACCGGCATGCTGACCGGCCCCGACGACCCCAGCCAGGTCATCGACAACAAGATCACGGGCCCGGCCGACTCGTTCGGCTTCCAGGTGATCGCGGGGGAGGGGGTCGGCGCCGGCGCCTGGATGTACCACTGCCATGTGCAGAGCCACTCCGACATGGGGATGGTGGGCCTGTTCCTGGTGAAGAAGCCGGACGGCACGATTCCCGGCTACGACCCCCACGAGCACGGGGAGGAGCTGCCGGAGGGCGGCCACGAACACTGACGGGCGCGTGAGCCCGGGCGCTCTCCGGCCGGGCGGGAGAGCGCTCTCACCACACTCCGCCACCGCGGCTATCCTGATCCGCAGCCGCAGGTGAGGAGCCCCGAAGTGACCGACACAGCGCCGCGTCCCACTCTGGAGGCCGTGGCCGCCCGGGCCGGTGTCTCACGGGCCACCGTCTCACGCGTGGTCAACGGCGGTGACGGAGTCAGGGACATCCTCGTCGAGCGGGTCCGCAAGGCGGTGGAGGAACTCGGGTACGTGCCCAACCAGGCGGCCCGCAGCCTGGTGACCCGGCGGCACGACGCGATCGCGGTCGTCGTCGCCGAACCGGAGACCCGCGTGTTCGCCGACCCGTTCTTCGCCCTCCAGTTGCGCGGCATCAGCAAGGAGCTCACGGCCCACGACAACCAGCTCGTGCTGCTGCTCACGGAGGGTCGGGACGACCACGCCAGGGTCGGCCGGTACCTCGCCGGCGGGCATGTCGACGGGGCGCTCGTCTTCTCCCTGCACCTCGACGACCCGCTGCCGGAACTGATCCAGCGGGCCGGCGTCCCCACCGTCTTCGGCGGGCGGCCCGGCTGGAGCGGAGACCGGCGCGACGTGGTGTACGTCGACAGCGACAACCGCGGCGGCGCCCGCGACGCCGTCCGCCACCTGGCCGGCCTCGGCCGCACCCGTATCGCGCACATCACCGGCGCCCTCGACCAGACGTCCGCCGTGGACCGGCTCGACGGCTACCGGGACGTCATGGTGGACGCCGACCCGCGGCTCATCGCCGAGGCCGACTTCACCCCGGCCGGGGGCGAGCGGGCGATGCGCGAACTCCTCGGCCGCTGCCCGGACGTGGACGCCGTGTTCGCCGCCAACGACCTCACCGCCTCGGGGGCGCTGCGCGTCCTGCGCGAGGCGGGTCGCCGCGCCCCCGACGACGTCGCCGTGATCGGCTTCGACGACATGCTGCCCCTCGCGGAACAGACCGATCCGCCCCTCACGACGGTCCGTCAGGACATCGAGGAGATGGGCCGCCTGATGGCCCGCCTGCTGCTGCGGGGGCTCGAGCGCGGCACTCCTCGGGAGGGCGCCGGCGACCCGCCCTCCGGCGTCGTCCTGCCGACGACGCTGGTCCGGCGGGCGTCCGCGTAGTCCCAGCGGACGCGCCTCAGGCCGGCTGCGGCTCGCTGCGGATCACCGCGAAGCGTGCCCCGTACGGGTCCGTGAGCTTGGCGAGGCGCCCGACCTCCGGCAGGTCCGTGGCGGGCATGCGGACAGTGCCGCCCAGTTCCCGGGCCCGGGCGACGGTGGCGTCCGGGTCGGTGACCTCGAAGTACGGCAGCCAGTGGGCCTCTTCCTCGGCCGCGTCGGCCAGGGGGACGAGGCCGCCGAACATGGCGTCCTCGCTCTCTCCGGCCGGGGTGAGGGTGGTGTAGGCGCCGCCGGGGAAGTCGACGCCGACGGTCTCCAGGCCGAGCACGGAGTGGTAGAAGGCGGCAGCGGCCGGGACGTCCGCCGTGTACAGCTCCAGCCAGCACAGCGAGCCGGGCTCCCGGACGACGTCCAGGCCCTTGTTGCGGCCCGGCTGCCACAGGCCGAAGGGCACTCCCGCCCGGTCGGCGAGGATCGCCATGCGGCCCAGGTCCTGCACGTCCATGGGCTGCATCAGCACCGAGCCGCGCGCCTGCCCGGCCGCCCGCGCCGTGGCGTCCGCGTCCGGGGCCTGGAAGTACACCGTCCAGGAGGGCGGGCCCTGCTCCGGGGTGGTCTGCATGCCACCGGCGGTGGCCCTGCCGTCGAGCAGGAAGACCCCGTACCCGCCGACCTCCGGCCCACCCGGCTGGAACCGCCAGCCGAACAGGCCGCCGTAGAAGGCGGCGGCGCCGTCGATGTCGGGGGTGCCGAGATCGATCCAGTTCGGAGCGCCGGTCACATAACGGGTGGTGAGCATCGTCGGTCTCCTCGCACAGGTCCGTCGTCTGCTCTGCCGAGTCTCGCACCGGCCGCTGACAAGCGCCGCCCGAGCGCCGCCGGGGCGTGCTGCCGGGTTCCCGCGCGCCGCCGTGCGTCGGCCCGTCCGACGGGCGACCATCGAGGTGGCCTCAGGCCCGTCAACGCGGTGTTGATCCCGCGTTGATCGAACGTTTTTCGCTGTCCGGAACGCTTCTGGCCATGCACATCGACACCATGATCTCGCCCGAACTCGCCTGGCAGCAGGAGGCGTTGTGTGCGCAGACCGGGGCGGACTTCTTCTTCCCCGAGCCCGGCAGCTCGGTACGGGAGGCGAAGCGGATCTGCGGCCTGTGCCCGATCCGTGACGCCTGCCTCGAGTACGCGATGGACAACGACGAACGGTTCGGTGTCTGGGGCGGTCTGTCGGAGAAGGAGCGGCTGGAACTGCGGCGTACGGCCCGGTAGCCGTGTGCGCGTTCCCGCCGGGGTGGGGGCGGCCGGGCGTGCGCAACGCCGAGGCCCCGGCCGCTCGTGGCGGCCGGGGCCTCGCGGACGTGGGCCGGATGGCCCGGGGCGGCCGTCAGGCGCCGGTGGCACCGGCCCGGGCCGCCATGCGGGCCTTGCGCGCGGCCAGCTTCTCGTCGAACTTCGTCGCCTCGCTGTCCAGGCCGCCCATGTACAGACCGAGTTCCTCCTGCGCCTTGCGGCCCTCGGGGCCCAGGCCGTCGATCTCCATGACCTTCAGGAAGCGCAGCACGGGCTGGAGCACGTCGTCGTGGTGGATGCGCAGGTTGTAGACCTCGCCGATCGCCATCTGCGCGGCGGCGCGCTCGAAGCCGGGGATGCCGTGGCCGGGCATCCGGAAGTTCACGACCACGTCCCGCACGGCCTGCATGGTCAGGTCGGGGGCGAGCTCGAACGCCGACTTCAGGAGGTTGCGGTAGAAGACCATGTGCAGGTTCTCGTCGGTCGCGATGCGGGCCAGCATGCGGTCACAGACCGGGTCCCCGGACTGGTGGCCGGTGTTGCGGTGCGAGATACGGGTCGCCAGCTCCTGGAAGGCGACGTAGGCGATCGAGTGGAGCATCGAGTGCCGGTTGTCCGACTCGAAGCCCTCACTCATGTGCGACATGCGGAACTGCTCCAGCTTGTCCGGGTCCACCGCGCGCGAGGCGAGCAGGTAGTCCCGCATCACGATGCCGTGCCGGCCCTCCTCGGCCGTCCAGCGGTGCACCCAGGTGCCCCAGGCGCCGTCGCGGCCGAAGAGCGAGGCGATCTCGTGGTGGTAGCTGGGCAGGTTGTCCTCGGTCAGCAGGTTCACGACGAGCGCGATGCGGCCGATCTCGGTGACCTTCGACTGCTCCTTTTCCCAGGCCTCGCCGTCTTCGAAGAGGCCGGGGAAGTTGCGCGCGTCGCTCCACGGCACGTACTCGTGCGGCATCCAGTCCTTGGCGACGTTCAGATGCCGGTTGAGTTCCTGCTCGACCACTTCCTCCAGTGCGTACAGCAGCTGAGCGTCGGTCCAGGCGCCGGCGGGGCTGCCGAGGTGGGGAGTGGTGATCGTCATGGACTCTCCAGGGGACATACGTACGAGCGGTGAGCGGTAACCTACGGCATCGTAGGCTACGTTCCCGTAGGTTACGATGCCGTAGGTTAAGAGCCCTGTAAAGGCCGCTGATCAGCGGTGTCGCTCGTGCGCGCACCCACCGCCCCAGGAGCCGCAGGTCCAGGGGCTGGACCCGGGGCGTGCCGCCCCCTCAGGCGTACAGCTCCCGCAGCCGTACCGAGAGGCACGTCACACATCCCTCGAGCTTCTCGAACTCGCTGATGTCCACGACGACCGGTTCGTACCCCAGGTCCGAGAACAGCTCCGCGGTCTTCGGCGCGCTGGCCGCCATCAGCAGTTTGTCACCGCCGAGCAGCACGACGTGCGAACCGGCCTCCTCCGGCACCGGCAGGAAGCGCCCGAGCAGCGACGGCGTGTCCATCTTCGGGATGTGCCCGATGACCGTCCCGTCCGGCAGCGCGGTGACGGCCGACTTCAGATGCAGCACCTTGGTCACCGGTACGGCGACGACCCGCGCGCCCAGCGGTTCGAACGCGGCGCGCAGTTGCTGGACGCCGGCGGCGTTGGTGCGCCCGCCCCGGCCCACGTACACGGTGTCGCCGATCTTCAGGACGTCGCCGCCCTCCAGTGTGCCCGGCTCCCAGATCCAGTTCACCGAGCAGCCCAGACCGGCCACGGCCTCCTCGACCCCGGCGGTCTCGTCACGCCGGGACTCGGCGCCCGGGCGGGCGATCAGGGCCACGTTCTTGTACATCACGACGGTGTCCTCGACGAACACCGAGTCCGGGCAGTCGTCGGCCGGGTCCACCTCGACGGTCTCCCAGCCGTGCGTGCGCAGGGCCGCCACGTACCCCTCCCACTGCTCGACCGCGAGGTCGGCGTCGACCCTCTCCCGCTCGATGTGGGTCACCAGCCCTTCGGCAAGACGCGGGCTGGGGCGGCGGACGAGGGCCTTCTTGCTGGGCACGAGCGTGACTCCGTATCGGATGGGACGTGTCTGGACGGCGCCGACGGAGCCTCCGGGGTCGGCCGGAACCCATCGGGCGTCGGCCGACCATCATGCAGGGCGATCCCGGAAGACGACACCCCTGGGTCCGACGCGTGCGGATCAACCGGGCAGCACCACCCCGGGCCGGTCGGCTGCCCAACCCGTGCGGCCGGCTTCCGCCTCAGGCCTTCACCCGGCTCGGCTTCGTACTCGGCTCGGGCCTGCTCTCAGCTCGGGGGTGTGCCCGGCCCGGCCCTGCTCCCGCCCGCTCCGCACTCAGTGCCTTGGGCCTGCCCGGGAGAGGCGCCGCAGGTCGGCAGCCCCGGCCGAGTGTGGGGCCTCCGGGCCCGAGGCCGCCGGGACTCGACCGGTGTGCGAACGTCGAGTCATCCCTGCCCCGACTCACCCCACCGGCTCGGCATCCTCCGGGGCGCTTCGCTGGGACGGCGTCGTCGTGGTGTCCGCGCGGTCGGGCGTGTCCGGGCGGAGGCATTCGATCTGGTAGTCGCCGGTGTCGGGGTCGCGGACCACTCCGTGGGTCTCGCTGCCGAAGCCGGGGAAGCGGCGGTCGAAGGACTCCAGCGCGGTCAGGTACCGCAGGAGCGGGCCGTTCGCGGAGCCGACGCTCTCGCCCGGCATGAGGACGGGGATGCCGGGCGGCGTGACCGTGACCATGGCCGCGGCGACGCGGCCGGGCGCGTCGGTCAGACGGATCCGCTCCGTGCCGCCGCGGATCAGGCGCTGGTAGCACAGCTGGGGCGGGACGACGGGCTCCGGCAACTGCCGGAAGGCGGTGTCGAGGAGCTCGACCAGGCGGAGCTCGCGCAGATGGTCGTGCATCTCCTGGCACAGTCCGCGCAGAGTCAGCCCGGAGTAGCGCCGCGGGTGCTCGGCGACCAGCGCCGGCAGGACACGGTCGAGCGGCGTGTCACCGTCGTAGAGGTCCTTGAAGTCCATCAGGGCGTCCAGCAGGGTGCCCCACTTGCCCTTGGTGATGCCCATGGAGAACAGCACCAGCGTGGTGTAGCTGTCGGTCTTCTCCACGACGATGCCCCGCGTCCCCAAGTACGCGGTGAGCACGCGCGCGGGAATGCCCCAGTCGGACACCTCACCCGTGGCGCTGATCCCCGGGCAGGTCAGGGTGACCTTGATCGGGTCGAGCATGCAGTAGCCCTCGGTCAGCCCCGGGAAGCCGTGCCAGTCCGCTCCGGCTTCGAGGTGCCAGCAGGACGGTTCCGTCCGCAGCAGATCCGCCGGGGCCTCCTCGAAGGGCAGGCGCGCCCCGCTCTCCGGGTCGGTCACCTCAGCCGGCTGCCACACGCCGAAGAACCAGGGCGGCCGGTCCCCGGCGGCCTCGATCCGCCGCCCGATGCGCACCATCTCCTGGCGGAACCGCACCGCCTCGGTCACCGCCTCGTCGACCAGCCACTGCCCCTGCGGGCCGTCCATCATCGCCGTGGCCACGTCCAGTGAGGCGATCATCGGGTAGAGCGGCGACGTGGTGCCGTGCATCATCAGCGCCTCGTTGAACCGCTCGTGCTCCACGGGCGCCCGGGGCGCGGGCCTGACGTGCACCATGGCGCTCTGCGACAGCGCAGCCAGCAGCTTGTGCGTGGACTGGGTCGCGAAGACCGTCGGCCGGTCGGGCCCGGGGAAGCTCTCCTCGTCCACCGACATGCCGTAGCGCCCGGCGTACAGCGGGTGGAAGCGGGCGTAGGCGAACCACGCCTCGTCGAAGTGCACCCGGGGCGTGCCGGCGGAGAGGGCCCGGGCCGCCGCCACCGCGTCGTAACACAGCCCGTCGTACGTGGAGTTGGTGAACACGGCGTACTGCGCGCGCGATGACACGGCGTCCCTCGTCAGCGGACTCGCGGCGATCCGCGCCGCCACCGAGTCCGCCGCGATCTCGGCCGGCGGCAGCGGTCCGGCGAGGCCGTAGCCGTTGCGGGTCGGGACCAGGTACACCGGCCGGGCGCCGGAGACGACCAGACCGTGCAGGACCGACTTGTGGCAGTTGCGGTCCACCAGGGCGATCTCGTCGCGGGTCACGCTGAAGTGGCCGACCAGCCGGTTGCAGGTGGAGTCCCCGTGCAGCACGAAGTACGTGTGCGCGGAGCCGAAGACCCGCGCGGCGTTGCGCTCGGACTCGCCGATCGGCCCGGTGTGTTCGAACAGCGAGCCGAGTTCCTCGACCGAGATCGAAAGGTCGCTGCGCAGCAGCCGCTCCCCGAAGTAGTCGTGGAACGCGCGGCCCACGGGCGACTTCAGGAAGGCGACACCGCCGGAGTGCGCGGGGGTGTGCCACGAGTACTCGTGCGCGTCGTCGAAGCGGCGCAGCGCCTTGAAGAACGGCGGCAGCAGGGCGTCCTGGTAGCCGCGCGCGGCGGTGGTGATCCGCCCCGCGATGAACGCCGGCGTGTCCTCCAGCGGCCACACGTAGCCCACCACCGACTGCGACACCCACAACGGCAGGTCGCGCAGCCCCTCGTCCGCCATGACCAGGAACACCGGCAGGTTCTGGAAGCGGCGCCCGATCCGGCGCAGTACTGCCGCACCCCCCGGTTCACCGTCGCCCCCCGGCGCCGGCGGAAGATCCCAGGCGACCACGGCGGCGGCGAGCCCGGCCTCGGTCCTGAGCGCCGCCTCGGCATCGGTGACGCTCACCACCCACCGGACCTGTAAGCCGCGCCCCCGGATCGCCTCGGCGATCATCGCCAGCTGCCCGGCCGCCGCGCCCCCGTTCTCCGGACCCTCCGTCACCGCCACCAGAACCGTGCTGCCGGTCATCTCGCCCCCTCCGGTGGCCCCGCGCCACCCCCGCACCCAGTCTTCGCGGGCCCGCACGCCTGATCGGCCGGCGGAGTGCCAAACCACCCCAATGGTTCACAACGCGTACCGCGCCTTGACGCGTCAACGTCCGCGCGCCCGGCATCCCGTCGGGGTGGCTGATCAACCGTCTTGCAGATGATTCACCTGGTCCTGGGCCATGCCGATCTTCCGAGGCGTCGTTAGGCGAAGTGATCCCGGCCGAACCGGCCAGGACCGGTCCAGCGGAAGGAAACCGACAGAGATGTACGGCACGCGGCGTATCGCGGTAGTGGCCTCGATCGTGGGGATGCTGATGGCCGTTCCCGCCGGCATGGCCACGGCCCATGCCGGGGACGGCGACGCGGGGGCGGGCGGTGTGCTGTCCAACCTCTCCGGCCGGAACTCCTCCGGCCACGCCAACCTCTGCGGCACGGGCAAGGTGGCGCTGTTCAAGGAGCGCACCTGTGTGGCCGAGGACGACGGCAAGGGCGGCGGCGACCAGGCGGGCCCGAGTGGCGGCGTCCTGTCCAACCTGCTCTTCGCCCGCAACGCCTCGGGCCACAGCAACAACTGCGGCAACGAGACGGTGGCGGTGTTCAGCAAGACCACCTGCGTGACCAAGGACCGCTCCGGCCGCTGACGTCCGCACCGATTCAGCGCAGAGGGGCCTCGATGTCGTCGAATTCCTTGTGTGTGGGTGTGGTGGCGCCACTGACGGGTCGACTGGCCCCTCTCGGGGCACCGCTGTCGTATGTGCTGCGCAGGCTGGCGCCCCTCCTCGCGCACATCCGCAACGGCGGCCGCCGCTACGACGTGACCGTCGCGGTGCGCGACAGCCGCTCGGATCCCGACGTGGCCCGGCAGGCCGTACGGGACCTGGCCGGCGCCGGCGGCGCGCACGTCGTGCTCACCATGGCCGGGACCCGTGTCCTGCCCGCCGTCACCGACGCCTGTGAACAGGCCCGGGTCCCCTGTGTGTCGACCACGTTCCCGTGGCAGGCGTACGTCGACGCGCGCGGTGCCGAGCCGGGGCACCGCTTCCGGTGGACGTACCACTTCGCGTGGGGACTGGACGACATCGCCGCCGTCTTCGCCGACCTGTGGGAGCGCGTCGACGACCCGGGCGCCGTCGGCTGCCTGTGGAACGACGACGTACAAGGGCGACTGCTGCGCCACGACCGGTACGGCTT
Source organism: Streptomyces afghaniensis (assembly GCF_044327915.1). Classification (NCBI taxonomy): domain Bacteria; kingdom Bacillati; phylum Actinomycetota; class Actinomycetes; order Kitasatosporales; family Streptomycetaceae; genus Streptomyces; species Streptomyces afghaniensis. The sequence goes on from NZ_JBIRGJ010000001.1 coordinate 1,226,204, forward strand.
CGCCCCGGTGACGTCCCCGCGCGGGCACACCCTGGCCGACCTCGGCGCCTACCGGGAACCGGCCGACGGCTTTCCCGCACAGGTCCGCCGGCTACGGGAGCACGGTGCCGGCCTCGTCACCAGCGCCGCCACCGCCACCGACCTCGCCCTCTTCCACCGCCAGGCCCGGGAGGCGGGACTGCGTCCGCGGCTGATCACCTGCTCGCGCTGGCTGACGTACCCGCACACGCACACCACCCCCGCCCCCGACGTCCACGGCGAGCTCGCCGACGCGCGCGTGGCCACGCTCGTCTACTGGAGCCCCGGCCACCCCCACCGCTCCAGCCTGGACGGCACCACCTGCGCCGAACTCGCCCACGCCTACCGGCAGGACACCGGCGCCGGCTGGCTCCAGCCCCTCGGCCTCGCCCACGCCCTGGTGGAGACCGCGCACCACGCCCTCACCGTCGCGGCCGACCCCACCGACCGGGCGTCCGTCGCGCAGGCCCTCGCCGGCGCGACCCTCGACACCGTCGCCGGCACCCTCGACTGGACCCGCGGGCCGGCCCCCAACATCGCCCTGCTGCCGCTGGTCGGCGGGCAGTGGCAGCACGGCCCGGGCGGCCCGCGCCTCGCCGTCGTCAGCAACACGGCCCTCCCGGACGTCCCGCTCACCGGGGAGCTCACACCGGCACGGTGACGGCCGACGCCGCGACGGCCCGCCGCAGGTGCTCCCCGGTGAACGATCCCCGCGCGTGAAGGAGCTGACGCGGCGTCCCCTCGAAGACGATCTCGCCGCCGTCCCGGCCGCCGTCCGGGCCGAGGTCGATCACCCAGTCGGCCCGGGCGACCACGTCCAGGTTGTGCTCCACGACGACGACCGTGTTGCCCGTGTCGACCAACCGGTCCAGCAGGGCGACGAGACCCTCCACGTCCGCCATGTGCAGCCCGGTCGTCGGCTCGTCGAGCACGTAGACCGCGCCCGTCCTGTGCAGCCGCGTGGCCAGCTTGATGCGCTGCCGCTCACCGCCGGAGAGCGTGGAGAGCGGCTGGCCCAGCGTCAGGTACGTCAGTCCGACGTCCCGCAGGGCGCGCAGCCGGCGCCGTACGCCCGCGTCGTCGAAGAAGCCGAGCGCCTGCTCGGCCGTCATCCGGAGGACGTCGGCGATGGAGCTGCCCCGAACGGTCAGCCGCAGCACCTCCTCCTTGAAGCGCCGCCCCTCGCAGTCGTGGCAGGTCGTCGTCACCGGGTCCATGAAGGCGAGGTCCGTGTAGATGATGCCCCGGCCCTCACAGGTGCCGCAGGCGCCGCTGGAGTTGAAGCTGAAGAGGCCGGCTTCGGCCCCCGTCTCGCGGGCGAAGATCTTCCGTACCGTGTCCATGATCCCCAGATAGGTCGCCGGAGTGGACCGGCCCGAGATCCCGATCGACGACTGGTCGACGACCACGGCGCCGGGGTGCGCGGCGGTGAACTCCCCGGCCAGGGTGCTCTTCCCCGACCCCGCCACCCCGGTCACGGCCGTGAGCACTCCGGCCGGGAAGCGCACGGTCACGTCGCGCAGGTTGTGCCGGGCGGCGCCCTTGACCCACAGCTCGCCGTCGGCCTGCCGGACCTGTTCCTTGACCGCCGTACGGCGGCGCAGACAGCGCCCGGTGAGCGTGTCCGAGGCGGCCAGTGAGGCCGGTGTGCCCTCGAAGACCACGCGGCCGCCCCCGGCGCCGGCGCCCGGCCCCATGTCGACGACATGGTCGGCCAGCGCGATGACGTCCGGGTCGTGCTCGACGACCAGCACGGTGTTGCCCTTGTCGCGCAGGCGCAGCAGCAGATCGCCGAGGCGGCCCACGTCGCGCGGGTGCAGGCCGACACTCGGCTCGTCGAAGATGTACGTCATCCCGGTCAGGCTGGAGCCGAGGTGCCGCACCGTCTTCAGCCGCTGTCCCTCCCCGCCGCTGAGGGTCGACGTCTCCCGGTCGAGGCTGAGATAGCCGAGGCCGATCGCCTCGACGCGCTCCAGCGCGGCCACGGCCGCCCCCGCGATCGGCCCGGCCACCGGGTCGTCGATCTCCCTCAGTACGGCGATCAGGTCCGTGATCTGCATCCGTGCGCAGTCGGCGATGTTCCGGCCGCCGATCCGGGTGGCGAGCGCCGCCGCGTTGAGCCGGGCTCCCCGGCAGCCCGGACAGGTGCCCTCCACCAGGAACTCCCGGACCAGGTCGCGGGTCTTCTGGCTCATGGCCGACAGGTCCCGCTTCAGGTACAGCCGCTCGAAACGGTCGGCCAGCCCCTCGTAGTCGGTGGTCCACGTGCCGCCGCTGCCCTTGACGGTGACCTTGCTGCCGGGCCGCCCGCGCATCAGGAACGCGCGCTCGGCGGCGGTGAACCGCCCCACCGGCTTGTCGGGGTCCAGATCGGCGCTGTTCGTGTACGTCTGGCCCTGCCAGGTGCCCGCGGCGAACGGCGGGAAGCGGACCGCCCCGTCCGCGAGGGAGCGGTCCGGGTCCAGGATGCGGTCCCAGTCGGGCCGTACCGTCCGGCCGAGGCCGTCGCACTCGGGGCACATGCCCGACGGGTCGTTGAACGAGTACGCGGTCGCCGGCCCGGCGCTCGGGGTGCCGTGCCGGGAGAACAGCACCCGGATCACCGAGTAGATGTCCGTCATGGTGCCGACGGTCGACCGGGAGTGGCCGCCGACCGGCCGCTGGTCGACGACGATCGCGGGGGAGAGGTCCTCCAGGCCGTCCGCGTGCGGCCGCTCGTACTTGGGCAGCCGGTTGCGGACGAACCACGGGTACGTCTCGTTCAGCTGGCGCTGCGACTCCACCGCGATCGTGTCGAAGACGACGGACGACTTCCCCGACCCCGAAACGCCGGTGAACACGGTCAGCCGGCCTTTCGGGATGCGGAGGGTGACGTCCTGGAGGTTGTTCCCGCGGGCTCCGGTCAGGGTGATGACATCGTGCGTGAAGTCGGTCATGCCACCGACGCTAGGCGGGAAACCCGACAGCCTCTGGCGTGATTTCCTTCAGTTCCCCGTCCTCCAGCAGCAGCCAGCGCGTGATGCCGATCGACTCCAGGAACGGCACGTCGTGACTGGCCACGATCAGCGCCCCCTCGTACGACTCCAGGGCCGTGGTCAGCTGCCGCACACTGGCCATGTCGAGGTTGTTGGTCGGCTCGTCCAGCATGAGCAGCTGTGGTGCGGGCTCGGCCAGCATCAGCGCGGCCAGCGCCGCCCGGAAACGTTCGCCACCGGACAGGGTCGCCGCCTTCTGGTCGGCCCGGGCACCCCGGAACAGGAAGCGGGCCAGCCGCGCCCGGACCCGGTTGTTGGTGGCGCCCGGCGCGAACCGGGCCACGTTCTCGGCGACGGTCAGCTCCCCGTCGAGGACGTCGAGCCGCTGCGGCAGGAACCGCAGCGGGACGTGCGCCGTCACCTCGCCCGACTCCGGAGCGAGCTCCCCGCTGATCGTGCGCAGCAGCGTCGTCTTGCCCGAGCCGTTGCGCCCGATCAGCGCGACCCGCTCGGGTCCGCGCAGGTCGAAACCACCGTCCACCCGGGCGCCGTACCGGAGCCGGAGATCCAGGAGGGTCAGGACGTTGCGGCCCGGTGGCACGGCCGTGTACGGCAGGTCGACACGGATCTCGTCGTCGTCCCGTACGGCGTCCACCGCCTCGTCCAGCCGCTCCCTGGCCTCGGCGAGCTTCTCCTCGTGCATGATCCGGTGCTTGCCCGCGGATTCCTGCGCCGCGCGCTTGCGCGCTCCCATGACGATCTTCGGCTCGCGCTTCTGGTCCCACATCTTCTGCCCGTACCGCTTGCGGCGGGCCAGCTTCATCTGGGCGTCGGCCAGTTCGCGCTTCTGCTTGCGGAAGTCGGACTCCGCGACGCGCACCATGCGTTCGGCGGCCTCCTGTTCGATGGCGAGGGCCTCCTCGTAGTCGGAGTAGTTGCCGCCGTACCACGTGATCTCGCCGGAGCGCAGGTCCGCGATCTGGTCGACCAGGTCCAGCAGTTCCCGGTCGTGGCTGACGACGACCATCACGCCCGGCCAGGACTCGACGGCCGCGTACAGGCGCCTGCGGGCGTACAGGTCGAGGTTGTTGGTCGGCTCGTCCAGCAGCAGTACGTCGGGCCGGCGCAGCAGCAGCGACGCCAGCCGCAGCAGCACCGACTCGCCGCCCGACACCTCGCCGATCGTGCGGTCCAACTCGACGTGCCCGAGGCCGAGTTCACCGAGGGTGGCCACGGCGCGCTCCTCCACGTCCCAGTCGTCGCCGACCGTTTCGAAGTGCGCCTCGCAGACGTCGCCCGCCTCGATGGCGTGCAGGGCGGCCCGCTTGTCGGCGATGCCGAGCGCCTCGTCGACGCGCAGGGTGGTGTCGAGCGTGACGTTCTGCGGGAGGTACCCGACCTCGCCGGCCACGCGGACGGTGCCGTCGGCCGGGGTGAGTTCACCGGCGATCAGCTTCAGCAGGGTCGATTTCCCGGACCCGTTGACGCCGACCAGGCCGGTCCGGCCCGGGCCGAAGGCGACGTCGAGGCCCTCGAAGACGGGGGTGCCGTCGGGCCAGGTGAAGGCGAGGGAGGTGACGGTGATGGAAGTAGGCATGCGGGCCTCTTTCGCGGTTGCTTGATGCGGTCAGGGGCAAACGCGTATCGAGACACCTGCGACCAGGGAGGAGGGCTCCAGGGGGCAGAGATAAAGCCCTGTACCGGAGGACGGCTCGAACGCCGAGGTCGCACGCAGCGCACACACCAGCTGTGGGTGACGCGGTGTCTCAGGACCTCAGACGAGCAACGTCCTTCTCCAATCGGCGGCAACAGGACGCTGTACAACGTACGAGCGGGCGTCGGGCCTGTCAACGAATTAACGTGAGACCCGATCTCCCGCCCCGAGGAGGACCCCGTGCCCGACGGCCCGCTCTCGCTGCCGGCCCGGCTCTGCCTGCTGGCCTGGGACCCCGCGCGGCCGGCGGGCACCGGTACCGCCCACCTGTCCGGCCCGGTACGGGCCGGTGCCCTCACCGAGCTGGCCCGGCTCGGCCTGCTCCTCGACGAGGACGGCATCGCCACGCCGGCCGACCTGGACTCCCGTACCGGTGACGCGGTCCTCGACGGGCTGCTGGAACTCGTCCGCGAGTCGTGCCCGCGCCCCTGGCGGACCTGGGTGACGCTGCGGTCGCGGGTGACCCTCGACGCGGTGCGGGAGCAACTGGTGGCCGAGGGGTATCTGCGGGCGGAGAAGAAGCGGGTACTCGGGGTGTTCCCGTCCGTGGAGTACGAGCTGGAGCGCCGCGCCGCCGTACAGGCGCTGCGGGAGGAGACGCGTCAGATCCTCCGGGGCCCGCTGCCGGTCGCCGGGGTCTTCGAGCGGGACGCGGCGGTCGCGACGCTGGCCGCCTCTGCGGAACTGCTCCCCGCGAAGGACGTCGGCGCCCACGAGCAGCGCGTACGGGAGCTGGCGGAGCGTGCCGTGGCGTCGGCGCCCGGGCTCGGGGAGATCGTCGACGAGATCCGCACGGCCCTGGCCGCGACGGCCACGGCGCCGCCCTGACCCGCGTCCACGTCGGATTCCTGCCGGCCACGGCCCATCAGCCGCTGGTTGAGTTGCCCGCATGACGAACCAGACCGATCGAGCCCTGGCCTTCCGCGCCCTGCACATCCCCGGAACTCCGCTCGTCCTGCCCAACGCGTGGGACGCGGTGAGTGCCCGTCTCGTCGAGGACGCGGGTGCCGCAGCGGTGGCGACGACCAGCGCCGGGCTCGTCTGGGCGCTCGGCGCGCCGGACGGCGAGCGGGTGGACCGCGCCACGGCCCTCGCCGCCGTCGCCCGGATCGCGGAGGCCGTGACCGTCCCTGTGACGGCGGACATCGAGAGCGGCTACGCCGAGGACGCCGAGGGTCTCGCCGATACCGTTCGCGCGGTGCTTGCCGCGGGGGTGGTGGGGGTGAACATCGAGGACGCGCTGTACGGCGCCGGAGCGGGCGGTCCGCTGCGGGACGCCGGCGAGCAGGCGGAGCGGATCTTTGCCGTCCGTGAGGCGGCCGACGCGGCGGGCGTGCCGCTGTTCGTCAACGCCCGGACCGACACCTTCCTCAGCGGTGCCGGGGGAGTGGACCTCACTCTGGAACGGGCCGCGGCCTTCCGCGCCGCCGGAGCCGACGGCATCTTCGTCCCCGGGGCCGTCGACCCGGGGACCGTCAAGGAGCTGGTGAACGGCGTCGACGGGCCGCTGAACGTCATGGCGGGACCCGGCGCACCGATGGTCGCCGAACTGGCCGCCCTGGGCGTCGCCCGGGTCAGCGTGGGCTCGGGCGTCGCCCAGGCCGCCCACGCCCTGGTCCGCCGGGCCGCGCGGGAGCTGCTGGACACCGGGACGTACCGGTCACTGGCCGACGGTCTCGACTACGGGGAGGTCAACGCCCTGCTGGAGCGGGCACGTTAGCCGAGCACGCCTCAGCTCAGCACGCGTCCCGCATCAGCTCGGCCAGGTCGTGGTCCAGGTCGAGCTGGAGGTGCTCCAGGCCGACCGGCACCAGTTCGCTGGTGGCCTCCAGGAACCGGCGCACCTCGCCGGAGCGGACGTGCACCACAGCGGTGCCCTCGGGGGCGTGGAACTCCAGCACCGTGCGGTCGTACCCGTACGGCCGCACCCGCACGTCGCCGTGGCCCTCGGCGTTCTTCAGGCCCGCGGCGAGCAGCTCGCGGGAGAAGGTCCAGCAGACCTCGACGCCCTCCAGCGTGGCCGGGGCGGGGAAGGTCATACGGACGGCGAACGGATCACGCCGGTCGTAGTGGAGCGTCGCGGGAATGCTCGGCATACGCGGCGCGGCGGCGACGAGGCGGGCCTCCACGGGCTGCTCGATGACGATGGACAACGCCTTGCTCCCTTTGACGGCTGGACGGGACACTTCCGGGCGATGAGGCCGGGCACTGGAAGAGACGACGGAATCAGCCAATCCGTGCACACGATGTGCGAGTGACCTCTGTCACCGCGTTCATGCACGAGAGTGACGTGGCTCTCCTGCTGTGCCTCGCAGGGCACTTGTGGCACCACCGGGGCTCGGGCGAGGCCCTCTGGACGGCACCCTCGGGGTGGGCTAGCTTCGCCGGCCATGAGGCGCTTGGGGAGCACGCGACCGACGGGACGGATACGGAGCAGGGCGACAGCAGTGGCGGCGGGCGCGGCGGCACTGGTCGCACTCGCGGCCCTGACCGCCGTACCGGCGCAGGCGCACGAGCCTCAGCGCCGGGTGCCGCACTGGGAACTCAAGGACACCGGCACCCCGGACGTACGGTTCCGCGGTCTGGCCGCCGTCAGCCGGAACACCGCCTGGCTCGCCGGGACCGGCGGCACCGTCCTGCGCACCACCGACGGCGGCGCCACCTGGCGGAACGTCTCGCCCCCGGGCGCGGCGGAGGTGCAGTTCCGGGACGTCGAGGCGTTCGACGCGCGCCGGGCCGTCGTGCTGGCCATCGGCGAGGGCGAGGCGTCCCGCGTGTACCGCACCGACGACGGCGGGGCGACCTGGACGGAGTCCTTCCGCAACACCGACCCGAAGGCCTTCTACGACTGCCTGACCTTCTTCGACCACCGTCACGGCCTCGCGATGAGCGACCCGGTGGACGGAAAGTTCCGCATCCTGTCGACCCGCGACGGCGGCCGGTCGTGGAAGGTGCTGCCGAACGAGGGCATGCCGGCCGCGCAGGAGGGCGAGGCCGGATTCGCCGCGAGCGGCCAGTGCCTGGTCGCCTCCGGGCCGAAGGACGTCTGGCTCGCCACCGGCGGGGCCGCCCACGCGCGCGTGCTGCACTCCGCCGACCGGGGACTCACCTGGACGGCCACCACCACGCCCCTCCCGGCGGGCGACCCGGCCCGCGGCGTCTTCGCACTGGCCTTCCGCGACCGCACCCACGGTCTGGCCGTCGGCGGCGACTTCACCCCCGGCCGGCCCTCGCCGGACGCCGCCGCGCACACCGGCGACCGCGGCCGCACCTGGCGTCCCGCCGCCACGCCCCCGCCCGCCTACCGTTCCGGCGTCGCCTGGCTCCCGCACAGCCGTACCGCCGCCCTCGCCGTCGGCCCCACCGGCACCGACCTCACCACGGACGGCGGCCGCACCTGGCGCACGGTCGACACCGGTTCCTACGACACCGTCGACTGCACCCCGGACCAAGGGTGCTGGGCCGCCGGCGAGAAGGGGCGGGTTGCCCGCCTGGAGCATTGAGCGCGCGGTATGCCCTGATTGTTGGCAGTGTGGGTACTCGTTCACTGAAGGCGAAAGGAAGTGAGCGGTCATGCCACGCGGTTCGAGCTCCAAGCGGGAGCGCCAGTACGAGCACATCAAGAAGAGCGCGCAGGACCGGGGCGAGAGCACCGGCCGCGCCAAGGAGATCGCCTCGCGGACGGTGAACAAGGAACGCGCCCGCTCCGGCGAGTCGAAGACGGCCAGCCGCACCTCGACGAAGGACATGTCGTCCGGCAAGCGCGGCGGCCAGCGGTCGGGCCAGGGTTCCCAGGGCCCCACCTACGACCAGCTGTACCAGGAGGCCAAGCGCCGCGGCGTCGAGGGCCGTTCCAGCATGAACAAGAGCCAGCTCCAGCGCGCGCTGGGCAAGTGAGCAGCACGCCCCCGAGGCCGGCGGGACGCAAGGGTCCCGCCGGCCTCGCGCTGCCCACCGGCTCGGCAGCCGGAAGGATCAGCCCATAGGCTCGGGGCACCATGACGACCGTACGCATCCCCGAGGACTGGCCCGCCACCGAGGAACAGGCCCGCGCCGTCCAGGACCGGCTGCGCGAGCGCGTGATCCTCGACGAACCGGGGCCGCCGCCCGGAACGGGCCATGTGACGGGGGTCGACGTCGCCTACGACGACGAGCGCGATGTCGTCGCGGCGGCCGCGGTCGTCCTGGACGCGTCGAGCCTCGACGTCGTCGCCGAGGCCACGGCGGTGGGCCGGGTCTCCTTCCCCTACGTGCCCGGACTGCTCGCCTTCCGCGAGATCCCCACGGTCCTCGCCGCCCTCGACGCCCTCCCGTGTCCGCCCGGCCTGGTGGTCTGCGACGGCTACGGCCTCGCCCACCCCCGCCGCTTCGGCCTCGCCAGCCACCTCGGCGTCCTGACCGGACTGCCCACGATCGGCGTCGCCAAGAACCCGTTCACCTTCACCCACGGCGACCCGGACACCCCGCGCGGCAGTACGTCCGCGCTGCTCGCCGGCTCCGAGGAGGTCGGCCGCGCCCTGCGCACGCGCGAGGGCGTCAAGCCGGTCTTCGTCTCCGTCGGCCACCGCGTGACCCTGGCGAACGCCTGCGCCCACACCCTCGCGCTGACCCCCGAGTACCGCCTCCCGGAGACCACGCGCAGGGCGGACGCGCTGTGCCGGAAGGCGCTGCGGGAGACCTATTCGGCCTGATCGGCCACACTCCAGCGACCCACCTCGCGGTACTCCGAGTCGTAGATGACCGCCCCGTCCCCGGGCCGGAGCGCGTAGTGGCGCAGGTTGCCGCCCCAGTACCTGAGGATCCTGCCCAGTTCGCCCGCCGGGTCCTCGGCCAACGCCGTGTCGTCCATGGTGACTTCGAGAAGAAACTTCATACCTTCAAGGGTTTCATTGAACTCCTCATTGGCACTTTTCGAGCTGTCGCCAGGAGCTGAAGGCGGAAAGTCTCAAATCGGGGGAGCGGGCCTGCCCGGGCGGGGCCGGCAGATCTGAGTACCGGCTCTGAGTACCTGTACGGATGCCCGGCCCCCACCCCCGTCGGCAGGCTGGGGCGCATGACAACGCACCGCGCCCCCAAGCCTGTTGCCGGCCCGACCCAGACCGTCGAGCGGGCCGTCACCATCGGGCTGATCCTCGCCGTGCTGGCGGGGCTCGGCTGGATCGCCGGGATGATCTACACCATCGCCGAGTGGCCGCTGTAGGACCTTCAGCGGGTCGACGCGACGCGGAAGCGGATGCCCGCCGCGCGCAGCCGGCCGATCAGCGCGTCGCCCATCGCCACCGCCGTGGTGACCTGCCCCGCCGTTTTCGGAAGGCCGTCGAAGGCCAGGCACAGCGCCGACTCGGCGAGCATCTTCGCCGTCTCGTCGTAGCCGGGATCGCCGCCCGAGACCTCCGTGTACACCCGCCGGCCGCCGCCCTCGCCCACGAAGCGCAGGGAGAACCAGCTCTTCGCCCGCTTCTCGGGGCTCGGCCCGTCCCCGGGCCTGAGCCGGCCGGACAACCAGCGCCGCGCCGGCGGCACCTGCGCCGCCGCCACCAGGGCGCCGACGGCCGCGACCCCGCCCACCGCGACGGGCAGGTGCCGGACGGCCGCGTACTGCCGGTAGCGGAAGTCGGGTCCGTACCGGTCGAGGGCCGAGGCCGACCGCCGCACGATCTGCGGGTCGATCGTCGGCATCGGCAGTGCCCACGCGCCGACCTCCCTGGCGAACCGCGGCGCACCCGCCGGCGCCGACGCCCGCCGGCCCACCAGCCGCGGCTCGTGCCGCCGCCGGTCCCGCGCGGCCGCCGCCATCTCCCGCTGCCGCGCGAACTGGTTGAGGGCGGAGGCGAAGGTCCCGCCCGAGAACGCCGCGTCCGCGGTGACGAAGCCCTCCACGGTCAGCGGCACGCCCTCCGGGAGCTGCTGCACGGTGAAGTACACGCCCAGGTCGTGCGGGATCGAGTCGAACCCGGCGGCGTGCACCAGCCGTGCCCCGGTCTCCCGCGCGCGGGCGTCGTGCTTCACGTACATCAGGTCCACGAACTCGGGCTCGCCGCAGAGGTCGAGGTAGTCGGTCCCGGTGTCCGCGCAGGCGGCGACGAGCTCCTCGCCGTACGTGACGTACGGGCCGACGGTCGTGGCCACCACGCGCGCCTGCTCGGCGAGGGCGCGCACCGAGGCCGGGTCGGAGACGTCCGCCCGCAGCACCCCGACCTCCGCGCCGCCGGGCAGCCGCTCCCGCAGCCGCTCCAGCTTCTGCGCGCTGCGGCCCGCGATCGCCCACCGCAGCCCCTCGGGCGCGTGGGCCGCGAGGTACTCCGCGGTGAGCGCTCCGGCGAAACTCGTGGCTCCGAAGAGCACGATGTCGTACGGACGGTCCGTCCTTTTCAGCCTGCTCATGACACCCCTCGGTCGTGCAGCCCGTGCCGCTGTCGGTGGCCGAGGCTAGCGTGAGGAGTGCGGAGCCCGACGACGAGCCCGGAGGACGACGATGGCCGTGCCCAGGAATGCCCTGAAGAAGTGGGAGAAAGTGCGCGCGTTCGCGCTGGGGCTGCCGGGTGCCGTCGAGGAGTTCCCCTGGGGTGAGTCCGTCGCCAAGGTCAACAAGAAGGTGTTCGTCTTCCTCGGCGTCGAGGACGGCAGTTACCCCCTGGGTGTGACGGTGAAGCTCAAGGACGAGACGGCCCACGCGCACGCGCTGGCATGCCCCGGAGTCGAGCCCGCCGGATACGGCCTGGGCAAGGCGGGCTGGGTGAGCATCCCCCTGGAGGGGCAGGGCGCCCCGGCCGCGGAGGTGCTCTGCGACTGGGTGGAGGACAGCTACCGGGTGATCGCGCCGAAGCGGCTGATAGCGGAGCTGGACGGGAGCTGACCCGTCGGGCAGATTGCTAAGCGCTTGCTCGTTCGGCTCTTGTGAAGAGTGGAACGTGTTCTTAGCATCACTGGTGTTACATCACTTGTGTCAAGCACTGGGGGCTGGATGGCCACGGCAAGGACGCCAGAACAGGGCCCGCTCACCGGCGTGCGCGTCGTCGAGCTGGCCGGTATCGGGCCCGGCCCGTTCGCGGCCATGCTCCTGGCCGACCTCGGCGCCGACGTCGTGCGCGTGGACCGCCCCGGCGGCCCCGGCCTCGCGATCGACCCGGCGTACGACGTCACCAACCGCAACAAGCGCTCGGTGCTCGTCGACCTGAAGGCCCCGGACGGTCCGGACCAGGTGCTCGGCCTGGCCGCTCGCGCCGATGTCCTGGTCGAGGGCTACCGCCCCGGCGTCGCCGAGCGCCTCGGCGTCGGCCCCGAGGCCTGCCACGCCCGCAACCCGGCCCTCGTCTACGGCCGGATGACCGGCTGGGGCCAGGACGGCCCGCTGGCCCACCGCGCCGGGCACGACATCGCGTACATCGCCCCGACCGGCACGCTCGGCATGATCGGCCGCCCGGACGAGCCGCCGGCGGTCCCCGCCAACCTGCTCGGCGACTACGCGGGCGGCTCCCTCTACCTCGTCGTCGGCGTCCTCGCCGCCCTGCACCACGCGCGCGCGACCGGCACCGGCCAGGTCGTCGACGCCGCCATCGTCGACGGCACCGCCCACCTCGCCACGATGATCCACGGCATGCTCGCCGCCGGCGGCTGGCAGGACCGCCGCGGCGCCAACCTCCTGGACGGCGGCTGCCCGTACTACGGGACGTACGAGACGGCCGACGGCCGGTACATGGCCGTCGGCGCCCTGGAGCCGCAGTTCTACGAGGAGTTCCTCGCCCTCCTCGGCATCGAGGAGCAGGCCGCCGCCCGCAAGGACGTCACCCGCTGGGGTGAACTGCGCGAACAGGTCGCCGCCCGCTTCAAGAGCCGGACCAGGGACGAGTGGACGGCCGTCTTCGACGGCACCGACGCGTGCGTGGCGCCCGTGCTGTCGCTGCGCGAGGCACCGCGCCACCCGCACCTGGCCGCCCGCGGCACCTTCACCGACCACGGCGGCATCACCCAGCCCGCCCCGGCCCCCCGCTTCTCAGCGACCCCGACCTCCGTCCGCACCGGCCCGGCCCGGCCGGGCGCCGACACGGCGGACGTCGCCCGGGACTGGGACGTCCCCGGGCTCCTTCCGTCGTCCCGCAACCCTCAGCGAAAGGCCTCCTCGTGAGCACCGAAGCGTACGTGTACGACGCGATCCGCACCCCGCGCGGGCGCGGCAAGGCAGGCGGCGCCCTGCACGGCACCAAGCCCATCGACCTGGTCGTCGGGCTCATCCACGAGATCCGCGCCCGGTTCCCGGACCTGGACCCGGCCGCCGTCGACGACATCGTGCTCGGCGTCGTCGGCCCGGTCGGCGACCAGGGCTCCGACATCGCCCGGATCGCCGCCATCGCCGCGGGGCTGCCCGACACGGTGGCCGGTGTGCAGGAGAACCGCTTCTGCGCCTCGGGCCTGGAGGCCGTCAACCTGGCCGCCGCCAAGGTCCGTTCGGGCTGGGAGGACCTCGTCCTCGCGGGCGGTGTCGAGTCGATGTCGCGGGTGCCGATGGCCTCCGACGGCGGCGCCTGGTTCAACGACCCGATGACCAACCTCCAGGTCAACTTCGTGCCGCAGGGCATCGGCGCCGACCTGATCGCCACCATCGAGGGCTTCTCCCGGCGGGACGTCGACGAGTACGCGGCCCTCTCCCAGGAGCGGGCGGCCACCGCCTGGAAGGAGGGCCGCTTCGACAAGTCCGTCGTCCCGGTCAAGGACCGCCGCAGCGGCCTCGTCGTCCTCGACCACGACGAGCACATGCGCCCCGGCACCACCGCCGACTCCCTCGCCAAGCTGAAGCCGTCCTTCGCGGACATCGGCGAACTCGGCGGCTTCGACGCGGTCGCGCTCCAGCAGTACCACTGGGTGGAGAAGATCGACCACGTCCACCACGCGGGCAACTCCTCGGGCATCGTCGACGGCGCCTCGCTCGTCGCGATCGGCTCGAAGGAGGTCGGCGAGCGCTGCGGCCTGACGCCCCGCGCGCGGATCGTCTCCGCCGCCGTCTCGGGCTCCGAGCCGACCATCATGCTCACCGGCCCCGCCCCCGCCACCCGCAAGGCCCTCGCCAAGGCCGGACTCACCATCGACGACATCGACCTCGTCGAGATCAACGAGGCGTTCGCGGCGGTCGTGCTGCGCTTCGTGAAGGACATGGGCCTGTCCCTGGACAAGGTCAACGTCAACGGCGGCGCGATCGCGCTCGGCCACCCCCTCGGCGCGACCGGCGCGATGATCCTCGGCACCCTCGTCGACGAACTGGAGCGCCAGGACAAGCGCTACGGCCTCGCCACGCTGTGCGTCGGCGGCGGCATGGGCGTCGCCACCATCGTCGAGCGCATCTGACCCCCTCCCGACGGATCACACGGAGCACCTCCACATGAGCACTGAATCCACCACCATCCGCTGGGAACAGGACCGCACCGGCCTCGTCACCCTCGTCATCGACGACCCGAACCAGTCCGCGAACACCATGAACCAGGCGTTCCGCGACTCCCTCGCCGCCGTCACCGACCGCCTGGAGGCCGAGAAGGACTCCATCCGGGGCGTCATCATCACCTCCGCGAAGAAGACCTTCTTCGCCGGCGGCGACCTGCGCGACCTCATCCGCGTCACGCCCGAGACGGCCCAGGAGCTGTTCGACGGCGGCATGGCGATCAAGCGGAACCTGCGCCGCATCGAGACCCTCGGCAAGCCGGTCGTCGCCGCGCTCAACGGCGCGGCCCTCGGCGGCGGTTACGAGATCGCCCTGGCCTGCCACCACCGCATCGCCCTCGACGCGCCCGGCTCCAAGATCGGCTGCCCCGAGGTCACCCTCGGCCTGCTGCCCGGAGGCGGCGGCGTCGTCCGCACCGTGCGCCTGCTCGGTATCGCCGACGCGCTGCTGAAGGTCCTCCTCCAGGGCACCCAGTACAACCCGCGCCGCGCCCTGGAGAACGGCCTCGTCGACGAGGTGGCCGACACCCGGGAGGACATGCTGGCCAAGGCCCGCGCCTTCATCGACGCCAACCCCGAGTCGCAGCAGCCCTGGGACAGGCCGGGGTACAAGATCCCCGGCGGCACCCCGGCCAACCCCAAATTCGCGGCGAACCTGCCCGCCTTCCCGGCCACGCTGCGCAAGCAGACCAACGGCGCCCCCTACCCGGCCCCGCGTAACATCCTCGCCGCGGCCGTCGAGGGCTCCCAGGTCGACTTCGAGACCGCCCAGGTCATCGAGGCCCGCTACTTCGTGGAACTCGCGGCCGGGCAGACGTCGAAGAACATGATCCAGGCCTTCTTCTTCGACCTCCAGGCGGTCAACTCCGGCGCCAACCGCCCCAAGGACGTCGAGCCCCGCCAGGTCCGCAAGGTCGCCGTCCTCGGCGCCGGGATGATGGGCGCCGGCATCGCCTACTCCTGTGCCCGCGCCGGCATCGACGTCGTCCTGAAGGACGTCTCCCTGGAGGCGGCCCTCAAGGGCAAGGGCTACTCCGAGAAGCTGTGCGCCAAGGCCGTCGCCAAGGGCCGTACGACGCAGGAGAAGGCGGATGCGCTGCTCGCCCGCATCATCCCCACCGCCGAGGCACGGGACCTGGCCGGCTGCGACGCCGTCATCGAGGCCGTCTTCGAGGACACGTCCCTCAAGCACAAGGTCTTCCAGGAGATCCAGCACGTCGTGGCGCCCGACGCGCTGCTGTGCTCCAACACCTCCACGCTGCCCATCACCGCGCTCGCCGAGGGCGTCGAGCGCCAGGCCGACTTCATCGGGCTGCACTTCTTCTCGCCCGTCGACAAGATGCCGCTCGTCGAGATCATCAAGGGCGAGCGCACGGGGCAGGAGGCCCTGGCCCGAGCCTTCGACCTGGTCCGGCAGATCAACAAGACGCCGATCGTCGTCAACGACTCGCGCGGCTTCTTCACCTCCCGCGTCATCGGGCACTTCATCAACGAGGGCGTCGCCATGGTCGGCGAGGGCGTGGAGCCCGCCTCGGTCGAACAGGCCGCCGCGCAGGCCGGCTACCCGGCCAAGGTGCTGTCCCTGATGGACGAGCTGACGCTGACCCTGCCCCGCAAGATCCGGGCCGAGACGAAGCGGGCGGTCGAGGAGGCGGGCGGCACCTGGACGGCCCACCCCGCCGAGGCCGTCATCGACCGCATGGTCGACGAGTTCGGCCGCACGGGCCGCAGCGGCGGCGCCGGCTTCTACGACTACGCGGAGGACGGCAAGCGCACCGCACTCTGGCCGGGCCTGCGTGAGCACTTCACCAAGCCGGGGTACCGGATCCCGTTCGAGGACATGCAGGAGCGCATGCTGTTCTCCGAGGCGCTGGACACCGTCCGGCTACTGGAGGAAGGCGTGCTGACCTCCGTCGCCGACGCCAACATCGGCTCCATCTTCGGCATCGGCTTCCCGGGCTGGACCGGCGGCGTGCTCCAGTACATCAACGGCTACGAGGGCGGCCTGCCCGGGTTCGTGGCACGCGCGCGTGAACTCGCCGAGCGCTACGGCGACCGGTTCACGCCGCCCGCGCTGCTGGTGGAGAAGGCGGAGAAGGGGGAGCGGTTCAGCGACTCAGCGTGACTCTTCCGAGGGCTCGGTGAGCCACTCGCCCAGCTCTTCCTTCAGCGACCGCTGAAACGCGGTGAGGAGCGCCTGCACCACCAAGGGGTGCATGTGCGCCGACAGGGACCGCACGTCCCGCGCGTCACGCTCGGCCACCTCGCTGCGAAAGAGCTGGGAGAGTTCACGGGCCGCGGCGCGCGCGTGCTCGACGAGAACCGTGCGCGCCGCGAAGATCGCCTCAGGGGAGAGCGGCACGTCCAGCAGCCCGACGCCCAGCCGGAGCAGACCGAGATCGGCCTCGTACCCGCCGTCCGCGGGCTGGAGCACACCCATCGCGACCAGCCGCTCGACGTCCTCGTCGCCGAGCGGCCGCCCGGCCCGCCGCTGCAGCTCCTCCCGCGTGACCGTCTCCACCGTGTCCGGCGCCCAGGAGGCCACCACCGCCCGGTGCACGGCGAGGTCGTGCGCGCTCAGGTCCGGCGGCAGCCGGCGCAGATAGCGCTCGATGCCCGCCAGCGTCATGCCCTGGTGCTGCAACTCCTCGATCAGCGCCAGCCGGGCCAGGTGCTCCCGCCCGTAGTGCCCCACGCGCCGGGGGCCGAGCACCGGCGGCGGCAGCAGCCCCTTCGTCCCGTAGAAACGGACCGTGCGCACCGTGACACCGGCCCGGGCCGCCAGTTCGTCGATCGTGAGGGTCGGTTCCCCGGTGTCGGTCGTCATGTGCAGCAGTATCGCTGTCTCACCAGTGCTGTGAAACCTCCGGTGGTCGGCGGGACGGTGCGCGAGTGCCCTGTGAGAAGTAACGCTCTGTGACGTAGACCACCGCGTGAGCCGCGATCCCTGGGGGAAGGTGCCCTTGGTCTGCGTCTTGATCGAGGGCGCGGACCACACGTACGTACGGACACCTGAGCGAGACCCGCTCGGGCGCACCAGAGAGTGGTACCCCCGTGAGCAAGGACGCCGTGAACACGGCTGCGGCCACGCCGCGTACCGATGCGGCCCAGGTGCCGGCGGACGCGGGCGACGCCGGCTACAGCAAGGACCTCAAGGCCCGCCACGTCAACATGATCGCCATCGGCGGGGCCATCGGCACCGGCCTCTTCCTCGGCGCCGGCGGTCGCCTCCACAACGCGGGCCCGGCCCTGGCGATCGCCTACCTGGTCTGCGGAATCTTCGCCTTCTTCGTGGTCAGGGCCCTCGGCGAGCTCGTCCTCTACCGCCCCTCCTCGGGCTCGTTCGTGTCGTACGCGCGCGAGTTCCTCGGCGAGAAGGGCGCCTACGTCGCCGGCTGGATGTACTTCCTGAACTGGTCGACCACCGGCATCGCCGACATCACCGCCATCGCGCTGTACACGCACTACTGGAGCCTGTTCACCGACATCCCGCAGTGGGTGCTCGCGCTGGCCGCCCTCGCGGTCGTGCTGGCCGTGAACCTGATCTCGGTGAAGATCTTCGGTGAGATGGAGTTCTGGTTCGCGATCATCAAGGTCGCGACGCTGGTCGGCTTCATGCTCATCGGCATCTTCCTGCTCGCCACCCAGCAGGAGGTGGGCGGCCAGACGCCCGGCCTGAGCGTCATCACCGACAACGGCGGCGTCTTCCCGCACGGCATGATGCCCGTCGTCCTCGTCATGCAGGGCGTGATCTTCGCGTACGCGGCGCTGGAGCTGGTCGGTGTAGCCGCGGGCGAGACCGCCGAGCCGGAGAAGGTCGTCCCGCGCGCGGTGAACTCGATCATGTGGCGGGTCGGCCTCTTCTACGTCGGCTCGGTCGTCCTCCTCGCGCTCCTGCTCCCCGGCTCGGTCTACTCGGCCGACCAGAGCCCCTTCGTCACGGTCCTGTCGAAGATCGGCGTCCCGGCGGCGGGCGACGTGATGAACCTGGTGGTCCTGACGGCGGCGATGTCCTCGCTGAACTCGGGCCTGTACTCCACGGGCCGCATCCTGCGCTCGATGGCGATGGCCGGCTCCGCTCCGAAGTTCACCGCCCGCATGAACCGCAGCCAGGTTCCCTACGGCGGCATCCTGCTGACCTGCGCGGTGTGCGTCCTCGGCGTCGGCCTGAACTTCCTCGTGCCGGCCCAGGCCTTCGAGATCGTGCTGAACGTCGCCTCGCTCGGCATCATCAGCACCTGGGTGATCATCATGATCTGCCACCTGGTCTTCGTCCGCCGGGCCAGGGCGGGCCTGGTCGACCGGCCCTCCTTCCGCCTTCCCGGCAGCCCTGTCACGGAGATCACCACGATCGCCTTCCTGCTGGCCTGCCTCGGCATGATGTGGAACGACACCGAGGTCGGCCGCAAGACGCTCCTGCTCATCCCGCTGATCGCGGCCATGCTGGTCGCGGGCTGGTTCGGCATCCGCCGCCGGGTGTCGCAGTCGGCCGACCAGGAGCTGTCGCAGCTCACGAAGTAGCAGGCCAGGGCCACTGTCTCCGCGGGAGTCAGGGGCCGAGATGGATGAACGGGGCCCACAGGGAGGGCATGTTGGGCAGCTGGTCGCGGAGCTGGAGTGTGGCGCGGTGGAGCGCGGTCGATACCGCCGGGCCGGTCAGCTTCCCGGCGGTCGCGAGCTCGTCGTAGAAGTCCCTTACCAGCTCCGGCCCGATCCGGTCGTGGGCGGGCCAGAGCGTGGCCACCACGTGCCGGAAACCGGCGAGCTGGAAGGCGGAGCCGACGTGGATGACCTCATCGGCCAGGCGGGCACTACCGCGTGCGGTCTCGCAGCCCGACAGGAACGCGAGCTCGCCACCGCCGGTGTCCAGGCCCAGCAGGTCACCGACCGACAGCGGCCCGTCGTGCAACCGGAGATGGGCGTCGGACGGGGCGGACAGATCTCCGCCGGCATGGCAGGCGAAGTGCACCCTGCGGTGCAGTGCCAGTGCGGCGAGCACGCCGTCGCGTGTGGCGCGGCTGTCGGCGAGGACCCGGGTCCCGGGCAGCAGACGCCGAATGGACGCGACCTCCGCGTCCGCACCAGGGAGCGGAGACAGGCCCGGCGTGTCGGTCATGGCGACCGCGAGCGTCGCGTCGGAGGCGGCACCGGACGGCGGCGCCTCCGGCCTGCTGCGGGCATGGGACAGGGCGCGTACGGTCGTCGCGTACGACGAGGTCACTCGGTCCAGCACGGTGTCGGGGACGTCTGCCGTCCTCGTGTGGTGGTGTCCGGCGGCGTGCAGGGGGAGAAGGGTCAACAGCCCGGTGGGCACCCACCAGACGCGTGGCGGTGGCGTTCCCGGGGCGGGGCGGCCGGTGATGCCCAGGGTGGTGAGGACCGGGTGGCAGACGACGTCCCACAGCCATCCGAGTACATCGGTCAGGTTGTCCTGCAGTGCGAGCCGCTGGTCACTGGACAGCGCGGAATTCGCCACGTTCATCAGGGCACGCAGGAACTCGATGACCAACGGGTGCAGGGTTTCGCGGCTGAGGCCGGGCAGGGGAACGCAGCGGATCCCGTCCGTGCGTATGAGGAGAGCGTCCGCTCGGTGCTCGCCCACGTTGACGACGACGACTGGGCCGTCGGCGGCGGCCTCCAGCAGGTCCGGAAGCGTGGGGGCTGCCAGGAAGTCCGTGAACCCCGGCAGCGCGCGGATCCGGGTGAGCAGCGCGTCCCAGTCCCGGGCCGCCGCCCGCCGGTGCTCCCAGTTCTGTGGTCTGTCGGCCGTCGGTGATGCCGCGCCGAGGCGTTGGCGTGCCGCGTCGAAGCGGTCGGCGAGTTCAGGGGCGTGGAGGCGCAACTCCCGTAGATCGGGACGTAGTTCGAGAAGCTGTGACAGGAGGATGCCGCGGCCCTGTTCGAGGAAGCGCAGGGCCCGCGCCGGGTCGTCGGTCTTCAGCGCGCAGGCGGCCGCGTCCACGGAAAGGAACTGCAGGTGCTCCAGCTGCTGTTCGGCGTCGACTCTGCCGAGATCGCGGGGCAACAGGCGGGGGACCTGGTCGATCGCTGCTTCGTAGGCGTCACAGGCCTCCCGGTGGCGGCCCTGGCCGTCCAGTGACCTGGCCAGGCTGAACTGTGCGTTGAGCCGGAACGCCGCCCCGAGGCTCGGCGCGGCAGCCGCTTTGGTGAAGGCTTCCTGAGCGTCGGCTCGATGAGATTCACCCGCGGGAAGTCCGGCCCGCTCGTTGAGGAGGTGGCCGAGATGGAGCTGCGCCAGCCCCACGTTCGGATCGTTGCGCCGGGCCTGCGCCAGCGCTTGTCCCAACCGCGAGATGGCTTTGTCGAGATCGTCGATCCCTTGCTCCGTCTGGTGACGGGCGCGGAGGGCGTTGGCCAGATTGATGGTGTAGCCGAGGTGCCTGTGATCGTCCGCGTTCGTCAGATGGAGAGCCGCTTCGGTGTGGGCGATGGCCATGTCCAGGTCGTGCTTCTGACCGAACTCCTGATGACGCGCCAGGAAGGCGAGGCCGAGTATGTTGAAGGAGGACGGCTTCTCGAAGTCCATGTCCCCGAGCCTGCCGATCACCTCGTCCACGTCGGCACGGTTCCGCTTCCGCCGGAACCGGAACTGAAGCGCCTCCGCGAGGCCGGCGAGAGCCGTCGAGAACTCCGGGTGTTCCGGGGAGGTCTGGTCCACCACCAGCCGGAGGTGTCCGATCGCTGAGTCGAGGGCCTCGGCGTCCCCCAGCTGCTGGTAGCGACGGGCCAGGACGATCCCGAGGTTGAGACGAGCCGAGAACGACTGCTCCTGATGGGACGCGTCTGCTCGTCCCTCCCCGCTCAGACGGTCGACCGATCGCGTCAGGTGGTCGATCGCCCTGTCCAGCAGAGCGCGGTCCTCCGACAGGTCGTACAGATCTCGTTCGGCCAGACCGAGGTTGGTCAGCCAGCTGGTGAGCGATGCCGCCGGCTCCGTGGCGCCCTGTTCGACCGCCTTGGTGAGATGTGCGACGGCGGCTTCCAGGTCGGCACGGTCCCGGCTCTGACCGTACTGGACGAGTAACGCGGTCCCCGCGTCACCCTGGGCCGTCGCCCAGTCCGGCTGCCTCGCGTCCATCCGTTCGGCCGCCTGCCGCAGATGCCGGGTCGCCGCCTCCAGGAACTGGGGGTTGCCCCGCGCGAAGGCCGTCATGTAGGCCTTTCCCACCTGGGCCAGCCGCAACGGGTAGTCCGGAAGACGCTCGACACCGGGTATCAGCCGGCACCGGAGGACCTCCACCGCCTCGAACGCGCCCCGGTACGACGCCGGATCGTTCTCGAGAGTGAGCCACTGCACCAGGGTCGACGCGGGGCCCGGCCAGTCGGGGCCCTTGGCCCGTATCCAGTCCAGTCCACCGACAGCGTCAAGGTAGGAACGCAGCGGCCTCGGCAGGACGTCGGGGGTGACGAGGTAGAAGGACGAGAAGAGCTCCACCGCGTTCCGGAAGTCCCCCACGCCGTCCGGCTCGGGCGAGACGAGATAGCGGTACCAGTGGAGGAAGCCGATCTCGATGACGGCCGCGGGATCGGAGACGCGCAGGGCACCGTTCGCCGCGCGCCGTGTGGCCAGCGGCAGCAACCGGTACACGGCCATCAGCGCGTCGTCGCCGAGGACCGCGTCCAGGTCTCCGTCTCTTTCCAGCCGTTCCAGTCTGCTCGTCAGGTCGGCGACGAGCTGGTTGCGATCCATGAGGTCCCAGTGCGAGTGAGTGGCGCGTCGAGAGGCGCGGGGAGGGGGGAGGGGCGTGCGGAGGCGCCTGGGCCGCTCGGCTGCTCGCCGGGAGGACACCGACGCGTCCTGCTCACGCGTCGGCCGAGGTCTCCGGGGGCGTCCCGTCCGGTACGTCGGAGGCGGCGGGCCGTTCCGATGCACCGGCCGGTTCCGTCGGCGCCTGCTGCGGCTCGGCCACCCGGTCGCGCGGAGCGTAACCCCTGACCCCGTCCGGATCCGCGAGCAGCGCCAGCTCCAGCGGGGTCAGTGCGGGACGCTGCGGTGGGGTGTCGGACATGCTGTCTCCGGTGTCGCTTCCTGTCGGGGTGGGTGGAGGAGCTCCAGTACGTCGGCGTCGCCCGCCCGGACGTACAGGCCGTCGCTCGGGCCGATGCGGTGGCTGAAGCTGCCGTCAGGGTTCATCCGCCAGGCGGATTCGAGGAAGAGCTCGGCGGGCTGCGGATAGGACGTCGCGTAGGAGTCACTTCCGTACCACCCACCGACCCACGTCCCGTCCTTCAGCCGCAGCCGCACGAAACAGGAGCCGCGGGAGCGGAACATGTGGTCCCAGGCGGTGGGCGTGCTCTGGTACTTCGCCCGCAGCCGACGGCGCTGCCACTGCGAGACGCAGCCCGCCGCCACGGCCGGGACGGCGACGAACAACCCCAGTGCCAGGAGCCCGGTCAGGCGCGGCCGCTCCGTCAGGGCGTCCCACCCCGAGCCACGGAAGAGAGCCACCAGCTGGGGCCCGGCCAACAGCAAGTACAGGGAGTCCAGTACGACGGACGCGGCGAGCGCGCGCAGCACCCGCTCGCCCAGGTCGCGCTCGCCCGGTACCGGGCCGCGGAAGCGCTCCCGCAGGAACTGGTAGATGCTCCCGGGCAGAACGACCAGGACGAGCAACGCCAGTTGGACCACCGTCGAGGGAGCCTGCCCCATCCGTCACCTCCCCGTGCGACCCATCTGGCGGACATCATAGGGTCGGGCGACATCAGCCGAGGATGCATACGCGGCTCCCCGCGAGGTATGTCCGGATGTCAGGCGATGTCCCTGTCGAACGCCCGCACCAGACAGTCGCCGAGGCGCCGAGCGATCGCCCCGTCGGGATCCAGACGGGGGTTGAAGATCGCGACGGTGAGGCCGACGGCACCGCCCCCGGACAGGGCCGTGCGCAGGACGGTCTCCAGCTCTTGCCAGGTCAGCCCGTCCGGGAGCCGGTAGTCGACGGCGGGCATCACGGCATCGTCCAGTACGTCGACGTCGAGGTGGATCCAGTACCCGGCGCCCGCGCCGTCGCCGGTCAGCAGCCCGACGGCACGCCGGGCCGCCTCGCCCGCCCCCAGGGCCCGCACGGTGTCCAGCTCCAGCGCGTGCAACGCCGACGGCAGCGGCTGCATTCCGTACGCTGCCGACTCCTCCGCGTCCCGGAACCCCAGCGCGACGACGTCCTCGTCCCGCACCAGCGGGCCCAGGCCCTCCAGGTCGGCCAGCACGCGCGGGCCGCGCCCGGTGGCGAGGGCGAGTTCCATGGAGGCCACCTCACCGGCCGGTTCCGCCGACGGCTGGTAGAAGTCGGTGTGCCCGTCGAGGAACAGCAGACCGTGCCGGCCACGGCGGCGCAGCGCGAGCAGATTGCCGAGCAGCACGCTGCAGTCGCCGCCGAGCACGACGGGGAACCGGCCGTCGTCGAGGACACCGCCGACGGTGTCGGCCAGCTCCGTGGAGTACGTGGCGATACCGCCGGGGTTCAGGACGCCGGTGTCCGGGTCCCGCTCCGGGTCGTAAGAGGGTGGTTCGACGCGGCCCGCACGCACCGCGCCCAGCCCTTCAGCCAGACCGGCGTCGAGCAGCGCGTCCGGCAGTTCCTCGACGCCGGTCGGGCGCAGCCCGAGTACGGACGGTGCCTCGATGATCACCGGCTTCAGCACGTCCGGCTCCTTCGTCAGCCAGCCATCGCGCCGGCCGGCCCTACACGCCGACGCACCTGGGCCCACCGTAGACCGCCCCGCGGGAAGCGGCACGTCAGTGCGTGTGCCCCGCGCTTCCGTGCTCCGCGCGCTCGTGCACCCCGTTCGTCGCCGCGATCTTCTTCCACGACCTCGGCTGCGGCACAGCCAAACAGGGCGGCCAGGGGCTTGCCCGACACCTCCTCGGCGTACCGCTGGAAGTCGGCGACCGACGCGTTGCCGTGTCGAACTTCCCGACCGCGAGCCTGGCGAGGTACGTGGCCTGCGGCTTGTCGGAGCGGCAGTTCCAGCGGGTCCAGCCGAGGCGTGAACTCGTCGACTGGAAGCCCGTCCCGGACACGCCGGTCCGTCAGCTGCCCTCTTCTGAACAGGAGTTCACCGATGTAGCGTCCGGCGCATGCCGAAACGCACGCGCTTCACGACCTGGAGACCGCTCGCGACGGCGGCCACGGCCGCCCTGATGGCCACACTGCTCACCCCGGCAGCGGCGGACGCCGCCCGGCAGCCCGCCCCCCGCGAGAGCCGCCCCGTCCACTCGTACGAGAACGCCATCCGCGAGGCCGTCTGGGTGGACACCGGACTCGACGGCGACCGCGACGGCAAGGCCGACCGAGTGGCCGTGGACATCGTCCGCCCCCGCGAACCCGCCCGACAGGGCCGCAAGGTGCCCGTCATCATGGACGCCAGCCCGTACTACTCCTGCTGCGGGCGCGGCAACGAGAGCCAGAAGAAGACGTACGACGCGAACGGCGACGTCAAGCAGATGCCGCTGTATTACGACAACTACTTCGTGCCCCGCGGCTACGCCTTCGTCGGCGTCGACCTGGCCGGAACCAATCGCTCCGACGGTTGTGTCGACGTCGGCGGCCGCTCCGACATCCAGTCCGCGAAGGCCGTCGTCGACTGGCTCAACGGCCGCGCCAGGGCCTACACGACCCGCACCGGCACCACCCGCGCCAAAGCGTCCTGGACCAACGGCAGGACCGGCATGATCGGCAAGAGCTGGGACGGCACCATCGCCAACGGCGTCGCCGCGACCGGCGTCGAGGGCCTGAAGACCATCGTCCCGATCAGCGCCATCTCCTCCTGGTACGACTACTACTTCCAGCAGGGCGCCCCGCTCTACGACTCCGGCCCCGAATGGCTGTCCGACTACGTCAACAGCCCCGACGCCCGCGCCAAGTGCGCCGCCGTGCAGCAGAAACTCGTCGACGGGGCACCGCGCACCGGCGACTGGACCCCGCTGTGGACCGAGCGCGACTACGTCAGGGCCGCGCGGAAGGTCAGGGCCAGCGTCTTCCTCGTGCACGGCATGCAGGACCTCAACGTGCGGATGAAGCACGTCGGGCAGTGGTGGGACGCCCTCGCGAAGAACGGCGTCGAGCGCAAGATCTGGCTCTCCCAGACCGGCCATGTCGACCCCTTCGACTTCCGGCGCGGCGCCTGGGTCGAGACGCTGCACCGCTGGTTCGACCACGAACTCATGGGCTACGACAACGGCATCGACCGCGAGCCCATGGCCGACATCGAACGCGCACCGGACCAGTGGACCACCTCGAAGACCTGGCCGCCGAGCGGCACCCGCGCCGCCACCCTGCGTCCCGACCGAGGAACCCAGGCGGGCGTCGGCACCCTCGGCCTGCGCCGCGGCCACGGCACCGAGACCTTCACGGACGACCCGAG
Source organism: Streptomyces afghaniensis (assembly GCF_044327915.1). Lineage (NCBI taxonomy): Bacteria > Bacillati > Actinomycetota > Actinomycetes > Kitasatosporales > Streptomycetaceae > Streptomyces > Streptomyces afghaniensis. The sequence continues at coordinate 1,251,722 of NZ_JBIRGJ010000001.1, forward strand.
TCTGAGCGAGACCGACTGGGCCGCACACATCGACAAGTCGACACCGGAGAAGGCCGGTTTCGTCACCCGGCCGCTCACCCGCGACCTGCGCCTGTCCGGCTCCTCCGAGGTCACCGTCACCGCGACGCCCTCCACCCCGACGGCCCACCTCTCCGCCGTCCTCGTGGACATCGGCCCCGCCACCATCCGTGACTACGCCGACACGGGCGAGGGCATCACCACCCTCACCGACCGCACCTGCTGGGGCGCGAGCACCGCGGCCGACAGCTCCTGCTTCAAGGAGACGAAGGCGAAGACCGCCGACGTCGACTACACGATCGTCAGCCGCGGCTGGGCCGACCTCGGCAACCACGCCTCCGACCTCACGGGTGTACCGCTCACCCCGGGCAAGCGGTACACGATCACCCTCGACCTGGCGGCGACCGACCACGTCGTCCCCGAGGGCCACCGCCTGGCGCTCATCGTCGCGGGCACCGACAAGGACCTCATCGACCCTCCCGCGGACACGCCCCGGCTCGCTGTCGACCTGTCCCGCACCTCGGCGCGCGTCCCGTTCGTCGGCGGAGCCACCGCCTTCGCCCGCGCCACCACGGGAGCCGCGTCCGCCACGCCCGACGCCACCCTGCTGGACGGCGTACGGGATCCGCGCACCGCTCACCGCGTCCCGGAGGGAAGTCAGTGATCCGCCACACGACCCGGGTCGGCGCCCTGACCCTGACGGCCGCGGCCGTCGCCGCAACCCTCGTCGCCGCCCCGGCCCAGGCCGCCGGCGACTCCCCGCCCCGCACGGGCTTCGAGCAGACCAACGGTGCCCGCTGGACCACCCAGCCCGAGGAACAGGACTTCCTCGAAGCCGTCGACCGGTCGAGCGGCCGCGTCTCCATGGCCCGCTTCGGCACGACGAAGCAGGGCCGCCCGCTCCAGCTCGTACGGATCGGCACCCGCCCGACCCCCAACAGGGTGCTGCTCGTGTGCAGCCAGCACGGCGACGAACCCTCCGGCCGCGAGGCCTGTCTGACCACCGTCCGCGATCTCGCCTACGCGCGCGACAGCCGCACCCGGCGCTTCCTGGACCGCACCACGGTCCTCGTCGTGCCCACCGCCAACCCCGACGGCCGGGCCGCCGACACGCGGGGCAACAGCGACGGCGTCGACATCAACCGCGACCACCTCGCGCTCCGGACCGCCGAAGGCCGGGCGCTGGCCGCGCTCATCCGCGACCAGCGCCCGGACCTCGTCTACGACCTGCACGAGTACGGCGCCACACCCCCGTACTACGACAAGGACCTCTTCGATCTGTGGCCGCGCAACCTCAACACCCACGAGGCGGTCCACGACGAGGCGAAGACCCTGTCCGAGAAGTACGTCCGCCCCGCGGCGCAGCGGGCCGGCCACTCGACCGGCACCTACGGCATCTGGACCGACCCCGAGACCGGCGAGCCGGTCAAGCAGGTCGCGGGGGACGGCCAGGAGCGCATTTTGCGCAATATGTCCGGCATAAAGCACGGCATCGGACTGCTCATCGAGAGCCGAGTGGATCCGCTCACCGAGGCCGAGAAGGCGGACGAGGCACTGAACAACCGCCGCCGAGTCACCTCGCAACTGGACGCGCTCACGGGCCTGTTCGGGTATGCCGACCAGCGTCGCGGTGCGGTCGAGGCGGCGACGGGCAGGGCCCGGCTCGCGGGCTACGCCACCGCGGGCCCCGTCTACGTCGGCGGCGCCGACAACGATGCGCCCGAACCGGCCGAGGTGATCCAGAACCCGCCCTGCGGCTACCGGCTCACGGCCGCGCAGTACACCGAGGTGGGAGACGAACTCGCACTGCACGGCGTGCGCGTGAGCCGGGACGCGGAGGGTGTGCTCGTGCCCCTGCGTCAGCCGCTGCGGGCGCTCGTGCCGCTGCTGCTCGATGAGCGCGGAACGTACCACCTGACGGCGGCGAATCCGGAAACGCGATGTTGAGGGGGGTGAAATTGCGCCACACGTGGTAGGGGCGGTACGGAGGACTTACGTTCCTCCTACGTCCCGATGAAAGGTGCCGCCTGTGACGCACGACCGACCAAGTGAGAGCGATCACCAAGAAGGGGCCGCGCTTCCGGGTTCGGAAGCGGGCCTCCCTGGTCAGGAACGTCCTAGAACCGACCGAATTGTCTTCGGGGTCACGGCCGTGCTCACCCTCGCCTTCGTGGTCTGGGGAGCGGCGGCGACCGACTCGCTCGAAGACGTCTCCACGAGCATGCTCAGCGGGCTGATGCACAACGGCGGCTGGGCGTTCATGCTCGCGGCCTCCGCCTTCGTCGTGTTCGCCCTGTGGCTCGCGGCCAGCCGCTACGGCCGTATCCACCTCGGGGCGGAGGGCGAGGAGCCCGAGTTCCGCACGGTGTCCTGGGTCGCGATGATGTTCAGCGCCGGCATGGGCATCGGCCTGATGTTCTACGGCGTGAGCGAGCCGCTGTCGCACTACGGCACGCCCCCGCCGGGCAGCAACCCGGCCGACTCCGGCGATCGCATGGAGACGGCCATGGCCACCACCCTGTTCCACTGGACGCTCCACCCGTGGGCGATCTACGCCGTGGTGGGCCTCGCCATCGCCTACAGCACCTTCCGCAGGCGCCGCCGCCAGACCATCAGCGCCGTGTTCACGCCGTTGATCGGCAAGAAGCACGCCAACGGTGCGATCGGCCGGGTCATCGACATCCTCGCGATCGTCGCGACCGTCTTCGGCTCCGCCGCCTCCCTGGGGCTCGGCGCGCTTCAGATCGGCTCCGGTGTGCAGGAGCTGAACTGGATGGACAAGGTGAGTACCGGGCTGCTCGTCACGATCATCGCGGTGCTGACCCTGGCCTTCGTCGCGTCCGCGGTCTCGGGCGTGGAGCGCGGGATCCAGTGGCTGTCCAACACGAACATGGTGCTGGCGCTGGTGCTCGCCGTGTTCGTGTTCGTGGCGGGTCCGACCATCATCGTCCTCGACCTGCTGCCCACGTCCGTGTTCGCCTACCTCGGTGACCTGCCCCAGCTGGCCGGCCGTACGGAGGCCAGCGGCGGGAAGGGTGTCGCGGACTGGCTGGGCAGCTGGACCGTCTTCTACTGGGCGTGGTGGATCTCCTGGACGCCGTTCGTGGGCATGTTCATCGCCCGCATCAGCCGGGGCCGCACGATCCGGCAGTTCGTCGGCGGTGTCATCCTCGTGCCCAGCACGGTCAGCCTGATCTGGTTCGCGGTCTTCGGCGGCTCGGCGATGAAGATGCAGGAGCAGGGCAGGCTCGGCAAGGAGGCGACCCCGGAGGGGCAGCTCTTCGACGTGCTCCAGCAGTTCCCCATCGCGACCGCCACGAGCCTGCTCGTGATGATCCTCGTCGGCATCTTCTTCGTGTCGGGCGCCGACGCGGCGTCGATCGTCATGGGCACGCTGTCGCAGAAGGGCGCGCTCGAACCGGGCCGTCTGGTCGTGGTGTTCTGGGGTGTCGTCACCGGCGCGGTGGCCGCGATCATGCTCCTGGTCGGCAGCGGCCAGGGCGACGCGCTGACGGGCCTGCAGAACCTCACGATCCTCGCGGCGGCCCCGTTCGTCGTCGTGATGACCTTCATGTGCGTGGCCCTCATGCGCGACCTGCGCCGCGACCCGGTGATGGTGCGCGAACAGATGGGCTCCGAGGCGGTGGAACAGGCCGTCATCGAAGGCCACAAGAAGTACGACGGCGAGTTCGAGTTCCGCGTCGGCCCGGGCCGCGGTCCGGACGTCGAGGGAGACCCCATCGGCAAACACTGACCCGACAGCCCCAGCCGGTTGATCTCGACGCCCCCGGCCGCATCGGCCGGGGGCGTCGCAGTCGAGCAGCTCCGGCCCGGCGGTTCTAGCCGACCAGCCGGGCCGCCTCCTCGGCGCACCCCCAGGCCACCGTCACCCCCGCACCGCCGTGGCCGTAGTTGTGGATCAGGAGTCGGCCGTCCGGCAGGGTGTCGCGCTCCAGGCGGACGGCGGGGCGGGTGGGGCGCAGTCCTACCCGGTGCTCCAGCACGCGCGCCCCGGCGATCTCCGGCCGCAGCGCCGCGCAGCGGCGCATGATCGCCTCGGCCGTCGCGGGGTCGGGTTCCAGCGACCACACGTCCTCCTCCGCCGTACCGCCGAGGACGAGCCCGCCCGGCTGCGGGAACATGTACGCGTACTCGCCGGCCGCGTCGGTGGAGACCAGCCAGGTGTCGATCCCCGGATTCTCCACGACGACCAACTGCCCGCGCACGGGCCGCACGGACGGATCCGGCACCAGCTCCCGGGCGGCGAGCCCCGTGCAGTTGATCACGACCGGCGCGTCGGCCTCCGCGAACCCGGACACCGTACGAGCCTCGACCACACCGCCCGCCGCCTCGAACCGCTCACGCAGCCACGCCAGATGAGCCGGCATGTCGATGAGCGGCAACCGGATGCGGACGCCGTACCCCGCGTATTCCCCGCCCGTGGTCGCTCGCCGCTCCGGCACGCGCTCCGCCAGCCACTCGTCGACCTCGTCGAGACGCGTCTCGCCCAGAACTCCTTCGACCAGGCGTACGCCGCTCGCCCCGGACCGCGCGGCCAGCTCCTCGTACACCTCGAACGACCGCAGCGCCCACACCCGCGCCAGCGCCACCGGCTCGATCCGGTACGGCCACCACAGCGCCCCCGCGACCGCTGATGTGGTCGCCTCCGCGGGGTCCCGCGTCCACACCCGGACCGGCCGCCCCCGCTCGGCGAGAACCACCCCGGTCGTCAGCCCGACGACCCCGCCACCGACCACCACGATCTCGTCACCGCGCTCACCAGCCATGCCCGGACCGTAGCGGAATGTGCCATGCCGTGCTCACATCACGCGCGGTGTGGGAATACTCACCGTATGTGTGCCGAGTACACGACCTTCGGCCTGGCACCCGCGATGCGGGCCGGCGGAGTCCGCACAGACGGTGGTTACCAGGTCCACCGGGACTTCGTGGACTTCATCGTCGACGGACGCCCGCTGCTGTTCCGGCTCTCCGACCTCGACGCGGTCTCCCCGCTCGCCTCCGACGTACCCCCCGCGATCTTCACCGCGCAGGTCCGCAGCCTGCTCCTGGAGAGCCCGGCACCGCTGCCCGGCGGCCGCTACGTCGTCTACGGCTGCCCCGAGTGCGAGGACCTGGCGTGCGGCGCCGTCACCGCCGTCATCCAGCGGGACGGTGAGGACTTCATCTGGCGGGACTTCGCCTGGCAGACCGACGAACACGCCGACCTGGAGCTCAACGGCTACCACGGCATCGGCCCGTTCCGCTTCCGCGGCGCCGAGTACCGCGCGGCGCTCGGCGCCCTGCTGAACGGCTCCGCCCCCGACACCCGTCGCCGCGTCCTGCTGATCGGCGCCCGCGTCGCCGTCCTGGCCAAGCTCGCCGCGGCGTTGCGGACGATCGGCGTCGGCGCCGACATCGCCCACGACGCCGACCACGTGCCGGCCGACGAGCTGCGCGGCTACGGCGCCGTCGCCTTCGGCCACGGAACCGGCGAGCGGGAACGTGCCGCCGTCCGCCGCGCCTTCGAACGCGCCGAGGTCCCCGTCGCCTGCGTCGACGGCCTCGCCCCGATCGTCCCCCTCCTCGTCGCCCAGATCGAACACGCCCTGGACCGCAGCCCGCTGGAGCAGCGCCGCCTCACCGGCCTGACCGCCACCGACGGCGAGGCCGGCATCGAGGTCACCTCCCCCTGCCGGGTCACCCTCACCGCGTACCGCCTCGACCGGCTCTCCCGCACCCACACCCACGAGATCTTCGACGGCGTCCTCCAGCCCGGTCGCCACCGCATCGCTCTCGACGCCAAGGCGGTCAAGGGACAGTCCTTCATCGTGGCGCGCACGTCCGGAGGCGTCCTGGTCACGGCCGTCACCCACTGAGAGGCCCATTAGGATCGGCACTCTGATGACTGCCACCCTCGTCGCCAAGAACCTCGCCGCCGGCCACGGCGACCGCTCCCTGTTCACCGGACTCGACCTCGTCGTCGCGCCCGGCGACGTCATCGGCCTGGTCGGAGCCAACGGCGCCGGCAAGTCCACCCTGCTCAGGATGCTCGCCGGACTCACCACCCCCGAGCAGGGCGAGCTGCGCCTGTCCCCGCCGACTGCCACCGTCGGCCACCTGCCGCAGGAGCCGGACCGCCGCCCCGGCGAGACCGTGCGGGCGTTCCTGGCCCGCCGCACCGGCGTCGCCGAGGCCCAGCGGCTCATGGACGAGGCGACCCAGGCCCTGGTCGACGGGGCGCCCGGCGCCGACGACGCCTACGCCACGAGCCTGGAGCGCTGGCTCGGACTCGGCGGCGCCGACCTCGACGAACGCGCCGAGGAGGTCGCCGACTCCCTGGGCCTCGCGGTCGGCCTGGACCAGCTGATGACGTCGCTGTCCGGCGGCCAGGCGGCCCGCGCCGGGCTCGCCTCCCTGCTCCTGTCCCGCTACGACGTCTTCCTCCTCGACGAACCCACCAACGACCTCGACCTGGACGGCCTGGAGCGCCTCGAACGCTTCGTGAGCGGTCTGCGCGCCGGGACGGTGGTCGTCAGCCACGACCGCGAGTTCCTCACCCGCACCGTCACCAAGGTCCTCGAACTCGACCTCGCCCAGCGGCAGATCAACCTCTACGGCGGTGGCTACGAGGCCTACCTGGAGGAGCGGGAGGTCGCCCGCAGGCACGCCCGCGACGAGTTCGAGGAGTACGCCGACAAGAAGGCGGCCCTCCAGGACCGCGCACAGATGCAGCGCTCCTGGATGGACAAGGGCGTGAAGAACGCGCGCCGCAAGGCGGGCAACGACAACGACAAGATCGGCCGCAAGTTCCGCAGCGAGGCCAGCGAGAAGCAGGCCGCGAAGGCGCGGCAGACCCAGCGCATGATCGAGCGGCTGGACGTCGTCGAGGAGCCCCGCAAGGAGTGGGAACTGCGTATGGAGATCGCGTCGGCCCCGCGCTCGGGCGCCGTCGTCGCGACCCTGCGGGACGCCGAGGTGCGCCGCGGCGGCTTCGTCCTCGGCCCGGTGTCCCTCCAGATCGACTGGGCGGACCGGGTGGCGGTGACGGGCGCGAACGGCGCGGGCAAGTCCACCCTGCTCGCCGCCCTGCTGGGCCGTGTCCCGCTCGACGCCGGGCACGCCGCTCTCGGCTCGGGCGTCCTGCTCGGCGAGGTCGACCAGGCCCGGAAGCTGTTCCACGGCCAGGAGCCCTTGATGGACGCCTTCCGCGCGGCCGTTCCGGACACCGAACCGGCCGAGGTCCGCACCCTCCTGGCCAAGTTCGGCCTCAAGTCGCACCACGTCCTGCGCCCCGCGGCGACTCTCTCCCCGGGTGAGCGCACCAGAGCCGCCCTGGCACTGCTCCAGGGCCGCGGCGTCAACCTCTTGGTCCTCGACGAGCCGACCAACCACCTCGACCTGCCCGCCATCGAGCAGTTGGAGTCCGCGCTCGACTCCTACGAGGGCACCCTCCTGCTGGTCACCCACGACCGCCGGATGCTCGACGCCGTACATGTCACCCGCCGCCTGGAGGTGGCGGACGGCAAGGTGACCGAGCGCTAACGAACCGTCAGGCGGGTGGCCAGCGAGGGATACTCCACGACGTACCCGTCCTCGTCGAACTCCAGGTCGCTGCGGAAGTCGCCGGAGGCGTACCGGACCCGCCCGGGACCGAGGTGCGTGTACGTCTGCCGGGACGGCCGCACCGTCAGGTCCGGCACCGACACCCAGGCCATCAGGAACTCCATCTCGCCCGGCGCCTGATGGAGCCCGTGCCGGAGCACCGGCAGGGTGTTGGTGAGCGGGCACAGCCCGAGATCGCAGTCGAGGGCGCCGTCGGCATCCGGGAGCCGCTCGCCGTCGACGGTCCATGCGCCTCCGCCGTCGTGCCGCAGATCGAGCGTGCGGCTGCCGTCGGCGGACTCGGCCGTCACCCGCAGCCGACGGGTGACGAACCCGTCGGCCGTGTCGAGGTCGTACGTGATCCAGTACGGCTCCGGCTCGGTCCCGACGGCCCGCCCGCGCGCCCGCAGCGCGCCATCACTCACCTGGACCCAGGCGGTCTCGAACCCCCGGCTCGCGGACACGGACCAGGTGATAGCGCGTACAGCGGACATACCACTCACTCTATGTCCGACAGGCAGCAAAGCGTCACCATCAGGGGCGCGGGGCTGCGTTCGATATGCGGCTACCGCCCCCTGGGCGCGACCAGCCACAGCGGACCGGCAGCTCCCCACAGCCGAACCGTCAGCGCTTGCCGTTCTTGGGATCGACCAGCCCCGCCCGGCGCAACGCGTCGGCCATCGCGCCGTTGGCAGGCGGAGGCGCCTGACGCGAACCGCCACCGCCACCACGGCGCCCGCCGGTGCCGCCCTGCCGCTGCTGCGGCGGACGCCCACCCCGCTGCCTGCGCTCGCCGGAGCCGTCCTGCCCCTTCGGGGCCGCCTCGTCGTCCAGGCGCAGCGTCAGCGAGATCCGCTTGCGCGGGATGTCGACGTCGAGGACCTTCACCTTGACGATGTCCCCGGGCTTCACCACGTCCCGCGGATCCTTGACGAACGTCTTCGACATCGCGGAGACGTGCACCAGACCGTCCTGGTGGACCCCGATGTCCACGAACGCGCCGAACGCGGCCACGTTCGTCACGACGCCCTCCAGGACCATCCCGGCCGCCAGGTCGGAGATCTTCTCCACGCCCTCCTTGAAGGCGGCCGTCTTGAAGGCCGGACGCGGGTCGCGGCCCGGCTTCTCCAGCTCCTTGAGGATGTCGGTGACCGTCGGCAGACCGAACGTCTCGTCGACGAAGTCCTGCGGCTTCAGCGAGCGCAGCACCGCGGTGTTGCCGATGAGCCCCGCGACCTCCTGCCCGGCGTTCTGCACCATGCGCCGGACGACCGGGTACGCCTCCGGGTGCACGCTGGACGCGTCCAGCGGGTCGTCGCCGCCGCGGATCCGCAGGAAGCCCGCGCACTGCTCGTACGCCTTCGGGCCCAGCCGCGCCACCTTCTTCAGCTGGCCACGGGACTTGAACGGCCCGTTGGCGTCCCGGTGCGCCACGATGTTCTCGGCGAGCCCGGAGGTGATGCCGGAGACCCGGGCGAGCAGCGGGGCCGACGCCGTGTTGACGTCCACGCCCACGCCGTTCACACAGTCCTCCACCACCGCTTCCAGCGAACGCGACAGCTTCACCTCGGACAGGTCGTGCTGGTACTGGCCGACACCGATCGACTTCGGGTCGATCTTCACCAGCTCGGCCAGCGGGTCCTGGAGCCGCCGGGCGATCGACACGGCACCGCGCAGCGACACGTCCATGTCGGGCAGCTCCTGCGAAGCGAAGGCGGACGCCGAGTACACGGACGCGCCGGCCTCGGACACCATCACCTTCGTGAGCTTCAGCTCCGGGTGCTTGGTGATCAGCTCCCCGGCGAGCTTGTCGGTCTCGCGGGACGCCGTGCCGTTGCCGATGGCGATCAGCTCGACCGCGTGCTCCTTCGCGAGCCGGGCCAGCTTGGCGATGGCCTCGTCCCACCGGTTGGCCGGGACGTGCGGGTGGATGACGTCCGTGGCGACGACCTTGCCCGTGGCGTCGACGACGGCGACCTTCACACCCGTACGGAAACCGGGGTCGAGGCCGAGCGTCGCACGCGTGCCCGCCGGGGCGGCGAGCAGCAGGTCGCGCAGGTTGGCCGCGAAGACCCGCACGGCCTCGTCCTCGGCGGCCGTGCGCAGCCGCAGCCGCAGGTCGATGCCGAGGTGGACGAGGATGCGGGTGCGCCAGGCCCAGCGGACCGTGTCCAGCAGCCACTTGTCGCCGGGGCGGCCCCGGTCGGCGATCCCGAACCGGTGCGCGACCATCCCCTCGTAGGACGACGGTCCGTCCGTCGCCTCCTCGGGCTCCAGGACGAGGTCGAGGACCTCCTCCTTCTCACCGCGCAGCATCGCCAGGATGCGGTGCGAGGGCAGCTCGGTGAACGGCTCGGCGAAGTCGAAGTAGTCGGCGAACTTCGCGCCCGCCTCCTCCTTGCCGTCCCGCACCTTGGCGGCCAGCCGCCCCCGCACCCACATGCGCTCACGCAGCTCGCCGATCAGGTCGGCGTCCTCCGAGAACCGCTCGGTGAGGATCGCCCGGGCGCCGTCGAGGGCGGCCTGCGGATCGGCCACGCCCTTGTCGGCGTCGACGAACGCGGCGGCCGCGGCGAGGGGCGCGACGGACGGATCGCCGAGCAGCCCCTCCGCCAGCGGCTCGAGACCGGCCTCGCGCGCGATCTGCGCCTTGGTGCGCCGCTTGGGCTTGTACGGGAGGTAGATGTCCTCCAGGCGCGCCTTGGTCTCCGCGCCCCGGATCCGCGCCTGAAGTTCCTCGGTGAGCTTGCCCTGCTCGCGCACCGACTCCAGGATCGCCGTCCGCCGCTCCTCCAGCTCCCGCAGATAGCGCAGCCGCTCCTCGACGGTGCGCAGCTGCGCATCGTCGAGCATCTCGGTCGCTTCCTTGCGGTAGCGGGCGATGAAGGGCACCGTAGAACCGCTGTCGAGCAGCTCCACGGCAGCCCTGACCTGCCGCTCCCGTACGCCGAGCTCCTCGGCGATCCTGCCTTCGATGGACCCTACTTCGAGGGACCCGGGTGTCGTCACGTCCCGTACCGCCTTCTCCACTGAGGTTGCGCGGCAATTGTGGCAGGTGACACCGACACTCGGGGTCAGGGCGGCACCCGGCAGGTCGGGACGGTTCTTGTCAGACCCTGCGGCTGCGGGTGGAGGAGGAAGCGCCGCCGAAGAGCCGGGCCAGGGCCCGGAAGGGCAGCGTCACGACGGTGGCGATGGCGCCGCCTATCTGGCGCAGCACGTCTGCAATGGCACGGAACACGTAATTCCCCTTTCTCCTCTCCCGGCCGCAGTGGCCGGGAGAGACCGGGTACCTCGCCAAAGCCTCACCATGCGTCACGGCCCCATACACGTGGCCACGCACCTGCCCGCGACGGTGGACAGCGCCCGGTCAGCGCTGGCCGATCGGATCCGCCCGGATACGCCCGGCCGTGAGCGCCGCCTGCGCGAACGCCGCCCCCGGTTCGCTCAGCCGGGCCACCCCGTCCGGTCCTCCTGGCTCCAGCCCCGGGTGCTGAAGACCCACTTCGGCGTCATGCCCCGGCCCGTCGCCATGTGGGGCACCAGGGTCTCCAGCCCGTAGGCAGCGGCCGCTGGGGCGTGCTACGGGGCTTCGGCTCGGCGTGACAAAATAGGGGGCCGTTCGTCCGTCCTTTGATGCTGCGAGGTCCTCCGTGAGCAAGCCCGTGGGCCGCGAGCCGCTGCGCCGTAATGCGCGGTCCAACCGGGCGCGCATCCTGGCCACGGCCCGTGAGGAGCTGGGGCGGAACCCCGATGTCACGCTGGAGGAGCTGGCGCGGGCCGCCGGGGTTGTCCGGCGCACGCTCTTCGGGCACTTCCCGGGGCGGGCGGCGCTGCTGGAGGCGCTTGCCGAGGAAGCCGCCGAGACGTTTCGGAACGTGATGGAGGCCGGGCCGGAGCCGGGGGAATCGGCCGAGCGGGCGTTGGCGTGGTTCGTACTTCGGCTGTGGCGCGTGGGCGACCGCTACCGCATGCTGGTGGCGCTCACCCGGCGGGACCTCGGCGCCGATCGCTTCGCCGAGGTGCTCGCGCCGGCCCGGGAGGCCGCCATCGGGATCCTGGAGCGCGGGCAGCGGGACGGCGTCTTCCACTCCCATCTGCCGCCGGCCGTGCAGAGCGCAGGCCTGATGGCGTTGATCGTGGCTCTGGTGGAGTCCGTCAACACCGGCGCGCTGGAGGACGACGGGCACCGGATCGCCACGGCCACCCTCATCGCGGCCGGCGTGCCGGAGGATCGGGCGAGCGCGGTGGTCGAGGAGGTTGCGTCGGCGATGCCTACGGCTCCTCCGGCCGACGGCACCTGATTTCTCTCCGGCCGACCCGTTCGACGAGGTGTCCCGGACGTCGTCGCGGTGACCTCGATGCCGAGGGTGGTCAGGACGCGGGCGCGGATCCGGTCGGAACCGTAGCCCCGGGTCAGGAAGACGGTCGTCTCCGCCGAGCGGGCCCGGGCCTCGCTGTCCTCGTCCCACTTCGTCAACCCGCCCATCCGCAGGGCGAGTTCGGTCACCGGCAGCGGGCGGTCGGAGCCGTCGGCGCGTTCGTGGGCGACCCGGACTTCCGTACCTGATCGACCTTCGCGGCGGCGGTGTCCGGGGCGACTCCGGCGGCGATGAGGGTGGCGGTGGCGGCGCCGGTGCCGTCGTCGGACCACAGGCCGCAGTCGGCGCAGTCGAGCAGGGCCAGCAGTTGGGCCTCGATGGCTCGGCCGAGCGGGTCGGGCGGGACGGTGGTCTGGAAGACGCCCTGTCGGCGGCCGCGAGCGAAGACCCTCGCGGCCATGTCGCGGGCGGGGGTCAGCAGTTCGTCGACGCGTGCGCGTGCGAGGTCATGGCCGCGGGCCAGCCGGATGAGGGCGCGGTAGCGGTCGCCGACGGGCCACACCATGAGGACGAATCGCGCCAGGTCCGCGACGGCGTCGGGGGTCGGGGCCGGGGCACCCGCGACGGCGCGCCGGATCGCCTCCGCGGCCTCGGCGGCCAGGCCCTCGACGAGCGCGGCCCGGCAGGCGAAGTGGACGTACACGGTGCGCCGGGCCACACCGGCGGCACCGGCGATGTCCTCCAGGCTGCTGTCGGGGTCGCGGGTCAGTTCCCGCCGAGCCGCGTCGAGGATCCGGGCACGGGTGGCCCGCGCGTCCCGACGCTGCGCCGAAGCCGAGGTCGAAGTCGGCGAGGGGGACGAAGTCGAAGTCGGAGCAGGAGGGGGCGGCGTCTCGTGGGGCCGGGCCGGAGACCGTCTCGGCCTCGTCGTCGGTGTTCGTGCTGGTCGGCTGGTCACGTCGGTACCTCGAGGGCGGGTGGAAGAAGGGAGCGATCGCGATAGTTGCACATCAAGGGGCAAGAAACTAGTCTGCACATCGATGGGCAATTAAGTGCTCCCGCCCGTCCGCCCCGTCCCTCTCAGGAGCTACTGATGCCCTTCCTTGCAAACACCCCCGTGGAGAAGATGACCGGGCCGTACGCGCGGCGCTGGTGGGCGCTGCTCGTGCTGTGTCTGAGCCTGCTGATCACGGTGATGGCGAACACGTCGCTGATCGTCGCCGCCCCCGACATGACCACCGACCTGGGCCTGAGCAGCAGTGATCTGCAGTGGGTCGTCGACAGCTACACCGTTCCGTACGCGGCGCTGATGCTGGTGCTGGGCGCGATCGGCGACAAGTACAGCCGGCGCGGCGCGCTGGTGCTGGGTCTGCTGATCTTCGCCGGCGGTTCGGTGATGGGGAGCATGGTCGATGAGACCTCGCTGGTCATCGTGGCCCGCGCGATCATGGGTGTCGGTGCCGCGGTCGTGATGCCGGCCACGCTGTCCCTGGTGGTCGCGACCTTCCCCCGGAGCGAGCGGACCAAGGCCATCACCGCCTGGGCCGCGACCTCCGGGCTGGCGGTAGCCGTCGGCCCGCTGGTCTCCGGCTGGCTGCTCGAGGACCACGCCTGGGGCTCGACCTTCCTGATCAACGTACCGATCGCCCTCCTCGGCGTGTTCGGCGCGCTCGCCCTGGTACCGCCGTCCAAGGCGGAGGGCATGGGCCGGATCGACTACGTCGGTGGTCTGCTGTCGATCGTCACCGTCGGCTCCCTGATCTACGCCGCCATCGAGGGCCCGCACTCCGGCTGGGGCGTCGGCCCCGTCACCGCCGCCGTGGTCGCCGGTGTCGGTCTGGTCGCCTTCGTCGCCTGGGAGCTGCGGCACCCGCACCCGATGCTGGACGTCCGCAAGTTCGCGCTGCGGCCCTTCAGCGGCTCGATGCTCGCGGTGCTGTTCTTCTTCTTCGGTATGTTCGCCGTGATCTACTACGCGACGCAGTTCCTGCAGTTCGTCCTCGGCTACGGCGCCCTGGACACGGGTGTACGGCTGCTGCCGCTGGCCGGTGCGGTGTTCCTCGGGTCCGCGCTGACCGGGATGCTCACCCCGAAGCTGGGGGTGAAGCCGATGGTCGTGACCGGCCTGGCCATCGGCACGGCGGGCATGTTCCTGCTCACCCAGATCGACAAGGGGTCGACGTACGGGGACTTCGTGGCGCCGATGATGATGCTGGGCCTCGCGCTCGGACTGGCCATCTCCCCGGCGACCGACACGATCATGGGCTCCTTCCCCGAGTCCGAGCTGGGCGTCGGCGGCGGTGTCAACGACACCGCGCTGGAGCTGGGCGGGGCGCTGGGCATCGCGGTGCTGGGCTCGCTGCTGGGCACGGCCTACCGGGACGAGCTGACCGACCTGGTGGGCAACCGGCTCCCGGCGGAGGCGATGGAGACCGCCAAGGACTCGGTCGGCGCCGGCCTGGCCGTCGCGGAGCGGGTCGCGCAGGATCCCTCCGCCGGGCCCCAGCAGGCCCAGGCCGCCGTGGACGCCGTCCACCAGGCCTTCGCCCACGGAGTCGCCCAGACCAGCCTCATCGGCGGGATCATCATGGCCGCCGGAACACTGATCGTCCTCGCGGTCCTGCCGGGCCGGCGCGGGTTCGCGAGGAAGAGCGCCGAGCCGGGGGCCGGGACGGCGGCGAGCGAGGCGGCGACCGTGCGGGAGCACGCCGGGTCCACCCGCTAGATCGCCGGCGGGGCGTCCACTGGATCGCCGGGGACGCGTCCGCCGGATCGCCCGCCGGGTGCGTCGTTCAGGAGCCCGGCGGCGCGAGACGTGCAGGGCGCGGGCGTGGTCCTCGGTCCACGGCCAGCGGGTCTCCTGCCGGAACACCTCACCGTCCTCGGCCTCCGGGCCGCCCCGGGGCTCTTCTCCGGGGCGGCCCGGAGGCCGAGGGCCGTGAGGTGACAGCGGCGGTCGCCGCAGACGCCGCCCTGCGACGACAGGCGACCGCCGTTCTCCTCCGCTACGCCGCACCCACTGCTACGCCGCACTCCGCTATGCCGCACCCGCCGCTGCTCGCACCCACGCGACGGAGCCACGCACGTCACCCCGTCCCCCTCAAGGCGCAGGCGTGAGCCCCAGGTTCTCGGCCGACTGGCGGAGGGCCTCGACCACGGCCGCGGTTCGGGGTTGTGGGCCGGACGGGGAAGCTGGTCATGAGGCCCGCTCGGACCAGGGACAGTGCGGTGGGGAGCTCCCGAGCGGTGTGGGCGCGGCTCGGGGTGTAGGCGTACTGCTCGGAGATGCGCGCGAGGGCACGGCCGCACGCCGTGCCGGGCGGGGCGATCACCCAGGGGGCGGTCGGCGAGGTCCCTGACCGAGTGGGGCGACGGTGACCAGTCGGCCGGGGTGACCACACGGTGCTCGTCGTTGGCGACCGGCGCGGACGCCAGGTCGCGCAACTGCTCGCGCGGATCGGGATCGTCGACGTCGCACTCGACGACCAGGCGGAGGCCCGCCGTGAACTGCCCAGGCCGCAGGCGCGCCTTCGTCAGGGTTGGGAATCCGGGCGGCGGGGTGTCGCATGGCGGTGATCGGGATGGCGCCGGGCTCGCTGTCGGGTGCCCGGACCATGCGCCAGGTGTCCCGTCCGGCCGGGTCTCCACCGGGGTCGTCGGCCAGCTCGATGGCCGCGGTGATCCGCTCGTGGTGAGGAAGCCGCGGGCCGTGGCACGGGCCTCGGCGATCTCCGCGCTGCCCTCCAACGCCGCACCGGCCCTGATCAGACGGTCGGCAAGCGGACCCTGGCCCTCATTTTGGGCAGCAGCATCCATGGAACCGCCTCACGTCCGAAGCGCCGAGCAGTGCCCACCCCGCATACCCCCGGAACACCACAGCACGCGCCAACACACGAGGTCACGGCGGCGCGTAAACCTGCGGGCCGTGCCTCCGCGGCGTCGAAGTGGGCCGACCGCATCAGATGCCTGTGCAACGAAGCCGGCCGTGCCCTTCTCAGGGGTGGCGCGGGCGAGGCAGCAAGGCGAACGCGCTCTCCGCGATCGAGGTCAGGCGGTCGGGGCTGTGGCCGTACGCGCCTACGACATCGGTCCCGCGGATGATGGTCAGCAGAAGGTATGCAAGGTCGTCGGGATCCGCGTCGGGGTCGATGTCGCCGTTGCGCTGCGCCGCTCGCACACACTCGGCCACCGCCGTCGCGAGCACGGAGAAGCAGTCGTTGGCCAGGCGTTTCACCTCGGGGTCGGAGGCGCCGATCTCCAGGGCCATCTTGGCGGCGAAGCAGGCCGCCGCCGCCCGGTCAGGGGCGGGGGGTACGTCGGCGGCGAGTGGGACCCCGTGGACGGCGCGGAGCAAGTACGCGTGCAGTCGTTCCAGGGCGCCCTCGTCCGGTCCGGCGAGGGCCTTCGGCGCACCCTGCCCCAGCCGGGCGAAGTACCCGGCCATCGCCTGCAGCAGCACGCCGTGCTTGCCGTCGAACGCGGCGTAGAGGCTGCCGCGGCCCAGGCCGGTGGCGGCGCTGATGTCGTCGACGCTCGTGCCGTTGTAGCCCGAGGTGCGGAACTGCCGCTCGGCGGCATGGAGGACGTGGTCGGGGTCGAAGCTTCGTGGTCTCGCCATACACAGAAGGTAAAGCCGACCCGCCCTTATTGACAAGTCAGTACAGAACCGCCTAGGTTTCCGACTGTTCAGTACACAACCGTCCTGAGCTCACCGGACAGGCTTGGTCTGGGCTTGCAGGACCGGCGCGGACCGTGTCGGCCTCAGCGCGGGCGACCCCGCACAGCGCACGGCGAAGTCATGCCACAACCGAAGGAACCAACATGCAGACAGCTCCCCGAGTGGCCCTCGTGACGGGCGCCTCCTCCGGGATCGGGCGGGCGGCGGCGCTCGCCCTCGTGGGCGCCGGCTTCGCGGTGGTCGGCACGAGCCGCAACGCGGCGAACGCCGAGCCGCTCGCCGGGGTGACGTTCCTCGATCTCGACGTGGCCAGCGACGAGTCGGTCCGCTCCCTGGTCGAGGAGGTGATCGAGCGGTTCGGCCGGATCGACGTCCTGGTCAACAACGCAGGCGTGGGCGCGGTCGGCGCCGGCGAGGAGAGCTCGATCAAGCAGGCCAAGGAGGTCTTCGACGTCAACGTCTTCGGCCTGATGCGGATGACGAACGCAGTGCTGCCCCACATGCGCGCCCAGGGCAGTGGCCGCGTGGTCAACGTCGCCTCGGTACTCGGTCTGATCCCAGCCCCCTTCATGGCCGTCTACGCCGCCACCAAGCATGCGGTCGAGGGCTACTCCGAGTCCGTCGATCACGAGCTTCGCGAGCACGGCGTCCGGATGCTGCTGGTCGAGCCGGCCTACACAAGCACGAGTTTCGAGGCGAGCAGCCTGGCACCCGACTCGCCCCTGCCGATCTACGCCGCGCAGCGGGAGGTCTCCCGAGACGTGCTGGCCACGGCCGTGCGCAACGCCGACGAACCGGACGTTGTCGCGAAGGTGATCGTCGCGGCCGCCACCGATTCCAAGCCCAAGCTCCGGTACACCGCCGGCTCGATGGCCGCACGCGTCAGCCTCCTGCGCCGGATCGTGCCCTCGCGCGCCTTCGACAGACAAATCCGCAAGCTCAACCGACTGGCCGGCTGACCCCGCAGTACACCCGGCGCCTGAGGAGACGCACATGTCCAAGACCAGAGACACCGAAGCCAGCCGTCCGAACGCTCTTGGAAAAGAGCTGGCACACACGGAGTTCGAACACGTCACCTTCGACCTGCCACACGGCACCTTTCACGCGCTGCAGGGTGGTGATCCCGATGGTCAACCGACGCTCGTCCTGCACGGCTTCCCGGACCATCCGCCGACCGCGAAGCCCTTCCTTGCCGAGCTCGGCCGCCGCGGACGTCACGTCGTCGCACCCTGGCTTCGCGGTTACGCGCCGTCCCCGACCGCGGGGCCGTTCGACTTCGCAGCCCTCACCAGCGACGTGCTCGCGCTGATCGACCGCTGGTCTCCGGGGCGAGCCGTGGAGTTGGTCGGCCACGACTGGGGCGCCCTGATCACATACGATGCCTGCGTCACCGCGCCGGAGCGGATCGAACGCGCGGTCGCGCTCGCAGTCCCCCACCCACTCACGACGTTCCTGAGCCGGCCGCGCCTCGCTCAGCTACGCCGGATCTGGTACATGGGGCTCTTTCAACTGCCGGGAAGCGGCTGGATGGCCACCGCCCGCGATCTCGCCTTCATCGACCGCCTCTGGCGTCAGTGGTCGCCCGGCTTCTCGCTCGATCCAGCTCTGCAGGCGGAGCTGCACGAGCACCTGCGGGCGAGCATGCCCGCGCCTCTGAAGTACTACCGGGCGATGCTGCGGCCCGGCATGCTTGGGGCGACGCGCCGCCTGTCTCAGCCGATCGCGGTGCCCCTGCTGCAGCTTTACGGTGCCGACGACGGCTGCTTCCTCCCCCCGCAGGTCGACGACCGACATCGGTTCGCCGCCCCGCACGCGCTGGAGGTCGTCCCCGACGTCGGTCACTTCCTGCACATCGAGGCCCCCGAGGCG
Organism: Streptomyces afghaniensis; assembly: GCF_044327915.1. Classification (NCBI taxonomy): domain Bacteria; kingdom Bacillati; phylum Actinomycetota; class Actinomycetes; order Kitasatosporales; family Streptomycetaceae; genus Streptomyces; species Streptomyces afghaniensis. The sequence goes on from NZ_JBIRGJ010000001.1 coordinate 1,270,211, forward strand.
ATCGCGGAACGGATCGCGGCATGGGCCGAGTAGCGGATCACTCGACCCTCGCGGCGAGACCACCGGGATGGGCGGCGCGGGGCCGACCGGCAGGCCGAGGTCGACCGGCTGCCGGCCCTCGGGGCGCGGCACGCGGACATCGGCCAGGGAGAGCAGTCCTGGACCACACTGGTGGACCCGGAGGGCAACGAGTTCTGGGTTCTCGGCTCGCGGCGGGGCTGACCGGAGCGAAGCAGGGCGGTCGAACATACGATGGCTGAAAGACGGCGCGGCACCGGGTCGGCACCGGCCGGTGATCCGATCACTCGGGGTGGGGGACGTATGGCACAGGCCGCGGACGCTGCGCGGACCGTCATCATGACCGTGGACGACGATCCCGGGGTGTCCCGGGCCGTCGCCCGTGACCTGCGACGGCGCTACGGCAAGTCGTACCGGATCGTGCGCGCGGAGTCCGGTGAGTCCGCGCTGGACGCGCTGCGGGAGCTGAAGCTGCGCGGTGATCTGGTCGCGGTGATCCTTGCCGACTACCGCATGCCCCAGATGAACGGCATCGAGTTCCTCGAACAGGCCCTGGACGTCTATCCGGGCGCCCGCCGCGTGCTGCTGACCGCGTACGCGGACACCAACGCGGCGATCGACGCGATCAACGTCGTCGACCTCGACCACTACCTCCTCAAGCCCTGGGACCCGCCCGAGGAGAAGCTCTACCCGGTGCTCGACGACCTCCTGGAGGCGTGGCGCTGCAGCGACTACCGACCGGTGCCGAGCACCAAGGTGATCGGTCACCGGTGGTCGGCGCGCTCGTCGGACGTGCGGGAGTTCCTGGCCCGCAACCAGGTGCCGTACCGCTGGTACTCCACGGACGAGCCCGAGGGGCAGCGGCTGCTGGCCGCCGCAGGCCAGGACGGGCAGCGGCTGCCGGTGGTGATCACCCCGGACGGCACTCCCCTGGTCGAGCCGGAGGTGCCCGACCTGGCCGCCCACGTGGGCCTCGCCACCACCCCGACCACCGACTTCTACGACCTCGTCGTCATCGGCGGCGGCCCGGCCGGGCTCGGCGCAGCGGTCTACGGGGCCTCGGAGGGGCTGCGGACCGTGCTCGTGGAGCGCTCGGCGACCGGCGGACAGGCCGGACAGAGCTCACGGATCGAGAACTACCTGGGCTTCCCCGACGGCGTGTCCGGCGCCCAGCTCACCGACCGGGCCCGTCGGCAGGCGGCGAAGTTCGGCGCCGAGATCCTCACTGCCCGTGAGGTGGCGGGCCTGGAGGTCAACGGCGCGGCCCGGACCGTGCGCTTCTCGGACGGGTCGCAGATCGCGGCGCACAGCGTGATCCTGGCGACCGGTGTGTCGTACCGGCGGCTGGAGGCGCCGGGTGCCGACGAGTTGTCGGGCCGCGGGGTGTTCTACGGGTCCGCGCTCACCGAGGCCGCCGGCTGCCAGGGCCACGACGTGTACATCGTCGGCGGCGCCAACTCGGCGGGGCAGGCGGCGATGTACCTGTCCAGGGGCGCCAAGTCGGTCACCCTGCTGGTGCGCGGAGCGGACCTCACCGCGTCGATGTCGCACTATCTGATCCAGCAGATCGCCGAGTCGCCGAACATCTTTGTACGGGCCCACACGGTCGTCGAGGCCGCGCACGGCGACAACCATCTGGAACAGCTGACGTTGCGCGACACGACGAGCGGGCAGACCGAACGGGTCGACGCGCAGTGGCTGTTCGTGTTCATCGGCGCGGCCCCGCTGACCGACTGGCTGGACGGTACCGTGCTGCGCGACGAGCGCGGGTTCATCCTCGCCGGGCCCGATCTGACCGCCGACGGGCGGCCACCGGCCAACTGGGAGCTGGACCGGCCGCCGTACCACCTGGAGACCAACATCCCCGGCGTGTTCGTCGCCGGGGACGCGCGCGCGGAGTCCGCCAAGCGGGTCGCGTCCGCCGTCGGAGAGGGAGCCATGGCCGTGATGCTCGTCCACCGGTATCTGGAGCAGTCGTGAGCGGGCGGCCGATGCCGTGCGACGCGGCGGAGATCAGTTCCCTCTTCCTGTTCGAGAAGCTGAACTCCGAGCAGATCGACAGGCTGTGCAGCGAGGGTCGGGTCGAACTGTTCGACCCCGGGCCGGTGTTCGCCGAAGGTGACCCGGCGACTTGCTTCTACGTGATGATCGAGGGCACGGTCGTCATGTCGCGCCGGGTGGGCGGCGACGACATCGAGGTGAGCCGCACGTCCCAGCCAGGGGTGTACGCGGGGGCCGTGATGGCGTTCGTCGGGGACGGGAAACCGCAGCGGTACATGAACTCGGTGCGGGTGCCGGAGCCGACGCGGTTCTTCGTCCTGCCCGCCGAATCGTTCGCGAACTTCATGCACGAGTGGTTTCCGATGGCGGTCCATCTACTGGAGGGGCTCTTCCTCGGTTCGCAGACCTTTCAGCGGGCCGTCGGGCAGCGCGAACGGCTGCTGGCGCTGGGCTCGTTGTCCGCCGGTCTCACCCATGAGCTCAACAACCCGGCCGCGGCGGCCGTACGGGCCACCTCGTCGCTCAGGGACCGGGTCGCGCACATGCGCAACAAGCTCGGCGTCATCGCCTCGGGCCCTCACCACGGCGACGCCCTGAAGGCCCTGGTCGACCTCCAGGAGCGTACGGCCGAGCGGGTCTCCAAGGCGCCGGCACTGAGCCCGCTCGAAGCGTCCGACCGGGAGGACGAACTCGCCGACTGGCTGGACGACCACGGTGTCCAGAACGGCTGGCAGATCGCGCCGACCTTCGTGCAGGGCGGTCTCGACGTCGACTGGCTGGAGCAGATCGCGGCGGCCGTCGACGAGCAGGAAATCCTGCAGAGTGCCATCGAGTGCCTCAACTACACGGTCGAGGCAGAGCTGTTGATGTCCGAGATCGAGGACTCCACCACCCGTATCTCGCACCTCGTCGACGCCGCCAAGCAGTACTCGCAGCTGGACCGCGCCCCCCACCAGGTCGCCGATGTGCACGAACTCCTCGACAGCACGTTGCTGATGCTGTCGGGCAAGATCGGTCCACAGGTCAAGGTCGTGAAGGAGTACGACCGTTCGGTGCCGAGGATTCCGGCCTACCCGGCCGAACTGAACCAGGTGTGGACCAACCTGATCGACAACGCCGTCTCCGCCATCAAGGGCGCGGACGGCGAAGGGACGTTGACCGTACGCACCGCTCTGGTGCACGACCGGCTGCTGGTGGAGTTCCGCGACACGGGCCCGGGAGTGCCGGCCGAGATCCGCGGCCGGATCTTCGACCCGTTCTTCACCACCAAACCGGTGGGCGAGGGCACGGGGCTGGGGCTCGACATCTCCTGGCGGATCGTCGTCAACAAGCACCACGGTGACCTGAAAGTCGAGTCCGTACCCGGCGACACCCGCTTCCAGGTGCTGCTCCCCCTCACCGCCAGCGACCCCGACACCGAGCCCGATACTGTCCCCGACCCGGCCCAGGAGCCCTCATGACCAAGGGCACCGGCATCGACCCCAGCGTCCCGCCCAGCGGTGCCGGGACGACGAGCTGACCCGTCTCGCCGGTGTGTCCAACGTCGCCCAGGCCGCCGCCCTCGGAGTGCGGAACCCGGCCCTCACGCCGCTCACCCACGCCGCGGCGAACGACGTCGGCATGAAACCCGCGCACTACGCCGTCCACGTCGAAGCCCGCCGGACGGACAACTCCGGCCGCATCCTGCTCCGCATGGGCGCGTACACCCAGACCTGGCTCGCCTCCCACGACGTGGAACGCCTCAACACCCTGCTGGAGCAGCGAGGATGCGGCCGACAACGGATTCATCGCCTGAGCGGGCTGTACGTCTTCGGCATCGGCGCTCCGAACGACGACGCCCTTTGCCCGGACAGGTTCCTCGTCCTCGGCCACCACCGGTGGCCACACACCATCGAGACGCCGCCGCGTATATGGACCGAGTCCAAGGCACGCACGTCGTCTTCTTACGGCACCCGCACCCAGACCACCCGTGCGGCTGCGAGTGAGCGAGGGCCGACCTGCCGTACTTGACAACTCGGTACAGAACCGCTTAGGTTTCTGACTGTTCAGTACACAATGGTCCTGAGCTCACCGGACAGGCCGCGTGCACGCCTGGTGCGATTGAGAGCAACCCATGCCTCTGAACTCCTCCGCGCCGCCCGGCGTTGCGACGCCTTCCAGCTTTCTGAACAGCTGACCCCCTCCAATCACCCAGAACTCGAAGGGTTGACCGAACCATGACTGATAAGGAAAGGCAGGAGGCCATGGCTGTGACGACTCCTCCGTACGCGAGCGACGCACTGGCCGACGGGACCGTCGACGCGGTGGTGATCGGCGGGGGCGCCGCGGGGCTGAACGGTGCACTGATCCTCGCCCGCTCCCGCCGCTCGGTCGTCGTGATCGACAGTGGCTCCCCGCGCAATGCGCCCGCGGAGGCCGTGCACGGCTTCATCGTCCTGGACGGCACCCCGCCGTCCGAGATCCTTCGACGGGGCCGGGAGCAGGTGCGCCAGTACGGCGGACGCGTCGTGTTCGGCGAGGTGGTCTCGGCCGAGTCCGCCGCCCCGTCGGCGGACGGGGACCTGCGGTTCACCGTCACCCTGGCCGACGGCCGCAGCATCACCGCCCGCCGCATCCTGGTGGCCACCGGCCTCACGGATGTGCTGCCACAGGTGCCCGGGCTCGCCGAGCACTGGGGGCACAGTGTGGTGCACTGCCCGTACTGCCACGGCTGGGAGGTGCGCGATGAGCCCATCGGCATCCTCGCCACCGGCCCCGCCTCCATCGGCCACGCGTATCTGTTCCGTCAGCTGACCGAGGACCTGACCTACTTCACCCACGGCACTGACCTGGACGAGGACAGCCGCGCCCGCTTCGCCGCCCGCGGCATCCGCGTCATCGACACCCCGGTCACCGAGGTCGTCGACGACGAGGACGGTGCCCTCGCCGGGGTGCGCCTGGCCGACGGCCAGGTCGTGGCCCGCCGCGTCCTCGCGGTCGCCGCGCCGATGCAGGCGCGCACCCAGGGCCTGGAAGGTCTGGGCCTGCCGGTGCAGGACCTGCCGAAAGGCCGCGGTTTCGCCTCCGGCACGGCCGGCAGCACCGAGGTGGCGGGTGTGTGGGTGGCCGGCAACGTCACCGATCTGGTCGCCCAGGTCGGGGCCTCCGCTGCGGCCGGTGCACTGGCCGGCGCCGACATCAACAGCACGCTGGCCACCGCGGACACCGACGCGGCCCTCCAGAGGATCGCCGAGGCAAGCCCACAAGCGGCCACACGATGATCTCGAAGCCCTGAGATCTCAGCCCGTCACCCGCTCGCCTCACCTTCATCGGTGAGAAAACCGACCTGTATTCCCGTCTGGAAACTGATCAGTTTCCAGACGGTTTTCGGCCATGCCCGCCTCGACGACTTCACATCCTCGGCTTCCTGAACGGCCGACCCACCCCAACCAGATGGAGGGCACAACAATGTCGGAGCGCAATCCCATTCTGATCACCGGTGCCGGCGGCCAAGTCGGTGGCGTGAGCAGGGTGATGGTCGACATGCTGCTCGAACAGGGCCATCCGGTGCGCGCGTTCGTGCGACGGGACGACGAACGCGCGCAGTCGCTGCGCGAGGCCGGGGCCGAGGTCTTCGTCGGCGACCTGTTCAGACTCGCGGACGTGGCCGCCGCGCTGAAGGGTGTCAAGCGCATCTACTTCAGCATGACCCCGCAGCCGTACTACGCCGACGCCCTCACCTTGATGGCCGCGGCGGCGCGAGCCCAGGGCGACATCGAGGCCTTCGTGCACCTGTCCAACTACGAGCAGTCGTACATGACGCTCGAGAAGATGACCACACCGGATGAGGAGCGGCTTTCTTGGCTCGGCGGACTGGTCACGGACTGGTCACCGCAGCAGCGGGCGCACTGGGTCTGCGAGCGGGTGCTGGACTGGTCCGGCCTCCCGACCGTCAACGTGCGTGCGACCCTGTTCGCCGAGAACCCCCATCTGACCTGGATGCTGGCGGGCCCGCTGAGCAACGGTGAACTGCGCCTGCCCTTCGGCAACCAGCGGCTCGCGCCCATCGCCGTTCACGACCTGGCAGAGGTGTGCGTGAAGGTGCTGGTCGACCCCGCACCGCACATCTCGAAGTCCTACGCGCTCACCGGCCCGGAGCTGAAGGACATGTACGGGTTCGCTGAGGATTACGCAGCCGTGCTGGGACGCCAGGTCACCTACATCCCTGAGGAATTGGAGGCCTGGCACGAGGCCTTCCTTGACGAGACCGTCCTGCAGGAGACCCTGGGCGATCCGGCTACGGCCCGGCACGTGGCGGCGCACCTGAGGATCCAGACCAGTCTGATCGCCAGCGGGCGGTACGACGTCCTCTCCGACCAACTGGAAACCCTGCTCGGGCGCCCGCCGCGGACCATGCGGTGGGCGCTGCAGAACAATACGCGCCTGGGCGAACTGGCGGTTGCCCCGAGCCACTGAGCGCTCCGGAGCAGAACATGACGCCACACCGGAGTCCTCAGCCTGAGAGTGCGGAACAGCGGGCGAACAAGCCGCGTTCGGCTTCGATGAGGATGCCCCGGCTGAGCAGGCGTTTCAGTTTGGAGCGGATGCCTTCGGTGTGCTTCGGGAGGATCGGCAGGCCGAGGGCCTGGCAGAGGTCGCGGGCGCGCATCGGTCGGCCTGCGTCTGCCAGGGCGGTGAGGATCTGCTGGTAGGCGGGGTGGTCCGGGATATCGGGGCGGTCCGGGCCGGTGGCGGGTGAGGGCAGCGGGAGGGTGAGGAGGGTCTTGCGGGTGATGCGCAGGAGCCCGTGATGGCCCACTGAGCCTGGGTCCACCGGGTGGTGGCCGGCCTCCACCGAACGGACGCCTCCTGCCCCTGTGGCGGCGTCGGCCGGCGCGCGGCTCAAGGGCGGCAGTCGTCATGCCCGGCACGTCACCAACCGCTTGGTATGCCCTCTACGGCCGCGGCCCTCATGGCAGAAAAGGTGGGGAACTCGTCATTGCGGCCACACTCCGGGCCCGCGAAGAATCGACCGCATGGCCCAGCGCACCGTTCTCGCCGTCCTCTTCGAAGGCGTGCAGAGCCTCGACGTCACCGGGCCCGTGGAGGTCTTCGCGGGCGCGGACCTGCTCTCGCCGGGCGCGTACCGGATCCGCACGGCGTCCCTGGACGGCGCGCCCGTGCGGACCACCAGCGGTCTGACCCTCGTGCCCGACGTGTCCCTGGCCACCGCGCCCGACCCGGACATCCTCCTCGTCCCCGGCGGCACGGGCAGCCTGCGCCCCGACCCGCGCCTGGTCGACTGGGTGCGCGAGCACGGGCCGCGCGCCGCCCGACTGGTCTCCGTGTGCACCGGTGCGTCCGTGCTCGCCGCGGCCGGCCTGCTGGATGGCCGCCGGGCCACGACCCACTGGGCGTACTGCGACCGGCTCGCCCGCGACCACCCGGCCGTCGAGATCGACCCCGACCCCGTCTACGTACGCGACGGACACATCGCCACCTCGGCCGGCGTCACCGCCGGCATCGACCTCGCCCTCGCCCTGGTGGAGGAGGACCTGGGCCGGGACGCCGCGCTCACCATCGCCCGCCACCTGGTCGTGTTCCTGCGCCGGCCCGGGAACCAGGCCCAGTTCAGCGCCCAGCTCGCGGCCCAGACCGCACACCGCGAACCCCTGAAAGAAGTCCAGCGCTTCATCACCGAACGCCCCGACGCCGACCTCTCCGTCGAAGCCCTCGCCGCCCGCGCCCGTCTGTCGCCCCGCCACTTCGCCCGCGCCTTCCGGTCCGAGACCGGTATGACGCCGGGCCGGTACGTCGACCGGGTCCGCCTGGAACACGCCCGCCGCCTGCTGGAGGACACCGCCGACGGCATCGAGGAGATCTCCCGCACCAGCGGCTACGGCACCCCCGAGGCCATGCGCCGCGCCTTCGTCAAGGCTCTGGGCACGCCCCCGGCGGAGTACCGCCGCCGCTTCCGCACCGCGACGACGTCCTGACTCCTGCACACCGACCGGAAGGGTCACATGCAGATCGCCATCGTCCTCTACGACCGCTTCACCGCCCTCGACGCCGTGGGCCCCTACGAGACCCTCGGCCGGCTCCCGGACGCGGAGACCGTCTTCGTCGCCGAGGAGCCCGGCCCCGTACGGAACGACTCCGGCAACCTCGCCCTCGTCGCCGACCGGACCCTGGCCGACGTGCCGCACCCCGACATCATCGTGATCCCCGGCGGCCCGGGCCCGCTCCCGCTCGCGGCGGACGGCCCCCTGCTCACCTGGCTGCGCGCCGCCGACGAGACCAGCACCTGGACGACGTCCGTGTGCACCGGCTCCCTGCTGCTCGCCGCCGCCGGACTCCTCCGGGGCCGCCGCGCGACCTCCCACTGGCTGGCCCTGGAGGAGCTGAAGCGCCACGGCGCCGAGCCGACGGGGGAGCGGGTAGTCACCGACGGCAAGTACGTCACCGCGGCCGGCGTCTCCGCCGGCATCGACATGGGACTGGCCCTGCTCGGCCGGATCGCGGGCGACACCCACGCGCAGATCGTCCAACTCGCCACCGAGTACGACCCGCAGCCGCCCTACGACGCCGGATCACCGGGGAAGGCCCCCGCGCACGTGGTCGAACTGCTCCGGTCACACGCCGGCCTCACCCTGACGTAGGCACGCTCCAGCCGAACCGCGGCTGCCTGCGCTCCAGGAACGCGGCGACACCCTCCGCGGTGTCGCCGCTCTCGCGTGCCCGCGCGGCCCAGTGGGCGTCGCGGTCCGTGCGCCCGTTCGCGAACTCCTTGGCCGCGGCCTGCGTCAACTGCGAACGGGACGCCAGCACCCGGGTGAACTCGACGACCCGCTTGCCCAGTTCGCCCTCGGGAAGCACCTCGTCGGCCAGCCCGGTGCGCAGCGCCCGCTCCGCGTCGATCAGTTCGCCGGAGAACAGCAGGTACTTGGCGGTGGCGGGACCGACCAGGGACACCAGCCGCCTGGTCGAGGACGCCGGGTACACGATGCCGAGCTTCGACGGCGTCACGCCGAACAGCGACCCCTCCTCGGCGAACCGCAGATCGCAGGCCGCCGCCAACTGCGCCCCGCCGCCCACACAGTGCCCGCGCACCGCCGCCAGCGTCGGCTTGGGGAACGCGGCGAGTGCCTCCTCGGCCGCCACGGCCAGCCGCTGCGCCTCCTCCGGCGAGCCCCGCAGCGTCGAGATGTCGGCCCCGGCGCAGAACGTCCCGCCCTCGCCGGTGAGCACCAGCGCCCGCACGGCCGGATCGCCCGCGAGCCCCTCCAGCAGCGGCGGCAGGGAGCGCCACATCGCGGCCGTCATGGCGTTGCGCTTCTCGGGGTGGCGGATGACGACCGTCGCGACCGAGTCGGTCACGCTGTACAGCAGCTGCGGCTCCATGCGCCGGATGTTATCCGGATGCCAAACCCGTACAACCCGAATAGTTCGCCGAGACGGCACAACATGGACAGGACCAGTCCAACAACTGACCGTGTCATACGCCAACGGTCATAAGTGCTCGATAGTTGCTGACTTCTGTTCAGCCCTGGGGTGGGGAGCGCATCGTTACCAACACTCGGGGTGTGGCGACAATCGAGCGCGAGGGTGGCGACCGGACGATGGACAACGACGGGCGTGGGTTCGGCCCACGTCCAGAGAGCGGCGCGGCGCCCCTCGGCCCCGGGCCCGCGGATCCGCTGCCGTACGAAGGGGTCTGGCGGTTCACCGCTCCTGCGGTCGACGCCTCGGTGCCGCAGGCGCGGCACGCCGTACGGGACCTGCTGCTGCGTCAGGGGGTGCCGGCCTCGGACGACCTGGCCCAAGGGCTGTTGCTGATCGTCTCGGAGCTGGTGACGAACGCCGTGAAGCACGCGGCGGTGCTCTCACCGACCATCGCCGTCGAGCTGGCCGTCGGTGCCGAGTGGCTGCGCGTGTCCGTGGAGGACAACCACCCGTACCGGCCGACCGCACTGGAGACCGACCACGGCCGGACCGGCGGCCGCGGACTGCTGCTGGTGCGCGAGATCACACGGGAGGCGGGCGGTGTGTGCGAGGTCGACCACACCGCGAGCGGCGGCAAGGTGATCTGGGCCACCCTGCCGCTCAAACCCGCGCGCTACCCCTAGGGGGTGCCCGCGAGGGCCGACGTCACCAGCCGGCCGACGTGCCGGTCAGCTCCCTGATCGCCGGCCGGGCCGCGTCCAGGACGGTCATGAACCAGGACGAGAAGGCGTCCTTGGCGTGCCGCTCCGCCAGCTCGGGCGGGGTCACGAACGCCGTCGACGCCACCTCCTGAGGATCCGGCCGCAGCACGGCCTGCACCATCCCGACGAACAGATGGTTGTACTCCTGCTCCACCAGACCGGACTCCGGGTCAGGGTGGTTGTAGCGGACCGTGCCCGCCTCGGCCAGCAGGGACGGGGAGGCGCCGAGCTCCTCGAAGGTCCGCCGGGCCGCCGCCGCGAAGGGCGCCTCACCGGGGTAGGGATGGCCGCAGCAGGTGTTCGACCAGACACCGGGGGAGTGGTACTTGCCCAGCGCCCGCTGCTGGAGCAGCAGCCGGCCGTACTCGTCGAAGAGGAAAACGGAGAACGCTCGGTGCAGTTGCCCGGGTGGCTGATGGGCGGCGAGCTTCTCCGCGGTGCCGATCGTCACGCCGTCCTCGTCGACCAGTTCCAGCAAAATCGCGTCTGCGGTGCCGTTCGACGGGTTGTGCGTCGCGGTGGCAGGTGTGATCGGCATACCCATCCTTCACATCGGTCTTCGCGCCCCAAGTCTGCCGTACGAATCCGGCACTCCCGGCACTTCGCGACGCGCCCGCATGTCCCGCGCGGTGGCGCGGAGCGCGGACGGCGCCGCTCGGAACCGGGAGAGGGACCCAGTAGGGGATCGTGCCCGGCGCGGTGGGCCGAAAATCGTCCCCGCGGGTGCGGTGAGAGCCAGGGCGCGGGCGCGCGCCGGAGGGCTGCGTACCCCGGCGCACTCAGGGCACAACGCGCCCCACCAGCGCCATCAGTCCCAGACGTCTCAGAGGCGGGCGCCTCAGTGACAGAGGCGCGCCTCGTGCTCCGCGTGCCCGCCCGGCTCCAGCTGGAAGGTGCAGTGCTCCACGTCGAAGTGGCCGCCGAGGCAGTCCTGGAGCTCGTGGAGCATCTTCTCGTGGCCGATCGCGCTCAGCACGTCCGAGCTGACGACCACGTGCGCCGACAGCACCGGCATGCCGGAGGTGATCGTCCAGGCGTGCAGGTCGTGGACGTCCTCCACCCCGTCGGTCGCCAGGATGTGGGCCCGCACCTCCGCCATGTCGACGCCCTTGGGCGCTGCCTCCAGCAGGACGTTCAGAGTGTCGCGCAGGAGCTTCACCGTGCGGGGCACGATCATCAGCGCGATGACGAGCGAGGCGATCGGGTCGGCGGCCTGCCAGCCGGTGAACATGATCACCAGGGACGAGATGATCACCGTGACCGAACCCAGGGCGTCCGCCGCCACCTCCAGGAACGCGCCGCGCACGTTCAGGCTCTCCTTCTGGCCGCGCATCAGCAGCGCCAGCGACACCATGTTGGCGACCAGGCCGATGACACCGAACACGACAGCGAGGTGGCCCTCGGTGTCCGCCGGAGTGACGAAGCGCTGGACCGACTCGTACAGGACGTACCCGCCGACCCCGAGCAGCAGCAGACAGTTGGCCAGGGCGGCGAGTATCTCGGCGCGGGCGTAGCCGAAGGTGGCCCGGTCGCTGGGCGGGCGGTTCGCGAAGTGGATCGCGAGCAGCGCCATGCCCAGGCCCAGCGCGTCCGTCGCCATGTGCGCCGAGTCCGCGACCAGCGCGAGCGAGTCGGCGAGCAGCCCGCCGACGACCTGGACGACCACGATGCCGAGCGTGATCGCCAGCGCGACCCGCAGCCTGCCGCGGTACGCCGAGGTCGCCGTACCGCCACCCGCCGCGCCGTGCGCGTGCCCGTGATCGTGCCCAGCCCCCATGAAAGCCGCCCTCCGGTGTCCGTTCGAGTATCCGTCTGATCGTGTTCGGGCACCCCAGTGAACTACGGGGAGGGGGTATGCGCAACGCGGCACTGAACACCGTTGTCATGTGCCCTGACCTGCGGAAACGATATGCAGGTCAGGGCATGCAGGGCGGGTCAGGAGCCGTGGTGCAGAAGCCAGCCCCGCCAGGCCGACTCGGCCATCTCGCGCACCCCGCGCCGCGCGGTCCACCCGAGTTCCCCGGCCGCCCGCGCCGCCGAGGCGACCGCCCTCGGCGCGTCCCCGGGGCGGCGGCCCTCGACGAGCGGTGGCCGGCGGTCCCCGGTGACCTCGCCGATGACCGTGATGAGTTCGCGCACGGAGACGCCCTCGCCCCGGCCGATGTTGACCGTCAGATCACCCGTGACGCCCCCGTCGGCGAGCCGCCGGGCCGCCGCGAGATGCGCCTCGGCCAGATCGGCGACGTGAATGTAGTCACGGATGCAGGTGCCGTCCGGGGTCGGGTAGTCGTCACCGAAGATCCTGGGCGCCTCGTCGCGCGTCAGCCGGTCGAAGACCATCGGGACGATGTTGAAGACACCGGTGTCGGCCAGCTCCGGCGCGGCAGCGCCCGCCACGTTGAAATAGCGCAGACATACGGTGGAGATCCCGTGCGCCCGGCCCGCCGCCCGCACCAGCCACTCCCCGGCGAGCTTGGTCTCGCCGTACGGGTTCACCGGAGCGCAGGGCGTGTCCTCCGTGATGAGGTCCACACCCGGGTCGCCGTACACCGCCGCCGACGACGAGAACACGAAGCGCTCGATCCCGGCCCCGGCGACCGCGTCCAGGAGAGTCACCAGGCCGCCGACGTTCTCCCGGTAGTACCGCGTCGGCTGCGCGACGGACTCGGCGACCTGCTTGCGCGCCGCGAGATGCACCACACCCGTCACGCCGTGCTCGGCGAACACCCGTTTCAGCAGGCCACCGTCGAGCGACGAGCCCTCGACGAGCGGTACGTCCGCCGGGAGCCGCGCGGGCACCCCGGCCGAGAGGTCGTCCAGGGCGAGGACGCGCTCGCCGGCCTCGTTCATGGCCCTGGCCACGTGGGCCCCGATGTAGCCGGCCCCGCCGGTGATCAGCCAAGTCATGGTCGCCCACCCTATGCGGACCCGGCCGGACCCGGCCCGATGTCCTCGATGTCCGCCTCTGGGGGGCGCGGTTTGTGGGGCGGGCCCCGGATCCACGATGATGATCGCGGCAAAGGCCTGTGCGAACCACGTTGATCGATCTGCCAAACAGGCGGTGAACGCGGCCCTCCCGGCATCCGATAGCCTCTGCCGACACGCCGCCCGGGAGCTTTCCGGCGCGGGCGCCCCCACCATGTACAGCACTGGCGCGGACGCGTCGGTACCCAGGGAGTGAATTCGGTTGTCGACCGCCATCCTCACCGGTCATCCGGTCCCCGGATCGTCGATCGAGGGCGATCTGCGGTCCCTCGGCTTCGACGTGCGGGTCGCGGCCGACGCAGCCGAGGCCGAGACCCTGCTCGCCGGGGTGCCGGGCGACGAGCGAGTGGCCCTGGTCGACGCCCGGTTCGTGGGGCACGTGCACGCGCTGCGCCTCGGCCTCACCGACCCCCGCTTCCCGCTCGCCGCGATCCCCGGCGCCGTGACGGCCCAGCCCGCCGGCCGCCAGGCCCTGACCCGGGCGATGGCCCGCGAGAACTCCGCCGGCGGCGGCACCACCCTGGTCGACAGCCTCGCCGACCGCGTCCTCACCGCCCTGGACGCCGACGGCGCCGACGTGCACCGCCCCGAGCTGGGCAGCCTCGTCGCCGCCGTCCCCGCCGACCCGCAGGCCCGCAACGAGGCGCGGCAGGCCGTGACGGACGTCGACGACGAGGCCGTACGCCTGAAGTCGGCCGTGAAGTCCCGCGACGGCTTCTTCACCACCTACTGCATCAGCCCGTACTCCCGCTACATCGCCCGCTGGTGCGCCCGCCGCGGCCTGACGCCGAACCAGGTCACCACCGCCTCGCTGCTCACCGCCCTCATAGCGGCGGCCTGCGCGGCCACCGGCACCCGCGGCGGCTTCGTCGCGGCAGGCGTCCTGCTGATCGCGTCCTTCGTGCTGGACTGCACCGACGGCCAGCTCGCCCGCTACTCCCTTCAGTACTCCACGCTCGGCGCCTGGCTGGACGCCACCTTCGACCGGGCCAAGGAGTACGCCTACTACGCCGGTCTCGCCCTGGGAGCCGCCCGCGGCGGAGACGACGTCTGGGCCCTCGCCCTCGGCGCCATGGTCCTGCAGACCTGCCGGCACGTCGTGGACTTCTCCTTCAACGAGGCCAACCACGACGCCACCGCCAACACCAGCCCCACCGCCGCGCTCTCCGACAAGCTCGACAGCGTCGGCTGGACGGTCTGGGTGCGCCGCATGATCGTCCTGCCCATCGGGGAGCGCTGGGCGATGATCGCGGTGCTCACGGCGGTCACCACGCCCCGCATCACCTTCTACGCGCTGCTCATCGGCTGCGCCTTCGCGGCGACGTACACCACGGCGGGCCGCGTGCTGCGCTCCCTGACCCGCAGGGCCAAGCGGACCGACCGGGCGGCCGGGGCGCTCGCCGACCTCGCGGACAGCGGTCCGCTCGCCCAGGGCTTCGCGGAGGCGCTCAAGAGCCCTGCCCGCAGGCTGCCGGGCTTCACGGCCCCCGCCCTCGCCCTCCTCGGCGGTGCCGCCGTCGTCGCCGTGGCCGCGCTGACCGGCTTCGGCGGACCCTGGCCGGTCGTCGCCGCCCTCGCGTACGCCCTGACCTCGGGCCTGGCCGTCGCCCGCCCCCTCAAGGGCGCCCTCGACTGGCTGGTCCCCCCGTTCCTGCGCGCCGCCGAGTACGGCACCGTCCTGGTCCTGGCGGCCCGAGCGGACGTGAACGGAGCCCTTCCTGCGGCTTTCGGGCTGGTGGCCGCGGTCGCCTACCATCACTACGACACGGTGTACCGCATCCGCGGCAACGCCGGAGCGCCCCCGGCCTGGCTGGTGCGTTCCATCGGGGGGCACGAAGGCCGGACGCTGCTCGTCACCGTCCTCGCCGCGCTGCTCACCGCCTCGCAGTTCAAGGTCGCGCTCACGGTGCTCGCCGTGGCCGTGGCCCTGGTGGTGCTCGTCGAGAGCATCCGCTTCTGGGTGTCCGCTGGGGCGCCCGCCGTACACGATGAAGGAGAACCCGCATGATCGGCCTCGTGCTGGCGGCCGGCGCCGGACGGCGTCTGCGCCCCTACACCGACAGCCTTCCCAAGGCGCTGGTGCCGGTGGGGCCCGCGGGCATAGAGGGCGAACCCACGGTTCTCGACCTGACACTCGGCAACTTCGCCGAGATCGGTCTCACCGAGGTCGCGATCATCGTGGGTTACCGCAAGGAAGCCGTGTACGAGCGCAAGGAAGCGCTGGAGCAGAAGTACGGCCTCAAGCTCACCCTCATCGACAACGACAAGGCCGAGGAGTGGAACAACGCCTACTCCCTGTGGTGCGGTCGTGACGCCCTCAAGGACGGTGTGATCCTCGCCAACGGCGACACCGTCCACCCCGTCTCCGTCGAGAAGACGCTGCTCGCCGCCCGCGGCGACGGCAAGAAGATCATTCTCGCCCTGGACACGGTCAAGCAGCTCGCCGACGAGGAGATGAAGGTCGTCGTCGACCCCGAGAAGGGCATGACGAAGATCACCAAGCTGATGGACCCCGCCGAGGCCACCGGCGAGTACATCGGCGTCACCCTCATCGAGGGCGACGCGGCCCCCGAACTGGCCGACGCGCTCAAGACCGTGTGGGAGACCGACCCGCAGCAGTTCTACGAGCACGGCTACCAGGAGCTGGTGAACCGCGGCTTCCGTATCGACGTGGCGCCGATCGGCGACGTCAAGTGGGTGGAGATCGACAACCACGACGATCTCGCCCGTGGACGGGAGATCGCATGCCAGTACTGACCCGGCTCATCCCCTCGCCGCTGGTCGTGGACATCCGCCCGGGTGCCCTCGACGACCTGGCGTGCGTCCTCGCAGACGAGCGCATCTCGCACTCCGGCCGCCTCGCCGTCGCCGTCAGCGGCGGCTCCGGCGCCAAGCTGCGCGAGCGCATCGCGCCGAGCATGCCCGGCGCCACCTGGTACGAGGTGGGCGGCGGCACCCTCGACGACGCGGTGCGGCTGGCGAGCGACATAAAGGCCGGCCACTACGACGCGGTCGTCGGCCTCGGCGGCGGCAAGATCATCGACTGCGCCAAGTTCGCCGCGGCACGCGTCGGCCTGCCCCTGGTCGCCGTGCCCACGAACCTGGCGCACGACGGCCTGTGCTCGCCGGTCGCCACCCTCGACAACGACGCGGGACGCGGCTCCTACGGCGTGCCGAACCCGATCGCGGTCGTCATCGACCTGGACGTCATCCGCGAGGCCCCGGTCCGTTTCGTCCGCGCCGGCATCGGCGACGCCGTCTCCAACATCTCGGCGATCGCCGACTGGGAACTGGCCAACCGCGTCAAGGGCGAGCGGATCGACGGCCTCGCCGCGGCCATGGCCCGCCAGGCCGGCGAGGCCGTACTGCGGCACCCGGGCGGCATCGGGGACAACGACTTCCTCCAGGTGCTCGCCGAGGCGCTGGTCCTCAGCGGCATCGCCATGTCGGTGTCGGGCGACTCGCGGCCGTCCTCCGGGGCGTGCCACGAGATCAACCACGCCTTCGACCTGCTCTACCCCAAGCGGGCCGCCGCCCACGGCGAGCAGTGCGGTCTCGGCGCGGCCTTCGCGATGTGGCTGCGCGGGGCGCACGAGCAGTCGGCCTACATGGCCGAGGTGCTGCGCCGGCACGGGCTGCCCGTGCTGCCGGACGAGATCGGCTTCACGACGGACGAGTTCGTCAAGGCCGTCGAGTTCGCCCCGGAGACCCGGCCCGGCCGCTACACCATCCTCGAACACCTCGACCTGAACACCGAACAGATCAAGGACACCTACACCGACTATGTCAAGGCCATCGGTAGCTGAACTACGTCCCGTCGTTCACCCCGCGGGGGTGAAGGACCGGCGCAGCGGTGAGCACTGGATGGGACGCCTCTACATGCGTGAGGTGTCCCTGCGGGTCGACCGTTACCTGGTCAACACCCGGGTCACGCCCAACCAGCTCACCTACCTGATGACCGTCTTCGGTGTGCTCGCGGCCCCGGCACTGCTCGTGCCGGGGATCCCGGGCGCCGTCCTCGGCGTGGTGTGCGTCCAGATGTACCTGCTGCTGGACTGCGTCGACGGCGAGATCGCGCGCTGGAAGAAGCAGTACTCCCTCAACGGCGTCTACCTGGACCGCGTCGGCGCCTACCTCACCGACGCCGCCGTCCTCACCGGCTTCGGCCTGCGCGCCGCCGACCTGTGGGGCACCGGCCGCATCGACTGGCTGTGGGCCTTCCTCGGCACCCTGGCCGCCCTCGGCGCCATCCTGATCAAGGCCGAGACCGACCTCGTCGGCGTCGCCCGGCACCAGGCCGGAAAGCCGCCGGTCCAGGAGACCGCCGCGGAGATGCGCTCCTCCGGCATGGCGCTGGCCCGCAAGGCCGCCGCCGCGCTCAAGTTCCACCGCCTGATCCTCGGCATCGAGGCGTCCCTGCTGATCCTGGTCCTGGCCATCGCCGACCAGGCCCGCGGCGACCTGTTCTTCTCCCGGCTCGGTGTCGCCGTGCTGGCCGGTATCGCGCTGGTCCAGACCCTGCTGCACCTCGTGTCCATCCTCGCTTCGAGCAGGCTGAAGTGAGCGGTATGAAGGTCGGCGCCGTCATCATCACCATGGGCAACCGCCCCGACGAGCTGCGCGCCCTGCTCGACTCGGTCGCCAAGCAGGACGGCGACCCGGTCGAGGTGGTCGTCGTCGGCAACGGCTCGCCCGTCCCGGACGTCCCCGAGGGCGTCCGCACCATCGAGCTGCCCGAGAACCTCGGCATCCCCGGCGGCCGCAACGTCGGCATCGAGGCCTTCGGCCCGGCCGGCCGGGACGTCGACATCCTGCTCTTCCTCGACGACGACGGACTGCTGGCCGGCCACGACACGGCCCAGCTCTGCCGCAAGGCCTTCGAGGCCGACCCGAAGCTCGGCATCATCAGCTTCCGCATAGCCGACCCGGACACCGGCGTCACCCAGCGCCGCCACGTGCCCCGGCTGCGCGCCGCCGACCCGATGCGTTCCTCCCGGGTCACCACCTTCCTCGGCGGCGCCAACGCCGTGCGCACCCGGGTCTTCGCCGACGTCGGCGGACTCCCCGACGAATTCTTCTACGCCCACGAGGAAACCGACCTGGCATGGCGGGCCCTCGACGCGGGCTGGATGATCGACTACCGGTCCGACATGGTGCTGTACCACCCGACGACCGCTCCCTCGCGGCACGCGGTCTACCACCGCATGGTCGCCCGCAACCGCGTCTGGCTCGCCCGCCGCAACCTCCCCGCGCCGCTCGTCCCGGTCTACCTCGGGGTGTGGCTGCTGCTCACCCTCGTACGCCGTCCCTCCGGCTCCGCCCTGCGGGCCTGGTTCGGCGGATTCCGCGAGGGCTGGACCACCCCGTGCGGGCCCCGCCGTCCCATGAAGTGGCGTACGGTGTGGCGGCTGACCCGGCTGGGCCGGCCCCCCGTCATCTGACAAGCTCGTACCCGTGAGCATCCGGGAGCACCCGGGCCGTACCCTGGCCCCCGGCTCATGCGGGCCCGGACAGGCCGCGCATCTCGAAGACGAAAGTTTCCACTAGTGAGTGAGACAACGCACGACGCCTCGGTCGCGGTGAGCGCGCCCGCGGCGCCCGACGAGGGACTCACGGCGAGGGAGCTCGCCGCCAAGTACGGGCTGAGCGTGAGCGGCGCCCGGCCGTCCCTCATCGAGTACGTCCGTCAGCTCTGGGACCGGCGGCACTTCATCCTCGCCTTCTCCCGCGCGAAGCTGACCGCCCAGTACAGCCAGGCCAAGCTCGGCCAGCTGTGGCAGGTGGCCACACCGCTGCTGAACGCGGCCGTGTACTTCTTCATCTTCGGCCTGCTCCTGGAGGCCGACCGGGGCCTGCCCCGCGAGGTGTACATCCCGTTCCTGGTCACGGGCGTGTTCGTGTTCACGTTCACGCAGAGTTCGGTCATGGCGGGCGTGCGCGCCATCTCCGGCAACCTCGGCCTGGTCCGCGCCCTGCACTTCCCGCGCGCCTCGCTGCCGGTCTCCTTCGCGCTCCAGCAGCTCCAGCAGCTGCTGTTCTCGATGATCGTGCTGTTCGCCGTCGCGGTCGGCTTCGGTCATTACCCGGACCTGTCCTGGCTGCTGATCGTGCCGGTGCTCGTGCTGCAGTTCTGCTTCAACACCGGCCTCGCGCTGATCATGGCCCGGGCGGGCTCCAAGACCCCGGACCTCGCGCAGCTGATGCCGTTCGTGATGCGGACCTGGATGTACGCGTCCGGTGTGATGTTCTCCATTCCGATCTTCCTGGCGGACAAGCCGGCCTGGATCGCGAACGTCCTCCAGTGGAACCCGGCCGCGATCTACATGGACCTGATGCGCTTCGCCCTCATCGACGCATACGACTCGAAGTACCTCCCCGACCACGTGTGGGCTGCCGCGGGCGGCTGGGCCGTGCTGTTCGCCCTGGGCGGCTTCGTGTACTTCTGGAAGGCGGAGGAGAGGTACGGCCGTGGCTGAGCAGAAGCAGGACGCGCGGATCCCCACGGTCATCGCGGACGATCTGCACATCGTCTACCGCGTCAACGGCGCCAAGAGCGGCAAGGGCAGCGCCACCGCCGCCCTCAGCCGCATCCTCAAGCGCGGCGAGGAGCGCGGGGTGCGCAAGGTGCACGCGGTGCGCGGCGTCTCCTTCGTCGCCTACCGCGGCGAGGCCATCGGCCTGATCGGCTCCAACGGCTCCGGCAAGTCGACCCTGCTGCGCGCCATCGCCGGGCTGCTCCCCGCCGAGCAGGGCAAGGTCTACACCGACGGCCAGCCCTCGCTGCTCGGCGTCAACGCGGCCCTGATGAACGACCTCACCGGCGAACGCAACGTCATATTGGGCGGGCTCGCCATGGGCATGTCCCGGGAGGAGATCAAGGAGCGCTACCAGGACATCGTCGACTTCTCCGGCATCAACGAGAAGGGCGACTTCATCACCCTGCCCATGCGCACCTACTCCTCCGGCATGGCGGCCCGCCTCCGGTTCTCCATCGCCGCGGCCAAGGACCACGACGTCCTGATGATCGACGAGGCCCTGGCCACCGGTGACCGCAAGTTCCAGAAGCGCTCCGAGGACCGCATCCGGGAGCTGCGCAAGGAAGCCGGCACCGTGTTTCTGGTGAGCCACAACAACAAATCCATCCGCGACACCTGCAACCGCGTCCTGTGGCTGGAGCGCGGCGAGCTGCGCATGGACGGCCCGACCGACGAGGTGCTCAAGGAGTACGAGAAGTTCACCGGCAAGTAGCCCGGCCCGGTCAGGGCCCCGCCGGAACTGTTCCGGCGGGGCCCTGCGTCTGCAAAAGAAAGGTCAACTCCGGCCCTTCTTAGGAATCTTGGGGCCAATCGGTGTGTTCTCGTGATGTGCGGGACACCCTGGCGAACCTCGATGCGTTGTACAACGTAAGCTGTACCGGTCCCGAAACACGGCAATCAGGGCGATAATGCGCGACATCGCTCGTCGGACGGTCGTGCGGACGGCTGGGCGGCGTGTCCGAAATAGTGTGTATTGGGTCGGCAGTGTAGAACGGGAGATGTGACGGCAATGGCTACGGAAACTCCCCAGCTCCACGCAGCACGCGCCGTCCTCGCGCCGGGCAGCCGGCGGTGACGGGAACCGGCACGGCACGCGCCCTCGATCCGGAGCGGGGCACCCTCGCCAAGGCCACGGGCGAGAACTTCCCGGTGGCCCCGTTCTTCCTGCCCCGGAACTGGCGCACGGACCTCATGGCCGTCTACGGATTCGCCCGCCTGGTCGACGACATCGGCGACGGCGACCTGGCCCCCGGCGGCGCCGACGCCCGCCTGCTCGGTGTCTCCCCGCAGGAGGCCGAGGACCGGCTGGTCCTGCTGGACGCCTTCGAGGCCGACCTGCGCAGGGTGTTCGACTCGACCCCGCGTCACCCCCTGCTGCGCCGCCTGCAGCCGACCGTGCGCCGCCGCAGTCTGACCCCCGAGCCGTTCCTCGGCCTGATCGCCGCCAACCGCCAGGACCAGCTGGTCGGCCGGTACGAGACCTACGACGACCTCCTCGCCTACTGCGAGCTCTCCGCCAACCCCGTCGGCCGTCTGGTCCTCGCCGTCACCGGCACCTCGACGCCCGAGCGGATCCGCCGCTCCGACATGATCTGCACGGCTCTCCAGATCGTCGAGCACCTCCAGGACGTGGCCGAGGACCTCGGCCGCGACCGTATCTACCTGCCCGCCGCCGACATGAAGCGCTTTCACGTCGAGGAGGCGGACCTCGCCACGAAATCCGCCGGAGCGTCGGTCCGTGCGTTGATTGCGTACGAAGCGCAAAGGGCCCGGGATCTCCTGAATGAAGGCGCCCCCCTGGTGGGTAGCGTCCACGGCAGGTTGAAGCTGCTGCTCGCAGGGTTCGTGGCGGGAGGAAGGGCGGCTCTGCACGCGATCGCCGCCGCCGATTACGACGTACTTCCCGGCCCGCCCAAGCCCGGCAAGGTCCGGCTGCTGCGTGAGGTGGGCGTGACTCTGCGAGGAGAGGGGTGATCCGGACCGTGGAGTCGGAACCACACGCATCCCCGCCGGTACTCGCCGCCTACAGCTACTGCGAGGCCGTCACCGGGCGGCAGGCGCGCAACTTCGCCTACGGCATCCGGCTGCTGCCGACGCCCCAGCGCCGTGCGATGTCGGCGCTGTACGCGTTCTCGCGGCGGGTCGACGACATCGGTGACGGTGCGCTCGCCGACGACGTCAAGGTGGCCAGGCTGGAGGAGACCCGGTCGCTGCTCACCCGGATCCGGGAGGGCGAGGTGGCGGAGGACGACACCGACCCGGTCGCCGTCGCCCTCACGCACGCCGCCGGGCACTTCCCGATCCCGCTCGGCGGCCTGGACGAACTCATCGACGGCGTCCAGATGGACGTACGCGGCGAGACGTACGAGACCTGGGACGACCTGAAGGTCTACTGCCGCTGTGTGGCGGGCGCCATCGGGCGGCTCTCGCTCGGCGTGTTCGGCACGGAACCGGGGGCGCGCGGTGTCGAGCGCGCGCCGGAGTATGCCGACACGCTCGGCCTCGCGCTCCAGCTCACCAACATCCTGCGGGACGTCCGCGAGGACGCCGTGGGCGGGCGTACCTATCTGCCCGCCGACGACCTCGCCAAATTCGGCTGCTCGGCCGGCTTCACCGGGCCACGGCCACCGGAGGGCTCCGACTTCGCGGGCCTCGTGCACTTCGAAGTGCGACGGGCCCGCGCTCTTTTCGCCGAGGGCTACCGGCTGCTCCCCATGCTCGACCGGCGCAGCGGCGCGTGTGTCGCCGCCATGGCCGGCATCTACCGCCGCCTCCTCGACCGCATCGAACGCGACCCGGAGGCCGTGCTGCGCGGCCGCGTCTCCCTGCCCGGCCGGGAGAAGGCCTATGTCGCCGTGCGCGGCCTGTCCGGCCTCGACGCCCGCCACGTGACCCGACGGGCCGTCAGGAGGCGTGCGTGACGAACGAACCGGTCCATGCGGACGCCACCGGCGACCGGCCTCACACCCGCCGCGCGGCTACGGCCCTGCGCATCCGGGCAGGGGCCGAGCCGGTGCCCTTCCTGGCCCTTCGGCGGGGGAGCGCGGGTGCCGGGCGGGGCTGTCCTGCCCGTGTGGCCCCGGTGGGCGAGCGTGGGTACGACGTCCTGCGGCACGACCACCCTCCCGGCCACACCGTCGGAGACAAGCGGCGGGCAACCCTCCGGCGTGGGGCCGCGTCCCTGACGGAGACGGTCGGTCGCGCGCCGTTCGAGCAGTGCGGCCGGCGCGCAGGGGAGGGTGCACGATGACCCACGGCACGGGGTCCCAGGGACCGGTCGCCGACGGGCGGCACACCGTCGTGGTGGGCGGCGGGCTCGCCGGCATCACCACCGCGCTCGCGCTCGCCGACGCCGGCGTGCGCGTCACCCTGCTGGAGGGCAGGCCGAGACTCGGGGGCCTGGCCTTCTCCTTCCAGCGCGGCGAGCTGACGGTCGACAACGGACAGCACGTGTACCTGCGCTGCTGCACCGCCTACCGCTGGTTCCTCGACCGCATCGAGGGCGCGGCGCTGGCTCCGCTCCAGGACCGGCTCGACGTGCCCGTCCTGGACGCCGCCCGGCCCGCGGGGCGGCGGCTCGGCAGGCTGCGGCGCGACGCGCTGCCCGTGCCCCTGCACCTGGGCCGCAGCCTCGCCACCTATCCGCACCTGTCGCTCGCCGACCGCGCCAAGGTGGGCCGGGCCGCACTCGCGCTCAAGGGGCTCGACCTCGCCGATCCGGCCCTGGACACGCAGGACTTCGGCAGCTGGCTGGCCGCGCACGGCCAGTCGGAGCGGGCCATCGAGGCCCTGTGGGACCTGGTCGGGGTCGCCACCCTCAACGCCGTCGCGGGTGACGCCTCCCTGGGGCTCGCGGCGATGGTGTTCAAGACGGGTCTGCTGTCCGACCCGGGCGCCGCCGACATCGGCTGGGCGCGGGTCCCGCTCGGCGACCTGCACGACCGGCTGGCCCGCAAGGCGCTCGACTCAGCGGGCGTCCGCACCGAGGTCCGTACCCGCGTCACCTCCGTCTGTGAGGACGTGAACGGAGGGTGGAGCGTCCAGGTTCCCGGCGAGACGCTCCAGGCCGACGCCGTCGTGCTCGCCGTGCCGCAGCGCGAGGCGCACGACCTGCTGCCCGCGGGTGCCCTCGACGCGCCGGAGCGGCTCCTGGAGATCGGCACCGCACCGATCCTCAACGTCCATGTCGTCTACGACCGCAAGGTGCTCGCCCGGCCGTTCTTCGCCGCCCTCGGCACCCCGGTGCAGTGGGTGTTCGACCGGACCGAGGCGTCCGGGCTGCGCGAGGGACAGTACCTCGCGCTGTCGCAGTCGGTGGCCCAGGACGAGATCGACGAACCCGTGGCCGTGCTGCGCGAGCGGTACCTGCCCGAGCTGGAGCGGCTGCTTCCGCCGGCCCGCGGCGCCGCGGTCAAGGACTTCTTCGTCACCCGGGAGCGCACCGCGACGTTCGCTCCCACCCCCGGCGTCGGCCGCCTCAGGCCCGGCGCCCGCACCAAGGCATCCGGCCTGTACCTGGCCGGAGCGTGGACCGCCACCGGGTGGCCCGCGACCATGGAGAGTGCGGTCCGCAGTGGAGTCGGCGCGGCGGACGCCGTGCTGGGCGCCCTGGGCCGGCCCCGCCCGCAGCACCTCTTCGAGTTCGAGGAGGCGGCGTGATGCTCGCTCAGGACAGCGCGGCAGACGGCCCCCGCACCCCCGGTACCGCAACAAGAGGAGAGACTGTGCCCACTGTGCCCCCGGCCTCGAAGACTGCCGAGGCGGTGGACGTGACCGCGCTCCTGGAGCGCGGCCGGACCCTGGCCACTCCGGTACTGCGGGCGGCCATCGACCGCCTGGCACCTCCCATGGACACTGTTGCCGCCTACCACTTCGGCTGGATCGACGCCCAGGGCCGGCCCGCGGCGGGTGACGGAGGCAAGGCCGTACGCCCCGCCCTCGCGGTGCTGTCCGCCGAGGTCATGTCAGCCGCCCCCGAGACCGGCATCCCCGGCGCCGTCGCCGTGGAACTCGTCCACAACTTCTCCCTCCTCCACGACGACCTGATGGACGGCGACGAACAGCGCCGCCACCGCGACACGGTCTGGAAGGTGCACGGTCCCGCCCAGGCCATCCTGGTCGGTGACGCCCTGTTCGCCCTCGCCAACGAGGTGCTCCTCGAACTCGGCACCGTCGAGGCCGGCCGCGCCACCCGCCGCCTGACCACCGCCACCCGTGCCCTGATCGACGGTCAGGCCCAGGACATCTCCTACGAGCACCGCGACCGTGTCACCGTCGAGGAGTGCCTGGAGATGGAGGGCAACAAGACCGGCGCCCTGCTCGCCTGCGCCAGCTCCATCGGTGCCGTCCTCGGCGGCGCCGACGACCGCACCGCCGACACGCTGGAGAAGTACGGCTACCACCTGGGCCTCGCCTTCCAGGCCGTCGACGACCTCCTCGGCATCTGGGGCGACCCGGTCTCCACCGGCAAGCAGACCTGGAGCGACCTGCGCCAGCGCAAGAAGTCACTGCCCGTCGTGGCCGCCCTCGCGGCCGGCGGACCCGCCTCCGAGCGGCTCGGCGAGATCCTCGCCGCCGACGCCAAGATCAGCGACTTCGAGAACTTCTCCGAGGAGGAGTTCGCGGCCCGCGCCGCCCTCATCGAGGAGGCGGGCGGCCGCGAGTGGACCGCCGACGAGGCACGCCGTCAGCACACCATCGCCATCGAGGCCCTCGACGCCGTCGACATGCCCGACCGGGTGCGGGAGCAGTTCACGGCCCTCGCGGACTTCGTCGTCGTACGAAAGAGATGATCACTATCGGTCGAATAGCCCTCGCGTAGTCGCCGGCCGGTGCCGCGAGACACCACGGAGCACCGGCCGACGGCGGACCCACAGCAGCTGCACACCTTGCACCACTGCACGAAGGGGAAGCCATGACAGCGACGACCGACGGAAGCACCGGGGCCCTGCCACCCCGCGCTGCCGCGGCCAGCGACACCGCCATCGACAACACCACCCCCGCGGCGGCCGGGGTACCGCAAGCCGCCGCCCGCGCCGCACAACGCGCCACCGACTTCCTGCTCTCCCTCCAGGACGCCCAGGGCTGGTGGAAGGGCGACCTCGAGACCAACGTCACGATGGACGCCGAGGACCTGATGCTCCGGCAGTTCCTCGGTATCCTCGACGAGAAGACCACGCGGGCCGCCGCGCTCTTCATCCGCGGCGAGCAGCGCGAGGACGGCACCTGGGCCACCTTCTACGGCGGCCCCGGCGAACTCTCCGCCACGATCGAGGCCTACGTCGCCCTCCGCCTGGCCGGCGACGAGCCCGGCGCACCGCACATGGCGAAGGCCTCCGCCTGGATCCGCGAGCAGGGCGGCATCGCCGCCGCCCGGGTCTTCACCCGGATCTGGCTGGCCCTGTTCGGCTGGTGGAAGTGGGAGGACCTGCCCGAACTGCCTCCGGAGCTCATCTTCTTCCCGAAGTGGGTGCCGCTCAACATCTACGACTTCGGCTGCTGGGCGCGGCAGACCATCGTCCCGCTGACGATCGTCTCCGCGAAGCGGCCGGTACGCCCGGCGCCCTTCCCGCTGGACGAGCTGCACACCGACCCGGCCCACCCGAACCCGGCCAAGCCGCTCGCCCCGGCGTTCAGTTGGGACGGCGCCTTCCAGCGGATGGACAAGGGGCTGCACGCCCTGCGGAAGGTCGCGCCGCGCCGGCTGCGCAGAGCCGCGATGAACAGCGCCGCCCGCTGGATCATCGAGCGGCAGGAGAACGACGGCTGCTGGGGCGGCATCCAGCCCCCGGCCGTGTACTCGGTCATCGCCCTGCACCTGCTCGGCTACGACCTGGAGCACCCGGTGATGCGGGAGGGGCTGGCGTCCCTGGACCGGTTCGCCGTGTGGCGCGAGGACGGGGCCCGGATGATCGAGGCCTGCCAGTCGCCGGTGTGGGACACCTGCCTGGCCGCGATCGCGCTCGTCGACGCCGGACTGCCCGCCGACCACCCGCAGTTGGTGAAGGCCGCGGACTGGATGCTGGGCGAGGAGATCGTCCGGCCCGGTGACTGGTCGGTGCAGCGGCCCGGACTGCCGCCCGGGGGCTGGGCGTTCGAGTTCCACAACGACAACTACCCCGACATCGACGACACCGCCGAGGTGGTCCTCGCGCTGCGCCGGATCGCCCATCACGACCCGGTGCGGGTCGACAAGGCCGTCGGGCGCGGCGTGCGCTGGACGCTCGGCATGCAGTCGAAGAACGGCGCGTGGGCCGCCTTCGACGTCGACAACACCAGCCCGTTCCCGAACCGGCTGCCGTTCTGCGACTTCGGCGAGGTCATCGACCCGCCCTCCGCCGACGTCACGGCGCACGTCGTCGAGATGCTCGCGGTGGAGGGCCTCGCCCACGACCCGCGCACCCGGCGCGGCATCGAGTGGCTGCTGGCCGAACAGGAGCCCGACGGCTCGTGGTTCGGGCGCTGGGGCGTCAACTACGTCTACGGCACCGGGTCCGTCGTACCCGCGCTGGTGGCCGCGGGCATCCCCGCGGCGCACCCGGCGATCCGCCGGGCCGTGACCTGGCTGGAGTCGGTCCAGAACGACGACGGCGGCTGGGGCGAGGACCTGCGCTCCTACAAGTACGTCAGGGAGTGGAGCGGCAGGGGCGCCTCGACCGCCTCCCAGACGGCGTGGGCCCTGATGGCCCTGCTCGCGGCGGGGGAGCGGGACTCCAAGGCCGTCGAACGCGGCATCGAGTGGCTCGCCGCCACCCAGCGGGAGGACGGGTCCTGGGACGAGCCGTACTTCACGGGGACGGGCTTCCCCTGGGACTTCTCGATCAACTACCACCTCTACCGGCAGGTGTTCCCGCTCACCGCGCTCGGCCGGTACCTGCACGGGGAGCCCTTCGCCGGCCGGCACCAGGGCGGCGGGGCGGCCGGGAAGCCGCTCACCGAGGCCAAGGGGAGCGCAGAGACCGGGAAGCCGCTCGTCGAGGCCGAGGGGAGCTGATGAGCACCCAGCCCGCTCCGGCCCCGCTGCTGATCGCCTGCGCGCTCGGCATCGAGCAGTTCGCCCTGCGCGCGGGGGACCGTGGCGGCGCGGGCGGGCCGGTCACCGTGCTGCGGACCGGGATGGGGCCGGCGGCGGCCGAGCGGTCCGTCACCCGGATGCTCGCCGACCCGGCCCTGCGCGACGCCGCCGTTCTGGCCACCGGTTTCTGCGCGGGGCTCGCGCCCGGCATGCACCCCGGTGACCTGGTCGTCGCCGAGGAGACCCGCGACCCGCGCGGTACGACCGCCTGCGTCGGGACCGAACTGCTGGTCAAGGAGCTGGGCCGCGCGGTGCCCGGGCGGACCGTGCACACCGGGCCGCTCACCGGCTCCGACCACGTCGTCCGAGGTCACGAACGGTCGGATCTGCGTGCGACCGGCGCGATCGCGGTCGACATGGAGTCGGCGGCCACGCTCCTGAGCGCGGTCCGTGCGGGCGAGCGCCCGGTTGCGGCCGTCCGGGTGGTCGTGGACGCTCCTGAACATGAACTCGTCCGGATCGGCACGGTGCGCGGTGGAATATCGGCTTTCCGTGTCCTTCGTTCCGTCCTTCCCGCTTTCTTCGAATGGCACCGTTCCTTGCTGCTCCCCAGGAGGTGAGCCAGATGGCCATGCCGCTCCGACAGTCCATCAAGGTCGCTACATACTTGGCTGAACAGAAGCTGCGCCGGCGGGACAAGTTCCCGCTCATCGTCGAGCTGGAGCCGCTGTACGCCTGCAACCTCAAATGCGAGGGCTGCGGCAAGATCCAGCACCCGGCCGGGGTGCTGAAGCAGCGGATGCCGGTCGCCCAGGCCGTGGGGGCCGTACTGGAGTCCGGTGCTCCCATGGTGTCCATCGCCGGCGGCGAGCCGCTGATGCACCCGCAGATCGACGAGATCGTGCGTCAGCTGGTGGCCAGGCGGAAGTACGTTTTCCTGTGCACCAACGCGATGCTGCTGCGCAAGAAGATGGACAAGTTCAAGCCCTCCCCCTACTTCGCCTTCGCGGTGCACATCGACGGGCTGCGTGAGCGGCACGACGAGTCGGTGGCGAAGGAGGGCGTGTTCGACGAGGCGGTGGAGGCCATCAAGGAGGCCAAGCGGCGCGGCTTCCGGGTGACCACCAACTCGACCTTCTTCAACACCGACACCCCGCAGACCATCATCGAGGTGCTGAACTTCCTCAACGACGACCTCAAGGTCGACGAGATGATGATCTCGCCCGCCTATGCCTACGAGAAGGCCCCCGACCAGGAGCACTTCCTCGGCGTGGAGCAGACCCGCGAGCTGTTCAAGAAGGCCTTCGCGGGCGGCAACCGGCGGCGCTGGCGGCTCAACCACTCCCCGCTCTTCCTGGACTTCCTGGAGGGCAAGGTCGACTTCCCGTGCACGGCCTGGGCGATCCCGAACTACTCGCTGTTCGGCTGGCAGCGCCCCTGCTACCTGATGGCCGACGGCTATGTGCCGACGTACCGGGAGCTGGTCGAGGACACCGACTGGGACAAGTACGGCCGCGGCAAGGACCCGCGCTGCGCCAACTGCATGGCGCACTGCGGCTACGAGCCCACCGCCGTCCTCGCCACCATGGGATCGCTGAAGGAGTCCCTGCGCGCCATGCGCGAGACGGTCTCCGGAAACCGGGAGTGATGCCATGACCGCCATCCCGCTGGGCGTTCCCGAGGTACCGGTCCGGCCGATCGCCGAGCGGCGCGTCTCGCGCCGGATCCAGGTCGGTCCGGTGGCGGTCGGGGGCGGGGCCCCGGTGTCGGTGCAGTCGATGACGACGACCCGTACGTCCGACATCGGCGCCACCTTGCAGCAGATCGCCGAACTCACCGCGTCCGGCTGCCAGATCGTCCGGGTCGCCTGCCCCACGCAGGACGACGCGGACGCGCTCGCGACCATCGCCCGGAAGTCGCAGATCCCGGTGATCGCCGACATCCACTTCCAGCCGAAGTACGTCTTCGCCGCGATCGAGGCGGGCTGCGCGGCGGTCCGCGTCAACCCCGGCAACATCAAGCAGTTCGACGACCGGGTCAAGGAGATCGCGCAGGCAGCGAAGGACCACGGCACCCCGGTCCGGATCGGCGTCAACGCGGGATCGCTGGACCGGCGGCTGCTCCAGAAGTACGGCAAGGCGACTCCGGAGGCGCTCGTGGAGAGCGCGCTGTGGGAGGCGTCCCTGTTCGAGGAGCACGACTTCCGGGACATCAAGATCTCCGTCAAGCACAACGACCCGGTCGTGATGATCGAGGCGTACCGGCAGCTCGCCGGGAGTTGCGACTACCCGCTGCACCTGGGCGTGACGGAGGCAGGCCCGGCGTTCCAGGGCACGATCAAGTCGGCGGTGGCCTTCGGCGCGCTGCTGTCGCGGGGCATCGGCGACACGATCCGGGTGTCGCTGTCCGCGCCGCCGGCCGAGGAGGTCAAGGTCGGCATCCAGATCCTGGAGTCACTGGGGCTGCGGCAGCGCAGGCTGGAGACCGTCTCCTGCCCGTCCTGCGGCCGCGCCCAGGTCGACGTCTACAAGCTCGCCGACGAGGTCACGGCCGGACTCGAGGGCATGGAAGTGCCGTTGCGGGTCGCCGTCATGGGGTGTGTGGTCAACGGACCCGGCGAGGCACGGGAGGCCGACCTGGGGGTGGCCTCCGGCAACGGCAAGGGACAGATCTTCGTCAAGGGCGAGGTCATCAAGACCGTCCCCGAGTCGAAGATCGTCGAGACGCTGATCGAAGAGGCGATGAAGCTCGCCGAGCAGATGGAGCAGGACGGCGTGGGGTCGGGGGAGCCGGCCGTCACCGTGAGCTGAACAGCACGGAATTCGAAGGGGGCCCGAGCGTGACGATTCTGGAGAGCATCCGGGGACCACGCGACCTGAAGGCGCTGTCCGAGCCGGAACTCGGCGAACTGTCCGACGAGATCAGGGAGTTCCTGGTGCACGCGGTCGCCAGGACCGGGGGGCATCTGGGACCCAACCTGGGGGTGGTGGAGCTCACCGTCGCCCTGCACCGGGTCTTCGAGTCGCCGGTCGACCGCATCCTGTGGGACACCGGCCACCAGAGCTACGTCCACAAACTGCTGACCGGACGCCAGGACTTCTCCAAGCTGCGCGGCAAGGGCGGCCTGTCCGGCTATCCCTCGCGCGAGGAGTCCGAGCACGACGTCATCGAGAACAGCCACGCCTCCACGGCGCTCGGCTGGGCCGACGGGCTCGCCAAGGCCCGCCAGGTGCAGGGGGAGAAGGGCCATGTCGTCGCGGTGATCGGCGACGGGGCGCTCACCGGCGGCATGGCCTGGGAGGCGCTGAACAACATCGCGGCCGCCAAGAACCGCCCGCTGATCATCGTCGTCAACGACAACGAACGCTCCTACGCCCCGACCATCGGCGGCCTCGCCAACCACCTCGCGACGCTGCGCACGACCGACGGCTACGAGCGGGTCCTCGCCTGGGGCAAGGACATGCTCCAGGCGACGCCCCTGGTCGGCAACACCCTCTACGAGGCCCTGCACGGCGCGAAGAAGGGCTTCAAGGACGCGTTCGCCCCGCAGGGCCTGTTCGAGGACCTGGGCCTGAAGTACGTCGGCCCGATCGACGGGCACGACATCGGGGCCGTGGAGTCCGCCCTGCGCCGCGCGAAACGCTTCCACGGACCGGTCCTCGTCCACTGCCTCACGGAGAAGGGCCGCGGCTACGAACCCGCCCTCGCCCACGAGGAGGACCACTTCCACACCGTCGGCGTCATGGACCCGCTGACCTGCGCGCCGCTCTCCCCAGCCGGCGGCCCCTCGTGGACCTCGGTGTTCGGCGACGAGATCGTCCGGATCGGCGAGGAACGGGACGACGTCGTCGCGATGACCGCCGCCATGCTGCATCCGGTCGGCCTGGGCAGGTTCGCCGAGCGGTTCCCGGACCGGGTGTGGGACGTCGGCATCGCCGAGCAGCACGCGGCCGTGTCCGCCGCGGGCCTGGCCACGGGCGGCCTGCACCCGGTCGTCGCCGTCTACGCCACCTTCCTCAACCGTGCCTTCGACCAGGTGCTGATGGACGTGGCCCTGCACCGGTGCGGGGTGACCTTCGTGCTGGACCGGGCAGGTGTCACCGGCGTCGACGGGCCCTCCCACAACGGCATGTGGGACATGTCCGTCCTCCAGGTCGTCCCCGGCCTCAGGATCGCCGCGCCCCGCGACGCCGACCAGCTGCGCGCCCAGCTGCGCGAGGCGGTCGCCGTCGACGACGCGCCGACGCTGCTGCGTTTCCCGAAGGAGTCCGTCGGCCCGTCGATCCCGGCGGTCGACCGGGTGGGCGGACTCGACGTGCTGCACCGCGCCGACCGGGCGGAGGTGCTTCTGGTCGCCGTCGGTGTCATGGCGCCGGTGTGCCTCCAGGCCGCCGAGCTGCTCGAAGCCCGCGGCATCGGCTGCACCGTCGTCGACCCCCGCTGGGTCAAGCCCGTCGACCCGGCGCTGCCCCCTCTCGCCGCCGAGCATCGCCTGGTCGCCGTCGTCGAGGACAACAGCCGGGCGGCCGGAGTCGGCTCGGCCGTGGCGCTGGCCCTGGGAGACGCCGACGTCGACGTGCCCGTACGGCGCTTCGGGATCCCGGAGCAGTTCCTCGCGCACGCCAAGCGCGGCGAGGTGCTCGCCGACATCGGCCTGACACCCGTCGAGGTCGCCGGACGGATCAGCGCGAGCCTGACCGTGAAGAAAGAGCTGTCCGAGGAGCCACAGGAATGACCACCGCCGAATCCGCGTCGGAGCCGTCACAGGCCGGGGAGTTCGACCTCGGCGCATTGCTGGCCGAACGCGGAGCCGAGCGCTACGAGCTGCACACCCGGTACCTCAACCACCAGCTCCCGCGCATGCTGCACACCATCGGCTTCGACAAGGTCTACGAGCGCGCCGAGGGCGCCTACTTCTACGACGCGGACGGCAACGACTACCTGGACATGCTCGCCGGGTTCGGGGTGATGGGCCTGGGCCGCCACCACCCCGTGGTGCGCAAGGCGCTGCACGACGTCCTGGACGCCCGGCTCGCCGACCTCACCCGGTTCGACTGCCAGCCGCTGCCCGGCCTGCTGGCCGAGAAGCTGCTCGCGCACAGTCCGCACCTGGACCGGGTGTTCTTCGGCAACAGCGGCACGGAAGCGGTTGAGGGAGCGCTGAAGTTCGCCCGCTTCGTCACCGGCAGGCCCAGGGTCCTGTATTGCGCGCACGCCTTCCACGGCCTGACCACCGGCTCCCTCTCCGTCAACGGCGAGTCCGGCTTCCGGGACGGCTTCGCCCCGCTGCTGCCCGACACGGCCGTACCGCTCGGCGATCTCGACGCGCTGGAAAGGGAGTTGAGGAAGGGCGACGTCGCCGCCCTGATCGTCGAGCCGATCCAGGGCAAGGGCGTGCTGGAAGCCCCGCCCGGCTATCTCCGGGCCGCCCAGGAACTGCTGCACCGGCACAAGGCGCTGCTCATCGCCGACGAGGTGCAGACGGGCCTCGGCCGCACCGGCGACTTCTACGCCTACCAGCACGAGGAGGGGGTGGAACCCGACCTGGTGTGCGTGGCCAAGGCGCTCTCCGGCGGCTATGTGCCGGTGGGCGCCACGCTCGGCAAGGACTGGATCTTCAAGAAGGTCTACTCGTCGATGGACCGGGTGCTGGTCCACTCGGCGAGCTTCGGGTCCAACGCGCAGGCCATGGCGGCCGGCCTGGCGGTGCTGTCGGTGATGGAGAACGAGCAGATCGTCGCCGGCGTCCGCGCCACCGGGGAACTGCTCAGATCCCGGCTCGAGGCGCTGACGGACAAGTACGAGATGCTCGCCGACGTCCGCGGCCGGGGCCTGATGATCGGCATCGAGTTCGGCCGGCCGAAGTCGCTGAAGCTGCGCAGCCGCTGGGCCATGCTCCAGGCCGCGCGCAAGGGACTGTTCGCGCAGATGGTCGTCGTACCGCTGCTCCGCAA
This sequence comes from Streptomyces afghaniensis, assembly GCF_044327915.1. Classification (NCBI taxonomy): domain Bacteria; kingdom Bacillati; phylum Actinomycetota; class Actinomycetes; order Kitasatosporales; family Streptomycetaceae; genus Streptomyces; species Streptomyces afghaniensis. Next base: position 1,303,902 of record NZ_JBIRGJ010000001.1, read on the forward strand.
GCACCGGATCCTCACCCAGGTCTCCGGCGACCACATGGAGGTGATCAAGCTGATCCCGCCGCTGATCATCGGCGAGCGGGAGGTGGACCGGTTCGTCGATGCCTTCACGGCCGTGATGGACGACGCGCACGACGGCGGCTTGATGTGGGACTTCGGCAAGACGCTCGTCAAACAGGCGGTGGCGAACCGGTGAGGCCTTTTGCCTCTGAGACAAGAAATTTGCCACACGGGCAAGGCTCCGGCTGAATGGAGGCATGAGCTCCTCCGAGCCCGAGCGGTCCTCCGGGGCCGCCCCGTCGCCCGACCAGGCAGCGGATGCGCTGCCCGCCGTCGCGCCGCAGCTGCGGTCGCTGCGGCGCCAGGCCTCCCTGACCCTGGAGGCCGCGGCCCGCGCCGCCGGGCTGTCGCCCGCCCACCTCTCCCGCCTGGAGACCGGGCAGCGCCAGCCCTCCCTGCCGATGCTGCTCGCGCTCGCCCGCATCTACGGTACGACGGTCGCCGAGCTGCTCGGCGAGACGGCCGCCGCCCGGGACGCCGTCATCCGCGCCGCCGACATGGAGCCGACCGCGGCGGGTGGCTGGACGTACTGGCAGGCCGGCGCGCCGGCGCGCGGGATGCAGGCCCTGCGCGTCCACGTCCCGTACGGCTCCCAGGGCGACATCGTGCGCGTCCATCCCGGTGAGGAGTGGCTGCACGTGCTGCGGGGACGGCTGCGACTGCGCCTCGGCGACACCACGCACCAGCTCGCGCCCGGCGACAGCGCCCACTTCGACTCGCTGACCCCGCACCGGATCGCCGCCCAGGACCCGGACGGCGTCGAACTGCTCTTCGTCCACACCCTCTTGCAGAGCCCCACGGCCGCCCTGTGCCTGGGCCCGACCCCGGGAGACACGCCGTGAAGGACATGGAGGAGAAGTTCCCCCGCGCCCTGTGGGTGCGGCTGTTCATCTACCTCGTCGTGGGCCATGTCTTCGCGGCCTTCGTGTACTTGCTGTTCGAGGTGGGGGCCAAGTAGCCGCGGGGCGGGCGCCGTACGTCAGTCGAGCAACCGCTCGCGCAGCCGCTCACGGGTCCGGGGGGTGAGCCCCAGCCCCTTCTCCAGATAGGGGTCGACGCCGCCCCAGGTCTCCTCGATGGTGTCGAAGGCCGCCGACAGATACTCGGCGCGCGCGTCGAACAGGGGGCTGAGCAGCTCCATGACCTCGGGAGAGTAGGCCGAGGCGGCGGAGCTGCTGCGGTGCACCTTGTAGCGGCGGTGCTTGGCGTTGGACTTCAGGTAGTCGTCGACGATCGCCTCGCGCTCGACACCCAGCGCGAGGAGCGTCACCGCGATGGACAGACCCGCCCGGTCCTTGCCCGCCGCGCAGTGCATCAGGGCGGGGACGCTGTCCTCGGCGAGCGCGTGCAGCACCTGGGAGTGCTCGGTCGTGCGGGTCCCGATGATCATGCGGTACGAGGCGATCATGCGGTCCACGCCCTTGCCGTCCGAGAGGATCGCGCGCAGCTGGTCCAGGTCGCCGTCGCGCACCATCTTCCAGAACTCGGCGCCGTCGGCGGGGTCGCTCAGCGGCAGGTTCACATTGCGCACGCCCGGCAGCTCGACGTCCGGCCCTTCGAGCTTCTGGTCGGCCGCGTTGCGGAAGTCGAAGATCGTGTGCAGGCCCAGGGAGCTCAGGAAGGCGGCGTCCTCCCCGGTCGCGTGCGCGAGGTGGCCGCTTCGGAACAGCACGCCCTGCCGCACCCGCCGTCCGTCCACCGTCGGCAGTCCGCCCACGTCGCGGAAGTTGCGCACTCCGGCCAGCTCCGGCTCGGTCGACGGGACCTGCTGTGTCACGAGGGCTCCTCCCCTTCGGCGCCGTCGGCGCGGCTCGTCGACGGGCACCACTCGACGATACGACATGCCTGCCTGGGGCAATGAGTTGTCCACAGGCGTTGCCGGAAGCCCCAGCGGCACTTGATGATGTTGGGGCCTGGTCGCACCTGGTCGGGCTTGTTCGAATCTGTGAGGCCTTGATGCTGGACATCTCCGAAGACGGTCGTACATGGGTGCTCTCCGGGCCGGCCAGCAGCTACGCCGTCCATGTCACCGACCGGGACGAGCTGCTGCACCTGCACTGGGGGGCCCGGATCGGCCTGGCCGACGCCGAGGCCCTCGCCGTCCGGCCCCTGCCGGACTACTGGCCCTTCGAGTCACCGCTCGACGGACGCGAGGAGTATCCGGTCGAGGGCGGCCCCCGTTTCACCCGGCCCGCCCTGTCCGTACGCACCGGCGAGCGGCGCGGCACGGAGTGGACCTACGAGGGGCACGACACCGAGGACGGTGAGCTGCGGCTGCGCTTCCGCGACGGCGACCTGGCCATCACGCTGCACTACCGGATGCGCTCCGCGACGGACGTCGTCGAGCGCTGGGTGACCCTCGACAACCACGGACCCGCCGTCGAGGTGCTGCGCGCCGACTCCGCCACCTGGACCCTGCCCGACCGCGACGCCTGGCGGCTGTCCCAGCTGCACGGCCGCTGGGGCGCCGAGTCCCGGCTGGAGCGCTCCGCCCTCACCCACGGCGAGAAGGTCATCGGCAGCCGCCGCGGCCACACCGGTCACCAGCACCTGCCGTGGGTCGCGCTCGACACCGACGCGACCGAGGAGCACGGCGAGGTCTACGGATGCGCCCTGGGCTGGTCCGGGTCCTGGCGGATCGCCGTGGCCCAGCTCCCGGACGCGCGCGTGCAGATCACCGGCGGGGCCGGGTACGACGACTCGGGCCTGCTGATGCTGGGCACGGGGGAGTCGTACACGACCCCCGTCTTCGCCGGGCTCTTCAGCGACGGCGGCCACGGCGGGGCCAGCCGCGCCTGGCACGCCTACCAGCGGACGTACGTGATCCCGGACGCCGACCAGGACCGGCCGGTGCTGTTCAACTCCTGGGAGGCCACGGAGTTCGACATCTCCGAGGAGCAGCAGCGGGCGCTCGCCGAGCGGGCCGCCGCCATGGGCGTCGAGCTGTTCGTGGTCGACGACGGCTGGTTCGGGGCGCGTACCAGTGACCGGGCCGGGCTCGGTGACTGGACCCCCAACCCCGACCGCTTCCCGGGCGGGCTCAAGCCGCTCGCCGAGCACGTGCACGGCCTCGGTATGCAGTTCGGGATCTGGGTCGAGCCGGAGATGGTCAACCCGGACAGCGATCTGTACCGCGCGCATCCGGACTGGGTGCAGTACCAACCGGGACGAAAGCGGACGGAGTTCCGTAATCAGCTCGTACTGAACCTGGCTCGTGAGGACGTCCAGGAGTACCTCTGGGAGCGGCTCGACGGGCTCCTCTCCAGCGCGCCGGTCGACTACGTCAAGTGGGACTTCAACCGCTGCTTCACCGACGCCGGCTGGCCGGACGACCCCTACCCGCAGCGGCTGTGGGTCGACCACGTACACGCCCTGTACGGCCTGCTGGACCGGCTGCGGGCCGCCCATCCCGGAGTGGCCTTCGAGTCCTGCTCGGGCGGCGGCGGCCGGATCGACCTCGGTGTGCTCGGCCGCACGGACCAGGTGTGGACCTCGGACAACACCGACCCGCTCGACCGGCTCGCCATCCAGCACGGCTTCAGCCAGATCCATCCGGCCCGCGTCATGGCCGCCTGGGTCACCGACAGCCCGAACGCCATGCTCAACCAGCGGGCCAGCTCCCTGCGGTTCCGGTTCGTCAGCGCCATGGCCGGGGTGCTCGGGGTCGGCGGCGACCTCACGAAGTGGACGGAGCGGGAACTCGCCGAGGCGCGGGACTGGGTGGAGCTCTACAAGGAGATCCGGCCCGTGGTGCAGCACGGCGACCTGTACCGGCTGCGCCCGCCGGAGGGCGGTCTGAGTGCCGTGCAGTACGCCCTCGGCGACGAGACCGTCGTCCTCGCCTGGCTCCAGGCGCAGCGGTACGGCGAGCCCGTTCCGGCGCTCCGGCTGAGGGGTCTTGACCCCTCAGCATCGTACGAATGCCTCGAAACGGGCGAAGTTCACCGAGGTGCCGTGCTGCTCCACCACGGACTGCGGGTCGGTCTGCGCGGGGACCTGGACGCCACCGTCGTCCGGCTTCGGCGCAAGTAGCCGTTCTGTCCGAATAGGGAGTGCTTCGGTTGTTTAGGCATAACGTGCCCCGACTGTAAAGGAGATGAGGTCGGGGTGCGTGAGCATCGTCATATTCGTGACGATGTGTTGTTGCCATGTGCACGTAATTCTGGCGTCAATCAGGGGTATTGCGGAATGCGGGAGATCGGTAATCCACGCTCCGTGACGGAAAAATTGTCGGCGCGTCAAGAAAAACGCCGTCACGGGCAACCGCAAGCTTGTCCGTTTGCGTCCTGGTCGCTTACGTTCCACACCCATCCGGACGGACGCCTAATCCTGCCGCCGCCCGGATCCCGCACACACTGACCCGACGTACGGCAGGAGCGGGGGACCCACAGGTAAGACGCCTGTTCCGGTTCCCGGAACGGCTTGGGGTTAAGCCGCGCCTCGGCGTGGCCGGGCATCTCCAGTCCGAACCCGACAGCTCACCTCGCAGGCGACGGAGAGGAATTCGCCATGCCCGCGAAGGGTAAGCACCGCCGCCCGAAGACCCAGCGTTTCACCCGTTCCATCGCCGTCGCCGGAACCGGCGGGGCCGCTCTCGCCCTTCCGCTCATGGGGGCCGCCGGCGCCCACGCCGCCACCCCGCAGTCGGCTCCGGAAAAGGCCGTCCAGTCGGCTCCGGCCGCCGAGAAGAAGGCCGCCGAAAAGGCCACGGGCGCTCGCTCGTACACCGTGCGGGCCGGTGACTATCTCGCGAAGATCGCCGACGAGCACCACGTCGACGGCGGCTGGAAGAAGCTCTACTCGGACAACCGCGACGCCGTCGGCGACGACCCGTCGCTGATCCACCCCGGCCTGAAGCTGTCGATCGGCAAGAAGGCGGCGAGCGCCCCGAAGGCCTCCGCCCCGTCCGCGCCGAAGGCCTCGGCCCCGAAGCCGTCCGCCGCCGAGTCGGCCCCGAAGGCGGAGACCGCCGCCAAGCCGGCCGCCGCCAAGCCCGCCGCCGAGAGCAACTCCAGTGGTTTCACCCTCCCGGTGGCCGGCGCCACTGTCGGCACCCCGTACCACATGTCCGGCAGCATGTGGTCCAGCGGTTACCACACCGGTGTCGACTTCGTCGTTCCGACCGGCACCTCGCTCAAGGCCGTCGGCGCGGGCACGGTCGTCTCCGCCGGCTGGGGCGGCGCCTACGGCAACCAGGTCGTCATCAAGCTCGCCGACGGCTACTACGCCCAGTACGCCCACCTGTCCCAGCTCTCCGTCTCGGCCGGCCAGACCGTGACGGCGGGCCAGCAGGTCGGACTGTCGGGCGCCACCGGCAACGTGACCGGACCGCACCTGCACTTCGAGATCCGCACCACGCCTGACTACGGCTCGGACGTGGACCCGGTCGCCTTCCTGCGCTCGCACGGCGTCTCCGTCGGCTGACCGACCGCACGACCACCTGCCTGACACGCGACCGAAGGCCGGACCCGATCCCCGGGTCCGGCCTTCGGTGTGTGCCGGGGCCGACAGGCCAAGGGATCGACAGGGGGCGGCAGTTGGGACAGAGTGATCCCGACCGGAGTGCAAGCGCTTTCTGGAGCCTTCCAGACGGATCCCCGAGGAGCTGTGTCCCATGCCGACCACCCGCAGAGCGCTGGGGGCCCTGGCCGCCGGAGCCGCCCTGGCGGCGCTCGCCCCGACGGCGACAGCGACGGCGAGCGCGAACGCCGCGTCCCGTCAGCGCCGCCTCATCGCCCGCGACGACTTCCGCCACGGCCTCGGCCAGTGGGCGACCGAACTCCAGGGCGGCGGCACCGTCACCGCCTCTCGCGGTGTCCTCGAGATCGACGTACCGAGCGGCGCGACCGTCTGGTTCAGGCGGCGGCTCGAAGGCCCGTACGTCCTCGAGTACACCGCCACGCCCGTGTCCGAGGGCGGGGTCAACGACCGGGTCTCGGACCTCAACAACTTCTGGAACGCGACCGACGTCCGCTCCCCGGGCGATCTCTTCGCCACGCCGCGTGGCGGGGCGCTGGAGGAGTACGACCACCTGACGACGTACTACGCCGGTTTCGGTGCCAACTACAACACCACGACCCGGTTGCGTCGGTACGTCGGTGAGCCCGGTGTCCGGCCCCTGATCTACGACTACACCGAGCCGCTGCTGGTGCCGGGTGAGCCGAACAAGGTGCGGGTCGTCTCCGACGGTTCGACGGTGCGGTGGTGGAACAACGGGAGGCTCGTGTTCGACTACAGCGACCCCGAGCCGTACACAAGTGGGCACTTCGGCTTCCGGACCGTGTGGAGTCACTTCCGGATCACAGGGTTCCGGGTGTGGCGACTGACCCCGCAACATCGCTGACGGGTGGCCTATTCCGGAGTTGGCGAACACTTTAGGAGTGGCTTATCTCACCGCCCGTCAACCCTTTCCTACGGTCGCGTAAGTCACATTCGAAGGTGAATCATGAGCTGCTGTGGCAGACGATTCGAAGAGTGACAGCAGAGCAGTGATCGGGTCGTACGTGGCGGTGGGGGACAGCTTCACCGAGGGCGTCGGTGATCCCGGCCCCGACGGGGCGTTCGTCGGCTGGGCCGACCGGTTCGCCGTCCTGCTCGCCGACCGCCGGCCCGAAGGCGACTTCCAGTACACGAACCTCGCCGTGCGAGGGAAGCTCCTCGACCAGATCGTGGCGGACCAGGTTCCGCGGGCTGTCGAAATGGCCCCGGACCTGGTCTCGTTCTGCGCCGGGGGCAACGACATCCTCCGGCCGGGTACCGACCCGGACGAGGTGGCCGAGCGCTTCGAGCGGGCCCTCGTGCGGCTCACCGCCGTGGCCGGCACGGTGATGGTGACGACCGGGTTCGACACCCGGGGGATGCCCGTGCTCAAGCACCTGCGGGGCAAGATCGCGACGTACAACGGGCATGTCCGGGCCATCGCCGACCGGTACGGCTGCCCGGTGCTCGACCTGTGGTCCCTGCGCAGTGTCCAGGACCGCAGGGCCTGGGACGCCGACCGGCTGCACCTGTCGCCCGAGGGGCACACGCGGGTGGCGCTCCGTGCGGGGCAGGTGCTCGGACTGGAGGTTCCGGCGGACCCCGAGCAGCCTTGGCCGCCGCTGCCGGCGCGGGGGCCGCTCGAGGTTCGGCGCGACGATGTGCACTGGGCGCGGGAGTTTCTGGTGCCGTGGATCGGGCGGCGGCTGCGTGGGGAGTCGTCGGGGGATCATGTGACGGCGAAGGGGGCGCTGTCGCCGGAGGACATCAGGATGCGGATCGCTTCGGTGGCGTGAGGGCAGCGGGCGCGGTACCTGCGGCTGCGTGGGGTGCGTGCCGGCGCCTTCGCGGTGGTGTGGGTCGGGGCCGCGCCGGGGGGTGTCCGTCCTCGGAACGGCGCGATGGGGTTGCGTACCGACTCACCGTCCGTTGACGCGCCAACCGTTGCGGGCGGACACCCCCCGACACGGCCCCTTCTCGCCGTCGGCGGGTGCGGGCGCGTCTCGGCTGCTCCTCGGCCCACCGCGTTCTGGATCAGTCCGTCGACGCGATCCGCTCGGTCCGACCGCCGAACACCTCCTTGACGAGCCTCTGTGTCGCCTTCTGGAACGGCTCGGCCAGGGACATCGCCGCGTCGTCCACGTAGTTCAGCGCGGCGGTCAGGGTCCTGCCGCCGTCGGGCGTGCTGTACATCAGCGCCGCGTGGCCCGTGATGCCGCCGTTGTGGGTGATGATCGTGCCACCGTCGTCCGTGTCCTGGACGAACACCCCCAGGCCGTAACCCGCCTTGGGGTGCGGCGTGCACATCTCGGCGAGCAGTGGAGCCGGCAGGAGCTTGCTGCCCAGGAGGGCGGAGATGAACGTGTGCAGGTCCTCGGTGGTCGAGATCATGTCGCCGCCGCCGGAGATCCAGGAGGGGTTCTGGCGGGTGACGTCCACCGTCTTCTGCCGGCCGTCCTCCTCGTACCGGTAGTAGGCGTGGGCGTGCGGCGCGGGAACCTCCTGCTGCGTGTACGGCGCCACGGTGCCCGACAGTCCGAGCGGCCCCAGGATCCGCCGCTGCATCTCATCGGCCAGCGCGCAGCCCGCGACCTTCTCGACCAACAGCTTGGCCAGCACGTAGTTGGTGTTGGAGTAACTCCAGTCCGTCCCCGGCTCGAAGCGCGCAGGCTTGGACAACGCCAGCCGTACCAGTTCTTCCGGCCGGTAGGTCTTGAACCGGTTGTCCACCCACTCCTTGCCCGAGACGGGGATGCCCGGCGCGAACGTCCCGTCGTCGTAGAACTCGCCGGTGAAGTTGAACACCCCGCTGGTGTGCTGGAGCAGCATCCGGACCGTGATCCGCCGGTCCAGCCCGAACTCGGGCAGGTAGTCGCCCGCCGGTGTGTCCAGCCCGATCCTGCCATCGGCCACCAGTTGCAGCACCAGGGTCGCGATGAAGGTCTTGGTGTTGCTGCCGATCCGGCAGTGTCCGTCGGCCGGCGGCTCGGCGCTCTCGCCCAGCTCGCGCACGCCGGCGCTGCCGACCCACTCGCCCCGCTCGTCGTTCACGCGTAACTGCACCCCGGTGAAACCGGAATCGACGATCTCCTGAATGGCCTTCTGCAACTCCGGGCGATCCGCCATCGTGCTGTCCTTCCGCTCGTTGTTTCGGCAGAAAGAAAGCTACGTTGCCTTCGCGGATGCGGCAATATCGTCGTTGCGTGTACGTGGTGTTTGGGCAGGTAGAGACTTGGAGATCGTTGCAATGGGGAGTGGAATCAATGCAACGGAGGGGTGGTGATCGTTGCAATGGATGAAGAATTAACGCTATGCTGCCGGCATCGAGGAGCACGAAGGAGTTCACTATGCCGGGCGGCAGGCTCACCCAGCAGGAACGTCAGCAGATCGCGCAGGGGGTGGGTGATGGCCTCGCCTACGCGGAGATCGCCAGGCGTCTTGGTCGTCCGACCTCGACGATCACGCGTGAGGTGATGCGTAACGGCGGCCCGACCGCCTACCGCGCCGACCTGGCCCACCGCGCCACCGAACGCCGGACCCATCGGCGCAGGCAGGCCGCTCCCCGGGGGGCACGGGTACCTGCGCCGGCTCATGGGCGTGACGTCGAGGCCGTGCGCGAGTACGAGGAGATGTTCACCACCCTCCTCATGCAGCAGGGCCTGCCCAAGATGATGTCCCGTGTGCTGACCTGCCTCTACACCACCGACGCGGGCAGCCTCACCGCGTCCGAACTCGTCCGGCACCTTCAGGTCAGCCCGGCGTCCGTGTCGAAAGCGGTCGCGTTCCTGGAAAGTCAGGGCCTCATCCGCCGGGAGCGCGGCGAGGGCCGCCGCGAGCGCTACGCCGTCGACGACGACGTCTTCTACCAGTCGATGATCGCCAGCGCCCGGTCCAGCGCTCAACTGGCCGCGGCCGCACGGCAGGGCGTCGGCGTTCTCGGTCCCGAAACCCCGGCCGCCACCCGCCTCGAGAACATCGCCCGCTTCGTCGACTTCGTAGCGGAGAGCCTCATCCGTGCCGCGGAGCAGGCCCGCGAGGTCCTCCACAGCAAAGCGAGCTCAGGCGGCACCGTCGGTCGCGGATAGGCGGCCGTTTCGGGCGGGGCGGGTCAAGGCCGTCGGCTCCAGGCCCAGTTCGCGGGCCAGTGCTTCCTCGGCCCACTCCTGGGCCCGTGCCCGCGGCACCGCGCCCGGGTAGGACGTCAGCTGGACGGCGAGGCCGTCGAGGAGGGCGGTGAGGCGCAGGGCCGTGCCGTGCGGGTCGGGGCAGTGGAACTCGCCGGCCGCCATGCCCTCCGTGATGACCTCGGCGAGGGCCGCCTTCCACTGCCGGTCGAGGTCCTGGGTGACCTCCCGCAGCGCGGGCTCGCGCAGCGCCGCCGCCCAGCCCTCGATCCACAACCGCCAGCCCTTGGCCTGGCCGGTCGGGGCGTACCACCGTACGGCCGACCGCAGCCGGCGCAGCGCCGACGTACGGCGGCCGAGCAGCCTGCGCAGATGGGCGAGGTCGGCCTCGGCCGCGTGCCGGAACGCGGCCGCGACCAGCTTCTCCTTCGTGGAGAAGTGGTAGAGCACCAGCGCGTTGCTCACACCGAGCGCCGAGGCCACGTCGGCGATCCTGACCGCCGCCACACCCCGGGCCTCGATCTGCTCGATGGCGGCCCGCAGCAGCTCCCCGCGCCGTTCCGCCACGCTCAACCGGACTCTCGTCACGCCGTCACCCTACACACGCGCCTGCACCCTCTTGACCGGTGTATTCGGCCGTCCGGAAAGGGGTCCGGGGCCCGTCCCGCGGTCCGTCAGCGGTACCAGCCGAACCGTTCCGCTATGACCGGCAGCCGGTCCGCCACGAGCGCGTGGGCGGCGGCCCGCGGTGTGGTGCCGTCGGCCCGTGCGCGGGCCAGCATCCGCTCGACCAGGGACCGCATCGAGCGGCGCGTGTGCGCGAACGCCTCCTCGGCGTCGGCGCCGATGTCCCCGAACAGCGTCCACCACCACCAGGCGTTCGTCCCGGAGTTGACCACGACGTCCGGCAGCACGGTCACCCCGCGCGCGGCGAGCAGCAGCTCCGCCTCCGGTCGTACGGGCATGTTGGCCGCCTCGACGACCCAGCGGGCGGTGATCCGCTCCTGGTTCCCGGCATCGATCGCGTACGAGACTGCCGCCGGCACCAGGACGTCCGTGTCGGCCGACAGCCAGGCGTCGCCCGGCAGTTCGCGGTCGCCGGGGCGCAGCGCGGATCGGTCCACGGTGCCGTGGGCATCCCGCGCGGCGAGCAGCGCCTCGACGTCGAGCCCCGCCGGGTTGGCGATCGTGCCCTTGATGTCGGCGACGGCCACGACCGTGAGTCCCGCGCGCGTGAGGAAGCGCGCGGTGGCCCCGCCCATGGTGCCCAGCCCCTGGAGTGCGACCCGTGTCCCCGCGTGGGGCACCCCGGCGCGGTCCAGCGCCGTGAGGGCCGCCTCGGCGACACCGCAGCCGCCGACCAGCTCGTCCAGGCCGATGCCGTCCACCTCGACCGCGAACGCGGCACTCAGCCGCCGCCGGGCCTCGGCCTCGTCGTCCAGCAACGGGTACACGGCCTGGATGGAGGAGACCAGGCCCGCCTCGGCCGCGGCCCGGTCCACCAGGTCCTGGGTGAGTCCGAGGTCCTCGCCGGTCGTCCAGAAGCTCTCGATGTGCGGCCGCATGGCGCGCAGGTACCGCACCAGCAGCGGGTAGGCCTCCGGGTCGTGCGGGTCGCAGTCGATGCCGCCCTTGGCGCCACCGAGCGGGACGTAGCGGCTCGCGGGGTCGTAGTGGAGGGCCTCCTTCATGGTCATGCCGCGGGCCAGGCCGGTGACCTCGTCCAGGGTGCAGCCCGCGCGCATCCGCAGACCGCCGCTGGCGACACCGCGCACCAGCCGGTCGACGACCAGGAAGCCCTGGCGACCGGTGATGTGGTCGGTCCAGGTGAGGGACAGCAGGGGGCCGGCCATGCGGACTCCTTCGCCGTGATTACTGAATCTGCGTTCAGTATCACCGTCGTCGGGACCCCTGGGCCCCGGTGTTGTCGGAGGGGCCGACCATAATGGAAAGCCTGACCGACTCCACTTGGAGGTAGCGTGGCCGGTTTCCGTTCCCTGAGCCCCGGGCTCCGCGCGCTCCGGCCCGGGGCGTTCGGCGCGGACCCGAGCGGTGAGCGCATGGCGCGCATCCGCAGATCGCCCCACTTCAAGGACGGGGTCTTCCAGAACCCCGGAGGTCCCGCGCGAACCCGGCCCTCGGGCTCCACCCTCGACTTCGCCAAGGTCTTCTTCGACAAGGAGACCCGGCCCCGCCGTGCCCCGAAGGGCGCCGTGCCGGTGCACGCCACCACCCTCGCCGACATCGCCCGGCCCCCGGCCACCGGGCTGCGGCTGACCTGGATGGGGCACTCCAGCGTGCTCGCCGAGATCGACGGCCGGCGTGTGCTGTTCGACCCGGTGTGGGGCGAGCGCTGCTCCCCGTTCCCGTTCGCCGGGCCGAAGCGGCTGCACCCGGTGCCCGTGCCGCTGGCCGCGCTCGGCCCGGTCGACGTCGTGGTCATCTCGCACGACCACTACGACCATCTGGACATGCCCACCATCAAGGCCCTGGCCGGCACGGACACGCTGTTCGCCGTGCCGCTCGGCGTCGGGGCGCACCTGGAGCACTGGGGTGTGTCCGCCGGCCGGCTGCACGAACTGGACTGGCACGAGTCGACGAAGATCGGCGGCCTCACCCTGACCGCCACTCCGGCCCGGCACTTCTGCGGCCGAGGGCTGCGCAACACCCAGCACACCCTGTGGGCCTCCTGGGTCGTCGCCGGCGAGGCGCACCGGATCTACCACAGCGGAGACACCGGCTACTTCGACGGCTTCAAGGAGATCGGCGCCGAGCACGGACCGTTCGACGCCACGATGATCCAGATCGGCGCGTACTCCGACTTCTGGCCCGACATCCACATGACCCCCGACGAGGGCATGCGCGCTCACCTCGACCTCCAGGGCGGACCGGAGCACGGCCCGATGCTGCCGATCCACTGGGCCACGTTCAACCTGGCGACACACCCGTGGGCGGATCCCGGCGAGGGGACGGTCGCGGCAGCCCGTGCCGTGGGCGCGCGGGTCGCATTGCCCCATCCCGGTGAGCCCTTCGAGCCCACGGCCGAGGACGTCCCGTCCGAGCCGTGGTGGCGCGGGGTGGCGCTCGCCCCGGCGGGTGGTTTCCCGGTCGGCGAAGCCCTCGCCGACGCCGCGATCAAGACCACGTCGGGCGCGGCAGCCGTGGCCCAGGCCGATACGTTGAGTGACGATGGTGGCAAGGCGGACAAGGACACGGAGGACCCCGAAACGCTTCCGGCGGGCTGAGCCGGAGTGAGCGGAGGGTCGACGGCGAGGGCCGGGGAGCGAGAGGCTCCCCGGCCCTCGCCGTATCTGCGTGACCGCTTCTGACCAGGTCGGATCGGACTGTTGTCGTTCGCTTCCGGAGGTGTCAGGGGGTTATCGCTCTGTCGTGCGAGACCTCATACCAGAGCGGGACGCTTTCCGTATGAGTTTGTCAACTGCCCACCGCACATGATGCGCTGACGACTACTGTCAGTGTCCGTCGGAAAGCAGGCGGACCAGGGAGTGGGGACCGGCACGTGCAGGCGCATGGCGGACGAGGGAGTCGACGCGAGGGGGATTCCCGCTGCCCGCGCACGACCGACGCCGGGACGGGGGCCGCCGTGGTGGCCTCCTCCGGTTCCGGGCAGCACACGGACTCCGGACGCGGCGGCGCCGGGCGGGTGCCGGCCGAGGCCGGGCGGGCGGCTCGCGGCGCGCGGAAGCGGCCGCGTGAGCCCGGTCGTGCCGCCGCAAGCCCACCTGGCACCCAGGACCGACGGACCAGTACGAGGACACCGATGTCTCACCTCCGCGCCCCGGCCGCACGCGCAGACCGCCGTGAGGGCGGGCGGCACGGGCGGCCGGCCGCCCGCACCGCACCCGCGCTGCCCGAGACCCACATACGGCCCCAGCTGCTGCGTATCGCCGTGCTGCCGCCCATCGCCGTCGCCCTCAGCGGCTGTGCCGCCGTCCTCTTCACCGTCCGGTCCACCGGCGCGCGGCCGGGGCTGATGCTGTGGGCCGTGCTCGCCGGGGCGGTCTCGGTGACCCTCGTCGGCATCGTCGTCGCCGCGGTGGCCGCCAACCGGGTCGCCCGGTCCGTGCACGACCGCATCGGCGTCCTGCGCCGCACCACCACGCGGCGCGAGGCCGACCTGCGCGCCCTGGTCGAGACGCTGCGCCGCGGCGACGGACCGCCGCAGCCCGGCCCGCAGAGCAGTCCACGCGGCGGCCCCGCCGAGGGCGCCGACGACTTCGAACTCCTCGCCGCCGACCTGAACCGTGCGCACGACGGCGCCGTCACCGCCGTCGTCCAGGCCTCCCAGCTCTCCAGCCAGGCGGGCAGCGAACAGAAGCTCGAGGTGTTCGTCAACCTCGCCCGGCGCCTGCAGTCGCTCGTGCACCGCGAGATCTCCATCCTCGACGAGCTCGAGAACGAGATGGAGGACCCCGACCTGCTCAAGGGGCTCTTCCACGTCGATCACCTCGCCACCCGCATCCGCCGCCACGCCGAGAACCTCGCCGTGCTCGGCGGGGCCGTCTCGCGCCGCCAGTGGAGCAACCCGGTCTCCATGACCGAGGTGCTGCGCTCGGCCATCGCCGAGGTCGAGCAGTACTCGCGGGTCAAGCTCGTGCCGCCGATCGACGGCACCCTGCGCGGACACGCCGTGGCCGACGTCATCCACCTGCTGGCCGAACTCGTCGAGAACGCCACGGTGTTCTCCGCCCCGCACACCCAGGTGCTGCTGCGCGCCAACCTCGTCACCTCCGGGCTCGCCGTCGAGGTCGAGGACCGTGGACTGGGCATGCCCCTGGAGGAGCAGGCGCGGATGAACGCCCTGCTCGCCGACCCGGACCAGGTGAACGTCGCCCGGCTTCTCGCGGACGGCCGCATCGGGTTGTTCGTCGTCTCGCAGCTGGCCCGGCGGCACGGCATCACCGTCCGCCTCCAGAGCAACATCTACGGCGGAGTGCAGGCGGTGCTCGTCGTGCCGCAGGCGCTGCTGGGGGCGGAGGCGGGCGCACCCGGGGGCACCGGCCAGCAGGGCCAGCACGGTCAGCCTGCGGTCGGGGCCGGAGATTCAGCCGGGGGCGGGCCCGAGTCCGGAGCCGGAGCGGCGTCCGGGAGGGGGTCGTCCCGAGCCGAGGAGGCCGCGTCAGGGACCTCGGTCGTGTACCGGTTCCCCTCAGGGCCGGGTACCGCGTCCGAAGCGCTGCCGTCCGTCCCGCAGTCTGCGGGCGCCGCGTCCCGGGCGCATCAGCAGGAGCCCGAACGGCCCTCGGGCGGAAGCCCGCAGAGCGGCCGACCCGCGCCCCTGCCCGTGCGCGGAGCCCATCGGGAGCGGCCCAACCCGGCCGAGGCGAGGCCCGGGATCAGCCCCGACGACCGGCGCATCCTCGCGGAGAACGTGACCGCCCCGCCCACCCCGCGCAACGGCACGGTGCGCGGCACCATGGGCAAGCCCCAACTGCCCCGCCGCCGTGCCCAGGAACACATCGCACCCCAGCTCCGCGACGGTCCCACGCCGCGCCAGGACCCCGAGTTCCTCGTCGGCCACGATCCCGGCCTGATGGCGGCCTTCCAGCGCGGCATCAGCCTCGCCGAGGCCCAACAGCACATAGAGGCCGGAAACATGGAGTGGGGCGACACGGAGTCGTCGACGCACACGGAGTCGGCACACGTGACGCCGCTCCACAGGGAGCCCGCACACGGGGAGCCCACACACCGGGACTCCACACACCGGGACTCCACACACCGGGACCCGATCCCCATGGAGCCGGTGCACACCGAGTCCCGCTCCACCGTGGACGCGGCCCGCATAACCGAGGCGCGCGGCGCACGGGACGGTGCGACCGCGTCCCGCCCCGACCACACCACCACCCGGCACGACGGGAGCGCACCCGCCGGATGACCACCCCCGTTTCCACCCCCACCCCCAGCGCTCCCGCAGACCTTCGTACCCCAAGGAGTCGATCCACCATGGCGAGCGATGCGCCGACCGCCCATGTATCCGATCTCGACTGGCTGATGAGCGGCCTCGTGCAGCGCGTACCGCACACCAGCGCCGCGGTGCTCCTGTCCTGCGACGGGCTCGTGAAATCCGTGCACGGCCTCGACCCGGACAGCGCCGACCACATGGCCGCCCTGGCCTCCGGCCTGTACTCCCTCGGCCGCAGCGCCGGCGTCCGCTTCGGCGACGGCGGTGACGTCCGGCAGGTCGTGGTCGAACTCGACTCGAGCCTGCTGTTCGTCACCACCGCCGGCTCCGGCACCTGCCTGGCCGTGCTCGCCGGCCGCGAGGCCGACGCGGCCGTCCTCGGCTACGAGATGGCGATGCTGGTCAAGAGCGTCCGCCCGTACCTGGTCACCGCTCCCCGCCAGCAGTCCGTCGAATCCCCGGCGATGAGGCCTTGAGCGTGGCGGCGGCCGGTGACGGGCCCTGGCTCGACGACGCGGCCGGGCGGCTGGTGCGCCCGTTCACGGTCAGCAACGGCCGCACCCGTCCCACCGTCGCGCTCGACCTGATGTCGCAGGTGATGGCCACCGGGGCGACCCCCCTCGGCTACCTCGGCCCCGAGCACGCGCAAGCACTCGAACGGTGCAGTGTGCCCGTCGCCGTCGCGGAGGTCGCCGCCCATCTGAAGCTGCCGGTGGCCGTCACCAAGGTGCTGCTGGCGGACCTCGTCGACTGCGGGGCGCTGACCACCAAGCCCCCCGCGTTCCACCACAACCCGACGGACCGGGCCCTTCTGGAGGCAGTGCTCGATGGACTACGACGACAGCTCTGACTACGCCGACGCTTCCGGCCACGGCGGCGATCCGTTCCCCACCGCCCTCAAGATCCTGGTGGCGGGCGGGTTCGGCGTGGGCAAGACGACCTTCGTCGGCGCGGTCAGCGAGATCGCGCCGCTCAGCACGGAGGAGCTGCTCACCACCGTCAGTGCCGCGACCGACAACCTCGACGGCATCGAGAACAAGGTCGAGACGACCGTGGCCATGGACTTCGGCCGCATCACGCTCGACCCGAAACACGTGCTGTACCTGTTCGGCACCCCCGGACAGGAGCGGTTCTGGTTCATGTGGGACGAGTTGTGCGAGGGCGCGCTCGGCGCGGTCATCCTCGCCGACACCCGCCGGCTCGAGGAGTGTTTCGCGGCCGTCGACTTCTTCGAGCAGCGCGGCCTCGGCTTCATCGTCGCCGTGAACGAGTTCGACGGCGCCTACCGCTACGACCCCGAGGAGGTGCGCGCGGCCCTCGATCTCTCCGAGGAGATCCCCGTCGTGTGCTGCGACGCCAGGATCTCCAGCTCCGGGGTCCAGACCCTGCTGACCCTCGTGCGTCACCTCATCGCCCATGCGCCCGCCACCACCACGGGGTATGGCGCCCACATGTGAACGCCACAAGTGATCCCACATGTGATTCCCCAACACCCGCCAGGGAGCCCGTATATGACACATGCCCACAGTCCGGGAGGACGCCCATGAGCTACGACCCGCCGCGCCCGGCCGGTCGTCTGCTGCTCACACCCGAGGACAAGGAGGCCCCCGCCCGCGCCGGCCGACTGCGCCTGCTGGGTCTGGGGGAGCGCCCCGAACCCGCACTCGACGCCTTCGCGCACGGCCTCGCCGAGCTCACCGGGGCGCCGTACGCCATGGTCAACTTCCCGGACGAGCGGGGCCAGTTCTACGCCGGCCTGTACGTCCCGGCCGTCGCGCCGGTGGTGCGCAGCGACGGCACCAGCCCCCGGGTGGGCCGTACCCTGCCCCGCGACTATGGCTTCTGCCCCCATGTGGTGGCGCGACGCAAGGCCCTGGTCCTGGAGGACGTCCACGACTATCCGCGGTTCGCGGGCAATCCGGTGGTCGACGAGTTCGGTATCCGCTCCTATCTGGGAGCACCGCTCATCGACGGCACGGGCCTGGTGTTGGGCACGGTCAGCGTCGCCGACGTCGGGCCCCGGCCGTGGGGGAAGCCGGGCCTGACGGCGATCAAGGAACACGCCGCGCAGCTGGTCGTACAGCTGGAGGGCTGGGACGGCAGGCTGCCCTACTGACACGCCCCGGGTTTCCACGGCGCACCCGGGCGGGCGTGAAGGAAAGCTGAGGCGCCGCTTAAGAAAACCTCGATGGACCGGTGCGGCCGCCGTACGGCAGATTGCTGTGCGATCCCACTCCTCTCCCGGCCCGGGGGCACCTTCGGCGTGCCCGGACCCGGGACTCACCCCCTGGAGCCGTAGCGGTGAAGGCGCTGGTCAAACAGAAGGCGGAGCCCGGGCTGTGGCTCGCGGACGTCCCGGAGCCCGCCGTCGGGCCCGGCGACGTACTGATCAAGGTGCTGCGCACCGGTATCTGCGGCACCGACCTGCACATCAGGGCCTGGGACGGCTGGGCGCGGCAGGCGATCCGCACCCCGCTCGTGGTCGGGCACGAGTTCGTCGGCGAGGTCGTGGAGACCGGGCGGGACGTCACCGACATCGCCGTCGGCGACCGGGTGAGCGGCGAGGGCCACCTGGTGTGCGGCAAGTGCCGCAACTGCCAGGCCGGGCGCCGCCACCTGTGCCGGGCCACCATCGGGCTGGGTGTGGGCCGGGACGGGGCCTTCGCCGAGTACGTCGTCCTGCCCGCCGCCAACGTCTGGGTGCACCGGGTGCCCGTCGACCTCGAAGTGGCCGCGATCTTCGACCCGTTCGGCAACGCCGTGCACACCGCGCTGTCGTTCCCGCTCGTCGGTGAGGACGTGCTGATCACCGGTGCGGGCCCGATCGGGCTGATGGCCGCCGCCGTGGCCCGGCACGCCGGAGCCCGCAACGTCATGATCACCGATGTCAGCGAGGAGCGGCTGGAACTGGCCCGCAAGGTCGGGGTCAGCCTCGCGCTCAATGTCGCGGGCGCCACCATCGCCGACGGGCAGCGCACGCTCGGCCTGCGCGAGGGCTTCGACATCGGCCTGGAGATGTCCGGCCGCCCCGAGGCCATGCGGGACATGATCGCCAACATGACGCACGGCGGCCGGATCGCGATGCTTGGCCTGCCCGCTCAGGAGTTCCCCGTCGACTGGGCCCGGATCGTCACCTCGATGATCACCGTCAAGGGCATCTACGGCCGCGAGATGTTCGAGACCTGGTACGCGATGTCCGTGCTGCTGGAAGGCGGCCTCGACCTCGCGCCCGTGATCACCGGCCGGTACGGCTTCCGCGACTTCGAGGCGGCGTTCGCCGACGCGGCGAGCGGCCGCGGCGGCAAGGTCATCCTCGACTGGACCGCGTAACTCCCCCTCACCGCCAAGCATTTCAGGAGCCCTCATGTTCGACTCCGTGCGCGACGACCTGCGCGCCACCCTCGACGAGATCCGCGCCGCCGGACTGCACAAGCCCGAGCGCGTGATCGGCAGCCCGCAGTCCGCCACCGTGAACGTCACGGCCGGTGGCCGCCCCGGCGAGGTCCTCAACTTCTGCGCCAACAACTACCTCGGACTCGCCGACCACCCCGAGGTCGTCGCCGCCGCGCACGAGGCCCTGGACCGCTGGGGCTACGGCATGGCTTCCGTCCGCTTCATCTGCGGCACGCAGGAGGTGCACAAGGAGCTGGAGGCGCGGCTGTCGGCGTTCCTCGGCCAGGAGGACACGATCCTGTACTCCTCCTGCTTCGACGCCAACGGCGGCGTGTTCGAGACGCTGCTCGGTCCGCAGGACGCGGTCATCTCCGACGCGCTCAACCACGCGTCGATCATCGACGGCATCCGGCTGTCCAAGGCCCGCCGCCTGCGGTACGCCAACCGTGATCTGGCCGAGCTGGAGGCCCGCCTGAAGGAGGCCTCCGACGCGCGCCGCCGCCTGATCGTCACCGACGGCGTCTTCTCCATGGACGGTTACGTGGCCCCGCTGCGCGAGATCTGCGACCTCGCCGACCGCTACGACGCGATGGTCATGGTCGACGACTCGCACGCCGTCGGCTTCGTCGGCCCCGGCGGCCGTGGCACGCCCGAGCTGCACGGCGTCATGGACCGCGTCGACATCATCACCGGCACGCTCGGCAAGGCGCTCGGCGGCGCCTCGGGCGGCTATGTCGCCGCCCGCGCGGAGATCGTCGCGCTGCTGCGCCAGCGCTCCCGGCCGTACCTCTTCTCGAACACGCTCGCCCCGGTGATCGCGGCGGCCTCCCTGAAGGTGCTCGACCTGCTGGAGTCGGCGGACGACCTGCGCGTCCGCCTCTCCGAGAACACGGCTCTCTTCCGCGGCAGGATGACCGAGGAGGGCTTCGACGTCCTGCCCGGTGACCACCCCATCGCCCCGGTGATGATCGGTGACGCGACGGTCGCCGGGCGCATGGCGGAGCTGCTGCTGGAGCGCGGCGTGTACGTGATCGGCTTCTCCTACCCGGTGGTGCCGCAGGGCCAGGCCCGCATCCGCGTCCAGCTGTCGGCCGCGCACTCGACCGAGGACGTCCGTCGCGCGGTCGAGGCCTTCGTGGCGGCACGGGCGGAGCTGGCCGGCTGAAAAACACCGGCGACCTGAGAGAATCGATCGCATGATCGAAGCGCGGCGGCTCCACATCCTCCGTGCGGTGGCCGACCACCGTACGGTGACGGCGGCTGCCGCCGCGCTGTATCTGACCCCGTCGGCGGTGTCCCAGCAGCTCGCCGCCCTGGAGCAGGAGACCGGGCACCGGCTCGTCGAGCGCGGCGCCAAGGGTGTACGCCTCACCCCCGCCGGCGAGATCCTGCTCGGCCACACCAACGTGGTCCTCGCCCAACTGGAGCGGGCCGAGGCCGAGTTGGCCGCCTACAGCTCGGGCTCGGCCGGCACCGTCACGGTCGCCTCCTTCGCGACCGGCATCGCGCTGGTCGTCGCGCCCGCGGTGGCCCGCCTCGCCGAGTCGGCGCCCGGGATCCGCATCCGTGTCCAGGACGCCGAGGGCGACGCCAGTCTGCCGATGGTGCTGGACCGGCAGGTCGATGTCGCCGTCGCCGTCGAGTACCGGGGCGCCCCCGCCGCCGACGACCCCCGGCTGACCCATGTGCCGCTGTACGCCGAGCCCTTCGACGCGGTCGTGCCGGTCACGCACCGTCTGGCCGACGCGGCGGAGGTCCCGCTGGCCGAACTGGCCAAGGACGCGTGGATCGGCCCGTACCCTGGCAACCCCTGCCACGACGTGGTGGTCCTGGCCTGCGAGAAAGCCGGCTTCCAGCCGAGCATGGAGCACTCCTCGGACGACTTCCGCGCGGTCGTCGCCCTCGCCTCCGCCGGCGCGGGCGTCGCCCTCGTGCCGCGCTCGGCGCTGCGCGGCATGGACCTCGCCGGGGTGATCGTCCGCCCCGTCGACGGCACGGCGCCCACCCGGCGGGTCTTCGCCGCCGTGCGCCGGGGAGCCGAGGAGCATCCGCTGATCCGCCCGGTGCTGGACGCGCTCGGCGCGGCGGCCGGGGTGTGAGGACTCGTTAACGCGGCCGTCTCATATCCGGGATAGCGTCCCGGATATGAGAAGTGATGACGCCGACGCGGTCGACACCCGGCTGGGCGCCCGCCTGGCCGAGCTGCGGACCGAACATGGCTACTCTCTCGGCGAGTTGGCGGACCGCAGCGGAGCGAGCCGCTCCACCCTGTCCCGGGCCGAACGGGCGGAGATCAGCCCCACGGCCTCCCTCCTGAACCGCCTGTGTGCCGTCTACGGGCGGACCATGTCCCAACTGCTCAGCGAGGTCGAGGCCGAGCCTGCACCCGTGCTGCGGGCCGCCGACCAGCCCGTCTGGAAGGACCAGGCCTCCGGCTTCGTACGGCGATCCGTGTCACCACCACACGCCGCGCTGCGCGGCGAACTCGTCGAAGGACACCTCACCGCCGGAGCCGACATCGCCTACGACCGTCCGCCCGTCACCGGCCTGGAACAGCACATCTGGATCCTGGAAGGGGCCCTCGACGTGACCGCGCAGGACACCGAGCACCACCTCGGCACCGGGGACTGCCTGCGCATGCGCGTGTGGGGCCCGACCCGGTTCCGGTGCGCCGCTCCCGAGGGCGTCCGGTATCTGCTGGCGGTGGTGCGGCCGTGATCGTCGAGCGTCTGGACGCAGCCCGGCTCGCCGGCCACCAGGCCGGGTTGGCGGATCTGCTGGCCGACACCGTGAACGGCGGTGCCTCGGTCGGCTTCCTCGCCCCGCTCGACCGTGCGGAGGCGCTCGCCTGGTGGGAGGAGCGGGCGGGCGACGTGGCAGCGGGACGGCTCACCGTCTGGGCGGCGCACGACGGGGACCGGGTGCTGGGCAGCGTGAGCCTGGCCTTCCCCGCCAAGGCGAACAGCCGTCACCGCGCCGAACTCGTCAAACTCATGGTGCACCCGGACGCCCGCGGCCGTGGCCTCGGACGCGGGCTCCTGACCACGGCGGAGGGCGCCGCCGCCGAGGCCGGCGTCACCCTCCTGCATCTGGACACCGAGACCGGCAGCCCCGCCGAGCACCTGTACCGCTCCGCAGGCTGGACCGCGATCGGCGCGATCCCCGACTACGCGGCGAGCCCCGACGGGGAGCTGCGGCCGACGACGATCTACTACAAGCACGTAGCCGCAACCGCTCTCACCAGGTGATTGTCAGTGGCAGCCGGTACGGTGCCTGCCATGCCGGATGCCGAAGACGTACGACGTATCGCTCTGTCCCTGCCGGACACGACGGAGAAGATCGCCTGGAGCATGCCCACGTTCCGGGTCGCGGGAAAGATGTTCGCCACGCTGCCGGAGGACGAGACGTCCATCGCCGTGCGCTGCCCCAAGGAGGAGCGGGACGAACTGGTGCTCGCCGAGCCGGAGAAGTTCTGGATCGCCGACCACGAGGCGCAGTTCGCCTGGGTGCGGGCCCGGCTCGACGCGCTGGAGGACGAGGACGAGCTGCGGGACATCCTGGCCGACTCCTGGCGTCAGGCGGCCCCGACCCGGCTCCTTGAGGCACACCCACGGCTGGGTCTGGCGGCGGGGGAGTGACCTCCGGGTCTCACACGGGTGCCGTCGCCCCGACGAACCCCCCGATGCGCTCCCGCAGCGACCGGGCGTCGAGGCCATGGGCGGCGACATGCTCCGCCACCTGCCCGTACCGCCGTAGTTCGCGACGGTCCACGCCCAGCCCCAGCACCCGGTGCGGCACCTCGGACAGCGCGTCGTTCGCGGCGGCCGTCGAGGTGCCCGCCAGGTAGGGCTCGACGAGGACGACGTCCGTCCCGGCCGCCCGGGTGGCCCGGCGCAGGGCGGCCCCGTCGAAGGGGCGGACGGTGGTCGCGTACAGGACCGTGACGTCGAGGCCCTCGGTGGCGGCGAGCACCGTGTCGAGCATCGGCCCGACGGCGACCACGACCCCGGAGCGCCCCTCGCGGACCGTGCGGACATGCTGCCCGTCGACGGGCAGCGCCCGCCCGTTGGACTGCACGGACAGCCGCACGTAGACCTTGTCGTCGCCCGCGGCGACCGCGTGCCGCAGCAGCGTCTCGGCCTCGTCCGGGTGTCCCGGCACATGGACGGTCCAGCCGTCCAGGGTGTCGAGCAGCGCCACATCGCCCGGCGCCATGTGGGTGTAGCCGCCCGCCGGCCAGTCGAAGGAGGCGGCGGCGCTCACCAGCACCGCGCCCAGGTCCTGGTGCCCGAGATCCAGCTTGACCTGCTCGAAGGGCCGCTCGACGAGGAAGCTGGCGAAGGTGTGCACGACGGGCCGCAGCCCGGTCAGCGCGAGCCCCGCGGCCGCCCCGACCAGGAGCTGCTCGCGGATGCCCACGTTGACGACCCGGTCGGGATGGCGCCGGGCGGCCTCGGTGAAGCCGTCCCTGCCGATCTCGGCGAGGACGACGGCGACCCGGGGATCCTCGTCGAGCAGCCGGGAGACGACAGGGGCGAAACGGTCGCGCATGGTGTCCATGGAGTTCTGGTTCCTTTCCGGAGGGGGAGGTCAGGCGGACTTGGGCTCGACCCGGGCCACGACCGCGTGCGGGCGGCCCGGGTGCGGGGCGGTGAAGGCGGCGTACAGCGCCTCGTGGTCACGGCCGTCGACGGTCAGCGTGGACCAGCCCGCCGCCTCGAAGCGGGCGGCGATCCCGCCGGGCCGCGCGTACGACGCGGAGGAGTTGTCGACGACGACGGTGTGCAGCGGGTCGAGCCCGGCGGGCCCGGCGAAGGCGATCGCCTCGTGGTTGCTGCCCTCGTCCAGCTCGGCGTCCCCGATCAGCGCCCACACCCGCGGCTCGTCGAGCCCCTGGGCGCGCAGCCCCAGTGCCGTACCGACGGCGATCGGCAGCCCGTGCCCGAGCGATCCGCTGCCGATCTCGGCCCCCGGCACGAGTGTGCGGTCGGGATGGTGACCGAGGGGGGAGTCGTACGCGCCGAAGCCGGGCAGCCACTCCACCGGGATGAAGCCCTTGGCGGCCAGCACGGCGTAGTACGCCATCGGCCCGTGCCCCTTCGACAGCAGGAACCGGTCCCGCTCCGGGTCGGCCATCCCCTCCGGGCTCACCCGCAGCACCCGGTCGTACAGCACCCACAGCACGTCCAGCGTGGACGTCGCGGCCGGGCCGTGCTTCTCGTCGCCGGTCATCAGGCCCATGAGCCCCGGCAGATCGGCGTAGCTGTGTGTCATGTCCGTCGCATTCGTCATGCGGACGAGCGTGCAACCTCAACCAACGTTGAGGTCAAGCGGCGGGCGTCCGGAAACGGATGCGCGATCACCGGCGCGAGTGCGGTATTGTTTCCCTGCGCGTTCGGCCGGGGGAATCCCCAGGTCAGATGGGCAACGGGACGTGGCGCAGCTTGGTAGCGCACTTGACTGGGGGTCAAGGGGTCGCAGGTTCAAATCCTGTCGTCCCGACAGAGTCGACCAGCGGGTCTGCCGATATCGGCAGATCCGCTGATTGCGTTCGGGGCAGCCGCCGGGCTGGGTCAGCCGCCCCCGTCGAGGTCGTCGCGGCGGCGCAGCACCCTCAGCTCGTGACCGCGGAGCTCCATCTCGTAGAGCTTCCCGCGCGCGTTCTCGAAGGGCCGGTGGAGGATCATCATCAGGTGGCCGTCGAAGGTGTGGAACAGCATGCCGTGGCCGCTGTCGTCACGGACCAGGGGCCGGTGCTGCTGCCACGGGCCCCGGACGTCCCCGGATCTCGACACGGCGTACGTCTGCACGTAGCCGCCGCTGATCGTGCCGTCCCGGCCCGCCGTGTTCTTCTCGTACGTCGACCACAGCATCAGCAGGGACCCGTCAGGGGTGCGGTACAGCTGGGGGCCGTCGGTGATGTACGGCGGCAGCTGGTGGGGTACGCCCGCGGGGATCTGCTCGGCGGTCCAGGGCGCGTCCGAGGCCTTGAAGAGGTACACCGGGTCGCCGACCGTCCGGGACAGGTCGGGAGCCAGCCGGATCGCCTCCATCGTGCCGTCGATCGTCTGGAGCCACTCGTGCGCGTACACCATCCAGGGCTGCCCGGACGGGTCGACGTACAGGGTGCCGTCGAGGGTCATGAGGTGCTCGGGCGGGACGGGTCGTGCCGGGTCGATCACGGTGAACGGTCCGAGCAGCGAGTCGGAGACGGCCGTGATCGTGCCGCGCATATGGGTCGGGGTCCGGAACGGGACACCCCACTGGTTGGGCGGCGGGACCGGGAGCGGCTTGTCCGCGTCGTGCAGCGTGGTGAAGAGGAAGTACCTGCCGTCCCAGGCGTGCACCTCCGGGGCCCAGGCGCCGTCGGTCGCCCAGATGCCCTCCTGCTCGGCGGTCAGGAACACCACGACGGGGCGCGTCCAGTCGCGCAGGTCGCGGCTGCGGTACACCATCGTGCCGGTGCCGTCCACGCCCGACACGGAGGGGTCGTTGGACGTGTAGAGATGGTAGGTGCCCGTCGGTTCGTCGGCGACGACGAACGGGTCGTGCAGCGGCATGTCGGGAAGCCGCATCAGCTCACCCCTCGGTGATGGCCCGCACCCGTCAGATCACGCAGCCCGCATGGGCCAGCGCCTGCTTGAGCAGCACCCCGTGACCGCCCGGCATCTCGCTCTGCACCGCCTCCGAGACGGCCTCCTGCGGGCTGAACCACACCAGGTCGAGGGCGTCCTGCCGGGGCCGGCAGTCACCCGTCACCGGCACGATGTAGGCGAGGGAGACCGCGTGCTGGCGGGGGTCGTGGTACGGCGTGATGCCCTGCGTCGGGAAGTACTCCGCGACCGTGAACGGCTGGAGCGACGTCGGGACCCGGGGCAGCGCGACCGGGCCGAGGTCCTTCTCCAGGTGGCGCAGGAGGGCGTCCCGGACGCGTTCGTGGTGCAGCACGCGGCCGGACACCAGCGTCCGGCTGACCGTTCCGTCGGGTCCCATGCGCAGCAGCACACCGACACTCGTGACTTCGCCGCTGTCGTCGACGCGGACCGGGACGGCATCGACGTACAGGATCGGCATGCGGGCGCGCGTCATCTCCAGTTCGTCGGAGGACAGCCAGCCGGGCGTGGTTTCGGTCATGTCAGACATCGCTTGATCATACTTTCAGCCGTTCGGACTTCCTGGGTAGCCGCTCGGGAGGAACTGTGACCGGCCACACGCCGTTCAACCGCCTTCCCGGAAGCCGTTCGGGAGCCCGTAGACCCGGCGGGCGTTGTCCCGCCCGGCCCACCGGGCGATCCGCAGCGCGTCCGGCAGGGACAGCTCGTCGGCGTCCACCCGCTCCTGGAGCAGTTCCGCCAGGCCCTGCCGGAAGGCGAGGGCCCCCAGGTGGAAGAACTCCGGCACACCGTACGCGTCGGAGCTGTACAGCAGTTTGCGGAACGGTGTGATCTCCAGGGCCTCCGCGAGGACCGCACCGGCCCGGGCCGGGCCGACGTGGTGGAGCGTGAGGCCGACATCGAGATGCACCTGCTCGAAGACCGCCGCGAGGTACGCGGCCTGCCGTTGGTAGGGCCAGCAGTGCAGCAGCAGGACCGGGACGGTCCCGGCGGTCAGGTGCAGCCAGTCCGTGAGACGGGCCGGGTCGGCCCGGTGCAGCCGGATGTCGCTGTCGCCGAACCCGGTGTGCAGCTGGAGCGGCAGGCCGAGGTCGACGGCGGTCCACAGCAGGTGCCGGACCAGGACCGGGTCGTCCAGGCGACCGCCGCGGGCCGACCAGTGCCGGGCGGCGCCGGTGACCTCCGCGTCCGAGGGGCGGGCCGGGTCCAGGCCGAAGCCGGTGCGGTAGGCCGCCACCGACTTCACGGCCACCACGCCCGGCCGCTGTACGGCGGCCAGCGCCGCCGCGCGGAAGGCGTCGGCGTAGGCGTCCGGCTCGACCCCCGCGGCCCGCACCGACTCGGCGACGCTCTCCAGCCGCACGACCTCGTACGCCGACCCGCCCGCGGCCTCGGCGACCTGGCGTGGGGTGGTGAGCCGGTCGGGGGCGAAACCGGTGTCGACGCAGAAGACGTCCGTGCCCGAGGCGGTCAGGAAGCGCCGCTGCACCTCGCGCCAGCCGAGCTCCGAGCGCCGCGCCAGGTACTGCTCGACGGGAGCGTGCCGCGGCAGGTCCAGCACGGGAGCGCAGTGGCGGCGCACGGCCACGCCCGCGGGACTGTCGAAGGGCGAGACGCCCGGCCACGCGTCGCCCTCCGTGAGGAGCGGCTCGAAGGCCTCCCGGCCGAGATCGGCGGCCACCGTGCCGTGGCAGTGGTGGTCGACCAGGCTCAGGGCGTCGAGCGCCTCGCGGACCGCGCCCACGTCAGTACTTCCACCGGTACGCCGCCGCCACCTGGTCGTCGTCGAGACCGGCGACGGACGCCAGCTCTCCGCGCCGTACGGCGATCACCGCGTCGGCCAGGACCGGGCCGAGGGCCGCCCGCAGCACATCGTCCTCGCGGAACTCCTTGACGGCCCGCTCCAGCGAGACCGGCAGCCGCCGCACGCCCCGGGCCGCCGCGTCGGCCTCGGCCAGCCGTGCCGGGTCACCGGTGGTCTCCTCGGGCAGGACGGCGGACGACGTGAGGCCGTCCAGCCCGGCGGCGATCAGGGAGCCGATCGCGAGGTAGGGGTTGGCGGCCAGGTCGACGGGCTTGATCTCGAGGTTCGCCGCCTGGTCGCGCAGGCCCGCGGTGCCCGTGACGACGCGCAGGGCGGTCTCCCGGGTCTCGTGGCCCCACGCGGTGAACACCCCGGCCCACTGGGAGGGCCGAAGCCGCAGATAGCTGGCGGGGCTCGGCGCGGTCACGGCCGTGAGACCGGGCAGGTGGGCGAGGAGGCCGGCCGTGAACGACTCCGCCTCGGCCGTCATGCCGTAGCGGCCCTCGCCCCCGGAGTGCAGATTCACCCCGCCGCGCCAGGCCGACAGATGGATGTGCCCGCCGTTGCCGACGCCCTGCCCCACGACGGCCGGAGCGAACGAGACGCGCAGCCCGTGCCGCTGGGCCACCGCGCGAACCGTCTGGCGCACCAGCACGCTGCGGTCCGCCGCCGCCACCGGGTCGACGGCACCCACCGAGATCTCGAACTGCCCGGCCGCGTACTCGGGATGGACCTGTTCCACGTCGAGGCCCTGGGCCGCGCACGCCGCCAGCAGGTCGGCGGTGCAGTCACCGAGTTCGACCTGCCGCGCCGCCCCGTACGCCGGGCCCGTCGTCGCGGGCACGAACGCGTCGCCGGGCGCGTCCCCGCGGGCCAGGGTCCACTCGACCTCCACGGCCGCCTTGAACGTCAGGCCGTGCCGCTCGGCCGCCTCGGCGACGACCCGGCGCAGGAACGTACGACCGCAGCCGGGATGCCGATCCCCGTCCTGTGTGACCCGGTCGACCGGCGCCCACGCCCAGCCGGGCTGCCCGGCCAGCACCACGAGCTGGTCGAGGTCCGGGTAGAGGCGCAGATCGCCGTCGGGGGAGCCGAGGACGTCGGTGGTGACGATGGAGTCGTTCGCCAGGAACGTGTCGAACACCGGGGACATGCCGACGCCCCAGGCCGCGGCGGAGGCGAGCCGGGCCGTCGGGATCGTCTTCACCCTGCCGATGCCCGCGGTGTCGACGTAGGACAGCACGACGCCGTGCACACCCCGCCCGGACAGCTCGCCGCTCAGCGCGGTGGCCCGCTCCACATCGCCGGGACGGCCGCCGGGCACCGGATCGGCCAGGGTCGTCATACGTCCTCCGTCAGGCCTTGACGGCCACCGCGCCGTACTGCGGTACCAGCACGGCCGAGCCGGCGTCGGCACGCCACCGCCCGCACGACACCATGCCCGGCTCGAGCAGCTCCAGACCTTCGAAGAACGCGGCGATGTCCGCGCCGCTGCGGGCGGTGATCGGGGGAGTGGCGTTCTCGTTCCAGAACTTCATGGCCGGGATCTGCCCCGCGCCCCCGAGCTCGTCGTCGAACGTGGGGTGGGTGAGCACCAGGTAGCTGCCGGCGGGGACGGCGGCCATCACACGGCGCACGATGTCCCGGGCCTGCTCCGTGTCCAGGACGAAGTTGAGGATGCCCAGCATCATGACGGCGACGGGCCGGGTGAGGTCGAGGGTGTGCCCGGCCCTTTCGAGGATGGCGTCCGGGTCGTGCACGTCGGCGTCGATGTAGGCGGTCACGCCGTCGGGGGTGCCGGTCAGCAGGGTGCGGGCGTGCACCAGCACGATCGGGTCGTTGTCGACGTAGACGATCCGTGAGTCGGGCGCGAGCCGCTGGGCGATCTCGTGGGTGTTGGCCGCCGTCGGCAGGCCCGTGCCGATGTCGAGGAACTGCCGCACCCCGCGCTCGCCGGCCAGGAACGACACGGCCCGGCCCAGGAAGTCCCGGTCCGCCCGGGCGATGTCCCGGATGATCGGGAACATGCCGGCCACCTGCTCGCCGACCTGCTGGTCGACCTCGTAGTTGTCCTTGCCGCCGATCCAGTAGTTCCACACGCGCGCGTTGTGCGCCACACCGGTGTTCAGCCTCGCCGAGCCGCTCGGCGGGGTGTGGCTCTCACTCACGTCTCTTCCTCTCCTCGCACGAGCGACCGGTACCGGTCATCGCCGCCATTGTGCCGCTTTGATGATCACCTGTCCCGGGAATCGGCAGAGCCGGCCGGGCCGTCGGCGGTGCGCGCTGCGGGGGAGAGCCGCGGACCGGGTCAGTCGACCTCGCCGGGGTTCGGGGAGGGCGTCTTGCCGGCCAGTACATCCTTCAAGCGCTGGGTACCGAGCCGCACCGCCTGCTGGACGGAGTCGCTCTCGTCCCCGTCGAGCCCGCCCGCCGTGACGGTGATCGCGTCGTCACCGACGCGTACGGCGGCGACGTCCAGGGTCAGCGTGGCCTGCGCGCCCCCGGTCCGGCCCCGCACCGTCACGCGCAGGCCCTCACGGGCGTCGCCCACGCCGGGCAGCGAGGTCTCGACGACCTGGACGGTGCGCTGTTCGCCGTCGTCGGTGACGGTGAACTGGTCGCACTTCTCCGGCAGGTTCGCCATCCAGTTCAACGAGTCCTGCGGGTCGGTCCGTTCGTAGGAGGCGACCTGGTACAGCAGGCGTGAGTCGCCCTGCTCGAAGCCGCGCAGCTCGGACGCCCCGGACGGCCTGCCCAGCAGATCGTCGTCGAAGAGGGAGTCGAGGAGCCGCTGGCAGTCGGCGGCCTGGGCCTTGGCGGTGAGGAAGTCGGAGACGTCGACCGTGCCGATGAGCAGGCTGTCGTGCCAGTTGTCGGCCTCCGTGTCCTTGACCTGGGTCCAGTCGTCCTCGATGTCCGCCTCGGTGATCAGCGCGGTCCGTGCGCCGTCCGTGGTGAGGGTGGCGGTGGGAGAGGGGGTCTGCCGCTTGCCTGCGACCTGTGACGCGGTGACGCCCGGGACGCGTGAACCGTCGTCGCCGCCGTCGCCGTCCGAGCACGCGGCGGTGCCCAGCAGCGTGCCTGCCGCCAGGGCGCAGGAGAGAACGCGGACGAGCCGGTACGGACGACGGGTCATCGGGAGCGCCTCCTGAGAACGTGGATGTCCTCAGCGCACCACCGGTACCGACGGCCCACCACCGGCACCGGACTGTTCGGGTGAGCGCCGCCCGCGGCACGGACGCCTCACGCTCCGGCCCGGACCCAGCCGTTCTGCCAGGCCCAGGCCGCGATCTCGACGCGGTTCCGGGCGGCCAGCTTGAGCTGGACGCTGGACAGGTGCGTCTTGACCGTGGAGAGGGAGACGTACAGTTCGGCCGCGATCTCGGCGTTGGTACGGCCGAGGGCGACCAGGCGGACCACGTCCAGCTCGCGCTCGGTCAGCGGCTCCCGGAGCGGAGCGGAGGGGGCCGCAGGCGCCGGCCGTGGCGCGATGTCGGCGGCCGCCGGCGCGGTGACGTGCTTGAGCAGCCGGACCGTGACCGAGGGGGAGACCAGCGAGTCGCCCGCGGCGGCGGCCCGGACGGCCTCCGCGAGGAGGGTCGGCCCGGAGTCCTTGAGCAGGAATCCGCAGGCGCCGCCGCGCAGCGCGCCGTACACGTACTCGTCGAGGTCGAAGGTGGTGACCACGACCACCCGCACGGGGTCGGCGACGTCCGGCCCGGCCAGCAGGCGCGTCGCCTCCAGCCCGTCCAGCTTCGGCATCCGGATGTCCAGCAGGCACACGTCCGGCCGTTCGCGCCGGGCCAGCGCCACGGCCTCCTCGCCGTCGCGGGCCTCGGCGACCACGGTGATGTCCGGCTGGGCGTCGAGGAAGAACCGGAATCCGGTACGGATCATGTCCTGGTCGTCCGCGATGAGCACCCGGATGGGAGCGCCGCGGCGACCGGGGCCGCCGGGCGGGCCGGGTTGGCCGGGAGTCGTCATGGGTCGATCATGCCTCAGGGCTTGGGACCGGGCTTTGGACAGGGTCCGGGGCAGGGCTGCGGAGGAGCTGCGCACCGCAGCGCCCGCCGTGGTCTCCGCGCTCCACACGGCGGGCGTGCTGTCGGCGGACCGTGCGGAGGCGCCCTCCGGGCCGGGCGAGGTGGCGGTCCTGCTGAGCCTGCTGTTCGTCGCCGTACGCCACTGCCCGTGGCCGTGGGCCCTGGTGTGCGGGGTGCTCGACGCGGTCGCCGTGCTCCTGCTGCCGATGCGGCACTACCGGTCGTTGCAGGGCGAGGTGCCGGCGTCCATGCGGCGCACGGTGGGCGTGCTGCGCGACTCCGGCCCGGCGTTCGCCGACCGCCGGCCCGTCGGCGACCTGGCCGCCGTCGCGGACCTGTCGAAGGCTTTGCGGGCCCGGTTCGGAGAACCGTCCTGCACCGCGACCCGGCCGTGTCCGACGACCTGCCGCACGAGGTGCAGGCGGCTGCCTTCCGGGTCGTGCAAACGCTGACCAACGAACGGCGCCACGGGGGCGACGCCACAGAGGTCGCCGTCCGGCCGGCCTGCCCCGGCGACCGGCTGGAGGTCACGGTGACGGACGACGGCACGGCGGCACCCAGCTCCCGGAGGCCGCCCACGGCGGCGGCTTCGGCCTGGTCGGCCTGACCGAACGTGTGACGGCGCTGGGCGGCGAGCTGCACGCGGGACCTCGCGGCTGTGTGGACGGGGGAGCGGGCCGGCAGGTGACGGCGGTGTTCCCGGCAGGGAAGTAGTGGCGCCGGGGCTCCCGCGCGCTGTTCAATGAGACTGCACACACGGCCTGGGACCCGAGAGGAGCCGCCCGTGTCAGCCGCCGTCGTGCCGCCCGTCGGGGCGCGTATCCGGCAGGCGCGTCTGGAGCGTGGGACGAGCCTGCGTGCGCTCGCACGAGAAGTCGGTGTGTCGGCGAGTCTCGTGTCGCAGATCGAGACCGGGAAGAGCCAGCCGTCCGTCAGCACCCTCTATGCGATCACGACCGTCCTGGGAATATCCGTCGAGTCCCTCTTCGACGCCCGGGCCTCCTCGCCGATGGCCGGCGTGAACCCGCCCGGCGCTGTCCTGCACGCCCTGGCCGCCTTCGCCGCCGATCCGGGGCGGCGGATCGGCCCCCTGGTCGGTGCGGGTGAGCGCGAGACGCTGGAGCTGGACTCGGGCGTCGTGTGGGAGCGCCTGGGCCGGGTGCCGGGCGCGGATGTCGACTTCCTGCTGGTGACCTACCGGCCCGGCGGCGCCTCCTCCGGCTCCGGCGCCCTGATGCGGCACTCCGGCACCGAGTACGGCTATCTGATCTCCGGCGAACTGATCCTCACCCTCGGTTTCGACGAGTACACCGTGCGCCCGGGCGACGCCGTCTCCTTCGAGTCGACGACCCCCCACCGCTACCGCAACGATGGAGAGGTACCGGCTGTCGGTGTCTGGTTCGTCTCCGGCGATGTTCAGTGACACTTGACACCCGCAGGACCCGGGCGTTCACTCCGAAGTGGGGGTGGTCGCCATGGCGATCCGCACATACGGCCCCAACGCCGTCGACTGGGAAGAGCGCATCGACCTGGACCGGCTGCGCGGACAGCGCCTGGCCCGGCTGCACGAATCTCTGAACCGCTCCGAACTCGGCGCGGTGCTCAGCTTCGACTTCGCCAACATCCGCTACATGACCGCCACACACATCGGCACCTGGGCGATGGACAAGCTGATCCGCTTCGCCCTGCTGGTGCGCGACGGCGAACCCGTCGTCTGGGACTTCGGCTCCGCCGCCCGCCACCACCAGCTGTACAACCCGTGGCTCGACTACAGCGACGGCAAGGGCGGTCCGCCCACCGGCGCCCGGGCCGGCATCTCCACCCTGCGCGGCGCCTTCCACCCGGACGCGGGTATCGCTGAGGACGTGGCCGCCAAGATCGCCGCCGAGCTGCGCGACCACGGGCTGGCGAACGAACCGCTCGGCGTCGATGTGGCCGAGATGCCCGTGCTCGCCGCCCTGCGCGCCGAAGGCATCGACGTCGTCGACGGACAGCAGGTCTTCCTGGAGGCCCGCCGGATCAAGACCGGTGACGAGATCGCCCTGCTCACCCAGGCCTGTGCGATGGTCGACGCGGCCTACGAGGAGCTCTACGGGTATCTGCGCCCGGGCGTGCGCGAGAACGAGTGCGTCGGGGTCGTGGCCAAGGTCCTGTACGACCTCGGCAGCGAGTACGTCGAGGGCGTCAACGCCATCTCGGGCGAGCGGTGTTCGCCGCATCCGCACGTCTACAGCGACCGCCTGATCCGCCCCGGTGACCCGGCCTTCTTCGACATCCTGCACAGCCACCTCGGCTACCGCACCTGCTACTACCGCACCTTCGCCGTGGGCAGCGCCTCCCGTGCGCAGCGGGACGCCTATGTGCGCTGCCGCGCGTACATGGACCAGGCGATCGCGCTCGTCCGGCCCGGTGCGACCACCGCCGACATCGTGCGGGTCTGGCCGCGCGCGGAGGAGTTCGGCTTCGCCGACGAGACCGCCGCGTTCGCCCTCCAGTACGGCCATGGCGTCGGCCTGTCGATCTGGGAGAAGCCGATCTTCAGCCGCCTGGTCTCCCTCGACCACCCCGAAGTCCTCGAAGAGGGCATGGTGTTCGCCCTGGAGACGTACTGGCCGGCCGCCGACGGCTGGTCCGCCGCCCGGATCGAGGAGGAGCTCGTCGTCACCGCCGACGGCTGCGAGGTGATCACCAAGTTCCCCGCCGAGGAACTGCTGGTGGCCGGGCGCAAGTACTGGACGGTGGGCGGTGAGCTGAACACCCGCCGGGAGTCGCAGTCCCATCTCAACACCCCTCGTGGCGACGGAGCGGACTGATGGACGCCGCCGGACTCCTCGCCTGCTACGAGCGGATGGCCGTCATCCGCC
Source organism: Streptomyces afghaniensis (assembly GCF_044327915.1). Taxonomy (NCBI): domain Bacteria; kingdom Bacillati; phylum Actinomycetota; class Actinomycetes; order Kitasatosporales; family Streptomycetaceae; genus Streptomyces; species Streptomyces afghaniensis. The sequence continues at coordinate 1,338,202 of NZ_JBIRGJ010000001.1, forward strand.
GTACGGAGAAGGCCGCCCACGACCTGTTCCTCCAGGGCCTGGTGAAGGGCACCACGCATCTGGCCGCCGGGCAGGAGGCGATCGCCGTGGGGGCGAGCGCCGCCCTGCGCCCGGACGACTATGTGTTCGCCACCTATAGGGGCCACCACCATGCCCTCGCCCGGGGCGCCACGCCCGAGGAGTGCCTCGCCGAGCTGATGAGCCGGGCGACCGGGCTGTGCAAGGCAAAGGGCGGCTCCATGCACCTGACCAAGGCGGCCACCGGCATGCTCGGCTCGTACGCCATCGTCGGTTCCCATCTCCCGATGGCGGTCGGCGCGGCCTGGTCGGCCCGGCTGCGCGGCACGGACCAGCTCGCGGTCGCCTTCTTCGGTGACGGCGCGACCAACATCGGCGCCTTCCACGAGTCGCTCAACCTGGCCGCCGTGTGGAAGCTGCCGGTGCTGTTCGTGTGCGAGAACAACCTGTACATGGAGTACACGCCGATCGCCGACGTCACGGCGGTGGCCCGGCCCGCCGCCGACCGGGCGCCCGCCCACGGCATCCCGGGCGAGGTCGTGGACGGCAACGACGTCGTGGCCGTCGAGGAGGCGGTGGCGCGGCTCGCGCGGCGGGCCCGGGCAGGGGACGGGCCCGCCGTACTGGAGGCCGAGACCTACCGGCACTTCGGGCACAGCCGCTCCGACCCGGCTGCCTACCGTCCGGCCGAGGAGGTCGAACGGTGGCTCAAGCACGACCCGTTGGATCTCGCCCGGGGGCGGCTCGCCGAGTCGGGGGTCGGGACGGAGACGGTCGCGGAGGCCGACGAGCGGGCCCGGGCCCTTGTCGAGCGGGCCGTCGAGGCGGCGAAGGCCGGGCCCCCGCCCGATCCGCGGGAGGCGCTGACCGACGTGTGGGCGGACGGAGGTGCCGCATGGCGGACGTGATCACCTACCGGGAAGCCGTCGCCGAGGGCATCGCGCGCGAGATGCGCCGGGACACGTCGGTCGTGTGCCTCGGGGAGGACATCGCCGCGGCCGGCGGCGTGTTCAAGACGACCATGGGCCTGTTGAAGGAGTTCGGGCCCGAGCGGGTATGGGACACGCCCATATCCGAACAGGCCATCGTGGGTGCGGCGATGGGCGCCGCGATGACCGGGATGCGGCCCGTCGCGGAGATCATGTTCTCCGACTTCCTGGCCTGCTGCTGGGACTACCTCGCCAACGAGATCCCCAAGGTCCGCTACATGACCGGCGGCCAGGTGACGGTGCCGCTGGTCGTGCGCACCGCCAACGGCGGCGGGCTCGGATTCGGCGCCCAGCACTCCCAGGCCACCGAGAACTGGGCCCTGGCCGTCCCCGGCCTGAAGATCGCGGCACCGGCCACCCCCGCCGACGTCATCGGCATGATGGCGGCGGCGATCCGCAGCGACGACCCCGTGGTCTTCTTCGAGCACAAGGCCCTGCTGGCCACCAAGGGGCCGCCGCCACCGCCTGATCATGTCGTCGAGCTGGGCCGGGCCGCCGTCGTCCGCGAAGGCGCCGACGTCACGCTCGTCGCGCTCGCCTCGACGGTGCCCCTGGCGCTGAAGGCCGCCGACGTGCTGTCGGGGGAGGGGATCGAGGCGGAGGTGATCGACCTGCGCTGCCTGGTCCCGCTGGACGCCGCGACCGTCCTCGCCTCGCTGAACAAGACCTCGCGGCTCGTCACCGTGGAGGAGAACCCGTACCAGGGCGGCTGGGGCGGCACCGTCGTCTCGATCGTCGCCGACGAGGGTTTCGGCCTGCTGGACGCGCCCGTGCGGCGGGTGGCGGGGGAGTGCGTCCCGCTGCCGTTCGCCGACGCGCTGGAGGAACAGGTCATCCCCACCGCCGACAAGGTCGTCACGGCGGTCCGCGGACTCGCCGCCTACTGAGCTGCCCGTCGACGCTGCCCACCGACCCCGCACCGACATCCTGGAGGAAGCGCGATGACCACAAGAACACTGCTGCGCTCCGGTCATGTGATCTCGATGGACCCCGCCGTCGGTGATCTGCCCCAGGGGGACGTCCTCGTCGAGGACGGCAGGATCGTGGCCGTCGAGCCCGAGATCAGCGCCGACGCCGAAGTCCTGGACATGAGCGGCCACATCGTGATCCCCGGCTTCGTCGACACCCACCGCCACACCTGGGAGGCGCCGATCCGGGGCGTCGCACCCGACGCCACCCTCGACGACTACTTCGTCGACATCCTCGACACCTTCGCACCCCTGTACACCCCGGAGGACGTCTACGCGGCCAACCTCGCGGGCGCGCTGGAATGCCTCAACGCCGGCATCACCACGCTCGTCGACTGGTCGCACATCAACAACACCCCGGACCACCCGGACGCCGCGATCCAGGGCCTGGCGGAGTCAGGCATCCGGGCGCAGTACGCGTACGGCAGCGCCAACACCTCCCTCGCCGACTACTGGTTCGAGAGCAAGATCGCGATACCGGCCGACGACGTCCGGCGGATCCGGTCGACGCACTTCGCGTCGGACGACGGCCTGCTGACCATGGGGCTCGCCACCCGCGGACCCGGCTTCTGCGTCAACGAGGTCGTCGCCGCCGAGTGGGCGCTCGCCCGCGAACTGGGCATCCCGATCACCGTGCACGTGGCCATGGGGCGGCTGGCCGGCCGCTTCGGCATGGTCAGGCAGCTCCACGGCATGGGGCTCCTCGGCCCGGACACCACCTACGTCCACTGCTGCTACTTCAGCGAGGAGGAGTGGCGGATGGTCGCCGACAGCGGGGGCACGGTGTCCGTCGCACCGCAGGTGGAGCTCCAGATGGGGCACGGCTGGCCGCCGGTGATGCAGGCGATCGAGCACGGGCTGCGGCCGTCGCTCAGCATCGACGTCGTCACCACCGTGCCCGGCGACATGTTCACCCAGATCCGCGCGGCCTTCGGTGCCGAGCGCGCCCGCGTCAACGCCGACTGCTGGCAGGCCAACATGCCCGTCCCGAGCACCATGCTGACAGCGCGTCAGATGCTGGAGATCGCCACCGTCAACGGCGCCCATGTCGCAGGACTGGAGGACCGTACCGGCTCCCTCACCCCCGGAAAGCGCGCCGACATCGTCGCGATCGACGCCACCGCGCTGAACGTCGCGCCCGTGCACGACGCGGCGGCCGCGGTGACCCTGTGCGCGGACGTGTCCAACGTGGACACCGTCCTCGTAGACGGCGTGATCCACAAGCGCGACGGCAGGCTGGTCGCCGACACCGGGCGCGCGCTGCGGCTCGTCGCGGAGGCCCGGGACCGGCTCCTCGCGGCGAAGGAGACGAAGGAGGCGAAGGACGGGACGGGCGAGAGGGCCCCGGCATGACGAACCATCTGGTGCGCCGGGCGGCCGAACTGCCCGAGCCGCCGTACGACGCCCTCGGCCACCGGCGGCGGACACTGGTCGGCGAGGGCGACGGCAGTGTGCACACCGGCTTCGGCCTGTGCGAACTACGGCCGGACGGCCGTGTGCCCGCCCACGTGCACTCGTACGAGGAGAGCTTCCACATCCTCGACGGGGCCGTGGTCCTCGACCTGCCCGAGGGCTCGTACCTGCTGGAGGAGGGTGACTACGGCCTGCTGCCGATCGGCGTCCCGCACGCCTGGCGCGGCGCAGGCGACACCGGCGGCCGCTGGGCGGACATGCTCGCCCCCGTGCCGCGGGCCCGCTACGGCCACGACACCCAGACGGTGCCCGACCTGCCCGTTCGCGACCCCGTCCGGGTCGACGTCCGCGACCCGCGCACCCGCTCCTTCGGTCACTTCGAGCCCGCCCAGATGGACCCCGGCAAGCAGTCCCAGGACCTGCTGGCCGTCACGGCGAGCATGCGCACCGCGCTGCTGGTCTACAGCGGCATCACCGTGAAGATGATGGTCGACAGCGACCTGGGCGCGGTCGGCTCGACGATGTTCATGGTGCAGTACGCGTCCGACGGCGTCATCGGCACCCACGACCACCCCTTCGAGGAGACGTATCTGATCCTGGAGGGCGTCGCCGAGACCACCCTCGACGGCGAGCGGTACCGGCTGGAGCCCGGGGACCTCGCGTGGGCGGGCGCCGGCTGCGTGCATGGGTTCGTCAATGCCGGGCAGGGGCCCCTGCGGTGGCTGGAGACCCAGGCGCCGCAGCCACCGTCGCGGCACTCGTACCGGTTCACCAGGGACTGGGACTATCTGCGCCACGTGCTTGAGGAGGGGTCATGAGCAATGTCCTTGTCGTCGGCGGCACGTCGGGCATCGGCCTCGCGTTCGCCCGGGCCCGAGCCGAGCGCGGCGACGAAGTCGTCCTGACCAGCCGTGACGCCCACCGATCCGACCTGATCGCCAAGGAGTTCGGCGCCCGGGGCATCGCCCTCGACCTGGCGCGGCCGCTGGAGATCGCGGCGGCGCTGGCCGACGTGGGACGCGTCGACCATCTGGTGGTCGCGGGTGTCTCCCGGGACGACAACAAGGTGAACGAGTACGACATCGACGCCGCGCTGCGGCTGGTCACCCTCAAGCTCGTCGGCTACACGGAGGTCGTGCACACGCTGCGGGCCCGGCTGCACGACGACAGCGCCATCGTGCTCTTCGGCGGACAGGCCAAGGAACGCCCCTACCCGGGGGCGACGACGGTGGCGACGGTCAACGCGGGCGTCCGGGGCCTGATGAACTCCCTGGCCGTCGAACTCGCTCCCGTCCGGGTCAACGCGGTGCACCCCGGCGTCGTGGGCGACAGCCCGTACTGGCAGGCCAAACCGGAGAAGGTTCTCGACGTGCTGCGTACCGAGACGCCCACCGGGCGGCTGGCCTCCATGGCGGACGTGGTGGACGCGGTCGACTTCCTGCTGCGCAACCGGTCGGTCAACGCGGTGGAACTGCCCGTGGACGGGGGCTGGTTGCTGGGGTGAGTGGCCGGGCCCGAGTCCGCCCGGGGTGAGCCGGCCCGGGCGGCGGCCCGGTCGGTCAGGCGGCCCGCCGCAGCGTGTCCTCGGCGACGTCCTTGTCCACCGCCGCCCGGACCAGCGCCGCGGCGAGGACGGCCGGGTCGGTCCGCCCGGCCAGTTCGACGAGGCGGCCCGGGTCCTTCGGCAGCTTCAGCCGCTCGGCGCCCTGAAGCGCCTTGGCGTCGAGGTACGGGGCGGCCTCCGGCCACACACCCTGTACCTCGCGCAGGAAGATGTCGGCACCGGCCGGCCCCATCCCGGGGAACTCCTGCAGCAGATGGCGCAGTGCGGACACCTTGCCGTCCGCCTCCCGGCGCAGGCGCCGCAGATCCCCGCCCCACCGCTCGTTCAACAGCTCGGCTCCGTCACCGAGTTGGGTGGCCGTACGCTCGTCGTAGCGCCGGTAGCCGCCCCGGCCGAGCGCGTCCACCCGCTCCTGCCAGTCGGCCTCGGCCATGCGGCGCGGGTCGCGCAGCCCCGCCTCGTGCAGGGCACGGGCGGTGGCCAGCGCGATCGAGCCGCGGATGCGGGCGCTGAGCAGATGGGCCAGCACCAGCAGCCGGTACAGCGGCTGCGGGGTGTCCTTCAGCCGGATTCCCGCCTCGTCCGCGTACGTCCGGCCGTGCGCGTCGAGCAGTTCGCGCACGACGCGCTCCTGCCGGTCCACGACTACCCCTTGAGGGGATCGTGGCCGACCGTCATCAGCCGGCGCCGGCGGCGCGTGTCCTCGGCCGTCACCTCGGGCTCCGGCTCGTTCTCCACGTCCACCTGCGACGTGACCGTGTCCACGACCTTCCGCATCACCCGCAGGTCGTCCTCGGTGAGGTCGGTGCGCCGCTTCTGCAGGATCGCCAGGACGTGCTGCCCGGTCTGCGTACCCGCCTGGTCGGGAAGCGGCTCGGCGTCCTCGTCGGCGTCCCGCATCCGCAACCAGGCCGCGAGCTCCTGCGAGGTCATGTTCACCACGCGGTGGAAGTCCTCCCACAGCGCGTCGAGTTCAAGGGCGTCGGTCATCACATGCCCCTTTCCGTGCGTACGTGCGCGCCGGTCAGCCCTCGCGGGGGACGTTCTCGGCGTCGAACATCCACCGCTGCTTCTCCAGCTCGGCGGTGATGCTGATCAGCAGGTCCTGGGTGACCAGGTCGGCCTTCTCGGTCGCGTCGATGCGCTCGCGCAGCCGGCCGATGGCGTCCTGGAGGGACTCCACCATGACCTGCACGGCGTCCGAGTCGCGCACCCAGCCCTCCTTGGGGGCGGGCAGTGTGAAGGCCTTGGCGATGGTCTCGGGCCGGCCGTCCGGCGGGACGCCGAGCGCCGCGGACCGCTCCGCCACCGTGTCGGCGAAGCTCCGCGCGGCCGAGACCACTTCATCGAGCTGGAGGTGGATCGACCGGAACCGAGGTCCGACGATGTTCCAGTGCGCCTGCTTCCCGATCAGCGAGAGTCCCAGCAGATCCACCAGAGTGTCCTGGAGTGCCTCGCACGAGACCCGGCGGGCCTCGTCGGGCAGTGTGCTCCGCACAGCCGTCATAGGGCGCTTCTCCTCCTCGCGTCGTTCCTCGTGGTCCGGAGCAGTGCGTCGCGCTCCTCCTCGCAGGTCCCGCCCCACACGCCCGCGGCCTGGCCGCTGCTCAGCGCGAAGCTCAGGCACTGGTCGGTCACCGGGCAGCGCGCACAGATCCGCTTCGCGGCGTCGACGTCCCGCAGGGCCGGGCCTGTCGTGCCCACGGGGAAGAACAACTCGGGGTCCTCATCCACACAGGCGGCGCTCCGCAACCACTCCATGAACGCGCGGGTGCCCCGGCCCCCCTGGGGCAAACCCCGATGCGGAAGCACACAGGCCGGTTGTTCCGGCCTGCGATAACGCCCTCCGAGAGCAGCTCTGCCCCGGAATCTTCACAGGGGGCGGACCGAGGGTCTATAGTCCGAAACTAGCAGTGCTAATTAAGTGGTGTGAGGAGTCCTCTCGTGCGTCCCGTCCACTTCGCGGCCGCCCGCCGCACCCCCATCGGCAAGCTGCGGGGATCCCTCTCCTCGGTACGGCCCGACGACCTCGCCGCGACCGTCGTCCGCGCCCTGGTCGCCAATCTGCCGGCACTCGACCCGGCCCGGATCGACGACGTCTACTGGGGCGCCGCCAACCAGGCCGGTGAAGACAACCGCAACGTCGCCCGCATGGCCGCGCTGCTCGCCGGCCTCCCCGAGTCCGTACCCGGCGCCACCGTCAACCGCCTCTGCGCGTCCGGCCTGGAGGCCGTGACCACGGCGGCCCGCACCATCGCCGCCGGCGAGGCCGACATCGTGATCGCGGGCGGCTCCGAGTCGATGAGCCGCGCCCCCTTCGTCCTGCCCCGTCCCGACGAGGCCCTGCCGCACCGTATCGAGACCGCCGACACCCGCCTCGGTTGGCGCCTGGTCAACCCCGCGATGCGGGACCTGCACGGCCTGCTCCCCATGGGCGAGACGGCCGAGGAGGTCGCCGCGCGGTACGGCATCCCGCGCGAACGCCAGGACGAGTTCGCCCTGCGCAGCCACCAGCGCGCCGCCCTGGCCCGCAAGAACGGCCACTTCGACGACGAACTCCTGCCCGTGGAACGCCCCGACGGGGTCGTCGTCGACACCGACGAGTGCGTCCGCGAGGACACCTCGTACGAGAAGCTGTCCCGGCTGAAGCCGGTCTTCCGGAACGGCGGTACGGTCACCGCGGGCAACGCCTCCCCGATGAACGACGGCGCCGCGGGCCTCCTCCTGGTCAGCGAGGACGCCCTGCGCGAACTGGGCCTGGAGTCCCTGGGCCGCTATGTCGCCGGAGCCTCCGCGGGCGTACACCCCGACGTCATGGGCATCGGCCCGGTCCCCGCCACCCGCAAGGTACTGACCCGAGCCGGCTGGAACATCGGCGACCTGGAGGAGGCCGAGTTCAACGAGGCCTTCGCCGCCCAGGCCCTGGCCTGCGTGGACCAGCTCGGTGTCGACCCCGAGCTGGTCAACCCGAGCGGCGGGGCCATCGCCCTCGGCCACCCGCTGGGCTGCTCGGGCGCCCGCATCCTGACCACGCTGCTCCACCGGATGCGGCGGACCGGGGCGGGGCGGGGCCTGGCGACGATGTGTGTCGGGGTGGGGCAGGGGAGTGCGGTGCTGGTCGAGCGGGCGTAGCCGCCCGGGCGGGTCAGCCGCCGAGCGCGACCGGGCCGAGGCCGGTGGGCAGCCGGCGCACGGCCAGCGCCACGGCCTCGCGCGCCGTGGTGAAGAGGCCGAGGTCCGGAGTGACGAAGCCCCGGCCCACTCCGTACATGCCGTCGCTGCCCGCGGTCAGGCACGGCCCCGTGAAGGTCAGGCCCGGCCGGGTGGTGGTCGAGAAGCGCAGTGCCCAGTGACTCGTGAACGGGTACAGCGCGCGCAGCGCCGGCTCGGCGTACGCCGCCTCGATCAGGGCCTGGTATGCCTCCTGCCAGGCGTACTCCAGTTCGCTCGCCTCCTGGAGCATGCCCTGCCACTCGGATTCCGTCAGGCGCACCGGATCGTTGTCCGGCACCTCGAACCGGCCGCTCAGGTGCACGAAAGGCGCCGCCCGGCGGATGTCTTCCAGGGCCGCGCCGGCGTGCCACGCCCGGGCTGCCCTGGCCACCTCCGCCAGGTCGTCCGTCCTGCCGTCGACGAGCGGCAGGCCCTGGAACCGATCCGCGCCCCGGACCGACCACCGCCGTTCGTGCGTCCACGCGCTGATCCGCAGCGGCTCGCGGTACGGGAGAGTGCCGGCCACCGTCGCGTGGAGCAGCGGAGCGGAATCCGCAGAGGTGACGGGGACGGCGCCCGGGCAGCCTCCCGCTTCGGCCCGGAGCGCTGCGGCGAGGCTGCCGCGGGCGGCGACATCGGGGTACAGCACGGCGGGATCAGGAGGGGTGGCCACGGCGTCTGATTGTGCCCGACGGGCGAGACGGCCCTGCGAGCCCCGGTTCGTTGCACATAGCATCAGTGCTCGCATGAACACGATGACACTCTGGCACATCACCGGCTGGGAGTTCGCCGCGCTCGCCTTCGCGGCCCTGCTCGTCGGTTTCTCGAAGACCGCCGTGAGCGGGGCCAACACGGTCAGCCTCGCCATCTTCGCCGCGGTGCTGCCCGCCCGTGCCTCCACCGGCGTGCTGCTGCCGGTTCTGATCGCCGGTGACCTGCTCGCCGTCGCGACCTACCGGCGGCACGCCCACTGGCCCACACTGTGGCGGCTGTTCCCGGCGGTCGCCGCGGGCGTCGTCGTCGGCACGGTGTTCCTGATGTGGGCGGACGACGGGATCGTGCGCACCTCGATCGGCGCGATCCTGCTGCTGATGGCCGGGGTGACGGTCTGGCGCAGGCGTACGGCCGACGCGGAACAGGAGCCGGAGTCGGTCACCGGCCGGGCGGGCCGGGTGAAGGCCCGCTCCTACGGCGTCCTCGGCGGCTTCACCACCATGGTGGCCAACGCGGGCGGCCCGGTGATGTCGATGTACCTGCTGTCCGCGGGCTTCCGCAAGCTCGGCTTCCTCGGCACGTCGGCCTTCTTCTTCCTGATCGTCAACGTCTCCAAACTGCCCTTCAGCGCAGGTCTCGGCCTGATCGACGGCCGCTCCCTGCTCCTCGACCTGGCTCTCGTGGTGTTCGTCGTGCCCGGCGCGCTCTTCGGCAAGTGGGCGGTCAACAAGATCAACCAGCGGCTGTTCGAACAGCTGGTCATCGCGGCGACGGTCGTGGGCGGCCTGCAACTCCTGCTGCGCTGACCCGGCAGACTACCGCTGCGCCGAACCCCGCAGCAGCGCCGGAAGCTCCGCGAAGGAGTCGATCACGTGGTCGGGCGTGCCGTCGGCGGCCCGGAGGTCCTCCGGCTGGAACTTGCCGGTCCGCACGAGGACTCCGGTGATCCCGGCCCGCTGCGCCGCGAGCACGTCGGATTCGATGTCGTCCCCGACCATCAGGGCCTCGCCCGCGCCGGCGCCCAGCCGGGCGAGCGCCGCCTCGAAGAACGCCCGGGCCGGTTTGCCGGTGATCTCGGCCTCCACCCGGGCGGCCTGCTCCAGCCCGGCCAGGAACGCCCCCGAGTCCAGCCGCAGCCGCTCGGCCGTACGCCAGTACAGGTTGCGGTGCATCGCCACCAGCCGGGCCCCGCGCTGGAGATGCCCGAAGGCCCGGTCCAGCGCGGCGTAGCCGAACTCCGGACCGGCCCCGCCGATCAGCACCACATCGGGCACGGCGGAGGAGTCCGCCGCGTCGACGACGGTCACACCGTCGAGGTCCTCCGCGATGTCGCCGCTGTTCAGCAGGGCGCACCGGGCGCCCGGAGAGTGCTCGGCGAGGTGGGCGGCGGTGGCGGCGGGCGCGGTCAGGATGTCCTCGGCCGACACCGGGAACCCCGCGTCCGCGAGCGTCCCGGCGATCGACCCCCGCGTCCGTGACGTCGTGTTCGTGACCAGCAGCACCGCGAGCCCGGCTGCCCGGATCTCCCGCAACGCCTCCACGGCCCCCGGCAGGGGCCGCCACGAGACGGTCAGCACCCCGTCGATGTCGACGAGCACGGCACGCACGGACTCCATGCCTGGACGATAACCACCGTGAGCCGGGCCCGCCGGTCGGCGACCGGGGCAGGACGGCAGCGCCCGTCACGCCGCGCTGGTCGCCATGGCCTTCGCCGGCCCGCCCGGCAGTCCGTGGCTCAGGTCCTCCACCAGCAGCCGTTTCGCGATCGCGTCGACCGCGATCCGCAGGTCGCCGTCCGAGGGGCGGTCGATGTCCTGCCCCAGCCGGTCCTCCAGCCAGGAGGCCCATGCCCTGCTGATGACCGCGGCCTCGCGGGCGCCGGCCTCCGTGTGGGAGAGGAGGGAGCCGTCGCGGGTCAGGAATCCCTCGTCGACCATCCGCTCGAAGACCGGCAACAGTACCTCGGGCGGCATCCGGCGCCGCGCGGCGATCAGCCCGAGGCTGGCATGACCCACCATCCGCGTGAACAGCTCGACCTGCATCACCGCCCAGGCACCCGCCACGTCGAGCCGGGTGTCCGACTCCAGGATGATCCGGCGCGCGGTGTCCAGGTCCGTACTGCCGATGATCTTCCCCACGGCGGCCTCCAGCACCCGCTGCGAGTCCGCGCCGCTCGGTGAGGCGAAACCCTCGCCCATGTCGGTCGACACCGTCCGGGCGGTGTCGCGCAGCCGGACCTGCTTGAGGAACAGGGCGACGACAAAGCCCAGTGCGGCGACCGGCACCGTCCACAGGAACACGGTCTGGAGGGTGTCGGCGTAGGCGTCGATGATCGGGCCGGCCGTGGCCGGCGGCAGTTCGTGCACGCCGTCCGGGCTGGTAGCCGCCCTGGCGACCATGCCCGGCTCCACGCCACCGGTCCGCGCCGCCTGCGCCACGCCCTCACGGAGGTTGGGCGCCAGCGCGTTGGTGTAGATCGTCCCGAACACGGCCGTGCCGAACGAACTGCCCAGCGTACGGAAGAAGGTCACCCCGGAGGTCGCCGTGCCCAGGTCGGCGTAGTCGACGGTGTTCTGCACCGCGATCGTCAGCACCTGCATGCACAGGCCGATGCCGCTGCCCATGACGAACATGTACAGCGACTCCAGCCCCGCGCCGGTGTCCGGCCCCATCAGCGACATCAGGAACAGACCGGCGCCCATCACCAGTGCGCCGACGATCGGGAAGATCCGGTACCGCCCGGTCCGGCTGACGACGCTGCCGCTGAAGACCGACGCGATGAGCAGCCCCGCCACCATCGGCAGCGTCCGCACGCCGGACACCGTGGCCGAGTCGCCGTCGACGTACTGGAGATACGTCGGCAGGTACGTCAGCGCGCCGAGCATCGCGAAGCCGACGATGAAGCTCAGTACCGAGCAGACGGTGAACACCGGGTTGGCGAACAGCCGCATGGGCAGCATCGGTTCCCGTGCCCGGGTCTCCACCCAGCAGAACAGGCCGAGTGCGATCACCCCGCCGACGAACAGGGCGATGATCAGGCCCGAGCCCCACGCGTACTCGTTGCCGCCCCAACTCGTCGCCAGGATCAGGGCGCTGGCGCCGACCGCGACGAGCGCGATGCCGAGGTAGTCGATGACCGGCCGGGAGACCGACTTCACCACCGGGATGGTCCGGGCCGCCGCCAGGACGACGACAACCGCGATGGGCACGTTGACGTAGAAAGCCCACCGCCACGTCAGATGGTCGGTGAACAGCCCGCCGAGCAGCGGCCCGATGACGGTGGACACACCGAAGACCGCGCCGATCGCGCCCTGGTACTTGCCACGCTCGCGCAGCGGGATGACGTCGGCGATCAGCGCCATCGACGTGACCATCAGCCCGCCCGCGCCGATGCCCTGCATCGCCCGCCAGGCGATCAGCAGCGACATGTTGGTGGCCAGACCGCACAGGAACGAGCCCGTGATGAACACGATCGCCGAGACCTGGAAGACCACCTTGCGGCCGAACAGGTCGCCGAACTTGCCGACCAGCACGGTCGCGACGGTCTCCGCGAGCAGGTAGGAGGTGACCACCCACGACATGTGGTCCGCCCCGCCCAGGTCCGAGACGATGGTCGGCAGAGCGGTGCCGACGATGGTCTGGTCGAGGGCCGCGAGCAGCATCCCCAGCATGATCGTCACGAAGACGACGTTGCGTCGACGGGTGTCCAGCACCGGGGGCTGGGAGGCGGGCAGTGCGGTTTCCTCCACGACGGTCACGACGTCACCTTCACACCTGCGAGCTACGTGCGCATGCCAGAACGTCCGCACGGGTGCCCGGTGATGCGCGCCCCAGTCGTGTCAGTCGCGGGGATGCCGGCGCAGCAGATACGTGTCCATGATCCAGCCCTTGCGCTCGCGAGCCTCGGCGCGCAGCCGCTCGATCCGGGGCGCGGCCTCGGCGATCGGGCCGGAGACGAGGATCTCGTCCGGCGTGCCGATATAGGCGCCCCAGTAGATGTCGATGTCGTCGTCCGCGTACCGCCGGAAGGCCTGGTGCGCGTCGAGCATCACGACCACGTCGTCCACGCCCTCCGGGAAGCCCTCCGCGAGCCGCCGGCCGGTGGTGATCTGCACGGGCCGGGCGACCCGGTTGAGCCCCGTCCGATGCCGGGCGGCGAGCGCGCAGACGCTGGATACGCCCGGCACGACGTCGTACTCGAACTCCACCGCGCCCCGCTCCAGCACCTCCTCCAGGATCCCCAGGGTGCTGTCGTACAGCGCGGGGTCACCCCACACCAGGAACGCGCCGGTCTCCTCCGCTCCGAGCTCCTCGCCGATCAGCCGCTCGTAGATCCCGGCGCGGGCGCTGCGCCAGTCCCCGACGGCGGGGGAGTAGCCCGCGCCGCCGGCGGCCCGGTCCCGCTCCGGGTCACGGGCCTCGACGACCCGGTACGACGCCGCGTCCGGTATGTGTGCGTCGAGCATGTCCCGCCGCAGCCGGGTGAGGTCGGACTTCACCTCACCCTTGTCCAGGACGAAGAACACGTCCGTGCTCCGCAGCGCCCGGACCGCCTGGAGGGTGAGCTGCTCGGGGTCGCCCGCGCCGATACCGATGACATGAATCTTCCGCACACCGACGAGTCTCCCGCACCCGACTGACAACGCCCGGCGGGCCCCACTCCAGCCCCGCCTCGCACCGGTCGGCCCCTGCTGCCCAGCGCCTCGGGCGTCGCTTCGCGCCGGAGCGCGGTGTCGTGGGCCGGGGCAAGGCGGTCAGTGGCCGCCTCCCCGAGAGCTGTGCCGCGGGGGTCGGGCGGTGCACCGTGACCGTGCTCGCTCGTGACGGGGGCTCGTGCTCAGCGCCCCGGACAGTGACTGCGCTCCGCGCCGGCGTCCTGGAGCAGGGCTTGCGGGCTGGTGCCCGGCGCGCCGCGTCCGTATTCGGGACCGGGTTGCTCGCGCTCGTTCCCGTGCGAGGTGCGCGCCCCCCGCCTGCCCCGTCAGCGCCCCACGTCCGCACCCCGCAAGCGGGGCGCCCGAGCCCCCGCGTCCACCGGGCTGCCCTCCCGTTCCACCTCCTCGGCCAGCTCCCGTGCCCAGGTGGCGACGCTGCCGATGTCGATCCCGTGCGGCGTCGCCTCCCCGTAGGCGGATGCCCACTCCTCGGCCGCCCCCGCGCCGCGCCGCAGCAGGCGCGCCCCGCCCGTGAGGTTGCCGCGGGCGGTGTGTGTCAGGCCGACCGCGAGCTGGGCGAGGCCGCGCCACAGTTCCCGTTCCCTGTCGGGGCCGGACTTCCAGGCGTCCTCGAAGACCTCGTGCGCGTGGAACGGTTTCCCCTCGTCCAGCAGCCGCTGCGCCTCGGTGACGGTCTCCTCCGGGGTGCGGACGACGCCCTCGGGCTGCCGTGGCACACCCGGCGCGTCGTACGGCAGGGGCCGGCCGAGCCCGTCCCGCGGCCGGGCGTTGCGCGCCCGCCCCTCGCTGTCGCGGTCCCGGGCGTCACCCGGCCGACCCGCGGACGTGTTTCCGGTGTTCTCCGAGCTTCCCCTGCTGTCTGTGCTGCCCATACGGCGATTGTCCCGCGCCCGGGGGCCGACTTTCGGCGGGGCCCGGGGTGTGGGGTAAAGTGCTGTTCGCGCGATCACGCGGTTCACCGCGGTGGGCGCACACCGGGACGTGGCGCAGCTTGGTAGCGCACTTGACTGGGGGTCAAGGGGTCGCAGGTTCAAATCCTGTCGTCCCGACGGTGCGAAGGGTCCCGCAGGCCGATGCCTGCGGGACCCTTTTCGTTGTGTGGCCTTCTTGCCCCGCCGCAGGCCTTGACCTCAAGTGCGCTCCAAGCTGAAGACTCCCCTTCGTGCCCCGAGATCCGGGGCGGCAAGGGAGGGAGCAACAGCCATGCGCTACCGCACGATCGGCACGGACCCGCGCACCCGCCGCGAGGTGAGCGTGCTCGCGCTCGGTGCGATGCTGTTCGGCTCGGTGACGGACGAGAAGACGTCCTTCGCCGTCCTCGACCGCTACGTCGAAGCCGGCGGGAACTTCATCGACACGTCCGACAACTACGCCTTCTGGGCCGACGGCGGCCAGGGCGGCCAGAGCGAGGAACTCCTCGGCCGCTGGCGGCGCAGCCGCGGCATCGGCGACGAGATCGTCATCGCGACCAAGCTCGGCGCCCGCCCCCTGGCCCCCGGCACCAGCTACGTCGACAACGCCGAGGGCCTGTCGGCGAAGGTGATCCGGGAGTCCGCGGAGCGGAGCCGCGAGCGGCTCGGCGTGGCGAAGCTGGACCTGCTGTACGCCCACATCGAGGACCACACCGTCCCCCTCCGGGAGACCGTCGAGGGCTTCGCCGAACTGGTCGCCGAAGGCACCGCAGGACT
Organism: Streptomyces afghaniensis; assembly: GCF_044327915.1. Taxonomy (NCBI): domain Bacteria; kingdom Bacillati; phylum Actinomycetota; class Actinomycetes; order Kitasatosporales; family Streptomycetaceae; genus Streptomyces; species Streptomyces afghaniensis. The sequence goes on from NZ_JBIRGJ010000001.1 coordinate 1,353,445, forward strand.
CCTCGGCGTCAGCAACCACGCGACCTGGCGGGTCGAGCGGGCCCGCGCCCTCGCCGCCGCGGCCGGACTGCCCGGCTACGAAGTGCTCCAATACGCGCACAGCCACCTGCGCCCCCGTACGGACGTACCCGAGGCCCTCTTCCCGGACGGCAGCCTCGGCCACGCAGGCCCCGACCTGCTCGGCTACCTGAGGGCCGAGCCCGGCCTGACCCTCGTCGCCTACTCGCCCCTGCTGAAGGGCGCCTACACAAACCCGGACCGGCTGCCCGCCGACTTCGACCACCCCGGCACCCCGGCCAGGCTGGCGGTGCTGCGGGACGTGGCCCGCGAGACCGGGGCGACCGTCAACCAGGTGGTGCTGGCCTGGCAGATCGGCGGCGAACTGCCGATCGTCCCGCTGGCCGGCGTCTCCTCGGTGGCCCAGCTGGAGGAGAACCTCGCCGCGGTGGACCTGGAACTGACCGCCGAGCAGCGGACCAGGCTCGACGCGGCGCATTGAGTTCGTGGGACCGTGGAGGGAACCGGACATCCGGACCTCCGGAAGGAGCACCGGCCATGACCACCCACCCGGCCCACCCCGCCGCCCGGTCGATCAGGACCACCCCCGAAGGACTCATGTGGGAGCCCAGCGAGCGCTGGGTGCGCGGCCGCAAGGGCGACATCACCGTCGTCGACAGCCGGCACCCGGTCCTCGTCTGGGAACCGCACCTGCCCGTGCCGCAGTACGCCTTCCCGCACGACGACGTCCGCACCGACCTCCTCCGGCCGGCGCAGAACCCGCCCGCCGGAAAGCACACCGGCTCCCGGGTCTTCTACGACCTCGACGCCGACGGCGAGGTGCGCGCGAACGCGGCCTGGACGTTCCCCGCCGACGATCTGGCCGGCCACATCGCCTTCGAGTGGTTCCTGCGCACCGACACGGGACTGGACCACTGGTACGAGGAAGAGGAAGAGATCTTCATCCACCCCCGTGACCCGCACAAACGCGTCGACGCGCTGCCGAGCAGCCGCCATGTCCGGGTCGAGATCGACGGGCAGCCGGTCGCGGACACCCATGCGCCCGTGCTGCTCTTCGAGACCGCCCTGCCGACCCGGTACTACTTCCCCCGCGAGGACGTCAGCCTGGACCTGTTCGACGCCACGGACCACAGCACCGGATGCCCTTACAAGGGCACCGCCGAGTACTGGTCCTGGCGCGGCGGGGGCGATGTGCCGCCCAACATCCTCTGGAGCTACCCCGACCCGCTGCCCGCCGTGGCGGCGGTCCAGGGGCGCGTCGCCTTCTTCAACGAGGCCGTGGACATCACCCTGGACGGCGAGCGCCTGGAACGCCCGGACACGCCGTTCAGCCGGATGCTGCGGAAGGGGAGCCGCTCGTGAAGCCGTCGAGCAGGGCGTCGAGCCCGGCCGCGAGCCCCTCGGGGCCGCCCCGCTCCGCTAGCGCCGTCGCCGTCTCCCGCAGCGTCGGCAGCTCCTTGGCGGACAGGCGGTGCAGGCCGAGCCGGAAAGCGGGATCGGTCTCGTCCGGGTTGTCCACCACGGGGCGCAGCTCCACGGACACATAGCCGAGCAGCCAGGCCGTGAAGGCCCGGAACACCGCGGAGGAGGTGGCCTCGTCGAACCCGCTCTGCCGCAGCAGCGCGAGCACCCGCTCGTGATCCCGCAGCACCGCGGCGGGCCGCCGGGCCAGCGGGACCGCCAGCAGTCGCGTGGCGAGCAGCGGCACCGCCTGCGGGTGTGCGAGACACACGTCGTAGGTCGCCCGCGCGACGCGGTGGAGTCCGGCCCGCCACGTGGACCCGGCCACGGGCACGGGCTCGTCCTCCGCGTCCAGGCGCGCCTCAAGTTCGAGATACAGGGCCTCGACCAGGCCGTCCAGGAGGGCGTCCTTGCTCTCCGCGTACCGGTACAGCGCCATGGCCTCGACACCGAGTTCGGCCCCCAGCCGCCGCATGCTCAGTGCCGACAACCCCTCCTGGTCGACCAGTTCCAGCGCCGAGGCCAGCACCAGTTCGCGACTCAGCCGCCCGTAGCGCCCCCGGTCACTGGCACGGCGCGCCGGGCCGTTCCTGGAGCCGTTCGCCATTCCGTGTCTCCTCGCAGTGCGATCGCGCGGATCCCATGGGTGACAGTATATGTATACGTTGTAAAACACTCGTTGGGTGATGATTTCCTCGCTGCGTCTTGCCTTGACGGCACAGACCTCTCGTAGCAGCCTGGAAGTAGTAGGTATACGCCGTAAATATACGCGATAGAGCCCCGGGACTCTGTGGCGTGACTGGGGAGAACCCATGACTCCCGTGCCCGTCTTTCTGTACCACGCGGTCGCGGACGATCCACCGGCCTGGATAGCGCCGTTCACCGTGGGACCGGCGGTGTTCGCCGAACAGCTCGACCGGCTCGAGGCCGGGGGACGCACTGTGATCCCTCTGGCGCGGCTCGTCGAAGCTCAGCAGGGCGGCGGGGCACTGCCACCTCGTCCCGCGGTTCTCACTTTCGATGACGGCTTCGCCGACTTCTGCCGTGCGGTGGCCCCTGAACTCACCGAACGAGGTCTTCAGGCGACCCTGTACATCACGACGGGAGCGGTGCTCACGTCCGGCACGGGGAGCGGGGAAAGTCTGCTTCCGCCGGCCGACATGCTGACCTGGGGGCAGATCAGAACACTGGATGACTCCGGAGTGGAAATCGGGGGCCATTCCCGCACGCATCCGCAGCTCGACACGCTTCCGCGGCGCAGGCTGAGCAACGAGATCGACGGCTGCAGACGCATGCTGGAGGACGAGCTCGGCCACGAGGTCCGTACGTACGCCTATCCGCACGGATACTCGGACAGCCGAGTCCGGCGCACCGTACGCCGGACCGGCTGGAGCTCCGCCTGCGCGGTCGGCAATGCGTTCAGTTCGCCGGAAGACGACCCGTTCCGGATCTCCCGGCTGACGGTCCGGGCCGACACACCGATCGGCGTCTTCCAGGACTGGGTCGGCGGCCGGGGCGCCCGGATCGCACCCTTCCATGAGCGTCCCCGGACCACGGCATGGCGCCTCTATCGCCGTGCGCGGTCCCGGCTGGGCAGCCCGGTCGGGGGCCCGCCGTCCGCGCCTGGGCGGAGGCATCAGGAACCAGGAGGGCCGTCATGAGGTTCAAGGTGGTGTCCCCGGCTGATCTGCGCCCCGGTGAAGTGGCTGCCTGGCGCGCCATCCAGGCAGACTCTCCGGAGTACGCCAACCCGTTCCTGGGGCCCGATTTCACTCAAGCCGTCTCCGCCGTGCGACCGCGGGTCTGCGTCGCGGTCGCGATGGAGGCCGGGGACCCCGTGGCGTTCTTCCCCTTCGAACGTGGGCCTCTGGGGATTGGTCATGCGGTGGGAATGGGCGTCTGCGACTGTCAGGCCGTGGTGCAGCGTCCTGGGGCCGTGAGCGAAGCGGAGCCGCTCCTGCAGGCCTGCGGACTCACAGTGTGGGAATTCGACAACCTGGTGGGTGACACACCGCCCTTCTCTCCCTTCGCGCGCAGGCTCCACGCCTCGGCAGTGATGGACGTGAGCGACGGCTATGAACACTACAAAGCACGGGTGTCGGAGAATTCGCGACGTTTTCTGGGGGACATGCGGAGGTTCAATCGAAAGCTCGCACGGGATTTCGGTGATATCCGCTTCGTCTTCGACGAGAGGGATCCGAAGCAGTTGCGCACTCTGATGCGGTGGAAATCCGCGCAATACCGGAGGACAGGTCGTCGGGACCGCTTCGCCCAACCCTGGATCACCGAGTTGCTGAGGCGACTGCACACAGCCGGCGCCGGATCACCGGTCGGCCTGCTGTCTGTGCTGTATGCCGGCGATCAACCCGTGGCCACCCATTTCGGACTGTGGTCCGAACGGGTTTTCGCGACCTGGTTCCCTGCCTATGACACCCGCTTCGCCAGATATTCGCCGGGGATGATGCTCTACCTGCGGATGGCGGAGGCGGCCGCTGAGGCAGGCGTGGCGTACCTGGACCTCGCGCGTGGCGCGGGGCAATACAAGGAAACGCTGAAGACGCGGGATCTGACCGTTGCGGAGGGGTGGGCCGCACTGCCGTCCGCCGGCGCCGTGACCCACTGGCTGCGTCGGGTGCCCGTCGGGCTCGCCTACGACGCCGTGCTCAAGAGGCCGTACCTCCGACAGGCGGCCCGGCAGACGCTGAACGGCCTCGGGGCCGTACGGACGCGCTGGACCGAGTCTCCGGCGCACTGATCGCAGGGCATCGCCTGTAAAGCGCCAAATGCGGTGAGTATGCGGCATGCCGTGATAGATAGACCGCATATGGAACCCCAGGACGACCAGCGGCTGCTGCCCTCCGACAGAGGGAAGGCGTTTTCCTCCCCGACCGTGCTGGACGTGTCGCACCCGATCCGTCTCGTCCGTCTGTTCGCTCGTGCCGCCCTTCCTGTCGCACTGATCGTGTGGCTGCTTTCCCTTCGCGATGTGAATGTGCTCGGCATGGGCGTATTCGGCCTGGTCGAGGTCCTGCCTGTCGCCTTCTGGGCGGCAGCGGCCTTGCTGACGTTCGGTTTCTGCGCGGCACTCCTTGACCGGCGTACTCGGGACCGGCTTTACATGGGGTATGTCCTGGCGCTGATCGCGATGCTGCACGCCACGGCCCCGATCGTTTACGGCCACCTGAGTGACAACTGGGCATGGAAGCATGTGTCCATGATCGACGTGCTGCTGCGCGTCGGAGAATTGCCGATCGTCCACGATCGAGGGCTGGACCTGTATAACCAGTGGCCCGGTTTCTTCACGCTGAACGCTGCGGTCATCGAGGCGACAGGAATCGATTCCGCGCTCTCTTATGCCGCGTGGGGACCCGCTGTGGCCGATGCCCTGTTGCTCGGGCCCCTCATCATTATCTACCGTTCGTTTTCCCGCAGCAGAAGATTGTCCTGGGCTGCCGCGTGGGTGTTCTACACGTGTTTGTGGGTGACTCAGGACTACTTCGCCCCGCAGACGCTGACCTTCCTGCTGTATGTGACGGTCCTGGCCGTCGTCGTACGACTCCTTCCCCGGGCTCGGGGAACGCCGGGTGCGGCTCGTGGGAAAGCCGCTCGATATCCGCCGATCGGCTGGACGCTGCTGGTGTTGTCCGTCGTTGCGGCGATCACGTGCTCGCATCCCCTGACGCCGGTGATGCTGATCATCACCCTGGCCGCACTCGTCGTGCCGAGGCGGAACCGGCGAACGGTGCTGCCGATCCTGCTGGGCACCGTCGTTCTGAACCTGGCATGGGACCTCACGGTGGCCCGGCCCTTCTTCTCGGCGAACGCGAGGGAGATGGTCCAAGGGCTCACACAGCCGGAATCGAATGCCAGTGCTGGTCTGCTGGACCTCGCCAGCGCGACCGACGCCCACGTACTGGTCGCCTGGACCGACCGCGCGCTGTCGGCCGGCGTGTGGTTGCTCGCGGCTCTCGCCCTGCTGTTCCGGCCGTCCTTGCGGCGCACGCCGCTCCCGCTGCTCGCCGGCGCTCCGCTGGTCCTGCTCGCACTCAACAGCTACGACGGGGAGATGCTCTTCCGCGCTTACATGTTCTCCCTGCCCGCCATGGCTTTCGGTGCCACCGCACTGCTGGTGGCGCCACGGCCCCGCAACTGGGCGCGCAAGTTGGTGCTGCCGCTGGTGCTGCCCGCACTGTTCGCGGGCTTCACGATCTGTTACTTCTGCAATCCCGACGGGGCGACTGCCCTCTATTTCACGCGCTCGGAGGTGGCGGCGAGCCGCTGGTTGTTCGACCACGCGCCCCGGGGGGCCGTTGTGACTGCCGTCACAGAAGACGTTCCTGCCGGTTACACCGATTACGACCGGCATCCGAGCGTGTGGATCGAACTCCAGGAAGAGCCCGTCAAGAAGCGGTTCGCGGCCGACCCGGCGGGCACGCTCGGCTCACTTGTCGCCGGCCGGAAAGGCCCCGTGTATCTGATGCTCAACAGGGCGCAAGAGGGCAGAATCCGTGCGACGGGGTTGATCTCCACGAGTCTGAAGAAGATCGACAACGTTCTCGCCGGTCATCCCGACTTCCGTGTCGTGTTTCAGAACAAGGATGCCAAGGTCTACCTCTTCACGCCGATGAAAAGCCGGGCCGACTGATGAGATTCGGTGTGTATTCTTGGATTTTCGTTCTGGCCGCGTGGTGCGCACCGGCCGCAACGCTGCTGCCTGCCGGGAACGCCTTGCGTATCGCTGTCGTGATCGTGGATCTGCTTGTTTTCCCGGGCCTTCCGCTGGTCCTTCGATTGTCGCCCGGACGATACGCACTCGAAGGCTTCTCACTCAGGACGGTGCAGCGCGTCGCCGTGCCGGCGGGTGCTGTGAGTCTGTCCAGCGCGATTCTGGTGACGCTGGCGCTGATGCTGGCCGGAGCCCTCACGGCTGAACGGGCTCTCGTGAGCCTGGCCGTGGTGTCGACGTTGGCGATTCTGGCTCCGGCCGGACGCTGGACCGGTCGGGCCGGCGCAGAGGCCAGGTGATCAGCGCTGCCAGGCGCGAACGTAATCCACCCGCATGTCTGCTGGAAGCCTTGTCGGCCCGCCGACTTTGCCCTGGACCGAGTAATTCAGCATGAACCACTGCGGGGCGCCGGTAACCCCTTCTGTGACGGTGCCGACAAGCTGTCCGTCGTAGTAGTACTCCACCCGCCCGGGCTGCCAGTTCGCCCCGAAGGTGTGCCAGCCCGTGTAATCGCCGTCGGCGCACCCGCCCCGCTCGCCCCTCTCGCCCGCCGCCGAGCGGAAATGGAAGCAGGCACGCCCCAGGAGTCCCTCCATCACATCGTTCTCCCCGTCCTCCGGCCAGCCCGCGCCCACCTGCCAGAACGCCGGCCAGTTCGCGATCACTCCGGGAGCGGCGGCCGGCAGGTGGATGCGCGCCTCCACGGCTCCGTACGTCTGCTGGAAGTGATCCTTCGTATTGACCATTCCGGAGGCGTAGTCCATGGTCTTCCCCCCGCAGGTCACGCGCTTTCTGACGGCCTCAATGTTCAGGACTCCGTCGGACACCGTGACGAGACCGGCGTCGTAGCATTGCAGCTCATCCGTGTTGACAGGCTCCGTGATGTGCGAATCGCCGGTGCCGTAGGGGCTCCCGGCCGTCCACTTGTTCTTGTCGAGCTCGGTCCCGTCGAACTCGTCACTGAAAACCGGGTGCCAGTCGCCCGAAATGCCTTTCGGGCTCGGTGACGCCGCCCCCTCTGAACCCGCGCAGTCGGCGGTGGCGAAGGCCGCGGTGACACCGACCAGGAACGCTGCGAGGCCCCGGTGTGGCCTCATGCGGCTCTCGGAGAGGGAGTGGGGCATGGCGGCATCGTTCTCCAGCGGGTTGTTCAAGGAACCGAGGCGGCGGAGGGGAGGAGATCCTGCTTCACCATCCGTACCAGCCGGCGAGATCTGCGGAGCAGCGCATATCCTTTCGTGAGCACATGGTCCCTGGCGAAATTCCAGGCGACTTCCCGTCCGTCCACAAGCCGCTCGAATTCCCGGAGACCTGTGCTGCGCCGCACTGTGACTCTTTCCAGAGCGTAAGGCCCTTGCGCCGGCCGGGCCAGTGCGTTGCCCACGGCGAGTGACTGCGCGAATCCTGCCTGGTGGACCGTCCGGCGGACCCGACGGCTGGAATAGCCGTACGGGTAGGCGAACGAGACCGGCGCCCGGCCGAGCTGTTCGCCGATGATCTCCCGGCAGCACAGCACCTCGAACCAGAGCTGCTCGTCGGTGAGCTGATCCAGTTGCGGATGGGTATGGCTATGGCCGCCGATCTCCATGCCGGACTCCGCGAGTTCTCGTACCTGTCGCCAGTCGAGCATGGTGTCCGGGGCGCCACCCGTCTCGTACGGGCCCAGCAGCCACCCGGTCGAGACGAAGAGCGTTGCCGGGAAGCCGTGCTCGGCCAGGACGGGGAGGGCGTGGCGGTGTACGCCCTCGTAGCCGTCGTCGAACGTGATCAGCACGGGGTGAAGGGGCAGCGGTGAGCCACCCCGCCAGGCCGCTGCCAGCCGAGCCGTGGTCACGGGGGTGAAGCCGCGGTCGGCGAGCAACCGCATCTGGTCGGTGAATGCCCTTGGTGAGACGGACAGGGCATGGGTCGTCGGCCTGGGATCACGAGTCACCGCGTGGTACATCAGGATGGGGACGGGCTGAGTCACCGGGACCTCCCTCGGCGAGGGCGGGTAGTTCCGCTTCCATGGACACCGGGCCGTGGCGCAGGGCGGCCACCGTGCCGACCAGATATCCGCTCGCCGCCGCGACCAGGCCGGCCACGATGGCGCACGCCCTGCCCACGCCGCCCAGGTGCCCGAACAGCGCATCGCGCAGGCCGGCCGCGGCACCCGCGGGCAGTACCCGGGTGGTGTAGCGGCGTTCGGACTCCAGGCCCTTGTCCGTACCGACGCTGCGGGCCACCCGTGCCTTGGACAGGCCCTCGGCGTAGGCGCGGGCCCGGAAATAGGCGAAGCGCTCCCGGGGCGCGGGGACCTTGTGGTGGATCACCGCCCGGTCGTCGATCAGGAGCACCGCGTCGGGATCCGCGCGGGTCAGCCGGATGCACAGCTCTGTCTCCTCGCATCCCAGCGGGTGTCTGTCGCCGTCCCTGCCGATCCCGGTGGCGAAGCCGCCTGCGACATCGAAGGCCGTGCGGCGGAAGGAGGCGTTGCCCCCGAACACGTTGCGCACCCGGACCGTGCCTTGCGGACACCCCTTGTAGGTGCAGCCCACCACCCAGTCGAACTCGGCCGGGAACCAGGACGGACGCCGTCCGGAGGCCCACGCCGGTACGGTGCGCCCGCCGACCGCCATCACCCGCGGGTCCGTGTACCGCGCGGCGAAGTGCCGCAGCCAGTCCCGCTCCGCTACCGCGTCGTCGTCGAGGAACGCGACGACCGACCCCCGGGCGGCGGCGATGCCGGTGTTGCGACCGGCGGAGAGGCCCGGGGGACCGGCATTCGCCATCACCCGCACCGCTGACCCGGCCTGCTGGTACTGCTTGTCCAACCGGTCGAGCAGCATCGCGTTGTGGTCGACCACCAGCAGTGTCTCCAGCGCCGGGTGCGACTGCCGCCGCACCGATGACACCGCCGCCAGGATGTCCTCCCACCGTTCCTCGGTGTACACGCAGATCACCACGGAGATGTCCGTACGGCTCAGGACGCCTCTCGCGGTGTGGTCGGGTGTGGTGTTCATGGGGTGGGCTCCGAGCCCCTGGGCAGCCAGTGTGACCGCCAGATCAGCAGGTACAGCGCCAGCAGACACTGGGCCATGAGCCAGGCGACGCCTGCACCGCTCAGACCGAGCAAGGGGAGAAGCATCGCGGCGAGGCCGACGACGAGGACGCACAGGGCGAGTTGGAGCCCCACCACCATGCGCATCTTCCTGCGTGCGCGCGCCACATCCACGGCCAGGCTGACCACGAGATTCGGCAGCGCGGAGAGCGCCACGAGCCGCAGCAGGGTCGCACCGTGTTCGGCGTAGTCCGGACCGAAGAACGACAGCAACTGCGGGGCCAACACGATCGTCCCGCCCGCTGCCAGGGCCAGCAGCAGAGCCGAATGGCGAAGCATCCTGCCCGTGTGCGTGGACAGTTGACCGGGGCTGCGTACGGCCTCCACGATCAGTGAACTGCCCATGTTCGTCGTCACGAGGTAGAGCATGAACCCGACGACCCACGCCAGCGAGAAGTAGGCGCTCTGCTCCGCGCCCAGGCTGTTCAGCACCAGCAGTGGAGCGAAGGTGTACGCGGCCATGCGGAACAGCGAGCCTGCGTAATCCGCGGCCGCGTATCCGACCATGCGGGTCGGGCGCACGGCCTCCGGGGCCGTCCGCTCGTGCTGGGGCACCGCACGCCGGAGCAGGTAGAGGTTGATCAGGAGGAAGGAGGCGACGAAGGCCCCGCCCCAGGAGATCAGGATGCCCGTGAACAGGGACAGGGCCGCGCCGATGGCCAGCAGCACGTTCCGTACCACGGCGAAGATCAGGTTCTCCGCCATGACCCACCTCGGGCGCCGCACTCCGGTCAGGGCGCCGTCCTGCAGGATGAACATGGCGTAGCCGACCGTGGCCGCCACGAAGCAGATTCCGTTCGCCGGAGTCAGCAGGAAGTCGAGGTCGGGCGTGATGTGGGGCACCAGCAGCAGGAAGACGACGGCGGCCGCCACACTGCAGGCGGTGCCTGCCGCGTAGCAGGTGAGTATCAGTCCGCGGGTGTGCCGCCCCGCGGACGGCACGAACCGGACAAGGAAATCGGACAGGTTCAGCTGACCGATGCTGGCGAGCAGCGTGACGGCGGAGAGAGCCGAGTAACTGAGGCCCACCACCCTGTCGTCGTACCAGCGTGAGGCGCATATCCAGAAGACAGCCCCCAGCGCGGCGTTGGCGAGGGAGCTGACGGCCAGGAGATGTCCGTTGCGCAGCAGTGGATCGCGTGGCAGGACGGCGGTGATCCCGGCTCGCATCGTCGCGGCCCAGGGGCGCCCCGCAGCACGCGTGGGGGGACCGGTCGCCGCTCCGGGCGTACTGGTTGCTTCCGTAGCGCTGCCGGCGATACCCGGGTCAGGTCTGGTTCGCACGGCCGCTCCTGAGGCAGTGGCTGCGACTGCGGAGGTAACCCACTGGTCCGTACAGCAGGCCCTGAAGCTCCAGCAGGGCGAGCCGCCGGGACCATTCGGTGTCCTGGCCGCTGGTCCGCACGTGTGCCCTGGCAGTCGCGTACCGGATGCCGCCGGGCAGCCTGCGCAGCAGGGCGGGCAGCATGCCGGGGTGGTGGGCGAGCGCTCCGGTCAGGTAGGCCCCGAAGCCTGCGCCGTATCCGAACGCCTGTGCCGACAGGGCGTCTGCTGTGCGCCGGTGGCGATGCCAGACGATCGCGTCGGGCTGGTACACGAGGGTGTGGCCGCTGACGACCACCTGGAAGAAGGCGAGCAGGTCTTCCCCGCCGCGCGCGGGCGTGCCCGGGCCGGTGGCCGGGTCGAAGCCGCCGAGGGCTCTCAGCAGATCCGTGCGGAAGGCCATGTTGGCCCCGGAGCCGAAGTGTCCGGCGGTGAAGGGAAAGAGCGGATCTTCAGGGGGATCGTGCAGGGACCAGGCGCGGGGACTGTACCCCTTGCCGAACGCACCGTGCCGTTCCAGCGCGGCCTGAGCTTCGGTCTGGAGTTCGGCCGGGACGATGAGCCCTGTCACGCAGCCGATCTGCCGGTCCCCCGAGAACGCTTCGGCGAGTGCGGACAGCCACCGGGCGTCGACGAGGGTGTCGTCGTCCGAGTACGCCACGAGGGTGCCGTGAGAAGCTGCCAGTCCCCGATTCCGTGCTCTGGCGCCGCCTGCGACGGGTTCCCTCACATAGCGGACCTGGTGGCTGTATGCCTCGTGGACCAGTTGCTCGGCCGCCGCGTTCGCGGGGGCGTTGTCCACCACCGTGATCTCGAAACGTGACCTCGGGTAGTCCATTCTCAGCAAGGAGTCCAGGCACTGACGCAGCAGCTCGCAGCGGTTGTGGGTGGGGACCACCACGCTGATGTCGGGCGTGCCGCCGGTCCGTCCCGCTGCGGGCGGGGCCACGTGCACATCGAGTTCCCGCCGGGTCGATTCGGCCAGCGACTGCCACAGTTCCGCGGGGCCGGCGCCGTTGCTCACGACCATTCCCAGAGGATGGCCCCGCCGGCGCACGAGGGCCAGGACACGGCCCTGCGGATGGATGCGCGCGCGACTTCCCGGAGGGCTGAACCTGCCCGGTTCGGCCAGGTCGATGTCGACGATCCTGATCGGGGCGTCACGGGGGGCGAGCAGGCGCCGGCCGGCCGCGGTCATGGGCCGTTCCGTCCGGTCGGCGTCGACCGTGACCCGGGCCGCTCCGAGAGCAGCGTGCGCAGCACCCGCCGGCCGTCGGATATCGCGTGCAGGTTGGAACGCCCGCTGCGCCGGGGCAGTTCGAGGCTCGGGACCTCGGCGATGCGCAGCCCCGAACGCAGGGCGTGCGCGATCATCTCGGTCTCGATCTCGAATCCGGAGGAGTGCAGGTCGAGGTCGTCCAGGAAGTCCCGGCGGAAGGCGCAGAACCCGTAGCACAGGTCCGTCAGCTGGGCGTCGTACAGGTGGTTCACGGCGGTCAGCAGCACGCGGTTGCCGAACCGGCGGAAGCGCGTGATGTCGAGCGATCCGCCGCCCGCGATGAACCGCGAGCCCTTGACGAAGTCGAAGCCGTTGTCGAGGAAGTGCAGGTAGTGCGGGATCTCCCCGGGCAGCATGCTGCCGTCCGCGTCCATCATCACGATGTAATCGCCGGTCGCGGAGAGGAAGCCGGTGCGCAGGGCGTTCCCCTTGCCGGGGCCGCGCTGTGCGACGGGGCGGACGGTCGGCAGGCACCGGGTCGCCATGTGCACCGTGGCGTCCGCGGAGTCTCCGTCGACCAGGATGACCTCGTCGACGCAGTCCGGGATCTGCTCGAAGACCCAGGGGATGTTGCGAGCCTCGTTCCGGGCGGGCACGACCAGGGTGACGGTGGCCCGGGGCGGGGGGCGGTCCCCGGCCCGGCGCAAGGGGTGCGCGGGGTGGTCCGGGAAGAAGACGGGCTGCCCGGTCAGGTGAGGCGTGTGGTTCATGGTGCCGTCGCCTCCGAGCGAAAGATCCTCGGTCGAACGCCATACATTTACGGCGTATACATACATCTTGCCCCTTTTGTCACCGAGGTCAAGAGAGGGGCGTTTCTCGTGGTCAGGAGTCCTGGGCGCGGCACCGTGTCCGGCGTAGGGTGGAAAGCGGCGAAGCGCACGACGGCGTAATCCGGATCATGAACGCACCCATTGAGGATTACGCCCTCATCAGCGATCTGGAGACGGCCGCCATGGTCGGCCGGGACGGGTCGGTCGACTGGCTCTGCCTGCCCCGCTTCGACTCCCCGGCCTGCCTGGCGGCCCTGCTGGGCACCGAGGAGAACGGACGCTGGCGCGTCGCCCCGCTGTCCGGCGGGTCCTGCACGCGCCGCTCCTACCGGACCGACACGCTGGTCCTGGACTCCGTGTGGGAGACCCCGACAGGCACGGTGCGGGTCACGGATCTGATGCGTCCGCGTACCGGAGTGCCGTCCATCGTCCGCCTCGTCGAGGGACTGTCCGGCACGATCGACATGCGCAGCGAACTGCGGCTCCGGTTCCACCAGGGCCGCGTCGTGCCGTGGGTACGGGAGGTCGGCCACTGCACCGTCGCGGTCGCCGGGCCGGACGCCGTCTGGCTCGGCGGCGACGGCCACGTGCGGGGCATGGCTGACCCGGACGCCACGGTCTGGGACTTCACCGTCACCGCGGGGCGCCGCCTGGCCCTGACCCTGGCATGGACCCCGTCCTGCCGGCCCGCGCCGCCCGCGCCCCTGTCCGTCCCGGCGGAGACCGCCCTGAAGGAGACCGTCGACTTCTGGCGACGCTGGGCAGCGCAATGCCGCTACCAGGGGCCGTGGCGCGAGGCCGTGCTGCGTTCCCTCATCACCCTCAAAGCGCTCACCTACGCACCCACGGGCGGCATCGTCGCCGCCCCCACCACCTCGCTGCCCGGACGCCTCGGGGGCGAGCGCAACTGGGATTACCGGTTCTGCTGGCTGCGGGACTCCACCAGCGCCCTGTCCTGCCTGCTGCGCAGCGGATACCGGGACGAGGCCACCGCCTGGCTGGGCTGGCTGGTGCGTGCCCTCGCCGGCGACCCCGCCGACCTCCAGTCCGTCTACGGCGTCAAGGGCCAGCGGCTGCTGCCCGAGACCGAGGCGCCCTGGCTGTCCGGCTACGAGGGCTCCCGGCCCGTGCGGTTCGGCACCTCGGCGGTGGACACCTTCCAACTGGACGTGTACGGCGAGGTCATGGACACGCTGTGGCTGTCGCTGCGCGCCGGCATTCCCATGCCGGCCCATGTGTGGGACCTGGTCGAGGCGCTCATGGGATTCCTGCTCCGGCACTGGCGCGAACCGGACCAGGGGCTGTGGCAGACGGGCGGCCCGCGGCGGCAGTTCACGCACTCCAAGGTCATGACGTGGGTGGCCGCGGACCGAGCCGTGCGCATGGGCGAACTGCTCGGGCGCAACGGTTCGGCCGGCGAGTGGCGGGCCATGCGCGAGGAGGTGCACCGGCAGGTCTGCAGGGAGGGCTGGGACACCGCCCAGCGGTCCTTCGTGCAGTCCTACGGCGAGCCCCGCCTGGACGCCTCGGCCCTGCTCATACCCCGGGTCGGTTTCCTGCCCGCCGGCGACGAGCGGGTACGCGGCACCGTGCGGGCCCTGGGCCGGCTCGGGCACGGGGGGTTCGTACGCCGATACGCGCAGGGCGGCGCCGGACCCGGGGAGGCGGACGGGATCGAAGACGCCGAGGGCGCTTTCGTCTCCTGCTCCCTCTGGTACGCCGACGCCCTCGCTGCGACGGGGCGTCGCCGGGAGGCCCGCGAGGCCTTCGAACGGGTGCTCGCCATCCGTAACGACGTCGGTCTGCTGGCCGAGCAGTGGGACCCGGACACGGGCCGTCAACTGGGCAACGCGCCCAAGGCGTTCAGCCACATCGCGCTGGTGGAGACGGCGTTCGGCCTGTCACGGCCACCGCCGCCGTCGCCGACCCGGGGGACCGCGCCTAGTCCGTCGTCTCCGGGCGCCGTGCGGAGTCCACGTAGCCGTCCGGGTTGAGCCGCTGGAAGCGCCAGGCGTCCCGGCACACGTCGGACAGGTCCCTCGTGGGGTGCCAGCCCCAGGCCCGCGTCACCGCCGTGGTGTCGGCGACCAGCTCGGCGACGTCCCCGGGGCGGCGGGGCGCGATGTCGTACGGCAGGGGTCTGCCGCACGCCCTGGAGAACGCGTCGACGACGTCGAGGACCGAACTCCCCGAGCCCCCTCCCAGGTTGTACACGTGCATGCCCGGTGCGCCGCCCAGGTGGTCGAGTGCCACGCGGTGCGCCTCGACGGCGTCCATGACGTGCAGGTAGTCCCGGACCCCGGTCCCGTCGCGGGTCGGGTAGTCGTCGCCGAACACGGAGAGCCGCTCGCGCCGGCCGACGGCCACCTGCGCGAGGTGCGGCAGCAGGTTCTCGGGCGTGTTGCGCGGGTCCTCGCCGAGCAGGCCGCTGGGATGCGCCCCGGCCGGTACGGGATAGCGCAGGCACAGCACGGTGTAGTCGGGATCGCGGCGGCAGATGTCCGCGAGGATCTGTTCGCAGATCCACTTCGAGGCCGCGTACGGCGTGCCGGGCCGGGCGGGCGTGGTCTCGTCGAGCGGGCCGCGCCCGGCGTCGCCGTAGACCCAGCAGGAGGACGGGTACACCAGCCGGCGCACGCCGTGCTCCTGCATGGTCCGCAGCAGGGCGGTGGTGCCGCCGACGTTGGTGTCGTAGTACGCGACGGGCATCCGTGTCGACGCACCCCCCGCCTTGTGCGCGGCGAAGTGCACGACGGCGTCCACGGAGTGTCGGTCGAAGACGGCCGAGAGGGCGCGCCGATCACGGATGTCCAGTTCGTAGACGGCGCCGACGAAGCGGCCGGCGATCCGTTCCACCCGGGCGAAGACCTGCGGAGTGCTGTTGGAGTAGTTGTCGACCACGATCACCTCGTAGCCGTGGTCGAGCAGTTCCACACAGGTGTGGCTGCCGATGAAACCGGCGCCGCCCGTGACGAGCACGGTCGAGGGTGCCCAGATGGATCCGGGCCCTCGAGCGGTCGGCGACTGGTTCCTGCGGGCCATGCCAGTGACTCCCGCGTCGGGTCGGGCGGGTCGGCAACCGTATGTTTACGGTGTATATGTACGACTTTGCACCCGGATTCGGGGTCCGGTCAAGGCCTGACCAGCAACTGGAAGTCGAACGTGTAGCGCGACGCCCGGTAGATGTGCGTCCCGTACTCGACCGGGCGCCCGGTGTCGTCGTACGCCGTGCGCTGCATGGTGAGCAGCGCCGCGCCCTCCTCCTCGTCCAGACGGGCGGCCTCCTCCGCGCCGGCCGCGCGGGCGCTGACGCGTTGCCGGGCGCTGTGCAGGGTGATGCCCGCCGAGCGCATCATCCGGTACAGGCCCGTCGACTCCAGGCGGGCGTCGTCCAGGTCCAGGAGAGACGTCGGCAGGTAGTTGCACAGCAGGGCGACCGGCTGGCCGTGGGTGCAGCGCAGCCGTTCCAGCACGATGACCTCGCTGCCCTCCGCGACGCAGAGGGCGGCGGCCACGTCGCAGGAGGCCGGGACGACCTCGTGGCGTACGACCTGCGTGGTGGGCCCCTGCCCGGCCTCCTCCAGGTCGTCGTAGAGGCTGCTCAGCTCCAGCGGGCGCTTGACCTGGCTGTGCACCACCTGTGTGCCCACCCCGCGCCGCCGGACCAGCAGCCCCTTGTCGACGAGGGACTGGATGGCCTGGCGGACGGTGGGACGGGACAGGCCGAGGCGCACCGAAAGGTCGACCTCGTTGCCCAGGAGGTTCCCCGGGGCGAGGATCCCGTGCTCGATCGCCGCCTCCAGCTGCTGCGCGAGCTGGTAGTACAGCGGCACGGGACTGCCCCGGTCCAGGGCGAAATCCAGCGAGCTGAGCGCAGGCGCGGGCGCGGTACGTGCCCGGTCACCGGTCTTCGCCATGGACGAACCCCCCTCCGTGGGTCAGGAGTTGCTCGGGAAGCCGAGGTTGATGCCGCCGGCGTCCGCCGGGTCCGGCCAGCGCGTGGTGATGACCTTGCCCTGGGTGTAGAAGGCGATGCCGTCGTTGCCGTAGACGTGCAGGTCGCCGAAGAGCGAGTCCTTCCAGCCGCCGAAGGAGTGGTAGCCGACCGGGACCGGGATCGGCACGTTGACGCCGACCATCCCCGCCTTGACCTCCAACTGGAAGCGGCGGGCGGCGCCGCCGTCCCGGGTGAAGATCGCGGTGCCGTTGCCCCAGCGGGAGTCGTTGATCAGCTTGATGGCCTCTTCGTACGTCTCCGCGCGGACCACGCACAGCACCGGGCCGAAGATCTCGTCCCGGTACGCGTCCGCCGTCAGCGGTACCCGGTCCAGGAGGGAGACGCCGAGGAAGAAGCCGTCCTCGTGGCCGTCGACCGAGAAGCCCGTGCCGTCGACGACGACCTCGGCGCCCTGCTCGGCCGCGCTCGCCACGTACGAGGCCACCTTGTCGCGGTGCTCGCGGGTGATCAGCGGGCCCATCTCGGACGCCGGGTCGTCGCCGGGCCCGATCTTCAGGTTCTTCGCCCGCTCGGCGATCTTGCCGACCAGCTCGTCACCGGTGTCGCCGACCGCGACGACGACCGACACGGCCATGCAGCGCTCGCCCGCCGATCCGTAGGCCGCGTTGATCGCCTGGTCGGCGGCGTGGTCCAGGTCGGCGTCGGGCAGGACCAGCATGTGGTTCTTGGCGCCGCCCAGGGCCTGCACCCGCTTGCCGTGCTCGACGGCCTTGAGCTGGATGTACTTGGCGATCGGGGTCGAGCCGACGAAGGAGACCGCCTCGATGTCCGGGTGCTCCAGGATGCGGTCGACGGCCACCTTGTCGCCCTGCACGACGTTCAGGACGCCGTCCGGCAGCCCGGCCTCGGCGGCCAGTTCGGCGAGCCTGAAGGAGGCCGACGGGTCCTTCTCGGACGGCTTCAGCACGAAGGTGTTGCCGCACGCGATGGCGAGGGGGAACATCCACATCGGCACCATCGCCGGGAAGTTGAACGGCGTGATGCCCGCGACCACGCCCAGCGGCTGGCGGATCGAGGCGACGTCGACCCGGGTGGAGACCTGCGTGGACAGCTCGCCCTTGAGCTGGACGCTGATCCCGCACGCGAGCTCTACGATCTCCATGCCGCGCGCGACCTCGCCGAGCGCGTCGGAGTGCACCTTGCCGTGCTCGGCGGTGATCAGCTCGGCGATCTCGTCGCGGTGGGCGTCCAGCAGCTCGCGGTACTTGAACAGGACCGCCGTGCGCTTGGCGAGCGAGGACTCCCCCCAGGACTCGAAAGCGGCCTTGGCGGAGGCGACGGCGGCGTCCACCTCGTCGGTGGTCGCGAACGCGACCTGCTTCTCCTGGGCGCCGGTGGCCGGGTTGTAGACGGGGCCGAAGCGGCCGGAGGTGCCTTCGACGGGCTTGCCGTCGATCCAGTGGGTGATGGTCTTCATGGTGCGCAGGGGCCTTTCGTGAGCCTGGGGTGCAAGCCTGGAGTGCAGCGGGTGTTCAAGCGGTGTTCAGAGGTGGCGACGGCGTCCGGCGACCTGCCGGTCGTAGCGCTCGCGCGCCTCGACGGCGGCCGCGCGGGAGGCGGTCTCGGCCACCGGCACGTCCCACCAGGCCTCGGCCGGGGGAGCGGTCGGGGCCGGGTCGGTCTCGACGTACACGCACGTCGGCCGGTCGGAGGCACGGGCCGTGACCAGCGCCTCGCGCAGCTCGCGCACCGTCTTGGCGCGCAGGACGTCCATGCCGAGGCTGGCCGCGTTGGCGGCCAGGTCGACGGGCAGCGGGGCGCCGGTGAAGGTGCCGTCGGCGGCCCGGAAGCGGTAGGCGGTGCCGAACCGCTCGCCGCCGGTCTCCTCCGACAGGCCGCCGATGGAGGCGTAGCCGTGGTTCTGGATCAGGACGATGTTGAGCGGCAGGCCCTCCTGGACGGCCGTGACGATCTCCGTCGGCATCATCAGATAGGTGCCGTCGCCGACCAGCGCCCACACCGGTGTGCCGGGGGCGGCCTGCTGGACGCCGATGCCGGCCGGGATCTCGTAGCCCATGCAGGAGTAGCCGTACTCCAGGTGGTACTGGCGCGGGCTGCGGGAGCGCCACAGTTTGTGCAGGTCGCCGGGGAGCGAACCGGCCGCGTTGATCACCACGTCCTCGTCGCCGACGGCCGCGTCCAGCGCGCCGAGCACCTGCGTCTGGGTCGGGACCGCGCTTTCGTCGTCGGCGCGGTAGGCGGCCTCGACCACCTCGTCCCAGCGCTCCTTGCCGGCGCGGTACTCGGCCTCGTACGCCTCGCTCACCCGGTGTCCGGCGAGCTCCTCCAGCAGTCTTTCGAGGCCGGACCTCGCGTCGCACACCAGCGTGCGCGCGGCCAGCTTGTGCGCGTCGAAGCCGGTGATGTTGAGGTTGACGAACCGCACGCCCGGGTTCCGGAAGAGCGTGCCGGAGGCCGTGGTGAAGTCCGTGTAGCGGGTGCCGACGCCGATGACGAGATCGGCGGTGCGGGCGAGGTCGTCGCTGACCGCCGTGCCGGTGTGGCCGATGCCGCCGAGGTCGGCGGGGTGGTCGTGGCGGAGTGATCCCTTGCCCGCCTGGGTGGAGGAGACGGGGATGCCGGTGGCGTCCACGAACGTCTTCAGCGCCGCCTCGGCCTCGCTGTGGTGGACGCCGCCGCCCGCGACGATCAGGGGCCGCTCGGCCGACCGGATCGCCTCCACGGCCGCCGTCAGCTCCACCGGGTCCGGCGCGGGACGCCGTACGTACCAGACGCGCTCGGCGAAGAACTCCTCCGGCCAGTCGTACGCCTCCGCCTGCACGTCCTGCGGCAGGGCGAGGGTGACGGCGCCGGTCTCGGCCGGGTCGGCCAGCACGCGCATCGCCTGGAGCGCCGACGGGATCAGCGCCTCGGGGCGGGTGATCCGGTCGAAGTACCTGGACACCGGGCGCAGGGTGTCGTTGACCGACACGTCCGCCTCGACCGGGTGCTCCAGCTGCTGGAGCAGCGGGTCGGCGGAGTGCGTGGCGAAGTAGTCGCCGGGCAGGAGCAGCACCGGCAGCCGGTTGATCGTCGCCAGGGCCGCACCGGTGACCAGGTTGGTGGCGCCCGGGCCGATCGAGGTCGTCACCGCCTGCGCGGACAGGCGGTTCAGCTGCCGGGCGTAGCCGACCGCCGCGTGCACCATCGACTGCTCGTTGCGGCCCTGGTGGAACGGCATGACGTCCTCACCCGCCTCCAGGAGCGCCTGGCCGACACCGGCCACGTTGCCGTGGCCGAAGATGCCCCAGGTCCCGGCGATCAGCCGGCGCCGCACGCCGTCCCGCTCGGTGTACTGGGCGGACAGGAACCGCACCAGCGCCTGGGCGGTCGTCAGTCGGCGGGTGGTGGCGCTCATGCGGAGGTCTCCGGGGCGGTGTAGAGAGGGAGTCGGGGATCGACCGGCTGGTCCGGCCAGGTGTCGCGGACCCAGGCGTGGTCGGGGTGGTCGCAGATCAGCCAGGCGCGCTCGGCCTCCGGGCCCGCCATGACGTTGAGGTAGTACATGTGGTGGCCGGGCGTGGCCATCGACGGCCCGTGCCAGCCGTCCGGGATCAGGACGACGTCGCCGTCGCGGACCTCGGCCAGCACGTCGGTGTCCCGGCCGGGGCCGGACGGGGAGACGCGCTGGTAGCCGAGGCCGGGGATGCCGTCGTGGCCGGCGAACTCGAAGTAGTAGATCTCCTCCAGCACGGACTCCTCGCCCGGCCGGTGCTCGTCGTGCTTGTGCGGCGGGAACGACGACCAGTTGCCGCCCGGGGTGATCACCTCGACCGCGATGAGCTTGTCGCACTCGAAGACCCCGGCCGCGCCGAAGTTGTTGACCTGCCGGGAGCAGTTGCCGGTGCCCCGCAGTTCCACGGGCACCTCGGAGGCCGGACCGTAGCGGGCGGGCAGCCGGCGGGTGCAGCGCGCGCCGGTCAGCGCGAACCGGCCGCCGGCCGCCGACGTCACGCTCGCCCGGGCGTCGCGCGGTACGTACGCGAAGTCGCTGACGCCGCTGAAGACGTCCCGGCGGCCCTGCAGCTCGAAGGTGTCCTGGCCGAAGTCGTCCGCCGCGGCGACCGTGCAGCCGCCGCTCAGCGGGACGACGATCCACTCGCTGTCGCCGGCCTCGAAGGAGTGCGTGCCGCCCGGCGGCAGCTCCAGGATCCGCAGGCTGGAGTGTCCCCAGCCGGCCTTCTCGGGCGTGACGTCGACGATGTAGGGGCCACCGAGGGCCTTGCCCGCGGGAAGGTGATACGTCATCGTGTGCCTTTCGGGTCACAGCGGAGCGACTCACAACAGACAGGTTCAGCAGACCTGTTCACAGCAGACCGACGGCCGTGTCCACTGCCTCTTCCACGCTGCCCCCGGCCGGGTAGAGCAGCGAGCGCCCGACGACCATGCCCTGCACGGTGGGCAGGCGCAGGGCCTTGCGCCAGCGTTCGTACGCGCCCTCCTGGTCGCCGCCGACCTCGCCGCCGAGGAGCACGACGGGGAGCGTGGAGGTCTCCAGGACCTCGGCCATGTCGTCCGGGTCATCGGTGACGGGCAGCTTCAGCCAGGTGTAGGCGGAGGTGCCGCCCAGCCCCGAGGAGATCGCGATGGACCGGGTGACGGCCTCGGCGGACAGGTCGTTGCGCACCTTGCCGTCGACCCGCCGGGAGATGAACGGTTCGACGAACAGGGGGAGCTGCCGGGCCGCCATGGCGTCGATCGCCCGCGCGGTGGACTCCAGGGTGGTGAGCGAGCCCGGGTCGTCGTAGTCGATGCGCACCAGGAGCTTGCCCGCGTCGAAGCGGAGCCGGGCGATGTCCTCGGCGCGGTGACCGGTGAAACGGTCGTCCATCTCGAAGGCGGCGCCGGCGAGGCCGCCGCGGTTCATCGAGCCCATGACGACCTTGTTCTCCAGCACCCCCAGCAGGAGCAGGTCCTCCAGGATGTCGGCGGTGGCGAGCACCCCGTCGACCCCGGGCCTCGACAGTGCGACGCAGAGCCGTTCCAGCAGATCGGCGCGGTTGGCCATGGCCAGGCGCCGGTCACCGACCCCGAGGGCGCCCCGCGCCGGGTGGTCGGCGGCCACGATCATCAGCCGGCCGCTGTCGCCGATCAGCGGGCGGCGCACCCGGCGGGCCGCCGCCTCGGCGACGGCCTCGGGATTGCGGGCCCGGACCGTGGTGAGGTCGGGGATGCCGATGTTCAATTCAGGCTCCGTTCAGTGACTCGTACTCGGCGACGACACCGTGGCGAGGAGGTCCTCGACCTCGGACTCGACGGGCATCGCGGAGGAGCAGGCGAGGCGTGAGGCGACGAGGGCGCCCGCGGCGTTGGCGTGCCGCATGGTCTTCTCCAGGTCCCAGCCGGCGAGGAGGCCGTGGCAGAGGGAACCGCCGAAGGCGTCGCCCGCGCCCAGGCCGTTGACGACCTCGACCGGAACCGGCGGCACCTCCGCGCGGGTGCCGTCGCGGTGCACGGCCAGGACGCCCTTGGGGCCCTGCTTGACGACGGCCAGTTCCACGCCCGCCTCCAGCAGCGCGTCGGCGCAGGCCTGCGGCTCGCGCACGCCGGTGGCGATCTCGCACTCGTCGAGGTTGCCGACCGCGACGGTGGCGTGGCGCAGCGCCTCGCGGTAGTACGGGCGGGCCTCCTCGGGGTCGGCCCAGAACATCGGCCGCCAGTCGAGGTCGAAGACGGTGATGCCCGCCTTGTCGCGGGCCTTGAGGGCGGCGAGCGTGGCGGAGCGGCTCGGCTCCTCGCTCAGGCCGGTCCCGGTGATCCAGAAGATCCGGGCCCCGCGGATCGCGAAGAAGTCCAGCTCGTCGGTGTGGATCTCCAGGTCGGGAGCCTTGGGGCGGCGGTAGAAGTACAGCGGGAAGTCGTCCGGCGGGAAGATCTCGCAGAACGTGACCGGCGTCGGGTGGGCGTCGACCGGGGTGACCCAGCGGTCGTCGACGCCGAAGGACGCCAGCTCCTCGTGCAGGTAGGTGCCGAAGGGGTCGTTGCCGGTCCGGGTGATCACGGCCGTACGGCGTCCGAGGCGCGCCGCGGCGACCGCCACATTGGCCGCCGAACCTCCAAGGAATTTCCCGAACGTCTCCACCTGGGGCAGCGGGACGCCGGTCTGGAGGGGATAGAGGTCGACCCCGATGCGGCCCATCGTGATCAAGTCGAAATACTGGGCTGGCCCGGCCATGCGCGACCTCCTCGGGAAGCTGGGGATGCGGGTCCGGGGCCGCCCTGACACCGTGGGGCGTGGATGACCTGGGACCTGCCGCCCTACAGGTGTAGGCGGCGGAGGACGGCCCTGTCAATAGTTTGTACTTACATTCGGACCTGCTTGTGAAATGATGTCTTAACAAAGTATTGACAGCGAGCGCGGCAAGGACTTGGATCCCGTGGCATCGCAACAGTCTGTTTGCGGCATCATGATCCGGACTCCGTAAGGCTCCGGGACCACGGATCCCTCTGTGATCCCCTCCCCTTTCCCCCGCAGTAGCACAGTGAGGTGCCAGGAAAGATGGACCGCTCTTCTCACCCCCGCTCCCGCCGAATCGCGCCGGTTGTCGCCGTTGCCGCGGCAGCGGCCCTGACCCTCGCCGGCTGCTCCAGCAGTTCCGGGGGCAAGAAGTCCGAGGAAGGCGCCGCGAACGCCTCCGCCGGCAAGGCGACCACGCCCCGCATGACCGTCGCCCTGGTCACCCATCAGGCGCCCGGTGACACCTTCTGGGACACCGTGCGCAAGGGCGCCGAGGCCGCCGCCGCCAAGGACAACATCAAGCTGGTCTACTCCGCCGACCCGAACGCGGGCAACCAGGCCAACCTGGTCCAGAACGCGATCGACCAGAAGGTCGACGGCATCGCCGTCACGCTCGCGAAGCCCGACGCCCTCAAGGGCGTCATCGGCAAGGCCGAGAAGGCCGGCATACCCGTGGTCGGACTCAACTCCGGCCTCAGCGACTGGAAGAAGCTCAACCTGCTGGAGTTCTTCGGCCAGGACGAGTCCGTGGCCGGCGAGGCCTTCGGCAAGAAGCTCAACGAGGTCGGCGCCAAGCACGCCCTCTGCGTCGTCCAGGAGCAGGGCAACGTCGGCCTGACCCAGCGCTGCGACGGTGTCGAGAAGACCTTCGAGGGCAAGCTCGACACCCAGAACGTCAACGGCACCGACATGCCCTCCGTGAAGTCGACGATCACCGCCAAGCTGAAGCAGGACCCGTCCATCGACTACGTCGTCACGCTCGGCGCCCCCTTCGCGCTGACCGCCGTGCAGTCGGTCGGCGACGCCGGCAGCAAGGCGAAGGTCGCCACCTTCGACCTCAACAAGGACCTCATCAAGGGCATCAAGGACGACTCCATCCAGTTCGCCGTCGACCAGCAGCCCTACCTCCAGGGCTACCTGGCCGTCGACGGCCTGTGGCTCTACAAGAACAACGGCAACTACAGCGGCGGCGGCGAGCAGCCCGTGCTGACCGGCCCGGCCTTCGTCGACAAGTCCAACGTCGACAAGATCGGGGAGTTCGCCGCGAAGGGCACCCGGTGATGAGCATGACCCAACAGGCCACGCCGGCGGTGGACACGCCGCCGGCCCCCGGCCAGAAGCAGTCCGACGGCCGGACCCGGCAGCGCCCCCTGGCGCTGCGGCTGCTCGCCCGGCCGGAGGTCGGCGTCTTCCTCGGCGCCGTCGCCGTGCTCGTGTTCTTCCTGTTCGCGGCACCGCCGGTACGCGACGGCAGCTCGATGGCCAACATCCTGTACCAGTCGTCGACCATCGGGATCATGGCGCTGCCCGTGGCCCTGCTGATGATCGGCGGCGAGTTCGACCTGTCGGCCGGTGTCGCCGTGGTCACCTCGGCGCTCACCGCGTCGATGCTGAGCTACCAGCTGACCATGAACGTCTGGGTCGGCGTGATCGTCGCCCTGCTCGTGTCGCTCGCCATCGGGGCGTTCAACGGCTGGCTGCTGGTCAAGACCGGGTTGCCCAGCTTCCTGGTCACCCTCGGCACCTTCCTGATCCTCCAGGGCGTGAACCTCGCCGTGACCAAGCTGGTCACCGGCAACGTCGCCACGGACGACATCAGCGACATGGACGGCTTCTCCCAGGCGCAGAAGATCTTCGCCTCGACGTTCACCGTCGGCGGGGTCAACGTCAAGATCACCGTCGTCTGGTGGCTGGTCTTCGCTGCCCTGGCCACCTGGGTGCTGCTGCGCACCAAGTACGGCAACTGGATCTTCGCGGTCGGCGGCAACAAGCACTCCGCCCGGGCCGTCGGTGTCCCGGTGACCTTCACCAAGATCTCCCTGTTCATGCTGGTCGGCTTCGGCGCCTGGTTCGTCGGCATGCACCAGCTGTTCTCCTTCAACACCGTGCAGTCCGGCGAGGGCGTGGGCCAGGAGCTCATCTACATCGCCGCGGCCGTCATCGGCGGCTGTCTGCTGACCGGTGGCTACGGCTCCGCGATCGGCCCGGTCTTCGGTGCCTTCATGTTCGGCATGGTGCAGCAGGGCATCGTCTACGCCGGCTGGAACCCGGACTGGTTCAAGGCCTTCCTCGGCGTGATGCTCCTCGGCGCCGTCCTCATCAATCTGTGGGTCCAGCGCACGGCGACCCGGAGGTGACCGCAATGACCAGCAACGAAACCGGCACCCACGGGGCCGTCCTGAAGGACACGCCGCCCGCGGAGGACCGAGCCCTCGTCGAACTCCGCGGCGCCGGCAAGTCCTACGGCAACATCCGCGCCCTGCACGGCGTCGACCTGAAGGTCTTCCCCAACCAGGTCACCTGCGTCCTCGGCGACAACGGCGCCGGCAAGTCCACCCTCATCAAGATCATCTCGGGGCTGCACCAGCACACCGAGGGCGAGTTCCTCGTCGACGGCGAGCCGGTGCGCTTCTCCACCCCGCGCGAGGCCCTCGACAAGGGCATCGCCACGGTCTACCAGGACCTCGCCGTCGTCCCGCTGATGCCGGTGTGGCGCAACTTCTTCCTCGGCTCCGAGATGACCAAGGGCCCCTGGCCCGTCCGCCGTCTCGACATCGAGAAGATGAAGAAGACCGCGGACGAGGAACTGCGCAACATGGGCATCGTCCTCGACGACATGGAACAGCCCATCGGCACGCTCTCCGGCGGCCAGCGCCAGTGTGTCGCCATCGCCCGCGCCGTCTACTTCGGCGCCCGCGTCCTCATCCTGGACGAGCCGACCGCAGCCCTCGGCGTCAAGCAGTCCGGTGTGGTGCTGAAGTACATCGCCGCCGCCCGCGAGAAGGGCCTCGGCGTCATCTTCATCACCCACAACCCGCACCACGCCTACATGGTCGGCGACCACTTCAGCGTGCTGCGCCTGGGCACCATGGAACTGTCCGCCTCCCGCAGCGAGGTCAGCCTCGAGGAGCTGACCAACCACATGGCCGGCGGCACCGAACTGGCTTCTCTCAAGCACGAGTTGTCCCAGGTGCGCGGCGTCGACGTCGAGGAGCTCCCCGAAGAGGGAGACCTCACCGCCCCCGTAGCCACGTCTTCGGAAGGAAAGTCCTGACATGGCCCTCGCGCTCGACCGCATCCGGGTCGGCTCCGCCCCCGACTCCTGGGGCGTCTGGTTCCCCGACGACCCCCAGCAGGTGCCCTGGGAACGCTTCCTCGACGAGGTCGCCGAGGCCGGCTACTCGTGGATCGAACTCGGCCCGTACGGCTACCTGCCGACCGACCCGGCCCGGCTCACCGACGAGGTGACCAAGCGGAACCTGCGGGTCTCCGCCGGCACGATCTTCTGCGGCCTGCACCGCGGACCGTCCGAGTGGGACTCCACCTGGGAGCAGGTCAGCCGGGTCGCCGCCCTCACCCAGGCCATGGACGCGAAGCACCTGGTCGTCATCCCGTCCTTCTGGCGGGACGACAAGACCGCCGAGATCCTGGAGCCGCCGGAGCTCACCACCGAGCAGTGGCGCAACCTGACCACGGGCATGGAGCGCCTCGGCCGTGAGGTGAAGGACAGGTACGGCCTGGACATCGTCGTCCACCCGCACGCCGACACCCACATCGACACCGAGGAGCACGTCGAGCAGTTCCTCGACTCGACCGACTCCGACGCGGTCAACCTCTGCCTGGACACCGGCCACTACGCCTACTGCGGCGGCGACAGCGTCAAGCTGATCGAGACGTACGGCGAGCGCATCGGCTATCTGCACCTCAAGCAGGTCGACCCGGAGATCCTCGCCGACGTGGTCAGGAACGAGATGCCGTTCGGCCCCGCCGTGGCACGCGGAGTCATGTGCGAACCGCCCGCCGGTGTGCCCGAGCTGGGTCCGGTGCTCACGGCCGCCCAGAAGCTGGGCGTGGACCTGTTCGCCATCGTCGAGCAGGACATGTACCCCTGCGAGCCGGACAAGCCGCTGCCGATCGCGGTGCGCACCCGCAAGTTCCTGAGGTCCTGCGGCGCCTGACGACCCGAAAGGACGGACGGCCATGACTGAGCGCGCCACCCTGGGAGTCGCGGTCATCGGTACCGGAAGGATGGGCGCGGACCATGTGCGCCGCATCCACGAAGTCATCAGCGGAGCACGGGTGGTCGCCGTCGCCGATGTCGACGCGGAGCGCGCGAAGGCCGTCGCCGCCCGCGTCGACGGCTGCAGCGCCCACACCGACCCGGCCGCCGCCATGGCGGCGGACGACGTCGACGCCGTCCTGATCGCCTCCCCGGGCCCGGCCCACGAGGCCACGCTGCTCGCCGCCTTCGAGCGCGATCTGCCCGTCCTGTGCGAGAAGCCGCTCACCCCTGACGCGGCCTCCGCCCTGCGCGTCCTGGAAGCCGAACTGCGCCTCGGCCACCGCCGTGTCCAGGTCGGCTTCATGCGCCGCTACGACCCCGAGTACGCGAAGCTGAAGGCCCTGCTGACGACGGGTCAGCTGGGCCGTCCGCTGATGCTGCACAACCGGCACCGCAACGTGGCCAGTCCGCCCTTCTTCACCAGCTCCATGCTCATCAGCGACTCCGTCGCCCACGAGGCGGACGTGACCCGCTGGCTGCTGGGGCACGAGATCACGGCGGTCACGGTCCTGCGCCCGGCCCCCTCCGCCAACGCCCCCGACGGACTGCGCGATCCGCAGTTCGTCGTCTTCGAGACCGACGGCGGCGCCCTCTCCGACGTGGAGATCTTCGTCAACTGCGGCTTCGGCTACCAGGTCCAGGCCGAGGTGGTCTGCGAACGCGGCACCGCCCGTATCGGCGACGGCCACGCCCTGGTCACCAACATGGCCGGCCGCTGGGGCGGCACCATCGCCCAGGACTGGACCGACCGCTTCGAGGCGGCCTACGACCGCGAGATCCAGACCTGGGTCGACGCCACCCGCCGCGGCGAGGTCACAGGCCCAAGCGTCTGGGACGGTTACGCCGCCGCCGCGGTGTGCGAGGCGGGGGTACGGGCGCTGGAGGACGGCGGCCGGGTCGAGGTCGAACTGGTCGGGAAGCCCGCGCTGTACGCGTGAACGGGCCGGGGGGCGTACCCCCGGCCCGCTCGGCGTGTTCTCAGATCCCGGTGCGGGGCCGGGGCCCGAACCCGGCCGCCCTGTAACAGTCGTCGATGAGCCGCATCGTCGCCACCGCGTCGTCCGCGTCCAGCGGCAGCCCCGCACCGTCTCGCACCCGGGCGGCGAACGCCTCCAGCTGGTACGTGTACGACGAGCGCGTCCCGAGGTGCTCCGTGCGTTCGCCCTCCGGGGTGCGCACCACGATCCGGTCGTCCATCTGGGGCAGCACGAAGTTCGGGGCCGTCGCCTCGCCCCGGGAGCCGGTGATCCGGATGCTCATCTCCAGCCCGTCGTAGGCCATGTGGCAGCGGGCCGAGCCGGTCGCGCCGCCGGGGAACTCCAGGTCGGCGTCCAGCCACTCGTCGACCCCGGGCGCACCCGCGCGCTCCCCGCCCCGGGCACCGGCCAGGCGCGGTGCGCCGCCCGCCCAGGGGGCGAGCATCCGCAGCGCGTGCAGGCTGTAGCAGCCCAGGTCCATCAGGGCGCCGCCGGCCAGCGGCAGCGACCAGCGAGGGTCGGTGTCCGGCGGGGCGGCGATGGCGACCATCGCCTCCACGTGCCGCAGTTCGCCGAGTTCACCCGAGTCCAGCAGCTCGTGCAGGCGGCGGGTGACCGGGTGGAAGAGGTAGTGGAAGCCCTCCATGAAGACCGTCCCGGCCTTCGCGGCGGCTTCCCGTACCTCCGCCGCCTCCTGCGCGTTGCTCGCCGACGGCTTCTCCGACAGCACGTGCTTGCCCGCCGCGAGAGCGGCCAGGTTCCAGGGGCCGTGCAGGCCGTTGGCGAGCGGGTTGTAGACGGCGTCGATCTCGGGATCGGCCACCAGTTCGGCGTACGAACCCGCCACCCGCTCCACGCCGTGCTCCTGCGCGAACGCCTCGGCGCGGGAGCGGTCGCGGGCGGCCACCGCGACGAGGCGGTGGCCGGTCGCCCGGGCCGGGTCGATCAGCGAGCGTTCGGTGATCCGCGCGGCTCCCAGTACGCCTATGCGCAGGGGTTCCCGGCCCTGGTCGCTCATGCCTGCCGTACCTCCTCGATGGTCACGGGACGGTGCTCGTGCAGCGACAGTGTGCACGCCTCGGCGATCCAGCCCGCCTCCAGGGCGTCCTCGATCGTGCAGGGGGAGGGGCGGGTGCCGGCGACGACCTCGGTGAACGCGGTCAGTTCGGCGCGGTAGGCCTCGGTGAAGCGGTCCATGAAGAAGTCGTGCGGGGTGCCTGCCGGGAAGGTCACGCCCGGCTCGACCGAGCGCAGCGGCAGCTTGTCCTCCAGGCCGACGGCGATGGAGTCCGTGAAGCCGTGGATCTCCATGCGGACGTCGTAACCACGGGCGTTGTGGCGGGAGTTGGACACCACGGCGATCGTGCCGTCGTCCAGGGTGAGGATCGCGCCGGTGGTGTCGGCGTCACCGGCCTCCTTGATGAAGTCGGCCCCGCGGTTGCCGCCCACGGCGTACACCTCGGTCACCTCGCGGCCGGTCACCCAGCGGATGATGTCGAAGTCGTGCACCGAGCAGTCGCGGAAGATGCCGCCGGAGGCGGCGATGTAGGCGGCGGGCGGCGGCGCCGGGTCGAGCGTGGTCGAGCGGACCGTGTGCAGCGTGCCGAGCTCGCCGCTCTGCACGGCGGCGCGGGCGTTGACGAAACCGGTGTCGAAACGGCGGTTGTAGCCGATCTGGATGGGCACGCCCTTGCCCTGGACGGCCTTCAGCACCTCGACGCCCTCGCCCATGGTCTTGGCGACGGGCTTCTCGCAGAAGACCGGGATGCCGGCCTCGACCCCGGCCAGGATCAGCGCGGGGTGGGCGTCGGTCGCGGCCGCGACGACGATGCCGTCCACGCCGGCGGCCAGCAGGGCCTCCGGCGAGTCCACGACCTCGGCGCCGAACCGCTCGGCGGCGGCCTTGGCGGCGTCCGCGAACGGGTCGGTGACGACGAGCGACTCGACGGCGTCGAGCCCGGAGAGGGTCTCGGCGTGAAAGGCGCCGATGCGGCCGAGGCCGAGGATTCCGATACGCATGGGGTGTTGCTCCTTGATGTGTAGCGCCCCATAGGGGCGCGGGGAACTGCGCGACCAGCCACAACGGCGCCGCACACGACCAACGACAAAGCGCGGCAGATCCTTAGTCGAGTCCTCCGAGCACGTTCTGATCCCAATCGATCACCGATCCGGTGACCACCCCGGACCGCTCCGACAGCAGAAACACGACAAAGTCGGCGATCTCATCCGGCTGGCCCAACTTGCCCATCGGCAACTTCGCCGCAGCCTCCTCACGCCAGTCGTCCCCGGCCCCGTGGAACGCCTTCTGCGTGGCGTCCTCACCCTCCGTCGCCGTCCACCCGATGTTCAGCCCGTTGATCCGCACCCGGTCCCACCGGTGCGCGTGCGCGGCGTTGCGGGTCAGGCCGATCAGGCCGGCCTTCGCGGCGACGTACGGCGCCAGGAACGGCTGTCCGCCGTGCGCCGACGAGGTGATGATGTTGACGACCGTGCCGGGCGCCTGACGCGCGACCATGTCCGCGACCGCCGCCTGCATCGCGAAGAACGGCCCCTTGAGGTTGATCGCGATGTGCTGGTCGAACAGCTCGGGCGTGGTGTCCAGCAGCGTCCCCCGGGAGGTCAGCCCGGCGGAGTTCACCAGGCAGTCGACGCGGCCGTACTCCTCCACGACCCGGGCCACGGCGGCCTTCGCCTGCCCGGCGTCCGACAGGTCGGCCCGGACGTACAGGGCCTTGCCGCCCACGGCGGTCAGCTCCTCCACCAGGGCCTCGCCGGGTTCGGGGCGCCGCCCGGTGACGGCCACGACCGCCCCCTCGCGGACCGCGGCCCGCGCGACGGCGGCACCGACCCCCTGACTGCCGCCGTTGACCAGGACGATCTTGTCGTCGAGAAGTCCCACGAGTTCCTCAGCTCTCTCGCCGTTCGGTACCGGCCCGCAGCTCCGCGCGGAGTACCTCCGGCGTCCACTCCTCGTACAGGGCCCGCCGCACGAGATCCGCCTGCGAGGGCGGGGCCAGGCCGTCGACCGGCGGGTCGCTGTCGAGGTTGGTCGGGAAGGGGTAACCCTCGGCGCTCGCCGCGATGACGTTGGCCAGCCACGCGTCGCTCGCGCCCTCGGCCTTCCGCTTCAGCAGCACGGGGTACACCGCGTTCGCCACGGCCTCCCGGTCCACCGTCTCCATCGCCCGCCCGAACGCGGACGACACCTGCAGCAGGTTGGCCATGCGCCGGATGTCCGCCGAGCGGTTGGTGCCGGCGGCGTGGAAGAGGGCCGGGTTGAAGAAGACCGCGTCGCCCTTCGCGAGGGGCAGCTGCACCTGGTGCGCCTCGAAGTAGGCCCGGAACTCGGGGAGCCGCCAGGCGAGATAGCCCGGCTCGTACTTCTGCGAGTGCGGCAGGTACATCGTCGGCCCGGACTCCACCGGCATGTCGCAGTGTGCGACCGCACCCTGGAGGGTCAGCACGGGGGAGAGGCGGTGCACGTGCCCGGGGTAGGCGGCGGCGACCTCGTTGGACAGGAAGCCCAGATGGTAGTCGCGGTGCGCGGTCTGGGCGGCGCCGCCCGGATTGACCACGTTGAGCTGCGAGGTGACCTGGTAGCCGGGGCCCAGCCAGGCCGTCGCCACGAGGGCGAGAACGTCGTTGGCGTAGTAGTCGGCGAACGCCTCCGCGTCGTACAGGGCGGCCTTCTCCAGCGCGTTCCACACCCGGTCGTTGGCGCCCGGCTTCGCGAAGTGGTCACCGGCCGTCGCGCCCGAGGCGCGCTGCTCGGCGATCAGGGCGTCGAACACGGCGGTGGCCCGGTCCACGACCTCCGGGTCGGGAAAGGCGCCGCGGAACACGACGATGCCGGGCCCGTCGGCGAGCGCACGCACCAGCTCGGCCTGGACCACCCGGTCGCCTTCGAGCAGGCCGGTGTCGTAGACCGGCACGTTCCCCTCCACGGCCGAGGCGTGCGGATAGTCGACGGAGTCGGTCGCCTGCTCGACCAGCGCGCGGAACGCGTCGAGGTCGCAGTCCTGCTCGGACAGCCAGGCGCGGCGGTGTACGGAAGTGAAGGACATCGTCGTCCCTTCGGGGTCACGGAGCGACGCAGCCCTGTCATTCTTGTCAGTACAAACCCCTCGAACAACCAGCAGCGAGCCATCAAAAACCCCTCAAGGAGCCGGCGCATGGGCCACCCCTTCCCGATCCGGGAGATCGCACGTCAGGCGGGCCTGAGCGAGGCGACCGTCGACCGGGTCCTGAACGGCAGGGGAGGCGTGCGGGAGAGCACGGCCCGGGAGGTGCGCCAGGCCATCGCCGACCTGGACCGGCAGCGCACCCAGGTCCGGCTGGTCGGCCGGACGTTCATGGTCGACATCGTGATGCAGGCGCCCGAGCGCTTCACCACCGCGATCCGCGCCGCCCTGGAGGCTGAGCTGCCGTCCCTGCACCCGGCGGTGCTGCGCTCCCGCTTCCACTTCCGCGAGACCGGCCCGGTAGGGGAGCTCGTGCGGATCCTGGACCGGATAGCCCGGCGCGGCTCGCAGGGCGTGATCCTCAAGGCCCCGGACGTCCCCGAGGTCACCGCCGCCGTCGGACGCCTCGAAGCCGCCGGCATCCCGGTCGTGACCCTGGTGACCGACCTGCCCGCCAGCGCCCGCCGCGCCTACGTCGGCATCGACGACCGGGCGGCGGGCGCCACGGCCGCGTACCTGGCGGGCCAGTGGCTGGGGGAGCGCCCGGGCAACATCCTGACCAGCCTCAGCAGCGGTTTCTTCCGCAACGAGGAGGAGCGCGAGATGGGATTCCGCAGCGCCATGCGGGCCCGGCACCCCGAGCGCACCCTGGTCGAGATCGCCGAGGGGCAGGGGCTGGACGCCACCCAGTACGACCTCGTCCGGGCCGCGCTGGAACGGGACCCGGACATCCGAGCCGTGTACTCGATCGGCGGCGGCAACATCGCCACGCTGCAGGCCTTCGACGACCTCGGCCGCGAGTGCGCCGTGTTCATCGCGCACGACCTGGACCACGACAACACCCGGCTGCTGCGCGCGCACCGCCTGTCCGCCGTGCTCCACCACGACCTGCGCCAGGACGTGCGCGAGGCCTGCCACACGGTCATGCGGGCGCACGGCGCGCTGCCGCCGGCCGGGCCGACGCTGCCGTCGGCGATCCAGGTGGTGACGCCGTACAACATGCCGCCGCAGGCGACGGCCGTGTGAGCCGGGGCGGTGTCGCGGGCGGGAGCCCGGCGTGTATCCGGAACGCCGTGCGCCACGGCCCCTACCGTCGACCTCATGTGGACATCGCGCCCGGACGGCGGGCCGGACCGGTTGCTGACGCTCGCCGACGGCGTGTTCGCCATCGCCATCACGCTGCTGGTCCTGGACCTCTACGTCCCGCGGGACCTGGACGCGGACAGGTATCGGGAAGCCCTGCACCAGCTGCTCCCGGACCTCGGGGCCTACGCGCTCAGCGTCGCGGTGCTCGGCAGTTTCTGGCGCGACCACCGCAGGATCTTCCGTGACGTACGGGAGGTGGACGGACACGTGATCATCCTGTCCCTCACCGGCCTGGGTGTCGCGGCCCTGGTGCCCTTCCCGACCAGGCTGCTCGCGGAGTACGGCGACGTGCCCGTGTCGGTCGCCGTCTACGCCGCGGCGGTCGCCGCGCTCGGCGCCTGCCACCTGGCACTGGCGGCCGTCCTGGCCAAGCGCCCGTGGCTCCGCGACGGCACTCGCTCCGACACCGGCAGCACGCCCTACCTCCTGGAGAGCGCCACGCTGGTGGTGGTGTTCGCCGTGACCGTCCCGCTGGCCCTGGCGGCCGGGGCCGCGGCCATGTGGCTGTGGCTCGTCCTCGTCCCGGTGAGGTACGTCCTCGACCGCCGCCTCCAGAAGGCCGGCTGAACGTCCGGCCCCGAGCCCGCCCGGAAAGAAGGCCGGCTGAACCTCACGTCCCCGCGGCCACCTCCGCCCAGGCGCCGCTCGACGCCGACCGCGCCATCGCGTCCAGGGCGGCCGCACTGTGCACGGCGTCCGCCAGGGTCGCCCCGTGCGGGGTGCCCTCGGCGACCGACCGGAGGAAGCGGTACGCCTCGATGACCTTCAGGTCGTCGTACCCCATGGCGTTCGCCGCGCCGGGCTGGAACGCGGCGAACTCGCCGTGGCCCGGGCCGACGTACACCGTCGTCACGGCCTGGTCCTGGTACGTCGTCCCGCGGCTGATCCCCAGCTCGTTCATGCGGCGGAAGTCCCAGAACACCGCGCCCTTGGTGCCGTGCACCTCGAAGCCGTAGTTGTTCTGCTCGCCGACCGAGACCCGGCAGGCCTCCAGCACACCGCGCGCCCCGGAGGCGAAGCGCAGCAGGCAGTTGACGTAGTCCTCGTTCTCGACCGGGCCGAGTTCGCCGCCCGAGGCGCGGCTGTGGCCCGCCGTCGCCCCGGTGGGACGGGCCCGCTCCGGCAGGAAGATCGCCGTGTCGGCCGTCAGGGACGTGATGTCGCCCAGCAGATGACGGGCCAGGTCCGCGCCGTGCGAGGCGAGGTCGCCCAGCACGCCGCTGCCGCCCCGCTCCCGCTCGTACCGCCACGTCAGCGCGCCCTCGGGATGGGCCGCGTAGTCGCTGAACAGCCGGATACGGACATGCGTGACCGTGCCGATCTCCCCCGAGGCGATCAGCTCGCGGGCCGCCTCGACGGCGGGCGCGTTGCGGTAGTTGAAGCCGACGGCGCCCTGCACACCCGCCTTGGCCACCGCGTCCGCCACCGCACGGGCGTCCTCGGCGGTCAGACCCACCGGCTTCTCGATCCAGATGTGCTTGCCCGCCTCCGCCATGGCGACGCCGATCTCGCGGTGCAGGAAGTTCGGCGCGGTGATGCTGACCGCCTGCACCCGGGGGTCGGCGGCCACCTCGCGCCAGTCACGCGTGGTCGAGGCGAACCCGAACTGCGCGGCGGCCTCCGCCGCCCGGCCCGGCACCTCCTCGGCGACCGTGACCAGCTCCGGCGCGAGGGGCAGCTGCGGATAGTGGTGCCGCACGCGCGCGTACGCCTGGGTGTGCACCCGCCCCATCCAGCCGAAACCGACGACGGCGACGCCGAGCGTGTCCACCATGAGAGCCCCTCTTTGGACCGTTCCAGAACCTTCCAGCCCACCCTGGGCGCCGTTTCCCGTCGCTGTCAACCCTTTGACAAGGCGACGACCCCCATGGAACGGTCCATCTCATGAGACCGCCGACCATCCGCGACGTTGCCGAACGGGCCGGCGTCTCCAAGTCGCTGGTCTCCCTGGTGCTGCGCGGTTCCGACCAGGTACGCCCCGAGAAGCGGGAGGCCGTGCTCCGTGCCGCCCAAGAGCTCGGCTACCGGCCCAACGCCGCCGCGCGCAGCCTCAGCGAGCAGCGCACCCGTACGGTCGGCGTCCTGCTGAACGACCTGCGCAACCCCTGGTTCGTCGACCTCCTAGACGGCCTGAACTCCCTCCTGCACGCAAGCGGCCTGCAGATGCTGCTCGCCGACGCCCGCCTCAACCGCCGCATCGGCCAGGACCCGGCCGACCCGCTCCTGGACCTGCGCGTCGACGGCCTGGTCGTGGTCGGCACCCTGCCCGACCCGGCGGCCCTCGGGGCGGTCGCCGAGCGGATCCCGGTCGTGCTGGCCGGCTCGCGCGAACCGGCGCCGCCGGGCGTCGACATCGTGGCGGGCGACGACGAGCGGGGCGCCCGCCTGGTCGCCGAGCACCTGATCGGCCTCGGGCACCGCCGTATCGCGCACATCGCGGGTTACGGCGCGGTGGGCGAGCTGCGGCGCAGCAGCTTCGAGGCGACGATGCGCCGGCACGGCCTCGCGGACCAGGTGGTGGTCGAGCCGAGCGACATGACCGAGGAGGGCGGCTACCGCACGACCGTCCGGCTGCTCAGCCGCCCCGAGCGGCCCACGGCCGTCTTCGCTGTCAACGACATCGCCGCCATCGGCGTGCTCTCGGCCGCCGAGGAACTGGGGCTGCGCGTCCCGCGCGACCTGTCCGTCGTCGGATACGACAACACGAGCATCGCCCGGCTGCGCCACGTGTGGCTCACGACGGTCGACAACACGAGCCACGAGGTCGGCCGCCGCGCGGCCCGCTGTCTCCTGGAGCGCTTCGAAGGCCCCTGTGGAGAGGGCCGGGTCCAACTCGCCACGCCCACCCTGGAGATCCGGGGATCGACGGCGCCGGCGCCGTGATCGCGCCCCTAGCTCAGAGGTTGGTCGTCGTGACAGGCACACACTGAAAGGGCTCCTGACGCCCTTCTCAACCCCTATGCCGTGGTCGGGAGTTCCCTCCGACTAGCGTATTGTTTGCGGCATATGCCCGGGAGTTGAGGTGCGCGAGGCGAGCGATCGCGCAGGCGAAGGGGAACAGCACGTGGGCGAGACGCGGCACCGACCCGTCCGGCGAGCCGAACTGACCGGAGGTGCCGGCACGGCTCTCCTGGCCGTCGCGGCGTTCGCGGGCCATGCCACCAAGGCGGGGCTCCCCTGGTGGGCCGTTCTCGCCGTCGCCGTCTCGACAGCAGGCCTCGCCGGCTGGACCGGTGCCCACCTCGGTCGCGGGCGACGGCCCTGGGAGGAATCCACGGAGTTCGGTGAGCAGGTCCTCGGCTCGCACCCGCTCCCCACTCCACACCCCGAGCGCCTGCCGTCCCAGGGACCGCGAGGCTGAGCCCCGCCCTCACATGCGGTAGGGTTGACCTGCGTGATCACGCGGTTCACCCGGGTGGGACGCGACGGGACGTGGCGCAGCTTGGTAGCGCACTTGACTGGGGGTCAAGGGGTCGCAGGTTCAAATCCTGTCGTCCCGACTGTGCGGTAACGCAGGTCGCAGGCCGTTCTCTCATCGATGAGAGAACGGCCTTTCGTGTGTTGGGGGCGTGGTGGTCGCGGCACTCAAGGGGTGCAGATGCCCGAGCCGACGAACTGGCGCGTACCGGTGTACGCGTCGTTGACGGCGACGGCCCACCGTGTGTAGTTCCAGCTCTTGTTGCTGTTGAACTCGTCGGTGAGTTTGCGGCAGACCGCCTTTTCGACGGCGCCTTTGAAGTTGGACTGGGAAGCGCGGCTGGCGAATCGGCTGTTGGGGTCGTCGGTCCATACGTACGCGGCGCTTTCGACGGGGTCGAAGCCGAGGCTGATGCCGTCGTCGACCGTCAGCGCGTCCTCGTTCGTCTCGGCGGTGTTGGCGTTCCAGGTGGCGACGATGGCCTTGACGGCGGCGTCGGCGACGCGGATCTCCGCCTTGTCACTGCTGGGAATCTCAGCCGTTGCCATGCCGAACTCGTCCCCGTGCCACTGGCCGGCTGTCTCCGCGACGCAGCCGTCAGTGGCCTCTCCGAAGCCGAGGGCCGCCGCGTCGAGGTCACCGTCGGATGTCTTCCAGTGGACGGAGAATCGGCCGTAGGGCCAGGTGGCCGGGTCGTTCGCGAGGCGATGAGCGAGGGTCGAGCAGGCCGCCATCTCGCCGGCTCTGCGGAACACGTCCTGATGGTCCTCGGGCAACTGCGCGACCGGCCCACCGGTCACCAGCACGGTCTGGGCCCGCCGGTTGAAGGAGATGGCGGGCTGCATGAAGTCCATGTCCTTGGTCACCAGCATGGCCAGCATCCGGTCGTGGATCGTCTTCGCCGCGCCCCGTTCCTCAGGACTGTCGGCGGTGGTGCTCGATCGCCACTCGTCGGGATGCGGCTGAGTCTCCTCACCGGCACGGGTATAGGCGGGGTCGGGGACCCCGGCGAGAGGATCGGTCGGGATCCTGATCGTGCGTGGATCGGCCCCAGGCGCAGTGGTTTCGGCGGTCTTGCCGGACCCTGTGGTCGCGGAAGTGGTGAGTGGGGCGGGCTGTCCGGTGGGCGATGCCGAAGGAGCGGCTCCCTCGGACGTGAGGTTCGCGTCCCCACGGTCGCCACTGTTGTGGAAGGTGACGAAGCCGGCGGTGACGGCAGCGGCGACGACCGCCGTGGTGACGGCCGTGACGAGCGCGCGCTTGCGAAACGCCGAAGCCGGGAGGTGCCAGACGGGGTCCGCCACGCCGGGCAGGCTCCACTCGGCGGTGAGGCGATCACTGACGCCCCCGGGCTCAGGCCCGGCGTCGGCGCCGAGAACCTGGGTCGCCTGGCCGGCCAGGATCCGCGCGCATTCCGCTGCTGCCGCATCGGCACTGATGCGCTCGGCAGGGCTCTTCGCGAGTGCCTTCGTCAGAGGTTCGCGCAGTTCGTCGGGGAGGCCGTCGAGTTCGGGTTCCCCGGACATGACACGGTAGGCGACAACGTCGGGAGCTCCCGTCCCGAAGGGCAAGCGTCCCGTGGCGGCGTAGGCGACCAGCGTGCCCCAGGCGAACATGTCGCCCTCGGGGCCTGCGGTACCGGTGCGGTAGTGCTCCGGGCTGATCCAACCGGGGGTGCCGGTCATGACACCGGTTCGGGTCACGGAGGTGCCGTCAGTGGCATGGGCGATGCCGAAGTCCAGGACCCGGGGGCCGGCCGGGGTGAGGATGACGTTCTGCGGCTTCACATCCCGGTGCACGACACCGGCGGCGTGGATGGCGGCGAGGGCCTGGGCGGTGCCCGTGGCGAAGGCGTAGAGGGTGCCACCGGTGAGCGCGCCGTGGGCGGCGACATGCTGGTCGAGGGTTGGCCCGGGGGCGTAGGCGGTGGCCAGCCAGGGGTTCTCCGCATCCGGGTCTGCCGCGAGGAGGGGGATCAGGCACGGCCCCTGCACGCGGGCGGACAGCTGGACCTCTCTGCGAAAGCGGGCCCGGAACTCGGGGTCCGCGGCGTACGCGGGGTGAATCACCTTCACCGCGACGCGGAGACCGGCTGGATCGAGACCGGCGTGAACGGTACCCATGCCGCCCGAGCCGAGACGGCCGATGACCCGGTAGGGGCCGACCCGCTTCGGGTCACCGGAGCGGGCAGGCTGTACCCGCGCTTCTACGCGAGCGATGCTCACAGGGTGTTCGTTCTCCTTCTGCGGTGGAGCGCCATGAGACCGGACGCACACCCGTGAACGGAGTCCCCCAGCTCAGTAAATGGGATGATACGGCAGACTGCCATAGCAAGTAGGGCAGTTCGCCGCATCGTCATCGCCAGGACGTTTCATGGAGCGGCCCGGCGGCGCAGGGCTCATCGGAGCGATTCCAGTCGGCCTCGTCCCAGCGCGGCGCGCAGGTGATGGACGAACGGCTCGTTCCCGTGGAGCGCCAACCAGGCCTCGGCCGCGGGGCGACATGGCGGAAGTCGTGCGGGCTTCAGATCGGCTGCGCCTCCGGCACCCTGTTGCGGAGGGCCCACTCCGCGCGGTGCTCGGCGGCCAGGGCCAGGCCCCGGCGGTGGGCCTCGGCCG
Source organism: Streptomyces afghaniensis (assembly GCF_044327915.1). Taxonomy (NCBI): domain Bacteria; kingdom Bacillati; phylum Actinomycetota; class Actinomycetes; order Kitasatosporales; family Streptomycetaceae; genus Streptomyces; species Streptomyces afghaniensis. Next base: position 1,393,000 of record NZ_JBIRGJ010000001.1, read on the forward strand.
GGACCGGCAGCCGGCACAGGGCGTCGAGCGTGTTCAGCATCGTCTCCGCGAAGTGCTGCCCCAGTGCCGTGAGGCGGCCCGAGGACAGCAGGACCTCCGTGGCCTCCCGGGCGCCCGCGCGCCAACGCGCGAACTGGGCGTGCGCCCGGGCGAGTTCCTCGGGGTCCTGCTCCACGGCCCGGTGCCGGTTCCAGAACTGCGCCACCCCGAGGTGCGCGTACGCCCCGTGGAACAGACCGAGGAGGGGCCGGGGATCCGGACGCCAGGGCGCGTAGTAGCGCTCGTCGCCACCGGGCTCGAACAGGTCGAAGAGGTGCAGGACTGCGGCGAACTTGCTGTGCTGCAACTCATGCGCGAGGGACAGGGCGAGAGCACGGCCGGTGCGCGGCCGGGACAGTGCCATGGAGCCGAACGCCTCCGCGCTGCTGCCGCTGAAGCTGCCCGTGCGGCCGAGGGGCACCAAGGTGCGTGGGCCGACGGCGAGTTCCGCACAGGTCTCCGGGTGGTGGGCCCGCAGCAGCCGGCAGGCCTCCCGGGCCGTGGACTCCCACCAGTGCAGATCGTCCGCCGTCAGACCCAGCGGCCGCTCGGGCACCCCGGGGAAGCGCAACGGGTCCACATCGTCCAGGAGCAGGGGCGCGCCGGTGTCCAGCACGACGAGCCGGTGCGCCGCCCGCCACCGTCCTGATGACTCGTACGGCGCCTTCGGCACGGCCACAGGGCCGGGCTCGCGGCCCCGCCCCGCGACGTCGAGCCGGGCCGCACCGGCGGCATCGATCTCCACCTCGGCCAGGTCGCCCGGCCCGGCACCGCAGAAGCGGGCGCCGCCGAGCGAGGGCAGGAAGACCTGGTCCGTCGTCAGGGGCCACCGCACCCGTGCGGACACCCTCGCGCGGACCGCGGCCGCCGCGGCGAGGGAGCTGAACCAGTGGACCGGCAGCTCACCCACCGCCCCGGCCTCGGCCTCACCCTCGACGACGCGGTCCAGCCGGGCCAGCAGGCCGGTCAGCGCGGTGCCCGCCGACGGATGCGCGAGTACCGCCGACACCGCCCGGGGGTCGGTCCGTTGGGCGGCCGCGAGGAGCTCCCAGGCCTGCCCGGCCGCCTCGGCCACGCCGCCACCGATCTCACGGGCGGTCTCCGTGACCGCGTGCGCGCAGGCCAGACGGCGGCTGTACTCGGCGCGGGCGAGCAGGTCCAGGGCCTCGGCCCCGCCGCCGCCGGTGGCGAGCGCGGTGAAGAGCCTGCCGGGCACACGGATCGGCACGGGCCTCATGCCGCTTCCGCCGGGCCACTGCGCAGCCGGTCCAGGTCCCCGGCGAGCCGCTCCCTGACCCGCACGATCAGCGCGGCCAGGTCGGCGCAGTAGACACTGGGGTTGGCGAACCCGGTGGCCGGACGGTAGCGGTTGGCGTAGTGGCCGCCCCCGCACACCCTCAAGAGCCGGCAGTCGCGGCACTGCGCGGACAGGCCGTCGGCACCCCACTGGCGGGCCGCGACGCCCGGATGGCGCAGCAGCGCGTCGAAGGAGTCACGCCCGACGTGCAGGCCGGTCCGCGCGGCGCCGTGATAGGCGGTGCGCAGCGTGTCGTCCTGGGCGAGCGCGCCGTCCGTCTCCACCACGGCGTACCGCACGGGCGCCAGGCCCAGTGCCTCCGTCTCCGGGGCGCCGCCCAGCAGCAGCGTCATCATGTCCTCGAGCAGCCGCACCCGGGTCTCCCGCAGCGGGGCCCCGTACCACCGCTCGAACACTCGCCACAGCCAGTCCGCGTACGGTGTGCCGGGCATGCCGGGCCGCAGTCCGGGCGGGGGAGTGTGCCAGTTGCCCTGCGGCAGCAGGAAGTCCACCGCGGGCGGACGGTACGTCAGCAGGTGCTCGTAGCAGCGCACGGGATCGTTGCGCAGGTCGATGGTGCACAACAGGCCCGCGAACAGCTCGCGGTGGGGCCCGTCGGCCAGCCGGTGCAGGGCGGCGGCGACCCGGGCGTGGCTGCCGCGTCCGTCGGCGCCACGGCGGTGCCGGTCATGTTGGGCGCGGTCGCCGTCCAGGCTGACCGAGACCCGGATGCCGTGCGCGGCGCACAGGTCGAGCCAGCGCTCGGTCAGCCGTACGCCGTTGGTCTGCAGCGCGAGGTGCAGCCGTACGCCCGGGCCGGCCGCGGCGCGCAGGACCGAGGCGGCCCGGCCGACGGCGGCTTCCCCGGCGAGCAGCGGCTCGCCCCCGTGCAGCACCACTCCGGCCTCGCGTATCCCGTGCGCCGCCAGGTGTTCGGCGATGCGCACGGCCGTGCGGTCCAGGGTCTCCGGCGCCATGGTGCGCGGCTGATCGCGCCAACTGCTGTCGTGCGAGCGGTACATGTAGCAGTACTGGCAGGCGAGGTCGCAGCGGCTGTGCACCTTCAGCACGAAGGAGTGGAACGGACTGGGCGCCCATCCGGCCGCTTCCCGCGCCGCGACGTCGGCCGCGACCGGCCACGGTGGCTCCGCATGGCGCAGTCGATTCATACGTACCCCCCGGTTCGCATGCCGACCGGCCCGGTGCCCGCCCGGCCGGCCCACGCCATTTGGCTCAGTATTCGGCGCCGGTGACAGACCGTCAACATCGAGATTCCGTCGTCCGGGCCGCCACCGCCCGAAAGTAGCCGTTTTCCCGGGCCGCCCCGTGGGGACGTCAACACTGGACACGACGTCCCCGGACACGGAGGCGCAGGCGTTCGGGGCCGCCGCGAACGGCGGTCCGTCGGGCACCGCGGAGGATGGGCCATGGCAGAGCTCGAACAAGCGGGTGCCGAGCAGGGCGAGGCGACCCTGGAGTCCGTCGTGCTGGACCTCACCGACGTGCCGCTGGACGACGTCGCCGCACTGCCGTCCTCGGTGCTCGGGGAGACCCTGCGCCGGCTGCGGACGGGGCGTACCCCGGGCGACCCCTTCGTCACCGGGTTCAGCGAGAGCCAGTGACCGGCTCCGGGCGCGGACACCCCCTAGCGCGAAACCGCCTGATCAGGGGCAACCCGCCCTATACTGACCGTCCCTGACTGTCGTGCCCCACCGTCCAGCACCTGCCGTCGAAGCGGAGTGGCCATGCCCGACACCCACGCAGCCGACCGCCCGGGACGGTTCGCCCTCTTCTGCTCCACCGCGGAGAACCTCGGCGTCAGTACGACCGTGCGCAACGTCGCGGACCTGCTGGCCGCGGGCAACCGCAGCGTCCTGATCGTGGACGGCCGCGCCACGGGCACGCCGGAGGGGACACCGACGCCCGAGCCGGAGCCCGGGCGGATCGCCCTCGTGGCACGACCGGAAGCGGCGTCCCTCCTCGCCCTCGCCTCGGACGCCACCGCGCTGCGCTACGACCACGTCCTCGTCGAGGCCCCGCTGCCCGACGCGCCCGGAGCACCGCCCGAGGGCAGGCTCGGCTCGCTGGCCGACTCGCTGGTGCTCTGCTTCGCCATGACGGCCTGGTCCATCGACGGTGCCGCCGCCCTGGCCGAGCAGATGAGCGGCGGCCGCTCCGGCCGGCCCGTACGCCTCATGGCCCTCGGCCTGAAGAGCAACGTCGAGTCGCACGACCGGCTGCGCGGCGCCCGCGAACGGGTGCGCCGCAAGTTCGGCCCCCTCACGCGGACCTCCCGCACGGCCGAACTCGCCTTCCTGGAGATCCCGTACAACCCGCTCTACCTGGACACCCGGCAGCTCGCCGTGGAGAGCGAGCCGGAAGGCTCCGTGACCGGACTGCGCCCCTACTACGAGCGGCTCGCCGACTGGCTGCGCAACCGGCGGCCGGTACCGCTCAGCCGGGTCACCATCGTCCACTCCCAGCGCCACGCCCCCTGGGCCGCCTGGCTGGAGGACCAGTTCCGGCGCGGCGGCATCCGCACCGAACTGCGCGCCCAGGACGCCTACTCCGGCGACCGGCCCGCTCCCGGCACGGCCCTGCTGTTCCTCTCCCCGGCGGACATGGACCACGCCGCGCTGGCCCAGCTCGCCGCACTGTCCCACCCCGACGTCCGGATCGTGCTGGCCGACGAGCCCTTCCCCGACCCCGGGGCCGCCCACCACGAGCGCATCGACCTGCGCGGGACCGACGAGGACGAGGCCCTGCGGCGGCTGTGGTCCGGACTCGGCCTCGGCACCCCGCCCCCGGCGGACGGCACCCCCGGCCCCCGGTTCCCGCGGCTGCCCGCCGTGACCAACGTGGCCCCCCGCTACAGCGGTTTCGTCGGCAGGGACGACGTCCTCGGCGCGCTGCTGGAGGAACTGCACGCGGCCGGCCGGGACCGCAGCCCGCTGGTCGTGCACGCCGCGAGCGGCTGGGGCAAGAGCGAGACCGTCCGGGAGCTGTGCCACCGTTTCGGCTCCGCCTACGACGTGGTCTGGTGGGTGCGCTCCTGGGAGATCCCGCGCGCCCGCCGCGGCCTGAACCGGCTCGCCGGCCGGCTGGACCTGGTCACGACGGGCGACGGCGCCTCCCCGGAGCTGTTCGACCACCTCTCCCGCACCGACACCCAGAGCTGGCTGCTCGTCTACGACGGGGCCGAAAGCCCCGACGGGCTGCGGGAGTTGCTACCCACCCCGCACACCCGCGGGCACGTACTGATCACCAGCCGCACCGCTCCGGCCACGGCCGGCATGGCGGCCTTCGCCCTGCCGCCCATGTCGCCCGCCGAGTGCCGGGCCGTCCTGGCGGAGCAACTCGCGGAGATCGACGAGGACCAGGCCCAGCGCGTCGGACAGGTCGTGGGCTTCGTCCCGCTCGCCGTACGCATCGCCGCCCTCTGCCTCGCTGAGCGTGCCGCGGCACACCGGCGCGACGACAGCATGAGCGAGAGGGCCGCCGCCCGGGCGGCCGTCGCCCATCTCCTCGCCGAGTACCGCACCGCCCAGCAGGCCCTGCTCGAACGCGAGAGCGCGGCCCCGCCCGTGACGGTCATGGTGCAGGTGGCCCGGCAGACGGTGCTGCACACGCCGGGCGCCGCCGCCTGGCGTGCCGAGAGCCGCACCAGCGACGCCCTCGGCTGGCTGCTGAACGCGGCGTCCCTGCTCACCGGGCGCGGCATGGGGCTGGAACTGCTGCGGTCGAGACGCATCCTCGCGGAACTGTCCCGCGACGGTACGACGGCCCGGAACCCCGGCGCGCCCCGGCCCCCGGCCGACACCCGGCTGCCCGACGAGCACATGGTGAGCGTCGCCCTGTGGGCCCTGTCCCGGGTCGGCCTCCTGGACGTCGACTTCGACCGGCCCGAGCAGCCACTCGGACAGCACCACGCCGTACGGGACGCCGTCCGCGCCGGCATGGAACCGGCCGAGCGCGCCCACATCGAGCAGGTGCTGCGCGGCACCCTCGCCGAGTTCACCCCGGACGAGGACCGCGGCCTGTCCGCCGACTGGGCGCGCGAGGTGTACTCGCTGCGGCTGTGGGAGGACCGCCGCCCACGGGTCCGGCGTTCCCTGCTGCGCCACCTCAACGCCCTGAGCCAGCGCGGCGAGACCGCCGACCTGGCCCGTCTGCTCGACATCTCCGACCGCGCACGGGCCGCCTGGCGCCCGGAGGGCGACGACCCGTCGCCGGAGTACCTGCGCCTGCTCAACCTCACCGCCCGAGCCCACCGCCTCGACGGCGACTACGAACAGGCCCGCCGGCTGGCCGAACAGGCCCTGCGCGGCCACCGCAGACTGCTGGGCCCGCTGCATCCGAGAACGCTGCTGTCCGCCGACTCCTACGGTGCCGTCCTGCGCTCCCTCGGCAGGTTCTCCGACGCGCTGTTCCAGGCCCGCCCCGTGCTGGAGGGCCTGACACTGCTGCTCGGCCCGCAGCACCGCGCCACCGTACAGGCCGAGCACAACCTCGCGTTCACGGAGGCGCTGAGCGGCCGGGCACCCGACGCTCTGGCCCGGCTCCTCGCCCGGTTCCGCTACCGCCAGGCCGTCGGCGGCGAGGACGACCCGGCCGCCTGGCGGTTCGCCGACCTGCTCGCCTGGGTCTACCGGACGCTGGGCCGCGACGCGGAGTCCCAGGACCTGCTGCGCCAGTGGCTGCACCGGCACGGCGACGTCGCCACCGGCACCCGGCTGAGCATCGAACGCGGCCTGGCCATCAGCGAACGACGCATCACCTACAACTCCGCACGCCCGCACGAGACCGTCTACGGCTACGAGAAGGCCCTGGAGCGCGACCGGCGGGTGCTCGCCGAGTCCACCAGCCGGTTCGGCGCCGACCAGCTGGAGACCGTGCGCTGCCGCTTCAGCCTGGCGGCCGACCTGCACGCGCTCGGCAAACACGACGAGGCCGAACACGAGGCCCGCCGGTGCAGCCACGCGCTGGAGAGCACGCTCGGCGCCTGGCACCCCTACGCCGGGCTGGCCGGGGTCCGGCACGGGGTGTACCTGCGGGCCACGGGCGCCGTCGAGGAGGCCGAGGCCACCGGCAGGGCCGCGCTCAACCTCCTGGAGGACCGGCTCGGCGACAGCCACGCCTGGGTGTCCGCCGCGGAGAACTCCCTCGCGGCGACCCTCGCCGTGGCCGGGCGGACCGAGGAGGCCGTCACACTCGTCGAGCGGGCCCTGCGCCGTTTGCGGGACCTGGACATGGGGCATCGCCCCGACGGGCGGCGGGTGGGTGCCCACCACACCTGGCTCACCTCCCGGACCACCGGATCCACCCCACCGGCCAGGGACTTCGACATCGATCTGGAACTGCCCGGCATCTGAGCCCGGCATCAGGGCAGAGGATCCAGGCCCGGCGCCGTCGCCCGGCGACGGTTCCACGACGGAAAGGTGAGCGTACGTGGCAGCAGCCCCGCACCCGGAGACCGAGCTCTTCACCGAGTCCCACTGGTCCCCGGAGGTCCACGGCCGAATAACCGAGCTGTGCCAAGGGGCCTTCGCCGGCGTCCCCACCCTCAGGTCGGTGTCCCACTACAGCAACGGCATCATCGACTTCGTCGTCCGCAGGAGCGACTGCCCTCCGCTGAGCAGCCTGGTCACCGAGCAGGGCGAGGACATCGCGAACGAGTCCCTGCCCGGCAGCCGGCTGCTGCTGTGCACCCAGGACCTGAACGCCCTGATGCGGCCGCTGGGCACGGGGGAGCTGATGCGCGTCGTGCTCGCCAACGCGCGCGGCGGTCTGTGGGGCGGCCGGGTCAAGGCGGGGGAGTACCTGTCCGCCCTCACCGACACGCCCGGCGGGATGCCCGCCGCGGACGCGGCCATGAACGGCCTCGTCTCCGCCATCCGCACCCGGGTGCACAGCCTCCCCGACGAACTGCCCGGTGGCCTGACGGGCCCGCCGGAACCGCTGCCGGAGCACAAGGAGCGGCTGCGCATCGACTTCGGGACGGCGACGGCCGAAGACGACGGACTGTCGGAGATGCGGCTGCGGGCCCTGTGGGGCAGCCACATCAACACCCTCGACCTGCAGTACGCCGCCTTCTACCGGGACTGGAAGCTCGTCTGCGCGGGCGACGTCTTCGAGAACCCCGAGCTCGGCCCCCGCTTCCTCGACGTCAGCGTGCGCTCACGCCGTACCGCCTACCGCGACCTCGCCCAGAACCTGCGCGGCCATCTCGCCCGGCTCACCGACGCCCTGCGGCTGGTGGTGCAGCCGCCCGCCGACCGCCTGGTCCTGGACGTCCAGGAGGGGGCCCTGTTCGTGACCTGGCTGTCGCCGCGGGACTACGTCCTCGGGGTGACGCTGGACCAGCGGCAGGTCGGCCACGCGGAGAGCCGGCTGCACGACCTGGCGGGCGCCCTGCGCGAGGTCACGGCGCCCGAACCGCACTGACCAGCGCGCCCCACACCTCGTCGGCGAGCGCCTCCACGGCGCGCGCCGCCGTGGGCCGGTGCGCCGGGCCGGGGCTGCCGAGGGACTGCACGGGCAGCACCTCCACCGCCGTCTCGTACTCCCGGCAGACCCGGCGCAGCCGCGCCCACTGCTCATCGGTCGCGCCGGGCGCCGCGGAACGGAACCAGGTGTCGGCGCCCGTCCGGAACCGCTCCGTCAGCTGCCGGACCAGGGTGGCGCACCCCAGCGCCGTCAGATCCGCCCGCCCCGCCCGCGGCGGCGGGCCCTCGCCGTCGTCGGCCGGGCGGCCGGCCAGCTGCTCCACGGCCGCGTCGAGCAGCGCGAACACCTCCTCGAACCGCCCCTCGACCGGCTCCGGCAGCGCCGAACGCGCCGGGCCGGGCGCCACCGCGACCAGATCGCGCCGGGCCAGATCGCTCACCGTCCTGCGCAGCTGGCCCAGTTGGGCGCTGTGCTCGCCGAGCGCACCGCGCAACTCACCGGTCAGTTCCGCGAGATCGGCCTCCTGACGCAGCTCCGTGAGACGGGCCCGCAGCCGGTCCAGAGCCTCGTTCACGGCCCTCGGGAAGTCGCCCGGGCGGTACAGCAGGGGCTGCGAGCCGAGCGAGCGCGCCAGCCGGTCCCGCATGGTCCGCGACACATGGCCGTTGACCACGAGCAGCACCTCGGCCTGCGCCGGATGCAGCGCGCCGCGCAGCGCCCGGACGCGCGCGGTGATGTGTTCCTGGTCGTCCGCGACGAGCACCGAGCCGGTGACCACGATCGCGATGTAGGCGTTCGGGACGGGCTCCAGCCAGTACGCGACCACCAGCGACCCGTCGTCGGACGACGCCCGTGCCGGGACCGGGTCGCGCGAGGCGATGCGCCACTGCCCGAGGGCCAGCGCGTCGTGGATCGTGGACAGCACCTGGTCCTCGGAGACGTTGTCGTGCAGCCCGCGTACGGCCCTCAGCACGGTCGCGGCGGTCACCTCCCGCACGGCGCCGCCGCTGTCCTCGCTCAACTGCCAGGCGTGGTGGCAGGTCTTGAGGATCTCGCGGGGCACTCCGCCGGTGAGTTCCTGAAGGATCGCCACCGACTCGGCGCCGAACGGCGCGGGCCACCGCTCGGGCGCGTCCGTGCCCTGGGCCGAGGCGGGACGGGGACCCGAACCGACGTACTCGGCGACGAGTTCGGCGGTGAGGTCCGCGGTGAAGCGGTTCGGCCACAGCTGCACCACGCGCTCGTGCAGGCTCGGGCGGAACGCGTTGAGCCCGCGCGGCGAGGTGCAGAAGACCAGCAGACCGCCCCGGCTCACATAGACGTTGACCAGGCGCTCGAAGGCGTCGACGAACGTACGCCGGGACTCCTCCGGCCAGTCCAGCACCTTCTCCAGCGAGTCGATCAGCAGGACGTACGGTTTGCCGACCCTGCCGTGCAGGAAGCCCTGGACGGCCAGCGCGTCGAATACCGGGTCGATGCCTGTGACGGCGTCCTTGATGCCACGTTCCTTCAGCTGCTGGGCGGGCTCGTCCCCGGTCAGCCACGCCCACACCATCGAGGTGAACCGGGGGTCCTGGAGCAGGGCGAGCGCGGTGGCGAACCTCCGGTGCTCCGTCACCTCGCCGAGGGTGACCCGCAGATCGGCGTGCAGCACCTCGGGGTCGTAGCGCAGGGCCGAGACCACCTTGTCCGGGTCGAGCACGCGGTCGCGCAACCCGGTGGCGATGTCGTCGAGGGCGATGTCGTCGAGCGGGACGTCGTCCGCCCGGCCGGGCCGCGGGCCGGAGCTCTGCTCACCGACCCGGACCGCCGTCACATAGGCGTAGTAGTCCCGGACCAGTTCCTCGAAGGCGGCCCGGCCCTCCGGGGTGTCCGCGGGGCCGCGCAGCCGGTCGCGGTACATCCGGCCGAAGTCCTGCGCCGGTTCGTCCACGATCCACATCGCCGGGCCGTCCGGACGGGCCAGCCCGTTGCACACCTCGCGGGCCGCGTGGCTCTTGCCGAGGCCGAACTCGCCCACCACGGCGATGGCCCGGCCGCGCCGGCCGCCCCGGGGCCGGTCCCGGAGGTAGTCGCGCACCAGGTCCTGGAGTTCCCCCAGGATCCGGGTGGGGACATGGGCGTTGCCCGAGTCCGCTGCCTCGACCGGGGCGTCACCGAGGTCGGCCGAGGGGCCGAGCCGCACGACCGGCACCAGGGGGAAAGGGTTGCTGTACCAGGTGTCTGCGTTGCTTGCGGCCACGATGGCACTCCTTGCGGGTCCTGTCAGGCGCGGTCGGGGTGGCGTGGCGGGCGTCAGCCGCCGGGGCGGGGCCGGATCGGATCACGGAGCAGGGCGTCGCGGCGCGCCCGCCGCTGCTCCCAGTAGGGTCTGAGCGCGTCGGCGTCGAGCGGCCAGGGGTACGGCGCGCAGCGGAGCGCGTCCGCCGCCGAGTGGAAGACCTTCCGCAGTTCGCGTACGTCGCGGGGCTTCCATTCGTCGTGCGCCGCCATCAGAGAGCTCCTGTCCGGCTCGACCAGGGCGGGCGGTCCGCCGTGGCCCGGCCGGGCGCTGCGGCTGAACCGCCAGATGTCTTCGGAGTTCAGCTCGCTCAGCGCGAGATGGGTGACCGCCGCCGATCCGCTGAGGGCGGCGGCCACTTCCTTCGCCGTCTCCGCCGCGCCCTGGCTCACTTCGACGAACAGTACGATCCTCGGGTGCGCATGACTCAGACAGGTGCGCAGAAACGCCGCCCTGAGGTGTGCGTCGTTCCACCGTATGTGCGGGATCACGGCGAAGAGCAGCGCGTTGCGCTGGACCAGCAGATCGCTCATCTCGCCGTAGGCCTGGAAGGGATCTCCTTCGTCGATGATCGCCTTGACTCGGGACTCGGGGAAGTCGTGGGTCCGCAGCCGCTTGGCGAGCTCGCGGCGTATGCGGTCGTTGATCAGCCTGGTCGGTGCGAACGACTCGCCGTCCGGATCGACACTGATCCGGTGGCCGTCGTTCTCCAGCCCCGCCGTCGGCACGAACACCGGGAGCGGGTTCCCCACCGCGGCCCCGTCCACCGCCAGACGCCTCTTCACCTCGTACAGGCAGCGGTGGATGAGCGTCGTCTTCCCCATGCCGGCCGGGCCGCTGACGATCACGACACGGCCGTACCCCTTGTTCGAGTCGAGGACTTCGCCCAGCTCGGACAAGCTCCCCCGGAAGTGGTCCAGTGCCTCCCGGGAGTGGTCCACGTCCACCCACTGGTGCATGTGGTCCGGCTCTTTCCACGGCACCAGGGGGTGGTCGGCGCTGAGCGCGGAGGCGCCGTTCTGACCGACGTGACCGCTGTTCATGCCGTTCGGTCCGTACGGTTTGCGCACTCCGTAGGGGTTCGCCCAGTCGGAGCTGGTCATGCGTGGGGTCCTCCGGAGCTTGTGGGACGGCCGTTGCCGCGTAATCTCCGCAGCCACCACAGGGGCGCGGGGCGCAGCAGTTCCCCCACGTCCCGTGCCTGCCGGTCCACAGTGGTGCGCACGGCGCTCGCCTCGCTCTTTCTCTCGTGCGGTCCCAGGAGCTGCCCGTCCCGGCTGCCCGGCAGCGGCTCCGCCAAGGGCAGGGAGTCGGCCAGCCGGCGGGCCGACTCGCTGCGTGGAGCCGGGCCGGGCACCAGGGCCAGCAGGCCGGAGAGCGCCTCCCTGGCCCGTAGCGCCTCGGCGTGGTCCGCCTCGGGATCCTGCTCGTACGCCGCGAGGTACAGCCATGTGATCCTCCGGAATTCCCGTACCGCCGCCGCCAGTTGCCGGCTGCGGGTGCGCCGCTCCGCCGAGATGCGTTCCGTCATCTGCCCGACCAGGGTGAGCGCGGCTCCCGCCGCGAGCAGGTACACCGCGTCGAGGAACCCGCCCTGCCCCGAACCGCCCTTGTCCGCCGACGCCCCCGGCGGGTCGCCCGCGGCGGCGAGCAGCGCGTCGCAGACCCGCTCGAAGTCGCCCGGGTGCCGCTCGGCCCACTCGTCCAGCGACAGCACGCCGCCCTTGCCTCCGGGAACCTCGACGGCATCCGCGCCGCCGCCGGTCCCCGCGGGCCGCCGCACCACATCGATCCGCAGCGCCGCGTCCCTGAGGTCGACCCGGTGTTCGTCGGCCAGGCAGTACACCAGCCGGACGTCGCTCCTGCCGGTGTCCGCGACGGCCGGCCCGGCGGTCGCGGACAGCAGTGACAGGCCGAGGACCGGGACGCCGAGGACAGCCCGCCGCCCGCCCCCGCGCTCTCTGCGTTCGCCCATCCGGCCTCCCCGTGCCCTGGCCGCGGCCGCGCCCGGCCGCCGCACACCCTTCGGTTACGCGGAGGACCGCAGTCCGTCGGCCGTGGCCGGAGGGGGCGGCGGCCCGCCGCCCTCGCCCGCCGGGCGTCCGGGGAGACGCTCCAGGGCACCCCGGGGTTGCCGGGCCCTCCGGGACCGGTGCCGGGACCAGCAGCCGAACCCGATCTGCGCCCCGTAGTGCAGCAGGTTGACCGTCACCACGGCCGGGGCGACGATGCCGACCGTCTTCGGGAAGTCGCGTTCGAGGGTGAGGGCGAGCAGCACGGCCGTGAGACCGTTCTGCTGGCCGATTCCCAGCAGGAACCGGTCTCTTCCCGACAGGCCGCGGACGAAGAGGGGCATCAGCAGCGCTGCCACCACCGCCTGCGCCACGAACGCCGTGGCACCGAGCAGCACACCCGCAGCCGGCGACACTCCCTGGGCGACGAACAGCCCGAGCAGGGCGGTGGCGAGCAGGAAGGCACTGGAGACCGCCCGCGCGAGCGGCCGGGTGAACGCCTTCGTGCGCAGGAACAGCCCGGCGACGGCCACGGCGAGCATCAGCATGTTCGCGGCGGCGAGCACGAGCATGGCCACGACCAGCAGGGCGGCGAGCGGCGTCGCCGGCCGCCGGGTTCCGCCGGCGTCGAGCTCCTTCCGGGCGGGCCACACCCGGCCGCCCGCCCACCACAACAGCAGGGCACCGGCCAGCAGCAGCGCGTTGAGCACCAGTCCGAGGGCGTAGCCGCGGGTGCCGCCGCCCACCACCGAGGGCGTGCCCGCGTGCCCGGCGGCCGTGTAGGCGTATCCGGCGACGTACAGCGTCAGCAGGACCGTCATCGGGTCGTCGAAGGAGGCCCACGCGGTGAGCAGCGACCGGGCGCGCTGCGACATGTGCCCGTCCCTGCTGAGGGCGGCCACCGACAGCGGGTCGATCTGCGCGACGACGATGCCGAGGATCAGGTACTCCGGGCGGTCGAAGGCCAGGACCATGACACCCGAGATGAGCCCCGCCTTGAGGACGACCCCCAGGGTCACGGCCGCCACCACGCCGCGCAGATCACGGCGCAGGTCGGCGAGGTCGATGCCGTACGTGCTGCCGTACAGGCCCACGGCCAGCAGCAGTCCGGTGGCGAAGACGTATCCGGTGGTGCCGACCATGCGCGACGGATCCGTCGCCAGGCCGATCACCGTCCCGAGGACCAGAGCGCCGAGCGCGCCGAGCAGAACGGCCGGCACCGCCTCCGGCAGTCTCGGCCGCCGGGCACGGTTGCGTCGGGACGTCTCCACTGGCTCCCCCCATCCCCCGGTGTTACGCCGCGAGCGTAGTCGGGCCGCTGGCACCTCGTGCGCTTTCTGGTACGGACGTGCAACCGCGAGAGCAATCAAGCGTAGGCGTCATCATCCGGACGGCGTAACGCCATTGCCAGCCGTTCCCTTGCACGATGCCCGGCGGTGACCGCCGTTGAACGCTCTTCACCCCTGGGGTGGAACCACGGCGCCACGGCCGGTGCGCCCCGCGTCCGCCCCGCCGCTCCCGGCGAGGCTCCCGACGGCATCACGTCCGTCTGGCGTGCGCCCCCTCCCCGGCCGGACGTCGGCGTGCACGAGCGGACGGCGGCGCACGCGCCGGTGGGCGGAACACGGCGGTTCGGAACGCATGGCGTGGCCGAGGAGGCATGGTGCGGTGAGGACGCATGGCGTGGTCGAGGACGTCGCCCACCCCCCGATGAGGCGACGTCCTCGACCGCTCCCCCGGCGCCGGACTGTGGCTCAGGTGCCCGCGCGGCGGATCCGTGCCGTCACCAGCACATCACCGCCGTCTCGCCGGAACCCCAGGCGGAGTACAGGCGTACGCGGACGAAGTAGCGGCGGCCCTTGACGAACCGGGCGCTGATCGTGGCGTTGTGCGGAGTTCCCCCGTCGTCCTGCCCGGCGAGGTAGCGGGGCTCCCCGTCCCGCTCCTCGAAGACCACGACGACGGCGTCGCCGTCGCCGAAGGTGCCCAGCGTGTACGTGCGGGTCTGAGGCGGGTCGACGACGAAGTCGGCCTGCTCGCCCGGCCCGAGACCGAGCGGTGCCGAGCGGAACGGCACCAGCGCGGGCGGACCCGGCCGATCCACCGGCGGATACCAGCGGAGCACGAACTCCTTGTCGGCGGCGGACAGGGCACCGGGCGGGTGGAGACCCGCGCGGTACTGCTCCGGTTCCAGGACCAGCCCCGACGAGAACGGATACTCCATGATCGACTGCGGGTCCCAGACGGAGCCGTTGACCTCGGCGGGGTCGAGCTTGCGCAGGATGTTGTAGTGCGTGCTCTCCCGGCTCCAGTGATGGGGCGGGCCCGCCAGCTCGGCGTACACGGCCTCGTCGTCCCAGTGGATGCCGGCGAACGGGCTCTGGTGCTCGTGCAGCATGCCGAGCGCGTGCCCGATCTCGTGCAGGGCCGTCCCGCGCTCCCCGGGCGCGGTCAGGTCCCAGCCGAAGTTCATGGTGCGCTCGTGCCGGCCGGCCCGCAGCGCGTCCCGGCCCACCGCCGACCAGGAGCCGGCGCCGAGCTGGAACCCGATGCGCAGTTCTGCCTCCGAGCGGTCGTCGACCTCGGCGAAGGAGATCCCGATGCCGAGGTCCTGCCACTGCGCGAAGCACTCGCGGACCACGTCCTGCTGCTCCTTGCCGCCGGCCCACGGCACGCGTCGCGTCATCCCCGTCCCCGGTACGGGGATGACGGACGCGTCGGTGTCACGGTCGAAGAAGCAGTAGTGCAGGACCGTGCCGTTGACCCACATCCGCCGCCCGCTCGCGAGCGCGCCCAGCCGCTCGGCCGCCAGCCCCGGTGCGAAGGCGGGCGCCGGCGCCTGTGCCAGCGAGCAGTAGCGTGCGGTCATGGCCACAGCCTGCCCCGCGGCCGGCCCCGGGCGCCTGAGTCGGGGGCTACTCAAGTCGCCCTGTATCAGAAGTGAGTAGCCGCGCTCATGTCTGTGTGACGACTTACGAGAGGGACGCGACGACGCTGGAGCTGCCCTGGCCGTTCGCCGGGCGGGAGGACGAACTGGCGCTGGTCCGCCGGTCCCTGGCCGGCACGCGCCGCGGCATCGTGGTGACGGGCCCGGCGGGCTGCGGCAAGACGCGCCTCGTCACCGAGGCGATCCGCGGCGGCGACTGCGCCCGGGCGGCGGGTACGCCCGAGGGCCGGGCCATCCCCTTCGCCGCGTTCGCCCATCTGCTGCCCGAGTCGGTCACCCTGCACCGCGCCGTCCAGCTCCTGTCCGGCCTGCGCACGCTGCTCGTGGACGACGCCCACCTCCTCGACGACGCCTCCGCCGCGCTGGTCCACCAGCTCGCCGTGCACGGCCGCACCCGCCTGCTGGTGGTCGCCACGGACGGCACCCCGGTGCCGGGCGCGATCTCCCGGCTGTGGACGGGGGAACTCCTGCCGCGGCTCACCCTGGAGCCACTGCCCGAGGAGGAGACCGCGCAGCTGCTCACCGCCGGGGCCGGCCCTCTCGAACCGCTCACCGTCAACCGGTTGCGGCGCCTGAGCCGGGGCGATCTGCGGCTGCTGCGCGACCTGCTCGGGGCGGTGCGGGGGCGGCTCACCCTCGTCCCGGACACCGGCGAACGGGCGTGGCGGGGCCCGGTGCCGCTGACCACGGCCGTCCGCGAACGCACCGCCCACGTCCTCGGCCGTACCTGCCCGCTCGAACGGGAGACCCTCGACCGCCTCGCCTTCGCCGAACCCCTGTCGCCGGCACTGGACGACCTCGACCTCCGAGCTCTCGAAGTCCTGGAGTCCGACGGCCTGATCGAGGTCGACGACCTGGGCCGTGTCCGTCTGGCCCACCCCCTCCACGGCCCGGTGCTCCGAGCCGCGGCTGGCCGGCTGCGGGCGCGCCGGCTGTCCCGGACGCCGGACGCGTACGCCGCCGCCCTCGACGCCGAGTCGGCCGCACTGGCCCGCCGGATCGACCAGGACGACGTACGGGCGATGCCCACGCCGGTGGGGGAGTGGCTGGTCGCCGAGGGCGGCCCGCTGCCCGGCCGGTACGCCGCCGTACGTGCCCGGTTCGCCCGGCTGCGGGGGGAGTTGCGGGAGGCGGCGGCCTGGGCGAGGGAGGGCCTGCGGGGCGATGCCGGGGACGTGTCGTGCCGGGCGGAACTCGCCTGCGCCTGCGCACCGGTGGACAGCGGCGGGGACCTGGACCTCGACGCCCTCGCCGAGCCCTACGACGCCGTCCGGCTCGGCGCCCCCGAGAAGGTCATCGACCGGCTGACCGGCGTGTTCGCCCGGCACGCCGACGCGCTCACCCGGGCCGACGGTCCGGCCCTGGACGACGTGGCCGAGGAGCTGGAGCGGCGCGGTTTCACGCTGTTCGCCGCGGAGGCGCACGCCCAGGCCGTGCGCGCCCACCGCGATCCGAGCGCCGCCCGGCACTCCCGCACCCGGGCCGTGGCCCTGGCCCGGCGCTGCCAGGGCGCCCGCACACCGGCCCTGTCCGGGCTGGTCCTCGGCGAACTCACCGCCCGGCAACGGCAGATCGTCACGCTCGCGGCGGCGGGCCTGAGCAACCGGCAGATCGCCGAACGCCTCACCCTGTCCATCCGGACCGTCGGCAACCACCTGTACAGCGCCTACGCCCGGCTCGGCGCGAGCGACCGCGGCGCGCTTCCCTGGCTGACGGAAGTCCCGCAAGCGCAACCGGCCTGAGCGCCACCACCCGGACCGGCGGCCTGACCCGAACAGGGGACGGGTCAGGCCGCCCCGAACGCCGAGAACGCCCACCCCGTGGCCTGGTGCAGCGCGTCGCCCGGCAGGGCGGCCCGGGCGTCGCGCAGCGCCTCCGCCAGGGACAGACCGGCCCCGAGGCCCTTGTGCAGCGCGAGCATCAGCGGCACCACCGCGGCGTCGTTGACGGGCGCGCTGCACGCCACCACCCCGGCCGTGCCGAGCGGCAGCAACGCGGTGACCAGGCCGAGCAGTTCGTCGGCGCCGACGGAGGCCAGGAGGGCGGTGTCGCAGCAGGACAGGATGATCCGGTAGGGGCTGCGGGCCAGACGCTCGAAGTCGTGCACGACGATCGGGCCGTCGGCCATCCGCAGCGAGGAGAACAGCGGGCTGTCCGCCCGGAACGTGCCGTGCGCGGCGATGTGCGCCAGCGCGGCCCCGTCCAGCTCCTCCAGCACGCGCGGCACCCGCGCCTCGTCCTCCTCCAGGACCGTCGCGCAGGCGTACCGGCCGGCCAGTTCGGGCACTTCGGCGCCGCCCGTGGCCAGGCCCGGGCCGCGTACCAGCACATGGCGGCCGTCCGGAGGCGGCGCCGTCTCCCGCGCCCGCAGCCAACTGCCCGCCGACGGCGACACGCTGAGCACCCGTTCCCGCAGCGACGGCAACAGCGCCCACGGCACCCGGTGCAGCCGCCCCGGCGGCACGATCACCACGGGGCCGCCGCCCAGATGCGCGGCGGCCGGACCGAGCAGCAGCTCCTCCAGCCGCCGCCCCGCGGCCTCCACCACCGGAAGCCGCGCCTCGGCCCCGGGGTGCGCCAGCCGCCGCAGCCCCGCCTGGACGTGCTCGGCCTCGGTCTCCGCGTCGGCCAGCAGCCCCGCCTCGAACCTGCGCACCCGCCCCTGCCCGCACAGCAGCACCTGCACCCGCCCGTCCAGCACGGCGAGTTCCACCAGCCGTACCTCGTCGCCCAGCCGCTCCAGCAGCCGGCCGACGTCGAAACGGTCGCCGCCCCCGGGAGCCTCGCCCCGCATGTGCAGGGTGCGGGAGCGGATCTGCCGCTCCAGGCGCCGCTGTTCACGCTCCAGTGCCGGAACCGGCCGGCCCTCCATCCGGGCGGCGTCCGCGCGGGAGGCGATCTCGCGGAAGGCGGTCATGCCGCTGAGCAGTTCCGGGTCGGCGGGCGGCCGGGTCGGCGGGGTGGACAGCACGGTGGCCCGCCAGCGCTCGCTCCACACCAGCAGCCGCCGTGGCCCGCCGGAGACCAGACTGGCCCGCCCGGCCAACGCGGCCAGTTCCGCGCCCTGTTCGGTGGCGCGGGCCCGCAACTCCGAGGCGCCCAGCGTCATCCGGTGGTCGTCGAGCACGTCCAGGCCGCGCCGGCACGCCTCCAGCACACCCCGGGTCGACCCGGCGGCCCGGGCCCGCAGCGCCTGCGCCGCCCAGCCCGTCATCCGCGCCAGCGGCGGGCCGCCCCGTCTGCTGCGGGCGGCGACGGCCAGGTGCCGCTCCGCGTCCGCCGTCCAGCCCAGGCCCAGCGCGATCCGGCCCGCCAGCAGCGACGCCTCCGGCGCGGCCGGTGCACCGAAGCCGGCCAGCTTCTCGGCCACCGCGGCGGCCTCGGCGACCAGCCGCCCCGAGCCGCGCCCGGCCGCGTGCCGCGCCTCGATCAGCACCAGCCGGGCGTGCGTCTCCCACCAGGTGCGCCGCTGCCCGGCGAACAGCCGTACCGCGAGGGCGGCACGGGCGATCGCGGTGTGCGGGTCCCCGGCCAGCCGGGCGGCCCGCGCGGCGGTCAGCAGCAGCTCCGCCTTGCGGGTGGACTGCCCGCCGATCCCGTCCAGTTTCCCGATCGCCGCGTCCGCCTCGGCCAGCGCCTCGGGCGCCAGCCCGGCCGCCATCAGCACCTCGCAGCGCCGGATGTTCAGCATGAACGTCGGCGTGCCCAGCCGGGCGTACCGCTCCTCCGCCTCGTCGAGCAGCCGCAGCGCCGCCGGCACGTCACCGGACCGGAACGCGGCGAGCCCCCGGCTCTCCACCGCGTCGGCCTTGTCGTGCTCCTGGCCCGTGGTGTCCCACAGCGCCTCGGCGGCGGTGAAGTCCGCCTCGGCCCGCTCCACCGCGCCCAGCGCCAGATGCACGGTTGCCCGCAGGGTCAGCGCCCGCGCCGTCCAGATCACGTCCTCCGCCTGCCGCAGCACGGGAATCGCCCGGCGCACGTCCTCCAGCGCCTCGCGATGGTGACCGAGCACCCACCACACGTACGCCCGCCGGTACAGCACCCGCGCCCGCGTGTGCCCGCCGCCCCGCGCTACCCCCCGCTCGAACGCCGCCAGGCCGTCCCGGGTGCGGCCCGCGTGCACCAGCGCCACGCCCAGGGTGGCCAGCACGTCCGCCTCCCGGTCGGCCGAGTCCGCCCGCGCCGCGAACTCCCGGGCCCGCCGCAGATGGCTCAGCGCGAGCCGCAGATCACCGAAGTCCCGCTGCCAGATACCGATCACCTGATGCGCGACGGACGCGTCCAGCGGGGAGGGGTCGGCGTCGAGCAGCGCCCGGGCCCTCGTGAGAGCCTCGCCCGGGTCGGCGAACACCATCGGCAGCAGTTCCGGCACCGAGTCGCTTCCCGCTGTCACTCCTCGGATGGTAGTGGCCCCCCAACCGCACCACACAGGTTTGGCGCTGTATCAAAAAGCCGCCCGCCGGCTCTTGTCGACGAGTACCGACGACCGTTCGCCGCACCGACCGACGCCGTCGCCCAGTGGGAGGACCCGCATGGCACCTCAGCGATTCCACGAGCAGTTCGACCAGATCCAGCGCTCGATGCCGGACGTCCCCCTGGCGATGGGACCGGACGACTCGGCAGAGTTCATGTACGAGAAGGGCGTCGTGCTCGTCCGCGACGGCGAGGAGGCCCGGATCGTCGAGGACACCGTACGGGCACACTTCACGGCGGCACCCGACCTCGACCAGGACCAGGTCCGCCGGGCGGGCCCGCAGGCCAACCGCAGCGGCGTCACCCGGATCCGGGTCGGCGACCCCGGCGAGGGAAGCCGGGGAGCGGACCGGTCCGTCGCGCAGGCGTTGCGGGCCGTACGCGAGCGCGAGGCCCGGGCCGGGCACCGGATGGTCGCCCGCAACCACGTGGTGCACATCGCGGTCAACGCCTGCCCCGGCGACGAACCCGTACCCGTCCCGGTGAGCGAGCCACCCAACCCGGCCGCCGCGGACACGGCGTACGACCCGGACCGCGCCGTCGGCGTCCTCGTCGTCGACACCGGCCTCACGCACGACTACCGCTCCTGCGCGCTCCTCGCCCACACCGACGGCGACACCCAGGTCCAGGAGTGCGACGAGGAGGGAATCCTCCAGCAGTACGTCGGGCACGGCACGTTCATCGCCGGTCTCGTCGCCGCCGTCGCGCCCAACACCGACATCACCGTGCGCGGCAGCCTCAACGACGCGGGCGCGATCCTGGAGTCGGAGTTCGGCGAGAGGCTCTTCGAGGCCGTCGACGCCGGCGGCTGGCCCGACGTCCTCAGCCTCTCCGCCGGCACCTCCAACGGCCGTACCGACGGCCTGCTCGGCGTGGAGAACTTCATGCGGGAACTGCGCGAGCAGCGCACCCTGCTGGTCGCGGCCGCCGGCAACAACGGCAGCGCCACCCCCTTCTGGCCCGCCGCCTACGCCGACCTGCCCGGCTGGGAGGACTCCGTGCTGTCCGTCGGCGCGCTGCGCAGCGACGGCGAGTCCGGCGCCTGCTTCACCAACCACGGCCCGTGGGTGAAGGTCTACGCCCCCGGCGAGCGCCTCACCAGCGCCCTCAC
The DNA here is from genome assembly GCF_044327915.1 of Streptomyces afghaniensis. Classification (NCBI taxonomy): domain Bacteria; kingdom Bacillati; phylum Actinomycetota; class Actinomycetes; order Kitasatosporales; family Streptomycetaceae; genus Streptomyces; species Streptomyces afghaniensis. The sequence continues at coordinate 1,413,607 of NZ_JBIRGJ010000001.1, forward strand.
CGGCTTCGAGAGGCCCGTCCCGTACGTCTACCAGCACTCCACGTACGACGCCTGCCGCTACGGCTTCACCTACGGCTGCACCTGCCAGCACCCCCGCCACAGCGGCGTGCTCAGCGACGAGGGCGACGCCGCCAAGCCGGACCAGGTGATGTTCGAGGGGTACGCGCAGTGGAGCGGCACCTCCTTCGCCACCCCCGTGACCGCCGGCCTGGTCGCCGCCCACATGACGGCGCACAAGGAGACCGACCCGCGCGCGGCCCGGCGGCAAGTGCTCGCCGCCGCCACCGGGTCCGCGGAAGTGCGCGGGGCGCAGGTGCCCGCGCTGCGACCGCCCACCTGGCGCCCCGTCCCGGTCGTGCGCCTCACCCCCGGGCTGTGAGGGCCGGAACCGCCCCCTCCGCGGCGTACGATGACGTGCCGTACTCGAGGGGTGGGGCTGCCGTGGACCGTACTGATGCCGGCGCGCTCGTCCAGGCCGCCGCCGACGGCGACGCGGCGGCCTGGAAGGCGCTCGTGGAAGGGCTGAGCCCCCTGGTGTGGTCGGTGGTGCGGGCCCACCGGCTGTCCGACGCGGACGCCCACGAGGTGTACCAGACCGCCTGGTTCCGCTTCGCCCAGCACCTCGGCCGGATCCGGGAACCCGGCAAGGCCGGCGCGTGGCTGGCGAGCACCGCGCGCCATGAATGCCTGAAGGTCATCCGGAGCTCGCAACGGCTGACCCTGACCGACGATCCGCAGCTCCTGGACCGGGTCAGCCAGGACGGCACGCCGGAACAGTCGCTGCTCGACTCCGAGGAGGCCGCCGCCCAGAGCGAACGCGTACGGCGGTTGTGGCAGGAGTTCGAGGAACTGGGCGAGCGGTGCCGGCAGTTGCTGCGGGTACTGATGGCCACGCCGCCGCCCAGCTACCAGGACGTGTCCGCCGCGCTCGGGATCGCGGTGGGCAGCATCGGGCCGCTGCGCCAGCGCTGTCTGCGGCGCCTGCGGGCCCGGCTCGAAGCGCGGGGGGCGATATGAGCGACATGAGCGATGACCTGAACGACGACGTGTTCGACGAGGACGGCTGGAACGACCAGGAGTTCGACGCCGGACTGCTGGAGGAGGAGCTCCGGCAGGCCGCCGCCGTCCTGGACCCGGTGCCGGCGGAACTCCAGCAGATCGCCGTCGACGCCTACGCCCTGCACGACCTGGACGCCCGGGTCGCGGAACTCACCTTCGACTCGCTGGTCGACGCCCTCCCGGTCCGGGGAGCCGGGGACGTGCCCCGGATGCTGACCTTCCGGGCGGGCGAGATGACCGTCGACGTCGAGGTGACCGGCCACGGGCTGATGGGCCAGGTGCTGCCGCCGCAGCCCGCCCGGATCGAGGTCCTGTGCGGACCACGCCCCGGCTCCTCGCTCACGGCCGACGACCTGGGCCGCTTCACCGCCGACGCCCCGCCACCGGGCCCGTTCGCCCTGCGCCTGCGGACCGGCCAGGACGTGGTGGTGACCGAGTGGATGCGGGCTTAAGGACGTACGGGGGCTGTGCCTGGTCGACTCAGCCGGACACGGCGTCGACCAGGCGGGCCAGTGCGGCGGCGAGCCGCTTCAGACCGGGACCGGCGGGACCGCTCGGCTCGGTCATGTAGGTGTCCCGGCGGATCTCCACCATGAGTGCCTCGACGCGCGGGTCGGTCCCGTAGAACTCCAGCGGCACATAGGCCCCCCGGAAGGGGCTGTCGAGTTCCGTCTTCCCGAGGTCCCCGAAGGCCTGCCGCGCGGCGTCCAGCAGCCCGGGAGAGGTGTGGAAGGAGTCGGTGCCGAGGCACACCGGCGGCCGGGGCCCCTCTCCGTGCAGCTCGTACGGCAGCCGGGCCCGGGGATAGGAGTGCACGTCGATGATCACGGCCCGCCCGGTGGCGGCCAGCCGGTCCGCCACGGCCTGTGTCATCGCCCGGGCGTACGGCAGGAAGTACCGCGCGACGAGCGGCCCGGCCTCGACGTTCCCGGACCGCAGCACAGCGCCGTGCGCGGTCCGGGTGTAGACCGCGCCCATGCCGACGGCCCGCATCTCCTCCCGTTCGTCCGGGAAGCGCTCGGGGTCGACGACCAGCCGGGACAGCCGGTTGACGAACCGCCACGGGAGGACGCCGGCCGCCCCGGCCGCCGCCTCGGCGATCTGAGCCGTGTGCGCGTCGGTGATGTGGTCCAGCTCCCGCGCGAGCTCGTCGTCGTCCAGCACGATGTCCGCCCGTACGGACGGCGGTATCTCCCGCGCCGAGTGCGGGACATGCAGGATCACGGGGGAGTGCCCGGCGCCGGGCAGGATGGCGAAGGACTGGGGGTCGTCGGTCACACGGCGGCTCCACGGGACGTGGTCAGGGGGCTTGGTTCGAAAAGCCCGGCCACTTCGAACATAACTCCGCCCCGGCCGGGCGGTGCGCCGGCCGGGGCGGAGCGGAGGGGCCGAAGGGGCCCGGGGCGTCAGCTCAGGGACGCCAGCGCCTCGTTCCACGTGGCGGACGGGCGCATGACCTCGGCGGCCTTCGCCGGGTCGGGCTGGTAGTAGCCGCCGATGTCGGCCGGCTTGCCCTGGACGGCGGCCAGCTCCTCGACGATCTTCTGCTCGTTGGCGGCGAGCGTCTCGGCGATCGGGGCGAAGGCCTTCGCCAGGTCCGCGTCGTCGGTCTGCTGGGCCAGCTCCTGCGCCCAGTACAGGGACAGGTAGAAGTGGCTGCCGCGGTTGTCGATGCCGCCGACGCGGCGGGTCGGGGACTTGTCCTCATTGAGGAAGGTCGCCGTGGCGCGGTCGAGGGCGTCGGCGAGGACCTGGGCACGGGCGTTGCCCGTCACCTTCGCGAACTGCTCCAGGGACGGCACGAGGGCGAAGAACTCACCCAGGGAGTCCCAGCGCAGGTAGTTCTCCTTGACCAGCTGCTGCACGTGCTTCGGCGCCGAGCCGCCCGCACCCGTCTCGAACAGGCCGCCGCCCGCCATCAGCGGGACGACCGACAGCATCTTGGCGCTGGTGCCCAGCTCCAGGATCGGGAACAGGTCGGTCAGGTAATCGCGCAGCACGTTGCCGGTCACCGAGATGGTGTTCTCGCCGCGGCGGATGCGCTCCACCGACAGCTTCGTGGCCTCGACCGGGTTCAGGATCCGGATGTCCAGGCCCTCGGTGTCGTGCTCCGGCAGGTACGCCTTGACCTTGGCGATCAGGTTGGCGTCGTGCGCGCGGGTCTCGTCCAGCCAGAACACCGCCGGGTCGCCGGTGGCGCGGGCGCGGGTGACGGCCAGCTTCACCCAGTCCCGGATCGGCGCGTCCTTGGTCTGGCAGGCGCGGAAGATGTCGCCGGCCGAGACCGTCTGCTCGATGAGCGCCGTGCCGTTCTGGTCGACCAGGCGGACCGTGCCCGTGGTGGCGATCTCGAAGGTCTTGTCGTGGCTGCCGTACTCCTCGGCCTTCTGGGCCATGAGGCCGACGTTCGGCACCGTGCCCATCGTGGACGGGTCGAAGGCGCCGTTGGCCTTGCAGTCCTCGATGACGGCCTGGTAGACGCCCGCGTAGGAGGAGTCCGGGATGACCGCCAGGGCGTCGTGCTCCTGCCCGTCCGGGCCCCACATGTGGCCGGAGCTGCGGATCATGGCAGGCATGGAGGCGTCGATGATGACGTCGGAGGGCACGTGCAGGTTGGTGATGCCCTTGTCGGAGTCGACCATCGCCAGCTCCGGGCCCTCGGTGAGCTCGGCGTCGAAGGAGGCCTTGATCTCGGCGCCCTCCGGCAGGGCGTCCAGGCCCTTGTAGATGCCGCCCAGACCGTCGTTCGGGGTCAGGCCGGCCGCGGCGAGCTTGTCGCCGTACTTCGCGAACGTCTTCGGGAAGAAGACGCGCACCACGTGGCCGAAGACGATCGGGTCGGAGACCTTCATCATCGTCGCCTTCAGGTGCACCGAGAACAGCACGCCCTGGGCCTTGGCCTCGGCGACCTGCGTCGCCAGGAACTCGCGCAGCGCGGCGACCCGCATCACGGAGGCGTCGACGACCTCGCCCTTCTGGACGGGTACGGACTCGCGCAGCACGGTGGTGGTGCCGTCGTCGCCGACGAGCTCGATGCGCAGCGCGCCGTCCTCGGCGATCACCACGGACTTCTCGGTGGAGCGGAAGTCGTTCTGGCCCATGGTCGCCACGCTCGTCCTGGAGTCGGCGGACCAGGCGCCCATGCGGTGCGGGTGGGTCTTGGCGTAGTTCTTGACCGAGGCGGGGGCCCGGCGGTCCGAGTTGCCCTCACGCAGGACCGGGTTCACCGCGGAGCCCTTGACCTTGTCGTAGCGGGCGCGGATCTCGCGCTCCTCGTCGGTCTTCGGGTCGTCCGGGTAGTCCGGCAGCGCGTAGCCCTGGCCCTGGAGCTCGGCGACGGCGGCCTTGAGCTGCGGGATCGACGCCGAGATGTTCGGCAGCTTGATGATGTTGGCGGCGGGCGTCTTGGCCAGCCGGCCGAGCTCCGCGAGGGCGTCCGGGATGCGCTGGTCCTCGGTGAGGTACTCCGGGAACAGGGCGATGATGCGCCCGGCCAGCGAGATGTCGCGGGTCTCGACGGCGACACCCGCCTGCGAGGCGTACGCCTGGACCACCGGCAGGAAGGAATACGTTGCCAGGGCCGGGGCCTCGTCAGTGTGCGTATAGATGATGGTCGAGTCAGTCACCGGGTGCTCCGCTCCACGTCTGCAACATTGCTCGACATCAAGATATCTCGTGACGGACCTCGTCTCGACAGGGGTCCACGCCCAGTTTCGCGCCACGGGTCACCCGGGCCCGGGCCGGGGAGACGGTGGGGAGGGTGGCGGCCCCGCGAGGGCCCTGGTCGGCGCGGCGGCTCCAGCGGGCGAAGGGCCGCCGCTCTCGGCGGCACCGGCTTCTCCGGCCTCAGCCGTGCCGGCCGGCCGCCTCGCCCTCTCGTCAGCTTCCCGCGAACGAGGTGCAGGTCACGGTGGCCGACCACCTGGGCAGGAGCACCGCTGCGGCGCCCCTGCGAGGGCTCAGTCGAAACGGGCCGAGGAGATCTCGTTCGGCTCGATCTCGCCCGTGCGCTGCTGCGGGATGACCATCCCTCCCTGCTGGAGCGCCACCGTCCGGGCCGGGGCGGGGATGCGGATGCCCTCCGCGCGGTACCGCTTGTGCAGCCGCTTGATGAACTCGTGCTTGATCCGGTACTGGTCGCTGAACTCGCCGACGCCCAGGATCACCGTGAAGCCGATCCGGGAGTCGCCGAAGGTGTGGAACCGGATGATCGGCTCGTGGTCCGCCACGGCGCCCTCGACCTCGGTCATCGTCTCGGCGATGACCTCGTTGGTCACCCGCTCCACGTGCTCCAGGTCGCTGTCGTAGGCCACCCCGACCTGGACCAGGATGGTCAGCTGCTCCTCCGGCCGCATGAAGTTGGTCATGTTCGCCTGGGCCAGCTGGCCGTTGGGGATCACGACGAGGTTGTTGGACAGGTTGCGGATGGTCGTCTGCCGCCAGTTGATGTCCTCGACGTAGCCCTCCTCACCGCTGCTGAGACGGATGTAGTCACCGGGCTGGACGGTCTTGGACGCGAGGATGTGGATGCCCGCGAAGAGGTTGGCGAGGGTGTCCTGGAGCGCCAGCGCGACCGCCAGACCGCCGACACCCAGGGCGGTGAGCAGCGGGGCTATGGAGATCCCCAGCGTCTGGAGCACCACCAGGAAGCCGATCGCCAGGACCAGGATCCGGGTGATGTTGACGAAGATCGTGGCCGAGCCGGCGACCCCGGAGCGGGACTGGGTGACCGTGCGCACCAGGCCGGTCACCACCCGCGCCGCCGACACCGTCGCCACGAAGATGAGCAGCACCGTCAGCACCTGATTGGTGGTGTGCTGCACCGCCCGGGTCAGCGGCAGCGCCGCCGCCGCGCCCGCCGCGCCGCCCACGACCGCGGCCCACGGCAGCACGGCCCGCAGCGCGTGCACGATGACGTCGTCCCCGCTCCAGCGGGTGCGGTCGGCGTGCCCGCCCAGCCAGCGCAGCAGCATGCGCAGTGCGAAGGCCGCCAGCAGGCCCGACGCCAGGGCGATGCCGGCGAAGACCAGGTCGTCCGCGGTGAGGGCCCGGTTCACCTGTCACCTCCGGGAAGAAGAACTGCGGCGAACGCCGTTGCCGGCCGCCGGATGTGAAGTTTCGTCACGTCGTCACCTGTTCGTCCTGCGGGATGTTCCGTCGTGCCCGGCCACCCTGACCTGCGGTCGGCACGACCGTTCATCCTGCCGCATTCCGCACGGGGTTTCGTACCGGGGAACGGGCCAAGCCCGGGGCGGTACCGCCAGGGCACTCCTGGGACCTGCCGGGCGGTCAGATGACCTTCAGCCGTACCAGCGCCCCCAACGTCAGCGCGCCCGGCAGCAGCGGCAGCCAGACCGTGATGACGCGGAAGGCCAGGACCACGGCCGTGGCCACCGCGGCCGGGCCGCCCGCCGCCACCAGCGCCACGACCAGCGCCGCCTCCACCGAGCCGATCCCGCCCGGGGTGGGGACCAGCGCGACGGCGACGGTTGCCGCGAGGTAGGCCACCGCCATGTGCGCGGGCGGCACGTCCAGGCCCACCGCCCGGCCCACCAGCACCAGTACGGCCGCCTGCAACGCGGGAAAGGCGAAGGCCCCGCCCCACAGGGCCAGGGCCCGGGCCGGGCGGGTGTGCACCGAGCGGGCCTCGCCGAGCGCCGTCCGCAGGAAGGACAGCACGGCTGAACGGACCCGGCGGACCAGGGCCAGTACGGCCACCGCGACGACGAGCACGACACCGGCACCGGCCAGCAGCGGGCCGAAGGCCGTCTCCGGAACCAGCGTGCCGAGCCGCAGCGCGTCGGGGAACGCGACGAGCAGGGCACCCAGCAGGGCCACCCGGCCGACGCTCTCCGCCAGCAGGTACAGCGCGAGGGCGGCCGAGGAGCGGGCGAGCGGCAGCCCGCACACCGTCATGAACCGCAGGTTGACCGCGCTCGCGCCCAGCCCGGTCGGCAGCAGGTGGTTGGCCGCGCCCGCCGCGAACTGCGTGGCCAGCAGCCGCCGTCGGGGCAGCCGCTCGACGACCGCGCCCTGCCGGGTGCAGGCGGCGGCCACCCAGGTCAGACAGGTCGCGCCGGCCGCGGCCAGCAGCCACGGCCACTCGGCGTTGCCCAGATGCGCGAAGCCCTCGGCGAGTACCGACCGGTGCCGCACCGCGACCACGGTGACGAGCAGGAGCGGGAGCAGGCACAGGATCTGACGCAGGCGGCGGACCGGGACGCGACGGGGGAGTCGTCCCGGGCGGAGGTCGGGGAGTTGTACCGCTGTCACATCCGCAGAGGCTTCCCATGCCCCACCAACGGCGGGTTGCGGACGGGCGGACGGCGTCTTACGTACGGGGAGCGGCTGAGAGGAGAGCGTCATCGGGGCCTTTGCGGGGGGACGGGGAGACGGCGAGCGGGGAGAAGGGGGTTCGGGCCGATTGTGCGGGATGTCGGGGCGATGTGCGAGCGCCTTGACCTCAAGATTGCTTGAGGTTCTACGTTCTCTCCCATGAGTATGGAGACCACAGCGTGGACACAACTGCACAGCGTCATGAACGCCCAGGAGGAGCGCCGCCCCCTCGCCCTCGCCACCCTGCGCCGCATCGGAGCGTTCGCCCGCCCGCACCGGCGACGTATCGCCCTGTTCGTCCTGCTCGGCGTGGGGACCGCCCTGCTCGCCGTGGCGACCCCCGTCCTGGCCGGGAGCGTCGTCGACGCGATCGTCTCGGACGGCACCGAGGGCACCGTCGTACGCCTGTCCCTGCTCATCGCGCTGATCGCGGTGGCGGAGGCGGCGCTGGGCATCCTCGGCCGGAGACTGTCGGCGACGCTCGGCGAGCACCTCATCCTCGATCTGCGGACCGCCGTCTTCGACCATGTACAGCGCATGCCCGTGGCGTTCTTCACACGCACTCGTACGGGCGCCCTGGTCTCCCGACTCAACAACGACGTCATCGGCGCCCAGCGCGCGTTCAGCAACACCCTGTCCGGAGTGGTCAGCAACCTCGTCACGCTGTTGCTCACCCTGGCCGTGATGCTCACGCTGTCCTGGCAGATCACCCTGCTCGCGCTGGTGCTGCTGCCGGTGTTCGTGATCCCGGCCCGGCGCATGGGCAGCCGGATGGCCCGTATGCAACGGGAGGCCGCGACGCTCAACGCGGCCATGGGCACCCGCATGACCGAGCGCTTCTCCGCACCCGGCGCCACCCTGGTCAAGCTCTTCGGGCGCCCCGAGGAGGAGTCGGCGGAGTTCGCCGAACGCGCCCGCCGGGTCGCGGACATCGGCGTCCGGACGGCGACCGCCCAGGCCGCGTTCATCACCGCCCTCACCCTGGTCTCCGCCCTCGCCCTGGCCCTCGTCTACGGCCTCGGCGGCACCCTCGCCCTGCGCGGCACGCTGGAGCCCGGCGCGGTCGTGTCGCTGGCGCTGCTCCTCACCCGGCTGTACGCGCCGCTGACCGCGCTCGCCGGGGCGCGGGTCGAGGTGATGAGCGCCCTCGTCAGCTTCGAGCGGGTCTTCGAGGTGCTCGACCTGAAGCCGCTCATCGAGGAGAAGCCGGACGCGCGCCGGGTGCCCGACGGGCCCGTAACCGTCGAGTTCGACCACGTCCGCTTCGGCTACCCGTCCGCCGACAAGGTCTCCCTGGCCTCCCTGGAGGAGGTCGCCACGCTCGACGGGCGGGGCGGTGACGAGGTCCTGCACGGCATCTCCTTCCGCGCCGAACCGGGGCAGACCGTGGCGCTCGTCGGCTCCTCCGGCGCGGGCAAGTCGACCGTCGCGGGGCTGCTGCCGCGCCTGTACGACGTCGACGAGGGCGCCGTACGCGTCGGCGGCGTCGACGTCCGCGACCTGAGCGCGCGGTCCTTGAGGGAGACCCTCGGCATGGTGACCCAGGACGGGCACCTCTTCCACGACACCGTCCGCGCCAACCTCCTCCTGGCCCGTCCCGCGGCCACGGAGAGCGACCTGTGGGACGCCCTGCGCCGGGCCCGGCTCGACGACCTCGTACGGTCGCTGCCCGACGGTCTCGACACGGTGGTCGGCGAACGCGGCTACCGGCTCTCCGGCGGGGAACGCCAGCGCATGACCATCGCCCGGCTGCTGCTGGCCCGTCAGCGCGTCGTCATTCTCGACGAGGCCACCGCCCACCTCGACAACACCTCCGAGGCCGCCGTCCAGGACGCACTCGCCGAAGCCCTCGAGGGCAGGACGGCGGTCGTGATCGCCCACCGGCTCTCCACGGTCCGGACAGCCGACCAGATCCTGGTCGTGGAGGCCGGCCGGATCGTGGAACGCGGCACGCACGAGGAACTCCTGGCGGCGGGGGAGCGGTACGCGGAGCTGTACCGGACCCAGTTCGGCGGGACGGAGAGCACGGTCGTGGACGGGGCCGCCGCGTGACACGCCCGACCCGGGTGAACGGCTCCGGGTGCGCATCCGTACCCCTGACGAGTACTCCTGCCTGCCCGCGAGGGCAGGACGGTCCGCATCCGGAGAGACGACGTGTCCCAGCAGCAACCGCACGCACGATCCAGCCGCCGGCCCCTGTCCCGAGCCCTTGGGCCGCGCGCCGCCGCGCTGGCCAGCGCTCTGGTCGCACTGCCCCTCGTCACCGCCTGCGGCGGCGGTGACGACGCCACGCCGGCCGCCGCCGGCAGGACGGCGACGCCGAGCCGGTCCGCCGCTCCCGCCGCCGGGGTCGTCGCGCCGGCGAAGGTGGAGGTGATCGCCGGCCTGACCGGCTGCAAGGTGAAGATCCGCACCGAGGCGGACGAGCTGCGCGAGGGCGTGTGCCACACGAAGAAGGGTGACTACCTCATCACCACCTTCCCCGAGGAGAAGCTCAAGGAGACCTGGCTGGAGTCGGCGAGCGTGTACGGGGGCAAATACCTCGTCGGCATGCGCTGGGTGGTCAGTGCCAAGCCCGAGATGCTGGAGCCCCTCCGCGCGAAACTGGGCGGCACGGTCAGGGAGTTGCAGGGCATCGGTCCGAGCGCGAACGCCTCCTGACGTCACCGCTGTCCGAGCCGTCGGACGAAACCGGCGACCTGCTCGTCCTGCCGGGCCAGATAGGACTCGAAGGCACGGCCGGTCTCGAACACGTCTCTCCAGCCGTGCCGGCGGAGCTCGGCCCGCCACTGGCGGGAGTCATGCAGCTCGGTCAGCGCCTCGACCCAGCGCCGCCGGTCGGTGTCGCTGATGCCGGGCGGGGCCACGATGCCCCGCCAGTTGTCGAAGACCAGGTCGATCCCCGATGACTTCAGGGTCGGGACACCCGGCAGGACAGCGACCGGCCGCTCGCCGGTGACGGCCAGGACCCGCAGCCGGCCGGCCCGGATCTGGTCGAGGAACTCGCCGAACCCGCTGGTGGCGACGGAGACCCTGCCGTCCAGCAGCGCGGGCAGCAGATCGCCGCCCCCGCCGTCGTACGGCACGTACGCGACCTTCCGGGGGTCGATGCCGACCGTCTGCGCCAGCCGCATCGGCAGGAGGTGGTCGGGGCCGCCGACGGAGGAGCCGCCGCCCACCCTGATGCCCCCGGGGTCCCTGCGCCAGGCGTCCACCAGCTCGCCGATCGTCCGGTACGGCGAGTCCTTACGGACGACGATCGCGCCGGACTCCTCGACGAGGCGTGCGATCGGGGTGGTTTCGGTGACGGTCACCTTCGACCCGGCCGCGTGTGCGGCGCCCACGACTCCGAGGCCCATCTGGAGGGCGAGATCGCCGTTGCCCTTCTCGTCGGCGAGGCGCTTGAGGCCCACCGAGCCGCCGGCGCCGGGCAGATTGAACACCTGGACGTCCGAGGCGATCCCGGTCTCCTCCATGACCCGGGCCGCGGTACGGGCCGTGGTGTCATAGCCGCCGCCAGGGGTGTTGGGCACCATGAGCCGCAGGTCCCGCGCGGGGCCGTCGCCCGGCCACCCACCGCACGCCCCGGCCGCCACCAGGACCAGGGCGGCGCAGGCGCCGAGCAGGGCGCGTGCGGGACGTCTCATGACACCTCACTTCCGGTTTTCCCTGGCCGGCGTCATGATTGTGCGACTCGGCACACGAGCCGCCCCACCCTGTGTCGGCATTGAAGATTGAGTTCATTGTGGTCGCCACCTTTCGTCGCCATTCGCTCGCGGGCGAGATGCTGGTGCTCCAGCTCGCCATCGTCGTGGTGGTGCTGCTGGCGGTCGCTGCGGTCTCGCTCGCCCAGTCGCAGGCCACCTTCAACCGGGTCGAGGGACGCCGGGTGAGCGCGCTGGCCGAACAGCTGGCCGCCAACCCCCTGGTGCGCAGCCAGCTGGTGCGTCCCGCGCCGGGGGAGACGCTCGCCCCGCTGGTGCACGCCACGCAGGCGCAGTCCGGCGTGACCTCGGTGACGGTGGCCGACGCCTCCGGCCGGATCGTCAGCTCCACGAACCCCACGGTGGTCGGCGAGCGGCTGCCCGCCGAGCCGGGTGCCGACCAGGCGCGGGGCTGGTCGGGGCAGCTGACGCTGGACGGCAACCGCGAACTGGCCGCCCAGGTCCCCGTCCTCGGGGCGACGGAGGAGAACCTCGGCCGGATCCTCGGCACGGTGATGATCGGTGAGGCCGATCCGACGGTGTGGCAGCGGCTCAGCGGCGCCTCCTCGTATCTGCTCGCCTATCTGGGCATCGCCAGCGGGCTCGGCGTGGCCGGCTCCTGGCTGCTCGCGCGGCGGGTGAAGCGGCAGACCCTCGGGCTGGAGCCGGGGGAGATCGCGGGACTCGCCGAGCACCGGGAGGCGATGCTGTACGGGATCGCCGAGGGCGTCATCGCCCTGGATCCGCAGCACCGGCTCACCCTCGTCAACGACATGGGCCGCCGCCTGCTCGCCCTGCCCGAGGACTGTGTCGGGCAGAGCCTGGACGGCCTGGGCATCGACGGACGGCTGCGCGACGTGCTGGCCGGCACCGCCGCCGGCAAGCGGGACGAGGTCGTCGTCCGCCACGGCCGGGTCCTGGTCATGAACCGGATGACCGTCACCAAGGACGGCCGGCTCCTCGGCTCGGTCACCACCCTGCGCGACCGCACCGAACTGGCCCGGCTGGAGCGGGAGATCGGCTCCTTCCGCAGCTCCTCGGAGCTGCTGCGGGCGCAGGCGCACGAGTTCGCCAACCAGCTGCACACCATCTCGGGGCTGATCCAGATCGGCGAGCAGGACGAAGTCGTGCGCTACATCCGGGCGTTGAACCAGCGCCGCCAGTCCCTGGACGTCACCCTCAGCCGCCGCGTCCGGGACACCGCGGTGGCCGCCCTGCTGATGGCGAAGGCGTCCCTCGCGGCCGAACGGAGGGTCAGTCTGCGCATCTCGGACGACACCGCGCTGGAGCGGCTGGCCCCGGAGGACGCCGCCGACGTGGCGACCGTGGTGGGCAACCTCGTGGACAACGCCGTCGACGCCGCGGCGCACGCCGGGGAGCGGTGGGTCGAGGTGGCGCTGCGGCAGGACGCCTCCAGCGTGGAGATCGTGGTCCGCGACTCGGGGCCGGGCGTGGCCCCCGAACTGGCCCGCGAGGTGTTCTCCCACGGCTTCACCACCAAGGCCGCGCGGGAGGGCGAGCGCGGCATCGGACTGGCCCTGACCAAGCTGGTCTGCGAACGGCACGGGGGAGAGATCTCGGTGGCCAACACCCCCGACGGGGCCGTGTTCACCGCACGCATGACCGTCAGCCACCTCACCGAAGCGGTGGCGGAAGGAGCGGCCCCATGACCGGAACGCGCGACATGACGGGAACGGACGACAGGACCGGAACGCGCGACAAGGCGGGCACGATCGACGTCCTCGTGGTCGACGACGACTTCATGGTGGCCCGGGTCCACCGCGCGTTCGTCGAGCGCGTCGAGCCGTTCCGGGTCGTCGGCGTGGCCCACACCGGCGGACAGGCGATCGAGGCCGTGGACGAGCTGCGGCCCGACCTCGTCCTGCTCGACCTGTATCTCCCCGACCTCTTCGGCCTCGACGTCATCCCCCGGCTGCGCACCGCCGGCCACGACTGCGACGTCATGGTCATCAGCGCCGCGCAGGAGGCCGAAACGGTCCGCGGCGCCGTCCGGCAGGGGGTCGTCGACTACCTGCTGAAACCCTTCGACTTCGAGGATCTGCGCCCCCGCCTGGAGCGTTACGCGGCCCAGCGGGGCAGGCTGCTCACGACGGTGGTACGGGGCCAGGCCGACGTCGACCGGGTGCTGGCCGGAGCGGGCGTTCCCGCACCGGCGCCCGCGCTGCCCAAGGGCATGAGCGTGGAGACCGCCGAACTCGTCGAGCGGGCCCTGCGCGAGGCGGCCGGCACCCTGTCCGCCAGCGAGTGCGCCGCGCTGACCGGCGTGTCCCGGGTGAGCGCCCGCCGCTACCTGGAGTACTTCCACGGCACCGGCAGCGCGGAGGTGTCCCTGCGCTACGGCGTCGCCGGCCGGCCCGAACGACGGTACGCCTGGCGGGCGTGACCCCCTGGCTACGGCGGGCCGTTGCCCTGCGGAGAGTCCGGGGCCGGCAAGGGGGAGGGTGCGGGGGCCGGGGCGGAGACCGTCGCGGCGGAGCCGCCTCGGCCCCCCGGTGTCGAGGGGCCCGGCTTCTCCGCCGTGTCCTGCGCGATCCGCACCGTGTACAGGCCCGGACTCTGGTCACGCCACTGCTCCGAGTCCGGGCCGGTGGCCGTGGCGGCGGTCAAGGGGAGCACCACGGCCCCGGTGAGCGCCAGGATCCAGCCGAGGAAGGGGCTCAGGAGCGTGCCGGCGGTCCTGTGGTACGTGTCGTGGTAGGCCAACTGTCGTCCCGGTGGTTCGACTCGACGTCATGTACTGCCCCCATGGGCCTCACTGTCGCAGCCGCCGCCGGCAAGAGGAATCTTGAAACTTGAAGCCCCACGCGTTGCACAGAAGTTTCACAGCGGCGTCAGGGCTGGTTGGTCAAGTAGCCGCCCATCGCGGTGAAGTACTCGGCCGCGGGCAGCTCCCGGCCGTCCTCGGTCCGGACGCGCGTGATGGCCAGGCCGTGGTTGCGGCCGGTGCGCGCGTCGGCTCCGGCGACGATCACCACGCCCTCGCCCTCGCGGTAGAAGATGCGGCCGGGCGTGCCGCCGTACCGCCCCTCGGAGACGACGGCGGCCAGGACCTCAAGTCGCCTGCCCTTGTGGAAGGTGAAGGCGCTGGGGTACGGCTCGGACTGGGCGCGGACCAGCCGCTCCAGGTCCTCGGCCGGCCAGGTCCAGTCGATGCGGCTGTCCTCGATGGACCGCTTGTGGAAGAAGCTGGCCTGGGAGCGGTCCTGCTTGGTGAACTCCGTCTGCCCGGAGGCGATGAGGCCGAGCGCGCCGATGGTGACCGGGGCGATGAGGTCGACCGTCTTGTGGAACAGGTCGGTCGCCGTGTCCGTCGGCCCGACCGCCACCGCCTCCTGCCGCACGATGTCGCCGGCGTCGAGCTCGTCGTTCATCATGTGCGCGGTGACGCCCACTTCGGGCTCGCCGTTGATCAGTGCCCAGATCAGCGGCGAGAAGCCGGCGTACTTCGGCAGGAGCGAGTCGTGCACGTTCAGCGTGCCGTGGCGCGGCAGGTCGAAGATGCGCGGCGGAATCCACGTACGCCAGTTGTTGGCCACGATGATGTCCGGGTCGGCCTCCTTGAGGCGCTCGAACAGCTCGTCGTCGTCAGGCCGGTTGCGGATCACGACCGGTACGCCGTTCTCCTCGGCGAGGTCGGCGACCGAGTCGCTCCAGATCTTCTCGTAGGCGTGCTCGCTCTTGGGGTGCGTCACGACCAGGACCACGTCGTGCTCGGAGTCCAGGAGGGCTTGGAGGGTGCGGTGGCCCCAGGTCTGGTAACCGAACATGACGACCCGCATGGGGTTCCTCCTCGAAGCAGGGAATGGCCATGGTCAGTAAAGCAAGGCTTACCTAAGTGGTCAACGGGCCCAGTTTGCATACGGGTTGACGATCGACCGGCTCTCGCGTGTCTGTTTTGTCTATGGACAGCTCTGCGGGATGAGCTTAGCCTTACCTAAGTTTTGGGCGGTGCCTCTGCGGCGTGCCCGACTTCCGTACTTCCCGATGCTCGACCGACGGCTGCCTGCCCAGAAGGGCCGCCGCACCGCACGATGGGAGTGACATGGCACAGGCTCGTCCTGGCGACGCCCCGTTGATCCACGACCTCATAGGGATCGGCTTCGGTCCGTCCAACGTGGCCATGGCGATCGCGCTCAGCGAGCACAACGCGAGCGCCGCCGGGGGAGAGGCGGTCTCCGCTCACTTCTTCGAGCAGCAGCCGCGCTTCGGCTGGCACCGAGGCATGCTCATCGACGACGCGACCATGCAGGTGTCCTTCCTCAAGGACCTGGTGACGCTCCGGAACCCGGCCAGCGAGTACAGCTTCCTGTGCTACCTCAAGAGCAAGGGACGGCTGATCGACTTCATCAACCACAAGAACCTCTTCCCGCTGCGGGTGGAGTTCCACGACTACTTCGAATGGGCCGCGGGCCAGGTCGACGACATGGTCTCCTACGGCCACGAGGTCGTCGGCGTCATGCCCGTCGTGCGCGACGGCGTCGTGGAGTACCTGGACGTGACGGTCCGGTCGGGGGAGGGCCTCGAAGTCCACCGGGCCCGCAACCTCGTCCTCGGCACCGGGCTGCGCCCCCTCATGCCGGAGGGCGTGGAGCGCGGCGACCGCGTCTGGCACAACTCCGAACTACTGGGCAGGGTCGACGCGTTGGAGGGCACCTTGCCCTCCCGGTTCGTCGTCGTCGGCGCCGGGCAGAGCGCCGCCGAGAACGTCGCCTACCTGCACCGGCGCTTCCCCGAGGCGGAGGTCTGCGCGGTCTTCTCCCGCTACGGCTACAGCCCCGCCGACGACAGCGCCTTCGCCAACCGGATCTTCGACCCCGAGGCCGTCGACGAGTTCTTCGCGGCGCCGAAGGACGTCAAACGCCGGCTGATGGACTACCACGGCAACACCAACTACTCCGTGGTGGACATCGACCTGATCGACGACCTGTACCGGCAGATGTACCAGGAGAAGGTCCTCGGCACCGAGCGCCTGCGCTTCCTCAACGTCTCCCGGCTCACCGGTGTCACTGAGACGCCGGACAAGGTCAGGGCCGCCGTCACGTCCCTCGTCAGCGGCGAGGAGACTCTCCTGGACGCCGACGTCGTGGTCTTCGCCACCGGCTACAGCCCCGCCGACCCCGTCGGTCTGCTCGGCGAGGTGGCCGACCGCTGTCTGCGTGACGACGAGGGCCGCGTCCGCGTCGAGCGCGACTACCGCATCGCGACGGAGCCCGACCTGCACTGCGGCATCTACCTCCAAGGCGGCACCGAGCACACGCACGGCATCACCTCGTCCCTGCTGTCCAACACCGCCATCAGGGTCGGCGAGATCCTCGACTCGCTCCTCGACCGGGGCCGCAAGTCCGCTTCCGACGAGGCGCGGACGGTCGCCGACGGCACCGGCAGCGCCACCCGCTAGTGCACTGAACAAAGGGATAACGTACGTCGACATGGGCACGATCGCAGCGGAGCGCCCCGCGTCCAAGGTCACAACTCAGGCCCGTCGGCGGCGAGTTGCGGGCTTGGGTGCGCTGGTGCTGATCCTGGTGGCCGCGGGAGCGGTGTCGTTGGCCGTCGGGGCGCGGGCATTGAGCCCCGGCGAAGTGTGGCACGGACTGTTCGCGGCACCGGAGTCCGACCAGCGGCTCACCGAGATCAGGCTCATCGTGGAGACCGTGCGGGTGCCCCGGACGGTGCTCGCGATCGTGGCGGGCGTCGCCCTCGGGGTCGGCGGGGCGCTGATCCAGGGATACACGCGCAACCCCATCGCCGACACCGGCCTGCTGGGCGTGAACTCCGGTGCCTCGTTCGCCGTGGTGACGGTGATCGCCGTGTTCGGGCTCTCCGACCCGTTCCAGTACATCTGGTTCGCCTTCCTGGGGGCGGCGGTCGCCGGTGTCGTGGTGTTCGGTCTTGCGAGCATCGGCCGCGGTGCCGGGAACCCGTTGACGCTGGCCCTGGCCGGGCAGGGAGTCACGGTGTTCCTCGCGGCGATGACCACGGCGATCGCGCTGTCGGACCAGAAGTCGCTGAACGCGCTGCGGTTCTGGAACGCGGGCTCGGTGGCCGGCGTGGGATTCGGTGTCATCTGGCCGGTGACCGGGTTCATCGCGGCCGGACTGGTGCTGGCGCTGATCACGCTGCCGGCCCTCAACCTGCTCAACCTGGGTGACGACGTGGCGCGCGGGCTCGGGGTGAACATCGCGCTGAGCCGCACCATCGGCATCACCGCCATCACCCTGCTGGCGGGCGCCGCGACGACCGCGTGCGGGCCCATCGCGTTCCTCGGGCTCATGGTGGCCCACGTGGCCCGGTACCTGACCGGGCCCGACTACCGCTGGCTGGTGCCGTACGCGGGTCTGCTCGGCGCCATCGTCCTCCTGGTCTGCGACATCGTGGGCCGCCTGGTGGTGCGGCCGAGCGAGCTGGACGCGGGTGTCGTCGTCGCCCTGCTGGGCGCCCCGTTCTTCGCGGCGATGGTGTGGCGCGGAAAGTTCAAGAACGCATGAACAGGACAGACGTGAAGCCGTCGGTGGCGCCGGGCGTGCGGCTCGGCCAGGTGTCGTTCGTCTGGCGGCCGTGGATCGTGTGCGTCACGCTGCTGCTCGCGGCGGCGACGTTCCTGGTGTTCTGCCTGTCCATCGGCGTCGGGGACTTCCCCATCGGGCTGCCCCGGGTGATCGCCACGATCGTCGGCCGGGGTGAACAGGTCGACGAGTTCGTGATCATGGATCTGCGGATGCCGCGGGCCCTGGCCGGGGTCGTCGTGGGCATCGCGCTCGGGGTGTCCGGGGCGCTCACGCAGTCCATCGCCCGCAATCCGCTGGCCAGTCCGGACGTCCTGGGGATCACGAACGGCGCCAGCGCCGTCGCGGTGTTCCTGGTGACGGTGTCGGGCGGGACGGCCGCTGCGATCGTCAGCTCCGTGGGCCTGTCGGCGGCGGCGCTCCTGGGCGGTCTCGGCACGGGCCTGCTGGTGTACTTCCTCGCCTGGCGGCGCGGCATCGACGGCCTCCGGCTCATCCTCATCGGCATCTCGGTGAGTGCCGTGATGGAAGCCCTCACGACCTGGCTGCTGGTCACGGCCGACATCAGGGACGTGGCCCAGGCCCAGGCCTGGCTGGTCGGCTCGCTGGACGACCGGTCGTGGGACGAGGTCCAGGTGGCCGTCTGGGGCACGCTCGTCCTGCTGGTCGTCGTGGCGGGCGCCGCGTTCCAGTTCAAGCCCATGCACCTCGGTGACGACGTCGCCGCGGGCCTGGGGGTCCGCTACTCGGCCGTGCGGGCGGTCCTCCTGCT
Organism: Streptomyces afghaniensis; assembly: GCF_044327915.1. Classification (NCBI taxonomy): domain Bacteria; kingdom Bacillati; phylum Actinomycetota; class Actinomycetes; order Kitasatosporales; family Streptomycetaceae; genus Streptomyces; species Streptomyces afghaniensis. The sequence goes on from NZ_JBIRGJ010000001.1 coordinate 1,432,005, forward strand.
GTGCGCGGTGCTGCTGGCCGGCGTGGCGGTGAGCGCGGCGGGCCCGGTCCCGTTCGTGGCGCTGGTGGCCCCGCAGGTGGCGATGCGTCTGGCGCGGTGCCCGACGCCGCCCATGGTGGCCTCCGCGCTGGTCGGTGCGCTGCTGCTGACCGGCTCGGACCTGGTCGCACGCGCGGTACTGCCCGTCAGTCTCCCGGTCGGCGTGGTCACCGCGGCGATCGGCGGCCCCTTCCTCGTCTATCTGCTGGTACGGGCGAACCGCAGATAGCTGGTACAAAGTCAGGCGAGCCTAAGTAAGGGGGCCTTGTGGTCACTCAGTCCGTCACCGGGGTCGAGTCCGAGTCCGATCAGGCCTCCCGGCTGGCAGCCAGGGGCGTCACGGTCGGGTACGGCGCCCGGACCGTCATCGACGATCTCGACGTGGCGATACCCCCCGGGGTGATCACCACCATCATCGGCCCCAACGGCTGCGGTAAATCAACGCTGTTGCGGACCCTGTCCCGGCTGCTCAAACCGTCCAAGGGGACGGTCGTGCTGGACGGCGACGACATCGCCCGTCTCAGGACCCGGGACGTGGCGAGGAAACTCGGGCTGCTGCCGCAGGCGCCGGTCGCACCCGAAGGGCTGACGGTGGCCGACCTGGTCGCCAGGGGCCGCCATCCGCACCAGAGCTGGCTGCGGCAGTGGTCGTCCGACGACGCCGACGTGGTCGAACGCGCGCTGGCCATGACCGGCGTGTCCGACCTGGCCGACCGCCCGGTCGACGCGCTGTCCGGCGGACAGCGGCAGCGCGTCTGGATCTCGATGACCCTGGCTCAGGGCACCGATCTGCTGCTGCTGGACGAGCCGACCACCTATCTCGACCTGGCGCACGCGATGGACGTGCTCGATCTGGTCGACGATCTGCACGAGTCGGGATGCACCGTGGTGATGGTGCTGCACGACCTCAATCTGGCCGCGCGCTACAGCGACAACCTCGTCGTGATGCGGGCCGGGTCGATCCTGGCGCAGGGGCATCCCCGTGACGTGCTGACGGCCGAGCTGCTGCACGAGGCGTTCGGACTGCACGCCAAGGTCATCGACGACCCGGTGGGCGACCGGCCGCTCATCGTCCCGATCGGTCGCACGCACGTCCAACTCGACTAGTTCCCCACAAAGTTACGAAAGTAAGGCTAGGCTTACCTTACCGTCTTGCGGTACGGTTTGCCTGCCCTTACCCGGGGGCGTACTGGACAGTGCGAAACAGCAAGGGGATTGACGGATGCTCCTCCACAGAACGACGCGCAGGACGCCATGGCGGCGGGTCGCGGCACTGCTCTCCGCCGCGACGCTCGGCGTCGGGCTCCTCGCGGGATGCGGTTCCGAATCGGACTCGGGCGACAAGGGCAGCGACACCACCTCGACCGCCGCGGCCGGCGCCTTCCCGGTCACCGTGGAGCACGCGTTCGGCACCACGAAGGTCACCGAGGCCCCGAAGCGGGTCGTCACCGTCGGCTACACCGACGACCAGAGCGTCCTGGCGTTCGGCATCAAGCCGGTCGGCATGACCGACCAGTACCCGAACCCGGCGGGCAAGAGCCCCGACATCAACACCCAGTGGCCCTGGGTGAAGGACAAGTGGGGCGACACCAAGCCCGAGGTCATCATGAAGAACGGTGACTCCGGCCCCAACTACGAGAAGATCGCCGCCCTGCGCCCCGACCTGATCATCGCGGTGTACTCCGAGATCGACCAGGCCGGCTACGACAAGCTCTCCAAGATCGCGCCGACGGTGGCCCGCACCAAGGCCGAGAAGGAGCCGTTCAGCGCCCCCTGGCAGGACAACGCCCTGCACATCGCCAAGGCACTCGGCAAGGCCGAGGCGGGCGAGAAGATGGTGCAGGACATCCAGACCAAGCTCGACGCGGCCAAGAAGGCGCACCCCGAACTCGCGAAGCAGAAGGCCGTCGTACTGTCCTGGTACGAGAACTCGGTGGCGCCGTTCACCTCCACCGACGTGCGCGGCCGGCTCGTGACGGGCATCGGGTTCAAGTACCAGACCGAGATCGACAAGGTCGCGGACGGCAGCTTCTACACCAAGCTCTCGCCCGAGCGCGTCGACCTGGTCGACGTCGACCGCATCTTCGTGATCAACGACAAGGCCGACACGGCGGCCCTGAAGAAGTTCAAGCTGTTCGCCAACCTGGACGCCGTGAAGAAGGGCAACGTGTCCTACCTGCTGGACAGTGAAGGTCCGGCGGTCGGCGCGGCCATCTCCCAGGGCACGCTGCTGTCCATGCCGTACGCCGTCGACGAGCTCGTGAAGTCGGTGGCCGAGTAGCGATGCCGGTCATCCTGTCCTGTCCCCTGTCCGCCCGGGTCGCGGTGTGAGCGCGACCGTCACCCGTCCCGCTCCGGCTGCCCTGCACACGGCGACCGGACGCGAGGCCTCCCGATGGGTCGCGGCACACTGCCGCGAGGTGCCCTGGCTGTCGGCGGCCACCGTGCTCACCACGGTGGCCGGCGCGGCGCTCCAGGTGCTCCCGGTCCTGCTGCTCGGCCGGGTGGTCGACGGCGTGGTCGAGGGGGAGTCCCGCTCGGTCCTGGTCACCATCGGGGTGTTGATCGGGGCCGCCGCTCTGCTCGGCGCGGCGGCCACCGCGGTGTCGACCTATCTGATCGGCCGGTTGGGCGCCGACCTGCTCGCCCGGCTGCGGGAAGGGGCCGTCCGGGCGGTGCTGGGGATGCCGAGCGCCCGCATCGAACAGGTCGGCCGCGGAGACGTGCTCTCCCGGGTCGGTGACGACGTGGCCGTCATCTCCAAGGGCATCCGTACGGCCATCCCCACGGTGTTCTCGGCCGGAGTCCTGGTCACCATCGCCACGTTCGGCATGTTCGGGCTGGACTGGCGGCTCGGACTGGCGGGTGCCGGCGCCCTGCCCGCGTACGCGCTGGCGCTGCGCTGGTACCTCCCCCGCTCCGCCCCGCTCTACCGCAAGCAGCGGGTGGCCCAGGCCGACCGCGCGCAGGCGTTGATCAGCGGTCTGAACGGGATCGACACGGTCCGGGCGTACCGACTGGAGGGCGCCTTCCGTGAGAAGGTCACCAGCGAGTCCTGGCGGGTGCGCGATCTCGGTATCGAGGTGTTCCGGTTCTTCGGCCGGTTCGTCGGCCGGGAGAACCGCGCCGAGTTCATCGGGCTGGTCCTGATCATCGTGGTGGGGTACGCCCTGCTGGAGGCCGACGCCGCCACACTGGGCGAGGTCTCTGCGGCCCCGCTGCTGTTCCACCGGCTGTTCGGTCCGCTGGGCCTCATCATGTTCACCTTCGACGAGGCACAGAAGTCGGGCGCGAGCCTGACCCGGCTGGTCGGCGTGCTGGGGGAGGCCGCGGAGGGCCGGCTGGTCGGCGACCCGGCCGTCGTGCCGGCGGACGCCGAACCGCTGCCGGTGACGGTGCGGGGGCTGACGTTCCGTTACCCCGGCGCCGACGAACCGGTGCTGAGGGACGTCGATCTGACGATCCCGGCAGGGGGCTCGCTCGCGCTGGTGGGTGCGACGGGTGCGGGCAAGACGACCCTGGCCGCGCTGATCGCCGGCATCGGGACGCCCGAGTCCGGATCGGTGCACATCGGCGCGACCGACCTGGCGGGTCTGGACGAGGCCGGGGCGCGGGCCCTGGTGAGCATCCTGACGCAGGAGACGCACGTGTTCTCCGGCCCGCTCGCCGACGACCTGCGGCTGTCCGCGCCCGGGGCGACCGACGCCGAACTGACGGACGCGCTGCGCACGGTCGGCGCCGACACCTGGGTCCGGGCGCTGCCCGACGGGCTGAACACAGCGGTCGGCGAGGGCGGTGAGCGCCTGGACGTCACCAAGGTCGCCCAGATCGCCCTGGCGCGGCTGGTGCTGGCCCGCTCGCCCGTGGTGGTGCTCGACGAGTCCACCGCGGAGGCCGGCAGCGAGGGCGCCGCCGAGCTGGAACGCGCTGTCCTGGCCGCCTGCGCGGGCCGGACCACCCTGTTCGTGGCGCACCGGCTGACCCAGGCGATGGCGGCGGACCGCATCGCCGTGCTGGACGCGGGCCGCGTCGTCGAGCAGGGCACACACGACGAGTTGGTGGCCCTGGGCGGCCGGTACGCGCGACTGTGGCAGGCATGGCGCGAGGGCAGTTAGGCAGCCCAAGTCGGGCTGGGCTCAATTTATGGTTTCTCGAAAGGGTGCTGAGTCTTCGATGATGGAACCGAGCGCTCGTCTCGTACGGCTTTCTCCCGCACGCCTGGCCGACGTACGCCGGCGGACCGGCGACCACTCCGACAGGACCATCACCGAAGCCTGCGCCATCGGGCTGTCGTACTGGACGACGGGCCGGAGCCCCGACGGCATCGACCTCACCCCCGGCACCCTCTTCGCCGACGTCCTCGGATGGGTCGACAACGGCGGGGCCGGGTCCGGTGACTTCGAGGTCGGCGCGGACGGCCGGAGCATCACCGTGCCCGCCACCGTCGCGCCGGCCGACGCGCAGCTCGCGCTGGACGACCTGGCCGACTTCCCGGACCGGCCCCTCGGCACCATCGGCCCGTCCAGTGCGGCGGCGAGACTCGAACTCCTGGCCCGCTGGAACGACACCGGGGCCGACCGCATCCGGCCGACCATCGTGGAGATGTTCCGCGAGCAGGCACGGACCAGGCCGGACGCCGTCGCCATCGTCGACGAGCACCGCTCGCTGACCTACCGTCAGGCAGCCGAGCGATCCAGCCAGTTGGCCCACCAGCTGATCGAACGCGGCCTCGGTCACGAACAGGTCGTCGGCATCTCACTGGGCCGTTCCGCCGAGATGGTCATCGGGCTGCTCGCCGTGCTCCAGGCAGGATGCGCGTTCGTGCCGCTCGATCCGCAGTGGCCCGCCGCGCGCCGGGCCGTCGTCATCGAGGACGCCCGGGTCGTCCTGCAGCTCAATGACTCGGGCGAGCACGACCCGGCCGAACCACCGGCCGTGGCCGTCGACCTCGACGACTGGCGCTACGGTTCCCACCCCACCGAGGGGACCGGCATCACCGTCCGGGGCGACGCCCTCGCGTACGTGATCTTCACGTCCGGCTCGACCGGACGGCCCAAGGGCGCCATGATCCGGCACGAGGCGATCAGCGAGCGCCTGCTGTGGCAGGTGAACGAGATCCTGGGCTTCGGCCACGACGACGCCTCGCTGTTCAAGGCGCCGCTGTCCTTCGACATCTCCATCAACGAGATATTCCTGCCGCTGGTGTCCGGCGCCCGACTGGTGGTGCTGCGCCCCGGCGGCGAACGCGACCCGCACCACCTGCTGAGCGTCATCGCCGAACAGCGCGTCACCTTCACGTACCTGGTGTCGTCCATGCTGGACGTCCTGCTGGAGATCGCCGGCGACTCCGGCCGCCTGGACAGCCTGCGGCACGTGTGGTGCGGCGGCGAGGTGCTGACCCCGGAGCTGTACGAGCGGTTCCGCACCAAGCTCGACATCCCCATGTACCACGGCTACGGCCCGGCAGAGACGACCATCGGCGTCTCCCACGTCATCTACCGGGGAGCGGCGGAACGCCTGTCGACCTCCATCGGCAAGGCCAACCCCAACACCCAGCTGTACGTCCTCGACGAGGAGTTGCGCCCGGTCCCCGTCGGCGTCGGCGGCGAACTGTACGTGGGCGGGTTCCTCCTGGGACGCGGCTACGTGGGCGCGCCCGGTCTGACGGCCTCCCGGTTCGTCGCCAACCCCTTCGCGAACGACGGCTCCCGGCTCTACCGCACCGGTGACCTCGCCCGGTTCGCCCCGGACGGATCGCTGGACTTCCTCGGCCGCGCCGACAACCAGATCAAGATCCGCGGCATGCGGCTGGAGATCGAGGACGTCGAGGTCGGCCTCGCCGAGCACCCCGGCGTACGGCACACCTGCGTCGTCGCGCGGAAGAACACCGCGGGCGGCACCTACCTGGTGGGCTACGTCATCCCGGCCGCCGGCAGCGAGGACCTGCGGGCGGACGAGGTCAAGGCGTGGGCCGCCGAGCACATGGTCGAGTACATGGTGCCCGCCCACATCGTCGTGCTCACCCAGTTCCCGCTCACCGCCAACGGCAAGCTCGACCGCAACGCCCTGCCGGAGCCCACGATCGGCACGGGGACGCTCGTACGGCCCACCACCGACAACGAGCGCGCGGTCTGCGCGGCGGTCGCGGCGGTGCTGCGGCTCGAAGAGGTCGGCGTCGACCAGGACTTCTTCCAGCTCGGCGGCGACAGCATCCTGGCGATCTCGCTGCTGACCGCACTGCGCGACGCGGGCCTCTACGTCACGGCACGGCAGATCTTCACCCACAGCACCGTGGGGGCCCTGGCCTCGGTCGCGAGCCGGGAGGACGTCTCCACGGTCGACCACCGTGATGTCGCGACCGGGCCCGTCGTGGGCTCGCCCATCGTGCAGTGGCTCGGCGAGACCACCGACGCCATCGACGGCTTCGTGCAGTCGGTCGTGCTGAACACCCCGCCGGACCTGACCGCAGACGCTCTCGACGAGATCCTCACCGCCGTGGTCCGCCGGCACGACATGCTGCGCGCAAGGCTGGTGCGCGCCGACCGCTGGAGCTTCGACATCCCGGAGCCGGACCGCGCCGTCGCCGGGTGGCAGGAGAGCGACCGGCCACTCGACGCGTGCGTCGCACTCGCCACCGACGCCCTGGACCCCGGCAGCGGTGTGATGCTGCGCGCCGTCTGGCGCCGCGCGGCGCGGCAGCTGGTCCTGGTCGCCCACCACGTGGTGATCGACGGCGTGTCCTGGCGGATCCTCATGGACGACCTGGCCACGGCTTGGCGGCAGTTCACCTCAGGTACCCCGATCGACCTGCCCCCGGTGGGCACGTCCTTCCGGCGCTGGACGCAACTGCTGGAGCGCGCGGCGTTCGACGCTGACAGCTCCTACTACCGGCGTCCCCTGCCGGCGGAGGACCAGCCGGTGGGCAGGCGCGCGCTGTCCGACGCCGACACCGTCGCCACGGAGCGACTGCGGACCGTCCCGGCCGGCCCGGAGATCACGGCCGCGCTGCTGGGCGACATCCCCGCGAAGTTCCACGCGGGGGTCAACGACGTCCTGCTGACCGGGCTCGCCGTCGCGCTCGCCCGGTGGCGCCGCGACCTGGGACAGGACCAGACCTTCGCGCACATCGAACTGGAGGGCCACGGCCGCGAAGGACGGTTCGTGGCGGGCTCCGCCAGCTTCGAACCCGAACTGTCCCGCACAGTGGGCTGGTTCACCACCCTCTTCCCGGTGACCGTCGACCCCGGCACGGCGACCGACCCGACCGCACCCGAATACCTGACGGCCGCCCTCAAAGCGGTCAAGGAAGACCTCGCCCGAGTGCCGGACAACGGCGTCTCCTACGGTGCCCTGCGGTACCTGACCGACACCGAGTTCGACGCGCCCGCACCGCAGGTGCTCTTCAACTACCTGGGCCGCTTCGCCGCGGGCGACCCCGGCGACTGGCAACTCGCCCGGACCACCGGCCAGTTGGGGGAGAAGCGCGACCCGCGGATGCGACTGCCGCGCGCCCTGGAGTTCAACGCGATCGCCGAGCCGGCCCCGACCGGCGAGTACGACCTGGTCACCACCATCTCCTGGCCCGACGGCATGTTCACCGACGAGGACATCGAGACCATCGGCGGCTACTTCCGGGACGCCCTGGCCGGACTGGCCGCACTCGACCCGCCGGGCGGCCACTCGCCCAGCGACTTCCTCCTGGTGCCGCTGACCCAGGCCGACGTCGACGCCCTGGACGGCCCGGCACTGCGGGACATCCTGCCGCTGACACCGTTGCAGGAGGGCCTGTACTTCCACTCCGTCTTCGACGACGACTCGGCCGGAGCCTACGTCGAACAGCAACTGCTCACCCTGGACGGCGAGGTGGACGCCGACCGGCTCGCGGCTGCGGCCACCCGGCTGCTCACGCTGTACCCGAACCTGGCCGCGCGGTTCGTGGCCCTCGCCGACGGCCGCGTGGTCTCCGTACTGGAGAGCGGCGTCGAGGCGCCCTTCACCACCCTGGACCGCCCCGGCATCACCGACACCGAGCTGCGCGACCTGGCCGAGCGGGACCGCCGCGCCGGATTCGACCTCGCCACCGGCCCGCTGATGCGGTACACCCTCATCCGCTCGGGTCCCGGCCGGACCGTCCTCGTGCAGACCGTGCACCACATCATCGCCGACGGCTGGTCGGTGCCGCCGATGCTCCGCGCCCTGCTCGCCGAGTACCACGCGCCGGGGACCGTCTACCCAATCGGCGGCTTCTCCGACTACGTGGCCTGGCTCGCCGGACGCGACGCCGACGAGAGCGACCGGGTGTGGCGCGAGCAGCTCGCCGGCCTTCCCGGCCCGTCGCTGGTCGCCGAGGGGCACACCCCGTCCGACCGGTTCGCCGACACCGCCGTGCACCCGGACCATGACGTCGACGCGGCCGCACGGTCGGCCGGCGTGCCGCTGAGCGTGGCCGTGCACAGCGCCTGGGCGGTGACGCTGGGCGGCATCCTGCACGGACAGGACGTGGTGTTCGGCTCCACGGTGTCCGGCCGTGACGCGGACGTGCCCGGCATCGAGGACATGGTGGGCCTGTTCATCAACACCATCCCGGTCCGCGCCCGTTGGACCGCCACCACCACCGCACGCGACCTCCTCGCCTCGGTGCGGGAACACCAGGCCGCCGTCCTGCCGCACCAGCACGTCTCCCTGGCCAGGATCGGCCGCCAGGCCGAGGCCGGCTCGCTGTTCGACACCCTGGTGGTGTTCGACGTAGCGACCGACGTGGACGCACTGCGCCGGCCCGGCGACACCCTCGCCGTCACCGATCTCGTCAACGAGGGCGCACCCCACTACCCGCTGACCCTGGTCGTGGAACGCGCACTCGACGGCCGCCCCCGCTTCAACCTGATCTACGACGGCGAACTGCTGCGGGAGACCACCGCCCAGGCGATCCTGCGCACCTTCGCCTCGACCCTCACCGCCCTGCTCACCCGGCCGGACACCCTGGTCGACGATGTGGCCTCCGAGGGCGACCGGCGCCCCGCGCACATCACCCCGACCACCCTGGGCGGCCTGTTCGACGCCGCCGCGCGGCGCGACCCGGCCGCCACCGCCGTCACCCAGTGCGGTCTCGACGGCCGTACCCGGTCCCTGACGTACGGCGAACTGGCCCACGCCAAGGACGAGTTGGCCGCCGCTCTGCGTGCCGCCGGAGTCGGCCCCGGCCGACGGGTCGCGGTCGCCGTCCCACGGTCCGTCGAGCAGGTCGTCGCCCTGGTCGCGATCGTCGGCGCGGGCGGCGCGTACGTACCACTGGACCTGGCCTACCCGGACGAACGGCTGGAGTACATCCTCGCCGACGCCGCGCCGCAGGTCGTCCTGGTGGACCGGGAGCAGCGCGACCGCTTCACCGAACTCCTGGCCCGTACGGGCGTACAGGCGCGCGTACTCGTCCAGGGCGACGAACTTCCGCAGGACACCCCCGCGCATCCCCGCCGGGAGCCAGGCTGGCACGACCCGGCCTACGTGATCTACACCTCCGGATCGACAGGCCGGCCCAAGGGCGTCGTCGTCCCGCACTCCAGCGTGGTGACGCTGCTCGCCAACACCCAGCCCGACATGGACTTCGGCCCGCACGACGTCTGGGTCCAGTTCCACTCCTTCTCCTTCGACTTCGCGGTCTGGGAGCTGTGGGGAGCGCTGGCGTACGGCGGTGAGCTGCTGGTGCCGGAGTACGGGCTGACCCGCTCCCCGGTCGACTTCCACCGACTGGTGCGCGAGCGCGGGGTGACCGTGCTCAACCAGACGCCGTCCGCCTTCTACCAGTTCATCGAGGCAGACCGGCATGCCGGCGAACCCCTGCCCGCCCTGCGCCGCGTCATCTTCGGCGGCGAGGCGCTGGACCCCGGGCGGCTGCGCGGCTGGGTCGAACGGCACGGCACCCGCTCGCCCGAGCTGGTCAACATGTACGGCATCACCGAGACCACCGTCCATGTCACCCACCGCGTGCTGACCGAGGAGGACTTCGGCCCCGGCGACGACGTCAGCCCGATCGGCGGCCCCATACCCGGCCTCGTCACGCACCTCCTCGACGACCGGCTCCGCCCGGTACCGCCGGGCCGGGTGGGCGCCATCTACGTCGCCGGCGACCAGGTCTCGCTCGGCTACCTGGGCAGGCCCGGGCTCACCGCGGGCCGGTTCGTGGCGAACCCCTTCGCGGGGGACGGCTCCCGCATGTACCACACGGGCGACCTGGCCCGCCGCACCCTCGACGGCGAGCTGGAGTTCGTCGGCCGCGCCGACGACCAGGTCCAGCTCAAGGGCTTCCGCATCGAGCTGGGCGAGGTCGAGACAGCGGTCCGGGAACTCGACGGCGTGGTCGACGTGGCCGTGACGGTGGCCGACAGCGGTGACCACCTGGTGGCGCACGTGGTGGGCCGGGCGCCGGCGGACTTCGCCGAGCGACTGGCCGGGAAGCTGCCCGTTCACATGGTCCCGGAGCAGGTGCTCACGATCGACGCCCTGCCGCTGACGGTCAACGGCAAGTTGGACCGAAGGGGCTTGGAGAAGCGGACCCTTTTCAGGGGCGCGGGGCTGTATCAATGTGCGGCTCCGCCGCGGGGCGCGACAAGCCACGACGTACCCGCAGACGAAAGCACCGCGGTCGCCGCACTCACCAAGATCTTCACAGAGACGCTGCCCGGCTCGGAGGTGACCGCCGACACCGACTTCTTCCACGCCGGAGGCGACAGCATCATCGCCATCACGGTCGTGAACAGGGCCAGGACACTCGGCCTGCCCATAGCCCCCCGGGACGTGTTCCTGCACAAGACCCCCCGCGCCCTCGCCGAGCACCTGCCGACGCGCACAGCACAGACCACCGCCCCGATCCACCGTGAGGACGGCCCGTTCCCCCCGACGCCGATCATCCTGCGCCAGCGCGGACTGGGCGGCTCCCTCGCCCGGTTCGCCCAGGCCAGGACACTGGCGGTCCCCGAGAGCTGCTCCTTCACAGACGTCGAACGAGCCGCCGATGCCGTAGTCGCCGCACACCCCACCCTGCGCCTGCGACTCCGCATCCAACACGGAGTGTGGACTCTCCGCACCGAACCCACCCGCGAAGTCACCGTCGTACGCACGGACACCACCGACGCCACGACGGCCGCGAACGAGGCCGCCGGACGGCTCGACCCCGAGGCCGGGGAGGTCATCGCCTTCTCGTGGCTGGAGGCGAGCCGCACCCTCGTGGTCACCGTGCACCACCTCGCCGTCGACTCGGTGTCCTGGCTGATCCTGCTGGACGACCTGGCCACGGCCCTGCGCGGTGCGCCCCTGGCCCCGCCGACCACGTCCTACGCCGAGTACGCCGAAGCACTGACGCTCCAGTCGGCCCAGGCCGTCGACGACCTCGGACACTGGGTCACCACCCTCCAGGCCCCCGCGCTGCTGCCCGCGGTCGAGGGTCTGCGCGAGACCACGGTCGTCCTCCCGCCCGAGCTGACCGACCGCGTCACCCGTACCGCCCCCGCCGCACTCGGCGCCGGCCTCACCGAGCTGCTGTGCGGAGCCCTGCGCACCGCGCTGACGCACATCCAGCCGTCACCCACCGACCTCGCGATCGACCTGGAGCGGCACGGTCGGGTCCCGGTGCTCGAACACCACGACTACGCCCGTACCGTCGGCTGGTTCACCTCCATCGCACCCGTACGGCTCACCGCGCACACCGACCCCGTCGCGGCCGCGCGCGAGGTCGCCGAGCGCCAGCCGGACGAGCGCGCCCACGTCGCTTACGGACAGCTCAGGTATCTCAACCCGCAGACGGCCCCGCTGCTCACCGCCCGCCCGCAGGTCCTGTTCAACTACCTCGGCCGGGGCAGCGAGTCGCGGGCGGTGCACCTCACCGGCGGCGACCAGGGCAGCCCGTACGCCGTCGAGGTCAACGCCTGGCTCGACGAGACCACCGGCAGCCTGCACGCGGAGTTCACCCTCGCAGAGGGCGTCCCCGACGAGATCACCGAGTACTGGCACCGCGCCCTCCAGCGCATCGCGGACGCCGCCACGACAGCCGAGCGCACCGCACCGGTCACCCCGCTCCAGCGGGGCCTGTTCTTCCAGGCCCAGATGGCGGGCTCGGCCGGGCACTACGTGGCGCAGAGCTGGTTCACGTTCGACCGGCGCCTGGACACGGGCGCGCTGGCGGAGGCGATGGCGTACGTGATCGCCCGGCACCCGGTCGTGGGCGCCGGCTTCACGACCGACGCCGACGGCAACCCCGTCCAGGTCCTCAAGGCCGGCCGGCGGGTCGACGTCCGCACAGTCGGGCTGTCGACGGAAGCCGAGGTCGACGCCCTGCGGGCCCGGGACCGCGACACCGGGTTCGACCCGGGTGAGCCGCCGCTGATCCGGCTGACCGTGGTGCGTCTGCCCGACGCCCGCGACGGCCTGCTGCTCAGCTACCACCTGCTGCTGTGGGACGGCTGGTCCCGCGAGATCATGCTGCGGGACCTGTTCGACGCGTACCGGGCCGTCATCGCGGGCGAGCCCCTGGACGCGGCCCCGGCCACGCCGAGCTTCGAGGACTACGCCCGGGCGCTCGACGCCAAGGACCCCGCCGTATCGGAACGCTTCTGGGCGGAGCACCTGGCCGGCCTCCCCGGCCCCACACTGCTCGCCGGACCGGCGCCGTCCTTCTCGGACGACCTGCCGCGCGCGCTCGTGCACACGCTGTCCGCCGAGCAGTCCGGCCTGCTGCGGGAAGCGGCGAGGACGCACGGCGTCACGCTGAACTCGGTGCTGACCGGCGCCTTCGGCCTTCTCCTCGGCGCCCACACCGGCCGCAGCGACGCCGTGTTCGGCGTGACCGTCTCCGGCCGGGAGGGCGAGGGACTGTCCGACATCGTCGGCGTGCTGCTCAACACCGTGCCGATGTGGACGCGGCCACAGCCGCACGACACCGTCGGCGACTACCTCTCGTCCGTGCAGAGGGCCAGGGTCGAGGCGATGGAGCACGAGCACCTGGGGCTCGGCGAGATCCAGCGGGCCAGCGGCCACGACACCCTGTTCGACAACCTGTTCGTGCTCCAGAACTTCCTGGACATGGACGCGTTCGCCGAGATGAACGCCCGGCACGGCATCACCTCGGTGCAGGCCGACGACTCCACGCACTATCCGTTCACCTGGGTCGTCACGCCCGGCGAGCGGCTCACCGTCAAGCTGGAGTACCGCGACGAGGACACCGGGAACGCCCGTCGTCTCCTCGACGACTACCTGCGCGTACTGGAGGACCTGGCCCGCTCGACCGGCCCGGTGGGCGCGCTGCGGGGCCTGGGACCGGAGCCCGCTCGGGGCGAGCGCACGGACGTCGGCACGGACACCGTCGTCGACCGGTTCGACCGGGCGGCGGACCGCGCACCGGAGCGGATCGCACTCGTCGCCCACGGTTCGGCCATGACGTTCGCCGAACTCCGGGACCGCAGCCGCGCGGTGGCGGGTGTGCTCGCCTCTCGCGGCATCGGCCCCGAGACGAACGTCGGTCTCGCGGTCCCGCGCTCCCTCGACTCGATCGTGGCGCTGTTCGCCGTGCTGCGCGTCGGCGCCGCGTACGTGCCGCTGGAGCTGGACCACCCCGACGAGCGGATCGCCGCGATCGTCGAGGACGCCCGCCCGGAGGTGATCCTCACCGTGAGCGCCGTGTCGCCCCGGCTGACCTCGCTGGACGGCGACCTGATCGAGCTGGACCGCCCGCTTCCCGAGGCCGAGCCGTATCGGACGTTCGCGCCGGACGACCCGGACCGCCTGCGGCACCCCGCGTACACGATCTACACCTCCGGCTCGACCGGCAAGCCCAAGGGCGTGGTGACCGAATACGCCGGACTCACCAACATGCTGATCAACCATCAGCGCCGGATCTTCGAGCCGGTGCTGGCGGAGCACGGCCACCGGATCTTCCGCATCGCGCACACCGTGTCGTTCGCGTTCGACATGTCGTGGGAGGAGCTGCTGTGGCTCGCCGACGGGCATGAAGTGCACGTCTGCGACGAGGAGTTGCGCCGCGACGCGCCCCGGCTGGTCGAGTACTGCCTGGAGCACGGGATCGACGTCGTCAACGTGACGCCGACCTACGCACAGCAGCTGGTGGCCGAGGGCCTGCTCGACGACCCGGAGCGCCGGCCGCCGCTGGTGCTGCTCGGCGGCGAGGCCGTCACCCCGACGCTGTGGCAGCGGCTCGCCGAGACCGACGGAACGGTCGGCTACAACCTCTACGGACCCACCGAGTACACCATCAACACCCTCGGCGTCGGCACCTTCGAATGCGCGGACCCCGTGGTGGGCGTGGCGATCGACAACACCGACGTCTACGTCCTCGACCCGTGGCTGCGGCCCCTGCCGGACGGCGTCCCCGGTGAGCTGTACGTGTCGGGCGTCGGCATCGCGCGCGGCTACCTCGGGCAGCCCGCCCAGACCGCGCACCGCTTCGTCGCCTGCCCGTTCGGGGAACCGGGCGAGCGCATGTACCGCACCGGGGACCTGGTGGTCCGCCGGCCGGACGGCAACCTGATGTACCTGGGCCGCACCGACCAGCAGGTCAAGATCCGCGGACACCGCGTCGAACTCGGCGAGGTGGAGGCGGTGTTCGCGGCGCACCCGGCGGTGCGGTTCGTGGCTGCAGTCGCGCAGCCCGACCCGCAGGTCGACGGCGCGTACCGGCTGGCGGCCTATCTGGTCCTGGATGGCGCGGAGTTGGCCACGGTGGCCGCCGAAGTCGGCGCCGGAATGCCGGACTTCCTGCGTCCCACCCACTACGCCCAGGTGGACAGCATCCCGCTGACGGTGAACGGGAAGGCTGACACCAAGGCCCTGCCGGAGGCCAAGCCGCTGGGCGCGCTGACCACGGTGGGGGAGCGGGGACCCGAGACCGAGACCGAGACCGTGGTGTGCGAGTACTTCGCCGAGGCACTGGACCTGGACGACGACGAGGTGAGCGCGGTGAGCGACTTCGTGTCCCTCGGAGGACACTCCATGCTGGCGGTGCGGCTGATCGGCCTGCTCCGCCGCGAGTACGGTCCAGTGATCACGATCCGAGACCTGTTCACCCTGCGCACCCCGGAAGCGATTGCCCGCCACCTCGATGACAACTCCTGACACGCAGCGGCCCCGCTCGGGGTCCGACATCCTCCGCACCGCACTGCGCCGCAACGTCGGCGCCATGGCGGGCGGCACCCTCCTCATGGGCCTGTACCAGGCGGGCGAGACGGCCTTCCCCATCGCGCTCGGCCTGATCGTCGAGCACACGATGCGGGACCGCAGCCTCGGCGCGCTCGGCCTCTCGATCGCCGTACTGGCCGTGATCATCACGACCGTGTCGCTGTCGTGGCGGTTCGGGATGCGCATCCTCCAGAAGGCCAACACGACGGAGGCGCACCGCTGGCGCGTGAAGGTCGCGGCCTGCGGGCTCCAGCCGGTGGCCCGGGACGTCGACCTCAAGTCCGGCGAGGTGCTGACCATCGCCACCGAGGACGCAGACCAGACCGCCGACATCATCGAGGTGGTGCCGCTGCTGATCAGCTCGCTGGTAGCGGTGGTGGTCGCGGCGGTCGCCCTGGGTATGGCCGACATCCGGCTCGGCCTGCTGGTGATCGTGGGGACCGTCGCGATCCTGTCCTGCCTGAGCGTGCTGTCCAAGCGGATCGGCACCAGCACCCAGGAACAGCAGGCCCGGGTGGCGCGGGCGGGCGCGAAGGTCGCCGACCTGATCACCGGCCTGCGTCCGCTGCACGGCTTCGGCGGCAACCACGCGGCGTTCCGGTCCTATCGGAAGGTCAGCACGGAGGCGAAGGTCCAGGCGATCACCGTCGCCAAGGTGAACGGCGCGTACGCGGGCACCGCGCTGGCCCTCAACGCGATCCTCGCCGGCGCCGTGACGCTGACGGCGGGCTGGCTGGCGTTCGACGGCCGGATCAGCATCGGCGAACTGGTCATGGCCGTGGGCCTGGCGCAGTTCATCATGGAACCGCTGAAGCTGTTCTCGGAGATGCCGAAGTACGTCATGATGGCGCGCGCCTCGGCCGAGCGCATGGCACTGGTGCTGACCGCGCCACCGGTGATGACGCCGGGGTCCGGACGCCCGGCCGAGAGCGCGGACGTGGAGATCGACTGCGTCCGGTACGGAACCCTGCGCAAGCTGAAGTTCCAGGTGTCCGCCGGGGAGTTCGTGGCGATCGCCGCCTACCAGCCGCGCGCGGCCGCCGACCTCGCGTCGATCCTGGCCGTGAACGTCCCGCCCGGCGCGTACGAGGGAACGGTGCGGGTCGGCGGGCGGGACCTCGCGGACCTGTCGGTCGAGGCGGTCCGCGAGCACGTCCTGGTGAACCCGTACGACGGGGAGATCTTCGCGGGGACGCTCCGCTCGAACATCGACCCGTCGGGCACCAGCCGCATGGTCCCCGAGGCCGTCGAGGCGTCCATGCTGACCGACGTCGTCGCCCTGCACCGCGAAGGCCTCGACTACGGCGTCCGCGACCGCGGCGCGAACCTCTCCGGGGGACAGCGCCAACGGCTCTCCCTGGCCCGCGCCCTGGCCGCCGACAGCGACGTCCTGGTCCTGCACGATCCGACGACGGCCGTCGACGCGGTCACGGAACAGCTCATCGCCCGCAACGTCGCGAAGCTGCGCCGGGGCCGCACCACCATCGTCCTCACCAGCAGCCCGGCCCTCCTGGACGCCGCCGACCGGGTCCTCGTCCTGGCCGACGGGGTCGTCACGGCCGAGGACACGCACCGGAACCTGCTGGCGACGGACGAGAACTACTGCTCGGCGGTGGCGCGGTGAAGCGCCCCTCAAGGGGCGCGGGGCTGTTTTGATTTGCGGCTCCGCCGCGCGGGCGCGATCAACCCCCATGGGCCCGCAGACGACTACGGTGCCCCCAACGCCCAGGCGACATCCCTGACCAGTGCATGTCTCCACCCAGCCCGATCATGGCCGGAGGCCGACCGCGAAACCCGCACGGTCGCCCCGGCCCGCTCGGCCAAGACCTCCACCTCCTCACAATGCGGCAGCATCCGCGTCTCGTGTTCCCCCACATCGAACGCGACCCGCAGCCCCGTCAGGTCGGGACGCTTCCGTAGCTGGTCGGCCACGTCGCCGCCGACCGGACCACCCAACGGATCCGCCAGCCGCATGGCACCCGGCGTCCACCAGAAAGACCCCGACTGACAGGCCACACGAGACACCAGCTCCGGAAACTCCAGCGCCGCGTACACCGCGCTCAGCCCTCCGAGGCTCTGCCCGGCGACCACCAGCCGGTCAAGGTCGGCGGTCACCCCCGACTCCGCCACCAGCGGCAGCAGTTCGTCCCGGACCGCCTCCCACAGCTCGGCCCGGCACGCGAACTCGGCCTGCCTGTCCTTGGCCGGAAGAAAGACCAGGGTGACTGGCGGCATCTCCCCACTGGCGACTGCCGAGTCGAACGCGCTCATGGCCGGGTGCAGATACAGCCAGTCGTCCCCGTCGAGCAGCAGGACGACCGGCCCGCCACCACCCGCAGGATGCACCCGCACGGTCCGCCGCCCGCCCAGCCGTTCACTGGCCCAGCGGATCCGGGTACGGGGGAGAGGCAGCACGCCGTCGGCTCCGACAGCGGGCCAGTGCGGCTGAGGCGGCGCGTCCGGCGTCGCGGCGACGGACCGGTCCCCGCCGGCCCCGACCGGGTTGAGCGGATCGGCGTACGCCTCCTCGCCCACGCGGAACCGGTACGTCACCCGCAGCCGCGCGGGCATGCGCACCTCGGCGTACCAGCAGTCCGTGTCGCCGAACCGGTCCAGGGCCACCGGCTCGGACCAGCTCTCGAAGTCGATGCTCGCCGGGCTGGACCCACGCCACAGGAAGAGGGTCGTCCAGCCGTCGCCGGCGGGTATCGACGCAGGTGTCCGCGCGGCCGCCCAGAACGCGTCGGTGCCGGGTATGCCGTGCAGTCCGAACGCGGCGAACGTGTCTTCCCCCACCAGCCTCATTGCACGTCTCCTTGTGGAGCGGAAAGCGAGAAGGTTAAGCTCACTTGCGATTAGGCGAGCCTAACCTAATTTCCACTGGAGGCACCGGCACATGAGCACCAACCCCTTCGACGACGCCGACGGCCGTTTCCTCGTCCTCGTGAACGACGAGGGCCAGCACTCGCTCTGGCCGTCCTTCGCGGACGTGCCCGGGGGCTGGACGATCGCCTTCGAGGAGAACACCCGGGAGGCCTGCCTGGAGTACGTCGAGGCCAACTGGACCGATCTGCGCCCCCGTTCCCTCGCCGAGTCCATGGACGCCTGACGCCCGATGCTCTGCACCAGACTGACGAACGCCCGCTTCGTCACCATGGACCCGGCCCACCCCGTCGCCCATGACCTGGGCATCTGGCGGGGCCGGATCGTCGGCCTGGACGAGGCCGTGACCTCGCTGCCCGCTCGTGAGGTGATCGACCTTCAGGGCGCCACCGTGCTGCCCGGGTTCATCGACGCCCATGTGCACCTGGCCTGGACCGGCTTCAAGCAGAACACGCCGAGCATCGCGGGCCGCACGCGGATCGACGACGTGCTCGCCGTCGTGGAGGAGGCTGCCCTCCGGAAGGGCTCGCCCGGCACCTGGGTGAGCATCGCCGGCTACGACCAGCGGGCCCTGGGCCGTCATCTGACCGCCGCCGAACTGGACCGGGTGAGCCACGGGCACAAGGTGTTCGTGCTCCACGACTCCGGACACGGCTGCGTCGTCAACACCGCCGTCCTGGACCTGCTGCCCGCCGACGTCCCCCACGAGAACGGCTTCCTCGCCGAGGGTGCGATGGGCGCCGCCCGCGCGCTGCGTCTTCCGTACTCCCAGGAAGAACTCGCCGAGGCGGTCGGACGCGCCGCCCGGACCTGCGTCGCCGAAGGCGTCACCGCCTGCGCCGAGGCGGGCATCGGAGGCGCCCTCTTCGGGCACAGCCCGGTCGAACTCGGCGCTTACCAACTCGCCCGCGACAAGGGGCTGTTGCCGCTACGGGTGCAGCTCATGGTCGCCGCGGACCGGCTGCGGCCCGTCGCCGCGCACCAGGCCGACGGCATCCCCAGGGCCCTCGACCTCGGCCTGCGCACGGGCTTCGGTGACGACTGGCTCTCCGTCGGGGCCCTGAAGGTCTACACCGACGGCGGCATGATGGCCCGTACCGCCGCGCTGAGCAGCCCGTACGAAGGGCTGGACCACACGGGCCAGTTGCAGGACGACCCGGAGACGCTCACCGAGACGATCGTGGCCGGCCACCTCGCCGGCTGGCAGCTCGCCGTGCACGCCATCGGCGACCGCGCGGCCGACGTCGCCCTCGACGCCCTGGAGCGGGCCCAGCGCCTGCGGCCGCGCCACGGCGTGAGGCACCGCGTCGAACACGCGGGCCTCATCCGCCCCGACCAGCTCTCGCGTATGGCGCGGCTCGGCGTGAGCGCGGTCGTCCAGCCCAACTTCCTGCGGTACTTCGGCGACGACTACGCGGCGATCATGGGCGAGGAGCGGGCGCCGTGGCTGTACCGGGGCAAGGGATTCCTGGACCACGGCATCACCCTCGTCGGCAGCTCCGACCGGCCGGTCACCGACGGATCCCCGCTGCGAGCCGTCCAGTTCATGGTCGAGCGCGCCTCCGAGTCCGGCCGGGTGATCGGCTCGGACGAGGGCATCACCGTGGACGAGGCGCTGCGCGCCTACACCGTCGCCGGTGCCTATGCCTGCCACTGGGAGGACAGCGCCGGCAGCCTCTCCCCGGGCAAGCGCGCCGACCTGGTGGTCCTCGGCGACGACCCGTGGCGCGTCGACACCTCCCGCATAGGCGACATCGAGGTGGTGGCGACGTACGTCGACGGTCGCGACCGACGCGACGACGGATCCGGAAGCGGGGCGGAGAAGCCTTGAACACGGCTGCGCCGCGCACGGCACCGCCGTTGCCGCGTGCTCCTCTCACCGCGGTCTGCGTCGTACGACCCGCCCGCCCGGACGACGCCGCCGCCCTCGCCGCCCTGTCCCAACCTTTCGCGGATTCGGGGGCGTTACGCCGGCGACCCGTCTCGCTGTATGCCGCCCACGCGGCCGACTTCCTCGTGGCCGAGGGACCCGACGGCGTCCTGGAGGGCTGCCTGGCCCTGCGCGTCCACGCGGCCGACGCGGAGGGAGGCCAGGGTGCCGCGGGCGTTCTCTACAACTTCTGCGTGGCCCGGCACCGGCAGGGCGGCGGACTGGGAGGCCGGCTGCTGCGTGCCGCGCTGGCCAGGGCGCGCGCCCAGTCGGTGGGCTCCTTGTTCACCGCGACGGTGGGCAGCGGCGGCCTCTTCCTGCGGCACGGATTCGCCCCGGCCGGTGTGCGCCTCGCGCCTCCGGCCTGGGCGACGTCCCTGGACCCGCGCCGCAACGCGCGCGTCCTCGCGCGGACCCTGTGAGGGCGAGTCCTCACGCGGAGCTCGTGACGGGGCCGTCCTCCGCACACACCGTGGTGCCGGGGCTGTTCCGGCCCAGTACGCCCCGCAGCAGGGCGTGCGGTACGCGGCCGTCGAGCACGTGCGCCCTGCGTACGCCGCCGCGGACGGCCCGCAGACAGCCCTCCATCTTCGGCAGCATCCCGGCCGCCAGCCCCGGCAGCAGCGCGGCCAGTTCACCGGCGGTCAGCCGCTCGATCACCTCCGTGCTGTGCGGCCAGTCCGCGTACAGTCCCGCCACGTCGGTGAGCACCACCAGGCGGGCGGCGTCGAGGGCGACGGCCAGTGCCGACGCCGCCAGATCGGCGTTCACGTTGTAGACCTGCGCGTCCTCACCACGGGCCACGGGGGAGACCACGGGGATGTGCCCCTCCTGCAGGAGTGTGCGCACCGCGCGCGGGTTCACCTCGACGACATCGCCGACCAGGCCGATGTCCACCGCCCGGCCGTCCACCCAGGCCGGCCGCCGTACGGCCGTCATGGTGTGCGCGTCCTCGCCGGTCATCCCCACGGCGAGGGGACCATGGGCGTTGATGTGGCCGACCAGTTCCCGCTGGACCCGGCCCGTCAGCACCATGCGCACCACGTCCATGGTCTCCGGGGTGGTGACCCTGAGGCCCGCCTCGAAACGGGTCTCCAGGCCGAGGCGGTCGAGCATCGCGCTGATCTGCGGACCGCCGCCGTGCACGACGACCGGGCGCAGGCCCGCGCGCCACAGCTCCACGACGTCGTGCGCGAACGCCTGCTGGAGGCCGGGGTCCACCATGGCGTGGCCGCCGTACTTGACGACGACCGTGCTGCCTCTGAGCTCCTCCGGCGGCAAGCCCACGGCGGTTCCCTCCCCCTGATCGCACACCGCACGGGTCCCGAGCTTTGTTTAGCTTAGCCTAACCTAATTGGATAGCGGGCTGAGTGGGGATGCCGTCGCCCGGCGTATCTGGGTATCCCGCCGCGAAAAATCGGGTCCGGTTGCCGATGAACCTGCCTCGGCGCCACCGCAGACTGCTGGCATGCCCCCCGAAACCGGCCATATCGCGGACGCCGGCACCCCGGCACGTCTCGAGGGCGGTCTTCTCGCGGCAAGCAGCCGCCAACTGCTCGTGAAACGTGCCCTCGACATGGTTCTGGCCCTGCTCGCGCTGATCCTGCTGTCGCCGGTCTCTCTGGCGGCGGCATGCGCGATCAAACTGACGTCCGCGGGGCCGGTCCTGTACCCGCAGGAGCGGGTCGGCCGGGACGGACAGCCGTTCCGGATGTTCAAGTTCCGTTCCATGTACCGGGGTGCGGAGCGTCAGCGGTCGGCGTATCTGGACCTGAACGAATGCGCCGGCCCCCTCTTCAAGATCAGTCACGATCCGCGGGTCACACCGGTGGGACGCGTTCTTCGCACATGGAGCATCGACGAGCTGCCACAGCTGCTGAACGTCATACACGGCGAGATGAGCCTCGTCGGCCCGCGACCTCCTCTTCCGGAGGAGTGCGCGCACTATGGTCCCCGGGAATGGCAGCGACTGCTCGTGAAGCCCGGTATCACCTGCGTCTGGCAAGTCAGCGGGCGATCCGATGTCGAGTTCGCCGAACAAGTACGCATGGATCTGGACTACATCGCCGACTGGGGACTCCTGCTGGACATCACGCTCCTGGTCAGGACGGTACCGGCCGTGCTCGGGCGCCGAGGCGCCTACTGAACTCACACCAACAGCTCTGAGCCGACCGCGTTCAGGTTCGAGGGGGCCCGGCCGGCGTCGGGGGAGTGCAGGAGCAGCGCCTGATGGGCGAACATCGCACACCAGGCGTTGGTGATGTCCTGATCGCCTGAGAAGAGAACCCCTCCGTCCGGTCGCACGAAGCCGAGCAGCGCCCGCGTCAGCCCCTCCAGACGTCCCGCCCAGTGGTCTCCTCGCAGGTATCCACGGCCGCGCAACAGAAGACCGATACGCAGGGCCTGGGCGAGAACGTCGGAACGCACGAGCCCCCCTCCCGTGGTCTCGGCAAGGGTTCCGTCAACGGCCTGCAGCCCCATGAGCCGGACGTAGAGCTGCTCGACGACCTCCAGCGCCCCGTCTTCCGCGGCGGACGCCGAGAGGAGCAGGCCCTCGATCCCGTAGAGCAGCGGGTGCAGTTCGCGGCACGGCCAGGATTCCCGCAACATCGCCTCCCAGTGCCCGCAGGTCCGGTGGCAGACCTCTCCGAGAGGCATCCCCAGCACGCCGTCAGGCATCCGGAGCAGGGCCGCAGCCGCTTTCAGGTGGTGCGGCCCCGGTCGTGTCGACCAACGGTCGGGAAGCGGCGCGCCGTCGACCGCGTCATGGGACCGCAGGACGGACGTTCTCGAACACATGCCGTCGACGGTGGCGCAGAGGCCGGCGGCCGGCCCCTCCCACGCGCCCTGCCGTGCGACGCCCCCGAAACACGCGACTCCCCGCGCCGCCATCGCCAGGTCGAACGTGAACACGCCGGCGTTGCGCCAGTCGGAGCGACCGGCCGACAGATACAGCCGTGTCGGCGGAACTCCCTGTTCCGACAAGGTGCGGTTGACCCAGTCCAACGCCCGCCGACCGTGCTCGTGCGCATCCGCGGCACGGTCCGGAGAGCTCGCCGCGCCCGACGCCAGCCAGGCCATCGTGGTCAGGTAGTAGCCGGTGATCTCGAGGTAGACGAACTCCGGCCGCCCCGCCCGGTCCAGCCATCCGGCGACCGCTCCGCGCTGGGCGCCCTCCTCGATCTGCACCCCGCTCCGCAGCAACCATCGCTCGATGCGCCGGGCGGCCTCCGCTGTCTCCGCGGACAAAGCGGTACCGGTGACCGGGGACGCCGCCGTCATCGCCGGCACTCCGTGCGTACCGACGGCGCCATCTCCTCGCCGAGGATCTTCACGATCCGCTCGCCGGCGAGGCCGTCCCCATAGGGGTCATGGCGAGTGGCCATGCGTGCATAGTGGGCGGGGTCCTCGAGCAGGGCGGCCACCGCCGCGACGATGTCGTGCTGATCGGTGCCGACGAGGTTGGACGTCCCGGCCCTGAGGGGCTCCTCGCGTTCCGTGCGACGGTTGACCACGAGAAGCGGTTTGCCCAAGGCCGGCGCTTCCTCCTGGATGCCGCCCGAATCCGTCACTATCAAGTACGAGTCGGCGAGCATGTGCGTGAACGGGATGTAGCTGCATGGCGCCAGCACCTCGACGTTCGGGGGGCGGGTTCCGTTCAGCGTCTGCTGGATCATCTGGATGACCGGCGGAGAGGGGTGACGCACCAACTGGAACTGCACGTCGGGGTAGAGACTCGCCAGCTGCCGGACGGCGCCGAATATGGATCTGATCCCGTCGGGAATGCTCTCGCGCCGGTGTGTGGTGATCACGATGCGACGTTGCCCTTCGACGGGCGCGGCCGTTTGACGCGGCTGTGAGCGGGCCCAGTAGAGCGCGTCGATGCCGGTGTTCCCGGTGAGGAATATCCGGTCCGGCGCCACCCCCTCGCGTACGAGGTTGGCCGCGGCCGTCTCGCTGGGGGCGAAGTGCAGATCCGCGATCGCGCCGACGATCCGCCGGTGGCCCTCCTCAGGCCAAGGGGCACGGTTGTCATAGGTCCGCAGGCCGGCCTCGACGTGAGCCACTCGCGTGGCGGAGTGAAAGGCCGCGACGCCGGCGGCCATCGTGGTCGTGGTGTCGCCCTGGACCATGACGACGTCCGGGCGCAGCCGGTCGCAGATGCCGGCGGCCCACTGAGCCACTTTCCACGCCACCTCGGCAGGCCGTTGGTTCTTCCGCATCACCGCCAACTGGTAGTCGGCGCGCATCCCGAATGTCGTGAGGGCGTCGGACAACAGCTCCGCGTGCTGGCCGCTGGAGCACACGATCGTCTCGAAGGTCGAATCCAGGTCGCGTAGTGCGCGGATGGGCGAATACATCTTGATGACCTCGGGCCGTGTGCCCACGAACGTGACCACGCGGATGCGCCTCGCCATGTGCCACGCCTCCTACGTCCGGCGCCGGCAGGAGATGCGTCCAGTCTGAGGCGGTGTCCGGGGCAGGTTCATCGGTAACCGGACCCAGCTTTTCGCGGCGGGATGCCCAGATACCGGGCGTGGCCGTCATCGCACTTCGGGTGTTCACCTCAGGGGAGTCGGGACTGGTCCTGGTCGAGCGGGACGGCGGCCTCCTCGCGCGTGTGGACGCCGAGTTTCGCGAGCACGGCGGCGACGTGGTGTGCCGCGGTCTTGGGGGTGATGTAGAGCCGGGCGGCGATCTCCCTGTTGCTGAGTCCCTCGCGCAGCAGGTGCTGGACCTCCCGCTCCCGCTTGGTCAGGCCGTAGGGGTTGGCGCACGTCGAGGCGCGCCTGCCGTACGAGGTGCGCCGCACCCCGGCCGCCCGCAGGCGTTCCCAGGTGCGCTCCGCAGCGGGGCGGGCCCCCAGGGAGCGGAAGGTCTCCAGGGCCTGCCGCAGGGCGGGTACATCACCGCCGAGGCGGGCCAGCGCCGCGTCGTACGGACAGCCGAGCTCCTCCCACACGCGCACGGCCTCGCGCCACTGCCCGGCCAGTTCCAGGGCGTACGGCTCTGCCGCCCGCGTCTGCGGGGGCTCGCCGCCCGTCAGCCGGGACCAGCGCAGCAGTCCGCCGACGAGCCAGGGGTCGCTGTCGATGGTGACCGCCTTCAGACCGTGTTCCGCCTCCGCGACGGCGAGGCCGTCGTCCCCTTCGAGCCAGGCCGCTTCGGCGCGGGCGGCCCATACCGGGCCCGCCAGGAACAGATCCGCGTCTTCGCCGTACGAGAGTGCCTCGTCCAGCAGTGGCCACACCCCCGGCTCGCCCCGGCGGGCTCTGACCAGCGCCGACGTCACCAAGGGCAGCAGCCGGTGCACCGGCTGGGGGTTCCGGTCGAGGACGTCGCCCGCCTTCTGGGCGGCCCGTGCCCACTGGCCCCGGTGCAGCATGCCGAGGCCGGCCGTTCCGAGGGCCAGCACGAGGAACATGGGAAGTTCGTGTTCGCGGCAGTACGCGCAGGTGCGCTCTGTCAGTCGATCGAGGCGCGGCAGATCGTGATGGAGCGCCGCGGTCCAGCAGGCCACCGCTCCGACCTTGCAGGCGTCTTCCGCCATGCCCTCCTCGGCCATGGCCGCGTACCAGGCGTCCTCGAAACTCTCCCAGCCCTGCCCGCGGCAGGCCACGTCCACCAGGGCCTCACAGACACGCGCGTGGGTCTGCAGCGCGGGCTCGCCCAGACCGAGCCCCAGTCCGGCGGCCTTGCCCGCGTAATCGGCCGTCGTCGCGGGGTCGTAGCCGAGGCAGGCCAGTTGGGCGAGGTGGGAGTAGGACCAGGCGAGTTCCCGGGGCGCGTCCTCGCCTTCCAGTACGCGAACGGCGTCCAGGCCCGCTCGCCAGGCGTCTGCCGGGTGGACCGCCAGCCAGTGCATCCGGGAGAGCCGGCGCAGGTCCTGTGCCTCGCGTCGCCGGTCGCCCTGCTCGTGGCGCAGCAGGACCGCTTCGTCCCAGGCGTCGATCGCCTCCGTGACGTTCCCGGTCACGTAGTTCTCGTACGCCTGGGCTTCGAGCAGTTCGACACGCTGTGCGGGCGGCGCGACGGCCGGGTTGCGCACGGCGCGGCCGTACAGCTCGGCGGCCTCCCGGTGCGAGCCGAGCGCCGCGGCGTAGGAGGCGGCCCGCGGGGCGTACTCGGCCACGGCCCCTTCGTCCCCGGCCTGCTCGGCGTGGAAGGCGAGCTGCGCGAGATCGGCCGGGTCGACCGGTTTGGAGCGCAGGGCCGCCAGGACGCGGCCGTGCAACCTGGCGCGCCGGTAGACCGGGAGCGACTCCCAGACGGCACGGCGCGCCAGCTCGTTGCGGAAGCACAGCACCGGGCCGTCCGGGCGCAGCACACCCGATGCCAGGCAGTCCTCCAGCCCCGTGGCGGCGTCCCGTGACACGGCGGCGATCAACGGTTCGGTGGCGCGGGGTCCGATGACGGCCACCGTCTCCGCCGCTTCCCGGGCCCGGTCCGGGAGCCTGGCGATGCGGCCCAGTACTGCTTCACGCACGGTGGCGGGAACGCCGGGAGCGCGGGCCGCCAGGACTTCCGTGACGTAGAACGGGTTTCCATGCGTGTTGCTGAACAACTCGTGGGCGTCCACCGGGTGCCCGGCCGCGGCCGTCAGCTCGGCGACCGCCCGGCGGCTCAGCGGCTCCAGGGTGCACCGGTGGACCGCGGCCAGGGCGGCGAGGTCGCCCAGTACCGCCGCCAGTGGGTGTGTGGAGCCGATCTCATCGTCGCGATAGGTGGCCAGGAGCAGGAGGGGGATCCGGTCGATCCGCCGGGCCAGGAAGCGCACCAGGTCCAAAGTGGCCTGATCCGCCCAGTTCAGGTCCTCGATCACCAGCAGCGTCGGCTGCCCTCCCGCCTGGCCGCCGAGCGCGGTGAGCACTCCGCTGAAGATGCCGCCCGGGTCGGTACGCCGGCGCAGGCCCGCCTCCAGGGCCTGGGTCACCGGCGGGCCGAGCAGCGTGGCGACGTCCATCAAGGGGCCCAGAGGACGAGGCGCGGAGAGCGGATCGCAGGCCCCGAGCAGAACCCGGGCGCGCCCCGCACCGCCCGTCTCCTCCGCGAAGCGTCGCACCACCGCGGTCTTGCCGATACCGGCCTCACCGCGCAACAGAACCAGCTGTCCGTGGCCGAGCCCGGCCTGATCCAGGCAGTCTGCGAGATCCCGCAGTACGGCGCCGCGTTCGAGAAGATCGGTCACGGCTGTCCCCAGCATGGAAGCGTCGTGTGTCCGAACACCTTCAGTCTAAGGATCTTCGGGCCTGCACGCCTTCACGCGCCCGCTTCAGGCAGGCGGAGGCCGGCACCCCGAGTAGGGGCTCGTCGCTCGGCGTATCTGGGTAGCCCGCAGCGAAAAGTTGGGTCCGGTTACCGATGAACCCGCCTCGGCGCCACCGCAGACTGCTTGCATGTGCCCCGAACCCGTCCGAACCAGCCCAGAGGGTCCGTCCCGGATGCCGGAGCACGTCCCTGACCGCGCGGGCATCTCCCGGTCCGCCCGCCGCGAGATCCACTTGTTCGAACCGTCGGGATACGCCGGAGTCTTCCAGCATGCCTGCCGCCTCGGTCAGCTCCTCGGCGAGTCCGGCCGGCACGTGGTGCTCCACACCGGGCACGAGCACGAGAAGGTGCGCATCGACGGCGTCGACCTGTGCCCGTGCTCCTGGTGGCCACGTGATCGTCGCGGCGGCGCTCACCGCCCCGGCGCCATCGCCCGCAGGTTCGTCCGCCATACGCTGCCGCACCTTCACGCCGCGGTACCGCCCGGCGCGGTCCTCCATGTGCAGGGGATCGCCGCGGCTGGGGCGCTGACACTTCTCGCACTGAGCGTCGGGCGGTTCAGGGATCGCCTGGTGGTCTACTCACCGCACGACACGTTCTCGCGACGGGGGCGTGTGGACGGCGCGTTGCTGCGGCTCGCCCTTCGAGTCCCGCACGAGATCATCGTCTACTCCCATGCGGACGTCGAGGTTCTCCGCCGCCGCGGTCTGGCGGGGCGCTGTTCTCCGCTCGTCCAGCTCGTGCCCGAGGCCACGGACGACGAGCGGCTCGCGTGGCGCGACGAGTGGCGGGCCGGCCCGGACGTGTCCGTCGTCCTCTTCGCCGGATGCATCCGACCCGAGAAGCGGCTCGACGTGCTTGTCGAGAGTGCTCGCCGGTGGCCCCCGAACCGGCGTCTGGCCGTCGTGGGCGAAGACCGTGGCGGGTGGGCTCACTGCGCAGAACTCGCACATGCCCACGGCGTCGACGTCGTCGCACGCGTGGGGTTCCTCCCACTCGAAGAGTTCGCGGCGGCGATCTCGGCGGCGGATCTCGTCGTCCTGCCCTACGACAAGGCGAGTCAGAGCGGGGTGCTCGCGGTTGCCCGTCAGCTGCGCACCCCGGCCGTCGCTGCGGACGTGGGTGGCCTGCGGGAACTTGCCTCGCGGACCTTCCGGGCGGGTGATCCGCACGATCTCAACCGTGCCGTCGACGCGCAACTGGCCTGCGCCGAGGCACCCGACCCGTCCCCCGACGAGGACCTGGCGGTCACCATGCACCTTCTCGCCTACGGGCAGCCGGCATGACCACGGACCTGCATCGGCGTCCCCTGGGGACGTCCGCGGCATCGGACGGCAAGCGGCCCGAAGCGCCACACGACGGCGGCGCCCGTTCGGGCGCTGTCGGTATCCGCGACGTCGTGCGCTGGTGGCCCCTCGTGGTCCTCACCACGCTCGCCGCAGTCGTGGCGAGCGTGGTGGCCTTGGGTCCACGGGCCCCTTCCTACAGTTCGACCGCGAGAATGCCGGTCACGCCGCTCGCGCAATCGGACGAGACATTCCTCGGAACCAGCCTCGTTCGCGATGCGGGCGACGCCAACCGCACCTCCTCCACGCTGGCGCGACTGCTGGACTCCCACCGTGTCGCGCTCGAGACCGCCCAGTCCCTCGGCGGCAACTGGACTCCCGGATCCGTCCGCTCCGCCGTCGATGTCACGGTCGGCGAAACGAACATGATCGAGATCACCGCCCGAGCGGCCGACCCGGACCAGGCGGTCCGCCTGGCGAGGACGTTCGCACAGACCGCTCTGAACGATCGGTGGCAGACGATCTCCGCGCAACTGGATCGCCGCATCGCCTTCGCGACCAGGAACACCGCGGCCGATCCGAACGCCGGGGAAGAGTCCCGGAGGCTGCAACTTCTGACCTTCGTCCGTGAGAGCGGCGCGGACCCCACCCTGAGTATCGACTCGATCGGTCCGGCGGTCCGCGTCAAGGAGATGCCCGCAGCCGTGATGATCGGCATGGCGGCGGTCGGCGGGATGTTCCTCGGCGTTCTCGGGGCCGTCGGGATCGAGCGAGTCAGGCGCCGCGCCCAGAACGACGATGTCGCGCCCGCCGGACGGGAACCGGATGGGTCCGCACCGGAAACCATCGGGAAGTGAGTCCGATGTCGTTCCCCGCTCACGGGTCGCCTCCGCCCCGGCGGACCCGGCGTCTCATGGGCATGCCCATCCATGCGGTGACGCTGGACGAGGCGGTCGGCCAGGTGCTCGACAGCCTGGCGGAGGGCCGGGGCGGGACAGTGCTGACGCCGAACATCGACATCCTGCGGCAGTACCGGCGCTCGCCGGACCTGCGGCGGGTGTTCGAACACACCGAACTCGTCGTCACCGACGGCATGCCGCTGGTGGTCGCGCTGCGCATCCAGCGAACCCCGGCGCCCCAGCAGATCACGGGCACCGACATGCTCCGGGCCCTGGCCGCGGGAGCAGGTGCGCACGGGCGCTCGGTCCTGCTCGCAGGGGGTCGTCCCGGCGAGGCACGGCGGGCCGCCGACCGTCTCACGCAGGTGAACCCGGGGCTGCGGGCCGAAACCCGCCCGTGCTACGTCCGGCCCGACACCATGGCCGGAGAGCTGGCGGCCCTCTCGCGCACACTGGTCGCCTCGTCCCCGGACATCGTGTTCCTCGGTCTGCCCTTCGCGAGCCAGGTGTCGGTCATGACCGAACTGCGCCCCGCCCTGCCGGGCACCTGGTTCGTGGGCGTGGGCTCGAGTTTCGATTTCATCAACGGCGATCGCACCCGTCCCCCGGACCTCGTGCGGCGGCTCTGCCTGGAGTGGGCCTGGCGGCTCACGAGACAGCCCTGGCTCTGGCGCCGCTACCTGCTCCAGGGGGTTCCTTCCGCCGCTCGCCTGGCCGTCGACGCCCTGCGCCTGCGGTGGCGGCACGACGGGTACTCCGCGACGCCGACCGGCAGCCGGGCACTGCCGTGAGCGTCAGCGCCAAGGGCGTCCCCAGGCCGCGCGAGCTGACCGGGCGCAGTCTGATCGCCTCCGCTTCGTGGATGACCGGAAGCCATCTGGTCGCCCAGGCCTTCGCCTACGGATCCCTCATCTTCCTCGCACGACGCCTGCCACCGGCCAGCTTCGGGACCGTGGCGGTCGGAACAGCCGTCGTCTACATCGCGACCCTGCTGGTGGAACGCGGCACCTACGGCGGCATCATGGTGCACCCGCGCCTCACCCGGGCCTACCTCACCGGCGCCTTCTGGCGCTGCTTCCTCATCGCCGCAGTACTCGCCGCAGCGATGGCGGCGTCCGCGGGGCCCCTGGTGGGCACCTTCGCGGGAGGCGGAGACGCACCCGCCGTCGCGCTGCTCGCGGTCTGCCTGCCGCTGCACGCGATCGCCGTCGTCCCCACGGCGCTGCTGCACAAGTCGATGCGGTTCCGCCGGCTCGCCTGGGCCACGGCCGTCGCCAACTTCGTGTCCGCGGCGGTGGCCGTGGCCGCTGTCCTGGCCGGTGCCGGCGTGTGGTCGCTGGTGGCGCGCCAAGTGGTGCTGTTCGGTCTGCTGGCGGTGCTCACCACCGCGCTGTGCCTGCCCGGTCTCCGCCATCCGTCGGGCGCGCCGGACGCCTCCGGCGCCGCCGACCACGCGCGCACCGCCAACCGGTGGTTCTTCCTGTTCGGCGTCACCATGATGCTGGCCGCCAACATCGACTACCTGGTGGTCGGCCTCTCCAGCGACGCGAGTCTCGTCGGTCTCTACGCCCTGGCCTTCACCATCGCCATGGCTCCCTCGACCCAATTCTCCGAGCAGGTCGGAAAGGTGCTCTTCGCCGCCGCCGCGTCCAGCCCTGAGACCAGCGGGGAGCGGACGGTGCAGTCCGTGCGCCTGATGTCGGCACTCCTGCTGCCGCTGCTGCCGGCCGGCATCCTGCTCGCACCGGTGGTGCTTCCGGCCGTCCTGGGACCCGAATGGGCGGGCATGGTGACCGCCTTCCAGGTGCTGTGGGTGGCCGGCATCGGCTACGCCATCGACAACTGCATAGGTGAGGCGCTCTCCGGGACCGGACACATCGACTTCCGCGCGAAAGTCATGGCCGCCCGTTGTGTCGCCACCGCCGTCGCCCTGTGGGTCCTCGTGTCGATCGACGGGATCCGTGGGGCCGCACTGGCGCACGTCGTGGTCTTCCTGCCGTACGTGGCGGTGTACGCCACCGTCGGTGCACGGCTCGCCGGAACCACACCCGGGGACCTCTGGCATGCTGTGCGCCCGATCGTGGCCGCGGTGGCCTGGCAGGTGGCGGTGACCTTCGCCCTGCTCGTCTCCCTGAGGGCCGCGGGGACGTCCGACAGCGTCGCCGTCTGCGCCGCGGGCGCTGCCGGGCTGGCGGCGTCCGGGTTGTTGCTGCTCCGGACCTTCGTCGGGAGGCGGTCCCGGTGACCTGGGCAGTGGCCGGACGGAAGCGGGCGCCATCGCCGCCGCTCGCGTCCGGAGCGGGCCGTCGCGCCCTGGGCACGACGTGTGTCGCCGTGCTGGCAGCTCTTGCGTTCGGGGCCCTCCTGCCCGGTGCGCCGCTCATGGCCGTCGCCGCGATCGTGGTGATCCCGCTGGCGCTCGGGGCACCGGTCGCCGCCCTGTCCGTGCTGCTCGCCGTCACGGTGTTGGTGCCCTTCGAGGTGCAGGACCAGTTCTCCGCCGTCGGCGGATCCGGCCGACCGGGGCTGCTGCTCGTCGACGTCCTCCTCGTCCTCGGACTGTGCCGGGTCGGATGGCTGATCCTCACGCGCAGGCTGGAGACCGGCATACCGCTTCTCGCCGCCGCGGGCGTCGCCCTGGTGGTCACCGGGGCCCTGGCGTGGGGAATCACGCACGGAGCCGCCGTGAGCGAGGCGGGCCACGAAGCCCGCCGTGTGATGCTCGGGGTGGGCGCGTTCGTGCTGGCGTGGCCGGTGGTCCGTGACAGGGCTGCCCGCCGACGTCTCGACGGGGCGCTGATCGCCCTCGGGCTGGCTCTGGGGGCCTGGGGGCTGATCCAGTGGGGGTTCTCCATCGACTACACGAGCTCGGCCGATGTCGGCGTGCGCAAGGGCGTGGACCTCACCTCGTCGGAGCGCGGCTCGCTGCAGGGCGGGCTGTACGCGTACCCGGTCGCCGTGACGCTGGCGTGGGCCGCGCTCGTGTCCGGTCGCGTGCGGTCGGTCCCGCTCCGATGGCTGCTGGCGGCGATCGTGTGCCTGAACGCGGTCTGCCTCTGGCTCACGTACGAGCGGACGTTCTGGGTGGCCACGGTGGTGGCCTGCGCCGTCGTGGTGATGATGTCGGGGGCCCACGCGCGCCGGATCGCGGCGAAGTGGGCGCCGCTCGGTGCTGTGTCACTGCTCGTGTGCCTCGCCGCGCTCGCACCCGGCGAGATCCGTACGGCCGTGGAACGCCTGGTCTCGGTCACTCGACTCGAGGTCGACAAGTCCTACGAGTACCGGGTGATCGAGTCGCAGGTCGTCCTGGACGAGATCAGAAGCCGGCCCCTGACCGGATCGGGCTTCGGCGCCACGATCACCTGGAGCAAGGACAACACGTTCGACACCCTGACGACCCCCTTCGCCCACAACGGCTACCTCTGGCTGGCATGGAAGATCGGGATACCGGCGGCGGCCTTCCTCGTGCTCGTGATCGCAGCGGCGGTCGTGCGCCGCGGCCCACCCGGGGAGGACTGGCGGCGGCACACCCTCCGGACCGGCAGCCGAGCGGCCCTGCTCGCCCTTCTCCTCACCGGCGTGACCTTTCCGGCCTTCGACGCTCTGGGCATCACCGCGGTGATGGGCTTGCTGGTCGCCGTGTGCTTCTGCGGTGGTGACGCTGCAGCCCGGGCGAGACCGCTGCCGCCGCCCCGCGGCGGCGCGCCCGAGCGGGCCCGGCGCGGGCCTCACAGCATCACCGTGAGCACGACACACACCGGGAAGGCGACGTGATGGCGGACATGCAGGGATCAGGACGGGACACCGAGCTGGACGTCGTCATCGCGACCCGTGACCGCCCGGCCCAGAAGCTGGCGGCCTGTCTCGGCGCGCTCTGGCGCCAGAGTTTCGAGCACTTCGGTGTGATCGTGGTCGACGACGGCGGCCGGGACCCGGTGGCGGGGCGCGTCGAGGCGTCCCACCCCACCCGCCCGATCCGCGTAGTCCGCAATGCGCGATCGGTGGGGCCCGCCGCGAGCCGCAACCGGGGTGTGGCCCTGTCGGACGCACCGTACGTGCTGTTCATCGACGACGACTGCATCTCCCGACCCGAGCTGGTCGCCCGGCACCACGCCGCACTGAGCAGTGCCGCCGGACCCGTGGTGTCCCTCGGCCCGATCCTCTCCCCGCCAGGGCGGCGCCTGCCGCCCTGGACGCACTGGGACGCCGACCGCCTGGGGCGGGAATACGCCCGGCTGGGCCGATGCCAGACCGCCCCGACGTGGACCCACTGCTACACCGGCAACCTCGCGGTCCGTCGCGCCGACTTCCGTGCCGTCGGCGGATTCGACGAGCGTCTTGCCAGACAGGAGGACGTCGAACTCGGCTTCCGGCTCGCCCGACTGGGCTGCCGGTTCGCGTTCGATCCCGTCGCCGTCGTCTGGCACGACAGCGACCGCACCCTGCGGACCTGGACCCGCATCCCAGCCCTCAGCGCACAGTTCGACGTGCTCATCGACCAACTCGTGCCCGATTCGGGGCGACTGCCGTCGGTGCGCGAGGACCTGCGTCACCGGCACCGGCTGCTGCGCCTCGCCCGCCGCGTCTGCCGGCCGCCGGCGGCCCACCGGTGCGCCGTCACCGGCGCGATCGCAGCGGGCTGCCTCCTCCACGCCGTACACGCCGATCGACCGTCGCTGGCGGCCTTCAGCCTGGTCTGGGATCTCGAATACACCCGCGCCCTGACGGAGGCGACATCCGCTGCGGCCAGGTCTCGGTGACGTACTTCTTCCAGGTCCTACTCGGCAGCCAGGCTCTGCGTACCGATCACCGCCGGCAACTCCAGCTTCGATCGCCTTGCGCGATACCTCCAGGCTGCCGACGACGCCCGCCTCCCACAAGGACGTCCTGCGGATGGCCACCCTGGACGGTGCCGACGCGCTGGGACTGGCCGACCGTATCGGCTCGCTGCGCCCCGGCAAGCAGGCCGACGTCATCCTGCTCCACCAGCTCACCGCCGAGCGCGACCCCTGCACGTACACCGCACCGCGAGTGGCCGCCTTCCCGCGAGGCAGGACGGTCCGGTCCCTGCTGTTACGGCGTGGAGAACAGGCCGGGCCCCGGAGGCGAGGGGCCGTCGGTGCGGACGCCGTTCGTGACCCGCAGGAACTCCAGCTTTTCCGCATCGGCGGAACCCGCCGCCACCGTGTAGACGACGAGGCGGACGTCGCAGCCCGGGACCGTGAGCACATCGCAGTCGCACGTCACCTCGCCGACCTGGGGGTGCACGATGGTCTTGCGGGCCGAGACGTGGGGCCCGACCGCACCCTGGTCCCACAACCGGGTGAACTCCGCACTGGTGGACCGCAGTTCCTCGACAAGGTCGATCAGCCCACGGTCACGGGGGTAGTTGACGAGAGCCGTGCGCAGATCGGCGACGAGGGCCGGGCCAAGGGCCTCGCCGTCCTGGATCACGGGCCAGGCCGCGAGCCCTGAGGGCCCCGCGGCGAAGACCGCCCGCACCAGGTTCCGCTCGACGCGTGTCCGTGCACTGGGGTCGCCCAGCAGCACCGCCCATGCGGGAGTCCAGGACAACAAGGTCCAGTCGGCACTGAACACACCCACGGGGAACTCCCCGAGGCGAGCCAGCATCCGCTGGACCCCCGCCGGCACATGCGTGGAGACCGTCCCCTCTTGCGGAGGGAGGAGGCCGGCCAGCCGGTAGGCGTAATCACGCTCCACGGGTTGCAGCTGCAGTGCCCTGGCCAGGCTCGCGACGACCTGCGCCGAAGGGCTCGTGGCGCGGCCCTGCTCCAGCCGCACCACATAGTCGACCGAGAGCCCTGCGAGCTCGGCCAGTTCCTCGCGTCGCAACCCCACCGCACGTCGTCCGGTACGCGAGGTCCGCCCGACGTCGAGGGGGGAAAGCCGGTCGCGCCAGCGGCGCAATGCCGTGCCCAGAGTCTCGTCCACTCGACCATTGTGTCCGCCGGACAGCCGTTGGGCCTGGTACTGACGGTCCTACCGTCGCAGAGGGCTCTGGTTCTCCTCTCGCCACGGGCCGAGGGTGAACGCATGACGACAACATTCATCACAGGAGCCAACAAGTCCCTCGGGTACGAGACCGCCCGCCGCTTGATCGAGGCCGGCCACACCGTGCTCATCGGCGCTCGTGATCCGGAGCGCGGCCAGGCGGCCGCCGACGCCCTCGGTGCCCGTTTCGTCCAGATCGATGTGACGGATGACGCGTCGGTGGCTGCGGCCGCCGCCGATGTCGAGGCTCGCGAGGGGACCATCGACGTCCTGATCAACAACGCGGGCATTTTCGGGTCGCACAACGCCGCCGACCAGATCACGGCCGCCGACGCCAGCGAGGTGTTCGAGGTCAATGTCGTGGGGATCGTCCGGGTGACGCACGCGTTCCTGCCCCTGCTGCGCAAGTCCGCGAGCCCCGTCATCGTCAACGTGTCCAGCGGCATGGGGTCCTTCGCGGCCACCCACGACGCCGGGCGCGCCGAGGGCCGGGCCGTCGCGCCGCTCTACACGGCGTCGAAGGCTGCCGTGACCATGCTGACCACGCAGTACGCAAAGTCCTGGCCGGACGTGAAGGTGAACGCGGCCGACCCTGGTTACACCGCGACCGACTTCAACGGGCACAGCGGCCCGCAGACAGTGACCGAGGGAACCGACGCGATCGTCGAACTCGCCACCATCGGGGCGGACGGACCGACCGGAACCTTCCGTGACCGTCACGGAGAGATGCCCTGGTGATCCACCTATGAATCCGGGTCGTGCCCGGCACTGCAGGCGGTAGTGCTCGTACCTGGCTCTGATGAGAGAACCTCTTGGCTTGCTCAAGAGGAGATTGAGGTCGCCACGGCAGGGGGCATGGTCCGGACAGCCGGTGCGCCTGGCCCGGTGGACGGGGGAAGTGATCGTGACTGCTTTGGTCGTGGTGGTTGTTGCCGTGCTGGTGATGGCTGTGCTGTGTGCCTGGCTCGTGCGTCGGGCTTGGCGGCGTGCCTGGGACGATCTGGGCCGGCAGGCGTCCGGGTACGGCCTGGGGAGTGGGCAGGGGTACGGGGCGTGGCCGACGCGCAGCGGTACGGGTGCGGCATCAGCTGCGGGAGGCGTTGGCATGGCGGCCGGCGATGCGTCCTGGTACGCCGCGGGTGACGCCTGCGACGGCTCGCCGTCCGGTTCTTCCTGCAGCGGTTCCTCCTCCTGCTCCGGCGGCAGTTCGTCGTCCTGCAGCAGCTCCTCGTCCTGCGGCAGTTCGTCGTCCTGTGGCAGTTCCTGTTGACGGCTGGGGTGTGCAGACGCCGGACGGCAACGAAGTCGCCCCGCGAGAACCGATGGCCCCGGCGCGGGTGCGCCGGGGCCTGCGTGTGCGTCGTGGCTCAGCGGACCGCGCGGCTCACACGGTGTGGATCTCCAAGGCGGCACGCACGGCGGACTCCACGGCTCCCTCGATCCACGCCGGCTTGACGGACGTGTGGTCCCCGGCGAAGTGCAACGGCCCTTCGCGCACGGGGATGGCGGGCAGCAACTCCGTGTGCTGCCCGGGCAGGAGCACGGACGCCTCCCCGTAGGCGTAGGGGTCGCGAAGCCAGCTCTGCGTGCGGCCCGCGCCGGTGTAGAAGACCTCGATGCGCTGGCCGTACACCTGCTGGAGGCCGCACAGAGCGTGCGGGTAGCGTGCCTCGTCGTCCAGGGAGTCCCAGCGCAGCGCGTCGTCCGCCCAGCTGTAGGAGGCCAGGACCACACCCCCTGCGCTGCCCGGCACCGGATGGGAGGGGTGGAACATGAACCGGTTGGCGTTGTCCGACACCGAGCCGCCCCCCACGACGTCGACCGCCTCCGGCTGGTCGCGCGCGATCGCGCGGTTGGCGGCGTAGTGGGTGCGCTGACCCGCTGTGACGTGCCCGGCGGGCACGGAGGGATGGGCGGCGAGCAGGCTGCCGTCCGTGGCGGCGCGGCCGGTGCGGTAGGCGTCGTACAGGCCGGGGTCGACGGCGTTCAGCTCGCGCTTCCAGTCGGCCTCGTCGAACTCCCACCAGCGCCGGCTGAACTCCAGCAGCACCTTGGTCGCGCTGTCGTAGTGCAGTTCGCAGACCGCGCGGCGCTTGCCGTACGACATGGGCGGGGCGATCTGTACGTGGCGCAGTCCGGAGAACGGAACCGTGACCACGGCGACGTCCGCGGTGAACTGCTCGCGTACGACGGGACCGTCGCGCCCCTCGGACACGGTGTCCACCCATACGTGCGGGCCCTTGCTCCGGACGTGCTCGGTGTCCGGCGAAGGGCGGTCGGGGTGGTGGTACTCGATGCGCGTGACACGGCGGTCGAACCGCACGTCCCCCCGCACGCGTTCCAGGAGGGCGTCCGGCAGCACGGCCGTGCCGCCCTCCAGCTCGTAGAACGGCGTGTCCGGGCTGATGAGGGAGGAGCCGGTGAAGCTGTGGATGAAGGACAGCGGGAGGCGTGAGGTGAGGTTCTCCAGGGTGCCGATCAGATCGATGGTCCGCTCGTCGAGGCCGGCGTGCTCGGTCAGGAAGCGGAACATCGACCAGTCACCGAACCGCTGCACGACGCGGGCCCAGCCCCGCACCCGCTCGGGGAGCGGCTTGCCGACCCGCTTGCCGTCGCCGTTGACATAACTGAACTCGTCGCGCACCGGGTCCAGGACGGAGCGCAGGATGGCGGCGGCAGGGGTGTCCCAGTGGGCCCGGGGGACGCCGAAGGACCGGTTGATGCGCCGGGGCGCGCGGGCGTAGTCGGCGCGCCGCATGCGGATCCCGTTCACGTGGATCCAGGTGCGGTTGGCGGGACGTCCCTCGTTGTCGACGTCCACATAGTGGAAACGCCGCTTCTTCAGGCCGAACTGGTCGATCAGTTCCATCACCAGCGGATGGCTGCCGGGGATGCGCATCGCGCCCGCTTCGGCGTACTGCCGCGGATCGGCGAAGGGCTGCTTCGCTTGTTCGTGGCCGCCGGTGCGGAAGGTCTTGATGCGTCCGCCTGCGCGGTTGCCGTTGGCCTCCAGCACGGTCACACGGTGTCCTGCCTTCTTCAGCAGCCAGGCACTCACCAGCCCGGCCGGACCGGCTCCGATGACCAGAACGTCCTTCGTACGTGTCCGCCGCTGAGCCGGCAGGCCTTGCTCGAGGATGCGCTGGTAGCGCGGGACGAGGGGGCGGTTGTCGGAGTCCAGTACGAGCAGTGCGCGAGCGACGGCCAGGCACCGGTCGAAGTCGGCGCCTCGGCCGGCGCTCGGGGCGGTCGGCGCGGGCAGGGCCGCGGAGACACCGCCGGTCAGGGCCGTCGCCAACGTGGCCGTGCCGGCCACCGCCGCGAAGCCACGCCGGGAGAAGCCGCTGCCTGAGTGCACCACCGCGTGATCTTCAGTCATGGCGGCCTTTGTACCGGCGGCCGTGACCGGGCGCCCGCCCTCCGTCCCGGCGTTGACTCGAAGGAGCGAAGACGGGGACAAACCCTGACGTCGAGCAGGTCCGTTGGCGTGAACGGCTCGGGAACCCCGAAGGGATGAATGCGGAGCAAACCCCGTCTGCCGCCACGATCGGCCCCCCACACTGCCACATGCGTATTCGCATCCGTGCTCTTCGGCGGGCCTGCGGTCGCGTCAGGAAGGCGACGTGCCGCGCAGGCCCCACGAGAGTGCGGGTCGGTGGAGGGGGAAGGGTGGCGCAGCGGCGCACTCCGTTCGGTGACAGAGCCCGTTACTGGTTCGACAGCACGCTGGCCCGCGGTGCTCCCGCTCTCGTCGGCTGGATGGCGCTGCTGTGTCTGACCATCGTCGTCCCGGCCAGTGCGGTGCTGGTGTGGACCGATCCCGACGCGCCGGCGCCCCTGGCGGACCGGCTGGCGGAGGTATGGCGCCTCACCGGGGAGACACTGCGGCTGGGCGGTGCCACGGGGGCGCCGTTGCGAGTGACGATGTCGGTGCTGCTCGCACTGGTCGCCCTGCTGTACGTCTCGACGCTCGTCGGCCTGATCACGACGGCGCTCACGGAGCGGCTCACCGAGTTGCGACGGGGCCGTTCCACCGTGCTCGAACAAGGGCACGCGGTGGTCCTGGGGTGGTCGGAGCAGGTCTTCACCGTGGTGAGCGAGCTGGTGGCCGCCAACGCCAACCAGCGGCGCGCGGCGGTGGCCGTCCTGGCCGACCGGGACAAGACCGCCATGGAGGAGGCCCTGAGCACGAAGGTCGGTCCCGTCGGCGGTACGCGGCTGATCTGCCGCAGCGGTCCCACCACCGACCCGGCCGTGCTCACCCTGACCAGCCCGGCCACGGCCGGTGTCGTGCTGGTCCTGCCCCAGGACGAGCCGGACGCCGATGCCGAGGTGGTCAAGACGCTGCTGGCGCTCCGGGCAGCCCTGGCCGGGGAGGGGACCCATCCGCCCGTCGTGGCCGCCGTCCGGGACGACCGCTACCGCCTGGCCGCCTGTCTCGCCGCCGGACCGGACGGCATCGTCCTGGAGAGCGACACCGTCACGGCCCGGCTGATCGTCCAAGCCGCCCGCCGGCCCGGGCTCTCCCTCGTCCACCAGGAACTGCTGGACTTCGCCGGCGACGAGTTCTACCTGATCACCGAGCCGGCCCTGGCAGGCCGGCCGTTCGGCGACACGCTGCTGTCCTACCCGACGTCGAGCGTCGTCGGGATGATGCGAGAAGGCACCCCCCTGCTCAACCCGCCACCGCAGACGCCGATAGCCCCCGACGACTCGCTCATCGTCATCTCCCGTGACGACGACACGGCCTGGCCGGACGACTGCGCGGAGTTGGTCGAGAAGGCGGCGATGGCATCCGGCCCTTCGGCGCCCGCGCCGCGACCGGAGCGGGTTCTCCTGCTGGGCTGGAATCGCCGGGCGCCGCTCATAGTCGACCAGTTGCGCCGCCGCGCCCTGCCCGGGTCAGCCGTCGACGTGGTGGCGGACGGTCGTGAAGTGACAGCCCGGCAGGTGAGCGAGGCGGACACGCACAGCGGCACCGACCTGACCTTGACGCTGCACCACGGCGACATCACCCGTCCCGAGACCCTGCAGCGTCTGGACGTGCACTCCTACGACAGTGTGATCGTGCTCGGCCAGGACCCCGCTCCCGGACAGCCGCAGGACGACCCCGACAACCGCACGCTCGTCACCCTGCTGCTCCTGCGCCAACTGGAGGAAGCCACCGGGCGCGAACTGCCGGTCGTCACCGAACTGATCGACGACCGCAACCGGGCGCTGGCCCCCATCAGCCCCGGAGCCGACGTGATCATCAGTGGCAAGCTCATCGGCCTGCTCATGGCACAGATCTCCCAGAACCGGCACTTGGCAGCGGTGTTCGAGGAACTGTTCTCCGCCGACGGCACCGGGGTGCACCTGCGGCCCGCCACCGACTACGTGCTGCCAGGGAGCGAGACCTCCTTCGCCACGGTCGTGGCCGCGGCACGTCAGCGCGGCGAATGCGCCATCGGTTACCGAAGCCACGACGACTCGTCGACGAGTCCCGGCTACGGCGTGCGGATCAACCCGCCCAAAGCCGAGCGGCGCCGCTGGTCGGTCCAGGACGCGGTGGTCGTCGTCGCCGAGAACTGACGGAGGGCTCCGGCAGGAGGTGGACCTGGTCAATCCTGGGGAAGGTCAGCCACGGGTCGGTGTGAGTACTGAAACACCGGGCGACAGCTGACCGGACATGCGGATCGTTGTACTCTCCGGAAACCGCCCTTGACTTGCAATGAGCAAGCAGGGAGCTGACAAAACGGGAGTTTCTCCATGTTGCGTACGATGTTCAAGTCCAAGATCTAGCATCTGGGCGTTTGCGCACGTCAGAGGCGTAGTAGGGCCGCTCAGGTCAGCAAATGGTCAGCATTGGGCGCGCAAGCGTCCTGGCTTGCTGACCTGGTGACCGCCGCGGCGGGGGCCTGGGCGCAGATGCCTGGCTCCCGTTCGGAGGGTGTGCTTCGTAGCTCGTCAGCTGGCTCGCGGTATGGGGTCGTTCTTCAAGGACTGCGGCTGTGCCAGGCCGACGCGGTGCCCGCACCCGTACACGATCCGTTTCCGCAACGGTCTGGGGAAGCAGGTCGAGGAGGGCGGTTTCGACACGCAGGACGATGCGATCGAGCGCTTGACGCAGATCTACGCGGAGAAGAAGCGCACGGCGCCGTCTGTCGCGGAAGCGCGCCGGGAGCTGGGGCAGAAGACGGTCGCGGAATACGCGAAGCAGTGGCTGCCCCGTCAGCGCCGGATGACCGAATACTCCACGGGCGAGCACGTCAGCAGCTCTATCAATGTCCACATCGTTCCGCGCCTGGGATCGCGGAAGCTGATATCCGTCACGCCGATCGTGGTGGAGCGTTTCCTGGACGAGGTGGAGGCCGACGGTGTCGGCCGGGGTAATCAGGTCAACATCCTGCGCACGCTCAAGGCGATTCTGCGGGACGCCTACGACAAGGGGGCGATGGCGGATGACCCGGTCAAGGGGGTGCAGGAGCCGGAGTACGTCCGCCAGAGGGTGGTCATTCCGGACTTGGCCTATCTGAAGCAGGCTCTGGCTGTCGCGGGGGACGACCTTGCTCTGGAGATTGTGATGATGGCGGGATGCGGACTACGAAACGGCGAAGCCCGGGCAGTGCACGTCAACAACGTCGTGGCGGCTGACGTGTACCGGGTGCACGAGCAGATCCACTCCAACAC
Organism: Streptomyces afghaniensis; assembly: GCF_044327915.1. Taxonomy (NCBI): domain Bacteria; kingdom Bacillati; phylum Actinomycetota; class Actinomycetes; order Kitasatosporales; family Streptomycetaceae; genus Streptomyces; species Streptomyces afghaniensis. Next base: position 1,474,172 of record NZ_JBIRGJ010000001.1, read on the forward strand.
GCACCGGCCGGCGAAGCTGAAACACCGCAAGGTGGGGGAGTTCCGCGAGGTGCCGCTGCCCCGCTCGGTCCGGGAGGCGATCGAACGCTATGAGGAGAAACACGGCACGACGAAGGAGGGGTATCTGCTGCGCGGGCCGAGCGGGTACTACACCGAGCCGATGGAACGCCGGCGCGTCCGCACGCTCTTCGAGAAGCTGCCCGTCATGGACGGGATGGGGATGTACGGCTTCCGGCACTACTTCGCCTCCAACGCGCTGGGCAGTGGCATCCCGATCACCGACGTGGCCGAGTGGATGGGGCACAAGTCGATCGAGGAGACGTACCGCACCTACCGGCACCTGATGCCGGGGAGCATCACGAAGGCCGCGCGCGTGTTGGACGCTGGACTGCGGGGCGCGGCCTGAGGCCGAGGCGAAGCCTGTCGGGGCTGTTCTCCGGTTCAGGCTGTAACACGGCACCACATGGCACAGGTTGTAGAGACCGTCCACGGGCGTTCAGCCACTCCAGTGCGGGCACGAAACCGGAGGTCAGGGCCTCCCAGTCCGGGAGGGTCTGCCCAGTTCGTGATACCTGAGTGAGAGCGGGTGATAAGGCGAAGCCCCGCCAGGAACCACCCTGAGGGGACCTCTGCGCTGAGCCGTGGTCTGCTCTGTCGTACTGGTCCTCATCGACGACACCGCTACCGGCCGTACGGACTCCGGTCTTATCGCCCGTGCCGGTCTCGTCGCGCATCTCGTGTAGCAGCCTGCGGTCGCCTCCGACGCGGTCCGCTTTCCGTCTGCAGGTCATGGCGAAGCCACGGTGACGATGAAGTCGATACTGCTATCGACATCCTCGACGCCTGCATCCGTGAGACTCGACAGGCCAAGGAGCGGTGCCACTGCGCAGCTCGGTCTGCCCAGTCCGCTGATCAGCGTTTCCGTGCGATCGGCGGCAGTTGCCCGTTCGGCAGGAGCATGTTCGGTAATGTGACGCGGTGTACTTCACTACGGTGCCCAACGCGCGGGAATCAGCGCGTACTCGTCCAGGCGTAGCGTGGCTCGGAGACGATAGCTGGGATGACTACGGGTTCAAGACGGTCTTCCATTTGCGGTGCCACAACGGGAGCCGCGCCGTCAACGTAGGCGCAGTGAAGATCGGCTCGTTCGGCATGGAGGCTGGCCGGACTTCCCTGCCCAGGCGCTTCGAGACCCTCGAGCCAGGATTCTTCTCCCTGGGGACGGATGAGAGCTACTACGCAACGCTCCGTGACGAGTTCGATGACGAAACGCGCCTGGCCATTTTCTCCGGTCTGCGCGATGTCGCCTACGACGCCGAGCTCTTCGAACAAGCACGCAACGAACCAGTCATGAGGGACTCGCTGCTGCGTGGCACCGATGCCGATACGGTCCGTACGCAGTACCGCAGGATCGTCCAGGGCGGGCCCACGCTCTCACGCTTCCACGTCCGCTACCGGCAGGAGGCGCTGTCCGAGAGCACCCCGACACTCACCATCGAACTGAAGGTAGACCCAGACAAGAACCCTCCTAGTAACATCCATGCGGTCATCGGAAGCAACGGCGTAGGCAAGACACGCCTGCTGCACAACATCGCCCAGACCACACTCGCCGCACGCAGCAGGTTGCGCCATAGCTCGCTGGAGGACAGGCTCGACCACCGCCAGCATCCCTGTACCAATGTCGTGTACGTGTCGTTCAGTGCTTTCGACCCTCGGGGTCCGCATCAGGTCAGCAAAGCGGTCAGTCGGGTCGGTGACCGCGTCGACTACCAGTACGTTGGCCTGAAAACGGCCGATGGTGCGGGAGTGAAGAGCTACACGGCTCTGGGCGCCGAGTTTGCTGAATGTGTAGAAAGATGCTCGGAGGATCACCCCGCGAAGGCTCGTCGTTGGAGCGATGTCCTGGCCACGCTCGAAGAGACGGACCCCCTCTTCGAGGACCTGGAGATCACGCGGCTCGCGCGCGACCAGGACCGGCCGGACCCCGAGCAGATCTTCGACGGACTCAGCTCGGGACACAAGATCGTCCTGCTGACCCTGGCCCGTCTGGTACAGCACACCACGGAACGCACTCTCGTCCTGATCGACGAACCGGAGGGCCATCTCCACCCTCCGTTGCTGTCTACGTTCGTCCGAACCCTGTCCGAGCTGCTGAGAGACCGCAACGGCATCGCGATCATTGCCACGCACTCGCCCGTAGTGCTCCAGGAGACGCCCCGTGAGGCCGTTTGGGCCCTACGCAGAGCGGGCGATGATATACGTGTCGATCACCCCGAGATCGAAACGTTCGGCGAGAACGTCGGAGTGATCACCCGGGAGATCTTCGGATTGGAGGTGCGCCGCACAGGGTTCAACCGGCTGATCCAGTCGCTCGCCGATGACGGCATGTCGTTCGACGAGATTCTCGACGAATTCGATGACCAACTTGGTGCCGAAGGGCGAGCACTGGCCCGCTCCGCGACCCGCCGCCGCGAAGGCGGGCGCTGATGCGCCGACTTGATCCTCCCCAGATCGGAACGCAAGAAGCGTTCCGCATGTGCATCAGGACGAAGATCAGCCTGACGATGCGGACTCTGCTCAGCAGTTATGAGCTAAGAGTATTGATCGCTGCCGGTGCGTATGAACAGGCGTGCCGCACTTCCACGCTTCATCATCTGCAGCCTGCCGAGTTCGCTCCCCTCCCGCATAAGAAGCGCGATAGGGACGCGCTGATCGCCATGTACGAACGGCGGATGGGGCCGCATCATCCCGGCCGTCCCGTGTACGAAGAGGCCCGCAATCGAAAGACCAAGTGCCCCATGTGCGGTGTCGGTGCAGTGCGCCAAGTCGATCATCACATGCCCAAGTCGATCTACCCCTACCTTGCCGCCGTACCGATCAACCTGCTACCCATCTGCTCGGACTGCAACTTCGAGAAAAAGGACCGTGCCCCGACCTGCTACGCGGAGCAGACCCTCCACCCCTATTTCGATGACGTCGACGACGACCGATGGCTGGGGGCGCGGCTCATAACCTGCTCGGCCGATGGCCGGTCCTTCCAGGCGAGGCCCCTGGATAGCCCGGATAGCTGGCGGATCGAGTTCTACGTGGATCCGCCGTCGTCGTGGAATGCGAAGCTTGTAGAGCGCGTCAGATACCACTTCGAGACCTTCAAGCTGGCCCCGCTGTATGAGGACCAGGCCGCCGACGACCTGCCCGGCATCGAGCTGTCGATCGAAGAAGCCTTTCAGGCCGGCGGAGCATCAGACGTCCGTGCGCACTTGGAGGGACTCGCACGCTCACGTGCACGCCTGCACAAGAATTCCTGGATGGTGGCCCTATATGAAGCGCTCGCTGCCAACGACTGGTTCTGCAGTGGGGGCTTTCGCCAAGTAGCGGCAGGTTGAGTTTTTCCGTATGGGGTGCGATTCATCCGGTAAGGGACTTTCACGGTAGGGACCTCGATGGCCCTCACTGTCTCAATTCTCGAAGCAGGATGTTGGTCCGGTGAGGTGCTGTTGCCGATCCACTGGGGGACGTTCAACCTGGCGCTGCATGCGTGAGCGGAGCCGGGGGAGTGGATGAAGGATGCGGCCGAGGAGGCCGGCCAGGCGGTGGTGCGCTCGTGGCCGGGTGAGCCGTTCGAGCCAGCGGGGAAGCTGCCGGTGGAAGCGTGGTGGCGGGCGGTGTCGCAGCCGATCGCGCACCCTTGGCGGCGTGACCGGAGTACTGAGGGTGCGGCCGAGACGAGCAAGGGAGATCTTGGCCTCGCTGGTGAGCGGTGACGTCGGTTGGGGATCCTATGGGAAATCGGCACCGCTCTCGGCGCCCTCGGTGCAACCGGGGAGGCTCCACCGTCGCTCTGGACAGGCCACACCACCATCGTCGACATTCGCATCGACCTGGTGGAGTTGCCACGTTGGGCTGCCCGGCGAAACTCGTGTCGCTGGGCCGACGAAGACAAGCCGATCTGCACAGCGCGTGGACTGGGACAGCTCCCGATAGGCCCTCGGCGGCATCCACACCGCGGCGGTGAATCTGCAGCGGCCGTAGGGTGCCTGGCGGCCGTCCATGCCTCAGCCCTCGAGGAGATCACCCTGGGGGAGGATTCGCGGCATGTAGGCCCTGGCAGGGGACAGATCCCGCCAGTCGAGGTCCCCCTCCTCCACGGACACCACTCGCCAGTCGTCCTCCTCGTCCATGCTGCGGAACGCCTCGTGCAGGAAGTCGGGGAGCACCTCGCTGTCCCGACGGCCCGGGCGGCGCCGGTCCTCAGGAACCGTCCAGTCTGCCGCGAAAAGAGTGCCGTCGATGTAGAGCGTGCGCTCCTGGCGAGGCCGGTGGCGGGCGAGCAGGCCCAGGATGTCGTCGCGAAGGCCCGCGATTTCGTTGCGCCGAGCCGCCCGTTCCACACGGTGCAGCACCGGCGCCAAGACCCCGAGCGTCACGCCGAGCGCCGCGAAGCCAGCCACGATGTAGTCGCCCAGGATGAGTGGTTCCTGATCGGCGAAGGCGTCCAGGAACGGCGTGTAGTAGGCCAGCACATGTAGGTCCGGGTCGACGGGAAGGTCTACGGCGCGAGGGTGGGCTGTGTCCGGGTCGATCGCCGTCAGACGCATGGGGCTATGGGGGGAGGAGAAGTGCACCGCGCTCGCGTATGCGATCTTCGGCACTTCGCCCTTGATGGTCTTGACTGTCCTCTTCTGTTCCTCCATGGCTTCGCGCAGTTCCTTCGTCAGCGGGCCTGAGCGGCCCTTGGCTTCCGCGACGACATAACCGCCGACGGTCCGCTCTCCGAAGAAGTCCGCCAGGCTCCGGCCGGGAGCGAATGTGAGATTGTAGGCGGAGGCGTAGCCGGCGCCGCCCCCCCCACGTCGCCGCCGTCAAACGACCACCCGGGGCGAAACTCACCCGACGTTGCGCTACCGCGCTCCTCCAGCGATGACGGCGGTGTCCGAGTCCCGGTCCGGGAACCGGAGGCCAGTTGTAGGCTCCCGTCATGCCGATCTTTGAATACCGGGGCGAAGCCGCGAACTTGAAGGTGCTAGCACGGGAAGTAGAGGCGGATCAGCACCTCGCCGGAAAGTGCTCCCTCGCCCTCACGCCCCTGCAGCAGAACAGGCGCGACTCCTTACGCCACGCCCACTGGGCGGAGATCTCCATCTCCGTCGCCGCCGGCCTGGCCACGAACACCCTGTATGACGCCTTGAAGGCATTGGTCGAGCGGGCGCGTGACCGGGGGCCCGTGGAGGAGGCGCCTCCTCGACTGGAAGACGACGACCAGGGTGCGGACGGCTCGGAAGGGGTGAACCGGTGACCGTCCACTCTCCACGTCTACGGAACTCGAGTGGCGCCGAGTTGAATCTGCGCAGCCAGATCCTCTTTCAGGATCAGACCCGCACGCGCACCAGCGATCTTGTGACGGCGGTCGGCTCCTGGCACAAGACCTACGTCCACGAGAGTAGCCACTGGGCTCGATATCACGGATCAACTGTCGGCATTCTTCTGAGCCTGCTGCGGCGCACGAGGGACCAGTTGGCCGCGTACACGATCTCTCACCTGCCCCGGCAAGACGTGGAGCATCTCCACGAGGACCGGAGCAGAGGACTCCCCTTTTTCTCCTTCGAGCGCTACCCCAAGCACGCCCAGGGGGAACTGAAATACAGCGAATTGGATTGGCTCAACCTCTACTTCGCCTACTACCTCCTCTTGGACCCGGAGGGTCTGACGGAGTTCGACACCGCCACCTGGGACATGCGGGCGGCCATGGAGCACTCCCTCGAAGACATGTGGCGCCAGGGTGCGGGCATGGAGATGGTCGAGTGTCCCGATGACGTACGCGTCGGCATCGACGGGCCCCTGAAGCTCATGCACACCTCCGAGGGCCCGCTCACCACTCGCGTCCTCTTCGAGTGCGCGGCGGTGCTCGACGAACTCTTCCAGTTCGAGGGCGCCTTCATACGGAAAGTTGACCCGGCGCTGCGCGAGTTCTTGCTCGAGGTGCTGAACGGCGAGTATGGGATGCCGTGTCGCCTGGCACGTGCTCTCGCAGGGCGCACCCTCGGCGGAAGTACCGTCCTGGCTCTCATCGACTTCGCGCTGAACCCTGTAGTGCCGGGCTTGAACTCCGACGACTCGTCCGTCGACTGGAGAGAGCTCTACCCTCCCTACCGGTTCGTGACGGCAGCCAAGGCGATGACGGGCTGGGAGACGGGCCTGGAGTTCCAGTATCCGAGCCACGAGGTGACGGTCCACTTCCAGCACATGCTGGCCAAGCGCAGTGGGCTCCGGATGGGAAGCGTGGCTTCCCGTCTGTCCGACCTCTCGACCCTCCGGGAAGCCGCCACGACCCCCATGCACCTGTCCGCGCGTACGCCTGCCGTGTCCCTCATGTGCGCTTCACGTCTGCTTGCCCTGCGGGAAAGAGACGTCTGTTCGATCTCGCACTACGGCGTCAATTTCCTGGGCGAGAGAGCGACTAGGTTCATCAAGCCCGACCGGGACATGCAGTGGCTGTTCCCGGTGTTCAAGGTGAGTCAGGGCGAGTACCGATGGCCGGCGGAGCACGTGGGCCTCGATGAGGCGACGGACCTGCTGATAGGTGCCGCCGTGGCGTCGGCGTACGACGACATCCTGCACGGCGTCGGCCCTCTCGCTCACGACCACCTTCCCCGCAGCCTCTTCGACGACGTCGGACAGGTCGAAGCGCTGAACCAGGTCCTCAAGAACTCGACGGGACTGGACATGGGCTGGCATCGGGCCTGATGCGGACCCATTCACCGCTCCTGGCGCAACGTCTTTGCTGAGCACCGGTCACGCTGTGCGCCTCGTACATGGCCATCCCTCACCCGGTCCGTCGGCCTATGAGGTGGTGGCCGCATGGGTGCCGTATCTCGAACATTTGGGAGTTGATTCAGATCGATAGGCGACCGAAACTGAATCAAATGCGACCGCTGTGCATTTAGAGAATTATGGTGACAAGATGCGGCCCCAGACCCTGAGGGGGCGACGGCATCTCATGGGGCTTGTGGCTCCCTTTGCTGTGTGTTCCCGCCGGACGTCCCAGGGTGTGTACGAGCGCAGCAAGGAGCCGCGATGACCCAGCCCAGTGATCCGTGTGCCATCCCAGGCCCGCGAGACGGCTCCGCCGAACCATACGGGACCGTAGTCCCGGTGCCGCCCCGGCTCACCAAGGCGGTCATCCGCAACTTCCGGCTGCTCCGCAGAACCGAGCTTTCCTTCACGGACAAGGTGACACTGTGCGTCGGCCGCAACAACACGGGAAAGACCTCGCTGGCGAAACTGTTCGAATTCTTCGTGGCGAGGAAGAAGGCCGCGCTGCGCATCGAAGACTTTTCCGCCGACTGCTACGAGGAGTTCCTCGCCGCCCATCGCCTCTTCGCCTCGGGTGAGGCGGAGCAGGCGCGCGACACGGTTCCGGCAGTCACCCTCACCCTCCACATCTCCTACGACAAGGACTGCGGCCAGTACGGACCCCTGGCCCCCTTCGTGGTGGACCTCGACCCCGACTGCTCCGAGGTGGTGATCAGGTTCGCCTTCGCGTTGGGGGACGGTGCCCTGAAGGAGTTCTTCGGCGGCGTGCCGGTGGGGCCGGATGCCACGGCCACGCTTGAGCAGCTGGGCAGAGGCATCCCGAAGCACTTCGAGATGTCGGTGATGGCGGTCGACCCGACCGATGAGGCGAACGTCCGACCGGTCGACCTCGCGGACGTGCGCACCCTGGTGAGGGTGGACTTCGTCGAGGCGCAGCGAGGGCTGGACGACGAGAGCGACGGGCATGCCGCACCAATCGGAGCGGTCTTCGAGCAACTGCTGACCGCGGCGGAGAAGAGCCAGAACGCGACGTGGCTGGAGGAGCTCGCCGCGAACATCGACAGGACACTCGTGGACACCTCCGGCAGACTCGACAGCAGCCTCCAGAAGGTCCGCGAACGGGTGGCGCCGACGTTGAAGGCATTCGGCTATCCGGGTCTGGCCAACCAGGAGTTCGTCACGGCCGCCCGGCTGGACTCCAAGAGGCTGCTCAGGAACTTCGCGCGCATTCACTATCCGGGAGTGGCCGGTGTGCGGTTCCCGGAGTCGTACAACGGCCTCGGTACGCGGAACTTGGTGATGATTCTGCTCAGGCTCTTCACCTGCTACCGCGACCACACGGCGACCTCTCCGGAGTCGGGGATCCATCTCGTCTTCCTGGAGGAACCGGAGGCCCATCTGCATCCGCAGATGCAGGAGGCATTCATCCAGCGACTCACGTACTCCGTCAATCTGTTCCCCCGGATCGACGCGCAGATGAGAGCGACGATGCCCGGGCAAAAGGGAGCGGTCGAGGAGAGCAGCACCGCAATCGACAGCAGCCCCCGGTGGAACGCTCAGTTCGTGGTGACCACCCACTCGGCACACGTGGCCAACCAAGGACACTTCTCCGACATCCGGTACTTCCGGAAGGAGGAGGACACCGTGGAGAGCGGAAGCGAGCCGGGGCCGGCCCGCACTGTCATCAAGGACCTGTCCCGGGTGACCGGCGACGAGAGGTTCCTCCGCAAGTACCTGACCCTCACCCGGGCCGACCTTTACTTCGCGGACAAGGCCATCCTCGTCGAGGGCGCCAGCGAGCGCATCTTCGTCCCGGCTGCGGAGGAGAAGCTGGCGGCGAGGAGGCCCGGAGAGTCCCCCCAGCACCAGTACGTGACCTTGATGGAGGTCGGCGGGGCGCATGCCCACAGGTTCTATCCGCTGCTGAAGGTTCTCGGGATCCCAGCCCTGATCATCACGGATCTTGATCCCGTCGACGACAGGGAGCCCAAGATCCGCAAATGCCTGGTGTCCGAATCCGGACGCACGTCCAACCAGTCCATCAGGGCGTGGTCCCCCGAGATGGCCGACATCACGGTGGCCGAGCTGCTGCAGCGGGCCGAGACGGACCCGCCGATCGCCGGCGGCAGCATGTGCCTCGCCTACCAGGTGCCGGAGGAGCCCGGCGGTCCGTGCGGCCGCACTTTCGAGGACGCCTTCGCGCTGGCCAACCGGGCCCTGTTCGGTATCCCCACGGGTGCCGCTCCCGCCGAGGAGCTGGAACAACAGGCCCGTAGCAGCGTGGAGACCAGGCGCAGCAAGGTCGACTTCGCCCTCGACCACGTCCTCGGAGACCACGACTGGCAGGTCCCGAAGTACATCAGGCGCGGCCTCGAGTGGCTCATGGCACAGGACGGGACGGCGACGAAGGCGGACGTCCAGTGACGACCGAGGCGGAAGACGTCACGCACACGATCCTGACGGCTCTCCAGGCGGGCCGTCACTTCAAGGTGGAGGCCGGTGCCGGTGCGGGCAAGACCAGCTCACTGATCGAGGCGCTCCAGAGCATCCTGGCTGACCGCCCCCGCTACCTCCCGCGGCGCCACCAGCGCATCGCCTGCGTCACCTACACCAATGTGGCCCGCGACGAGATCATCAGCCGTACCGACCGCAGCCCGTACGTGTTCGCCGAAACCATCCATGGTTTCCTGTGGCAGCTGCTCTCCCCTTTCCGTAACCACCTGTTGCGCCACATCGTCGAGCTGGACCTCATGCTGTCGAAGATGGAGGGCCACACCTCACTGGACGGCTACACCGTCGAGTACAGCACCGGCTTCCAGAAAGTGGACCACGACGGCTGTCGCGTGCAGCTGGGTCACAACGATCTGCCCGTCCTCGCGAGGGCGTTTTTCGCCCTTCCCAAGTTCCGGGCCCTGGCTGCTGACCGGTTCCCGATCGTCTTCGTGGACGAGTACCAGGACACCCCCGCCGGTCTGGCGGAGGCCATCCTGGGCACGCCGGGCGATGAAGCCACTGCGCGCGGCCCTCTCTGCGGCTTCTTCGGGGACCATTGGCAGCAGATCTACGACAACGCGTGCGGGGCACTCGAGGACGCCCGCCCGACACCGCTCTTCAGACGGCGCAATCGGCGCTCGCAGCGCGCCGTCGTGAACCTCCTGAACACGATGCGTCCCGAACTGACGCAGACCACGGCGTCAGGAGCTGGCGAGGGCACCGTCGCCGTCTATCACACCAACGAATGGGCCGGGACGAGGCTCACCCACCACCGGAAGGGTCAGCTCGGCTGGGACGCGGCCCACGCGGCCCGGAAATGGGTACTGGACGACGTCCGCGACCGGTTATGGAGCACCGGGGCATCCGGCCACGATGCCTGGGCGCGGGCGGAGGAGCCCAGCACGAAGATCCTCATGCTCACGCACGAGACGATCGCCGGCGAACTGGGATATCAGAAGCTCCACGGGGCCTTCCGGCGCAACGATTCCTACGTGAGGAAGGAGGACCACGCCATGGCCTTCTTCATGGACACGCTGGAACCGGCCCTGCTCCACCACCGGAACAAGCGCTACGGCGCCATGTTCGACGCACTCGACCCCCGTGGCCGCCCACCCATCAACTCGTCGGCCGACAAGCAGGAATGGATGGCGTTCCTGACGCAACTGGGGGAGGCCCGCAAGACGGGCACGGTCGGCGACGTCCTCGACCTCTGTCTTGAGCAGCAGCTCTTCGACGGCTTGGGGAAGGTGCGCGAGCGTCACCGGAAGGCCGTGTCACCATCCGGCACCGACCCGCAGGCTGGGAGTGACGACAAGGCCGAAGCCCGGGCGGCGGCGCGGTCGAAGGAGTACCAACAACTGCGCCAGGTGCCGTACGCGGAGTTGCTGGCGTTGAACGAGCACCTCGGCGGCGGCACGCCCTTCGCCACACAGCACGGAGTCAAGGGCCTGGAGTTCAACCGGGTCCTCGTCGTGGTCAGCAAGGGACACTCCCGCTTCCAGATCCCCGAGATGCTGGCCAACTTCTCCCGGCGCGACGAACTGATGGACAAGGAACTGGAGGCGTTCATCAGGGCACGCAACCTGTTCTACGTGGCATGCTCACGGGCCAGAGAGCACCTGGCCCTCCTCTTCACCACGAAACTTGAGCCCGCTGCACTGGACACCCTCCGGGAGTGGGTCGGCGAGTCGCGGATCACGTCGCTGCGGTTCGACGGGGATACGGTGGTGGGTGGCGAATGAGAGACGAGGCAGGCCGGACGGATCCCCGGGCCAACCCCGACAAGGGATGCCCTGGGTTGCTGGTCGCCCGGATGCGATCGCCTCATGACGACCTCGGGCAGCTCCCGGCCGCCAAAGATCACGGAGGAGGTGGGCGAAGGTCGGAGCGCCCGCAGTCGCTCAGCCGTGAGCCCGTGTACCTCGACCGGCCCAGGGTCGCATCCAGGGTTGAGCAGGGTCGAGAACTCTCCGGGCTGTTCGCCTTCCGGGCTGTTCGCCTTCCGGGCTGTTCGCCTTCCGGGCTGATCGTCACCACCGCGACGGACAGCATTCGGTCCCGTCGGGGTACGAGTACTGAGGTTTCTACATCGATCAGCGCCCAGTCGCAGGCGTAGTCACTTGCGGTGGGTATATCCAAGTCAGCAGAGACGAGACTCATCGCGTGGGTTTCCCAATCAACTCGGTGACTTACGTGGCGTCGTGTGCCCTACTGCAGCCCGACTGACGGTCAGGGACAGGACTCCTCGAATTGACCGCCTTGAGAGTGACCGGCTGCCCGTTGAGCGATGTGCCCGCGGCCGGCTCTTGCGTGCACACCTTCCAATTCGATTCGACCAGTACCCAGCGGTCGTCCGGCAGGGCATCCTTCACCGTGAGGGAGACACCGGAGTCCAGGGCGGAGCGCGCGGCCTTGACCGACTCGCCGGCGAAGTTCGGCACCCTGCCGCCTTCAGCGGCCGGCGGCTTCTCGTTCTTCGCCGGGCAGCCCTCCCTGAGCTTCAACGCTCCAAAGTCGAGGTCGGTGTCGGTCGGCTCGAAGGTGCCAGCCTCCATGGTCTGACTGCGTACCTTCCAGTTCCGGTCGCTCGATGCCCAGAACGCGGCCAGGGCCGTATTGAGCGGGCGGACGTGCGCGCGGGCCAAAGCGGGCGACGGTCCGGTGCAGATCGCGAGAATGTAGAAACTCACGAAGGCGTCGGCTGTCAAAGCCCGTACGCAGGCCATCAATCAGCTCAAGGCCGTCCTCGTCACTGCTGACCCCGTCTTGCGGGAAGAGCTGGCCGGACTGGGCAATGCCGAACTCTTCCGTACCTGTGCGCGGTTCACCGACGCGAGCAGCAAGGAAGAGGGCGGCGAGGAGTCGGTGCTGCATGCCACTCGGATCACGCTGGGTCTGCTGGCTCACCGGATCGGCCAGCTCTCCGAGCTGGCGTTCTCGCTTCTCGCTCCAGGGGCCGGGCAGGGTGCATCCGGCCTTGGTCGAAGGTTGAACTGCACTGGCCGAGATCCAAGCTCCGCTGGGGTCCGCGTGGGCGACCGGGCGTATTGGCCGACGAGGGCCCTCGGTTTCCACAGCTGTGGACAGCCCGTGTCAGGCGGCGACCTCGCCCACCGAGAAGGTCACAACACCCGCCGCGCGGCAGCGGCCTTCTGCGGTCAACTCCGGCCGCGTGCCACTCCCTTGTCACGTTGCGTATCCCGTCCGAGGGGAAGTTGAGGAGCAGCATTGAGTCAAGAGGGGCCGGCGTTTCGGCACAGTTGGCTGCCGAAGGACCACCGGAGACGAACCATGACCACTGCACACGCTCCCTACCCGGACCACACTCACGAGCACGGCGAGGGATGCGGTCACGTCGCCGTACCGCATAGGCAGGGCCTCTGAACAGGCTCAGCTCCAGCTCTGGGAGGTCCTCGGCCACTGACCGTACGGCACCGGTCGGCCCGTGGAGGCGTCCAGGAGAATGCGGTCGCCGATCGGCCGGTCCAGCTTCACCCTCACTTTCCGTCCGCGCATCTCGCTAGTGCAGTCACCCTCGCTCGCCCCGGCAACAGATGCGGACAGCACCACGCTGCCGCTCGTCTCCAGCGCATCCACGGTGGGCCCCTCGTCGCACGATCCATGGGTGGCCACGACGGTGACGGACCGGCCGTCCGCGGCCACCTCGACCAACCCACCGAGCGGCGCCAGCACATCGGTGGGGATTTCCCGAGCCGGCTTGATCGGCGGCTCGGGGAGCTTCGAGGGGTTGACGGCGGCCCGCTTGAGCGGGGTGTCGTAGCCGTCCAGTGTGAACAGCCAGGCCGGGACGGTGGCAGGTCCGCGGCTGGTAACCAGGGTCATCTCACCCAGTTCGGCTCCGGTCACCGTCAGGCGCGGTCCGGGGCTGCTGTCGCGATCCAGGGCCTTGTACGCCTGCTGGGCCTCCATGATCTGCATGGTCAGGGAGCCGCCGGTCTCCCACGTCGCCTGCCCGTCCTTGCGCGGGGCGGCCGAGAGGTCTGCACGCAAGTCGAAATTCCCCGTCTCGTAAGCACGCTCGTCGGCTTCGTTGCGCAAGCCGTTCTCGGGCAACTGGACCACCTCGCTCATCGGGTAGTAGCCCTTGTGCCACTGTTCGGCGGCCTCGGAGCCGTCCCAAGCGTTGGCGACCTTACGGGCGCGGGCCTCCACCTGCGCCGACTCGGTGGGGTGGACCTCCGTGCCGGTACCGTTGGACTTCTCACTGCCGCACCCTGCGACGGCCCCGGCCCCCACGGCGAGCGTGACGAGCAGATGGACGGTGCGCGTGGTGTTCGTACGCATGGGTCCCCCAGGGAATGACGGTGACGAGTGGAGTTGCGCGGCGGAGGTGTGGGGCCCTTACCGCCCCTGTGACGCGCGGACCCCGGACCCGGTTCGGTTCGTTCCCGTGCAAGGCCGCCTCTGTTATTGCATCGTGACGAAGCTCTTCATCGCGGGCCGTGTGTGGTGCGGGCCTGTACCGGGCGTGCAGCGTCAGTACAGGCCCGTTCCAGCAGCCGTGCGATCCGGCAGGTGTCCTCACCCCACCATTGGATTCGGGTCAGAAGACCCTGAGGTCTTTCTTGAGGAGCACGTCCTGGACCGGGTGGTAATAGGAAACGCGATCGGTTTGCGCATCCGTATTGCCACAGGCGTAGTCGAGGTAGTTGCCGCCGGAATTGATGCCCAAGGCGGTCGTCCCCGCGAACAGTGCCCCTCCGCTGTCGCCATGTTTGCTGCAGAGGCTGGTCTCGACCATGTTGTAGAGCGTGACCCCTTCGTCGGGGTAGTTCACGGTGGTGCTCGGTTGGAGCACTATGCCGTCCAAGTCCTGGCTCGTGGTGCCCACGCGCTTCACCTTCTCTCCGTCCGAGACCCAGCGTGAGGCCGTAATCTGCGACGAGGTGCCGTCCCTGTACTGGACCATCCCGAGTGGGGAGACGTCAGGATTCGTGTAGTCGACGACGGCCCAGTCCCCGGGCTCGTACGACCAGTCTGTCACCGTTCCCAACTTGATGGTGCCGCTGTACCGGTACCAGGTGAAGTTCTGACCGATAGTGCAGTGTCCGGCGGTGAGCATGAACTTCTCACCTGAGTTGTTCTGGACGTTGAACGCTGAGCTGCAAAGCCAGTCGTCGGAAACGATGCCGACGCCACCTCGCATGTCATAGGCAGCCGGCTCCAGCTTGCCCGAGCGTCTCTCGATGCGTACCGCGTCTCCGTGAAGCGTGGCAGCCCGTTCAAGCCGGGCTCGATCAGCGGTGGAAACGCCATCGAAGATCTTGACGGACACCTGGTTACTGCTCGGGTCAACGCCCCAAGTTGTGTTGGGGATACCTGCCAGTCGATCCAACTCCGCGTGGATGGAGTCGAGTTCGTTCGCACTATGGGTGACAACCTCCGCCGTCCCGCCTGCGCTCCGAACCGATCCTGCGGCAGCCTCGTCGGTGACCCCGACAACGAGCCGCCCATCCTTGTAGTACACGCCGGCGCTCCGATCGTCTCCGAGCTCGGCGGCCACCGCTGCCGCCTTCGCCGGATCTGTGAGCGCCGCCGGGGCCGCATGGGCGCCGGGCGAGACGAGCACGGTGAGCAGGCCACCCACCGCCGCTGCAATTCCCGCACGGCGTATGCCAGGTCTTCGCATCTGTTCCCCCCAATAGACGAAAAAAGGCACGTTGTGCTGATCAACGTGCCCGGAGAAGGGTCTCCTCACGTGGTTGCCGACGGGTGAACGAGAGCTGACAACTCCCCGGCAGCGACGCGCCGTTCGTCTGCCAGCCCAGCCTTGAGGCAGGCAGGCCAGGGCTGCCCTGCTGCTTAGACGCCATTTCAGTTGGCCAGTCTGCGGTGGCATATGAGGGTCGCGGCGATGGCGGTGAAGGCGAGGAAGTGTTCTGGCTTGCGCTCGTAGCGGCGGTGGAGTCGGCGGCAGCCGGACAGCCAGGACACGGTCCGTTCCACGACCCAGCGGTGTCGGCCCCAGGCGTCGGGATGACTCGATGCCCTTGCGGGCCAGGCGGTGCCGGATGCCGCGGGAAGCCAGCCAGCGTCGCAGGTGCCGGTAGTCGTAGCCCTTGTCTCCGTGCAGTTTGCCGGGCCGCCGGCGGCGAGGGCCACGGCGGGAGCGGATGGGCGGGATACCGCGGACCAGCGGGATGAGGGCCTGGCTGTCATGGAGATTCGCGGCCGAGATGCCGATCGACAGGGGCAACCCGCGACGGTCAACGATCAGGTGGATTTTCGAACCCTTCTTGCCGCGGTCAGTCGGATTCGGTCCCGTCAGCTGCCCCCGTTGAGGGCCCGGACGCTGACGGAGTCGATCGCACACCGCGACCAGTCCACCCCGCCCTGGGAACCGAGTTCGTCCAGGACCAGGCGGTGGAGCTTGGCCCACACCCGGGCCTCCGTCCACTCGGTGAACCGGCGGAAGGCGGTCACGCCCGACAGGCCGAAGCCTGGCGGCAGCTGGTTCCAGGTGCAGCCCGAGGTGGCCACGAAGATGATCGCGGCCAATACCTCACGGTCCCCTCGCCGAGGATGCCCTCCGCCCTGCGGGCGGACTGGTGCCGGCGGCACCACCCGCTGAAACAACTCCCACAGGTCTTCCGGCGCCAACCGTTCGACAAGCGCAGCAGTCATGACCCCAGACTGCCCCAAGATCACGCCAACTGAAACGGCGTCTAAGGCGGCTGGCCACCTATCACTGGAAGTCACACCCAGGAGCAGGAATGAACCACGAGCAGGCCGCGCTCAAGCTCGGCGTCGCCCCGGCCTCTCTAACCCCGCCCCACTCGACCCCCGGTTCGCCGAAGTTTGGGCACGAATGCAGCAGGAGCCGCCATGCTCCGCCTGCGGCCAGCCGTCCCGCACCAGCGGCGTCGTCCGCGACCGGGCCCACAGCCCGCGCTGGCTCGACCGACGCCGGAACTGCTTCCTCGCCACCCCGCCGACCCTGCGCCAGCCGCTCAGCCAGGCCATCACCGACATCCAGGAAGCAGCGACCGAAGTGGCCTGCGCGCGATCCTCTACACCGACGAGGACGGCTGGCAGGACGAGCTGAGTGAATGACCCCGAGCGTTTCACCTCACCCTGCCCGCCGGCGGCCGGATGCTGATGACCGGCTGGTGGGCCAAGGCGCGGCGGTCGAGCGGCAACCACCGGCCCCAGGCCGACACCGAGGCCAACAAGCCACCGTATTCAACTAACAGGCCATCTCAACTGGTGAGTATGCGGGACTAGATCAGGGCGCAAGATCGTACAAGACTGGCGTGCCGGTCTGCTGGCGGCGATCGTTCTCGTGGCCACGTCAGGCTGCACGTGGCACCAGCTGCCCTGCCCCCTCCTTTTGCTCGGCGACCGACCCTGCTCCGGCACCATCTCGGCATGGCCTTTTTGGGAGGAAATCCATGAGGTCGAGATCGCCAGTCCACCAGGCGGCGGCTACGACCTGGCAGCGGGGCGCGGGGACAGTGTCTGGACCAGGGCCAGGGTACTGAGGGCGAACATCACCACGCCCAAGGGGACATGGAACGAGGACACGTGCGCGATACCCAGCGCGACCTGCGCCGAGGCGAGGAGGAGGAAGCCGGTGGCGTACAGGACGGGGCGGGGGGATCCGCCGCCCGGGCGCCAGGCCAGGATCGCGGCGAGCACGTACAGCATGACGGCTGCGTACATCACCTTCGATCCGACGTCGTGCATCAGATAGCCGTGGGACGAGGTCAGCAGCATGCCCGCGGTGACCGCCTGGAAGAAGAGGGTCAGGGTCTGCAGGGCTATCGCGGTCCTGAGGAAGGTGAGGCCGCGCGACGCGGCGGCCGTCATTTGTCTGATCATGGTGTGGTCCCCCTCTTGTGGTGTGCGGAGATAGACGGGTGCTTCCGAGCCGTTGGCGTCAGCGCAGGGTGAGCGGGGTCTCGGAGGTGAAGCGGGTCAGCTTCTGAGGGTCGCGGACGTGTTAGAGGCCGGTGATGCGGGCGTCCTCAGAAGTCCCGCCGCGACGGTGGTGGCACGGCGCGCGCAGACTGCCGGCCAGACACAGCACCGCACCGAGCGCGAGCCAGACCACCAGGACGATGACGGGGTGAGTCGCTCCACGGCCGTCGAAGAAGGCCGTGGAGCGCAGCACCTGGGCACCTGCCCCGGGCGGCAGCAGCTGGCCGAGCGCGCCGGACCAGCCGGGCAGCATCTCGGGTGCGGTCGAGGTACCTGACAGGGGATTGCCGATGAGCATCATGACGACGGCGCCGAGGCCGAAGCCGGCGTACCCGAGCAGTGACTCCAGCCCGATGATGCTCAAGGAGGTGGCCGCGATGGCCAGTGCGACGGCACCGGAGTTGGCGGCGTAGGAGCCGCCCAGGGAGCCCAGCCAGAACTGCAGGATCGCTGCCACGGCCAGGCCGCCTGTGATCGCGAAGGCGAGCGCTCCGGTGACCCGGCGGGTGGTGCCGCGGACGAGTCTGGTCAGCAGCAGCGCGGCGAGGAGGCCGCCCATGACCAGGGGCAGGGCTCCGGCGGCCAGGCCGGCGCCGCGGGGGTCGTCGGCCGGCGGGGTGACGAGGTCGCGGATGGGGGTCCCGCCGGTGCCGTGTCCCTGCGCCTGACCGAGCCCGGTCGCGACGCTCTGCAGGGTCTGGGCGACCGCCGCGCCGGCGGCGGAGGCGGTGATGACCTGCGGGGTGCGGGAGCTGACGTCGATCGCCCCGTACACCTCCCGGTCGCGTATCAACTGTTCGGCGGCTGCGGTGTCGGCGACCTCGGTGATCGCGAAGCCGTCCGGCAGACGTTGGTCGAGGGCGGCGCCGACCTGCTCGACTGCGGCGGTCGGTCCGGCGACGGCGATCGGCACATCGTGTACATGCGACCGCACCGACGGCCAGGCAAAGGCCGTGAGCAGCACACTGATGATCACCATGAGCAGAGCGACCGCCCTGGCCACCGTCGGCCAGGGCGACGGGGATGGGCCGGATGCGCCCGGTGCCTGAGTATCCATGCCTCTCCTTGGCCGAAGCCCGTATGTGCTGTGGATGGGTGGTGTCCGAGCCGAGGTCGTCAGCGCAGGGTGAGCGGGGTCTCGGAGGTGACGCGGGTCAGCTTCTCGGGGTTGCGGACGAAGTAGAGGCCGGTGATGCGGGCGTCCTCGACACGGACGGCCATGACGCCGTCGAGCTCGCCGCCCACGTATACGGCGAGTGCGGGGCTGCCGTTGACCACGGTGGGCTCCCAGGTGATGGTGGCCTCGACCTTGGCGGAGCCGCCGAGGTAGAAGCGGACGATCTTCTCGGCGCCGATGACCGGATGCAGCGCGGCCCTCTTGACGCCGCCGCCGTCGCTGAGCAGAACGACGTCGGGGGCGAGTACGTCGAGGAGGTCCTGCGGGTTCCCGGACTCGATGGCGCGTTGGAAGGAATCCAGGGCCGCCCGGGTCTCGCTCAGGGAGGCCGTCCTGCGGGGGCGGCGAGCGCCGACGTGCCGGCGGGCGCGGTGCGCGATCTGGCGGACGGCGTCGGGGCTCTTGCCGACGGCCTCGGCGATCTCGTCGTAATCGACCTCGAAGACCTCGCGGAGCACGAACACCGCCCGCTCGGTCGGGGAAAGGCTTTCCAGGACGAGCATCATCGCCATCGACATGCTCTCGGCGAGTTCGATGTCCTCGGCCACGTCCGGCGTGGTGATCAGCGGTTCGGGCAGCCACTGGCCGACGTACGCCTCGCGGCGGCGCTTCATGGTGCGCAGCCGGTTGAGCGCCTGCCGGGTCGTGATCCGCACCAGGTACGCCCTCTGGTCGCTCACCATTCCCAAGTCGACCTTGACCCAGCGGAGCCAGGTCTCCTGGAGGACGTCTTCGGCGTCGGCCGCCGATCCGAGCATCTCGTAGGCGACGGTGAACAGCAGGTTGCGGTGGGTGACGAACGCTTCGGTCGCCACGTCGGTGGTGTGGTCGGTCATCTCTCGGCCTCTCTCGTCAGCCATGGTTGGCTGCTCCGTTCTCCAGGGGTCGGACCGTCTTCTCGGCGGACAGATCCGGCGCGGCGGCCAGGCGGTGCTTGCGCTTGGGCAGGCCGAAGGTGGGGTGCGAGGTGGTCCACAGCGACATCTTGACGATGCCCGCCTTGATCCGTGCGGCCTTCCGGCCGCCCACGTACTTCGGCTTCGCCTGTGCTTCGTGGTCGACCATCTGCAGGATCCCGTCCTGCCGCCCGAGGCTGATGTGGTTGCCGTGGTATTCCAGCTTGGTGTTCCGGACCTCGCTGCCGGTCAGGCGTGCCACGATCGCGGCCGTGGCCTGCCTGCCGGTGTAGCCGGCCGAAGCGCAGGACATCGGCAGCGGCCGGCCGTTGTCGCCGATGGCGTAGGCGCTGTCGCCGGCGGCGTACACGTTCGGGTGGGAGACCGACCGCATGGTGCGGTCGACGACTATCCGACCGTTCTCGGTGACCTCGAGACCGCCGACGGCGGCGATGGGGCTGACCGCGAACCCGGCCGTCCACACGGTCGCGTCGGACACCAGGGCGGTGCCGTCGGCGCACAACACCCGCGTCGCTTCGACGGCTTCGACGGTGGTGTGCTCCAGGACGGTGATGCCCAGCCGGTCGCAGGCCTGGCGCAGGTGGCCGCGGGCTCCGGCGGAGAGCGAGGTGCCCAACTCGCCTCGGGCGACCAGCGTCACCGACAGGCTGGGCCGGGATTCGGCGATCTCGGTGGCGGTCTCTATGCCGGTCAGCCCGTCGCCGACGACCAGCACGCTCCCGTCGTCGTCCCGCCGGCTCAGGCTGTCCAGGCGCTCGCGCAGGCGCAGCGCCGCGGCCCGGCTGGTGACGTCGAAGGCGTGCTCGGCCACTCCGGGGACGCCGTGGTCGGCGACGTGGCTGCCGAGCGCGTAGAGAAGCGTGTCGTAGCCGAGTTCGCCGCCGCCATCGGCGTCGACCACGGCGACGACCTGGCGCTCGGGGTCGACGGCGGTGACACGGGCCAGGCGCAGCCGTATCCCCGTGCCCACGAAGACGTCGGCGAGTTGGGGAGCCTCGATCTCGTGGCCGACCGCGAGCTGGTGCAGCCGCAGCCGCTGGACGAAGTCCGGCTCGGGATTGACCACGGTGATCTCGGTGTCCGCCGGGGACAGCCGACGGGCCAGGGTCCCGGCCACGTAGGCCCCGGCATAGCCGGCGCCGAGGACGACGATGCGGTGCTTCTCGGTCATGCTGTCTCCTCTGTCTCAAGGGGTTCGGCCTCAAGACACCGCGCGACTGATCGCTGTGACAGCCTGTGAGGCAGATCACTCCACAGGTGTGGGCTCGGCACGCGAAGCCCTCACGCACCTCCACACGGGCCCGCGTCCGGGTCGGCAGGCGCCGGCCGAAGCTCACCGCGGACCAGGCCGCACTCACCCAACGGCTCTACGACGAGCGGGGGAGAAGACTGTCCAGCAGATCGCGACATGTTCGGCGTGCCGAGGTCGACGGGGTACAGGCACCTCGGCAAGACCACGACCGTGCCGCGCCAATCGGAGAAGACCGCGGCGACGAAGCCCTGAAAGCTACCGGCGGGTTACTTGTTTCCTGGTGTCTGAGCCAGGACTTCGGGGCCAAGTACAGCGGAGCAGCGGGGACGCGGCGGCCGCGGGCATCAAGGCCGCCGACGAGGACAGCGTGGCCGGACGGCGCCTGCACGAGATGCAGGACTTCTACACCTTCATGCAGCGTGAGATGGCGGATTTGATCGACAAGTGGCGCGAGCAGTACGACGCCGTCGAACGCTGAGAAGGCGAGAGCCGGGCCTCATTGCCGCTTTCCGGAAACACTGGGCTACTCTCCCCGTGCCGGACGCTGCTAAGAGGTCCTAACAGAAGTTGTTGATCAAGTGACCGTCGGCTTGTCTGCTCGTTGGTCGGGTCGTGGGCAAACGTCAGTCGCGGCCGTGGATCGTGTCGGACGAACTGTGGTCGCTCATCGAGCCGTTACTGCCCGAGCCGGGGCCGAAGCTGGTTGCGGGCCGGCCGCGAGTGCCGGACCGGCAGGCCCTGTGCGGGATCCTGTTCGTGCTGCACACCGGCATCCAGTGGGAGTATCTGCCGCAGGAGCTGGGTTTTGGTTCGGGCATGACGTGCTGGCGACGCCTGGCCGCA